>CAWENW010000001.1:0-132322 GCA_963810535.1 uncultured Chloroflexia bacterium
CCGGCAAGGACATCGGGATCTAGTGCACTGACGACGCGCCAGGGGGCCCTGGCGCGTCGTGACGCTTATGCCTATGAAAGCTTGAGCAGTCTCTCAACATTTAGATGGCTGATCTTCTCCTTATCGGCCGGACTAATAGCTGCGTTGTCGAGGAACACACGTCCTTGCCGGTTCGTGCTGTAGGGGTAATCGACCGAGAAGATGATTCGATCGGCGCCCATGATTTGCAGGGCCAGCAAGAGCGGTGGATCGGTGAAGAACCCACTCGTAGTGATGTAGAAGTTCCGTAAGAAATACTCAGGTACCGTATGCTGCAGATGCCTGGCGACTGGTGTGATCACACTCTGGATACGGGCAAGCATGAAGGGGAGCATTTCACCCATATGCCCGATGATAATCCGCAGATCGGGCAGCCGGTCGAAGACGCCTGAAAGAATGAGCCGGAGAGCATGGATGCCAACCTCGGAATGCCAACCCCAGCCGGCGGTAGCGAGCGCGAAGTCGACGGCGGCATCGAAGCCGGAATAATACGACTCCCAGACCGGGGTAGGGGGAAGTCCGGGATGAACATAGATCGGCACGTCGAGCGCCGCCGCTCGCTCCAGGATCGGCAGAAACGCCGTATCATCCAGGAATTTCCCCGTAGTCGTGCCATTGATGAGAGCTCCTTTGAATCCGAGCCCGCTCACTGCCCGCTCCAGCTCCGCCGCCGCCGCCGCCGGATCACTCATCGGCAGAGCGGCGAAGCCAGCAAAACGCATCGGGTAAGCCGCTACCGCCGCGGCTAATTGGTCGTTGGCTTTGGTTGTTAATCGCACGCTCTCGGAGGCCGGCTGGGCCGCCTGCATCATTGACTGCGTATGTGAGATTACCTGCACATCAATACCAGCTTCGTCCATGTCACGCAGGCGGATCTCGCCAAGATCAGCGAGCTTGGATTCGAGCGCCCCTACGTGCGCGTCACTCGACCCGCCTTCCCGCGCCCTTGCCTGAGTGCGCATCGCTTCAGCGACCGCAGCTGACAGAAAATGCTCCTCGATCGCAATGGTCCTCATATGACGCTCCGTCTTCCGGCAGAACTCTAGATCAACCCCTAAACTTTGGCTTCTATTAGGATTACAGCACGTGGTTGGCCAGAGTCAATCGCCTCCGACGGCTGGTCGACAGAACGACTGCGAGGGCGGCGGGTACACCGCCGAGGACAACTAGCGCAGCAATTATCCATTGCCAGATACGGCGCGCCGGAGGTGCTGCCTCGAGCGTCTCGGAGGCAGCACCTCCGGCAATCTCTACAGTCCCCATCGGAGCCTGGAAGAATTCAAGAATGAGCTGACAAAATTGCTCCGGGCATTCCACGTGGGGCTGGTGATAACTATTTGGGATCACTGTTACCTGGGCACGAGGCATAAGGGCCTGTGCGGCATACGCATGAGAGACCGGGATAATCCGATCCTTCTCGCCCCAGATGAGTAAAAACGGTGTAGACGCGCGCTCAGGCAGTAGAGGCAAAGCGCTCACCGTCTGCCCAGTGAAGCTACCCACCGCGCGCATCATTTGGAGAAACGAGCGGCGCGCCTCATGCTCGCGGAGGTGCTCCAGCACATTGGGAATCATGGAATCGTAGCTGGCTTCATCGCTGCCCTGCCGCCACTGCTCCAGTTTACTGGCTACCGCTCCGATTCCAAAGTGCGGATTGGAAAGCACGCCGATTACCCAGTGGGCGCCCGGTAGGGTACTGGCGCGCAGAAGCCAGTGTACCTCACGGCCCAGACCGCCGCTGTCAACCAGCACGACACGCTCCACTCGCTCCGGCGAAAAGTAGAGCGTCTGCATGGCCACCCCACCTCCAAGAGAATGTCCAATGAGGTGAGCGCGGGCAATACCGACCGCGTCCATGAAGCAGCGAACGTAGTGGGCCATAGCTTCTATGGTATAGGCAATCGATGGTTTATCCGACCTACCGCATCCAAACATATCAAGAGCGTAGACCGTGTACCGAGTGGCCAGCACAGGCAATATCCTGCGCCAGGTGCTACTGTCACTGCCCAATCCGTGCAACAGCACAACCACCTCATCACCCTGCCCGCCGGCGACATAGCTCATCTGAAACCCGCAGACGCCCACGTAGCGCCGCTCTAGGCCCAACTCCTCCGAAACCCATTCACGAGCCACGGACCCAAGCGGGTCTTCCCCTGACCCGATTGCACCCGCCATAGTGGCCACTCCTCCGTAACAGGCTCAATTGCCTGTGTCAATCACCTATACCATTAGAGCGGCAGCAAGCCCCGAAAGTTACAGAAAGCCCCTGCTTTGAAGGCAAAGCAGTATACGCTGGCCGCCGAGTCGTCGCGGTCCCACCCGCCTCTACCAGCCAGACCTGTAGTGGCTGTGGGCAACGGGTTGAGAAGAGTTTGTCCGTACGTACCCACGTCTGCGCCTCCTGCGGACTGGTGCTCGACCGCGACGAGAATGCGGCCAGAAACATTCAAGCGGCTGGGCAGGCCGTTCAGGGAGCGGTAACACTGGTTGCCGTGACGAACTGAGAATCTCCTGCATATATGCGGTGAGAGTGTCAAAAGGCTGTGTGCGCGGCGTACAATAGAGAGCAGCGCCGTTTTTGGCGTTGCGAGATGGGGACGATAGAACTCATTCGCTCAGTGCAAGAATCCACCGGGGAAGCAACCTGTGGAATCTAGGGAATCTGTCGAATCTACTATGAACCAGCGCGAACCATATGAAGAAGACTCGCCAGCAGTCTCGGAGACACTTGAGCTTCTCGAGCTCGAAGGCTTAGATGGAGACGAGAGACTCCTCGCTACTGCCCTGCAGGGCCTGGTAAACCGTTCGAACCCGAGACTTTATTTGCTGCACGGTCCGCATGACGACACGGTGAGCTGGCTTCGGGAATTTCACCGGCCCTACCTGACCCACACCGGGCTCCAGAGCCTCATCGATCGGCACATGGGTATGATTTCGGGTCTGATTCTCTACGATCCCACTATGCCGGATTCGATCAACGTCGCGCTCACCCTCAGTGGACTCGAACAGGGTATCCCGGTAAGCCCCGAACTTGCCCAGCGACTAGACGGACAATTGCGCCATCTCCCTCTTCTCGCGGATCTACGCGGCCGCTTCTCCAGCCGGCTGGAAGCTTACAGATGGCAATTTCGCAGCCTTTGGCCGCGCTGCTCGCACGACTTGCTGGTCGGCATACCTCCGACCCAGGGAGATCCTCCCGTTCCTTGCGGCGGTCTGCTCCAGGATTACGCGGTGGCACACCGAGCAATGGTTGTTTGGCTCGATCCCAATCTTCCGGATGAACGCGCACTTTTGGACACCATCCTGCACGATGTCTCAGCATGCTCGCCATATTTGGGCTGGTTTCCGCAGGATATCGCGGGAGAGTTCAGCGGTACCGAGCTTACGTCGGCACATAGTGTGTATGTGCTGGCTGCCGATTTTTTTTCTAACCTCACCTCTTTTTCGGAGAAACGAGTGGCGCCTCATAATGCCTCCACTCCAGCTCCCAGCCCCGTGTTCCTTGAGAACAAGATATACGTCACGTTTACGCTAAGTGAGGGTGACAACCTGCAATACATGCAGCACCGTATGCGGCATCTCTGGGACGATCCGGCACGCGGCCAGGTGCCAATCAACTGGAGCATCAATCCGCTGGCACAGGACATCGCACCCATCCTTCTCGACTATTACCTACGCACGCTAACGCCGCAGGACTGCCTAGTCGCCGGACCCTCCGGTGCTGGCTACTGCTATCCCAGCGTCTGGCCCGCTGACACCTTCCCCAGGTTTACCAGCCAGACTGCCGAGTGCATGCGCCGTCTCGGCCTTGACGTGATCTGGATCCTGAATCGCATCGGTGGAAAATCGATGCCGCTGGACCAAGCCAGTGCCGAAGCCTACATCCGAGATGTCTCGCCCCTCGGAGTACTGCTCAACTACGAATCGTACACCGAGACCGGCATCATCTACGATCGCCTTCCGCAGGCCGTGACCCAAGGAGTAGGCAGCGTCGATGAAGCCCTCGGCACGCTGGCAATAGCCGGGCTGCTCTGGGACGGCACCAAACCGCTCTTCCTGTCTCTCGGACTCTTAGCCTGGACCATTACCCCAAGCGATATCGCCGGCATCATGGCGAGGTTCACCGCGCCATATCAGGCAGTGCGCGCCGATCAGTTCTTCCGACTGGTGCGTCAGGCTCATGGCCTCTAACTAGACCTCGCCCGGCCACGGTACACCTAATTCGCCCAGAATTTTCCGAGCGGCGTTGCGGCCTGGAATGCCGCTGACACCACCACCTCGGATCGCCGATGCGCCGCACTGGTAGATTCGGTCGTAAGCGGTCTCCACTCCCCATCCGCCCGCAAGCTGCTCGTCCTCAACAAAGAACCAGGACAGCGCAGAATGGAAGATATTTCCGCGATTGAGGCGGAGCTCGTGCTCCAGATCCTGCGGCACTTTTATTTCGATACAAGGCTCGCCGTTCGCATCGCGCGCGATACATTCCTCTATCGGCTCCGCAAGCAGCCGGTTTATACCAGCCAGGTAGCTCGCCAGCAGCCGCGCGCGCTGCACACCCGTATCTTTCTCGAAGAGCCGGTAGGGTACATCAAGACCAAAGAGGGTGAGCGTCTGGTAGCCGGCAGCGCGTAGCTCGGGGCCAAGTATACTATCATCGGTGAGGGTATGGCAGTAGATCTCGGCGGGCGCAGGCTCTGGCAGCCTGCCGAGTGTAGCCTCGTGATAACTTTTCCGCATGGCGCTGTAGCCCTCGTCGATGTGGAATGTGCCGCCAAAAGCGTCGTGAGGATCAACCCGACTCGCTCTGAGCCGAGGCAGCTTCTTGAGCAGCATGTTCACTTTGACCACCGAGCCTTCATCCGAGGCATTGGCGGTATAGGGCCGACCGAGCAATCGCGCCAAGACCTGGGGCCCTGCGTTGACCAACACTCGAGTAGCTGACACAGTTAATTCGCGGTCATCGCAATAGAGAACCACCTCGTGGCGCGGGTGGCCGGGGTGGATAGCCATGACCTCACCATTCGTAAGTAATGTGGCGCCGTTGGCCCGAGCGCTGCGAGCCAGCTCCAGGGCTAAATTGCCCATGCCGCCGATCGGGACCTGCCACTCGCCAGTGCCATTGCCAATGGTATGATAGATAAAACAGCGGTTCTGCAGCAACGTTGGGTCGTCCGGATGGGTAAAGAGGCCGATCTTGGCATCGGTGAAAACTAACCCGCGCAGCACATCGGTCGACAGATACCGCTCGACCGTCTCACCCAGCGGGCGCTCCACCAGGGCCGCCCATGCCGCAAGCGGCAAACCAGCAGGCAGGCTCCGCTCCCACTGCCGGCGGGTTCGCAGCGGCTGCAGGAGACTGGGCCAGACCAGCTCGGCAAGCGCGCGCTCCAGCTCAAGTAGCGCCTGGTATCCTCGCCACTCGTCAGCGCCACCCAGTGACTCTATCTCGGCGCGCGATCGGTGTTCATCCTGGTTAGAGAGAACAACCGCTTCCGACTTGCCTCCGCGTTCGAAAGGCGTGCAGGACGCAGTGAGGCGTCGCCGGGTAACAAAGTGTAAGCCCAGTTCGCGGACTACCTGGGCCGGCAGAAGGCTCACCAGATACGAGTACCGGGAGACGCGCGCCGGCATTCCAGCGAATATCGCCTGGGAACTGGTCGCTCCGCCAAGTTCTTGGCTGCGCTCCACGACCAGGACCGACTGGCCGGCGCCTGCAAGGTAAGCCGCCGCCACCAGACCATTATGTCCTCCACCCACTACGACCGCATCGTAGTGGCTCCGCACCGGTTGAGGTAGCTGCATTGATACTGTCTCTTCTTGTCTCGATTACTTTTCTAGCATAGTCTATGATATGAACTCTGACTGGCTTTGCCGTCCAGTATACCAGCTTCATTTAGGGATAGGAGCTTTTGCGGTGGCTCGAGTCGCGTCATAGTAGGCAGTGGCGCGCCGATTTTTTGGCATAAAGGGGAAGCCTGGTGCGTGTTATACTGGGTGAGCAACAACCTCCGACCTTCCTCGCGGAGCTAGCAAACCACCAATGATTAGGAGAGTGCCGCTATGCCTACTCATGACATCGCCGTCAATGGTATCCGCCTCCATTATCAAACCTGGGGAGAGTTTACTGCACCGGAGCGGACCGTGCTGCTGCTGCACGGCCTCACCGCCAGCCACCTGGAATTTGCTCGGTTGGGCCCGGACCTTGCGTCACAAGGCTGGTATGCCCTCGCGCCTGATATGCGTGGTCGCGGCTACAGCGAGAAACCGCCACACGGCTATGGTATACCTTATCACGCCAACGATCTGCTCTCGCTCTGTGATGCGCTACGGCTGCCGGTGGTACATATCATTGGCCATTCGATGGGCGCGCAGATCGGGTATTTTCTCGCCGCAATCCACCCCAAGCGCGTACGGCGGCTGGTTCTGGTGGACGCGGCCGGTCGGGTACCGGCTGACGCTTTAGCCGCGATCGGCTCGTCGCTACAGAGGCTGGGACAGGTCTATCCTTCGCTGGATGCCTACCTGGCAGAACGGCGAGCGTCGCCGGTGCACCAGTGGAATGAATTTTGGGATGCATATTACCGGTACGATGCCGATGTCCAGCCTGATGGGTCCGTAAGTTCGCGAGTGCCAAAATTCGCCATCGAAGAAGAACTGGCAGTCAATACCTCGCTCAATTCTGACGCGCTTATCGCGCGCGTCAGCGTGCCAACGCTCATTACTCGCGCCACGCTGGGTACACTGGCTCCCGATCGTGGCTTCCTGCTCGCCGCCGACGAAGCCGAGCGGGTTCGCGATATCATACCTGGATGCCAGCTGGTCGAGATCCCGGACACCAACCATTACACCATCATACTCTCAGAGGTGTTTACCGAGAGGGCTCTGGCATTCTTGGCTGAGGATGCAGCAGTCACAGCCTAGGTTCGAGAGCCCTCGGGCCATCCCAGAAGGCGGCAGCTACTGCCCGCGTCTGCGCTGGCCGGTGACCAGCTGAGCTACCTCACACATCATGGGATCGGAATCGGCGAGAAGCTCCGCCGCGATACGCACTCGCTCGCTTTCAGTACGGTTCTGGCTCATCTTGAACTTCCCAATCAGGCTGGTAATATCGATCTCAAAGCCGACCACGCCTTTCATCATTTGCCGGACGAAATCCTTCGGCAAGCTGTCCAGCTGCCACGGCTCTGCAAAACGGCTCTCGTTCTGTTCCACTAGCTTCTTGAGATAGGCATACAGCACGTCGGGGTCTTCTACCAGCCGAGAACGCCCATAGGCATGCACGGCGGCATAGTTCCAGGTAGGCACACTCAGGTCATTCTCGTACCAGGATGGTGTGATGTACGTATGCGGCCCCTGAAATATCACTAGCACCTCCCGCTCGGGTAACCCGAGCGTTTGTCGCTGCTGGTTGCCGAGGGCCATATGAGCCCGCAGGGTGCCGTACGGCTCAGGCTCCGGATCAACGATGAAAGGCAGCTGGGTTGCCAACGGCAATCCTGTTTCGCTTGTGCTCACCAACGTGGCAAAGCTATACTCATTCATCAGCGCATGGAGAACCGCGAGATCATCCTCTCGAAAATGTTTGGGGACATACATCCTGGAACACCTCACTTGTGAGATAGATAGCTCGGCATCTGGAAAGGATAGCGTGACGTGCGAGACCACTCTCAGGATATCGAAGCGGATCTGCGAGTAATCGGGCCTATCTGGAACCTTGCCGGTCCACTCTCTTTCCAGCCCGTGGGTGGAGGCAGCAATAATTCCGTGCAGTTGGTGGAAACGAGCGCCGGCAACTATTATGTAGTAAGACTGTATCGCAATCACGCCGATCCCGCCAGGTTGCGTTTTGAACACGCGGTTCTCATTGCGTTGGCTAGCTTGGGGTTGCCCTTTGCGGTTCCCGTCCCGATTCCTACCAGTGCCGGAGAGCTTTTCGCTTCCCTGCAGACCAGCCAGGGAGAGGTGGCGGTGACGCTTAGCGCTCGAATAGCTGGCCAACCACCTGCCTCGAGCAATCTAGAGCAGGCGCAAGCGGCCGGTGAAGTATTGGGAGCTCTTGATGCCGCACTTCGTAGAATCAGCGGGCAGCTATCAGATGCGGGTACCAGCTGGCGATCTTACGGTGATCTGGAACACTGTCATCCGCTGGTTCCAGACCCGTACCGAGGCATTGATGAGCTTCCTCTGATTCCACAGTCGAAACAGCGGCTCCTAGAAGGCTACCAACAGCTTGGCCGGCGAATTCCGTCTCTGTATGCCAGCCTCCCGCAGCAGCTCTCACACGAGGACTATGCTCCCAGCAATATACTCATGCTCGGTCAGCACGTCACTGGAGTGCTCGACTTTGAGTTCTGCAGCACCGACCTTCGGGCAATGGATCTTACAGTTGCGCTGAGCTGGTGGCCAGATCGTCTGTTCGGTACCGGCGACGAATGGCCGATTCTCCACGCGTTCGCTTCTGGGTACGGCCGCTCGGCACGGCTCGTTGCCGAAGAAATCGCCGCCATACCTGCACTCTACAGGTTGCGTGCCTATACCTCTCTTATCCATCGACTGGGGCGCTATTACCAGGGGCTGAGCCCGCTGGGAGCCGTCACCGAGCGGGCATACGCCGCACTTGAGCGCGAAGATTGGTTGGCCCGCAACGAAGCACAGCTTCTCCAATTGCTACGCGATGAGGTGCTCAGCCCAGAATGAGTCTGGCTGCGCGTGCTCCAGTGGCCAGAGCGCCGTGTACTGTACCGGTGTGCCCGTCCGTGTTGGTTGCTTCCCCGGCAAAATAAAGCGTCTCATCTAGCGGCTCCGCCAAAGCGGCCAAACGGTCCAGGCCACCAGCTTTTACGTAGCTGTAAGCTCCTCTGGTGTATGGGTCGAGGCTCCAGTTGTAGAAGTAGCGCTCGACAACATGTGATTCGACTTCCGCACGCGACCACCCCAGTATCTGAGCTAAAGCCCCTATCACCGCCTCTTTGATGTCGTGATCTGGTTGGGAAAGCAGGTGGCTCGCGCGCGGGCCCGCCACCCAGCCGGTAAGGTAGGGGACCAGCAGGGGATAATTCGTCCACCACGTAGGCATGACTGAATGCTCGGAGAATAAAAACGAAAGCTCAGGGTGGTGAAATGAAGACGGGGGAACAAGGTCCCAGAATCGATCGCGCAAGCGCAGCACCACATGGGCGGCGTCGCCCATGGCCAGACCTGCCAGCGCTCGGGTCAGTGCAGGCGGTATGGGATCGAATTGTATAGCGCCTGGTGCACCATCTGGGGACTGCAGAACCCCAACAGGCACAGTCACGATCGCACGAGCAGCAGTGATAGACGGCAATACGGTTCCCTCGGGAGAGGCCAGCTCGAGCGTGACGTGGTGCGGGGACCAACGGAGCCGCCTCACCACCGAGCTCATGTGTAGCCGCAGATTGGCCGCATCGCTATCCTGCAGGAGGTGGAACATCAGGCGATCATAGCCGTCCAATACGAAGAACTGCCGATCGCCCTGTATGCGCTCCGCCGCCCGCTCAGTCTGCGCCAGCCAGCGGACACTCACGTCTTCCGGATCGGCGGCGTCAAAGCCAGCCGCGTAGCCGCGCACCCGGTTCGCGGCCACCTCCCACTTCGGTCCGGCAAAATTGGCGGTAATATATTCCTGTAGGGAGCAGTCGCTACCCTGGTAGCTCTCAAGCGACGCGAGTATTGGATTCTCTTTATCCCAGCCATCATACTCCCGCCCGCTCGAAAAGCGGGAAATGGTTTGCCCGCCAATCTCATACAATATAGCCGGTGCCGCCTCCACCAGCGTCATGGTCTCTGGAGGCCACCCATGCACAAATATGGGTCCCAGCTCGACAGGTATGGCGCTTCCCTCTGGTCGAAGAGTCAGAATACGGCCGCCGATCCGGCTACGGGCCTCGATTAGCGCAACCGAGAGACCACTGTTGGTAAGGAGATAAGCGGCCTGCAAGCCCGCCGCGCCGGCACCGACGATCGCGACATCATACTCCCGCTCACCTCCTTCGCGCTCAGGTCTACTGGCAGTGATTCTTGGGGGCAAATTAGCCATACAAACTCCTCCGGTTGGCGATACCCGGGCTAACGCCCATAGCTCCTTACTGGAGCACTGTAATACAATGTTGGCAGACGGCGGTGTGACTTCGCCGTCACCTAGCTGGAACGAGTGGCAATGGCTCGCATCATTGTATCCACATTCGGCTCAACCGGCGATCTAAATCCGTTCATCGCGCTAGGATCGGTGCTGCGCGAGCGAGGGCATGAAGTCGTCTTCGCGGTACAGGACCTCTTTGCTCCCGTGATTGTCGGCCAGGGATTCGGCCTGCGGTCCCTCTCCGGCAACGTCGTTGAAGCGATGGCGGCGGCTGGAAGCCAGACGCTGGGGGCAAACAATGCCATCCCCTCGCTTCGGGCACTTGTGCGGTATGGCATTATGCCTGTTCTTGACGCGCAAGTGAAGGAGCTTCGAGAGGCATGTCGTGATGCCGATATGCTGGTAACATCCTATGGTCAGATAGCTGGTTCGTTTGTCGCAGCAGAGAGAGACCTACCCTGGGCCACCGTCGCACTTTCGCCGACAACGGTGCCCTCGGCTTACATCTTCGCGCAGCCACTACCACGATATCTGCCGCCTGGCCTCAAGGTGGCTGCCAACCGACTAGTGTGGGGCCTTGGAAGCGTAGTTCTGCGCCAAATTGCCGACCGCCCAATCAATCGGCTGCGATCTCAGTATGGATTGCAGCCACTGCGGGAGTCTCTCTGGCTGGGAGCGGCGTCTCCGCAACTGGTCTGTGTAGCCTGCTCCCCAACTTTTCAGCCCATACCGCCGGACTGGCCCGCCCGTGTCAAGATGACTGGTTTTTGCTTCTGGGATATTCCACAGTCGTGGGAGCCGCCTCCTGCGCTGCAGGCGTTTTTGCGCGTGCGGCGCCCCTATATCGTCGTCACCGCTGGCTCGATAGCGCCGTCGGCAAGTTCCGCATTTGCCGGATATTTTCAGACCAGCGTCGCGGCCGTTTCCGCTCTCGGCCTGCGAGCTCCTAGTGGTTGGCCAGACCGAACTATCGTCCAGTTCAGAGAGCAATGACGTATTAGCGCTACCCTTTGTGCCATACTCACTCGTCTTTCCACACGCTGTTGCCGTGATCCATCACGGGGGAATCGGGACGACCGCGCAGACCCTTCGCTTTGGTGTGCCGTCGCTGGTTGTACCCTGGGGTGTTGATCAGTTTTACACCGCCTCGCAGCTTGAGCGCATCGGCGCCGGGCGTTTTCTCTATTGGCGCGAGTATACAGTTGCGCGCGCGCAGGCGGAGCTCGCCCGCCTGATACAAGACAACCACTATCTGGCTCAAGCAGGGGTGCAAAGAGCCGCGATCTCACATGAGAACGGCGCGGCAGCACTTTGCGATGAGATCCTGGCGCTTTTCCGGTAAGTCGAGCTACAAACGGAAAAATATTGAGAGAAGATGTTCATCCTGGCACGTTATACCTTCTGAGACGTACTATCCTTAGTGAGAGTTGGTACCACGGTTAACATAGACAACTGCTCGGTGTAGCCGACTCCCATAGACTGAAGAAGCGCGCTGTATGTTCCCAGGTACACGCGGAACGGCGGACTGTTGAATAAAGGGCGTGAGCCCGCTTGTAAAGCGGGTTAGCGCGGATGAGCTTCCTTGACGCTGACCTGTAGATGGCGTATCATACGTATCAAGGGGGAGACCAGAGGAGAACGCGGCTTCCACATACTGTTTGAAACATAGTTCCTGGCGGGACCATACTCGCCATGAAGCAGATTCCAGATCACCCGATCAGTGGATCCGCAGTCGCAGTTTTCTTTTTTTGGTACATTGGTTGAGAGTCAGGTAAAGCGTCCCACAGAGTTTCACCAGGATTGGTCCGGACGTGGGTTGAACAGGCGTAGGAACCGTGGCTCCGCTTTCATTCGGAGTACTTTTCACTCGTCGCTAGTACAGCAGTAGGAAGGAGGAGCGGCGCTCCTCTCTCGTTCTCACGTGAGAGTTCTCCGCTGTGTCTTCTATGAACGACAAAGAACGATTCGATAAGTTTACGGAGCGGGCTCGCAAAGTACTGAGCCTGGCACAGGAAGAAGCGCAACGCTTCAACCATAATTACATCGGCACGGAGCATTTGCTGCTCGGGCTGGTGCGTGAGGGCGACGGAGTCGCGGCGAAAGTTCTCAGCAATCTGGGAGTAGAGCTCAACAAGGTCCGAAGTGCGGTCGAATTTATCATTGGACGCGGCGATCGCATCGTACTTGGAGACATCGGTCTTACTCCGCGCGCCAAGAAGGTCATCGAGCTAGCGGTGGATGAAGCTCGTCGCCTCAACCACCATTATATCGGTACCGAGCACCTGCTCCTTGGTTTGGTTCGTGAGGGAGAAGGAATTGCCGCCGGGGTGCTGGAGAGTCTGGGAGTCAACCTTGAAAAGGTGCGGACACAGACTATACAGGTTCTTAACCAGTCCGGCAGCGGCAATGCCAATGAGACCAGCCCTAAGCATTCCAAAACACCGACGATCGACCAGATGGGCATTGATCTAACCGCTCAAGCCCGCCAAGGCAAGCTCGATCCTGTCATTGGACGTGAGAAAGAGATCGAGCGGGTCATCCAGATTCTCTCCCGCCGCCAGAAAAACAACGCGGCATTGATCGGAGAACCCGGCGTCGGCAAGACTGCCATCGTCGAGGGTCTGGCGCAGCGCATCATCGCGAATGAAGTTCCGGAGACGCTCCAGGGCAAGCGACTGTTAACGCTTGACGTTGGGTCGTTAGTGGCTGGAACCAAATATCGCGGCGAATTCGAGGAGCGACTCAAGAAGATCATTGAAGAGATACGGTCGAGCCAGGACTGCATTATCTTCATTGACGAGGTGCACACGTTGGTGGGCGCTGGAGCAGCTGAGGGAGCGGTGGATGCCGCCAATATCCTCAAGCCGGCGCTGTCTCGAGGAGAAATTCAGTGCATTGGAGCAACTACTCTCGATGAGTATCGCAAGTACATTGAGAAGGACCAGGCACTGCAACGTCGCTTCCAGGATGTGATCGTCCGCGAGTCTACCGTGGAGGAGACTATCCAGATCCTGCGCGGCATCCGCGACCGCTACGAGCAGCACCACCGTCTGACTATCACGGACGAGGCCCTCAAATCCGCAGCTGAGATGGGAAGTCGCTACATTACCGACCGCTTTCTACCGGATAAAGCTATCGACTTAATCGATGAAGCCGCCAGCCGGGTTCGCATGCAGCGCTCGCTGGCTCCGCTAAACCTGAAAGAGGCGATGCGCGGGCTGGATGCGGTGTTGCGCGAGAAGGATGAGGCGATCCAGAATCAGGACTACGCCCAGGCGGCATCTCTACGTGATCGGGAAGTGCAGCTCAAGGAGCGCATTGCTAAGCTGGAATCTGGCTGGCATCGTGACCAGGGAAACGAGAAACCTTCGGTTACCGAAGAGGATATCGCCCAGATTGTTTCGATGTGGACCGGTATACCGGTAATGCGCATCGCTCAGGAAGAATCGGCTCGCCTGCTGGAGATGGAAAGTGCCTTGCACAAGCGCGTCATCGGCCAGGAAGAGGCGATTGAAACCATCAGCCGGGCGGTACGCCGCGCCCGCGCGGGCTTGAAAGATCCCAAGCGCCCGATCGGCTCCTTTATCTTCATGGGACCAACCGGCGTTGGCAAGACCGAGCTCGCAAAGGCACTGGCTGAGTTCATGTTCGGGAGTGAAGACGCACTCATCAAGATCGACATGTCCGAGTTCATGGAACGCCACGCGGCAGCTCGCCTGGTTGGCGCCCCTCCGGGATATGTCGGCTATGAGGAGGGCGGCCAACTAACCGAGGCCGTGCGGCGTAAGTCATACAGCGTGATCCTTCTGGACGAGATCGAGAAGGCTCACCCCGACGTCTTCAACATGTTGCTCCAGATCCTGGAGGACGGCAAGCTGACTGATGCCAAGGGTCGCACGGTAGATTTCCGGAATACCATCGTGATTATGACCTCTAACGTAGGGGCTAGCCTGCTCAACCGAGAAGCTGCAATCGGATTCATGCAGAGCAAGGACAAAGCAAAACAGCACCAGAACTGAATACGAGGCCATGAAAGATAAGGTGCTTGGCGAACTCAAGAATACCTTTAAGCCGGAGTTCCTCAACCGTATCGACGCAACCATCGTGTTCCACAGCTTGCGGCAGGAGCACGTGCGTCTGATCGTTGATCTCCTCCTGGCTCGGGTACGTGTTCAACTCACCGAGCAGCAGGTGGAACTCCTGGTGCCTGATGAGACGAAAGATTTTCTGGTCACCAAGGGATACGATCCACAGTATGGCGCGCGCCCACTACGCCGCACCATCCAGAGCCTGGTAGAAGATCCGCTCGCCGAAGGTCTGCTCCAGGGCAAGTTCCGGCCCGGCGATATCGTGGAGGCGATACAGCGCGACGGCACTGTGGCCCTCGATGTGCACGAGCGCCACGAGGATCTGTTGCGTCAGCTTCCTCCACCTCCTGAGGCCGCGCTCTCAGCTGGTGAGTCGGGTAGCGGGGAGTAAGGCTCAGTACTAAACATTCGTAGTGCATAGACAGTACATAGCGGTGATGCACTCCGGCCGAGTACGCTCAGCCGGAGTGCATCACCGTTTTTGCACTTGTCGCGTGCCGATCGCGAGAGACATAGAGACCGCTAGCAGCGTACACCGCAAGCCAGGGGAGAAATGCAAAATAATTAGGCGGCGAGCGAAACGCAAAGAATAGCGGCACGACGGCGAGTAGAAGTACTGCGTCGCCCAGCTGCCGGTGGAAGCGCAGCTGGATCAACAGCATAGCGACAAAAGCCGCGACTTCGAGCGCGGTATAGAGGAGTGGCGGCCCGTAGGGCAGAATATGGCCGAGCGATAGTGCCATTATGCCTATCCCCTGCGGGAATAGTGGCAGAGTTACCGGCAAGAAAATGCTGTGTAACCAGGCAGAAGGATTCTCGACCACATAGGGGATATTGGGCATTAGAAACGCTGCGAGTGCGACGATCGCCCAGCGCACCACCGCGCGCCACCCATGCGTCAGCCAGATTTCCAAAAGGAAAAGAGGAAGAAACAGCCAGCAATATTGTTTGAACGCGCAGGCAAGTCCAAGCAACACCGGCCCCAGCCACTTCCGCTCACGCACATGCCAGGCTGCCAGCACAAGCGTGATACAGACGACCTCGGTATCAACCGGTAGCGAATAGACTATGGCCAAATTGGCTCCGGCAACGAAAAGCGCCGCGAGCCGCCAGGGGGGAGGTGCCTGCCAGGCCAGCCAAACTAGTAATCCCCAGCAAATCACCACGTTCAGCAATAGGATGTTTGGCAGACCTACCCACAGAACCGGCACATACAGCAGAAAGGAGAGCGCCGGATAGCTATGGAGTGTTCGCGGATCGAGCGCACCGCGAGTGGCCAGTGGGCTGTTGAGATAGAGATTCCGAAGGGCCTTCACATCCTTGTAGCTGGGAGGCTCGTAGCTCCCCCCCAGAATGCCTTCGCGAAGCGGTGTAGGCAGCGCATCCGGAAATTCACGTAGCGCCAGGGCGAAGGCAGTGTCGCTCGTATACGGATCTCGTCCTGCGAGTACCAGCTCGGCGTTGACATGCGTAAACGATAGCACATCGTTTTCATAGACGTGGGCAGTCGGCAGGATGGCCAATTCCAGCGTGCCGGCAAAGGTCACCAAGGTTCCCAAAAACAAAAACAGTCCGACGGCAAACAACGGATAGCGTAGCCAAGCATAGTACCGGTACCAGCTACGCGGCACGGAGAATGACGAGCCGGAAGCGACGAGGATTGATAAGCCGAGTAGCCCGGCCAAAACTACCACAATTTCCTGCGGCTTGACCACGCCATTTGTGGCGGCAGTCACTCGATTACTTCCAGCGAACATGAGTAAGCCGCTACCGGCTACGATGAGGCCGTAGCGCGGCGGCAGTTCCTTCCACATGCGCCACCTGCTGTACACGAGTGATTGTTCAGGCGGCGGCGCCGCCGGCGAGGCCGCGGCGCCGCGGTTATCGGTAGCCTCGGTCATGCCGTCACCTGCCGGGCCACCCAGTAGGAAAGCGCCATCGTCGAGAGCATTGGGTTAACACCCGAGGCAGTGGGGAAGCCGCTGGCGTCGGCAATATAGAGCCCCCTCGCGCCATAGACTTGGCCGGAGGGATCGGCAACCGCCGTTCGTGGGTCAGCGCCCAGGCGGCAACTTCCCATTTGATGCGCGGTCCCCATTCCGACTCGATTGACGACTATGCCGCGCCTTTCGATGTCGGCCAGGTAGCGTTCGAGGTGTTCACGCGAGATCGCGCCCGGCTTACGTCCTTCAGTCTGCGCTCGCTGCGGTGGAGTATGCAACGAGACAGCTTCGATACCGCCGCCGGCGAAGATAATGCGGGCGAGCTCTTGTAATCCGCGAATCAGATGCCTACGGTCAATCTGGTTCGGCCAATACTGAATGACCGGCTCACCGTGGCGGTCAACGGTAATACGGCCTTCTCCGGTGTCTCGAGTCAATACGATGAATGTCGCCGTATTCTTGAGCTGGGCCATCAGCTGCTTATGGCTCGCCGCATTTTCCCACGGAGTGAAAAGCCCCATAGTGCCGGGATGAGCTGGCATTACCTCAAAACGGATGCCGTAGTCCCCCTGCAAGCGGGCAAACTGCGGCGAATAGACTGTCTGAAGCGACCCTTTCCAGGGGAAAACTGGCTCATCATAGACGCCCGCCATCCCCGAAACTGGATGAAGGCGCAGGTGCCGACCAATGTTGGGATTTGAGAGACCCGAGCGCAACAGCAAAGCCGGTGACTCCACCGAGCCGCCCGAAACTACCACTAGAGGAGCCCGTACTCGTACTTGGTGCCGCGCACCGCTCGCCGCATCGAGAGCCCAACCTTCTACTCCAGTGACACGCCCCGCTTCCATCAGTACCCGTTCTACCTGGCAGTTGACGACGAAACGCGCCCCACGGTCGCTGGCGTCCTGGAGGAACGTTAGCATAGTCGATTGCTTGCGTCCAAACTGGCAGCCGAAGCCGCAGGCTCCGCAGCGCTGGAGGCAGCCGGAGGCGTTGCGGGGAATCGGTCTCCACTCATAGGATAGCGCTTCGCAGCCACGCTGGAGAGCCATATTGTTGGGATTAGGCGCACTGTCGTTGGTCGTGACCCCCAGGCGCTTCTCCGCAATGTCAAACCCTTCGGCATACTTCGCCGATGTAGCGCCCGCGAGGCCGAAGCGCCGCTCCCACTCCAGCAATACCTCCGGCGGCGTACGCAGCGACGTGCTCCAATTGACTAGCGTACCTCCACCAAGCGCTGAACCCGCCAGCACCGTCATACCTAGATCCGCGGTTGAGAGCGTACCATGACGTAGGTACAGAGCGCGCGTCATTTCAGCCTCGAGACCGGTAAAATCCGGCTCGTTATAATAGCCGCCTTTCTCCAGAATGACGACGTCCTTTCCAGCCGCGGAAAGCTCGGCCGCCATGACCCCACCTCCGGCGCCCGAACCGACGATGACAGCATCGGCGGAAAGCGAGAGAGGAGCGGTGACCTTCAAGGGATGAATCGGTTTAGGTTCAGCATCCGCAGGCGGAGGCAATGGCGGCCGTTCGTACTCGAGTGCCGCCCAGTTGGGATTGCGGCCGTCCAGACTAGGTGCGGCATAGAAAAGGAATAGTGCCAGACGCTTGACCGCCTGGAATCCCTGGCGAAGGTCGGGTAGTGAGCTGGTGCTCATCTTGCGCAACGCCGTTTCACGCGCAGGCAGCGACAACCCCGCAAAGCCTTGCGGTCGGCCCGCCAGCACCATGCCAGCCAATGGAGAATTTAATGTATTGAGTAGCCGCCGGAAATCTTTGCGGCTCTCCGGGGATTCTAGCGCCAGTGCTTCCATGATACGTTGAGAGATTTGCAAATCTGCGGCTGTGCGGGCATACAAGCCATACGGATCAGACTCACCGGAAGGAGGAGGAACCGATGGAGCCAGCGCCTCGCAGATGGCTTCTAAAGTCCGCTTCTCCGCAGGCGTCAACAAGCTATCGTCGGGTGATACGTCTGCCGGTTGTTGCTGGCTGGCCATGCGCCTATCCCTTTCTTATCCATCTCCATGGAGACTGAACATGCTGCGCCACCCCTGTCAATCACGCTGGTATTGGCTGATATCTCCCGCTCACAAGTGCGGCCATTTTACCGTACCCGTCTCAGATAGTAAATGGAGCATGCCTCCCGCCTTCTGGAAAGCCGGAGTCAACTCTCTCCTCGCCCAGGCTTGCTGTAGAGCAAGATCAAGACTGCCATGGACCACCAGAATGCCAGTGCGAGATCCGGCGCAAAATAGGCGTTATCTACCATGCCATGTATGAGTCCCGCCACCACTGAGCCGGCTATACCCAGAGAGAGAGGGGCAAGTGGCACGCGCCTCCACCCGGTCCCTGCGCCGAGCCAGATCCGCAGGAAATGTCGTGCCATGCCGATCAGCAATATTAGGAAGCCCACTAGCGCCAGCAGGCCGCCGCTGAGCCAGAGGTCCAGAATTAAGTTGTGCGGCTGAGCTAGATTCGGCTGGTAGATCGCCGGTGTAATACGGCCGTTCCAGCGAGGAATCCAGTAGGGATGCGAGGTATAGCGAGGGCTGTAATTATAGAGAAATTGGTCGGGACCGATACCAAAAACCAGATGATCCCGAATCATATGCCAGGAGGACAACCAGACCAGAAGGCGCACTTCCGCAGAGCCGCCGTGGCCCATCAGCAGAGCCTCAATCAGCGCCGAACGCTGCCAGACAGCCGCGATGCCGACTAGTATGGCCAGTCCAAGCACCAGCCACCTGGCCCGGCGCGAAAGCAAGCACAGCACCAAGAGCGAAGCAAGTGTCGCGGCGACCCAGGCCCCGCGCGAGTTACTCCAGAAGAGTGCCGGCAGGTACACAATAGCCAGCACAGCGGCTATCGCCCGTACTTGCCGGCTGGCGGCGGCAACTGCTAGTGCCAGCGCCAGCGGCAAGGCTCTGGCCAGCCAGGTTCCCAGACTGTTAGCGCTGCCATAGATGAAGGCGGTCGCCCTGGGAACCGCTCCAGTGGCAGCCGCATACGGTATCAGGCGATTTCCGTGGGCAAGAGGAGTAAATGTGACATGCAGCCACAGCACCTGCACGACTGCGAGCACCGCTACCAGCGCGGCCCCGCCCAGAAAGGACCAGACAAGAAGCGCTAGCGCGCTCCTGCTCCGTCCATAGTGGAGCACAAGCATAAAGTACACTATCGGCTCGACGACTTCCCACCTCCAGGCACGCAAGGCGTCCGACCGACGTAGGGCTACCATCACGCCCAGCGAAGTTCCAAGAAAGAGAAGAGCCGCACCTACGATAATTAGCAAGCCGGCATTTGTGCGCCACCAGCCAAGCTCGCACCGCAGCCGAGCAAGCGCTTCCCCGAGCGACGGCGACCGCCGAGCTGAAAGTCCCAGTTGCACAATGGCTATGGCAATGCAGACAGCGAGCGCTATCTCGCTCAGGGGAAATACTTTGCCAAGAATGAGCTCCTTGGGCACATACCAGAAGGGGAATGTAAGCGGCATGAGGGCCAGGGCGACATCTAGGCGTCGCCAGGCCAGGTATCCGAAACAGAGAAGCCCCGGAAGGGCCAGCAGAGAAATTGGGGTCAGGTAAAAGTACGCCAGGCTAAGAATTATGCCGCAGGCAATCGGCACTATGTTGTCTTCGGGTAACGCGAATCTCGGATCTACGATGGCACGAAGCTTGTGGAGCCCAGCGCACACTGCGCGCCGGCTACCAGCAAATGGCTTCAAGAGCAACCTCTCTCTACTTTCCTCGCGCCACAGGGCTGCAAGCTTGGGCGGTACCTAGCCCAAACGACCTACCCAAGCCGCTTGGCTTGTGCCGAGCTACAGACATACGGTACAATGCCCTGTGCCTATACGCAAAAAGCGTGCGGAGCTGGTACAGCTCCGGGCTTATACAATCAATTCAACCGAAAGGGGGCGGGCCCCGATGTCAGGCTCAGGAGCACTGGTCTTTGCTATTGCGAATCAGAAGGGTGGCGTCGGCAAAACCACTACCTCGATCAATCTGGCAGCCTGCCTCGCGGAAGCTGGACGCAGGGTGCTGGTAGTCGACCTCGACCCGCAATCCAATACCACAACCGGCTTTGGTGTGGACTCGCACAAGGTCGGTAACTCTATTTACGAACTCCTGGTCAACGAAAACGTCACGGTCGACCAGGTGATCAAGTCCGAGATAATCCCCAACCTTTCGCTCTTACCGGCAAAGGTCGACCTGTACGCCGCCGATATCGAGCTGGTCTACCTGGATCAGCGCGAGACTCGCCTCAAGAAGGCGCTGGATTCCGTCAGGCAGAACTATGATTTTATCCTGATAGATTGCCCCCCGTCGCTCGGGCTCCTGACTGTGAACGCGCTGACCGCCGCCGACGGCGTCGTTCTGCCGCTGCAGTGTGAGTACTTTGCCCTGGAAGGTATGCAACAGCTCCTCAATACCATCAGGTTGGTTCGTGACCGATTGAATCCGCACATCATGCTCTTTGGCGTGGTCCTTACCATGTACGATCCACGCACCACCTTGGGTAAAGAAGTCGTGCGCGAGATTGAGGAACACTTTCCCAAGGAAAAGTTCAATACCATTGTGCCACGTAATGTCCGCCTCTCCGAGGCACCCAGCTACGGACTCACCATTTTGCAGCACGATGCCCATTCGCCGGGGGCGCTGGCCTACAAGCAACTGGCTGAGGAAGTCATCGCCCGTGCGAAGGGACTAGAAAACTAGAACTCTAGGAGAGACTCATGCCTAAGCAGAGATTCGGCCTTGGGCGCGGACTGGACGCTCTCATCCCCGGAGCTAGTCCAGTTGCCGACGACATGCCTATGGATACCGGCCTTGCCAGCTCCGCGCTCTTCGAAGTGCCTACGTCCATGGTATCGCCCAATCCACTGCAGCCGCGCATGCCGCTCACCGACGATCCTAAGCTGGGCGAACTGGTGAAGTCCATTGAGGAACATGGTTTGCTGCAGCCATTGCTGGTGCGGCTCGACGGCGAGGATGAACAAGGTTCTCACTTCCAGCTCATCGCCGGGGAGCGACGCTGGCGGGCGGCGCAGAAGGTCGGCCTCGAGACCGTACCGGTAGTGATTCGCGAAGCCACGCCGCAGTTGATGCTGGAGCTGGCTCTGGTCGAAAACTTACAGCGCACTGATCTCAATCCGCTGGAAGAAGCACAAGGATACCAGACGCTCATCGAAGGGTACCATCTCACTCAGGAACAGGTAGCAGACCGCATCGGCCGCAACCGCGTTACCATTGCCAATACGCTCAGACTGCTACAGCTTCCAGCGGAGGTACGCGAGGCACTTATCACATCACCGACGCTCTTTACTGAAGGGCATGCCCGCGCAGTATTGCAGGTAACCGGAGAAGAGGCGCGAATTACACTTAAGAATGAGATCATCGCGCTCAAGCTCAGTGTACGCGAGGCGGAGGAAAGAGCTCGCCGCTACAACGAGCTCACTCTTGGACTGACGCCTGACAAACATGGCGGCCGGATTCGCCAGCAGAGCTACGATACCCACCAACTGGAAGAGGAATTTATTCGGGCCATCGAGATGAAGGTCAAGCTGCAGCGCTCGTCGCGGGGTAAGGGGACCCTGACACTCTACTTCACCAATGAAGATCAGCTACAAAGGCTCTACGAAAAGCTGGTCGGCGAAGTAGGCGGCAGCGTGGCACCTCTTAGCGGGAGCGACTATGGACTGGACACGCTACTCCGTGAAGCGTATGGAGACAAGTCGGACATTGGAGACAACTGAGCTTTCCAGCGCTAGCACAGTGACCCCAGACAGCTCAGTTTCTATCGCTTGTTCCTCTGCTTCCATCAGGCAGAGGCCCGGCCGCTTGTCGCGCAACACCACCCTCGGTGGTACACTAAGGTAACCTAGAACGGGAATAATTGGCAGTCTGATGGAGAATCCGCATGATGGAGACCGAAAGGTCGGCACCAGTCGCAACCAGGCAGACAGATACTGGTGGCTACCTGTGGACGATCCGTCTTACGGCTGGAATGTTCACTTTGCTGCAAGTGTTGATTACGACCTCGGCAGCGATCTCAGCATACCCAGCCGTACTCAGTATGCAGCGCTCATTGGTAAACCAGTCCGAAGGTGGAGGAGTGAGTATCGACCAGTTGGCTGATCCACTCCTCCGACTCTTCTCGGTAACGTATGTGTCAGCTCTCGCCAGTCTGGTCATCACCTTTGGTCTGGCCTGTTATGCCGGGCGGATTGTCATAGAGAACAGCGGCGATGTGCGACAGGCGGCCAGAGCGGGAACATTGGTCGCGTTGGCCAGCGGTCTGGTTTGGCTCATTATCGGCATACCGGCGGTCTTGTTGACCCATGCCGATGGCACTGTCTCCTGGTTGGTAGCCACTGTAGGGGTTATTCTGGTCACTCCTGCTGGTCCGCCGACCTCTTCCGTCTATGTCTCCTCTCCTGGACTGCAGTATCTGCTGATTCAATTCCTGGCGCTGCTTCTCCAAGTGATTATCTACTTGGTATTCGGGCTGAGTGCCGGCGCGGTAGCGGGAAGAATTGGAGCCGCAGGCCAGAGAGCCGTCTCCGCGCCCCGGCGTTCATAATGCTGGCTAAATACCAGCGGCCGACAACCCAACCAATGCCGCATAGGCAGGGTCTCGTCTTGCCAAGTTGGGTCGATAGGCTGTACCATACTGACGCTACATACGACTCGTAGCCAGCGGCTCAAAAGACGCGCCGCGAGGGACTCATCCAGGTTATACAGGTACATATAGGTGCATGGGGGAAAGAACATGCAAGCACAACAAGGCGGAAATCCAGCGATACGCTACGGATTGATCTTCGGCGCAATCCTGGCCGTGCTGGATATAGCGGGTGTCCTCGCTCAGTGGGCCACTGGCTATTATTCTTCCATTGCCGGCGCTGTCAACGGCGGCACGCCAGCAACACCGTTATTTGGCTGCTTAGTCGATCTCGTGGCCCTTGCTCTCACCTTTGTCGCCGGGATAAATGCTTCCCGAGCTACCGGTAGAGTGGGCTCTGGCGCTATTGCCGGGTTGATAACCGGACTCTTTGGCGCTATCGTCGGCGGCATAGTGAGCGTCATCGTGGTCGTTGCGATAGTAGCTCCATCCATTCACGTGCCCGCGGGCAGCTCGGTGTCACAGAGCCAGATAATTCCTATTCTCATCGCCGCCGCCATCGTCGGAGTCATTGTTGGCCTGCTCATCGATGGAGGCATTGGCGCTGGAGTTGGAGCTCTTGGAGGCCTGGTGGGCAAGAACAACTACAAGGGTCCTAACGGACCCACGGTGCCGTACCAGGAGGCAATGTATCAGGGTATGGGAGGACAGCCAGGCTACCCGCCACAGCCAGGCTACCCGCCACAGCCAGGGTTACCCACCGCAACCAGGCGTTATCCGCCACAGCCAGGGTTATCCACCACAGCAGGCTACCCACCACAGCCAGGCTACCCGACAACCAGGCTACCCACCGCAGCCAGGTTATCCGCCACAGCCAGGTGCCTATCCCCCTCCTCCTGGGGGCCAGCCAGGATATCCGCCCCCTCCAGCGCCGAGTAATCCTGGACAATAACAGGAGAGAAGTCTTTACAGTCCATCGCGCCAATGACAACGGAGTGGTGACCGGCAATTGCCGGCTCACCACTCCGTTGATTTTGTATGCACAGAAAGTAGATCAGTAAACACCTGTGGACCGCGAGAGGGCACGACCCACAGGCCGATGCCAGTGGAGGGCACCGACACCGAACCATGCGTGAGGATACGCACAGCGCCAGGACCAGACGACGAGTCCGTGCCAGCCATGGTTCCCCAGCCACAGAAGGCCGGAGCAGGTGCCTCGCCGCTTACAGACTCAATGATAGAACATATTTTCTATTTCGTCAAGGGGGCACTGGCTACGACTGGATCAGGGTAAGGTAAGCTCATACGTGTAATAGAGATCGTCGCGTAGCCAGCCGAGCGATTCATAGAGGGTTTGAGCCGTGATGATTGGTTATGGCAGTCTGGAGTACCAGGCTGGTTGCCCCAGTGGCGGCGGCAAAAATTCGAGAGCGGTCCAGAAGCGCCTTGCCGATCCCCTGCCTGCGGCTTTCGGGCACAACGTAGAGGTCGTTGAGCACATACATTGGCGTCATCGAGATCGAGGAGAAGGACGGATACAGCTGGGTAAAGCCAGCTAGTGTCCGCGGACTGGTCCCGCTGGTGGCACCTGCCGAGACAGTGGACCTTTCAGTGACATCAGCCAAGAATATTACCGACTCTCGCCTTTGCAGTCGTTGCGTGAGGAACTGTTCTGCACCGAGAAGGTCGGGCGGCTGGGCATAGAATTGCCGATACGCGTCGAATAGTGGCGCCAGGCGGATGGCGTCGTCCAGGCCAGCCTGGACGACCTCAATGCTCCAAGGGCGGCTATCATCGCCCATAAGGCTCTCATCACTCATATAAAAGCCCCCACCTCCCCAAGTTACCGATCAGGACGAGCAATACGGCTAGAGCAGCATGGTTAGTGGTTGTTCCAAAAGATGCTTCAGGTCCTGCAGGAAGCCGGCGGCAACTTGCTCCGTCGAGTGCCCGATGGTCCACCGAGAGTGTGACTTTCATCTGGTCACGCACAACGACGCTGCCCTCAAGTGCGACGGGAGTAGGCGTGATCGTACCCACCGCCAGTATCGCCGACTCGGGAGGATTGATGATCGCGGTAAATTCATCCACGCCGTACATGCCAAGGTTGCTAACCGAGAAGGTTCCACCCGAGAAATCGTCGGGTTTGAGTTTATTGGTTCGGGCGGCCTCAGCCAGGCGTTGCGACTCACGCGCGATCTCAACGACACCGAGCCTGTCGGCATCATGTATAACCGGCACAATCAATCCTTCAGGCAGGGCCACGGCGATCCCGATGTTAATGTGTTGCCTAAACAGCAGGTGCTCGCCATCAAATGAGACATTTACCTCCGGCCTCTTGAGTAGCGCCAGCGACACCGCCTTCACGATGAAGTCGTTGAAGCTAACTTTCAGCGGTGGCCGCAGGCTGGAAGTCACTTCGTTTACGGCTTCGCGCAACTCAGACAACCGAGTCATGTCAATGGTCATGGTGACATAGAAATGGGGCGCCGACTGCATGCTCTGCTGCAAGCGCCGGGCAATGGTCTTGCGCATCTGTGAAAGGGGGATCTCGGTAGCAGTGACAGCTCCCCTCGTTTCGGCGAGCCGTTGTGTCGTCTCCTGTCCTGCGGCGAGCGCCAGGATCGCCTCGACGTCGGAGCGGATAATGCGCCCACCTGGCCCGCTTCCAGTCATTTTCGAGACGTCAAGATTATGCTCGGAAGCGATATGGCGAGCGATCGGGCTGATGAAAACCCTCTCGCCATGTAAGGCGGAATCGTCGGCCATTCCACTTCCGGCGCCATCATCGGCGACACCTGGAGACGAGGTGATTTGGGACTCAGTGAACGGCTGAGGTACGCCCGAGTCTGCCTGCGCTGCAGCTTCGGTAACTCCAGAAGCTCCAGCGGGCACAGCTTCGCTGGCTGGACCCACCAAAGCAATAGGCGCGCCCACCGCTACGGTAGTGCCAGCCGGAATCAGTATTTTACGGAGTTTCCCGGCAAAGAACGACTCCACCTCAATATTGACTTTCTCCGTCTCTATCTCAGCGAGCGCATCGCCCCTCTTGACGTCGTCGCCCTCCTGTTTGATCCAGCGTAAAATCTTGCCTTCTTCCATCGTATCGCCCAGTTTCGGCAGCACCACTGTCTGCATCTTCGGCCTCCTCTCTGCTGGACCCTAAACGCGTACGCTTGCGCGGGCAGGGACGATGGCCTTCACTGCAGTGACGATGTCACCGTAGGTGGGGAGTGCGGCGCGCTCCAGCACCTTGGAGTACGGCATTGGCACATCTTTGCCGGTAACATGTCCTATAGGCGCATCTAGGTAGTCGAATCCATACTCGTAGATCAGCGCAGCCAGCCCTTGGCCGGTTCCATAATACTTCCAGCCTTCCTCGGCGACTACTACGCGATTGGTCTTACGAACCGAGCTCAGTACCAGTTCAAGATCAATCGGCCGTATCGAGCGAAGGTCGATCACCTCGGCAGAGATATCCTGCTGAGACAGGTTTTCGGCTGCCTGCAAGCAGAGGTGCACCATGCGCGAGAAGGTTACTATGGTCACATCTCGCCCCTCACGTCTGATTTCACCGCGATTCAAAGGAACCGTATAGTCCTCGCCCTCGTCGGGAACTTCGCCTTTGACGTTGTAGAGGAGCTCATGCTCGATGAACAGCACCGGATCATCATCTCGGATTGCCGCTTTGAGCATTCCCTTGGCGTCATAAGGAGTCGCAGGCATAACCACTTTTAAGCCGGGGATGTGGGCATACATCGTTTCGAGCATCTGCGAATGTTGAGCACCACGTTGTGCTCCCCCGCCTCCCGGCATCCGAACGACGATGGGTAGAGCCGGCTGGCCGCCGAACATATACCGGAACTTTGCCATACTGTTGATGATCTGATCGCTGGCCAGCAGACTAAAGTTGGCGGTCATGATTTCGGCGACAGGGCGCAGCCCGCCAAGCGCCGATCCAATCGCTGCCCCGACGATCACTTCTTCCGCAAGTGGCGTGTCTTTGACTCGCTTCTCGCCGAACTCTTCAAATAATCCTTTAGTGACAGCGTAGGTGCCGCCGTAGCCGGCGATGTCTTCGCCCAAGATGTAGACACGCTCATCCCGGTGCATCTCTTCGCGCATGGCTTCACGCAGCGCATCACGATACATAATTGTGCGCATAGTTACTCTGTTATCCTCGTATCCTCAAGATGCTCCACCAGCTACCTGCTCTGGCGATTTCAGCCGGCCGCATCGGTCTCGGGCGAAGCGTTGCGTAGCTGTCCCTGGCTCTTACCTTGGTTACTCCCGTGGTGTGCTCGCCTTGTTGCGCCAGGCGATGGCTCCGGCGCCGTCCTGCGTTACGTCGGTATAGAGGGAATCTGGAGCAGGGTCGGGGCTGCTTTCGGCAAACACTACGCAGTCGTCGACCAGACTCTCTACTTCCTCATTGGTGGAGCGAATATCTTCATCGCGCATGACACCGGCGGCCATGAGCTTTTCCTCGAAGAGCATGATCGGGTCCCGCGTGGACTTCCAGAGCTGTTCCTCATCACGCGTGCGGTAATACGCGGGGTCAGCCATTGAATGACCGCGGAAGCGGTAGGTGAGCGCCTCGATCAATACGGGACCGGCACCGGAGATAGCGTGTTTGCGGGCCATTATTGCTGCCTCACGCACCTCCAAAGTATCCATACCATCCACCCGGTAATAGGGAATTCCATAAGCGGCTGCACGAGGCTCAAGAGAGCCGACCGACCAGGCCTTGGTAACAGCCATACCCATCGAATACTGATTGTTTTCGCAGACCAGAACCACGGGAAGTTTCCACAACGAAGCCAGATTCAACGCCTCGTGGAAGGCTCCCTCATCGACCGCGCCATCGCCGAACAGGACAAGAGCGATGCGCTGCTCTCCCTGATACTGGATTGCTAGGCCAACTCCCGCTCCCATGACCAGTTGTGCGCCGACGATGGCTTGCCCCCCTAGCAGATGATGCTCCGCACTATACATGTGCATCGACCCGCCCTTACCCTGGCTGCATCCAGTTGCCTTACCGAATAGCTCGGCCATTACCGCGTGAGGATCAACGCCTTTTAGAATAGCGTACCCGTGCTCTCGGTACGCACTCAGCACGTAATCATCCGCATCAAGTGCCGAGAAAATGCCGACACCATTGGCCTCCTGCCCAATATAGAGGTGTAGGAAGCCGCCGATCTTACCCAAGGTATACTCCTCGGCAGCTTTCTCCTCAAAACGGCGGAGCAGCACCATCTGATAGTGCATCTTGAGTAGCTGCTCCCGGCCGAGGCCAGCCAGCGTCGCTTCACGAACGGCCATACAAGTGGTCTCCTCTCCGGATCCGGGCGAGCTTTTGACGCTCTCTCGAAACCGCATTAGAATAGTTACATCTGCATGTCAGGCAGATCAAGCGCTCGAGAACCCAAAGGATAGTAGCAATGACTTACGTTATTACTCAGCCCTGCATTGGCGAGAAGGATGCATCCTGTGTAGATGTTTGCCCGGTGGACTGTATCCGCGCCGCCGAAGAAGATGAGCAATATTATATAGACCCCAGCGAATGCATTGACTGCGGCGCCTGCGAACCTGCCTGCCCGTTTGATGCCATCTTCGAGGAAGCGAGAGTGCCCGTGCAATGGAAGCATTTCATAGAGATCAACGCCAATTACTTTCGGCGATAGCCGTCCACTTACGCTGCCAAACAGTTACTTTCAGTCCACCCAAGACTAGCTTGGTGAATCGTGGACACAAAAAGCCCGACTTCCGCGGAAGTCGGGCCCCATTGCTCGGCTTACGTGCCGCCTATAGCATCGCCGCCTATAACATCGTGCGGATGGTAGCGTCATTGCCACCGTTTCCAACGTGAGGGACGCTCTGCACCACTTACTGCGCTGTCATCTCTCGAACCATCCTGCTGATACAGCGCAACTGATCTAGACTTGAACTCAACCAGTAATCCCGGGTCAGGCTCTACGTTTCGCACCTGTCATCTACTGTACCCGACATCCGCCGGTACTAATCGCTGTCAGCTCGTCGGGATAGCAGTCGCGAGCAGACACAGTACCACGAACAACACCGAGAACACTATGGTGATACGCGATAGCAAGAGATCGATGCCACGCCGTGTCTTAAAAACCGTCCCCGTACCCCCGAAGACACTGCCGAGACCGGCACCGCGCGCCTGCAGTAAGATCGAAACGATCAGTGCGAGAGCCACGATTATGAGCGAAATCAAGAAATACTGGCGGTATGGTGCCAAGAAATGCACGGATAGCAGCCCCTTTTGGTGATGATGACCCAGGTGAAAGTCGGAGGATCGCACAGCTCCCTCATAATGATAACACCGCTACCCCAAAGGCGCAATATAGTCATACCTTTATATTTCCTTATAGTATAGACGCCTCCTGCGGCGACTTCGGCTCACTATTGTTCGTCTAGCTTCTAAGGGCGGTGACACTGTTCTTTGGCATTTGAGGCGGCGTACGGTATACTGCCCAATACTACGCCATCCCAAGAGGGCGCGTTGGCCGATTTCCGTGAGTATGTGGGCGGGACCGGCCCATTAGGAGGTACCAAGATAAACGTATGCGAATCGAAGGCACTCATACTTTTCCCACCACCATTGACCGTGTCTTCGCCGCGCTGCTCCGCCCCGATGTGCTCGCTGAGACGATTCCCGGCTGTGAACGACTCATCCAGCTTGGTCCCTCTTCCGTGAGCGACGGTGTGACGTTTGAAGCGCGGGTACAGAGTGAGAAGAGCGGCCCAGCCACACTTACCTTGAGAACTACCGCGTCACGCCAGCCGGAACATATGCAGCTAGAAATCAGCGGGTACGCTGCCGGCGCAAGGATCTCTGGTCAGGCGGTTATTGATCTGGTAGATATGGCGGAACAAGGCGACCATACACTTGGGGCCTACGTTCTCACTCTGGCCGATCTGGGTTGGAGCTCGGCGGCTTGTCAAAGCGCGATTCAAGAGTTCTGTGCTCGCTTCTCCGATTACCTCTATGGCAGAAGCCTGGACCATCACAGTACCGTTTCATCCGGAGAAGCCGAGAACATACTGGCAGACCCTGGTCCACAATTTGCTGCGGAAGGCTTTGCGATGTCGCAGGGACAAGTCATTCCGCTACTAAGCCGCTCGGCCCCGAGCAATTTTGACCGGGAAGAGGCCAATGCCTGGAGACAGAGGGCGCTCTGGATGGGAGCCGGCATGCTGGTCGGCGGCTTCATCCTTAGTATCGCCACCGTCTTTCTCCGATGGCTGGGTGATCACGAAGACTAACGCGTGAGATCCAAGCACGACAGGAGTGGCTGCGACTTTTGATCGAGTGAAGCGTTATACATAGCGAAACGCTTTACATAGCAATAACCAGCATGAATTACAATGAACTCGTGGCTGAAACACGGCCGTGAGCCGCTAGACTTTGTCACCCATTCTCACGTCATCCATTTTCGCGGAAGGTGTGCCCAGGCGGCACGGAGCGCACACTGTGGGCGAGTCCACCAGCATTGTCGAACGAGTTCGAGACCGGCTCGACATCGTCGAGGAGATCGGCGCTGTCGTTTCGCTCAAGAAATCCGGTAAGACCTATAAGGGCTTGTGTCCTTTCCATGGCGAGCGCACCCCCTCTTTCTACGTCTTCCCCGACAAAGGAACCTGGACCTGCTTTGGCTGCCACGAACATGGGGATATCTTTACTTTTTTCGAGAAGCAGCTTAATCTCTCTTTCAAAGACGTGCTCGGTCTGCTGGCAGAACGCGCCGGCGTGCCACTAGAAAACGACCGAAGCGATGATCCCACTTCCTCCCCGGAGCGCTCGGCCAAACTACGCCTCCGCTCCCTCAACGAAGCCGCGGCCATCTGGTTCCACCATCAGCTACTGCAGTCTGGCGAAGCCGAGTACGCCCGCGATTATCTCGATTCACGTGGTGTTCAGAACGACTCACTCACCCTCTGGCGTCTTGGTTACGCACCTGAGGGCGATCGCCTTAGCCAGTATCTGCAACAACAGGGCTTCTCGGCTACCGAACTCAAAGAGGCAGGACTCTCCCGAGAGCGAGACAATGAGCGAGGAGGAGGACTGTACGACTACTTCCGGAATCGCTTAATCTTCCCAATTCGAGACGCCCAGGGCTATACTACCGGCTTTGGAGGCCGTGAGCTGGGGAGTGGCCAGCCAAAATATTTGAATACGCCACAGACTCTCTCGTTTGACAAGAGCGCTACGCTCTATGGCCTTGATCTCGCCCGCGACGCTATCAAACGCCAAGACAAGGTGGTCATCGTTGAAGGGTACATGGATGTGGTCCTTCCAGTCCAGTTCGGTTTCCGCAACGTTGTTGCCTGTATCGGCAGCGCTATCACCGAAAAACATATTCACCTCATCAAAAAGCTGACACGCCGGGTGGCATTGGCCCTAGATCCCGATGCCGCCGGCAAATCGGCGACGCTTCGAGGCATCACGGTGGCACAACAGGCATTCGATAAAGTACTCATTCCGGTACCCGGAGCAGCCCCGCGCTCTCCGCAGAGACGCCAGGCTGCATCCCAAGGCATCATACGCTTTGAGGAGCAAGTGGACGCGGAGATTACGGTTGTGCGTCTGCCGCCTCACGAAGACCCTGATGAGTTTGTACGTCGGGATCCGCTCGGCTGGCAACAGGCGGTCGAGCAGGCTCAGCCGCTGATTGACTACCTGATCGAATCGGAAACCTCCGGTTTATCGCTAGATACTCCACAGGCAAAGATGGAGGCGGCCCGTCGAGTACTCCCGATCATTGCCGAGGTGCGCAATCGAACGCTCGCCGACGAATATGTCGGACGACTGGCGGCGCGCATCCGGCTTGACCAGCTCGATCTGCGTCGCGATCTGGTGCTGGTGCGACAACAGGTGGAACGAGAGAAGCAATCGGTCAATGCGCCGAAGTCAGCGAGAGGAGAATGCCGACCACACAGAAACTGATGTCGAGGGCTTGGGAGAAAAGTACTCCAAAAGTGGGCAAAATGTCGTTGGCACGTCGTATAGTGCGTCCGTCACTACAGCCGGAAAGCCAGCGAGGACCGGAACGGCGGCCAGGATTCTTGGCGAACTCGAGCAGGAGGAACATATCCTAGGTTTGCTGCTCGAATACCCAATCGTGTGGTCAGATATTCGAGGCATCATCGCGGAAGGCGACTTTTCTGGAACCGAGTCTCGAGCTCTCTTCCAGGCGTTCTCGGCCGCGACATCAGTCAATCCAACCGTCGATGTGCTCCTGTTTCTCACGGGATTGCCGCCGCTTTTGCAGGCGACTGCACAGCATGCCAGGCAGACATTGCCGCCAGGCATGCCGCAGGATGGTAGGGGGATTGCTAAAGCCGCCATCAAATCTGCTTACCGGTTAAAGGGTCTGCGCCTAAACGATGAGATTGTTGAGCTTGAGTATCTCCTACGCGACGCTGTGAGCTCGCTTGATTCTCTGGCATCACGAGAACTCGTCGCGCAATTGAATCAGATATTGGTACGGAAACGCGCGATAGACGAGGCGCTTGGTTCCCTGAGCGGCCCAGCAGGCTCTCAGCTCCGCTCAGCGGCTCGCCTTCGTCCATCGCACGGCTAAGCGATCCGGGTGCGAACTTTTCCGGATTCGCAGCTAGCAGCAAATCAGTGGCGGCCACGAACCGACACAGCACCAAGTATCGCCGGTACCCCTCCTGATTGGAGGCAAGCTGACGATACTGGTGGACGACTTGCCCCGTGGGATTGTGCCGTTTCAGGAGGGATTTCGCGAGATGGTCAGACGCGAACGAGGCGTGCGAGAGCGACAGGGCGCTCGACATACAGTCGACGTCCTGGTCGCGGAGTGGGGAAGCGATGCCGGCGACTCAACAGACGGTAAGGGTGTGATTGCGGATACTCTCGACGAGCTCGATCAGGCGTCGTACCAGCTACCTGTGGGGCAGCTGGTGGCGAATTTGGTTGTAGGCCGCCAGCCGAAGGCGCTGGTGGGGGAAACGCGTGGAGAATCCGGTCAGGATGTCGAGCAGTGTCTGCCGATATCCGCCGCATTGTCAAGCGCACCTGTCGCGGAACCGGACGACATCGCCCTACTAGGCGACGACGATCCCTTCAGCGATGTGTTGAAGGATGAGCCAATGACCCTTGACTCGCTTGACCCGTCCAAAGATATCTGGGGTGGCTCGGTATCGGAGGAGGAACTGGGCGACAACGGTGGCCACAAGTGGGATGAGCTTCGCGAGGGCGTCAATGCACTCACGGCCGAACTCGAGAGTAGTCTCGACGATCCCGTACGCATGTACCTGCGCGAAATTGGACGAGTTCCGCTGCTCTCGGCTGCCGAGGAAGTCTCTCTAGCGAAACGCATGGAACGAGGCAAGATTGAGCGGCAAAAACCGCTGGCGCTGCAAAGCCTGCGCTCCATCTACGATGGGGAAGAAGCCCAGAGGCGGCTTACCGAAGCCAACCTGAGGCTGGTCGTGAGCGTGGCCAAGAAGTACATTGGGCGAGGGATGAGTCTGCTGGACCTTATACAGGAAGGTAATATCGGCCTCATCCGCGCGGTCGAGAAGTTCGACTATACCAAAGGGTATAAGTTTTCGACCTACGCCACGTGGTGGATACGCCAGGCAATAACCCGCGCGATCGCCGACCAGGCGCGCACCATTCGTATTCCCGTCCATATGGTCGAGACCATCAATCGCTTGATTCGCACTAGCCGACGACTCTTGCAAGAGCTTGGCCGAGAGCCCACTGCCGATGAGATTGCCGAAGAAATGATGATTTCACCTGAAAAAGTGCGCGAAATCATCAAGGTAAGCCAAGAGCCGGTAAGTTTGGAGACGCCGATTGGCGAGGAAGACGATAGTCATCTGGGCGACTTTATCGAAGACCATGGCGCGCTCGCGCCTGCTGAAGCCGCCAGCCACCAGTTGCTCAAGGAACAGGTAAAAGACGCGCTGAACGGGCTGACCCAACGAGAGCAAGAGGTGCTGCGCTTGCGCTTCGGACTCGACGATGGCCGCAGCCGAACTCTCGAAGAAGTCGGCAAAGAATTCCGAGTCACCCGTGAACGTATCCGCCAGATCGAAGCAAAGGCGCTACGCAAGCTACGCCATCCCAGCCGCAGCCGCCGCCTTAAGGATTACCTGGACTAACTCTAACTATCCGGCCACAGTCGCACTCTTCTTTTTTCTTTCCACGCAACGCCTGGTCCGAAAGGTCATCGGGCGTTGCGTGCTTTTTTTCCGTCTCTGGCTCTTCCAGTTGCATTACCATTGCAAAAGCTTCAACATCTGCTTAGTGGCGACGAATGAGGAAGAAAAGGAGAAGGAGCAGATCCATGATAAGCGTGGGTATTCTCACCGCCAGCACTAGGGGTGCGATGGGACAACGCGAAGACACGTCCGGTAACATCATCGCTGACATGGTAGCTGCACCACCTCTGGCTGGCGTCGTCCAGGAACGACAGATAGTTCCCGATGAGCGGGCTGCCATCGAAAGCATATTACGTCACTGGTCGGATGACCTGCGCCTGCAGTTGATCTTGACCACCGGTGGAACTGGTTTCAGTCCTAGCGATATCACCCCGGAGGCAACCCTGGCAGTCATTGAGCGGCTGGTTCCCGGGTTGCCCGAGGCCATGCGAATGGAAACGATGAAATCCGCGCCTATGGCGATGTTGAGCCGGGCGGTTGCCGGAATTCGCCACCAGACGCTCATTGTGAACCTTCCGGGGAGCCCCAGAGGAGCTCAAGATTGCCTGGCGGTAATCCTGCCAGCACTGCCTCACGCGGTAGACATTCTCAACGGGAATATCACGCAACATTAACCCTATGGCGCAGCGGAGACAGTGGAGAGCCGGTCTCTGCTGCGGCACAGGGTTTGCGATAAAGCGCTCGGCGGTACCACCCGCGGGTGCAGCAATGAAAGAAGAGCCAAGATCCCCATGATGCTTCCAAGAGACAGAGGCTGGACTGGTTGGCACATCGCCGCGCTTGCTGTTGGCGGAGCAGTAGGCACGCTGGCACTGGCCAATCAGCTCAGTCGCATAGCGGTTGGCTCACCGCCGCAGGCGCTTGACGGTGAACGGCGCAACTTTGACTGGAGCCTTGGCACGATCGCATATACAGTCAAAGGACAGGGTGAGCCGCTGGTGCTCCTACACGGTATCTACGCCGGTGCTTCCTCGTATGAGTTCCGCAAGATCTTCGACCGGCTCGCTCGCCATTTTCGCGTCTATGCTTGTGATCTTCTCGGATTTGGTCACTCCGACCGCCCGAAGATTATCTATACGCCAGCCATCTACGCGCAGCTCATCAGGGACTTTCTCCGACAGGTAGTCGGAGGCGCTGACCAGCCGGTCGCCGTTCTGGCCTCATCACTTACCGCCGCTCTCACCGTACGGGCCGCATCTCGGAGTCCAGGACTCTTCTCCCGGCTTATCCTGATCGAGCCGACCGGCATCCAAAACCTGCCCAATGAGTATGAGCCTCCAGCGCGCCGGCTGCTCAGTATGCTGCTCTCGTCTCCTCTCTTGGGAGAGAGTATCTATAACCTGATCTGCTCGCGCCCCAGTATTCGATATATGCTCCAGACACGGCTCTACGCCGATCCTAGTATGGTCAGCGATGACATGGTGGACGTTTATTACGACATGGCGCACCAGCCGGGAGGTCGCTATCCCATCGCTAGTTTCATTTCCGGCAGTCTGAATACCTCGATTGTCGCGGAGTACACCCGGCTGCGCCAACCTTTGATGCTTTGCTTCGGAAAAGATTCCAGGCGTACTCCGCAGGAGGATGCCTACTGGTTCCGGAGTGCGAATCCGAACGCGGTTCTGCGGGTATTCGACTGCGGCAGTATTCCGCAAGATGAAGTACCTGATGAATTCGTCTACGAAGTAAACGACTGGATGCACACCGTAAGCTCATCTACGGGACGCTTCTAAAACCTGAAAGATCCGAATCGACGGCTCGTCGCTGTGGGGTTTAATAGGAAAATCGGGCGTACTTGCTTGGAGAATGGCGGTACAGTTTGGTATGATAGCCCCGTTCACCTAACTAGTGAAAGGCAGCCTGCCAGGCTTATGTTACCGCCGTCTTACGAGTCCGTTCCATTTGACAGAGGGTCTGATAACGACCAGCCACCGTCTCAGCAACAGGACCCAGGCCGGTACGATGGAGCCGGAGGGACAAACCTGACAGCCGGGACTGCGGTAGCAGGACGTTCACTCACTGAAGAGGCTGCAACTTGGCAGTCTGATTCAGTAAGGGAGCGCACCTCTGTGGCTAATGGACGGGCGGCGGAGCAGGCGTGGTCCTTTGAACGGATCTACGACGAGTATAAGACCCCTATTTACAATTACATCTATCACCTGGTCGGCAGTCGCGAACAGGCTGACGATCTTACGCAGGATACCTTTCTGAAGGCGTTCAAAGCGCTACCCAAAATGGACGCTAGCCTAAAGCTTTCAGCATGGCTTTATCGTATCGCCACCAACACGTCGTATGATGCCCTGCGTAGACGTAAGTTGATCGCGTGGCTTCCCTGGCAGGATCTTGACCATGAGCCTGCCGATGTCGAAAGCGCTGACCCACAGGAAACCATTGGGACGTCGGAGCTGGTTCACGCAGCGCTCCAGCGCATGCCGAGACACTACCGAACGGCCCTGCTGCTCTACACGCAGGAAGGCTTCTCCTATGCTGAGATTGCCTCAACACTGAACATCGCGGAGAGCGGCGTAAAGATGTACCTGTCTCGTGCACGGCACTCATTTCGCGAACACTATCGTGCGCTGGAACAGGGGGGAGGCGTTGGCAAATGAACTGCGAGAAGGCCGAGAATCATCTCAGTGCCTATCTCGACGATATGCTAGACCCGCAACTCCGCGAGGAGATCGCGGCGCACCTGGAAAGTTGTGCCCTCTGCAGCGAGGTCGTTGCCGAATATCGTCGTTTCGACATGCTGCTTCACGATACTCCACGAGTTTCCCCACCACCGGAGCTGCATGACCGGATTTTTGGCTCTCCGGAGTTTGCCGCCATATTACGCGACCAGACGAAGAGCGAAGAAAGTCCGGCCAGCTCTCTGACACCCGTTCCCGGGCAGTCCAGAACTCGCGGGTCCCCACTGAGATGGAGCCGCATAGCACTCCAAAGTGCGGCGGTTTTAGCGATTATCATTGGGTCGGCCCTGCTGCTCAAGCAGGGTTTCTTCCATTCTAGCCCAGTAACGACCAGCCGCCCACCCACTCCGATCATCGGCGGTATCAACCCAAACGCCGAGCCATTGTCCGCCGGTAGCCGCGTCGTCTACGAGCACGACCGGGCGCTGTGGAGCGCTCCCGAAAATGGGGCGGGTATCGGAGAGCAGCTGACTCCAGCCAACATTACGGTAAGCGACATTTGGAGCGCCTCTCCGAATGGCAAGCTGGTAGCATATGTCGAAGCCGGCAATGGACGCATCCACGTGATTCGCTCCGACAGGCAAAATGATACACTGTTCTCCAGTTTCAGCCTGACCTGCCCAACTTCGGGTACCACGTGCATGGTTCATCCAATCTTGAGCTGGTCACCTGACAGCGAGCACATTGCCTACCTGGCAGTAGACGGTTCACTACATCTGGTCAATGTGGACGGTACCGCTGACCAGGTTGTTCTCACCAGCGACCATGGGAACGCCACTTCATTGCTGTGGAGCGACGATGGCCGGGATCTGGCGATCGTTGCGGTCAACGGGCCCAGTGAAAGCATCTGGAACTATGACCTTGCCAGCACAGCGGTCCGCCAGATTTCCGCGGCTCCCGACCCAAGCACCAGCGCGGCCACGCTACGAGACATGTTCTGGCTACCGGGCAGCGATCACCCGACACTCACTTGGACCGCCTGGCAGGCAAATACCGGATCACTCACCGGCATATTCAGCTCTGCCGCTGTACCAGGCTCGACTGTTCAAAGGTTGACACCTACCAACGTCCAGCTTACCGCGGCCGACTTCACCCCGCAGCAAGGCACTGGCACTTGGCTGGTTGGCTATGTCGACCAGAACGGCGCACCCAGAATAGCAATCGTGAGTGGCTCCCGGCCTGGACTGTCAACCACTGCGGCGGCACAGCTGGACAACACAATCACTGGTATCTACTGGTCTCCAGATGGGGATATTGCCGCGATTGTCGACAGCACCGGCCAGATGTACCTGGCTACGCAGAATGGCGCTTCACTGCTTATGGTGCTTGGCAATGTTTCTGGAACGCCGATCTGGTCCCCAGACGGGGCACACCTTGCCACTCCCCTGGGCAAGTCTGCCGCAGGAGTCGAGATTATTAGCCTCGACATTTCCAATGGGACACCCAATGGGGTACATCGTCTGCTGCCGGCGGTGCCGGGCGTCACAACCGCAACGATGCTCTGGTCCACCGATAGCCAGTACATCGCGGTAAGCGGCCAGTCGGGCACGTATCTCACCAGCTCAGATGGCGTCACCGTAAAGCAGGTAGATACGCAAGCCGCTACCGGGCCGTTTTCCTGGAGCATCGCTGGGTAAAATGGCAGTAGTCCCAGCCAAGTTAAGTGGGTCCGCTCAGATTCACTTGCGAGGCCCGGCTAATGCTCGAAATGCCGCATCTGCCAGTCGTGACGGCTCGATGCGGTCGATAAGAGTGGCATCTTCCCATAGTACCGCCTGCTCAAGCTCCGCAGTGGTAAATGGGTTCGGTTCCAAGGTAACCCCGTGATGCCACAGGGACGAGGCCCATACCTCCATGGAATAGACACCGCCCGGTAGAAATGGCGTGATGGTCGGAATCGAGAGCGCGCCGGCTAGATGTCCAGGACCGGTGTCGTTGGAAAGAACTAGCGAACACCTGGCTATGAGCAGAGCCAGATCGTGAAGTGAGTCGATCTGTTCCACGCGAACTGTGGTATTGTGCTGGGTACCAGTGAAGCCGGAGAACAAAGATGCTAGCTCCTCCGCATTTGCTCCGTTGGGTTGCTGGCGCGACGGACCGGCAGCAATGAGACAGTGGATAGCTCGGTTGGGCCAGTGCCGAGCCACGAGAGCCGACAGCTCTTCGAGAACTTCACCCCATCGTCCGTAGCATTTGGCTGCCACCACGGACTGGAAGAAGCCGATGATACGAAACGAGTCATCCGGCCAACCTACCATGTGCGCGAGTGCCCGGTAACGGTCCTCATCCCAGGACCCAAGGCGGATAGTCGGCTGAACCAGCTTGGCGTCCACCACGCCCGGTTTGACTTGCAGGAGATCCTGGACAAAATCGGCGTAGCGGTGCAGTGGCCCGTGCCTGGCATAGAAGCGAATACCAGCTCGGTACAGATGCATGAACGCTAAGTTCCCATCCCACGGAGCCGTTTCAGCCGGCTGTTGCAAGTATGGAGCTCCATCGTGCGCTCCGTGCAGATCAAGCAGTATCGCCGGCGTACCTGGTAGCGCCACACGCTGCCAGTCCGAAGCCTCAAGTAATTCATCGGCTGGCGCCGGTATAATTTTGATGTCTCGCCAGTAAGCGTCCTCGTATGCTACGGGCTTGAAGAGCTCGGAAGCTGTCTCATCCACGATAATGGAGACCGGCGTTCCAACTTTGCCGGAATGAGCCAACGCTTGCAAGCATCCTTCGAGCAGCGCCGTCGCTACAATGCACTCGCCCAAGCGTCCTGCTTTACCGCCTAGCCTCAGCACCAGCGCTCCTGCGTTGTCAAATGCGGCGCCGGCACGTCCAAGGAGCTGCACTTCAAGAGATGTAAAGACGCGTCTGGGGTCACGCCCGCGCTCATACAGGAAGGCTAAGGATTCTTTCTGCGGCACCGCCATCGCCGGCATTCCAGCCATTCTAGAGTGGAAAAACGTCGCCGGGAATAGCCGATCGGCTATTCCCGGCTGGGATTCGAATGTCCGGAAGCTACCGTATCCAGCGGTACCCGCTACCCCTCTGAACTTTCATACTGCTCCTTGATCTGCGATACCACATCAGGATCAAGCAACGTCGTAGTGTCTCCGAGGACACGCCCTTCAGCCACGTCACGTAGCAAACGACGCATAATCTTGGCGCTGCGCGTCTTGGGCAACTCTACGGTAAAGTAGATGCGCTTGGGACGGGCGAGCGCTCCGATGGCCTGCACCACGTGCTCTTTGAGTTCAGCTGCGAGGGCATCACTAGGCTGCTGCCCACTGCGTGGAGTAACGAAGGCAACGATCGCCTGCCCGGTAATCGGATCCGACACACCGATTACCGCGGCCTCGGCTACTGCCGGATGGCTGACCAAGGCGCTCTCGACTTCCATGGTCCCGATACGGTGACCCGACACATTCAGCACATCATCTACGCGACCAAGCAGCCAGTAGTAGCCGTCATCATCACGCCGCGCGCCGTCTCCAGTCAAGTAGATACCGGGATATTTGCTCCAGTAGGTTGCCTTGTAGCGATCGGGGTCCCCCCAGATCGTTCGCGACATTGCCGGCCACGGGCGCCGAAGAACCAAGTTGCCACCGGTATTGCTTGGGACGCTGTTGCCCTGCTCATCCAGAATATCTGCCTCGATGCCTGGGAAGGGGCGTGTGGCGGAGCCGGGCTTGGTAGCAACAATGCCAGGAAGCGGAGTAATCATGATCTCGCCGGTTTCTGTCTGCCACCAGGTGTCTACGATGGGGCATTTTCCATAACCAATGTTCTCATGATACCAGATCCAGGCCTCGGGATTAATTGGCTCACCTACTGTGCCCATCACGCGCAAGGACGAAAGATCATGCATTGCCGGATATTGCTCGCCCCAGCGCATGAAGGTGCGTATCGAGGTCGGAGCGGTATAGAGTATGGAAACACGATACTTCTCAACTAGATCCCAGAAGCGATCCTTGTCGGGGAAGTCGGGCGAGCCCTCATACATAACGACGGTCGCACCATTTGACATTGGCCCATATACGATATAGCTATGGCCGGTTACCCAACCGATATCAGCGGTACACCAGTACACATCATCTTCTTTGAGATCGAAAATCCACTCGTGCGACAATGAGGTACCTACCAGATATCCTCCGGTCGTGTGCAGCTGGCCTTTAGGCTTGCCGGTAGTACCTGATGTATACATGATGTAGAGAGGGTGCTCGCTGTCTAGTTGCTCCGGCTCGACATACTTCTGGGTAATGTGATCGAGAGCGTCGTGCAGCCACACATCGCGGCCCTCTTGCATGTTTACCTGGCGTACCTCAGGTCCGACACGCTTTACTACCAGCACATGCTCGATCGTGGGGCAATCGGCGAGTGCGGCATCGGTGGTATCCTTGAGCGGAATCACTCCGCCTCGTCGCCACCCACCATCTGCCGTCACGCACAGCTTGGCCTGACAGTCATTGATGCGTCCGCTAAGCGCCTCTGCGCTGAATCCGCCAAATACGACCATGTGGGTAGCGCCGATGCGAGCGCAAGCCAGCATGCCGATGGCCAGCTCGGGAATCATCGGCATATAGAAAGCTACCCGGTCTCCTTTGCGCACTCCTAGATCGAGCAATACAGCCGCAAAACGGTTGACTTCACGATACATGTCCTGATAGGTCAAGACACGAGTGTCGCCAGGCTCGCCTTCCCAGACGAGAGCGGCTTTGTTCCTACGGGCAGTCTTGGTGTGGCGATCTACACAATTGTAGCAAGCGTTGAGCTTTCCCCCCACAAACCATTTCGCCCATGGAGCATCCCATTCGAGTACTCGCTCCCAACGCTCGTACCAATCGAGGCGATTGGCAGCGCTAGCCCAGAAACCATCCGGATCGTCGTGTGCCACTTGGTAAATCGAGGCATCACGAACGTTTGCTTGGGCCGCGAAAGCGGCGGGAGGCGGAAACGTGCGTGTTTCTTGTAGTAGCGCGTCAATGGTCGCCGTCGACCCTGAAGACTCCTGAGAACTGGACATGTGTGCCCCTTTCGCTACCATAAACCGGACGTGACGACACTTCGATACCCAAGTGGACCGCTACCGCGTCGTACGTAGCTTGATGACATGATAACAGATTTTGCAATGGGCTGCGCCTTGGGTATTCATTTTTTATGGGAGATGTGCTAGACTCTACTATAATACAAGGTTGCTGCCAGTCGTATGCGGCGAAAAGCATGCTAGAAGGGAGTTGAGTCTTCCGAAATCATCCTCGCGCGATCATCTTCCCGCAAACTCTCGGTCACCACGCCCTCTACCGTAGAGTTTATAGGGCAGTGGCGACTCATCTCGGACGCACCTTCGCGAACACAGGGAACCATTGAAGTTTTCCTTCCCAGAGAGGAGTTCTGTCATCGTGGATATCAAGATTGCGAACCCCGGTCCACTCGGTCTGGCCGGATTTGCCCTGACCACATTCTTCCTGAGCTCAGTCAACGCCCAATGGCTTACCGGTAAAGGCGACATCTTCGTCGTTATCGGCCTCGCGGTATTCTATGGCGGTATCGCTCAGTTCGCCGCCGGTATGTGGGAGTTCCGCAGCGGCAATACCTTCGGCGCCACCGCGTTCACCTCCTACGGCGCTTTCTGGCTCTCGTTCGCCGCGCTGCTGCTCCCCGGGTTTGGAGCTGCCATTGGCGGCGCCTCAAATTCGGCAATTGGCTTTTATCTGTTGGGCTGGACCATCTTCACCGGCATCATGATGCTCGGCTCGTTCCGCACCAATGGCGCAACCGCGCTGGTCTTCATTTTGCTGTTCGTTACTTTCCTGCTGCTGGCCATCGGGTGGCTCAATGGCCACAACACCAACATCATCCAGATCGGTGGATACACCGGCGTCGCTACCGCTATCGTGGCATGGTACACCGCTCTGGCAGGAGTCCTTACCGGGGTTTCAAACAACAAGATCAACCTACCGACTATACCTTTCTCATAACCGGATGACCCAGCCTTCCTTGAGTCTGTTTTTTTAGTAGTGCTTTATCCCTGTGCCGGGCAAGTCCTTTGGTATCAGGCCCGTCCACTTACCGTCTGTCGACAGACGGTAAGTGGACAGCAGGGATCACGCGGCGCCGGTGGAAATCCTTGGCGAGACGCTTGCTCCCCCCAGCACATTGCCGCGCAGCGTGAGGGCTACCGCCAACAGGGCCGCGAGCGGCACGAGCAGAAAGTAGCGCTCTGAGCTGCGCCACGCTCCCAGGAGTGGCACGAGCGGAAGAATCAGTCCCGCGAACGGGAAGCGCTCCCAGTTGCGCCAGTACCACCACAGTGCCCCCACAAGCAGCAGAGCTTCCAGCAGACCATATACCCATGAAGGCATCAACGGCAGAACCCCAACCAGCGATAAGCCAATCACCCCACTGCCGTCGGGCAGCAGAGGCAGACTCACCGGCACTAGGAGGCCGCTCAGCCATTGATGGGGCGAGGCAATAATCCAGGGAAGATTGATGACGAGAAAGATGGCCAATCCCGCCGCAGCCCGCTTACACACCTCACGGAATCCATACCTACGCCAGACCCAGACAATATAAAAGGGAGCGGCCAGCCAGGCAGTCTGCTTAATCGCGCAAGCTATTCCTATCATGAGCGCTGACAGGAAGCTCCGGTCACGCAGCAGCCAGGCAAATATCACAAAAGCCAGCGGCCAGATTTCAAAATCCCCCCCGGCTACCTGCCGCGCACCATCCGCCAAACTCAGGAGTAATACCAGCACCATTGGTTGCCAGACTGGCGGTGCGCTATAGTATATGAGCCAGAAGAGCAGCAGCAACAGCAGTAATTGAGCAAAAGCCACGCTGGGAAGTCCGGCCCAAACGGACGGTACGTCCACCAGAAAGGCGCCGGCAGGGTAGCTGTGAGTGGTATTCGGATCCACTTCGGGCGGAACTATCTCAGGATGGGCAAGATACTGCCGTATCACCGCATCCATCTCAGCCTGGCTGGGATAATGGCGAGGATCGGAGAACCGGCCGCGAGCTAGCGGAGTGTACGCCGTCACCCCAAAATATGAGAGAGCCGCCGCTAACCGATCTCCGACGTAGGGGTTATCGCCGTGCAGGACCAGCCACGCGTTATAGTGGTTGAAGTACATGTCGTCACTGCCGTAGCGTACGGCAGTGACGCGGAGCGAGTCCTCGACGCCGCGAAGGACTATAGTGGTCGTCTGATAGGCGGTAAAGAACGCCCAGATCAGTACAGGATAGATAAGCCAGCGCAGCAACTTCTGTCGCCGAAGCAGTTGGGCGAATGCCTCGCTGCGGCAAGCAACCACAAACAACAAGAATGCCAGCGACAAAGAGGCGAAAAGCAAGAGAGCGACGATCGAGCCACCCTGCCGTGGCGAGTTGTAGGTATTGGCAAGGTCGCTGGACCCGGCCAGCGCCATACAACCGCATCCGGCCAGCACAATCTGCAGCGGCGCCAGCATAAGGTAACGATGTAGACTGAGCAACCGGCGTACCAGCTGCTCACGGCTTACCGTCCACACCTTTGCGATGGTCGACACGATAGTGTGCTCTTCGGCTAGCTGCGGGGATTGGCGAAGGCGTCGAGCAACAAACCGCCGTCAGGGCTGCCCCACCCGGTACACGGATCCCAGCCAGGTCTGGCCGAATAGCCCCCAATTACGCCGTTGGTAGGATCATTATTTCCAACCGTAATGTCGTGAAATACTCCTGCCTGGCTGAGGCTCGTGTAGAGCAACGGATTGATGAATCCTACCGGCTTGCCGAGGTGTTGATTCACGCGGGCAATCAAGCCAGCCCACAGTGGCGCAACCGCGCTGGTCCCTCCAACATTGGTAGCCACCTGTCCATCCACCAGAATGGTATAGCCGGAGTTTCCATCGGCGTTTCCGGCGACATCAGGCACACCCCGTCCGACTCGATGTCCGGGATTGACCGACGGCTGGATCAGCCCGCGCTGCCAGGGAGGTGCGTCATTCATGTCACTAATGCCCCCGCCTCCGGCGCCACCGCCCGAAGTGCGTGGCCCGTCGTTCCAGACCGTCTCACCCGCAACCTCGCGGCCCGACAGCTGAATGCTCGTGCCGCCGCATGCCAGAACATACGGGCTCGAAGCAGGGAAATCTACATGCGCGTGACCGTCGGCAAGTTGATCTTGCGAGCCGTCGTCACCGGAGGCGCAGCATACAGTTACTCCCAGGAGCGCCGCCGATTGGAAGGCCTGGTTGACGGCACGAACCGCCTGGCTTGTCCAGATATCCTGGCCCTCAGTAAATCCCCAGCTGATGGACAGAACCGAGGGTCGATGCCGGCGATCATGGATAGCGGTACTAATGGCCTGTATCCAGCCTTGTTCGTTAAATTGGGCGAAGTAGACTACTATCTTCGCCTCCGGAGCTAGAGAGGAGGCGACTTCGATGTCGAGCATGACTTCCCCGTCAATGTCCGGATTGACACCCGGCTGATTGGGAGTACCGTCAACAGAAACCGCCTCCACGTGGGGCACCGGAAGATGCAGGTGCTGGAAGTAGGCAGCGAGATCGCTCTCTCGGAAACCGCCGCCAAACTCAATCAGGCCAATACACTGGCCCGAGCCGGTAAGATGATCTGGAAAGTTGTAGATCTTGCCGATTTCCGGTGGGAAGAAGCTCACCGCTCCCTGAGCCTCGGCCGTGCCGCTGGCGGCTCTAGTCGCAGGCATGTCCAGCTCCGACTGTGGCTGGGTACGCACGATTTGGGGACGGGCTTGCAAACGGTTGTCTAACCCAAAGATCCCCTCGATAAGCGGCTGTAGATCGGCGGGTACATGAACGGCCCCTAGACGGCCACGATACGCTCCCTGGGGTGAGTCATAGTTCATCAGCTTCACTCGAAAGGCACGAGTAATCTGATCCGCGGTGCCGGAGACCGTCACAGTGCGCTGGTCAGGGCTGACCTGTACTACCTGCAGCTGGTTCTGGCGAGCAAACTCGACGACTTTCTCTATATCTGCCGGGTCGGCTCCGTATTTGGTCTCGAACTCTTCGGGAGTAAGATACGTGCGCTCGGCGGGAGACTGCGCTCCAAGAGCATCCACCGCCGCTGACAAATCCTCTGCGGCGGTGCGTGAGCGTATTTTGATTGTCACCTGGATGAGCTCACCAGGATCAATTGGACCAACTACATGAGCGCCAGGAACCAGTTTACGTTCACTTCCAGGAAGCGCCACGTACTGCCGAGATGCAGGATCGGTCATTGCTAGCTCCTTTGGGCACGCCGACTGGAGGCCGGCAGCCTCTAGTGCCGTAGCACAGCTACTTCCACAACAAAAATCCAGCCGATCTCTTTGGTGATCAGCGATCTTGCTGGCTGCACTATACCAGAAAGTAGTCTAAGCGGCGGCCAGCCGAGAAAGCCACAGCTAGCTGGTGCGGAAGATGGCTACGACACGACCAAAGCGAAGCTCGTCGCCGTCTTTGATGGGCGTAGGAGTCTTGGGCGCCAGCTTCTGACGATTGACAAACGTGCTGTTGGTGCTGTTCTCATCCTCGACCATATACTGATTACCGTTGATCAGAATCTTTGCGTGTATGCGAGAGACGCCGCCTTCTTCGCCGTTATGCGGCGTCATATCAACGTCCGGATACACATTGCTGACCGGATCTTCGCGTCCGACCAGCGCCTCACTCTTTCCCCGAAGATCGACGACGGTGTTATCGTCCTGGATAATGAGCCGCGGCGAAGCAGCTGTCGCCGGCGCCGGCGCTGGCATCGTCGCGCTCCAGTAGTGGAGATGCGGCCGAAGCCGGAGCCGTGGCGGTGGCGCTCCCACCATCCAAACGCTCACCACATTCATCGCAGAAGGCCGAGCCATCAGGATTGCTGTGGCCCTGTGAACAAACAATTGCCATTGAACTCTCCTAGAATACTTGTGGAATTCTTGCTACGCATGCTACTGGTCAAAACGCTGAGTCAGCTTGCGCGTCTTGTTGCCTATCGACTTAACATCCTCGGCTGATATTGAACCACCTGCGGACACCTGATCGAGCAAGCGTTGCGTTTCCGGATCTAGAATCCTTGTCACGTTGGGATGCAATCGCGTGGTCACTTTGCCTGTCTTTTTGTATTCATCCAGCACCTTAGTGACGAGCCGGTGAGCATTCGCCTTCTCAACAAAGTTGAGCACCACCGGATTGGCCTCCTCGGGAGGGACCGTCTCATTGGTAAATGTGACGACGGCATCAGAGCGAACTTTTTCGTCTCCCCGTCCCGGCACTTCATAGCTGAGCTCGGCCTGGGCGATGCGGAAGGTCCCAGCCGGCTTTGCCTCTACCATCAGCTCGACTAACGTTGCCTGAGGGGTATCACGCTCCAGATCACCAAATGATACCATCACTTGCCGATCTGAGAGGGTGTTTTGCGGCTGCTCCGCAATAAGCGGCAACACCTTCACCGACTTCTTGGGCGTCACTCCAGCAGGCAAGCGCAATGTCAACTGGGCATTACGTACCGAAACGGCTTCAGCGCTCTGAAGCTGGCGCTGGAAAAGACCCAGCGCATCCTCGGGACGGCGAATGAACTCGGCCGGCATGCCGCTGCTGCGCTGGCCAACGTTATCTAAAATATCCTCATCCCAGTCGGCGCCAATACCGAGAGGATAGATGCCTATTCCGGAAGCTCCGGCGTCGTCGGCGATACGGCGACAGCGGTCGGCATCACCATAGGTGACACCGTCGGTCAACAGGATCATGCGGTTGACCATCGCCGGCGAGGCGTGCTTGCGGAGCTCGGTTAACCCAACGCTCATGCCGAGCGACATGGCAGTGCCACCACCTTCACGGATGCCGTCTATCGCGCCACCAAGACCCATCTTATCGCTGGCGGGCTGAGCAGGCACGATGACACGCACATTGTCGTCGAAGATGACCACCGAGACAATATCAGTAGGCGCCATATGGTTGATGACCAGCTTGACCGCTTCTTTGACGGCCTGAAGCTTGGCTCCCTTCATCGAGCCGGAATGGTCCAGGACTAATGCAAAGTTCAAGGGCATGCGCGTCTGCGTGAGCGCCGTGCTTGGACGGGCCTCCACCAGGACATAGGCAACCTGAGTGCCTCCCGTCACACTCATCCGCTCACGGCCAACTTGGCAATTTAATGACACTTCTCCGGGCATTGCCGGTGACTCCTCTCCGCATCCCGCCACCCGGCTTGTGCAGCTGCACCATCTCAGGGGGCAACGGCTGGCCTCTTCTAGCTCTCATTCCAGGCAGATGACGTATTCTCTAAGGCGTCTACGAAATGACAACCATTTTTGTTGCGCAAAGCTTAGCGGCGCCCACCCTCAACCACAGACTTCGATCACTACCACGCTGATATTATCCTCTCCACCATGCTCGTTGGCGCGCTCGATTAACCGGTCACAGGCTTCCTGAGGGCTAGTTGACTCACGCAAGATGTCTGCGCTTTCATTATCACGCACCATCTCCCATAAGCCGTCTGAGACGAGCATGAGCTGCATTCCCGGCTTGAGCTTCTGCTCAAAGACGTCTATCTCCACGTTCAACTCATCTCCCAGACTTCGGAGAATCTGGTTGCGCTGGGGGTGAGTGTACCGATCCGCCGGCGCAATGAAGCCGCTGATGATGAGTTGCTCGACAAATGAGTGATCGGTCGTGATCTGGCGAAGTTCTCCATCAGAAAACAGATAGCCGCGGCTATCGCCAACGTTAATGACATAGGCCGAACTGCCGAACAAGAGCGCCGCTACCAGCGTAGAACCCATATCCGCACCGGTTTCGTCATTAGCGTTACACAGAGCGGCGTTGGCGGCGCGAGCGCCTTCCAAGAAAACACTCTTGAGATCCTCTTCAATGGGTACGCCGTCGACCGGAAGACTGACCAGCGGCAATGCTACCCGACGCAGGATGTATTCGGTTACCATCCGAGTAGCAAGCCGACTGGCATCCTGCCCATTCACATGCCCACCGAGGCCGTCGGCGACGATTCCAAGCGCCAAGGGCTGCATATGCGAGTCGTGGCCAAGATTGAGAACCAGCGCCCCTATGCTGTCCTCATTTCGCTCACCGCCGCGTGTCTTGCCTACATCGGTGGCGGCACCAATGAGTATATGAGCGCCGCGCGGGAATGGTGAGGGCTCAGTCAATTTTGGTATGACTCTGTAGGAACGATTGCCCTGCACAAAGGTTCGCTCTTCTTGAGTTACCAAATTGCTCGTAACCGCCGGGTGTTCGGGTGCAGTCCTGGCCTGATCGATGGCCACCTCCTGGCCATCCGCCGGAATGCGTCGCTCGTACATGAGGTATTCACGACCCAGCATGTCAGCGCCACACTCTCGACAGAATCGATCCGAGGCCTCGGTTCCTTCACCATATTCCTGCAGGCAGGACCAGCAGCGCTCATATCCCTTGAGATCGCTCACACGGTAGATATTTTCGCTCTCCTGATCATCCGGATTACTACTGATAACCGTTTCCACACGGTAGCGGCCACCGATTATAATGCTGACCGGCAAAGGCCAGGATAAAGCATCCGGAGTCGCCGCTCCCGGCAGACTCGGCTCTTCCTCAATCATAGGAACCGAAGTCTTAGGAGCCGATCCAGAAGGCGCGAGGTCGGATAAATTCCCGTACCCGGCGATATCCGGCAAGTCTGATCGCTCCAGCTTACCGGTCGTTGCCACCGGCACCCTGAGTATTTCAGTTTCCGCCGTCTCAGTATCTGACCAGGGTATCGTTGGGGCAGTCCGGGGCGCCACCGGTATCGTGACACGCACCGCTGGAGACGGCTGCGTCTCCTGCTTCATCGGTAGGACGCATAGCGCCGGAAATCGCCACCGCGTCCAGCGCGTCAGACTGCGCCTCCTGACCGTCCAAAGCCACCGGCTCTGCCCGAAGGTATGGACGCCACATCACTCTCATCTATGACGCGAGAAGGTGCATCCTCGAGCTCTGGTTCCGACTGGTACTGTGCTCGTAATACCCGCGGTGGCCTAGTTCTACGCCCACCGCTATCAGTCTCATCAGGACCGCTGCCGTCGGACTCTTCCCGGATCGCGTCGGAGATATAGCTCCCCTGTACGTCTTCAGTATCGTTGTCGTCTTGCACGTCTTCGTCGGGAACGAGTAGTAGCTGTGGCGTGAAACTCATCGGTTGTTCGGCTGGCTGCGCCGCACCACACTGGTTACAGTAGCGCGCGTTGGGACGAAGCTCAGCGCCACAAAAAACGCAGTCCATGACAATCCTCCCGCCTAGTCGCTGGCGCGTCTCTCGCCCTTCATTGATCAGCTACGGTGTACTGCCGCGGTGTCCGCCCGCTTTCGCACGATCGCTGCGCGAGACGCACCATATATTACACCTGTTTCAATAATTGCTGTGCCTCGGTATTCTTGGGATTGATTTGCAACGCCCGCTGAAGCGCCGTTTTCGCCGCCTTGCGATGACCTACGGCGCGTAGCCCTCTGCCGAGTGCAACCTGTACTGCATCTGAAGCCGGCGCTAGCTTAGCCGCGCGCTCGAAGCTGCGCACGGCATCGGCGGGACGTTCTTCGGTAAGCTGAATGTTGCCAAGTTCAAAAAATGCCATCGCTGAGCTTGAATCAATCGCTATCGCTCGCTGATAGATTGCAGTCGCCTCGCGCCATTGCTTTCGTGCCACTAGCACTCTTCCTAGCGCGACAAGGGCCTCGGAGTAATTGGGCCGCAGCTTGATAGCGGTCTCAAGCTCACCTTCAGCTTGGGCATATTGCCGGAGGTTATAACATATGACACCCAGCTGGTAACAGACCTGAGCGTCCTGTGGATCAAGTTGGCGTGCTCGAGCGAAAGCGATCTGCGCATGATCAAGTTGCCCCGATTGCTGCCACGCTATCGCTTCAAGCTTCACCGCTTCCAGCACAGGCCGAAGCCGTGCGGCTTCGCTAAAGGAGGCGGCTGCTTCTTGATAGCGTCCCTGTTCGCTGAGCGCACGCCCTAAAAGCAAGTAAACATCGTAAGTCTGCCGTCCTTGGCCAATTGCAACCTGGCACTCATGCACTACGCGCTGATACTGGTGAGCTTGAAAGGCTTCGTTGGCTTTCTGAATGCTGAGTTCTGCCGTGGTGACCGCGGCCCCTGCCATATCTGGTGCTCCCGATATGGAATGCGCTGAGTGAGCCGTGGCGGCTCCAGGTCCGTAACTTTTCGGATATTGCGCTTGTGGCGGAGACGAATGCATGTCCAGATTCAATGCCACGCCATCCTGAGCGCAGAAATGCGCGCCTTGGCGATTCACAAAACCGCAGGTAGGGCAGATGGCATTGGGAAGTTGGCCAGCAGGGGCCGGAGCTGCAGCGCCCACTGCTGGCAGTGGGTTGCGTGTCGACTGAGCCGGTGGAAAGACAATAGGAGCCACCACTGTCGCGGAGGCGGCATGTGCCGCTGCTGTCGGGCTATTACGACGGGAACCGCCTCCAGCTACAATGGATGCCGACTTATCCAGCAGAAATAAGCAACGAGCCAGCGCATCCCGGAACTCGGCGGATGACTGAAATCTCTGGGCGGGATCAATCTGCATGGCACGGATAACCGCCGCCTCAGTGGCCGGGCTGAGCGCCGGATGGTACTGCCGCAGTTTTCCGGGGAAAGGCGTCTCCAATGGTGCTGGCTCATGATTAGTAAGCAGGTGATACATCGTGGCGCCTAGGCTGTAGACATCCGATCTCTGATCGGTCTGAGTGCGGCCAAGGTGCTCAGGAGAAGCATAGGTCATCGTACCGAGATTCTCCGTGTTAGTGCGTTGGCCCGGCTTGTATCGGCGCGCAATACCGAAGTCGATCAGCCGAGCGTCACCCGACGGAGTAATCATGACATTCGCGGGCTTAAGGTCGCGCACGATAATCGGTGGCTTCTGGTGGTGCAGATAGTCCAGCACATCACAGATCTCGATCATCCAGCGTAATACGTCTCGCTCCTGAAGCGGAGCATGTACCTGTAACTGCCGCTCTTCTAAGTTCATGCCCGGTATGTATTCCATGACCAGAAAGCGGCGTCCCATGGCGGTGAAATCGTCCCGATACGCGGGAATGCGGGGATGGCGCAATCCCTCGTCTCGCATCAGCTTGATTTCGGCTTCAAATCGTAACTTGGCCCACTCCACGTCCTCAGGCGGCGCGGTATCATCATCCAGCAATTCCTTTACCGCCCAGTATTCACCAGGATGTGCTGGATTTTCCGCTTGATAGACGCTGCCCATACCCCCTTCGCCCAGACGGCTTATGATCCGGTAGCGCCCGTAGCGGCCTTTGAGGATGTCCCCTACCTGCAGGCCCATACTATCCTGTCCTTACCCTTCAACACACCGAAGCAGAACGACGGTGATATTATCTTCGCCGCCATTCTCATTTGCGCGTTGAATGAGTAGCTCGCACGTCTCAACCAGGTCAGTCACTTCAGTAATGATGCTTTCCATCTGAGCATCCTTCACCATCTCCCAAAGACCGTCCGAGCAGAGAAGGAGGGCATCGCCGCCCTGAAGTTTCTCGGTGAAGATATCAACATCCACTTCGGACTTGCCGGCGCCCAGCGACCTATAGATAAGGTTCCGATTGGGATGATCGTAGACATCCGCTCGATCAATCTGGCCAGCTTCCACAAGGCGCTCAACCAACGAATGGTCGGTAGTCACTCGACTCAGCTTACCATTACGCAAGAGATACGTGCGGCTGTCCCCAACATTCGCGATAAACGCCTGGTCGCCAATTACCAGTGCAGCGGTCACTGTCGACCCCAGTCCCTTGGCCTCGCGGTGCTTGTCGCCGTATTCAACGATTGCCTGGCTGGCTTTCTCAATCGCCTGGCGCAGACGCTCGGAGTAGTACTCGATAATGAGCGACTCGTTCAGCACAGCGGTAGCGCCACTACTCTCCTGGTCCGGCGACGGCTCGGCAGAGAGTGGGCGGGTTTTGCGCGCGTCATCATCCGTCTGCTTACCTGACACAGCCTGGTCATCGCGTCCACGACGTTTCCTGTTCTTGAGTTGCAGGGTAGGCAGTGAACTAGTTGGACCAACGAAGTTTTGCAAGGCGGTGCTAATCGTATCTATGGCGATCTGGCTGGCAACCTCGCCGGCATGATAGCCTCCCATACCATCAGCCACAACGAAGATGCCGGAACTCTTCTGGTCGTTCACGACGATATGTGTATAGCACGCATCCTCGTTCTGCTCGCGCTGTCGTCCGACGTCTGTCTTGGCAGCGGCGTTGAGGTGCAGCGACATGCCGCGCCTCCCTCCCTAGATAAAAATTGGACACGCTTCACCCGGGCGCATCGGTAACTTACCGAACTCGTCGCCGAGCTAGATTGTCCAGATTAGGGCAAGTGGGTTATGCAATTGGACACTTTGCAGGGCACTATATCACTCGACTGCAGCAGCATGCAACCTGGCGGCCGGAGCTAGCGGGTCGCTGGAGCATTCTGTTGTCCCGGCGTCTGAAGCTTTAGGGCCATAGCAGCAGGGCAGTCGCTGCGCATGATTTCACAGGTTATGTTGATGTACGTAGGTAAGGCATGCGAGGTTGTCGTTTTAGTCCTCCCGGCCATGTACGCCGAACAAAAAGGCAGAGGCCATCTACGTGCCTCTGCCGCAAGTCTTGCCATGCCGACTCTCACATGTCTCGCTCCTCGACCGAGCGCGACGCGATCAGACAGCCGGCTCTCGACGCGCGATCACCAGCTCTGGTGCGGGTTATGCCTCGGCTACCGCCAATGCCTCGGCGATCGCCACCGGACGTATGCTAACTCGCTTTTTGGTACGCGTATCCCACTCGAATTTCACGGTGCCGTCAATGGTGGCATACAGCGTATAATCGCGGCCGCAGCCAACATTGGTGCCTGGATTGATACGGGTGCCCATCTGGCGAACTATGATTGTGCCCGAGCGTACATATTGGCCATCGAAGCGCTTGACTCCCAGCATCTTGGGCTTGCTGTCACGACCATTGCGCGAACTGCCAACGCCCTTCTTATGTGCCATTGTCCTACACATCCTTCTCGGATCGGAGCAGCCCACAACGCCTCGGCAGGAGCGTGCTCCACGACAGTCAGTCATGAGACTACGGTTATTCGTCGTCTCCGGGTTCCTCGTTCTGGACATCGCTCTCGGCGTCGATATCCTCGCCCGTAGTCTCCAGTAACATACCGAGGGCCGCCGCTACCTTCGCCTGATAGCGCTCCGCCGCGCGCGCCGCCTGCTGCTCATAGCGTTCCCGATCTGGAGCGGAGATGAGGCTCTCGCCACCTGCCTGGATATCGGTGATCATCAGGTATGTGTAGTCCTGACGATGCCCCATGCCATGGCGGTAGCGCTTCTTCGACTTATATTTGAATACGAATACCTTCTTGCCGCGCCCTTCGCGTGCTACAGTACCGAGCACTTTCGCACCGCCAACGACCGGCTGGCCTACTAGTGTCTTGCCCTCGCTGGAAACCAGCAGCACCCGATCGAGTTCGACCGCTGTCCCGGGATCGGCGGCTAATAATTCCACCTCGACGGTCTGGCCAGGGCTGACGCGGTATTGTTTGCCCCCCGTCTCGACCACTGCATACATGATATGCGTCACTCCTGCATGCGCCCGGTTTGTTATGGCATACGGTTAGCGGTGTCCGCTCATTTTTTCGGGCGCAAAATAGCTATTGTAAAGAAATACGGCTCAAGAGAGCATAACATTCCGCCAGCCATGTGTCAAGCAAAGCCGCGTACTAGCCAGACTCCACATCACGAAAGAAGTGTTATCCCGCGCCGGCGACCGCGGCATAGGTCATCGGGCCAACCAGCGTAATCAATCCTCGGAGCTCGAGCACGGCAAGCATAGCCGAAACCGTCGAGACAGGCAACCCCAAGCTATGGCAGAGCTCGTCGACGTGCAGCGCCGTGCCGCGCTCGAGTAGGCGAAGCACCATGGCCTCAGATTCATCGTCGGGCCGTAACTGTGCACGACTCGGCGGCAGCCTGGGAAGGTCGAGCTCACTCAAAATGTCGTCTACGCTCGCCACCAGTTTGGCGCCATCCTGAATGAGACGATGGGTTCCAATGCTGGCCTTACTGTAGATGCTGCCAGGAACCGCAAATACATCACGGCCTTGCTCACCAGCACACCGCGCGGTGATAAGGGCGCCGCTACCCTCCGGCGCCTCGGTTACGACCACACCGAGAGACAGCCCACTGATGAGACGGTTGCGCGCGGGGAAATTGCCCGCCTCCGGCCGTGTTCCCAGAGGAAACTGCGTCAGCACCGCACCATTTTCGGCGATACGGGCCGCCAGCTTGGCGTTTTCCGGTGGATACATGAGGTCCAGTCCGCAGCCGAGCACAGCTATGGTACGCCCCCCAGCTGACAGAGTCGCACGATGTGCGCACGTATCTACACCACGGGCCAATCCACTGACAATGGTGATGCCCTGTCGTGCCAGCTCGTGAGAGATTTGCTCAGTCACCTGTCGACCATATGTCGTTACCCGTCGCGTTCCTACCACCGATATCGCCAGGTCGTCGGCCGGCGCAAGATTGCCGCGCAGATAGAGGAGCGGCGGAGGTAGTGGAATCTCAGCAAGCAAGTGCGGATAATCCGGATCCACATACCGCAGGACCTGGAAGCCTAGTGCTGTGAGACGATCGGCTTCGGCCTGCGGTTCGATCCGAGGGCGCTGTGCGGTGAAGCTGGCTACAGCCCGGCCGTCCAGCCCGGCCGACATCCAATCAGCAGGATCGGCGCACCAGGCGGCCTCGGCGCTGCCAAAGAAGCTCATCAGCAGCGAGAACCGAGCCGGTCCGATACCGCGCACTCGATCGATCGCCAACCAGTAGGGAAGATCGGGATCGTTCCCACGGCTACTCGCCATAGTGGTATCGCCGCTCGACTCATCCGGATGATTATTGTCCGGCATGGCTGATCCTTTGGTTGAATACAGGAAGAGCATGTGGTTATGGAGAGAGACGCTCCGCCAATCTCCTATTTCTTATTATGCCGACAGAAAGAGGTAGAAGAAGCTTTGGCTTGCCACGTAGGGCTACTGCATAGATTCCAAGTGGATTCCAATATGAAGTACATATAATTTGTAACATGGATCGATTAATTTGTAACATGGATCGATCACAGAGCGATCAGATAACACGCTGGAGAAACAATGGCGAAAACTCACACACGATTTGTGTGCCAGCAATGCGGCTATGAGAGCGCAAAATGGATGGGACGTTGCCCGGATTGCGGCGAATGGAACAGCCTGGTCGAAACGGTTGTAAGCGCCGCGCCACGTAGCGGTAGTGGACGGTCAGCAGCCGCGGGGAGCGGACTTGCCCGGGTGGTGCCATTGCCGGAGGTGCAGGCGATAGGGTACCAGCGGATCCTTACTGGATCCGCTGAGCTCGACCGCGTGCTTGGAGGAGGAATCGTTCCTGGTTCGATGTCACTCCTGGCCGGAGACCCCGGTATCGGCAAATCCAGCCTGCTCCTCCAGGTTGCAGGTGCAGTGGCTGAGAGCGCGGGAGAGGTACTCTATGTCTCAGCGGAGGAGTCGGCACAGCAGGTTAAGTTGCGAGCAGAACGGTTGGGTATAACGACGGAACGACTCTTGCTATTTCCAGAGATTGAGATCGAGGCGATCGTGGAGGTGGTCGAGAGCAAGAGACCCGCGCTGGTAGTGGTTGATTCCATCCAGACTGTCGGCGCAGCTGGCATGTCGGGAGCTCCCGGAAGCGTTGGCCAGGTGCGAGATGCAACACTACGCCTCATGCGTATGGCTAAGAGCTCGCAGATACCAGTGTTTATCATCGGCCACGTCACGAAAGAAGGGACGGTGGCTGGACCGCGCACGCTAGAACACATCGTAGACGCGGTCTTGTATCTCGAAGGTGAACGGTTCCACTCGTACCGGTTGCTGCGGGGAGTTAAGAACCGTTTTGGCGCGACCAATGAAGTAGGGGTCTTTGAGATGCGAGGCGAAGGCATGGTGGATGTCCACAACCCTTCGGCAATATTCCTTACCGAACGCACCGGGCAGGCCAATGGCTCAGCCGTCGTCGTGAGCATGGAGGGAAGTCGACCACTGCTGGTGGAAGTTCAGGCCCTGGCAACAACCACAGCCTTCGGGACCCCGCGATGCACTACCAACGGCTTGGATCACAATCGCGTTCTCATGTTGCTTGCGGTACTAACCAAGCGAGTCGGCCTGGCGCTTGGCAACCAGGATGTGTATGTGAACGTGGCAGGCGGATTTAGTCTAGGGGAGCCAGCGGTGGACCTGGGGGTAGCGGCGGCGGTTGCCTCTAGTTATCGCGAACGGCTGCTATCCCCAGAGACGGTTCTGCTTGGAGAGGTAGGTTTAGGTGGTGAGCTGCGCTCGGTAACACATGCGGCGGCTCGCGTGCGCGAGGCCGCTAAACTGGGATTCAAGCAGTGCGTCTTACCCAAATCCGGAGCGCATATCGATCTCGATACCGCGCAAAAGGGCAGTGGCGACGGGATGCAGCTCATGCGCGCAGCAACTCTTGGTGAGGCTCTGGCTATAGCACTCGAGTATTGACCTCGAAGTACTAAAATGACCGGCCAGGTTATATACTGATGTATAGAGTTCATATTTCTATATGCTGGACCGTACTAGGTGAACATCAGGAAGATAGGAAACCGTGCCGCCGGTCCATTGATGCATAGTGTATGCGCTAGCAGGGGGGAAGTGAGGAGAATTGACAGCTCGAGGCCATTGATGGACTGGTGGAGAAATAAAGCCGGCACGCGTCTTCCGTACTGCAATCCTACTGGCGAGGATTGATCCGCGTTATTCTGTGCACTTATTTACGTCGTGTATGCGGCGTGCGCGTGCTGATGAGATCCAATGAGATCTGCTCCACTGCTCCCAAAACAGGTGCGAAGCAGACCACTTACTGCTTCCACACGTAGGTGAGCCATGCAGGGGATGGCTCGCGAGGAGGATGGGAATGTCAGTCAAAACCATAATCCGCTTGATTGGGACTGTAGCAGTTGCTACTATAGCGGTGCTCATGTCCGTAGATAAAGATCCTCATCATCAGTTTGCCGGCCTGGAAGTCGGTCTCATAGTCGCCTGCGCCGTTGTCGCTTTTATCATCACTCCGTACGTTACTCTCATACCATATCGCTGGATACGTGAGAAAATCCGCTATGCGGCGGTGAGCGACCTGATCGCCGGCGCGATAGGCCTTATCGTTGGCCTCTGTATCGCCGCACTCGCCGGCGCGCTTATCTCACCAATCAAGTTCTTCGAGATCGGACAATGGCTGCCGATCTTGGTAGCCTTCGCCTTGGCGTACACATGCACGGCGGCGGCGGTATGGCGCAAAGACGACTTCGCCCGCCTATTCGGTTCTATGATTGGCGCGATAGGCGCCGGACGACGCTCAGTCGCGCACGAAGAAGGGGAAGCTGAGGAGGGCGAGGAGCACGAGGAAACTCCCAAGCTACGCGGTCGATTCGGCAAAAAAACTGTGAGAAACACCGAGAATAAGATATTGGTCGACACCAGCGCGATCATCGACGGACGCATCGCCGATATCACCGAAACCGGGTTTGTCTCAGGCATGCTAGTGGTTCCGCGGTTTGTACTAGAGGAATTGCAACATATCGCCGATTCCGCCGATACAATGCGCCGGAACCGCGGCCGGCGCGGGCTGGACATACTCAAGCGACTGCAGAAGGACCCATCGGTAACGGTTGAGATTACCGACGCTGACGCCGAGAACACCACCGAGGTGGATGCCAAACTGGTAAAACTGGCACGCCAGTGGCATACCCCAATTATTACTAACGACTTTAACCTCAATCGTGTCGCCGATCTGCAGGGGGTAAAAGTACTCAACATCAATGAGCTGGCCCATGCAGTAAAACCCATTCTGTTACCCGGCGAGGATATGACCATCAAGATCATGCAGGACGGTAAAGAACTGGGTCAGGGAGTGGGCTACCTCGACGATGGTACCATGATCGTCGTTGAAGGAGGCAAGCCGTATATGGGAACAACCATCGACGTCACGGTGACCCGCGTACTGCAAACCGTCGCCGGCCGGATGATCTTTGCTCACCCCAAGACTCCGAGCGCTACCGGCGGCGCATCGATGATGCGCCGTACTGGCACGGTATAAGGCGAAAGGCCGGGAAATACCGGTCCCCGCATGCAACGAGCGGCTTCGCGCGAAGCCGCTCGTTTCTATTATGACAGTGGGCTGATTCTTGCAAAACGCTCCAGGATAGTTCAACCAATGCGCGCGGCTGGAGCGCGCAATCCACGCCATTGGAATCCGGGAGGGGACTTATGCAAGACGTAGTGATCCCGCAAGATTCGCATTCAGATAAGCCCGCGGAGGCTGTCTCGCGTTCACCGCGGCTTGCCACTGGTCAGCCTTTGCAGTCCAGCGGAGAATATCCGCAGTACAGCTTCCTAGCTGTAGTCTATTCGGACCCGAGGCAAGCAAGCAGGGTGCTTAAAGCACTTCAGACGCTTAAGTCTCCCAAGCTGACCGATCTGGATGAAGCGGTCTATGTAACCAGAGACAAGAGAGGGAGAACGCTGCTGCAAGAGCCGCGACCGCGGCGAAAGAAGAACATTATCGGTGACTCGGTGGTCGGGATGATGGCAGGGGCTATTCTGCTCGCGCCGATTGACGGCAGCAGTCTTGTGGAAGCCACCGATACAGTTAGGCGCAAGGTCGCAAATGTCTCGCTCGAGGACGAATTCGTCCGCACGGTGCGGGCGCGAATGGAACCCGATAGCTCAACCATTTTCTTGTTGATCCAACGAGTGCGGGCGACTGAAATCATACCGCGTATTACTCCCTACGGCGGGACTATGCTGGAGACGTCCATCACGAGGGACGAGCGGATACGACTTGCGGCCCTCGAAGCGCTAAGGACTCACTGATTCACGAGGAAATAGATTCACGAGGAAATCCGGGACCACCACGTGCACATGACTATACCGCCACCCGCAATGATACAATGGGAGCGGAAAGCTTGTGACTAGCCGGAGAAACGTGGGGGAGCTGGCATGGATTTGGGTTTAACTGGACGAGTGGGACTGGTGAGCGCGGCCAGCCGCGGTCTTGGACTAGCGAGCGCTAAGGCATTGGCCGCTGAAGGGATGGCGCTGGTAATCTGCGCTCGCGGATCAAAACAACTCGACCAGGCCGCGCTTGAGCTACGCGCCCAAGGAGCAAGGGTAGAATCGGTATCACTGGACGTCTCCCAGCCAGACGCGGCGGAGCACCTGGTGAACCTGGCAAGCGAGAAGTTTGGGCGATTGGATGTGGTGGTGAACAACGCTGGCGGTCCACCGCCTGGCGGCTTCTCCAAGGTCGGAGACGCCGACTGGGAGCGGGCGTTTCAGGTCACGTTGATGAGCGCGGTACGACTAGTTCGCCAGGCGCTTCCACTGCTGTCGGCAAGCGGGCAGGGACGCGTAGTCAACATTGTCGGCACCAGCGTAAAGCAGCCTATAGACGACCTCGTTCTCTCCAATGCGCTCCGTCTGGCGGTAGTGGGCTTTGCCAAGACGCTCTCACGTGAGGTGGCGGGGAGTGGCATCACAGTAAACAATGTGCTGCCGGGAATTATACTTACCGATCGCCAGCGCGAGCTGCGCGGCGCCGACGCCGCCAGACGTGGCGTCAGCTTTGAGACGGCGATCGAAGAAGTCGGGCACGGCATCCCCGCTGGACGGATCGGCCGGCCGGAAGAGGTAGGCGCGCTCGTAGCGTTTCTCGCTTCCGCCCAAGCCTCCTACATCACTGGGACCAGCATACAGGTAGACGGCGGCCTGGTGGTGGGGCTGTTCTAGATCGTGGTCTAGACCGAGATCGTGGTCTAGATCATGTGGTCTCGGTCACAGATGTGGCGAGGCGCCTGATCCTTCCCATGAACTGGGGAGTATCAGGCGCCTCGCTGCTTGACTCAACTCGTCGCTAAGGCGAGCGGAGCTATTCTCGGCAACTAGTGGGACGTCAGGTAGGCGTTTTCATACGAGGGACCCGTGCCGGCTGTGCCGCCTGGGCCGCCGAGCGGCAAGTCGACCCTGCGCGTCCAATGCGAAGTTATGGACGTAGGAAGGCACGTTGTAGAAGTTCTTCCACTGGTACTCGGTGATCCATGCGACCTGCGTTTGCAAGTACTGCTCGGCCTGGTTATAGAGCGACATGCGGTCAGAGCCCAGGTCGGCGTCGGCCTGCGCCATCAAGGGCGTTGGCCGCTGGCATCATTCACAAAGCCAGTATTGTTGAGGGCAGTCGGTGAGAACTGCAACGAGAGCCAGTCCTGCGGATCCGGGTAGTCCGCGATCCAGGCGATGCCAAAGATCTGCGGGACATTCGGGCTGTAGATCAGGCTGATCTCGGTATTGAAGTCGATGAACTGCGTCTTGATCTGCAAGCCAGGGAAAGCCTGCTGCCACATCTGCACCGCCGCCTGGTCGTAGGTCTGGACCGCGGGATCGTTGGAGTCGACCAGAGTGACCGGCGTGCACTTGCTGATCTGGCCGCCGCACTTATCGTTGGCATAGGACTGCATCAGCGCCGTCGCCTTGGCAGTGTTGCCGGTCAGATTCTGGCGGTACCGTCCGGATCCAGCCAGATTGGTATCAAAGCCCGGCATGCCATCACGGCACGATATGGTTGGAGGCGATCACCGATCCCTGGTCGACCTGGTTGGCCAGCACCTCTTTGTTGAGGGCCAGATCAAAGGCCTGGCGAACACGGACGTCGTCGAAGGGGGCCTTGGTCCAGACCGGCTGGTAGTAGCTCTCCGCGAGCAGGCCAGTCTCGCGGAAGTCGGGGCGAGCCTTGGAGGCTTTGTACTGAGCTGGCGGTGCTGCGCCCCGCTCCAGCTTGCCGTCCAGATAGTCGGAATACTCGGCGCTTACGGTCTGGTAGACCTTGAAGTCCACCTCGCGAATCTTGGGCTTGGTGCCCCAGAAGCTGTCATTGCGGGTCACAATGACGTCGCCCTTGTGGGTCCAGCTGGTAAGCTTGTACAGGTTACCGCCGAAGCCGCTGCTGTCAGTCAGGTGAGAAGTCCAGTTTTCGGCCCATACTTGTCGATCAGCTGCTCGGGCTGGGCATAAGACGTCGGATAGGTAGATCGCTTCAAGGAAGTACGGCGCCGGACCCGAAAGTGTGATGTTCAGCGTGAGACTGTCGGGCACATTCAGCGAGTCCCCGATCAGAGTCGGGATCTTGCCAACAACGCTGGTGCCATCAGTGCCACACTTCTCGGTCGAAAACGCCGATGCGTCTTTGATGGCGAAGAGGTAGTACGTGACAGCCGATCCGAGTACAGGGGCTGAGCGACCGGTTGATGGAATAGGCAAAGGTGTTGGCGTCGATAGGCGTGCCATCGCTCCACTTGAGACCGGGCCGGATCTTGAAGGTGTAGACATTGGTGGTCGTGTCAAAGGTGGGCATGCTGGCTGCCGCCCACGGATACGGATTGCCGTTCGAATCCAGGGTCAGCATCGCTGGGAAGACCACCTCAATCGGATAATACGAATAAAGATCCTGGATCTTTGCCGGGTCCATGGTCTTGATGTCGACACCGTTGGCATTCAACGGAAAACGAAAGATCTGCTGGGCATCCGGCAATGGAGCAGCGCCGCTGCTGGAAGTGCCGCATCCGGCCATCGTTAGGGACATTATCCCGATCAACATCAGCAGACCAGGGATGGTTTGCTTGCGTAAGTTACCAAAACCCATGCGCATGAATCCTCTTCTGTGGTGAAACAGGCGGACCGTAAAATCCGGGTCCGCACGCGCCGCCGTCCAGGTGGGTATTCTCGAGAAAGGGTTGTATCTTCCAATTCCCGTGGTGGCACCTGGCGGATGGATAGCATCGATAATGGAGTAGGAGAAGCCGGTACAGCGCAGTACGCGCTCTACTGGCTGAACGAGCTTGTCGAACTCGTTCCCGCACATTGGCGCTCCAGCTCTGTCATCCTGGGAACACGACAGCGGCTTTAGCACCAAACTTGTCAGAGCGAGTCAGGTGGGTGATCAGCGCGAGGTGTATGGGAGATTATGGGCGTCTCGCGCTGGCTGACTCTTGATGGTAGGCAGCTGAATAATTGACGTCATTCCGCCGCTACTGGGCGCAAGTATAACATACCGGTACCTTGTGTGCAATGGCAGGTCTCGTTGTCGGATGCCCGGAATCCGGCCGGGCCTGGCGAGGTTTTAATGAGTTTGGTGGTATGGTACGCATTGAAGTACATCACAGTTGTGGTAAGGCCGCAAAACTATGACTAGAGACCGGAAACATGTTCGATCTGACCAGAACGGTCGCACGCGGCGACATCCCCCACAGCATCGAACCGGCCGACGGGTATCGCTACGGGATGGCATCTCTCATGCGGCCGACGCCCGGGCACTGATAGCTCATGCCGACGACCCGGAGGTCGACCTGCTGTCTGAGATTGAGAGAGAGATATCGCGTGAGCATGTACCCATTGATCTCACTAATATACGGGTGCTGCGCGAACTCCTGCGCCGCCATGGGCTGAGGCCAAACAAGATCCTGGGACAACACTTCCTAGTGGACCGTAGTGTCCTTGACAAACTCGTCGATGCAGCTGAGCTATCACCTGCGGACAACGTGCTCGAAGTGGGAGCTGGGACCGGAGTACTAACGATCGAGCTGGCAAAGAGGACGCAGAGAGTCGTGGCGGTAGAGCTGGATCAGGCTATCCTACCGGTGCTGCGAGAGACTACCACCGACTTTCCGCAGGTAGAGATACTACCCATGAACCTACTCCGGGTTGACCCTAGCGTGGTCTTCGCGGGCGCACCATACAAGCTGGTAGCTAATCTTCCATACTATATCACAGCACTTACCCTGCGCCACTTTCTTGAGAACCAGACCCCTCCCAGTCTTCTCGTGGTCATGGTACAGAAGGAGGTAGCCGAGCGGATGGCGGCTTCGCCTGGGGACATGAGTCTGCTGGGATTAAGCGTTCAGTTTTACGGCATACCCCGCATTATAGAATCGGTCCCCTCTCAGGCCTTCTTTCCCCCGCCTCAGGTAGATTCAGCCATCGTTCGTATTGATTTGCTGAAGTCGCCACCGCTCGAAGGCGCTGATCGTGAACGTTTTTTTCGACTGGCACACGCCGGCTTCGCCGAGAAACGCAAGCAGATACATAATAGTTTGGCGCGTAACTTGCATCTGCCTAAGGATGTGGTGGGTAGGTGGCTAGCCGCAGCCGATATTGATCCAGCGCGTCGGGCTGAAACACTTCGACTGCAAGACTGGCTTGTTCTCACTCGTGTGGCCGAGGAGGATATCCAATCCTAGTCGGACCCGGTTCTCATAGCGGCCAGTGGGCGGCCTTATTCGATTTTCTAACGAGGTAGGCGTCATTGTGCGAGGATTGCGAGATCAAAGGCAGTTGGCGGCGCAACGTAGGCGCAGGGTGATGGCATCGACTACCGTAGTCTGGATAGTCCTGTTTATTTGCGCCGCCTTGATTGCCACCACTGTAAACGAGTCGCGTCAGCGTGCCCAGATTGAGGCCCAAATTCAGACAACCCAGTCACAAAATGTGTTACTGCAGAAGGACATCACCAGAACACAACACGCTCTCGATATCGCACGCTTGCCAGCCGAGATCGTCCGTGAGGCGCACCGCTGGGGCTATCATTAATCAATTAGCCACTCTTCTTCTCACTCCTCTTTCATCCGTTCTTTCCTCCAGCTGGACAGTTACAAGACTTTGGTAGAGCCGTTGCACAGGTAAGCTAGTATTTGCACGGGCACGGCCTACGAAGAGACCGGACAGAGACGACAGGAGTGGCGGAAGATGCGAGTATCCCAGCGGGGAAGAGCAATTCTGCGCCAAATATCAGCACACGACGCAATGGGCACTGCCAACGATGTGATTGACTCTACGCTGACATTTCGTCCCGGCGATTTCTTGCTGACATCAAGCAGCGGATGGTTGGCGCGACTTCAAGGGGTAGCAACCCTCAGTAAGATCAACCATGCCGCGATCATCGTCGATACCGAGGGCACTATTATCGAGGCGAATCCGTCACTTTTTTGCCGTGGGGAGCGATTTCGCACCTCCAGCGTCCAGCATTACCTGAGGCTCGGTCATCCATGCTGGATTGGATATGTGGAAGTGCGGGAAGGAAGCCGACAGGAGGTGGTAGGCTATGCCCAGCACCTGTTCCAAGCCCGGGGGAATGGAACTCTGTCCGGTCGCTTCTGGCTGCTGCTGCAGACTGTGTGTAGTGTAGCCCCCCGCACGTACGTGTCTCGCCTCAGCGTTTTCTTTCCGCTCCGGGGCTTGGTGGAGCATCGCTCACTAGTGATGCGCGAGGATCTCTGCTACTCCTCGGGTGAGCTGGTAGCAAGGTCTCTTGAGCGCGGCGGTTTCATATGGGAGCACGATCCCGCCCTGGTAACACCGGCGGATATCTTTCTGCGCTACCGCCAGCCGGCGGCCAGACACGCGTCCTTGGCGTTGAAATCTGCGCCCATGGCTCGAGAAACGTATGTGGCGGCTCCCGCCCGAGCGGGTAAGCTCGCACTAGACACTTCACCGTCCAAGATGCATGGTCCGCAGAGAATGCTTCTGGCCGAGACGTCAACCGCGGATCTCACTCGGGGAGAGACTCGCTGGCAAGTACTGTGCGGCATTGGCGCGGTCACCATCGTCGGGCTGCTCTGCGTCGACCTGCTGGAACACCTGATGAGGTCTCTGCGGCGCCAAGCCTGATTGGAACTGCAGGCCCAGCCCGCAGTTCGTTGCCTTGTGCCCGCGCTCCGGCGTGTGCTACACTGATGGGTGACCGTAGTCTTCGTGCCAACAGGCCCCGAGAGTTACGGCAGAGTTATGTTTGTTGCTTTTTACCATGAAAGCACAGGGGAGGTTTAGGTATCAACAGAGATTTTCGAGGTGATAACCGTGATAATCGACCTCGGGAAACGCGCATCAATGAGCGCGTGCGCGCGCGCGAAGTTCGCCTCATCGATGAGGATGGCAAGCCCATTGGCGTTATGTCTTCTGGACAGGCTTTAGCACTTGCCCGTGAGCGCGACCTGGATCTGGTTGAGGTCTCGCCGATGGCCGTGCCACCGGTTTGCAAGCTCATGGACTGGGGACGGTTTAAATACGAGCAGGCTAAGAAAGAGAACGAGGCCCGCAAGCATCAGAAGACTATAGAGCTGAAAGAGATTCGAATTCGACCCCGCACCGACGAGCACGATCTTGGAGTAAAGGTGCGCAAGATCGAAGAATTTCTCGGTGAGGGAGACAAAGTTAAAGTCAGCGTCATATTCCGCGGCCGCGAGAATGCACACCCGGAACTGGGGCGGGTAGTCCTCGATAAGGTTATTGCGGAACTCAAGAACGTCGCTACGCTGGAGCGCCCCCCGATCATGGAAGGACGCATGATTACCATGGTCATGTCGCGAGCGCCGGGCTGGGAACCGCCAGCAAAGGGAGCACCGCAGACTCGTGAGCGCAAAGACGGGAAGGCGAGTACGGGTAACGGAATCTCCGAAGAGTCGCCGGAAGTAGACGAGCTGCTTGAAGCGAATCACCAGTCACACGATGGAGAGATAGCCCCAGATTCAAGCACGCAGCCACCTGCGCCTACACAGGCGGACACGATGTAGGGCACCGCCGTTGGACCGGTAGCAGCACAGCTGCTACCGGTCGATCTGGTCAACCAATTCGACGTAACCCCATTCACTAACCCAGAGACCAGCGATCCGGATTGGAAGCTGCCAAGAGGCTACCAGCGCGGCGGCCGCTTTAATGTCGGCAATGTGCTCGGAATCGGAGACTGGATTGCCGGCACACCCCTGGTGGCCGGCAATGGCGACAAAACCGGAACCATGGGCATTGACCGAGACCAGCAAACGTTGCCTGATGGATTCGTGCTGCGCTGGATTTCCCTTCGCCATGATGCCGTCGACACCAGCCTCGGTGATCATATCAACATACTGTACCTGCTGGTGAATTTTTACCCAGTCAGCAATCGGGGTTTGCACACGCCCGTCCATACAGTTGATCGCCGTTGCAAATGTGCCTTCCGCCATGGAGTGTTTGCGCCCTTCATTCATGAATTCTCGCCCCCAGTGGATACTCATGCTCTCTGTGATGTTCCGCCGCCTTCGGAGTTGTCGGGACGGCGCTTCGCCAGGCGCACCTGGTACGCTGTGTAGCCCCGGCTGCGATACAGCCGCAGCGCGGCTTCATTATCGGGAGATGTAGCGAGGTAGACTTGTGAGAACCGCTGCTCTTCTAAAAAGAAACGTTCGGCGGCATCGAGTAGATGCATGGCTACTCCCAGGCGGCGATACGCCGGATGTACCAGCAGCTCCTGGATATAGCCAACCGGCTCTTCAGAATCCGAATCAATTTGAACTGTGGCCAGCAACAGGCCCACGAGTATCTCACGCTCATCCTGCCCCAGATAGGCGACCCAAAGCAGACCCTGTCCAGCACGCAGCAGGACCAGACTGGCGCGACCACGCGCCGTGGCCGGCGAAATCAGATCACGAGCGGAGATTCGATCAGCGTCGGTGGCGGCACGCACGGCAATTGAAGTATCACGTGATGTCGCCATCGCTCACCCCTTGCTATAGGACAAGATGCCTGAATAGGGAAGTGTACAGGCACCACCAGTATACCGCCGTCGCTGCAGGACGGTTACCGGCGGTATACTGGTGGTGCCCGCCGGCATTCGACTGCTGTCTTCGAGTGCCGTTCAGAAGGCTCGCTGTCCAAAGAGTCGATCGCGTCTCTGTCCTAGCAACAGGTAGAGAAATGGACCAATGAAGTAGACGGTGAGCCACACTACCGCGATCCACAAGACCTTCTCGATCACAGAGAGGTCATCCCGTAAGATCATCACCGTCACCCAAATGTGGCCGATGACCGGAATAAATAAACAGGTCAATATCGCCACCCACGTAGCACAGCCGCTCGACCGCTCAGGGCTTACACTTGACATATGAGCGCATCCGCCTTTCAAAACATGTACGCACGCACCGAATTCTGCACGGGCATGCGAGAAGCGAGCTCATGGTTTACCCAGACTTCCTTACGATTCACTCAAGCGGAAGTTGTGATAAGCCGGCTGTCAGCGTAACCAATCCTCGTCGTCGCCAAGCTCCAGAGGACGGGAATCCCAGGGTTTGAACGAGCCGTTAGGATCATATTCCAGTGCAGCCGCCACGGCCGAGGGCGCAATATTGATGGTGGGAACAGCTGAAATAACCGCTATAGGGTCGACTCCCGCCGGCTCGGCAGCCGGCTGTGGCTGGCGCGGTGGCGCAACGCCGCCGATGAGTGTCAGGAATCGCGCGGCATTGGCATGGGGGTTGGCGGCGAATTCGACGAAAGCGCGACCGCGGTTAGTAATGGCCTGCCAGTTGCCGCGTTCATAGAGCACACGAGGCACCAGCAATGAGCCGAGTGCCAGGGTTCGAACAGGCAACTGCAGGTATTCAACCATGTTCTCGACAGTAAATCCACCGGAGATCTGCAGGCTGACATGGGTAAGCTGGCGCAATAATGCGCGGACGTAAATGGGGCCACCCAGAGCCTCCACCGGAAAGAGCTTCACCATCTCAGCGCCCGCACGCTGCGCCTGGATGATTTCAGTTGGCGTGAGCGCACCAAGCACGCAAGCTACATTGGCATCACGGCAAGGAGGCAGTAGCTCCGGCGCGCAAATGGGAGAGGCAATGAAGCGAGCGCCATGGGAGATGGCCTCGCTGGCCTGACGAGGGTCAAGCACCGCGCCGGCGCCGACCAATATGTCACGCCGAGTTGCAACATGACTCAGGATCTCGTTAGCGCCAGGGATAGTCAGCGATATCTCAATGCAAGTAATCCCTGCCGCCGCCAAGGCGTCTACCACGCCGAGCGCCTGAATTGCGGTAGCGGTTCTGACTTCGGCTACCAGACGACGACGCTCCATCATAGAAACTACTTCTTGTGGTATCACACTTGCCCCGCTCTCTGCCAGGCCTGCGGCTCCAGCCGCCATTTGCTTGCGCGCCACCAATCATGTCTCACAGTCATAGTACCATTCAACTATATGTGATCGAGGTATATAGGCACTTTAGGGTCATCTAGGTGCCGCTCGCGAGAGCGTAGCTCTGGGAGAGACAGAGGAGAAGAGATATCTTGCGAGCGGGAACGGCCTATGTTATACTAACCTGGTGCGCGGCACCGGAACAAAAAGTATAGGCCACATCCTCACCGGCCTACACGCCCGCATAGAGAACCTGAAGAGGCCGGGGAGTTTTTCGAGATAAACTATGAAGAAGTATAAGCTCAAGACGCATAAGGCCACCGCCAAGCGGGTATATGTGACCGGTGGAGGCAAATACGCCCATCTGAAATCCGCCCGCACGAAGTATCGCCGCAAGAAGGACGCTAATCGCAATCGCTCACTGAGCCAGCCAAGTATCATGGCTAAGGGCGATACCCGCAAGATGAAGCAACTTCTACCCTACAGCTGATTACCTGGGCTCGCGGGGTAACCCGGTTGCCCGTCGCCCCAAGTATTCGGGGTGGAGGAAGAGTATGCCACGTGTTAAGAGGGGCGTTACCGCCCATAAGAGGCATAAGAAAGTCATTCAGCGCACCGAAGGTCACTACGGTGCGCGTCATCGGCTCATAAAGACTGCCCGCGAGTCCATGATGCACTCGCTGATGTACGCCTACCGGGACCGCCGCAATCGAAAGCGCGATATGCGCTCGCTTTGGATTACCCGCATCAACGCTGCCTCGCGCATCTGCGGGATCCGTTATAGCGAACTCATTCGCGGTCTTAGTCTGGCCAATGTCAGCGTCGATCGTAAGATCATGGCTGACCTGGCAGTAACTGACATGGCCGCTTTCAATGAGCTGGTCAAGACGGCCCAGGCGGCGCTACATCTGAGCAAGAACTAGCCCTGGCGAGCTTTCCAGGGGAGTGACTCTTGCAGCCGGTTGATATGATCACCAGCACATCCAATCAGCATGTATCTCGGCTCCACGCACTGCATACACCAAAAGGTCGCGAAGCCGAGCAGGCGTGGCTCATCGAGGGGGCACATCTCTTAGAGGCGGCCTTCGATGCCGACGTCCTCCCGGAGCTTATCGTCTACGATCCCGACCGCTTCGTACATAATGCCGATGGGCGTAGGCTGCTTAACCGCCTTCTGCAGGCACGGGCCGGCGGGGTAGAGGTCTACGAAGCTACGCCCACCGCTCTTCTACGCGCCAGCGACACCCAGACCTCCCCCGGAGTCGTCGCGGCAGTGGGCATAGCCGCGACCGCTCCTGAAAAGTTGCGAAGTCGCCGGCGTGGGCGATCCCGTCCGATTCTTTTAGTACTGGACGCTATTAACGATCCCGGCAATCTGGGGACCATCTTACGCTCGGCGCTTGCCGCCGACGTCGACGAGGTTCTGCTGGCGCCAGGCTGCGCCGACCCTCTAGGACCAAAGGTCGTTCGAGCCGCCAGTGGAGCGCACTTTCACCTCCCGGTACATGCCGGTCTCGATTGGGACATCGTTAAACGCCGGCTGGCCGGCGCGCCAGCGGTGCGGCAAGTATTGGTGGCCGAAGCCGGCTCCAGTTTATGCTATGATACAGTTGATCTTACCCAGCGTACTGCTCTCTTGATCGGTAATGAGTCTCATGGGACGTCGTACCAGGCACAGGCGCTCATGACTGGGGCAATTAGCATTCCCATGTGGAATCAGATCGAGTCACTCAATGCAGCGGTCGCTGCCAGTGTGATACTCTTTGAAGCAGCACGGCAACGTCGCGCGGCCACCAAACCATCTAGCGCGCTTGCCGATGGGGAAGATATCGAAACAGACGCGACATAAGCGAAGATGGAGAGAGTAGTCGGCTGTCACTGTCAGGGAACCTGGGTCAGCGACTGGAAGCCCGGGCCATGCGGCAACCGATGAAGTTCACTCCTGAGCCGGCAGCTGAAAAATGAGAGAGATGGATGAATCAACTCGCCATCTCAGTTGTGTAGGCGCCACGGATGCCCACCGTTATCGGGGTGTGAGAGCAGGCCCCATGCATGGCCATCCATGTTCATTCCTATGGACGCGGCACTTATGGGCTCTGGAATGTGGGTGGTACCACGAAGCACGCGAACGGCAACTTCGTCCCTAGGGGGAAGTTGCCGTCTTTGTTTTTTAGAGGAATCGTGGTATGACTACCGAGCTGAGCAAGCAGGAACAAGAACTCCAAGACCTGCGCGGCCGCGCCCTCGCCGATCTAGAAACCTGCCGCACCACCGAGGAGCTGGAAGAGTGGCGAACTCGCTACTTCGGCCGCGAGCGCGGACAGCTCTCCGCTATCCTAAAAGGTCTAGGCAAACTGGCGCCGGAACACCGTAAAGCGATCGGGCAATCAGCTAACACGCTCAAAGCTGAGCTGGAAGGGCTGCTGGACGCACGCAGCCAGACACTGCGCTCGCAGGAACTCCTATCGGCACTTGGGCGTGAACGACTGGACGTAACACTTCCGGGCCGTCGGATACCTCGCGGCCATCTCCACCCTATATCAGCGACCATTCGCGAGATTTCATCTATCTTCCGTCTAATGGGCTTCCAGACTCTGGACGGCCCGGAAGTGGAGACCGATTACTACAACTTCCAGGCGCTGAATATACCAGTTGACCATCCGGCGAGAGATATGCAGGATACCTTTTGGATCGTACCGGGGCAGATACTTCTTCGCACTCAGACATCCAACAACCAGATACGTATCATGGAACAGACACGCCCACCGGTGCGGGCTATCGTACCCGGCCGGGTATATCGCAATGAAGCGCTGGATGCCAGTCACGAGGCAATATTTCATCAGGTGGAAGGCATCCTCATCGATGACACCGCAACCATGGCGGACCTGCGTGGGGTCGTCACCCGCTTCGCCCACGAAATGTTCGGCGGCGATCGTAAAGTGCGCTTTCGCCCCAGCTACTTCCCATTCACCGAGCCCAGTGCCGAATTCGACATGGACTGTCTGTCGTGCGCAGGTAGCGGCTGCCGTGTCTGCAAGTATAGCGGCTGGCTTGAGATGGGAGGCTCGGGCATGGTTGACCCTCGCGTTCTACGGGGAGTGGGCTACGATCCAACCATGTATCGTGGCTTCGCGTTTGGGCTCGGTATCGAGCGCATTGCGATGTTGCGTTACGCCATCGATGAGATCAGGCTTTTCTCCAGCAATGATCTGCGTTTTCTCCGCCAGTTCGGCTAGGCCGAGAGAGCTTTCACGATTCCGGCGAGGAGGAATGCGCACATGGAAATTAGGCTAGCCAGCCTGGGCTTTGGCAATGTCGGGCGAGCCGTTACCATTATGCTGGCGGAGAAAGCGGCAGAGTTACAGCGTCGTCATGATCTTACCTTCCTGTTTGCCGGCGCTCTGACACGTACTGCCGGCAGCTGGGTCTCCGTCCGTGGAGCTACGCCCCAAGATCTGGCGGCTAGCGGCTGGCCTGCCCGAAATCCGCCGGACGGAGCCGAATACACCGGCATGGAGCCAGTGAGATTTGTGGCTACCTGCCCGGCCGACATCGTCCTGGAGCTGACCACACTTCATCCAGAGTCTGGCCAACCAGCGATCGACTATATTCGAGCCGCATTGGCCGCCGGACGGCATGTTGTCACCGCCAATAAGGGTCCAATCGCCTACGCATATACCGAGCTCATGCGGCTTGCGGCAGAGCACGGCGTGGCGCTGCGATTTGAATCAACTGTCTTGGACGGCACTCCCCTCTTCAACATGGTTGAATCATCGCTGCCGGTGACGAGGATCTCCAGGGTCCGTGGCCTGCTGAACAGCACCACGAACTACGCTCTCAGCCGCATGGCGGGGGGCGAGACATTAGATGCGGCCATCCTGGAAGCGCAGCGGATCGGCATAGCCGAGGCCGATCCAGCAAGTGATCTCGACGGCTGGGATGCCGCGGTAAAGGCTACGATACTGGCCAACGTTTTGATGACCGCCGATCTCAGACCAGTCGATATCGAGCGAAGCGGGCTGGGCGGCAGGGCGATGGTCGAAAGGCAAAAGACACTACTTCCCGGGCGAACGCTGAAACAAGTGGTTGAATGCCGGCGACACAGCGACAGCGTACATGGGTATGTACGCCTAGAAGCACTCCCAATGGAGGACCCGCTGGCTCACCTCTCTGGCATGGAGACCGGGCTAGTCCTGCGGACCGACACCATGGGAGATCTGACCCTCATCGAAGGTGAAGGCGGACCGGGCCAAACCGCGTTCGGACTCATCGCCGATCTCGTGACGGTTTCGCGAACTCATATGACCGGGAAGATACATTCCTAATTGCGAGCAGTTTACTCTGTAGTTTAGTGGAGAGAAGAAGCTGGACCATTGCTATGTTAATACCGTATTCCTGGCTAAAGAGCTATGTTGATGTCGAGCTTTCCCCCGAGGAGCTGGCAGAGCGTCTGACTATGGCGGGGCTAGAAGTGGATCGTGTCGAGTATGGCACGCCGAATCTCACCACCGGAGAGATGGAGACGTGGACCGGCATCGTCACCGCCGAGATCGTATGGATCGAGCCGGTCAAAGGCTCAAATCATCTCTCGGCGACAAGGGTCACCACTGGAGATGGCAGCGAACTCAGCGTGGTCTGTGGGGCGCCCAACATTCATCTGCACGACCGCGTGCCGCTGGCCACCATTGGGTCACGAATCGGAGACAGGATTATCGGCGAGATCAAAACTATGGGAGTGCTATCCCAGGGCATGCTCTGCTCAGCACGTGAGCTCGGGCTCTCAGACGATCACACCGGCATCTTTATCCTGCCTCCTGATACGCCGCTTGGCGTTCCTCTGGCGAGGGTTCTTGGAGAGGCGGTTCTTGACCTGGACATCAAAGCGCACCGGGGCGATCTCTTCAGCGTAACCGGCGTGGCGCGAGAGGTCGCGGCATTCACCAGCAAAGAGCTCCATTTACCTGAGACCAATCTAAAAGAAGTCACTCCCGCCGTGGGCAAGCTGATGAAGCTGGAAGTGCGTGACCCGGATCTCTGCCCGCGCTACACTGCCCGGGTCGTGCGCAATGTTCAGATCGGCCCGTCACCGCGCTGGCTGGCTGAACGACTGGTGCTGGCAGGCATGCGACCAATAAATAATGTTGTCGATGTTACCAACTACGTGATGCTTGAGCTTGGCCAACCTCTGCATGCCTTTGACTACGAGAAAGTAGCCGGACACGCCATTATCGTGCGCCGTGCCCAACCTGGCGAGATATTGACCACTCTGGACGGGATCACGCGCCAGCTAACCGATGAGATGCTTCTCATCACCGACCCTGACGGTCCAAACGTCATCGCTGGAATTTTCGGAGGCGAGCGCGTGGAAGTAGACTCGTCGACTACCAATCTCATTCTCGAGGCAGCTCACTTCCTCCCGACCAATGTACGACGTACAGGGGCGGCGCTGGGATTACGAACCGAATCATCAAGTCGTTTCGAGAAAAACCCTGATATCGAGCTGACGGCCGTCGCCATCGACCGTGCCGCCCATCTCATTACCGAGATTGCTGGAGGCAAGGTAGCCTCCGGGCGGCTGGACTTTTATCCAGAGCGGGCCACGCCGCGTGAAATCACATTTCTATCCGGCCAGGTGGAGTGGCTCACCGGTATCGCAGTATCGCGCAACGAGTGTATTCAAAGCCTGCAATCGCTGGGGTTTGCCGTCGCGGATGCCGAGAATGGAACGGATGAGGCTCTTCTCGTCACGGTCCCAACTTGGCGTGGAGATATCGAAGAGAGCGCTGATCTTGTGGAAGAGGTGGCACGGATCGTCGGCTACGACCGTATTCCTACCCATATACCGGCGGGACCGCTACCAGAGCCTTTGCCGGTTGACTGGTTTGCACGGGAAGACCATATCCGAGATGTGTTGGTCGGAGCAGGACTCACCGAGATCGTCTCCTATTCACTGACCAGCCGGGCAACAATGGCAAAGCTGCTGGTGGTTGGCGGTCCTGGAGATGAGCTGCTGCTTGGCGCTCCCGTCGCCGGGACTGTGGAGAAAGACGAGACTCCAGCACGATCGAACGGGGCTACTGGGAGCGGGGGCTCGCGCGCACTTGAACGGCTCCAGATCGAGGCCATCGCTGACCGGCTGCCGGCAATTACTCTCCATAATCCGGCGTCTTCTGAGCAGGAGTCGCTCAGGCTGACGCTGATGTCGGGTCTGCTCAACGCTGTACGCGAGAACAGCAAGCATGAGGAGAGCGGCTTATGGCTCTTTGAGCTGGGCCGCCGCTATCTGCCGGCTACCAGCCCAACTCTTGCTGAGGAGCGGCGCACATTGGGTATCGCTCTGCACGGTCCACTGGCGCGTAGCTGGCTGGACGATGATCGCGAGGCGGATTTCTATGATATCAAGGGAGCCGCTGAAACGCTCCTCCATGCGCTCCAGGTCACACACTATCAATTTCTTCCCGCTCAGCATCCAACTTTTCATCCAGGTCGCTGTGCCTACCTAGAGGTGGGAGAACTAGAACTCGCGACTCCAAGTACGAGTAATAACCGGCCGCGAGAACCCAGGGCGCTGGAGCAGGGTGAAGCTCGCTGGATACGAGTGGCAGTGCTGGGCGAAGTGCATCCCGATGTTGCCGATCGATTTGACCTCGACGGGCGCACCTACCTATTAGAGATGGATCTGCAGCGACTCTTTGACCATGTACCAGCGGTGGTGCAATACCAGGCAATCCCTCGTTACCCGGCGGCCGAGCGCGATCTGGCGATTGTTCTGGATGAGGATGTCCAGGCCGCGGATATTCCGGATGCCATGGTGGCCAGCGCGGAGGGTCTTTTGCAAGAGATTCGGCTCTTCGACATCTACAACGGTCCTGGGATCCCGGAAGGGAAGAAAAGCCTGGCATTTGCGCTGAGATTTCAGTCACCGGATCGGACGCTCACCGATCAGGAAATAGAAGAGGCACAGTCACGTATTTTAGCTGCGTTGGAGCAGCGATTCGGTGCGCAGCTGCGCAGGTAAAGCAGCTGCGCACCGAATCGCTTTTCCCCCAAGGCTAGCGGGATTCCACCGACTCCTTCTCGTCTTGCATCACCTGCCGCAGCTGCTCACGCAGCTCGGGGGTGTTTTTGTGCCCATGTACTGCCACCGCGTGCGCTACCGATGCATCAAGCACTTCGTCCTCTGTTCCCGAAATGGTGAGTGTGCAACCAATCTCACTGGGAATCGCTCGACAATCAATTACTTTGCGCGCCATGTGAGTTCTCCCTTTCGTATCTATTATGCTGTTCGAGCATCTATGCCGATGCGTCGATGAGACCCTCCGCATCGGCGGCCCTTGTCGTCCAGTATAGGCGGGATGTCTCAGTGTTGCCTCCGTAGCACCACGGAAATTTGGTAGAGCCGGCAGTACGGATATTTACTGGTGGCTCCTGGCCAGCCCTTGCTCGACAACCCAAGCGGCAATCTGCGTACGAGTCGTAAAGCCGAGCTTACCAAGGATATTACTTACATGAGACTCTATGGTCCGTTCGCTCACCACCAATTCCTGGCCAATTACTCTATTGGATTTGCCAAGAGCGATACACCGAGCAACCTCCAGCTCGCGCGAGGTGAGGCCATTATGCTGTTGCTTGGCAGCCTGCAGCTTTGTCAGCGAAGCGGCAGCTTGTGGTAGAGCCACCAGGGCTCGGTTGACGAAAGCGTCCCGCATCGGCCCCTCCACGACTCCGCCGGCTAGCCGACCGATAAGGGCCTTTGTCTCATCAAGCACCGGCAGTAGCTCAGTCCTCCGGCGCGACTGGTAATACAGCTTGGCAAGCTCTCCATATAACTGCCAGACAAGCACCCAAGCACTCAGGTCGCGTGCCGCACGCATACCGGTCTTCCAGCACAGTTCTGCTTCGTCGGTTTGACCGGTGGCCGCAAGGGCTCTCCCACGCAGTAAGGCCAGGAGCGGAGAATGGTACAGGCGAGTAGCGCCAGGCGTATGAGCAATGAGCTCGTCAAGCTCGGCCAGAGCCGTCTGATAGTGAGCTTGGGCAAGAAGTAGCTCGATTCTCGACCGTGCCAGCCAATGCTCTCCCAGCGAGATCGCGGGTGTCCTGATTTTTCCGGCCTCCAGGAGTGTCGCAGCTGCGCGCGTGAGATCTCCTTGCGCAACATAACTTGAGGCCAGCTGGGCCGAGGCACAGTGGTGCCAGTGTAGCGATCCGATTTGGCGAGCGATTTCTAATGCCTGCTCGCCAAATCGACAAGCAGAATCAGCGTCGAGGATATCTCTGTGTATGTCGCCCAGACCAGTTAGCGCAGCGCACATCCACTGACGGTGCCCAATTTCTTCCGCGATGGCAAGGCTGCTCTCCATCATTTCCAGAGCAGCACCCCACGCTCCCTCTGGTCCCAGCACACAACCAAGGCAGAAATAGCTAAACGATTCAGTCGATCTTTGCCCACTCGCATGAGCAACTTTGAGAGATTCTCTACAGAGAGCTTCCGCCTCGGATAGGGACCACGCTGGAGTTAACCCGGAGCACTGGTAAGCCAGTGAACAGATACCCAGAGTCGCAAGACTCGAGCTTAAACCGGTTCGCTGATCAGCGTCGCGATAGAGAGCTATGGCTCTCTGGGAGAATCTAGTACTCTGAATGAGATCGGCGCCGAGGAAAAACGCCATCCCGAGGAAGTCACAGGTTTCGGCAATACCAGGTTCATCGTTGTTCTCTTCGAGAATCACCAACGCTGCCAAATGACGCTGCTGAGCTACAATCGGCTCTTCATGGTTGACGTACCAATTGCCCATCCGGTTTAGACTTCGGGCCATCAGGGTCTGGTCCCCTATGGCTTCGGCCAGTGAGAAGGCACGTTGGTAATAATCTCCTGTTTTCTGGTAATCGCGTCCAGCCCACAGCATGCCCAGATGAACTAATGCCTGCCATTCCTCTACTGGGGCCTGTCCAGACTCAGCCAAGGAAAGCGCACGCTCGAAATCGGCCTGCGCCAGAAGGAATTCGCCCAGCATCTCATAGGCCTGACCTCGAGACTGTAAAAGCCACCGCGGTGCCGGCATTCCGAGACGTGTGGCAGCGGTAAGCGCATTCGTCAAATGTTCGACCGCTGCACGCGGGGCATAGAGTGCTAGCGCTCTTCCGCCAGAGCGCCCAGCGTATTCCAGCGCTTTTTTCCACTCGCCAGCTTCATAGAAGTGCCGGGCCAACTCGGTGAGATGGCTCTCAGATGCGTCTTTGAAGGACTCCTCCAACTGGTAGGCAATGGTACGATGCATCGCCTGGCGCTCTCGAGCGAGTAAATCCGTATAGATAACATGCTGGGTCAGAGCGTGGCGGAACTCGAACTGATCCGCAGACTCCTCGAGTACCAATTGCGAATCCATAAGTTCTTTGATGAGACGTAGCATCTTGGCCTCATCATAACCGGTGAGCACTTCCAAGAGCCGCAAGTCGAAGCGCCGTCCAGCCACGGCGGCCAGCGACAGCAAATGATGTGTATCCGGGCTGAGCCGTTGGCTGCGTCGCAGCACGGCGTCACGAACCGTGCGTGGCAAGCGCACCGCAGTAGTGAGACTCGGATTACTTTCCCGTCCAGCAAGCGATATATTGCCGGCTGCCCACAGAGCATTGACAATCTCTTCGGTAAAGAAGGGATTGCCTTCGCTCAGTCCGTATAGCCGGCGGGAGAACTCCGCCTGAATCGGCTCGCCTTGGCCGAGCATCGCACGGAGCATCGTCTCAACGTCGGTGGCATTCAATCGCTCCAGCTCGACTTCAATGGCGAGACGCAGTCGCAGCATGGTTGCCAGAAAGTGGCTAAGATTAGGAGGACTCTCCTCGCTGCGCAGCGTCAGAAGCAGCAGCGCTGGTAGATTCGTTACTCGACGTGCCCATGCGAGAAGAAACTCCAGACTATTATCGTCGCACCAGTGGATGTCCTCGACTATCAGCAACATGGGGCGCTCCCCGGCAACTCTACTTAGAGTCTCAGCCAGAGCGTGAAACAGGCGATGTTTCTCCTGCTCTGGATCTGTTGGGGGCATCGCCGCGATATCAGGAAACCAGTCGCGAATCTCGGGCAAGACCTTCACGAGTTGAGAAGCGCTGGCTCCGCCTATCAACTTCACACCCGTTTCTGGGGTGAGTTTGCTGCAGAGATCGCGTAGAAGGTCAATTAGGGGAGCGTAAGGAAAGGAGCGGTCGGACTCAAAGCAATTTCCCTGGATTACCTGTATGCCTGCCGCGACGGCTCGGACCTTGGCTTCGATCGCCAGCCGTGATTTGCCAATACCCGCCTCACCAGAGATGATTACGGCGCGGCCGTTACCGTTGGCAGCTAGGCTGAGGCTTTGATCAATCGTAGCCAGAGCAGGTGCGCGCCCGACAATGATGGGGCAGAGCAGATTCGTCTCCCACATAGTGATAACCACCTTGCGCCAAAACGCCCGCCAGGCACATATGGAAGGGTCATCTACGAATTCTCTGCATTGTATCATGCAATCAGTCACGATTCGTTGTCTCGGCAGATTCCTCGCCTTAAAGTACACAGCCAGCACGAGATGAAACAAATCGAGCATCGAGAATTGCCCATATACAAGCTGTATGTGAGGAATCGGCGAGAGAAATCGGCGAGAGAAACTGGCGCTGGCACTGGCGATGCGTATTCGAAACCGCAGGGCACCAACATGCTGCCCTACATCCGGGCCGGAGGAATGCGCGATGAGCTTGCAGCAAGCCGCCGAAAACGTTGCGATGGGTTTTGAAGCTGCGGGAGTCATTCTGCTGACGCTTGGCTCGGTGATAGCGCTCGTCCAGTACGGACGAGCGCTGCTCGACCGCCAGGGCTCATCGGCGGCCTACCGGAACCTGCGCAAGAATCTAGGCTACGCCATATTGCTGGGGCTGGAATTCTTGGTCGCTGGCGACATCATACGCACCGTTGCGGTAGAAGCGACGCTGACAAACGTACTGACACTCGGCCTGATTGTCCTCATTCGGACTTTCCTCAGCTGGTCGCTGGATGTAGAAATTGAGGGGGCATGGCCCTGGCAGCGAGCGCGCTCCTTCGGACCCACGCTTGACCAGGGCCCGCCTTAGCCTGAGCATACGGCACAACGCCGGTCTACCCCCAATGAGTCGCTAAGCTACTGCTGCGGCTGCCAGGCTACCCACCCACGGTCAGAAGGCACACCGGCCTGGGACAGCAACGCAATAGTACTGGCCAGATCAGGACGAACCCGGTTGCCGAATATTCGGTCATCACCCGTGTAGAGGCGAACCCAGTACCAACCGTCCATCTGTGTAACCACCGCCAGGGTTGAGCCAGCCCACAGAAAGGCCGCTGATGAAAATAGATCCTTGGTGAGTTGCTGCAAACTGTTCATGTTTACCACCTTACATCTTCTTTGCAATGAGTTGGAAGCGATGGAAGCTCGTGACAGCGAAGCCTACCCAGTCCTGCTCAGCGTCCCGCTGTGGTCGTGCCGGATCAGCGAAACTCGCTCCGGCTCTCTGGGACCGTCCCTATCATAATCGAACGAACGACTCTTGCCAATCCCATCCCTGCAAACCGAGCGGCATGATGACGCGCTCGCGGGGGGTGACTCCGCTGTCACTACTCCGGGGGTGCGAGAACATGACGCGCTAACACATGCCCCATTCAGCACTTGACATAGCCACAATGGCGTGATATGTTTATGGTGTTCCCAAGAGGAACAGAGGCGAATCCACCCACAGTCAGCTGTGGAACTACGGGAAAGGAGAACTGGACCGATGTTCCCAATGAAGAAGCCGATCCGCCTTATGGGAATGGTTTTTCAGATCGACTAGGTGGGCCCGTAAAGGCGGGCATCACAAGGTTTTCCGACGCCTGGGACACATCCCGTACCCGCTGCGTAAAGCATATGATGCTTGATTAATGTGCACGGTTACACCGACGCCAGTCTCGGGGGTTGTCATCGGGGGCAACGGAAAGCCTGAATACATCTGATGAGAATGCATCTGATGAGAATGTAATCTGATGAGAATGTAAAAGGGACTGATCGACGCGGGTCAGTCCCTTTGTTGTGCATTTACCGTTCTTCGCCCAAGCTAAGGATAGCCATAAACGCCTCCTGCGGAATCTCAATACTGCCGACTCGCTTCATGCGCTTCTTTCCCTCTTTTTGTTTCTCCAGCAGCTTTCGTTTACGGGTTATGTCGCCCCCGTAGCACTTGGCCAATACATTCTTGCGCATCGCTTTTACCGTTTCGCGGGCAATGATATGGCTGCCTACCGCCGCCTGAATAGGCACTTCGAAGAGCTGGCGGGGAATCAATTCTTTCAATCTCTCTGCCAGCGCCCGTCCCTGTGACTGCGCCTTATCCTGGTGAATCATCATCGACAGCGCGTCGACCGACTGGCCGTTCACTAAAATATCCAGCTTTACCAGCTGCGAGGGCTCATAGTCGGCAAACGAATAGTCAAGGGACGCGTAGCCCTGCGTCCGCGATTTGAGCTGGTCATAGAAATCGACGATCAACTCACCGAGCGGCATTCGGTAGCTGAGGTGGACTCTACTCTCCTCGATATATTTCATATCGCGGAAAATCCCGCGATGTGAGGCAACCAGGTCCATGATCGTGCCGATATAGCGCGACGGCGTAAAGATAGAGATATCCATCATTGGTTCTTCGATCTGGCTGATCTCGCTCGGGGAGGGAAGGTCGGCGGGATTATGAATGAGGTCGACTGCGCCGTTCGTTCGCGAGACACGATACTCAACACTTGGCGCGGTCATGAGAATGTCCAACCCATATTCGCGTTCCAAGCGCTCCTGTATGATCTCCATATGCAGTAAGCCAAGGAATCCGCAGCGAAAGCCGAATCCGAGAGCTGCTGAGCTCTCGGGCTCATAGACAAGGGAGGCATCATTCATTTTCAGACGGTCGAGCGCTTCACGCAGGAGTGGATAGTCATCACCTTCGACCGGGAAGATACCGGCATATACCATAGGTTTCGCGGGGCGATACCCAGCTAGCGGCAGACTGGCCGGCCTGGCGGAGAGTGTCACCGTATCGCCGACCTGGCAGTCCTTCACGGTCTTCCACCCCGTGGCGATATACCCCACTTCTCCCGCGGTGAGCCGGTCGGCAGCAACCAGGTTTGGGCTAAAGTAGCCGACTTCCAGCACTTCGGTTGTACTGCCGGTCTGCATCATCAAAATTCGGTCATTGCGCAAGATCGTACCGTCCATGATTCGAACATAGGCAATGACTCCCTTATAGGCGTCATATTTCGAGTCAAAGACCAGCGCGCGCAATACACTCTCGGCATCGCCGTGCGGCGGAGGGACGCGGCTCACTACCGCTTCAAGAATATCCTCAGTGCCTATCCCTTCCTTTGCCGAGGCGAGGACCACGTCTTCGCGCGGCAAGCCAATCACGCCTCGGATCTCATCCGCTACCTTCTCGGGCTCGGCGCTCGGCAAATCAATCTTATTGATAACCGGGATGATGGCAAGATCCGCCTCGACCGCCAGATAGAGATTGGCTAGCGTCTGCGCCTCAATGCCTTGAGTAGCATCCACAACTAGCAGGGCGCCTTCGCAGGCGGCCAAGCTGCGTGATACCTCATAGCTGAAATCCACGTGCCCCGGCGTGTCGATCAGATTTAGCTCGTACTCCAGTCCATCCTTTGCCGTATACCGCATACGAACCGCTTGCGCCTTGATTGTAATGCCTTTTTCGCGCTCGAGGTCCATCTGGTCGAGAACCTGATCGGACATCTCACGCTTGGAAATAGTGCCTGTATACTCCAGCAAGCGGTCGGCAAGAGTAGACTTTCCGTGGTCGATATGTGCGATTATGCAGAAATTGCGAATACGACTTTGATCCATTCGTGCGGGCCAGCGCGCGAGCCTTTGAAGCCGGTCTACTGACCCCGCCGTCCTTTCAATGAGTACTCTTCAGTACCAGTTTATACATTCAGGGATGATTATATCGCTTAGCTCCAGCTCATGCCCCAGGCGGGACCGATAGTGTGACAGGGGTGTCACAGCTCGCGCTCAGAAGTTGGGAAGGGCTCGATCAGGCCTCCGCCGAGCACTACATCGGCTTCGGCTCCGCCATAAAAGACCGCCGCCTGTCCAGGTGTGACGGCGCGCTGCGCTTCATGCAGCCTGACCCGTGCACGCCCGCCGGGTAACGGTGACACCGTCGCCGGCACGGGAGACGCTTTGTAACGCACTTTTACCGTTGCCTCGAACGGCTCAGTTGGAACGTCTCCGGAAGGATACGTGGACTGTGACACTGTGAACACTGTCCGATCCAGATGCGGAGCGCTGCCAACCACCACAGCGTTGTTGGCGGCATCAAGACGCAATACATGCAGCGGCTCGCGTGACGAAACTCCCAGCCCCTTACGTTGTCCGACCGTATAGTATGCCAGCCCCTGGTGCTCTCCAACTTGCTTACCCGACTCATCGAGTATGGGGCCTGGACTTGGCAGCGGGCGAGAAGTGCTCGCGGCATAACGCTGGATGAAGCCACGATAGTCGCCCGCACCAACGAAACAGATTTCCTGACTCTCCGGTTTAGCAGCCACTCCCAAGCCGGCTTCGGCGGCAATCGCCCGAACCTGCGGCTTTGTATACTCGCCCAATGGAAAAAGCGCGTGCTTCAACTGCTCCTGGCTTAGCACATGCAACACATACGATTGGTCCTTTTCCAAGTTCACGCCGCGGCGGAGCCGCCGAAGCCCGGTTACGGGATCAGTATCCACACGGACATAATGGCCGGTACAGAGATACTCAGCCCCCAGAGCCAGCGCTCGCTCCAACAGCAAGGTGAACCGGATATGGCGGTTGCACCGTAGACACGGGTTGGGCGTTCGGCCGGATAGGTACTCATCATAAAAGTAGTCGACGATGTGTTCCTGAAAGGGCTGTTCGACATTTATGACATAAAAAGGAATATCCAGCCTGGCGGCGACGCGCCGTGCATCAGCCATGGACTCAATGGAGCAGCACTTGTTTTCCCGCTCCGTACCCTCCTGATCGCCGGCGAGCGGTTCCGACCAAAGGCGCAGCATGATTCCTACGACGTCATACCCTTGCTCTTTCAGCAGGGCAGCAGCGACCGAGCTATCTACGCCACCGCTCATGCCAACTACCACACGTGTCATAGCGATCTCTTCGATTTCTCCCACTGTTGTGAGTCTGGCTAGGATTCCACCGGCCGGAAAAGGCACTCAAACCAGCATTATATGAGGTCGAGTGGCCGATATTCAAGTGGACCGATGGCCGCTGCCGCCGATATACTGTAGCTGTGCGTACCGAGCGCCCACGTGTGATGGGAGCAGATGTGCGTCTGTATGCTCCGTAGCTTGAAAGAAAACCCTTGGATAAGAACGACGACTTCGACGAAGCTCTTGCCAGCGGGTGGCATTACGTCAGGGTAGGTGGTGGGCTTCTCCGGGTAGCCGATTCACGGCTCCGAGTGGAGCTCCCTGCCGCGGCGCATGGACGCTACAGCAATGCCCAGATCGACGACTACGGCAATCCGCTCGCGCCGCATTTTCAGTGGCGCCCACCGATACGCATGCACATACGGGCACGTGCTTCTTTACCCGCTTATCCAGTCGAGCCGGCTCAGCCGGCTCCCACCACCGGACAGCCGTATCTGCTCGGCACCGCCGGATTTGGCTTCTGGAACACCATGCCGACACTAGCGGGCGGTATGCCGCATCTGCCCGAGGCACTCTGGTTCTTTGCCGCCTCTCCGCCTTCGAATATGGCACTGGTCCCTGGTAGCGCCGGATGGGGATGGAAGGCTCAAGTAGTACACGCGCATCGGTGGGGAGCGCTACTCTCAGGGGTACCAACCCTGGCTGCAGTTGGATGGGCACGCGTATCGGGCCGTGGGGTACCCACCGCCGCCCGCTGGCTACAGCGGCTCACCGGCGCCAGGGAAGCGCATCTGACAGCTTCTCTGGCCGATTGGCACGAATACACCGTGGAATGGCGGCTTGACCGTGCCCGTTTCTTCGTGGACAACACACCTGTCCTCGACGTCCTGGGCCCACCGCCCGGTCCGCTCGGCTTTGTCGCGTGGATCGACAACCAGTACGCCGTTGTCACTCCACAAGGCTTGATACGCTTCGGCACCGTCACCAGCGCAGCGGAATGGTTAGAGATCGACTGGATCCGCATAACTCAACTGGCGGCAAGCTAAATCGCAGCCATGCCGTCCAGCAGTCGACTCTTCACAGTCGACTCTTCAGTCAGGCCTAGCCGGCGGGATTGGCGGGAGGAAGTCCCCCGGCAAACGGCCCCGGGGTGCCGCCTGCCTGAGATAGCGGCGCTGGAGACGTGGATGGCGTCGTGGGCAGGGGAGCTGTCCCTGGCCCAGGCGGCGTAGACGTCGGTGCCGGCAAGTCTGGCTGCCGAGCAGCGGTGCTGCCATCATCCGCGTTCGGTGAGTAGCCGGTGCGATAGCCATATCGCGCCGCCAGACGTTCCTGGCGATAGCGTTGTCGCGCCATATGGCGCTGGTAGTGCGGATCACCGGCGCCACCTTCGGTATCGTAGTTACTCCAGCCTCGACGCCACCAGAAGCCACCGAACATGAACGGTATCCAGAACAGTAACCACCAGGTGGTGCCCCAATGGACGCCTACCGCCAGAATTACCGCCAGCATCACGAGAGCAAACACCGGGATGAACGGTCCGCGCCACCGCCGCGTCGCCTGCGCGGGTGGTTGGGGCTGCTCCATAGTCATGGGCGAGCGCTGTGCCGTTCGCTTCTGGTCCTCCTGGCGACGGGCAAGATACTGATCGGCCAGCGCCTTATCCATGTCTGGGTTTAGCTCGCGGGCAGCGGCAAGCGTCGCCAAGAGATCTTCACGAGCTTCATCTGAAGTGGCATTGAGATTGCCAGATGATTCGCTGCTACTCATATCCTCACACGCTCCTTTTCCTCCCACGAACGGTACTTCTATTATATCGCTTAGACAAGATCACCTACATCTCACCAATGATACGTTTTTCCCGTGACGAAAGTCATAGACGCCCTCCTTGCCTTGCCGGCAACCTGCTGCTACACTGGCTGCACTTGTGAATACTTGATTGCAGTGAGAGATAGAGAAGACGCGAGGACCGTATGCGTACGCGAGGCAGGGTGATAAGACGCATTCTCCTGATCACCCTCATAGTCTTGATCGCGCTGCTTGGGCTTGGAACTGGAGCAGCGGTGATCTTCGTCCAGCGGACACTTCCCGAGACCAACGGCAGCCTGTCCGTCAGCGGGCTGTCACAGCCGACCTCGGTGGAGCGAGATCAATGGGGAGTACCGCACATAACGGGAGCAAACCTTCACGACGTCTTCTTCACTCAAGGATACGTCACCGCCCAGGACCGCCTCTTCCAGATGGAATTCAACCGGAGGATAGCACAGGGCCGCCTGGCGGAGATGTTCGGCGCCGGCAACGACGATAGTCTGGTCGACGCCGATGCGTTCCTAAGGACCCTGGACCTCTACGGCAGCGCTCAAGATGAGCTGGGTGCGTTGGATTCGCGCAGCTACTCGGAACTGAAAGCGTATTCCGACGGAGTCAACGCCTTCGTCAACTCGCACCGGACCGCCTTGCCATTGGAGTTCTCCATTCTTGGGATCTCACCCGCGCCCTGGACGCCAGTTGACAGCCTAGCCTACGGACGAGTTGTAGCACTTTCACTCGACTCGTCTTGGTACACCAAGTATACGCGCGCCATGATCTCGGCTAAGGTGGGAAGCAGCATCACCGCTGACCTCTTCCCGGCCTATCCTACCGTCAACCCAACCCTCTTTACCACGTCCGGCGTAGCCGCGCCACTGGTGAACATACCTCCAGGCGTGATCAGCGCTTCCAGTCCTGGCACTCCCACCGCGTTGACCGCCACACAAAGGAGCTCGTTCTCTCAGCTTTCGGTGGACCTACTCCGCGGAGCCGACGAAGTACACGCGTTGCTTGGAAATATCAGCGACTCGCTGGGGAGCAACGACTGGGTAGTAGATGGAACTATGACCAGCAGCGGCTCTCCACTACTGGCCAATGATCCTCATCTGGGCATCAGTATGCCGGCAATTTGGTATGAAGTGGCTCTGCGAGGTGGCGGGCTTGATGTCATTGGCTTCTCATTTCCAGGAGTGCCGGGCGTCATCATTGGACACAACAACCAGATCGCGTGGGGGGTCACCAATGTGGGCGCGGATGACACCGATCTCTACCTGGAAAAACTTGACCCCAAGAATCATCCGGGCATGTATGAGTACAATGGGCAGTGGCTGCCCTTGCAAGAGCATCAGGAGGTGATTCGGATCCGGGGCGGTTCGCCAGTGACCATCACCGTGAGCCTGACCCTGGATGGTCCCTTGGTGAACTCAGTGCAGCACGATCTCAAGAGCTACCCACCGGTTGCACTCAAATGGACGGCTCTACAACCGAACTATACGTTTGCGGGATTCCTGCAGCTGGACTTTGCGCTCAATTGGCAGGACTTCCAGACCGCGGTCTCGCACATATCAATCAGCCAGAATTTTGTCTACGCCGATACCTCGGGCAACATCGGCTATCTCATGTCCGGCCTGCTGCCCATACGACCCAGCGAGAACGATACCTTGCCGGTAGACGGCAGCACCTCCACATACGAATGGCGCGGATACGCCCCTGCGAGCCAGATGCCGCGGCTCTTTGATCCACCTACGCATATCATCGTCACCGCCAACAATCAGATCGTGCCAACGGACTATCCCTATTACGTCGCAACTGATTGGGATCAAGGGTACCGCGCCGCGCGCATCCTTGACCTGCTGGTGGCGACTCCCAAGCTTTCCATCGCCGATTTCGAACGCATTCAAGCCGACGTTCTCTCAATACCAGCCACGATAATAACTCCCTACCTGATCACAGCCGGTGCAGCCTCTTCTGGGGATGCCGCGGACGCGGCATCTTTGCTCACAGGCTGGGATGGCACCATGACACGCCAGAGCATTGCCGCCAGCATTTACGAGGTGGCGTCGGGCTACCTACTGCGAAACACTCTCGAGCCGCTGCTCGGCAAAACCCTCTATACCGTCTATTGCTCCAATTACTCATCGAGTGGCCTGGACACTGTACTGATCGATCTGCTAGCCGATCCCGCCCTACCATTCTTCGAGAACGCCCAGGCGCGCGATGCCGCTATCGTGCGGGCACTTGACGACACTATGGCCGCGCTGCGCAAGCAATATGGGACGGCTACCTCCGGATGGCAGTGGGGCACGCTACACCAGGCGAATTTCGAGCACCCACTTGCCAGCGTCACGCCGCTCAATCTCGTCTTCGGTACCAACGCGGTTGCCAGACCTGGCGACGACGTGACGGTGAGCGTCGGCGGAGATAGCGGCTTTGCCCTCGATCCCCCGAGTTACAGCCAGCAGACGGTCTCGTCCATGCGAGAGATTATCGACCTTGGAAACTTCGAAAATTCGCTGTGGGTGACGACCACTGGAGAATCCGGCCAGCCCTACTCACCGCACTACAGTGATCTGATACCGCTGTGGAACCAAAATCACTACCAGCGCATGGAATATAACGCAGCCTCGGTCGCGAAATTGGCGGTGGATCAGCTGACGCTGACGCCTTGATCAACGTGTGTCACCGAAGCTCCGCATGTACTGCAGACTGTCTAGCGGTGCTAAACGACCTGATTGATAACCAGATCGGTGTACACGACTTCAGTGCTGCCTGAGCCGGCGAGCCCAAAAATTCCAGAGCTGAAGGCAGAGTCGCTTACCTGTCCGAGGCGCTTGCCATTGGCAAAGAAAACCAAGTCCGAGCCAGTCGCTGATACTTCGATGGTATTTTGCGCATTTAAGCCCTGGTTAATAGACCCGCCACTGGAGGACCAGCCTTGGAGGCCTGAGCAGTTTTGATTGACGCACTTGGCAACACTCCAGTGTCCGTAGCCGTCGATAAGAAAGTAATACTCGTTTCCCTCGCTGGCTCGCCGAAAAACCATGCCATATGCAGAGCCCAAAGAGCCGCTGACTTGTTTGACCCGGACCTGGGCGGTAAAGTTGTTAGGAACGTCTACGGGGGCATAACATTGCCAATCGCCGCTGATATGGTATCCATCGGAGCGGAAAAAGCAATGCTGGTCATTGGACCAGCCATAGGCATCGCTGGTAAGAGGATCGGTGAAAATTGAGCTGGTACCGGGTGTCGGAGTTGAACTGTCGCCCGTGGTCGAAACAATGCTGGAGCTGCCATTCGAATTGTTGGCACTATTTTTCTGCGCCTGCGAGAGTGTCAGCAGCCCCGCGGTCAGCAGACCAGCTACGACGAGAACAGACAAGACTAGGCTTACAATCACAGTACCGATATTCGTCTTCTTTGGGGGGGTGGGCGGAGAGCCAGGTTGCCCATAGCTGGTTGGGTATCCCGGGTACTGGGGATATCCCTGAGACGGCGCACCAGGTTGACTATAGCCCGGTGGGTACCCAGGATAAACTGGGTACGGCATACCCGGCTGCGCATAGCCAGAGGGATACCCAGGGTACCCTGGGTATCCGGGAGAGCCTTGATACCCGTCATTTCCTTCGGTGGGCGCTCCGGGCTGTGCATAGCTCGGTGGATACGGAAGGTATCCGGGAGGATAGCTGGGAGGCGACCCAGACACGACACCGGGCTGCGCTACTCCGGGTGGATTTGATGGCGCGGACGTTGGCGGCACAGGATTTGGAGGCGGCACGGAAGGTGTGAGGCCTTGCGCCGCTTCCGGCGTCTCGGGCACACTGGGGCCAGCAAGGTTCTTCGGCATGGTAGCGGTATTTTGATACCTACCGCAATAGGGGCAGATTTTGCTCAGGTCATCGGCGAATGTGTATCCACAGTACCGGCATTGCATGGCGGGTTCCTGCCTTTTCGTGCAACTATTCCTCCACAGCGGACCTACCGGCAGTATAACCTATGCAAGCGACCCTGCATAGGCGCCGAGTAGAATACTATTCACACTGTGAGCGTGGTTTCCGGGATTTAAGCGAAAAGGCAAGAGAGGATAGTGCGGTGGAACTAGGGGCCTACCACAGACGGAGTGATGTGCAAATGCGCAAACATGCCCCCAGGAATCGCTCTGGCGGAGGAGGTGGGATTCGAACCCACGGTGCCCTTGCAGACACACGCGATTTCCAGTCGCGCCCACTAGGCCTCTATGGGACTCCTCCAGCTATCGGGGGATAAGCGTCGCCGGGTGTCGGGCGGAAGGGGCGGGATTCGAACCCGCGGTGCCCTATTCAGGCACGCCGCTTTTCGAGAGCGGTACCATAAACCACTCGGACACCCTTCCGCCGCCAAGTATATCATTAGTCTTCCAGCAGTCGCAAGCGCCCATTGCGCGCCTCGTCTGGCCGACATCAGGCAGAGAGCGGCGGCCAGCTCACCGCACAGGAAGCTTCACTCGCAGGCGAGAAACTTGGCACGAGTTTTGTGTAATCGCAATCCAGGCAAGTGAGGTATACTTCTTGGCGAACCAGTCAGCGACCCGGGAACGTACTCACAGCGCACCATCGCACTCATCTATAGAGTCATACATATCACCGACCGGAGGTATCGGCCATGGCCACTAAAGTTCCGCCGCGATCGACGTATTGCCCCGGCGCGGGCGGCCGATGCCAGGCCGTTGCCGCCGCCAGGAAGGACTGTTTTCTATGAGTGCTCAGGTTGAGCTCGCAAAGAAACCACGACATGCCATCACGGACGTCTACGATGAAGAACGACACACTTTTCTTATCCAATATCCTATTCCATTTGTCGTGGGGATCGTCCTCGTCGGCGTCGTTGTGCTGGCGCTGACCGGTTTCTTTGGCTATCCCCATCAAACCTCCGCGCCCGAAACCTTATTCGACCAACCCTGGGCGCTCTATCTGTGGGGCTGCGCACTGGTCATCACGCTCGAGCTGTCTGTACTACGCCACCCGCGCCTGCTGACCCAGAGGCTGGCCGTTCTCATCGTGACGCTCATTGCCATCATCATCGTCCTTATCACCTTCTTTTACCAGATACCCTTTCAGAACCTCTTAAATGAATTGATTCAGCAGATCTTCCGTCTCCGCATCTCGCTGGTGGAGTTTTTCACCAGTACCTTGATCTACACTATTATCAACTTCGGCGTGTTGCTTATCTTCGCCCTAGACAGCGCACGACGCTGGCAGCGCCGCGTCCGAGGGTTGCCGCCCAACGCCGGCGTAGATCTGGGGTTGAGTGAGACGGTAGACACCAGTTCGCTGCCGTCGATACAACAATTGGTATCCGGAGATATTCTGGCGGGGGCATTACTGTGTGCCATGCTGGCAGTGCTGTTTCGTTCCGATGTGGTTGGAGTGTTCTGGCAGATTCTTCGAGCTGATGTTCATGTTACCGGCTGCACAGTCTCTTGGCCCATTGGAGCCTGCACATCTCCTGGAGGCGGGCGTGCCAATCCTCCGACTCTTACCTTCATCGACAGTATCCTGGCACTTACCGCGTTGCCTACCGGCCTGTTGATTCTGGCACTCACCGCTTCGATCAGCGGGCTGCGAGCTCTCTTTGGCGTCGAGACCGACAATGAGACTGGGCAATCCGAGTCGGCCGACCGAGTAGAATCCAGCACCCAGGCAGTGTCGCAGCAGGTCTCGCTGACGATCTTCGATACTATTATGAGCGCACTCAACCGGTGGTCTGGAAGCAGAGCCAAAGCCAATCCCGCCGAAGCCGCCTCCCAGAGTCTCTTGCTTTCGCTTCGAAACGTTATCTGGCCGCCTCTTGTCTTTCTCGGGGTGGTTGGAGTGGCCCAGTTTGCTGGCTATGCGCAGTCCTACATGCATAGCGAAAAAAACCTGCTCGATGAAGTGCAGTATGTGATGCCCCTGGTCATCTGGATCGTCGTCTCGACACTCTGCCTGGTGCTTGCCCTGGCACTCGTAGTGTTTCACGGACGCGTCGCCCAGAACTCGCTTCGATTCACGGGTCTGATCGGCTTTATTGCGGGCCTTACGCTCTGGATCTACTCGTTGGCGCTTTGGAGTCTGAACCAGTTACTCCTGCGAACCGGCGCAACCGGCCGCCATCCCTTTGATCCACCAGCCTGGAACAGCGCGCTATCCCTGGCAGCGCTGTTGATCTTCGGGATACTGTTCGTGAGCCGTCGTCTCAGGCAGGATCGCAGCGTTTAAAGAACGGGCGCGGAAGTTCCCATCCCGTTCGCGGGATTGAGCGCGTCACGGTGACAGGCGTTCGATGGCCCAGACCGCCGGCGATTTTAACTGGTAACGCAGCCGGTCGTGCAAACGACTCGGCTGTCCCTGCCAGAACTCAATGCTCTCGGGAACGACTCGAAATCCGCCCCAGAATGGCGGCCGAGGAACCTCCGCGTTGCCGTAGCGTTGCTGCACCTCCGCGGTGCGGATCTCCAGGGTGGCGCGATCGACCAGCACTTGGCTCTGATCAGATGCCCAGGCGCCGATCTGGCTCTCCCTCGGGCGACTGGCGAAGTAGGCGTCGGATTCGGCTGGTGAGACCAGTTCAACCCGGCCCTCGATGCGGATTTGGCGTTCCAGGTCGACCCAGAAGAGAATCAATGCCGCCCAGGGATTTGCCAACAACTCGCCGCCTTTGCGGCTGTCATAGTTGGTATAGAAGACGAAGCCGCGACTGTCGAAGTCTTTGAGGAGTACCATCCGGGCCGACGGCCTTCCCTCAGGTGTCGCGGTGGCGAGGGTCATGGCGTTCGGCTCTCGAATGCGCGCGGACAGCGCCTCGTCAAACCATTGCTGAAATTGCTCGATGGGATCAGCATGCAGATCAGTTTCACGTAGCCCATTTTTCGTGTACTCTTGTCGTAAATCCGCAATCGACATGACCATTCCTCACGCTCTCTGGTTCGGCGGCGCCTACACGCATTCCCCTCACATTAGTGAACACCGGCGAAGACGCTCGACCAATTGGGAAGCATGTGAGCATCGTTGAAAGGCCAATACACCAACACTGCTTTGCCGATGATATCTTGGCTGGGCAATAGTCCCCAGTCACGTGAATCGGAGCTGTCGCCTCGGTTATCACCGAGGACGAAATACTGATTTGACTTCAGGGTCCAGGTACTCGGCTCATACGGGTTATTCAAGTCGTTGACGTACGGCTCCTTGATAGCGACTCCATCGACGAGCACTTGCCCATCCGCTTCTACCGTAACCCGATCGCCAGGAATCCCGATTACTCGCTTGACATAATCCACACTGGTATCCAACGGGTACTCAAAGACAATGACGTCGCCACGCTCGGGTTTGGCTAGGAGATACTCCGCTTTATTGACCAGAATATACTCGCTGGTATGCAGGGTAGGCCGCATGCTCGGACCAGTTACATAGTAGTTCTGGACTACTAGATGCACGAATATAAAGAGCAATAGGGTCATGACGCCGACTTCAAGCACTTCGCGCAGCAGATGCGCCCCACGCTGTTCGCCCTGTTCGTCCTCATAGCCATAGTCCGCGCCTCTATGGAGGTCGCTTCCTACACCAGCCATTTTACACGTCTCCTGGCATCCTGCTGTCTTCTGGTTCCAGCTACCAGCGCAGCCCGCGTTGGCGGTAGCATCCTGACTACAAATCATTGAACGCCATGAATGGCTCAACAAAAAATATACCATGTTCGTGGTCTTCCAAAGACCGGTACCAGAGGCCAGGGGATCTATCCCAGTTTGGCTCATACGTTGTATACATCTATAAGGCATGGTATCATGCGGACGATTGACGGGCCCCCATGCAGAAGTGAGGAAGGCAACAGCATATGGACCGACCGCGGGGCAAAGCAGAGCAGGAGCGCGTGCAGCAACGGCTATCCGCGGAACGGCAGAGTAACGGCATAAATGCTCCCCAGTTGCACCGGTCGCCACAATCACCGCAGATGCGAGTTCCGTCATCTATGTCTCAGTCTGCCTCTCCACCTCCTCCCCTCCCACCTGAAGACGATCAACTGGTGAATCCTCCATGGGAGACCGAGACTGGACGTCTGGCCGCCGCCCGTAGCTTACCGGCTGAAGACTACGCCGGATCGGAAGTCTGGGGATGGGATACCGCATTGGAGCAATCCTATGCCGGCGTCAGCATCGATGACATGACTGGAACCGGCAAGATGCCCGCGATGGTACCGCTATCCCCTCACGACTCAAACTGGAGCAAAGGAGTGCGCGCGCCCAGCGGCGGCGCGGCGGCGATCGCGGCGACCGGATCACCCATCCATGTAGGAGGAACCGCGGTTGAGGTCGATGAACAGCCCTCGGCGCAAATGCGAGCGCTGCGCATTGGCAACCTGGCTCGCGCAGCAACCATAGTGAGCACCGCCCTGTTACTGAGTCGCATCCTGGGGTTGGTTCGTACCACTCTTTTCGCGGCCACTTTTGGGGGCGCACTTTATGCCCATGACGCCGACGCGTTTACATTGGCCTTTACCCTTCCCGACGCCATTTTCAATATCGTTTCCGGCGGCGCGCTGGCGTCCGCTTTCATACCGGTCTTCGCCGATTACCTCATCGATAAGCGAGATCGCAATTCCGCCTGGCATATTGCCAGCTCGGCACTCAATCTCAGCATCCTGGCCCTCACTATCCTCGCCGGCATCATCTTCATCTTTGCTGATCCGATCATGCGGATTTTCTTCCCCAGCCTATTCCTGCCGGCGGCCGGTGGCGAAGGCCAGACCCTGATCATGCTCACGCGCATCATGCTGCTCCAGCCGATATTCCTCGGCGGAGCTACAGTGGCTATCGCCATCTTGCAAGCGCGCCAACACTTTATACTTCCGGCACTGGGGCAAGTTATCTACACCGGCAGCCTGATAGTGGGAATCGAGGCGACAGTTTTAGACAGGAAGACGGGAATCTTCGGCGGTCATCTCGGAATCGCCGGTCCTGCCCTGGGGGTAGTCCTGGGAGCGGTGCTTCAGTTCGTCATCCAGATTCCCGGACTCATTCGGGCCCGAATGCATTATCGGCCAAGTCTCGACATCTTCCATCCCGGCGTGCGGCAAATGTTCAACTTGATGGTGCCCAGACTGGTCAACGCCAGCTTTCTCTATATCTCGGTATTTTTCAACCGTATTTTGCTGGCTCGGCTCCCCGCCGGCGTTACCTACGGCTATGTCACCGCGTTTACACTGGTTATGCTACCAGTAGGCGTCTTCGGCATGGCGGTGTCTCAGGCGGCGTTTCCTACCCTTGCAGCTATGGTTTCAGCCAACCAGTGGGACCGGCTGCGCGACACTATTCTGCGGACGTTTAAAGCTATCACTTACCTGGCTATACCATCGGCGCTTGGCATGATCGTGCTGGCTGAGCCGATCACTCGCCTGATATTGAATCACGGCACCTTCGATGACAGGCTGCTCATCTACTTCTGGCAGCCGCTCGTCTTCTTTGCGATTGGGCTACTTGGCCTCTCGCTCATCGAGATCCTGACACGCAGCTTCTATGCTCTCCATGATAGCCGGACCCCAGTTGAAGTGAGCATCCTCCAGTTCATGTTCGTCATAGCTCTCAGCATAATCTTCTTGAACCCCTTCGGAGCGAGTGGCCTCGCCCTGGCAACGTCGCTTGGCTCACTGGGCGAGGCGCTGGTACTGCTGTTGTTGCTCGGCCCGCGCATCGGCGGAATCCACATGGGAGACCTGTGGCTCTATATCTTCAATGTCCTGCTCGCCAGTGTAGTCATGGCGCTGGCAGCGCGATTTACGTATACCCTGGCACTGGTAGCGCTACCCCAGCAGATAGCCTCATGGGCCGAGACGCTGCGAGAGGCGGTACGAGTCTTCTCTTCGATAGGAGTAGCCTGCGTCGTCTACTTCCTCCTCTCCCGTTTTCTGGGAATCGACGACATTATCTCACTCGACCGAATCGCTAAGCGTTTGCTGGGCCGCCGGTAAGCGAGCGAGCGGATCGGGTTCTTTTTTAGAAGGAGCGCTTGTGTACAATCAGAATCCGTATCGTAGGGAGGTGCTCTACGGTGGCGACCTGCGCAGATCGCCTAATCCTCTGCAGATTATCGTGGCGCAGATCAACTGGGAGATTGTGGCGGCATTTCTCATCTTGCTAGGATTCTCTGTCTTCATGCTGTGGCAGAACCAGCCTTCTCTCGAAGTTCCCGGAACTGTCGGGCTGGTACTGGTCGGCTGGATTTTTAGCCTTTGCTTACACGAATTCGGTCACGCCGCGACCGCCTATGTCGGTGGAGACCATAGCGACAGCACCAGAAGCTATCTCTCCTTCAATCCTCTCAAATATCTGCATCCGGTGCTCAGTATCATATTGCCGATCGTCTTCATTTTACTGGGCGGCATCGCGCTACCCGGCGGCGCAGTCTATATCAATCGCAATCTGGTGCGCGGCCGGGTCTGGCAGAGCGCGATATCGCTGGCAGGGCCGGTTATGAACGGTCTAGTAGCCGTGGTGGCCTCGATACCTTTCTGGATTGGCGTGACCGATACTCACCCCTACCTGGCCAGCGCGCTCGGTCTCTTGGTCTTCTTTCAGGTGCTCAGCGTGGTGCTCAATCTCATACCAGTTCCGCCGCTGGACGGCTTCGGCATTATTGCTCCCTGGCTGCCTCGAGAGCTACAGTACACTCTGTATACCTTCGGCAACTTTGGCATTCTGCTGATTTTCGCGGCGCTCTGGCTGGTACAGCCCATCGCCGACATATTCTACGGTATCGTCTTCTCGGTCATGCTACTGCTTCGGGTAGACCCGCTGTTGGCAGGTAGCGGCCTTGCGGCCTTCCTGTTCTGGCAGCATTAGGGGATAGTAATAGAGTGAGGGTGATTTCGATGTCACGCCGGTCCAGCCGATCCCACGCGAGCACAGAGAGCAGTGAGCGTCTACCGTTCGATAAGGTTCTCATCGCCAATCGAGGTGAGATCGCGGTGCGTGTCATTCGCTGTTGCCGGGACCTTGGACTGCAGTCCGTCGCGGTCTACAGTGATGCGGACCGCAATGCCCCTCACGTTCGTCTGGCGGATGAGGCGATCCATATTGGAGCGGCCCCGGCGGCGGAAAGCTATCTCAACCAGTCAAAGATCATCGAGGCTGCCCACCGAAGCGGAGCCCAGGCCATCCATCCTGGATACGGGTTCCTCTCGGAGAACGCCGATTTTGCTGATGCCTGCCAGGAAGCGGGCCTCGTCTTTGTTGGTCCCCCAGGACGAGTCATGCGCGAACTTGGCGAGAAGACCGCCGCCAAGCGCGTTGCCAGCCGAGCGGGTGTGCCGATCGTGCCCGGCTACAACGCCGGCATCGAGGATGCGCAACAGGCCACCAAGATCGCCGGCGAGATCGGTTACCCGATACTGCTCAAGGCAGCGGCCGGCGGCGGCGGAAAGGGCATTAGATTCGTCCACCGAAGCGAAGACCTGGAGGCGGCGCTTCGCCTGGCGCAGAGCGAGGCACGCGGTGCGTTTGGCGACAGCACCGTCTATATGGAGAAAGCGGTCACTCCGGCTCGCCATATCGAGGTCCAGATAATTGCCGATACACATGGGCAGGTCGTCCACCTGGGGGAACGCGAGTGCTCAATTCAGCGACGGCATCAGAAGCTCATCGAAGAATCGCCGTCGGTGGCCCTGGACGAAGAGCTGCGTTCGCGCTTCACGAGCGCAGCAGTGGCGCTTGGGCAGGCATCGGGCTACGTCAATGCTGGAACAGTTGAATTCTTACTCGGACCGGATCGAAGTTTCTATTTCCTCGAAGTCAACACTCGTCTGCAGGTAGAACACCCGGTAACCGAATGGCGTACCGGACTGGATTTAGTTCGTGAGCAGCTTCGAGTGGCAGCTGGCTTGCCACTCAGCTTTTCACAGGATCAGGTAGAGTTTCGAGGCCATGCCATCGAGGCCCGTATAACGGCGGAAGACCCCTACAACCGCTTCCTGCCGGCTGCAGGTATAATTGCCGCGGAGAACGACCCGGCAGGGCCAGGGGTGCGACTGGACAGCGGTATCTATCAAGGAATGCGAATACCGCTCTTCTATGATTCATTGCTGGCTAAGCTCATCTGCTGGGGACGGGATCGCACCGAGGCAATCGCCCGACTTCGACGCGCGCTGGATGAATATAGCATCGCCGGCGTGCGTACGACCATCCCGTTCCACCAATGGCTGATGCGGAATCCAGCCTTCCTGACCGGGGAGTTCTCTACTGATTTCATCGCCGAGCAATGGCACCCGGATGAAGCGCTCGAGGAACTGGATGTCAACCAGCAGGAAGGCTCACCTGAGCCGGCAGATGAGCTCGGTAGCGAAGATGTGGCGATACTGGTAGCGGCTCTAGCGGCCGAAGCCGCCGATCAGGCGGCCACCTTGCGCCGCCAGACCGGAGACCCCAGCGGACGGAGCGCTGGATCACGCTGGCGTTCCGCCGGACGTTACCGGTTGCCTGGTAACGGCTGGTAGTTCGGTTGCCTCTGGCAGATGCGGCTCAGATGAGCCATGACGGCGAGGCTAACTCTCCTCGGCGCCAGGACTCGCCGTCCGGGCGCGAATACCCACGAGCGCTCTCTCCGTCACCTCGAGGTCGGCCTGCAATATTGCCTGCTTGTAATCTCTCACCAGCATCTGATATTCCAGAAGCCGGGGACGACGGGTTGGGCGGTTGCCATACTCGCGTTGAGCTCGCTCCATGTCGGCCAGCTGTGCATGCAATGCTCTCAGGTGCGTTTCAAGGTGATCGAGAGCCGACTGGTCGGAAGTCAGACCGCAGAAGAAGAGCTTCGTCAAGAATTCGTCCTTGGTATAGCGAGGAGGCACCGGCTCGCTGAGCCAGCGATCCAACCTCTCTTCTCCGGCTGGAGTGAGACTATATACTCTCCGGTTCGGTCGTCCCTCCTGATGGACGAGCTCGGAGGTAACCAACCGGCGTGCCGCCAGAGCTTTCAAGGTAGTGTAGATCTGGCTGTGTCCCGCGTTCCAGTACGTTGCCAGTGACCGGTCGAAAGCTCGTTTGATATCATAGCCGGTCATTGGGCGGGAGCCAACCAGGCCTAGAATAATATACGCGAGGGTGTTTCGCCGACCAGCAAGATCGGGCGGCGAGGCGCCCGCCGTATTGCCGTCTTGCCCGGCGAGCCGGCCTATGGCCCACGGCATCTCTACGGTACCTCTCTCTCGCACACAGTAGTATTTCCATTCCATCATACTATAGGATGGACAGATATAGCGTGAAAAGAGGCATCGGCATAGCATCGTGTCGGCGCTCTCGCGAGTCGGTTCCCGGGTTAGGTTCTAAGCTCGGGGCACGTTTTATCGCAGCGGGGTGTAAGCTGCGCGTGTAGCCGCTACCCTCAGGCGGCATCGTGAGAATCGTCGGGCTCTTGTTGCTGCTCATCGCCTTCGTCAACCACATTCAGTGCTCGCTCGATGGCGATGCGGCGTGACGCTCTCTCACGCCGAAGGGTCTCCCAGAGTAGCTCGATCTCCGCCCCTATCTCCCGAATACGTTGACTGTTGGTAGCGGCGAGAAATGGGTGGGCCGCTGAGAAACGGTAGAGTTTTTGACGCTCCTTGGTGAGCCGCTGGATGCTCGCCAGCGTTCCCGTTTGTGTACCCCTACGAGCCTCTTCGCCGAGCGCATTCTCGACAACGATAGCCTCAAGAGGTGTGAGTTCCGTTTTCCGGATGGCGGTAGCCATAGATGATCCATCCTCTAAGGGATTTGATGGTGCATCCGGGAAGAGCGCCTGTCTGCGGCGCGCGTCCCAAAGCATGATTGTTACGACGTGCCAGACAGCTAATAGCTACGTGCGAGCCCATAGGTCCACCCAAAAGTTCCACCAGTCCCAGTCCAGCAGTGGTTCACGTATGGCAAATTAATATTATCAATCACCGACTTAATTTTGGTAAACATGCACTTGATTTTATTAATGTTCCGTGATATACGTTGAGGTAGCGGTTGCACCGTATTAGCGAGTCAGGAGTGGCAACGTAATGGCGGTTTCCTATGAGATAGATGGCCAGTGTCCGGTCTGCGCCGAGATCATGACCGTAACGCAGCTACGATGTCCTCACTGTTCCACGACCCTGGAAGGCAACTTCCATCTTTCCTCGGCCTCTCCCAGCCCATCCCCACTCTGGCGGCACGATGAAGATGATCGATTTGGACGCCTTGCGCGACTGGACACTGGACAAATCGAATTTGTCGAGGCGTTTCTGCGCTGCCGCGGCATAATCAAGAATGTCGAAGACATGCTTGGTGTCTCCTATCCAACCGTCAAGGCACGCCTCGGTAATGTGCTCACAACGCTCGGTTTTAATGCCGACGATGAGCAGAACGACCCCGCTCATCGCCGTACGCGCCACGAGATTCTGGCGGATCTGGCCGCCGGGCGAATCACAACCGAAGAGGCTCACCTTCAGCTAATGCGCCAAGATAAGTAAGGCACGGTGAAAGTAAGAGGCAAATTCGATGGAACCCGAGAACACGAACAACGTACATCCTAGCGAGGAGTCTGCTCTGCCCGAGCAGGCGGACGACACCGATTTCGATCCTTCACATCTGCACATTGAGATCGATCTGGTCGAAGGCAATCTGACTATCTTCGGCGGCGCAGCCCAGGTGCTTCTCAGTACCGAGAGCGATGAACCGCAAAGACCAGACGCTGAAACAGATGGAGGCGAGCTTCGCTTTACTCGACTTCCCGACAACAGCGAGATTCGTGTTCCGGACGGAGCGGAAGTCCTGGTTCGCCGCATCTACGGTGATCTTCGAGCCGAACATTTCGACGGGTACGTTCAGGTAGCACGGGTTAGCGGGGACGTCAGCGTTGAACGGGTGGCGGTAACTGAGATTGCCCAGCTGGAAGGCGACCTGGAAGCCCAGCACGGCGGGAGCCTACGCGTCCGTCTGGTGAACGGCGACGCTGACCTTTCGGACTTTGACGAGCCACCGGTCATTGGACATATTAACGGTGATCTCGAGGCCCGCGATTTACCCGGCCTCGAGATACGGGACGCGGTTTCCGGCGATGTCGAGCTACACCGCTGCGGCACCGTGACCCTGCTGGGCGCAATCGGGGGAGATCTCGAGGTGGAGGGGTCGACACTCATACTGCGCGGCAGCTCGGTTGGCGGCGATGCGCGAATCAGCTCGGTCCTCACGATGACCGTGGCCGCGATTGGAGGTGATCTGGATGTGACCGGCGTTGTAGAGGCCATCGAAGTGCACAGCATAGGCGGCGACGCACACATACGCGACGCGCGCGGCCTGGTCCAGCTGAGCACTATTGCCGGCGACTTGGAAGTTGAAAATGCTACCGGCGGCCTCATCGTAAAGCGTGCCGGCGGCGATGCGAACATAGATACTATCCTGGGCAATCAGACCGAGTATACGGTACACGCAGGCGGGGACATCAAGCTACGGGTGCGTGAAGATGTCAACGCTCGCTTCGTAGCCCGTACATTCGGCGGAGAAATCAAGACGCGGCTGCCGCTCAGCGTCGAACGGGGACGGCGACGCAACTTGGTTGGAGTACTGGGTCGCGGAGATTCTACTGTGACCCTGGTCAGTGAAGGCGGCGACATTTCAATAGCCGCAACCGATCGATACGAGAAGGAGCAAAGCATGGGCGAAGACTTCAGCAATCACGAAAAAACCGACTCTGCCGACGCGCAGGACACCCGCACCTGGGAAGGCTCGATTGCCGGGCAGCGCTTCCGCGTCCGTTGGGATCGCGCACCTGGCCGCGCCAATTTTCACTTTCAAGGTCCGGTGCCGGAGTCGACGGAACAAGAAGACCTTGGGACTCCGAGCGCCCATGACATTCACTTCGAATGGGAGCGAGGGCAGGGCGCCCGCATGTATGGAGAGTACGAGGAGCGGCTCAATGACCTGCGTCAGAAAGCTGAACAAACCGCACGCAGGGCGGCCGAGCAGGCACAAGACTACGCTGAGAAAGCCGCCAAACGCGCGCGAGAGACCGATTGGGAGGCAATCGGCCGTGATGTACGCTCGGCGGTAGAAAAGGCTATGTCTGAGCTGGAATCCAGCTTTTCTCAACTGCGCCGCGAGTGGGATACCCGGCGCGGGAGCTCAACTGGATCCAGCACCGCTTCGAAGCCAGGCGGAGCACAGCGTGTGCGGATCGAGTATGATGATGAAGAGCAGGCGGCAAACGCACCCGGAGGCTTCCCCGAGAACTCGGCGGATGATGTGGATGCCCAGCGCCGCGGGATTCTCGAGCAGTTGCGCAGTGGCGGCATCTCGCTCGATGAGGCCGAGCGCAGACTCAACGATCTACGCTAGCTCGCCCCCCACCTACCGCTCGGAGACATTCGCCTGCCATTTGGCAGCAGGTGTGTGTTCCGAGCGGTTTTTGCGCACGTGATCTTTCCCGGCCGAGGCATACGGCTACGGCCAGGTTGGCTTGGGATACTCCGGATTCTGGGCTCCGGCAGAATTAACCGGGAAGACGGGCACCAGCGCATCGTTCTGCCACTGGAAGAGGTACGATTGAATCACGGTGTTCTGTCCGGTGCTGTCGAACTTGACTGGACCCTGTACCGACGTGAACGTGTCGCCGCTGTGCAGCTCCTGAATGAGCTTGGTATTATTCAGGCCGCCGATCCTTGGTCACCGCCTGCGCTACCACCTGGCCGACTGAGTAGGCCTCGGCAACGTCGGCGCTGATGTTGTTGGCATTGCCGCCGTATGTGTGGATATATGCGGATACCATAGCGCCATTGCCAGGAGTGTTTTCCTGAGCGTACCACCCATTCGGAACCATGATGCCTTCGGCCGAGGAGGCGCCGCCGATACTGGTCAAGAACTGCTGGCCCTGGTCGGGTCCCGCAGTCGCGATGATCGCCTTGGGATTGTAGTGCTGTTGTTTGAATGCGAGCAGAATCGATGTGACCTGCTCGGATGTGGTTGTTCCCAGCACCACGACATCGGCATCCGCTTGAATCAGCTGCTGAGCGATCGGCGTAAAGTCGGTCGTCTCGTCGGGAAAGACTCTTTCTGGCGTGACTGAGGTTAAGCCTTGTGATTCGAGCTGTGTTTTGACGATATCAACCTGCGGCTTGGTAAATGGATCGTCAGAGGTGGCATAGCCCACGGTCATCGGTCCGGTTCCCGCGGGGAGCGTCTTGAGCAGCTTCGCGAAGCTGAGCAGGTTGTTCGCCACCGGCAACGAGACGTCAAACACGTCGTTGAGGCCGCGATTAAACACCGACGGTGCACCACCCGCGCCTTCCACCAGCGCGTAGTTATAGCGTGCCGTGACTACCGAGGCAGGCACCGTCAGCAACGTGGAAAATGGCCCGAACACGAGATCGTCATGATGGGTGGCGATAAGCTCCTGATAATTCGTCGTCGTCTGGGTATCGCTGCTGGTGTCATCGAGGATATCGAGCTGCACCTGGCGATGGAGCAGACCACCGGCAGCATTGATATCTTTCGCCCACAGCTCATAGCCTTGCTTGAACGAGATGCCGTCGGAAGAAAAGTCACCGGTCAGCGACAGCGAGATACCGATTTTGATAGGAGTGGTATTGGCGGCTGTGCTCGAACTGCCGCCACAAGCCGACAGGCTTATCACCATGAGAACGAGGACACTGGAAATACCAGCAATCTTGCGCCAGGGTGCATTCGTGTGTCCAAACACGTGATTTCCCTCCATCGCTCCTCCCGGATTCCATGTGGAGCGAACTGGCTCATTGCCCTAGAAATCAGGCAATGATCGTGCGACGATCAGCGATGATCGTAAGGACAGCAGGTAACCGTGCCTGGGTTGGAGATGTGCCTCTCTGGCTAGAGTGACGAGGCAAGCCAATCGGCCTGCTGCGGGCGATATCTGTAAGGTATGTTATTGCAGACGTGGTTGCCATCGTCAAACATCCAGAGTTTGGCATTGGCCCCAATCTCAGCCACTACACGCTCGGAGTCTTCAGGTGGGAAAAGCCGGTCCTGGCGACCAATGATCACCAGGAATGGGCAGGTGATGCGGTCAGTCAGGCCTTCCAAGGTGAAGGCTTTGAGCATTTCACGGGCGGTTGCTTCATCCCGGGCCTTCAGGCGGTACACAAAGGCCTCCTGGGTAAGCAAGGGATAGCGGTCGAAGTGCTGTGCTAAGTTGTATGCCGAAGCCAACATGACCGCTGCTTTGAGACGTGGCTCCCACGCAGCAGCACGCGCAGCAAAAAAGCCGCCGAGACTCACACCAAGCATTCCCACGCGCGAGGCATCAACATCATTACGCGTTTCCAGGTAATCGATGACGTAGCGAATTGGCACCTCATAGTCCGGACGCAGAGGCAGATCGAGCTCTGATTCGCCCTGGCCTGGGCCGTCGATGGCGAGGACCGAGAGGCCACGCCTCAGCAAGTCATTGCCATAGAGATGCAGCTCTTCTTTCACCGAATCAAGTCCCGGAGAAATAATGACAATTGGTGCGCGAGGCGCATGCCACGGCTTGCGCAGGATTGCGGGAATCACACGCCCATCTTCATAGGGGACCTCGACTCGCTCGCCCGGGAATTCATAGAACGGTAACCCGCGCTGGTACGTACGCACCGTGAACTTGTGACCTGCACGCAACTGGTCTGGGTGCCGCACGACCATGAATTTGCCAAAATGATAAAGCATCGCAGCTGCAAAGTAATGCTCACCTGCCGATACGAAGTTGCCATACCCTTCAGCTTCTTCACCCATTCGAGCACGCTCGACGGCCAGACCCGACCATGTCGGCGACCAATCCTCCCATCGCTGGATAGTGCGCGCCAACCGCGCTAAATCATTCGCATCGATGCCGTTCGCGATAAACCTGGGTGCCCAATTATCCAGCGCGATCTGCACACGCTCTTCTGCTGCCATGGAGATCTCTATCCTCTCTGCTTCTTGCTCCACACCAGATTGAACGAAGTGCGTTGTCCCCCCCACGATTAGAGTTGGCGCGGAGGTTGATATTCTCAAGTTTCGGCGAGAGCGCCACCCAGATAGAGGTGGCTGATCTCCGGGTGATGGAGGATCTCGAGATTCGTCCCTGCTAGGAGCACCCGACCGCTTTCCATCACAACGCCATCCGTTGCAGCGGTCAACCCAGTGCGTACGTTTTGTTCCACCAACAAGATGGTGCGGCCCGATTGATGCATCAGGGTAATCGTGTCGAAAACTTGCTTTAGCGTGCGCGGATCAAGCCCCATAGATGGCTCATCGAGCAAGATCAATTTAGGGTCGAGCATCAGGCAGCGCGCAAATTCTACGAGTCGCTGCTGGCCACCAGAAAGATCCCCTGCTTTATCGTTTGCTCTCTCGCGAACGATGGGAAAAAGATCTTCCACATTGGCCAGATGCATGATTCACCTTCGACTTATCATTGAGCAGATAGGCACCAAGTCGCACGTTCTCATGGACGGTCATCTCGTTGAACAAGCTGTGATTCTGCGGCACTTGCACGATGCCCAGCTCCAGGATCTGGCGCGGGCCTTTGCCAACTAGATTGTGCCCCTCGAAGCGAATTTCACCAGCGCGCGGTCGCAGCAGGCCGCTGATCGTGCGCAATACGGTTGATTTGCCTGCTCCGTTTGGCCCCACGATGCAGGTAATCGATCCCTGTTGTATTTCGAGATCGACTCCTTTAAGGACATCGCTGCCGTCGTAGCCTGCAATCACTTGGCGGAGTGTCAGCATGATGTTTTCAGTCTCCAAGGTACGCTTCCAGCACAGCGGGATTCTGGCGCACCTCAACGGGTGTGCCCTCAGCGATCTTCGTTCCTCGATGCATCACTATCATTTTGTCGCACAGACCCATGACGAACTCCATGTTATGCTCAACGATCAGGAAGGTGATGCCGATCTGGTTCAGCTCACGGATGCGGCTGGCTATGTGCGTAATCATGGTAGGATTCACGCCACCGGCAGGCTCGTCGAGCAGAATCACTTTCGGATCAGCGATCAGAATGAAGGCGAATTCCAACAGCTTCCTTTGCCCAAAGGAAAGGTTGCCTGCCGGTAGATCTTTCAGTGCCGTGATGCCGACGAAATCCAGCAAATCCAGCGCGCGTCGCTGCTCGTGTGAAGTGCTCCACCGACCAAGCAAACCTTGCACGGTATTGCGCTGTGCTGCGACGTGCATGTTTTCCAGAACGGTCAGTCGTGGAAAGATGCGTGTGATCTGAAAAGTGCGACCAATACCCAGCGCAAAGGCTCTATCTGGTGAGGTATTCGTGATTGCTTTGCCGTTGTACCAGATCTCACCGCCATCGACTTTTTCGTAGCCGGTAATGATGTTGAAAAGTGTTGTCTTGCCCGAGCCATTTGGTCCAATGATCCCAGTGATCTTCCCGGCATCGACGGCAAGCGAGCAATCGCTGAGGGCCTGAATGCCGCCAAACGCTTTGGAGACAGCGCGCACTTCGAGCAAGCTCATGTTTTCGCCTCCTTCTGCGTTACTGGCACTGGCGTAGGTGTAACTGGGACCGTGGTTTTAAACTTCGCAGGCAGCGCCAGCGGGCCAATGTCGGCCAGTGGTGCGCCAGTTCGACCACAACCCACGCAGCGATGGAACGATACCCTGCGGTAGCAACAAAATGACTACCAGAAACAGCGCGCCATATACGATGAGATACAGACCGCCGTTCAACTGGTCAAAGTTCGCCCCAAAATAAAGCTTCGCCGATTCGATGACCAGTGCGCCCAGGAGAGGGCCGCTGAGGGTACCAATGCCTCCCATAAATGCCATGAGCGCGACCGCGATATCATTGAGGGGATCGAAGGCGTATCTGGGAATGGCAAAACTCTCGTAATATACATAGATGGCGCCAGCCATGCCGACCAAGATTGCCGAGAGGACGAAGGCGCTCAACTTGAATATACCTGTCTTTACCCCCAGGCCCAGCGCGCGATCCTCATCGTCACGAATGGCGAGCAGCCCAAGGCCATATTTAGAATTGCGCACGAACCACGATACGATGAGCGCCAAAACGGTCAAGGCGAGCGCCGAGTAGTAAAATGGAATATTGAAGAAATCGCCAAGTGGCAATCCAAGCTGCGAGCCAAACCACTGAAAAGGAGTCGGCAAATTGATTCCCGTTGTCCCGTTCGTGATGCCGCGCAAGTTTTCGGCGAGCAGCTGTATGACGAAGAATGTGGCGATCGTAATCACAATAAACGTATGCCGTCGCGTACGGAGCGCAATGGCCCCCAGCGGGATGGCCACAACACCGGCGATCAGCCCGCAGACGGGCACCAACTCTAATGGTTGCCATCCGTTGAGCGAGGTATTGTGTTCGCAGATAATCGCCAGAGCATACGCGCCAATCCCGAAATAGGCCGTATGGCCGAGAGCGATGTAGCCCGTGTAACCTGCAAATATATTCCAGCTGACGGCAAAGGCGGCAAAGATCAACGCGACAACAGCGATCCCGGTTGTCGTCGAATCGGTGTCAATAAACGGAAAGGCTATTGCCACCGCGAGCACCACTACCAATCCGCTGGTGTCACCCAGGGCCTGAGCCGCCGCATCATTGCGCCCTCCCCGAGATTTTGCCGAGCAACCCTTGCGGTCGCGCAATCAGAATGACAATGAGCAAGACGAAAAATACCGTACTGGCCCATGTCGGTGACCATACTACCGCAGTGACGTCTTCGATGACGAGTGCGAACACTGCTGCGATCAGCGCGCCGCTGAGCGACCCCATTCCGCCGAAGATAATGATCGCCAGCAGACGCGAGATCAGGTCATATCCACTATTCGCATTGAACGGCATGATCGAGCCGAAAACCATGCCACCTGCAGCAGTAAGCGCAACGCCGATGCCGAAGGTGAGGGCCGAGATCCTGTTCACATTGATGCCGACCAGTTCAGCGGCGGTGCGATTTTGCATAGAGGCGCGCACACTATGGCCAAACTTCGTCCGATAGAGCAGGAAATACAATCCTGCCAGCAATATGACGCTGAGCAGAAAGCCCAAAACGTAGATATAGGAGAAATAGTAATTGCCAAGCTTGAATGACTGCGTGATGTACGACGCGTGCAAAATCACGTTATTTGATGTGAAGATCGCGATCAAGATACCTTCGATAATGATCGCCACGGCATACGTCACCAGGATCGAGTAAATCGTGCGATCCTTTTTGAGCGGGCGGATGAATAGCCAATAAATAACCACTCCCACCACGAACATCGCTGGCATCGTGATGAGCAACCCCAGGAACAGGTCGATGTGCAGATGTTGCTCAAGCGCGTAGCTAAGATACGCACCCAATATGACCATTACTCCCTGGGCGATATTGATGATATCCATCACCCCAAAGACGAGCGTCAAGCCGGATGCCATAAGCGCATACACCCCGCCAGTCAGAATGCCAGGAATGATGCCGCCGTCAATAACCAGAGTCATGACGTTATTTCCTCCACCATACTTCCTCCAGGATGTTCTGCGTTATGGCTTTCACCGATAGGCCGATGCTGCCCTTGGAGATTTAGTAGACATCGGCCCACCGGAGAAAAAGTTACACTACCAGGCGGTCTTGGGATACTCGAATTTCTGCCACGCCCGTGGTGCCTGCTGGGTATATTGGCACGAAAGTGCCGCCCTGCCATTGGAAGAGGTACGATAGCGCGGCAGTGTTTTGGCCGGTGCTGTCGAATTTCACGTTGCCTTGCACGCTGGTGAAAGTACCACTGTGCAGAGTTGCGAGCAGCTGAGCCTGATTGAGATTGCCGTCCTTCGTCACCGCCTGCGCTGTTACCTGGCCGACTGAATAGGCTTCGGCAACGTCGGCGCTGATGCCATCATACGTACCGCCATATTGGGAGACATATTCCTGAACCATCTGCGCATTGCCAGGATTATTGGCCTCAGGGAACCAGCCGTTCGGAACCATGATGCCTTCCGCGGCCGTCGCACTGCCGATTTCGGATAAGGAACGTTGCCCCCTGATCTGGCCCCGCGGTTGCGATGATTGCTTTAGGGATATAGTTTTGTTGTTTGAATGCGAGCAGAATCGATGTGACCTGCTCGGATGTGGTTGTTCCCAGCACCACGACATCGGCATGCGCTTGAATCAGCTTCTGAGCGATCGGCGTAAAGTCGGTCGTCTCGTCAGGAAAGACCGTTTCTGGCGTGACTGAGGTTAGGCCTTGTGATTCGAGCTGTGTTTTGACGATATCAACCTGCGGCTTGGTAAATGGATCGTCAGAGGTGGCATAGCCCACGGTCATCGGACCAGTTCCCGCAGGGAGCGTCTTGAGCAGACTTCGCGAAGCTGAGCAGGTTGTTCGCCACCGGCAACGAGACGTCAAACACGCCGTTGAGGCCGCGATTAAACACCGACGGGGCACCACCCGCGCCTTCCACCAGCGCGTAGTTATAGCGTGCCGTGACTACCGAGGCAGGCACCGTCAGCAACGTGGAAAATGGCCCGAACACGAGATCGTCATGATGGGTGGCGATAAGCTCCTGATAATTCGTCGTCGTCTGGGTATCGCTGCTGGTGTCATCGAGGATATCGAGCTGCACCTGGCGATGGAGCAGACCACCGGCAGCATTGATATCTTTCGCCCACAGCTCATAGCCTTGCTTGAACGAGATAAGCCGTCGGAAGAAAAGTCACCGGTCAGCGACAGCGAGATACCGATTTTGATCGGAGTGGTATTGGTGGCTGCGCTCGAACTGCCGCCACAAGCCGACAGGCTTATCACCATGAGAACGAGGACACTGGAAATACCAGCAATCTTGCGCCAGGGTGCATTCGTGTGTCCAAACACGTGATTTCCCTCCATCGCTCCTCCCGGATTCCATGTGGAGCGAACTGGCTCATTGCCCTAGAAATCAGGCAATGATCGTGCGACGATCAGCGATGATCGTAAGGACAGCAGGTAACCGTGCGTGGGTTGGATTGGCTCGATGCTACGCGTGTTCTACTGGACAGTACTGGCTTTTTTCACTCCCCCTTCTTGCGCTGGTTACCGGCGTAGCCGGATCATACCAGAAAGTCCACTTCTTGTCTCCCACCGCTACCCAGGATAACAAACAACAGAGCGCCTGGAGACTCTGTTCAGGTAACAAGCTGGCGCTCACGAGGGGACTAGATCCGGTAATTCAGCGCCAGCAGCTTCATCTCGGTCATTTCCTCGATGGCGTATCGCAGACCTTCACGTCCAGATCCCGAGTGTTTCACACCACCGTACGGCATGTGGTCGATCCGATAGGTCGGCACATCGTTGACGATTAGGCCCCCTACCTCTATCTCCGTGAACGCGTCGCGAACGATCTGCAGATCACGCGTGAAGATACCGGCCTGCAGGCCGAAATCACTCTGATCGACCGCGCGAATGGCGTCCTGGACATCAGTGTACGGGGTGATTCCCAACGAGTGGAGCGAAGACTTCGCGGTTGGAGACCCGCATGGTGGCGCTAACTCCCGCCAGCACCGTGGGCTCCCAAAGAGATCCTTGGTGCCTACCGCCAACTAATGTTTCGGCACCCTCCGAGCGCGCCTCGTTCACCCAGGTAGCCACGCGGTCGGCCTCGCTTATGGTAATAACCGGACCCACGTCAGTGCCTTCATCCAGCGGATCGCCGACCTTCAGGGCACGTACTCGGGGAAGAAAGGCATCTAGGAACGACTGGTAGACATCCTGATGGACGAATACTCGTTGTACCGAGATGCAGGACTGCCCAGCGTAAGAGAACCCACCCCAGGCAACGCGCTCGGCGGCATAGGCGATATCGGCGTCACGATGGATAATGACTCCGGCATTGCCCCCCAGCTCGAGAGTGAGTCTCTTGCGCCCCACCCGTTTCTTGAGCTCCCACCCCACTGCTGGACTTCCGGTAAAAGTCAGGGCGCGAATGCGATCATCTTCTACCAGTGGAGCGGCATCTGCCGTAGTGCTGGGCAGCACCGCGATTCCGCCTTCCGGCCATCCGGCTTCTAACAGAATATCTCCTAGGAGAAGAGCGCTGATCGGAGTCTGTGAAGCCGGCCGGAGAAGGATGGGGTCTCCCGCCGCCAATGCCGGAGCTACTTTATGAGCTACCAAATTGAGAGGAAAATTAAATGGCGTAATTCCCGCCACCACCCCCAGCGGCACTCGATAGATCTCGGCAATACGTCCTTCGTTGCCTGCCTGCCAGTCCAGCGGTACTATCTCGCCGTAAATGCGCCGCGTTTCCTCAGAAGCTACCTTAAAGGTAAATCGAGCGCGATCCACTTCGGCGCGAGCTGTCTTGATGGGCTTGCCCGCCTCAAGCGAAATTGTGCGGGCAAGTTCCTCGCGTCGCGAAGCGATACTGGCGCTGATCCGTTCGAGAATGTCGCTGCGCTGCCAGGACGGAAGCCGGCGAGTTATTCGAAACGCCTCAACCGCCGCAGAGATGGCAGTCTCAATATCCTCTGGCCCGGCACGGTGGATAACGGCGACCAGGCTATCGTCATATGGGCTGCGAATCTCGGCAGAATGCCCACTTGATAGCCGCTTGCCATTCACCAGCGCACCGTACTCCTTCGAGTCGTTTCCCATGACTATTCTCCTCCTCCCCTAACCCTGTGGCGGGTCAGCGACCAACCCAGCAATAGTCGAAAGAAATTCAGCTCCGCGAGCACCATCCACTACGCGATGATCGCAGGAGAGGGTAAGCATCATGGTCGGCACTACCGCCGGCAAGCCGCCCACTGGAACGACGCGTGGGGACAACGCGCCGACTGCCAGAATAGCAGCCTGAGGCGCATTAATGATGGCACTGAACGCGTCGACGCCATACATCCCCAGATTGCTGATGGTAAACGTACCGCCTTCGAGATCTTCGGGCCGCAGCTTGCCACGCTGCGCTCGCTCTACGACATCAGCGCGGCGCGCCGCAATGGCTTCGAGCGTGAGCTCATCCGCATGTGAGATGACTGGAACAACCAGCCCATCCGGAACCGCCACCGCTATGCCTACGTTCACAGACCGGTTGTTGACGATGGTGCCGTTCATCCAGGCGCAATTTAAACGTGGGTGCAGGCGGAGCGCCTTTGCCACAATCCGAATGAGTAAATCGGTATATGTTAACTTGTCGGATGACTGCTTCTGGACCCGGTCGCGCCAGGAAATGAGAGCATCGGCAGTCACCTCGCGCTCCAGATAGAAGTGTGGAACACTGCCCCAGCTCTGGGCGGTGCGCTCGGCCATAAGCTGCCAGGCTCTTCCCAGGGTACCGGAGGGACCCTCAATGCCGTCGGTTCCACCGGTATTGCCCGGTGCCGTCGTGGCCGCCAGCACATCGGCGGCCAGAATGATACCACCGGACCTCGAGCCGGCCAGCGCAACCAGATCGACTCCGTATTCAGCGGCCAGACGTTTTGCTTTCGGTGATGCAAGGCGCCTGCCGTTTTCGGCCCCGTGGGTCACCGGCTGCCCAGTTGCAGTGCCGCCCCAGCTGCCGGCGACATGGCCGGTGCTGGGCAGGTCTCGCGGCAGCTCGCCGGCAGCTGGGGGGACAGGCGAAGGAGTGATGGCGCGCCCGGACTCCAACGCCTGGGGCTCCCCAGGGGCGAGGATGCGCGCAATGACCTGCCCTACCGGCACCTCGTCGCCAGCGCGAGCGCTGATAGAGATAAGCGTCCCGCTAGCCGGTGCCTCGATCTCCACCGTGACCTTGTCGGTCTGGATCTCGGCGACCGGCTCGCCTCTTTCGACCTTATCGCCTTCGCCTTTGAGCCACTGGACAATAGTGCCCGAATCCTGTGCCATGCCTAACGCCGGTAGGATGACGTCAGTCGCCATACAGTGGTCCTCCCTGGACATGATCTCGCCCTAATAGCTCGGTATAGCTCCCGGCGCCACTGGCGCTTCGCCTTTGCCTGCAGCGGTATTGAGATGTGACTGCGTCTCGCGGATAGCAGGCAAGGGACCGGCGGAAGTGTAGTAATGCGCCCCGGAGATGAGCAGGTCCTCAGCAGGGAAACGCGTGATCACCTCACAGCCGTCACTGGTGACGACGAGCTGCTCTTCAATGCGAGCCGCGGTCCAGCCGTCACTAGCCGGCCAAAACGTTTCAAGCGCGAAGACCATGCCTTCCTCGATGACCTCAGGATGGTCCAACGAAACCAGCCGGCTGAAGATTGGCTTCTCCCAAATTGACAGGCCAACACCGTGGCCGTACTGCAAGGCGAAAGCGGCCTCCTCATTGTCAAAACCAAACTCCTCCGCCCTCGGCCAAAGCTTTACGACGTCGGCGGTGGTAACACCGGGCCGGATCGCATGAATTGCCGCGTCCAGAATCTCACGACAATATTTGTATGCATCAACCATAGATTGTGAGGCGCTGCCCACCGCAAACGTGCGGTAGTAACAAGTCCGATAGCCGTTGTAACTGTGCAGGATGTCGAAGTAGGCGGGGTCGCCGGGCCGAAGGGTACGATCACTAAAGACGTGGGGATGCGGACTGCAACGCTCGCCAGAGATAGCGTTAACACCTTCGACGTGCTCGGACCCCATATCGTAGAGAATCTTGCTGACCAGCCCGACGCACTCATTCTCCCGCACTCCCGGCTTCATGAACCGATACAGCTCATCGTAGGCAGCATCCACCATCATACAGGCGGTCGACAGTAGGGTGATCTCATCTCTCGTTTTTATGAGACGCGCCTGCTGCATCAATTGCTGCCCATCGACGACCTGAATTCCCTCTTTTTGCAGCGCAAAGAGAACGGGCATCTCGATGACATCCACGCCCACCGGCTCGTCAAGCAGATGACGCTCTTCCAGCTCTACACGGATTTTGTGGGCCACCGCTTCCGCACGCCCTGCCTCGGGCAGCATGGCACCTCGCTGGGTTGAGATGCCGGCTCGCGATCTCTCACCCAGCCAGGGACAATATAACTGGTGGTGCCGTGCCGCCGAGCCAAAATCCCACAGTATGGGATCGTCATCCTGGGGCAGCAGTGTGAAACGGGCCAGCTTATCCATGGCCCAGGTTCCCAGGTGCGTGGAGGTGATATAACGCACGTTGCTCATATCGAAACAGAGCAGCGCACCCAGCTGCGACTGCTTGAGAAGATTCTTGATCCGCGAAAGCCGCTCGGTGCGCAGGCGCGCGACATCGAGGCGCGCTTCCCAATCGACGTTCATCAGGCCATAGGTCTTGATCGACATTGTCCGACCCTTTCAAAAGCAGAGCACGCCGGGTTCCGTAAGCCGTCACACACGGCCGCAGAGCGTCTTGGCCAGCTCGGCCACCGCTGCGGCGGTGGGTACCGTCTGATCTTCCAGCACCGGCGAAAATGGCACAGGTACGTCCATTGCCCCCATCCGCTTGACTGGGGCATCGAGGTAATAGAAGGCTCCCTCGGCGATTACCGCCGCGAGCTCTGCCGTAACTCCATAGCTCTCGTAGCCTTCATCGATAACTATGGCGCGGCTCGTCTTTTTGGCTGAAGCGATCAACGCCTCTTTATCAAGGGGAAGAGTCGTGCGTGGATCGATGACCTCGGCGCTAACACCGATCTGATTCCAGCTGAAGCGCAGCTTCCAAGGCGACCTGGACCATGCTGCTGGTCGCGACCAGAGTAATATCGGTCCCGACTCGCTTTACATCAGCCACTCCAAAAGGAATGGCGTAGTCGTCGTCTTCAGGCACCAGCCCTTTGAGCTGATACATCATCTTATCTTCGAAGAAGACAACAGGGTTGTCGTCCCGTATGGCCGTCTTTAGCAGACCTTTGGCGTCGTACGGAGTAGATGGCAATACCACCTTCAGACCGGGGATATGGCTGACCCACGCATGCAGACTCTGGCTATGCTGCGCTCCAGTACGCCTTGTGGCACCCAGTGTCGTACGGATCACCAGCGGCACACGCAGCTTGCCCCCAGACATGTAGTGTACCTTGGCCGCCTGGTTCGCAATTTGATCCATCGCCAGACCGAGAAAGTCGCCGAACATGATGTCAATGATAGGCCGCATACCAGTCATTGCCGCTCCAACTCCGAGGCCGCTTATACCGGCCTCGGAGATCGGTGAATCGATTACGCGTTGCGGGCCGAATTCTTCCACCAAGCCGGAGAGGACCTTAAAGGGCGTTCCAGCTTCGGCCACATCTTCACCCAAGATGAACACGGTTGGATCACGGCGCATCTCTTCCGCCAGGCTCTCGCGAATGGCCTGACCAAGCGTGACTTCACGCATGTGAGCGGTCTTCGACATCTCATTCGGCTACCCTAGGCATAGACATGCTCTGTTACCTCACTGACTGCAGGAAACGGCGCATTCAGGCCATACTCGACCCCGGTATCGACTTCGGCTTGCGCCTCGGCCCGAATGCCTTCCAACCGAGCTTCATCGATGAGGTTCTCGGAGACAAGCCAGTTACTCAGTATGGAAATTGGATCGCGCTCATCCTTCCAAAACTCCTCTTCCTCTTTGGAACGGTAATAGCCTCGTTGGACGTCGCCCACATGATGACCGAAGTAGCGATAGGTGTTGGCCAGCAGGAAACCGGGACCACCGCCCGCTCGCGCTCTTTCCACCAGTTCTCCCGCGGCAGTGTATACCTGGCGTACATCTTGCCCGTCCACGTCCTTGGTAAGGATCCCGAAGGCCTCCGCCCGCGCCGACATGCTCCCAGCGGTGGTCTCCCGATTGTGCGTGTATTCATTATAAAGATTGTTTTCACAGACGTATACCACTGGAAGATTCCACAGCGACGCCATATTCATGACCTCGTAGAGCACTCCTTGACCAAGAGCGCCGTCGCCAAAGAAACAGACCGCGACCTGTTCGCTGCCGCGCATTTTGCTGGAAAAAGCAGCGCCGGTAGCGATGCCGGCGCTGCCGCCGACAATAGCGTTAGCGCCCAGATTGCCGGTATCCTGGTCGGCGATGTGCATCGATCCGCCCTTACCTCGGCAGTAACCCGGCTCCTTGCCCAGCAGCTCGGCAAACATTCGGTCGATCCGCGCGCCTTTGGCCAGGCAGTGTCCATGGCCACGATGGGTGCTGGTTATGTAATCGTCCCGGCGCAGAGCCTGGCATACACCCACCGCGACTGCCTCTTCACCGCTATAAAGATGCGCGAGACCAGGCATACGAGCAGTGCGATACAGGTCGTTTACTTGCTCTTCAAATAAGCGGATGCGCAACATGTCTCGATACATCAATAGCCACCGATCGACATCGGCGAGGGGGGACTCTTGGCCGGTCCGGCTTTGTGGCGCTTTAGCGTGAGCCATAGTGATTATTCTGCTTTCTCTTCCGTCCGGTCTAATCCGGCCATTTTCTCCAGCACCCGGTACACTACGGCAAAATCGTAGCTCGCAAGTCCCATGGACCGGGCGGCGGTCAGGAACTCATTGGTCAATGCGACAGTTGGGAGCGGTACATTCAGTGCCCGCGCCTGCTCGAGCGCAAGGAGCATGTCCTTCTGCATCATGTTTACGTTGAACCACGCCTCGTCCGGCATTTGGAGAATAAATGGCGTACGGTACTGCAAGGAGGGCGAGGCGATGACACTATTCAGCAAGACCTCCATTGCGGTTTGACGCGGTATACCACCCTTCTCAGCCAGAAATAACCCCTCGCAGAATCCGGTAAATTGAATCTGGAGATTGAGGTTCACGGCAATCTTCATCAATACTGCCTGCCCATTCTCACCGACATAGGTTACCTTAGGACCTATGTCGGTGAGAATGGGCTGCACACGAAGAAAAGTCTCCCGGTCACCACCGACCATGAGTGAGAGCTTGCCTTGCTCCAAGGTGATCACGCTCCCAGAGACGGGCACATCCAGCATAGATGCTCCGAGACTCGCCACTCGACGAGCCAGGTGGCGCGAGGCCTCCGGGCTCACCGTGCTCATGTCGCAGTACACCTTACCCGGTCCAAGACCAGCCAGAATGCCATCCGGGCCACCGGTAATCGCATGGAGCCCAGCAGTATCAGTTACCATCGAAAAGATGAAATCGGCGGACTGGGCAACCGCCTGTGGCGTATCACCCCATCCCATACCGGCATCAATGAGCCACTGGGCTTTTGCCCGTGTTCGATTGTACCCGACTACCTGGTGTCCACTATCCAGCAGGCGCTTCGCTACCCGACCGCCCATGGCCCCAAGCCCGACGTACCCAATCCGAGCCATAGCTTACCCTTTCTGGTTGGCCTTTCCGTCCTGCGCGGCGGTCACATCAGCACGAACTTGCTGCAAGTGAGCGATCATCGCCTGCCGCGCGGATTCAGAGTCGTGTCGAATAATGGCATTCAGTAATTGCTTGTGATGCGTTTGGCCGCGCTGCGGCCCGCCCTCGACGGAAAATATCTGTTTGCGCTGCTCAGACAGCAGCTCCATGACCGGGTCCATAAGGGTGAGTATTAGGAAGTTCTGCGCAGCTCGGGCCAATACCTGGTGGAAGCAGTTGTCAGCCGCAATAAAGGCATCCGCATTACTCAGATGGGTATCCATGGTTTCGACAGCCTCTTGCAGCAGAGCAATATCCCCGATTGTTGCACGCGTCGCCGCCAATGCAGCAATGCCCGGCTCAAGAATCTCACGGACCTCGACCAGTTCTCGAGCGCCGTCCGGCTGGGCTACACGCAGCATGAGTCCCAGAGAATCTCGGAGCGCCTGGGGAGTACCATTGATGACAATGGTTCCACGGCCGGGTCGCATCTCGAGCAATCCTTTTTGGGACAGAATCTTCATCGCTTCCCGCACCGCGGTACGGCTTGCATGAAATTGCTCCGCCAGCTCCCGCTCGGTGGGTAACCGATCTCCGCTCTGCAGCTCGCCGCGCAGAATCTGCTGTTCAATCTGCTCGGTGATTTGTTCGAAGACTTTAGTTGACTGTACTGGTATATACGGCATGGACCAATCCTCAAATGTGGGAGGACTCTACGACCGCAAATTGGTATGATGATCAGCTGTAAGGATAGTGAGATAATAGGGTTGATATACCATGAGCCACGTTGCTTGTCAAGTGTCGGCAATGTTTCACATGGAACGGGATTCTTCTGAAGAGCTGGTCTATGACCGGTTAACCATTGCCGGTTCTGCCTCGGGTCGGGTAGACTGCTAATGTTAGACAATATATATAAGTAGAAGGGTGATAACTGGAAAGCCACATGGCCATCTCTATATTCCATGTTTTTGACCATACTCCGAGCGAGATCGAAGCGGCCTTCGACACTATAATTACCCAAGGCGCATACGTCCAGCTGCTTCGAATCGAGGGAACATTTTCGGCGGTTCGCACACGGCTCCTGGCATTTGTTCAGGAGGCGAAATATCACTACTTGATTTTGCGACCAGGACCAGGCTCAGCCTGGACACCCGTGCTGCAACTGGGAACTTCCCAGGGCGGGCTCGAAGCCACCCTGTCCAAGCTGCTGGGCGGTTGTTCGGTCTTTTCCACCTTCGTCTCTGATGTCTACGGCGAGTTCGTCTCGGGCTATCGGCTTTCTCGAGCCGGTACCGAAATAGATCGATATGCCAGCGACCCAAGCCTGCTTCGTCTACTCCGCGATGAGCAGGAGAACGCAGAAGACCAACCACTGGAAGACGATGCGGCAGAGGATGATGCGGCCGGCTATGAGCAAGAGCGTGGGCATCCCGAGCGCTTCGCCGATCTGCTGCCAGCTGGAACTACCGCACAGGATTTTTCTCGGGTGGTGCTACAGCCCGGATGGTGGGAGGAGTATGACCGAGCACTCGACGGTGATCCGCTGCGAGCCAGCGCAGAATCCGAGACAGGTGACTTAGAAGGGGAGGACAGCGAGCTGGGAGATGGGATGGCCGAGGAAGAAGAGGGCTATGCCCTGCTCGTGGACGAGATGGATCGCATGCGCTGCATCGCACTGGCGCTTGAACTTTGGGGGCCGAGTGAGTACCCTTTCGCTCAGGACGTAGAAGACATTCCCAATCGTCTGGCTGGACCGGCTATCGCGATTGCTTTCGGCTGAGCAGCGGCGCTCTCATCGCCCGGTCGGCACCCGAGTGCAGAGAGCCGGCGGGTGTGTGCTGGTATCATAACTGCTGTTGCATTCAATCGTAATCTATAGACAGGCATCTGGTGACGGCGCTTACTCCTACCGACGTTACCGGCCCGTCCGCATAGCCGTCGTTTTGAGTAGCGAACGAGGTAGCTGCTGCTTTTCAAGGGGATCCTGGTGGTGTGGAGGTGGGAGAAGGGCGGCAGTACCCGCCGCTACCAGCAATAATTTCCCGGACGCGGGAGAAGTTGGAGATATCCTAGGATGCGCGGAACCACAGAACCCATCCAATCTGCTTCCAGCCCAGCGATCAATAGTCCGCTGGTGGCGAAGCGCCCAAGCTATTATCCTGTGCCGTGGGCTCCCGTCAATCAGCTGCTCGCGGTGGTTGAAGAGCGGACAAACGGCCGAGCTGGACTCATTCAGCGCTTCGCCACTTTCCTGTTCGTCGGTGGCATCGCGGCGCTCGTCAACCTCATCATCTTCCAGTGTGGTCTGGTGATACTCGCTCCGGTAAAAATCGCGTCACTGTCTTCAGCCACCAACGCCTGGCTACAAAATCTCGTGGCCTATGCGTTCGCCGCTGAGATCTCTATCCTGGCAAACTTCGCGCTGAACGATCCCATCACCTTCAGCCGCCTGCCGGGTCACCACGACCGAACCTGGACAGCTCGCTGCCTGCGGTTCCACGTGACCTGTATCGTGGGAGTATTGGTGACATTCGGGATCGAGAATGTGCTGCATTTCAAGCTGGGCATTCCCGCCCTCTTTGCCGAAGCGGTCGGCATCATCATCGCCTTATTTTTCAACTTCACCGTGCACCATCTCTTCACCTATCGGCATGCCAGCGGGTAACGATCCGGCACTCGGGACTGCGTCCGGAGCAGTCCCAGCGCTCCCGGCGCTCGGTTGCGCCGCGCGCAGAATGACCACCCGCTCGGGAAAATCGCTGAAGATGCCGTCAACGTTCCATTGGAGAAGGCGGCGAATTCTCGTCCAGCTATTCGCCGTCCAAACATTCACCTGCAGCTTGGCCTCATGAGCCTGTATCACAGCATCCTGAGTAAGCAGGCGAACTTCGGGATGAATGGCGCCGGCACCCAGGAGCAAGGCTGGAGTCACCAGGTCTTGATCCTTCCATTCAGTGCCATAGAGCATGCCGATTTGCAGCCAGGGTAGCTGCTCCTTCAACTGCGCAATCGCGGCGTGATCAAACGACGACACCAGCACCCGAGGACGCAAATCCGCCGGCAAGTCTTCTAGGACTGGGCCAATCGACTCGGCTGTGGTCAGTGACTCCTCAATCGACTCGCCTTTTACTTCCAAGTTTATCCGGCCGCCGCGGAGTCGCACCATGTCAAGCACTTCCACCAGCATCGGAATACGGGCCGGTTGGCCATGGCTCCACCCCGCATCGAGCGTGCGAAGCTCAGCGAGGGTTCTCGCTCGAACCGGCCCACGGCCGTTGGTTGTGCGATCTAGAGTAGCGTCGTGTATGACAACCGGGTGCCGGTCCCGGCTCAACCGCACATCGCACTCTATAACGTCGGCCCCTACGTCGAAAGCTGTCGCGAAAGCGAGCAGGGTATTCTCTGGCGCGTAGGCGCGAGCGCCGCGATGGGCGTAACAGAGTACCCGATGATATGGAACCACTACTCCTGTCCTTTTGCGCTGCGGGGCAGCGGCAGAACTATCCAACCGAAAAACTATCGCCTACCGCCAAAAGGCGCCGCTAAACTCTATCCTACATCATGCTGACGCATGCCTGCAGCCTCTCTTTGGCAAAAATCCCGGCACGTGTTTCGTGCGATACAATACAGTGTGGCCGGCGGGCGGCCACCTCGGGGTGAGCTCTGTCCCTCTGCCGCACGCCGCGGCTAGGCGGCAGAGCGTAGAAATAGGTGGTAAACAACATGCGGAGCAAAGTCACCGTGGTTGGCGCGGGCAATGTTGGAGCAACATTGGGCCAGCGCATAGCCGAGCGCGATTATGCTGATGTCGTTTTGGTAGATGTCATCGAAGACATGCCGGAAGGCAAGGCTCTCGATCTGCTGGAGGCAGGTCCGGTGCTTGGTTACGACTCGTTGGTGACAGGCGTCAGCAGCAAACGCGACGGGTACGGGGCAACGGCGAATTCGGATATCGTCGTCATTACATCTGGCATCGCGCGCAAGCCAGGTATGAGCCGAGATGACCTGGTTCGGACCAATCAGGGGATCGTGACCGAGGTGACCCAGGAACTTATGAAGGTCTCTCCGAATACGATCATCATTTGTGTTACCAACCCACTTGACGCTATGGTCCAGCTTGCCTACAGAGTAAGCGGCCTGCCTAAAAGGCGCGTGATCGGCATGGCGGGAGTGCTTGACACCGCACGCTTCCGCGCCTTTATCGCTCAAGAACTGCATGTCTCGGTCCGAGATGTGGCTGCTTTCGTTCTCGGGGGCCATGGCGATACCATGGTGCCTCTTGCCCGTCTCTCGTCGGTTGCTGGTGTCCCACTTCCTGAGCTCATACCTGCCGCCCGCCTCGAACAGATAGTTCAGCGCACTCGCGACGGCGGAGCCGAGATAGTCAATCTGCTCAAGACTGGTAGCGCCTTCTACGCCCCATCCGCCGCCGTGCTCCAAATGATAGACTCCATTTTGCTGGACAAGAAAATGATTATGCCGTGTTCGACATACTTGGAAGGCGAGTACGGCATCAACGGCCTCTTTGTAGGTGTACCTGTCAAGCTCGGCACCGCAGGCGTCGAAGAGGTCATCCAGCTGCAGCTGACAGAAAACGAGCGGGCTGAGCTGCTGAAGTCCGCTGAGGCAGTTCGAGAACTTATCGGTGTCATGGGTATCTCCTGATCGGAAAGTTCTCGGTCTTATACCGCCAGGTTGCAGGTAGCAAACTCAACAGAGATGAGACAGCGATGTCGGTTCGAACAGGTATATCAGGTGACTACCCAGCGCTTCGTTTACGGGCTGGGCGGGAATACACGATACTGGCCGGCCACCCCTGGCTCTTCTCCGGCGCGTTTGCTACGCTGCGCGGTGATGGGAAGGACATTCCCCCAGGAACGGTGGTAGATGTTCTCTCCAGTCAGGGAACATGGGTTGCGCGAGGCCATCTTAACGCCCGGAACAGTCTGGCGTTTCGACTACTCACTCGCGATCCGCAGGAACTGATCGACGAAGAATTCTATATCCGCCGAATTGAGCGTGCCCGAGAGCTGCGAGAACTGCTCTCCCCCCAGGTCACTGCTTACCGTCTCATCAATTCAGAGGCTGATTATCTACCTGGCCTCATCGTCGACCGGTACGATCACTGGCTGGTCGTACAGTTATCAACCGCCGGCGTAGATCTCCAGCGTCAACAGATTTTCGATGCTCTGTGGCGGGTTATAGCACCGCAAGGGATACTCTGTCGCGACGACATCAGCGCCCGCCGGCATGAAGCGCTCACGGAGGGCAGACGTAGTGCTGGCGCGTGGAGATGTGCCACAAGAGATCCAGATACAGGAAGGAAACGCTCGCTACTGGGTTGACCCCTGGCATGGACAGAAAACGGGCTTCTTCTTAGATCAGCGTGACAAGCGCGCCCAGATTGCCACGCTCGCACCCCATGCTCTCTCACTGCTCAATTGTTTCTCATACTCAGGGGGATTTGCGTTGGCCGCACTTGCCGCTAATCCGCATCTCTACACCGTCAACGTGGATTCGTCAGCTGGAGCTCTTGAACTCGCCCGGAGAAACTACCAGCTCAACGGTCATGACGCCACCAACGGCCAGCAGCATGAATTCGTCGCGAGCGACGTGAACGACTATCTGAAGGAAATCGCCCAAGAAGGCAAAAGTTTTGACATTGTCATACTAGACCCACCCGCCTTTGCTAAGAGTGTGGCGATGAAACAGCGCGCCTTACGAGGGTACGAGCTGCTCAACACGCACGGCATGCGAGTAGTGTCACCTGGTGGCCTCCTCCTGACCTGCTCCTGCTCGGGGGGAGTAACTCCCGCTGAGTTCGAGACGGCAGTGCAGCAAGTCCTGCGGGTAAGTCGCCGATCGGCGCAGATCGTGACCTCCTTTGGTCCCAGCCTCGACCACCCAACCCTTCCGGGATTTCCAGAGGATCGCTACCTCAAAGCTTTACTACTTCGACTGGGCTAGATGGCGCCGAAGTACAACCTGAGTGATGTGTGCCGCGTAGACAGATTTGACGGCGTATGGAAATATCCTAGGCCAATTCCCCGTTCGTGAGGAGACGTGTGATATGCGCTTGATTCTATACCTGGGCAAAGGCGGCGTCGGTAAAACCACGCTGGCCGCTGCGACTGCTGCCCGAGCCGCGCAGCTTGGTAAGCGTGCTCTGGTCGTCAGTACAGACCTTGCCCATAGCCTCGCCGATGCTCTCGACACGACACTGGTTGCTGAGCCAAAACTGGTGGCAGACCGCCTCTGGGCTCAGGAAATCAACGTTCTGGACGAGATGCGGGCACAATGGAGCAGAGTGCAGGAATACGTCACCGGAATACTCAAGAAGCAAGGCATCAATGATGTTGCCGCCGAAGAGATGGCGTTGATTCCTGGTATGGATGAGATTGTCGCTTTGCTCAACATCTATCGTGTAGCGAAGGAAGGCAACTACGATGTAGTGATCGTCGATGCCGCCCCTACTGGGGAGACCGTGCGACTCCTGAGTATGCCGGAAACGTTCCTATGGTACGCCAACCAGGCCAAGGGATGGCGCAATGTAGCGATGACCGCAGCCAAGCCGTTACTCCGCACATTCCTGCCGGGGGTGAATGTCCTCGAGTCACTGCAGAAGCTCAATGAGCAAGTAGCCTTGCTGCGAGGAGTGTTGACCGATCCGGATATCAGCTCATACCGTTTGGTGGTCAATCCCGAAAAGATGGTGATCAAGGAAGCTCTGCGGGCCGAGACCTATCTGGCGCTCTTTGGCTATCCGATAGATGGAGTTCTCTGCAACCGGGTCTTGCCTCTGCCGCAGCGCGGCGAATATCACGATGATCTGCTGCGGGAAATGGTCACGCAGCAAAGGGGTTACTACGAGCAGATACACAGCACTTTTGAACCCCTGCCGGTCTGGGATGTTCCCTACCGGGCGCGAGAGATTCTCGGGGCGCCGGCTCTGGCTGATCTTGGGCACACTATCTGGGGAGACACTGACCCTACCCTGGTCTTCCACCGCGGAGCTCCCCAGGAACTGATAAAGCGCGGCAACAGTTATATTTTGCGGCTGCCGTTACCGCATGTGGAGTTAGGCAAGGTCGGGATGCTCAAGAAAGCCGACGAGCTGATTGTCGAGATTGGAAACTTCAAACGAGATGTGGCTCTGCCGACAATGCTGATACCTCTGGACGCCACGGTGGCGCGTATGGTAGACGGGGCACTGGAAGTCACTTTCGAAGAACCCGCCGCCCGGTCGGCATAGGCGCGAAGGACAACGACGAGCGTGAGCGAGCCGAATGCAATTGTTGAGCGTGGAGTGATTGTCGATGGGCTCCGTCTGGCAACCGCAATGAATGACGCACCTCGCACGCTTTATGCTCGAGCGCCGCTCATTATCCTACCGGGCATCGGCTTTGTCTGGCAGGACTACCTTCCACTCCTGCGGCACTATGCAAGCGAGAGGCGCGTGTTTGCTCTCGACTGGCCCGGCTTTGGAGGCTCAGCTAGGCCAGGCCCGCAAGAGTATACGTATACTGACGAGCGCCTAGCCGAGACATTGTCGACTTGGATAGATAGTCTGGGCATTGGGAGAGCGGTGCTCGTCAGCACAGACATCAGCGGAAGGATCGCTGTTCGCTACGCCTCGGCCAATCCGAAACGCACCTTGGGAGTGGCAATGATTGCGCCAATCGGTGTGACGTCCGCGACCATTAGCTCGTCCTTTACCGCCAGGCTCCTTCGCGGGACCTGGCTGATGCGACTCCTGGACAGCTACGTGGTATCGCTTCTCGTCGGACCCGCGTCAACCGTGGAGGCACGAGAGGTGTTGGAACGCCACCGAGCACTCCGCCGAGCTCCCGAATATACCCAAGCGGTAGCGGCCCTTACGTCGCTATGGGGCCTGCTGCTGCAACCGTCCGAGGGGATTTCACAGATGGCTAAGACGCTGCACGTCCCAGTCATGGTTCTCTCTGGCGCGCTGGATCCGCTTATAACCGAGATCGAGGCGCTCAACACTGCTGCGATGCTCGGGGAACGCGGCACGCTGGCTGTAACGCTACCAGAGTCGGGCCACTTGCCGTTTCTGCAGCAACCAGAGCGATTTTATCAGGCACTCTCCGGTCTGCTCGAAACCGCCGAAATGGTGGCGCTCAATCCGCCTACGTAGGTCGGTAGAAATGTCCTCCGGCCGCTCGCCGCAACCGATCCCACAGCGCCAGCCCGAGCCCAGACGTGCCGAATGTATGCGTAATCAAGACATCAAGTTCTCGCGCATCCATGTCTCGCAGCCGCGCATAGAGCTGCTGAGCGATAATGTCTAGACGATCGGCAGGACCAAGCCAGGCCATCTCCACGTCCAGCCCGCGGGTAGCTTCCTCCTCTCCGCGAGGGAGCAGGACGCCGACTCGCAAGCCCGCGGACAGCAGCCGTTCGGCCTCCGCGTGTATAAGTGGTATGGCGTTGGTACCCCAGGTATCGAAAACCAGCAGGCGCGTATGCGGAGCATAATGACGCTCCAGTTGGCCGGGAGCGGCAACTTTCTCGCTCCCCGTAGGCAGGCAAGGGCCGCGTACCATCGGTCTCCGGCCCCTGCAACTGTGGAATGAACCGTTGCAACGCTTCTTTGGTCACGGCTCCGGGTCGTAGTAGTCGTGGTGGGTTGGCAGTGACGTCTACTACCGTCGACTCGATGCCAACCAGCGAGGGTCCACCGTCGAGGACACAATCGATCCTGCCGGCAAGATCGGCGAGAACGTGCTCCGCCGTCGTGGGGCTGGTATGCATAAAGCGATTGGCGCTGGGCGCGGCAACTGGCACACCAGCTCTACGCAACAATGCCAACGCAATCGGATGATTTGGCATGCGCACCCCCACAGTAGGTCCTCCAGCGCTCACAATGTCGGGAACCGCTTCTCTTCTTGGCAAGATCAAGGTAAGCGGGCCCGGCCAGAAGGAATCAATAAGTCGAGAAGCTATATCCGGAACCGAGTCGGCTACGTCCAATACCTGCAGCGCGTCGCTGACATGGACGATGAGTGGGTCGCTGAGCGGTCGTTGCTTGGCGGTAAAGATTCTCCGAATTGCCTCCGGACTCAGCGCATCGGCCCCCAAGCCGTAAACCGTTTCGGTAGGGAACGCAACCAGTCCACCATTTCGAAGTATTGCGGCTGCCTGCGCAATGGCGTCAGCCGGAAAGCCGTCTTCCGAGACGGTTAGGTGGAGAGTAGTGGTCATCTATTCCTCGAGACTCGGCTGTCTCCATCCCGAGACCTGAGCCGTCTAGAACATGTAGATACATTGTATCCCATTTGTCCGTTATCCTAAATGCGAACTATATTACGGCTTGGGGATGTGCCACGCGTTTGCGACGCGAAACAGATCGATACATCGATCGACCCAAGGGTGAGAGTTCCATCCGGCCGGCAGCGCTGAAGACTATGTTACGCATGTAGAACTATCGGGCTGCGTCCGTTGCGTTTTTTCTATGGTAGGTGTATGATGGGCGGCGTTCACAAGAACACCGGATCGGGCAGAATGCATGAATAACCCATCAGGCGGGGGGGATGTCGTTGGCTAAGAAACTTCGTCTCGCTGCTGCTGGATTGACGGATGTTGGTCGCCGGCGAGAGCATAACCAGGACAACTTAACACACTTCGTACCCCCTGATGAGAATGACTTAGCAACTAAAGGGGCCCTTTTCGTTGTCTGCGACGGAATGGGTGGCCATGCCGCCGGTGAAGTCGCGTCGGAACTCGGCGCCAATGCAATTCGCGATGTCTATTATGCCAGTCACCAGGATGACGTCATCGACAACATCGCGAGCGCTATCAAGTCTGCCAACGAGGCAATTTATCAATACGCGCAGGAGCATCCAGAGTCTAAAGGAATGGGAACCACCTGCGTAGCGGTGTTAATCCATGGAGGCAGAGCCTATTTCGTCAACATTGGAGATAGCCGCGCATACTTGGTACGCGACGGCGACTTGCGCCAAGTAACCTTTGATCACTCGTGGGTGGCGGAACAGGTAAAAGCGGGACTCCTCACCGAAGAACAGGCACGCACCCATGCTCACCGCAACGTCATAACCCGGAGTCTCGGCACTGGGCCCAGTGTGACCGCGGATCTTTTCGTCGAGACGTTGAAGCAAGGAGACCGTATTCTCCTATGTAGCGACGGCCTACATGGCTATGTCGACGACCATGATATCAAGCGAGAGATGATTACCCACCCCGATCCCGAAGACGGAGTCAAAGCTCTGGTAGACATAGCCAACAGTAATGGTGGACCGGATAATATCACCGCGCTGCTCATCCACCTGCTGGAAGTGCCGCCAGCGACCGGAGAATTGCGTCTACCTGTACCTGGAGATGAGGAAGAGCCAACCATTACGCAGCCGGTTCCGGCTATACCGGCGCCAGCCGCTAAACCTGCCACAGCCGCAAGCGCTCACAAGACATACAGCGCCAAGCTTCCAGTTGCGGAGACCTTCCAAGGCTCAATCTGGAAAAGCGAATGTTGCGGCAGCTCTCGCTGTCCGAGTGCTGGCTCTGGCTGCCGTGTTAGTAATTCTGGCAGGCGCCTGGGACATTACGCTCGGTCCCTACGCCGAAATGCACGCTGCTACACAGCAGCTTCAAACTACCATTTCACACGCGAAAGCGGCCGTCTCTCGGTCGACCCGGCTCGACCCGGCATCGGCACTTGCCAACCTATCGCAAGCACGTGCCGAGCTGATCAGCAATTTGCAAAACACTCAGGCTGATCCAGCGGTGCGCCAGTCGGCGCAACACTTGCTACTAGTCTCAGATAGTTCCTGCGGTTCAGAGTGCGGTAACTCGCTACGATACCGCCGCCCTGATTGTACCAATTCCCACCTCCCAGATAGTGCGGAGAAACGTGAGTTGCACCGGCTCCGGCTCGCAGACTGCTGTGGCACTCAGCGCCGTCTCATCGCTAGTTGCGGTCGCTCCCACTGGTGTGAAGCCGAATACTCCGCTCGCCAGTAGCCAGACTCTCTACGGCATCAACAACGGCACCCTCTATCAGATGGTCGTTCCGACTGATGCCACCTCTGGGAAAACCGCTCCTGGCAACGTGACTTGTAGTGTTTTCCCTATCTCGGGCGTAACCTCGGTAGTGGCTCTGGCAACCGACGGAGAAACGCTTGTTCGTGCTGGCCCAGCAGAATCCCACTACCTACGAAGTGCTGATTTATTCGCCCAATGGCACCTCACCTACTGGAGAGCCACTGGTCAAGAACGTCGCGCATTTTGGAGTGCCGATTTCAGGCAGTACCGTTCCTACGCTGATCGCAGCTCAGGGCTCTAACACCTATGTGAGCTATTCAGTTGCCGGAGCGACTCCGGGTATCTGGACATTTTCCGGAACCAAACCCAAGGGTCCCGCCAAAACGATCCCTCTCCCAATGGCGGCCAGCTCCATCGTTGCCACCAACAATACGCTCTACGCGATACTGGCCGATGGGTCGCTCGGCCAATTAAACGCAAGCCAAACCTATCAGCCGATTCCAGTGCAGATACAGCTGCCAATCATACACAGCGAACCTGGCAATTACACCTCCGCGACACCGGTTCCAACAGTCGCGGACACGGCTACTCCAGGAAGCTCTCCGAGCAACACAACGTTTCGAGGCGGTGCTTCCCTCTCCTCCGATGCCAATGACTCCGCTGCTATTTATGTTGGCGATAGCTCACAGAACCGAGTGGTGCGTTTCTCAGCCAGCGGCACTGGCCCGGGGCTCGGACTAGCAGACCAATTCACCTACGGTGCTCCGATTGCCAGCATAGAGCAGCTCGCCCTGGCGGCAAATGGTCCCTCCCTCAATGCCTATGGATGGAGCGGCTCACAACTAGCCAGCTTTTCGGTAACCGAACCCCAGCCAGCCAGCTAGTGAAGCCTTCGCGGTGCTTCCATACATCCAGCCCGGCGGCTTTGTGCTCCCCCACCTGGCTGAGGTATGATGGCAGATGAATATTCCACTTTTCACGTCGCCGGCGACGCTCTGACTTTTCTGGTTATTTCTGGAGGAGAATCCTGACTGTGTCTTCATCTCGCACCACTCGCAAAGCGGGTGCCCGTGCCGGTAGCGCCAAAGCTACCGATGTAGCCGGGTCTTCGACCCAGCTCTCCACAAGTCTTCGTACGGCATCGTGCGGCGATCTCCGGCCAGCCGATGTCGGCCGCAAAGTTATCCTAACCGGCTGGGTAGCCCACCGCCGCGACTACGGCAAACTCATCTTTATCGACCTGCGGGACCGTTTCGGACTCACTCAGGTGGTCTTCGACCCAGAGCGAACCGCCGACTCCGCCGCCGCGCACAAAATTGCCAACGAAGTGCGTCTGGAGTACGTCCTGCGGGTCGAAGGCACAGTTGCCAGGCGACTACCGGGCAAGGAAAATCCCGCTCTCGCTACCGGTGAAATTGAAGTCGAGGCTCAGACGGTCGAGGTGCTGAACCCCGCCAAGACCACTCCATTTCCCATTGCCGATCGCGTCACTGCCGACGAGGCACTACGGCTGCGCTATCGCTATCTGGATATCCGTCGTGACAGCGTGCGCAGCAACGTTGAGCTCCGACATCGCGTTGTGAAATACATCCGCGATTATATGGATGAGCGAAACTTTATTGAGGTCGAGACTCCTAATCTGACGAAGAGCACACCCGAGGGCGCACGCGACTATCTTGTGCCTAGCCGGTTATATCCCGGCGAGTTTTATGCTCTACCCCAGGCACCCCAGCAATTCAAACAGTTGCTCATGGTCGCCGGAATAGACCGTTACTTCCAGATTGCTCGTTGTTTCCGCGATGAAGACTTGCGAGCCGACCGTCAGGCCGAATTCACCCAGCTCGACGTGGAGATGTCTTTCGTGACCGAGATCGACGTCATGGGTCTGATCGAGACTTTGTTGACCGGCTTGATCGAGAGCACAACCTCGCGACCCATCAAAGTAAAGCCTTTCCCGCACATTAGCTTTGCGGATGCGATGGATCGCTACGGCAATGACCGGCCGGACCTCCGCTTCGACTTGCCACTCACCAACCTCGGAGAGCTGGCCCGACTGGGGACGTTCCGCGTCTTCCACGACGCTCTGGATAACGGCGGCCTGGTCAAAGGACTGCGAGTGCCGGGGCTCGCCGGAGTATCCCGAAAGGAGCTGGACGAGCTGACTGAGTTCGCCAAGCTCCATGGCGCCAAAGGGCTTGTCTCACTGGCGCTCTTGCCCGATGGCCCTCGCTCACCGCTCACAAAATTTCTCTCCGAGAACGAGCTGGCGCAGGTAATCGATACTATGGGCGGTGAGCCCGGCGATCTCCTCCTGTTTGTTGCTGATGAAGCCAAAATAGTGAATGATGTTCTCTCTCGACTCCGTGGTCTTATAGGCGAGAAGCTAGGTCTCGTCGATCCAAATGAATTGGCGCTCTGCTGGGTAGTTGACTTTCCATTGCTCGAGCTTATCGAGGATAACGGCACCACCCGCTACCATGCCACCCATAACCCCTTCTCGGGAATGAAACCTGGGGAAGAATCGCTGCTCGAGATCGACCCACTTAAGGTTACTGCCAGGCAGTACGATATCGTGTGCAATGGATACGAGATCGGCGGTGGCAGCATACGCATCAATAAATCTGAGCTACAGCAGCAAGTCTTCCGGCTGTTGGGTCTCTCTGACGAGCAGATTGCCGAGCAGTTTGGTCACATCCTTGAAGCCTTTGAATACGGAGCTCCTCCGCATGGCGGCATTGCCTTGGGCATTGACCGCCTAGTCATGCTTCTCGCGGGCAGCGAGACGATTCGTGACGTGATTGCTTTCCCCAAGATGCAAAACGGCCAGGATGTCCTGATGCGAGCCCCCTCGCCGGTGACTGAAGAGCAGCTAAAAGAATTACATCTGCGGCTGCGAGAGCCCGAGACACGTTAGAGCGAGCTTTCCGATCGCGTTGACACCTGCGGGCTAGCCGCTATCGCCTCAGCGTCGGGTTGTGGCAAGATAGCGGCCAGCCCGCCTAGCTGGCGAACTTCCGGCCAGATCAGCGCTACGGCCATGACTACCAGCAGAGTACCAATCCCTCCGCCGACCACGGCCAGCACAGGTCCGAAGAGCGCCGCAGCTAGTCCTGACTCAAAACCGCCCAGCTGGTTGGAGCTCCCAACGAAGACGCTGTTGATGGCGGCGATTCTGCCGCGCATTTCATCAGGGGTTCGCAGTAAGAGCAGGGTGCTGCGTGTGACGACACTGATGTTGTCGAGCGCACCCAATACTACCAACATGAGGAATGAGAGTGGAAACGAACGCGAGATCCCAAAAACAACGGTCGCCAGACCAAAGCCCCCTACCGCTACCAGCAACGTCCAGCCTGCCTTTTTGACCGGTGGCAGGTGAGCCAAACCAAGCGCCATGACAACTGCGCCAATCGAGGGCGCGGCGCGAAGCCAACCTAGGCCGGCTGGTCCGACGTGGAGAATATCTTGAGCATAGATGGGAAGGAGGGTTGTGGCGCCACCGAGGAGCACCGCGAAAAGATCCAGCGTAATGGTCGCCAAGATGATCTTGGTCTGCCAGACGAATCGCATTCCAGCCGCTAAAGAGTGGAGGGACTGCGTCTCTCTAGGGCGTTCAGGTTGTTGGTTATGAAGAAAAATGAGAAGACCAATATACGCGGCGGAGGCGAATGCGTCAAGAACGTAAACCATGCTGGCATGGCCGGTAGCCGCAATGATAAATCCGCCTAGCGCTGGACCGATCACGGCGGCGGACTGCCATGAGCTGCTGCTCCAGGTGGCGGCGTTGGCAAACACCTCGGCCGGCACCGTCTGAGACACGAGCGCAGAACTCGCCGGATCGTTGAAGGCTGTCGCCGTCCCTAAGAGTGCGAGCGTCGCATAGATGAGTGGAATGGGTCCCTGCTCAACCGAGAGCAGCGCCAGGGCTGCCGCCCCCAGCCCAGCCATGCACTGGGTAATCAAGACAATTCGCTTACGACTATAGCGATCAGCTGCTTGGCCGGCAGGCAACGAGAATAACAGAACCGGAATGATTTGCACGAGTCCAACCAGGCCAAGGGCTAATGCAGAGTGAGTTCGATTGTATAATTCCCAGCCAATTGCAACAGTCAACATCTGCTCGCCAAGAGTGACGATGAAGCGGCCGGCAGCGAAGAGGCGGAAATCGTTGTGGCGTAGGGCAAGGTACGGATCATGTTGCGGAGGGGATGACATAAGGCGAAGAGATCTCCCAACGTCAAAGGCACAAGAAAAGGCTCCCGATGGGGAGCCTCGTGCCGGTTTGGGCAGCTGTTGTTGCGCTGAATACAGACCGCGCCACCACTGAGCCGACGTCTTGATGAGTGTTACATTTCTCTAGTGTATCACAAGACGGCGGTGAGGTA
>CAWENW010000002.1:0-595700 GCA_963810535.1 uncultured Chloroflexia bacterium
AGTCTGAATTGGCTCCGGGTGATGCACTCTCTGTGTTCATTTAAGTAAGCCCCTGTTTTCGCCATGCAGTGCGTAAGATGCGGTCGGCCGCTGCTGATGAGCGGCGCTCTCTCACTTAATCTTCGATAAAGGGTTTCACCGAGTGGTCAGCGCGAATGCCCCCGTGGTTTCTACCCCGGGGAGGAAGCACTGTTCCCTGCTCTGCAGCCCGCCCGCTTCACCAACGCCCTGTGAACCGCCTCGCCACGATGCTCCAGGTGCGCCAGGTGCAGGGTATGGTGGACTTCGCCGTCTGCCGTCTGTTCGATGCGGACCAGGGCCATCCCAGTGGTCTTGCTTCCTGGATCGACTTTCAGGACGACGAGCTGGAGGCTGCTGTCCTCTACGCGACGGTCTAGTAGCCGAACGGTGAACGGGACCAGCCGATGGACCACCGCTCGGTGCCGGGCCAGGAGCAGACGAGCCCGTTTCTCCGAACAGGGCATGAGGGGGTGGTGATGTCGATCCAACACAAACACTGCCATGCTATCCCCTCTCTCGGTTGACAATCAGTGTCAAACCTCTTCCGAATGGGCACGATCCCCTTACGGGGCTGGTGACAGCCGCAGGCCGACAGTCCTGCAGCGTTCCTCTCGCCAAGGTTGCTCGGGCTTGTTGAGCCTGCCACACCGTCCCACACCCCAGAGGGACTTTTAATGACAGGCGCCAGAGCCAGGAACTGAGGAGGCATTCCTGGGTGCCGTGATCCGAGCAACGCTGGTCTCTTCATCCCGCTGTCGGAAGCGGTCCAAGACCTAGGCTGGACAGTACTAGAGCCTGCCGAGGCAAGCTCCTGGTCGAAATCGGGGGTACTGACCTCTCCTTAATGGTACCAGCAAGAGATTAACTAGAGCTTACGGTGCCCCACCTATCTCTCCCTATCGGCGAGGGCTTGATACTGGGATTGTCGCGTCTTTCCACTTTCGATTAGCCTGGCGGTGATTGGATGGTCGCCTGCAAAAGGAGAATGGCGGCGCCCACATGGGCACAGGGAAGGTGGCGCGCGCCCACCGGTTGGCAGGTGCAGCTGAAGAGCCGCTGCTTGGTGAAATGGTAGACGACGTGAGCTTGCTGCGACCGATCGAGCTCCGGGACACGATAGAGGTGCGCTCCTCGCGCCGAGTGACCGGCGAAGCTGGCCACATAACCGCCGCGCAGAGCCAGAGCTACACAAAGCTCGTACCAGACCACTGCGTAGATCTGACGCATCATCAGCATGCGGACAGGGTCGTCGCCCTTCTGGCCGTAGTAATTCATATCTCCACTCCCAATATGAGTTCGCATTTCGTGATTGTGCTGTTCTGCCCACATTCGGGCGAGGCAGCGCGCCACATTCTTCCGGCACAGCAAGGAAGTCCGGAGCCTTCACGAGATGACCGTCGAAATACGGGTCACACTATTTTAGATACCAGTGGGTGGAGAAAAAGCGGAAAAAGCGCCTAACTGCGATGCGACATCCTTGTGAGCAAGCCAGGTTGTACAGGGGACATGGGCCACGGGGGCCCGCAGTTAGTTTTGGACTTCCTCCGGGTCATCGTACCAGGGAATCCGGCGACCAAGCGCAGCGCGTGTTCGCCATTTCAGCGTTTTGGGAGCCGTCTCGATAGCCGAGCGCAGAGCTTCGGTGCGGTGCTCCGCCCGCGAAAGTAACATGGCGTCCAGTGGTGCTCCGCCGATGGCGGTGATCTTCGCGAGGTTGTCGGTAACTGTCGTGTACCACCCCCAATCCCGGGCGCAGACTCCGGCAATGTAAGCGCCGTCGATAGTTTCGTCGTTTTGCGGCGTGCTGCCCGATGCTGAGGTGGTAACCTCATGATCTACTAGGAGGGCAAGGGCATCATTGGCATCCTTGGCGTTCAGCTTGACGACCTGTAACTTCGTAAGCAGCAAATCGGCCAGTGACAGCGTCAGCTCATCTAGCTGCAAGCGCGGCTCAATTTCAAGCTCGTGACACATGCGGAATGTCCCAACAAAGATGTCAAGATGGCGCCCATGGGCTTCGTCTTGGTAGATCAGTCGTTGATCACCGTGCATCGCGTTGAACATCCGCTCAGCGCTGTAGCCGGAGGACTCGAGCAAGCCACGCAATCCGCGCGTTGTGCGCCGGGGTGTAGCGAAATCCAGATCGCCGTAGGATCTTCGCAGCGGACCATCATGCGCAGTCGGGCACCGGAGGGCAACAGCGACTCCTCCCAGCAATCGCAGGGTGATACCATTGGCCGTGGCTAGCGTGACCAGTCTCCGGCCTTCCTCCAGAACGTCGGGCAGCAGTGTGCCGGATTGCGAGTAGCCGGCATCGTGTGTGTTGTTGGGCATGATAGCTCCAGGTTGCTCCCCATCGCATCGGCCAGTCGCAAACGATCAGCTTGGGCTGCTAGTGTGACGCTGGAGTGCTTCGCGCCAGTATCGCACACTTTCTCGCAGCTCGTCTAGCACTACTGTGTCACCGGTCTCGAACGGATGAATTGGTTCTAAGAACAGGTACGCCGTGGCATTGTCCGGCCAGCGTTCGAGTATCTCTAGCACAGAGCTCGCCTGGATCACGCCCTCACGGTTGTAGCGCTCAGTAAACGGCCAATGATGGTCGCCCGAATAATCAGTCTGCTGGAGATGAATTACCGGAGTGCGTGTCCAAGGCTGTTCCAGCCAGGCTCGGTAGTCGTCGCTTGTAGTACCGGTACGGAGCGCACACGGATGGCCTATATCGAGACATAAGATAAGTGGCACACCGCCCGGCCACGTCAAATCGGCTAGTGCGTGAGCTTCTTCCAGTGAATGCCCCGGCTCTCGCGGAACCGCCATGTTCTCGAAGAGCAGAAAATCGAGCTGTGCTTTGGCTGCATATGCGGAGAGATGCCGCAGGTCCTCCATCATACCCGTGAGACGGGCTTCCCGACGGGAACGATCGGAAGCGTCTTGAACGCTAAGTGCACCCAAATGTCCTCCTGTGCCCGCCGCACCCAGCCGAGAGGTGAAGTCGATCGCTTGCTCAAACCAACGGACCGCCGCAGCGCGCATCGCCGGCATCGGATGGAGCAGCTGGCTCCAGGAATATGCCGAGAGTCCGGTAAAGGTACTGTGGATGCGCAGACCTGAATGCGCCGCGCACTCACGCGCAGTATCCGCATAGGCGGCCGCGGCTTCGCCGTCGAGCGATTCTACGAGATCGAGGCTGAACTGGCAATTGTCCAATCCCAGCTCTTCACGCACGATACGGGTCCATTGTTCCGGTTCAGGCCAGCGCTTGACCGCAAAGCAGGTATTAATGCCCAGATGTATCCGCGGTGGCATACGCAATTACTCGCCTTTCTTCTCAGCCGTGGCTAGAGCTAATTCTCGGAACCGATGATATCGCTCGGTGTACATCTCGCGGTATGTCTCTCGCGGCTCGTAACGGGCTGAGATACGAGCGGAAAGACGCACAGCGGTTTCCAATGAGGGGTAAAATCCAATGGCGGTTCCGGCCAGGAGTGCCACTCCAAGCGCAGTCGCGTCGCTGGTTACTGTGGCGACTGGTAACCCCGTAATGTCAGCCTTGATCTGGTTCCACAGCGCCGATCTGGCTCCTCCTCCGGAGGCCGAGATCTCGTGTACCGGCGCGCCTGATTCACGCATTGTATCGATATGTTCCCGCATGGCAAAGGCCACTCCCTCGAGAACCGAACGCGCCAAGTCGCCCTGGGTGTGCCGAAGAGAGAGCCCAAAGAACCCAGCGCGCAGCGCGGGATCGGATCTCTCTCCGTCCGCCATATACGGGAGAAATAATAGCCCGTTTGCGCCCTGTGTGGACTGGCGCGCGGCTGATTCGAGTTCGTCAAATGGCGGCTCTTGGCCAGGGGACCCGAAGAGACTGACCAGCCACGCAAAAGCGGCGCCGCTGGCGTTCAGCCCCAGCTCGGTACACCACTGCTCGGGCACGATGTGGCAATAGTTGGCGATGCGAAGGTCAGCAATGGGCGCCTTTACCGGTGAATTGAGACAGGTAGATGTGCCGGCCATATCGCTGAGTTCACCTGGTTCGAGAGCACCGGCACCGACGGTGCAGCACTGGCTGTCGGCGCCTCCCAGCACAACCGGAACCGAGGGGGGTAGTCCGGCTTCCAGTGCGACATCGTCGCGAACCTCACCTAAAATCGTCCACGGTGGGAGAGCCGGGGGAAAGCTCTGTGGTTCTAAATTCAAGCGTTCGAAGTAGTCGTTGGCCCAACTCCGAGTATTGATATCAAACAAAAGGGTGGAACCGGCATGGCTCCAGTCGGTAGCATAGGTACCAGTCAGCCAGAAAGCGATGGCATCTCGCGGCTGCAGCCACATTGCGCTGCGGGAAAATATATTGGGCTCATATCGCTGTACCCAGAGTAGCTTGGGGCCAATATAGAAGGCAGCTGGGTCATGTCCGGTGCGCTGGTGGATGCTTTCCCGGCCACCCAGCCGACTGGCCCACTCGTTTGCCTGGAAGGCCGCACGGTTGTCTTGATAGAGAATTGCACGCCGCAACGGCTGGCCGGCCCGGTCAAATGGCGCTACGGTCGGAGACTGGCCGGTAAGCCCGATCACGCGTATGCGGATGTGCCTGTCCTGCTGCCGCAGCTGTACTATACATGCGCGCAGCACGGTGCGAGCGCAGTCACTCCATGCGGCCGAGTCTTGTTCCGCCCAGGAGGCGCGGTCGTAATATGTTGGATAACTGGCTTCAGCGTAGGCGAGAAGCTCGCCTGTGGCGCCATAGGCGTGAAGCCGCGCACCACTAGTGCCGACGTCCAGTGCTAGGAGTGCATCTTCTGCTTCACCCTGCGCCATATTGAGTTCCTGTTCTTGTGACTATCCGCTCACCATCTGATACCCTTTGAGCTTGCCTTTGGCGAGAGTGACGAGTACGCCATGCAGCACGCCCTCCCCAAAATCGCTTCCCGGGTTGATGCAAACGGTTCTGCCCAGCTTGCACGAGGCGTGAGCTTCATGAACATGGCCATGGAGTCCGAGCAAGGGCTGGTACTGGAGGATGGCGCTACGAACCGCGGTTGATCCAACCGGTTTGAAGCGTGTCTGACCCAGGCTGGACTGGACCTTCAAGTGTTCATCAAGTTCGGGGGCGTCGTCTAGACCTGTGCCGAACGGTGGCACATGGAGATTCATGATGCAACTCTCCGGTCGCTTGATAAACTCCATCATCTGGCTTATGCGCCGGCCGAGTTCTTCTTCACTGCATTCGCGAGGTGTGTTCCACGGGGTTGGATTCGACCAACCGCAGCTGATCATCTCGCAGGAGTCGTCAATCAAGACAACACCGTTTCCGTCCTCGGGATCTTGCATCAGGCGCGAATTCTTAAGATGTGACAGAACTTCCGGTGGGTCGTCGTTGCCTCCCATCATAAAGCAGCGTACGCCAGAGCCCGCCAGCCGCTCGTCGGCAAGTGTGGTCCAGGAATCCAAGCGCTCACTCATGAGTCGCTCGAACAACGCGTCAATCTTCCCGGATGCCTGCAGTTCCTCCGCCTCACCACGACGACAGCGATACGGATACATACCTGCATTGCTCACTTGCTTTTCGAAGGTTTCTATCTCCTCCGGAGACGACAACTCCCGGTCATGTCCGTGTTCTTTTGTGATGTAGACTCCAGTTCGAACCTCCTCCAGAAACACGATAGATTTGCCAAGAATGTCGCCGCCCATGATCAAAACGTCCGCGCCGTAGAATTTCGCTGCGTTGAGGAATTTGCGAAAGCACCGCTCGGAGCCGTGAATATCGCTTGCGTAGTAGATAGTGGTAGTAGTGGACATGGAACTGACTCGCCTTACCGCTCAATAGCGAAATCTCGCCCGGAATTCTTCGAACTGTTTCGAATAGCGTGGGCGTGTGCTACTAGCCGGCGCACGCGCTCGGGGTCAATCGGATTCCAGATGAATCCGTCGACTTTGAGGCTTGTGCCAACAATTGCTCCGTCGGCGACAGCTAGCATCTGGTCGATGTTGTCCTCGTTGACGCCTGTATTGGCCAGTATTGGAGTATCGGGCGCCGCCTCTTTGGCTTCACGCAGGTGGGTGGGATCGGCTGAGGCACCAGCCATCTGGCCGGAGATCAGCAGCGCATCGGCGCCGAAGAATGCGGCCGCACGTGCGCGTTCGGCAACGGTGCGAAGCGAGAAGCTGCGGGCGAACTCCGGAGTGATGTTATTGAAGATAGCCACATGCGAGCAGTCCAGTTGTCTTCGCAGGATGAATGCCTGATCACCGCGCGGCGACCAGAATCCCATATCACTCTCATAGGTGCCGGTGAACACTTCTCGTACGAATAGCGCGCCGCTTGCGGCCGCCAGGCGGATAGTGGCCAGAGGATCCCACAGAACATTGACGCCAAAGGGCACACGTATCTCATCGTGCACGCGACCAATAATGCCCGCCATGGTCGCCGGTATCTCGGCCTGGACTTCAAAACTATACGGCAGGTCTTTTTCATTGCAGAAGAGAATTCCATCTACACCCGCTTCTTGCACATGGCGAAGATCGTGGCGTACCCGTGTCAAAATTGCCTCCAAGCCACCGACGGCATCGTAGCTTGGGCGGCCGGGCAGCGCGGGAAAGTGGATCATAGCAATGATCGGCTTGGGGTTAGCAAACAGACGCTCGAGTGTATTCATGCTTGGTGTCACCTCTCTAACTCTCTCTGACTTTCCTTTACGACGCCAACTAGCCATGCCGGTTCGAGCGCACCAGTGGCCGACTACCCGTTCTTGCTGGCGGCGACCTGAACATGTGGCCCGCAGGCCTGCAACTGATCGATGACCCTTGACGGGGTCGTGCTGTCGGTGATGATGGTACTGATCTCCCGGAGCGGCACGACCACAGCCGCAGCGCGAAATCCCATCTTATTGTGATCAGCGAGCAACAGGGCTCGACTGGAACGTTGCAACATCAGGCGGTGAATGGCGGCAATCTCGGGATCTGGTTCGGTTACACCGATGTCGGGGTCGACGCCCGCCGCCCCCAAGACACAGATATCAGCGTAAAAATTGTTAATTCCGGCCTCGGCTAGTGGACCGGTCATAACCAGCTCATCGGCGTGAAGCTTGCCGCCGACCACTATGACCCGAATCCCACGAGAGCCCAACAGGCTGGCGTGAGAGAGTGAGGTAGTGACGATCAGGAGGTTCGGATGGGGCGGAAGGAACTGAGCAAATTGGGCGGTAGTAGTTCCTTCGCTGAGAAAGATCGTTTGGCCAGGGGCGATGGATACCGCGCCGCAGGCTCCAATGAGGCGCTTCTCGGTCGCGCACTGCAGTGCGCGGCTATTGAAGCCAAGCTCGACACTCTTGGTGATGTGAACTGTCGCTCCACCATACGCCTGGTGTAAGAAGCCGTCGCGCTCCAGTTGTTTGATGTCGCGGCGAATGGTCATGACCGAGACATTGAGCTCATCAGCAAGCGCTTGCCCTTCAATAGTTTGGCGTTCAGCTACTCGCTCGAGAATCAATCTCCGGCGTTCACTTGCTAACATGACAATGACCTCTCTGCCATCGCATGGTTGTCCGCCTCCTGCCGAACGCCTAACAGAAAAGAACAATGAATAACAGAAAGTATTGACACTAGATGTTCTTTGCTGTATACATTAGTCAATCGCTGTCGTTCTGTCAAGCCTGGCCCCAACTCAAAGTACTTCTTACAGCGCCACTTGCTACGATACACGCTCGCAGAGCAGGTCGTATGGGGAGCCAGATATTGGTGCTGTGTCTCGTCGATGCGCATGAACATACTCCTTAGTTTGGATGTCCCTGGATGTGGCCTCACCCGGGGCAGGAGGAAGACATGTCAACGCAGACCCACGTCTTTGTTCGGCAATCGTCCGGTCTAGTCCGGTCCGCCTCGGCGGTGGACGCAATTATCTTTAACGCGGTCTTCTCGGCACCAGTGGGAGCCACGCTAGCATTCGGTATATTCTATGCCCTCGGCGCTTTTCCCGGAGCCGACATCGTGGTCGCGCTGCTCATCGCCTTCGCGGTGAATATACCGGTGTGCATCTTGATGTCGATGATGGCCTCGGCCATGCCCCGTACTGGAGGAGACTATGTGTGGATCAGTCGCATCCTCCATCCATCGGTTGCGGTCTTCAGCAACTTTGCGGCTTCGATCTCCGCGTTGATCGGAGCCGCCTTCTGGGCCCGATCATTTGCCGTACTGGCTCTCGGCCCCAGTCTGGCGGTTCTCGGAGCGGTGACCAACAACAGCAGCCTGATCAATGCCGGAAACGTGGTAAGCGGCACTGACACCGCCGGACAACTATGGACCTTTGGCCTTGGGCTCATGCTTATCGTGATTCTTGCCATTGCTATGTCTTTGGGCACCAAAGCGTCATTCCGGGTACAAAATGTCTGCTGGATCATCGCGAGCATCGGCACCTTCCTAGCATTTGCTTCTTTGCTGATTGGCTCACGGTCACAGTTCATCGCAAACTTCAACAGCTTCGCCGCTCCATTCACCAAGAACGCCAACTCCTACCAGGCTATTCAAAACGCGGCGGCGAAAGCCGGCTTCGCATTTACGGGCAGCCACCCGTTCTCCTCAACCCTCCCGGTTGTGGCCATCATCATGACGTTCATGATGTGGAACTGGTGGTCAGTCTATATCGCCGGTGAACTGAAGTCGGCGGGCAATCTTCGGCGCCAGCTGAGCATCATGCTCGGCGCCCTGGCCTGGGATTCCCTCTTCATGATCGTGGGCGTTCTGTTGCTCTATCGAGCCGCCGGCGAGCAGTTCGTTGCTAGTATTAATGCATTGGTCGGCACCACTGGATATACGCTTCCAGTGCAGCCGTTCTACAACCTCATGGCTAGCCTCTCCGCCAATAGCGGCCTGTTCGCTACCTTAATCGCGATCAGCTTCTTGTTCTGGAATCTGCCCGCGATGTTCCCAAACACATTCATGCCGGTACGCACGATTTTCGCCTGGTCGTTTGACCGAATCTTGCCGAGCAAACTCTCAGAGGTCAATGAGCGAACGCACTCTCCGGTGCCGGCCATCATTACTGCCTCGGTTATTGTGGCAGGCATCCTGGCTTGGTCAGTCCTATCTACGTCCTTCTTCACTCTCCTCTCCATGGGAGTCCTAGCAGGCGTCATTACCGTCTTCATGGTCAGCATTGCCGCGATTGCCTTTCCGTTCCGTCGCCCGGATCTCTTTAAGAGTTCCCCCGCCAACGTGCGGATCGCCGGTGTGCCGATTCTGCCGATCGTCGCGGTACTCTCCATGGCGGTTATGGCCGGATTAACGTATGTGGTTCTGACCTATCCCCAGCTTGGTATCTCGGCTCCGTGGGTGGGATTCGCGTTCATGGGATCGTTGATCGTCGTTGGTCTCATTATTTACGGCATCTCACGAATCATTCGTACTCAGCAAGGCATCAACCTTGATCTGATCTACCGAGAACTGCCGCCGGAGTAGCGTACGCCGATCCGTAAGAAACCAGTCGAACGTCCAGCCAGGCTCCTAGGTTGGACGTTCGCTTTCTGGCAATGGCTGGGCTGCGGTCATTCGTCTTCGGGAAAGGGTGAGTACCTGGCTGGTTGCCATAGACCGAGGGAGATGGTGCGCCAATATGAGCGCGGTGCGGCCCGCCATAAGGCCACCCAGAGCACGCCAAATCGCATTCTCAGTGATCGAGTCGAGGTGAGCGGTAGCCTCGTCGAGGAGTAAAATGGGAGCATCCTTAAGGATGGCTCGAGCGATTGCCACACGCTGGCGTTCCCCGCCAGAGAGCAGAAATCCGTTTTCCCCGATCCACGTGTCGTATCCATTTGGCAGGCTCAAAATGAACTCATGCAGTTCAGCCTGCTCGCATGCGGCGGCTATCACGCCGTCGGCAGCATTCGGTTTGGCAAGCAGTAGATTATCGCGAAGCGTGCCGCTGAAAAGATAAGTGTCCTCGGCGACAACGCTTATGAGCTCCCTCACCTCGTCGGGGGAACAGTCGCGCAGCTCTTGGCCGCCGAGTTTAATTGAGCCGGACTGGTACTCCCAGAACCTCAGCAGAAGGTTGACGAGTGTCGACTTGCCGGCCCCGCTGGGCCCCATCACGATCTGGCATCCGCGAGCCGGCACGCTGAATGATAGGTCGTCGATAACGGGCGCCTCGTCCGGTGCATAGGCAAAGCGAAGGTGGGCCACTTCTAGACTGTAGTCGGATTTGGTGAGCCGAAGCGGCGTGTTGCCGCACCGGGCAGGGGAGGACGGTCCAGCTGCCGCCGGTTCCAGATCGATGATCTCGAAGAGCCGCCGGGCCGCCGAGCCGCTGGATTGCAGAGTATGAAAGGCGGCACCCAGTGGCTGCACCGCCTCAAAGCTGGCGAAAGCCACGAGCGGAAGCAGCGCGAGGTAAAGGCCTGCGATTCGGCCCTCCGATACGAGTAGAATGCCGAGTCCGAGTACACTTAACCCCGCCAGGCTGGCAAGGAGGGTGCCCACTGCGGCGCCTGTTCCCCGGATCGCTGCTATGCGCTCTTGCGCGTGCACCAGTTGCTGGTTCAAATCGAGTACTCGCTGCTGATATCGGTTCTCATGACCAAATGCGGTGAGGTCTGCCATCCCCTGAATACCGTCGACTAGCGTAGCGTTCAACTCAGCGCGCGTGGCGATAAGGTCCCCAGCCGGCACTCGTCCAAGGCGTTCCAATATGAGCGGCAGGGCAACGCTGGCGAGGAGGAGAAAAATCAACAGAACAGCCCCTAGCCAGATGTCGAACGCCCCGAGGATGAAGCAAGACATCGCGGTGACCAGCACCGCCGCCAGCGGTGGTACCAGAGCCCGCGCGTAGAAGTTTTCCAGCGTGTCGACATCGCCAGTGAGGCGTGTTAACACGTCTCCACTGCGACGATGGGGGAGTCGAGCGGGAGCCAATGCCTCCAGGCTCGCGTAGACCCATGACCGTAGCTGAGCTAGGATGCGGAAGGTGGTGCCGTGGGTTACGTAGCGTTCCACATACCGCGCACCAGACCGAGAAATCGCGAACAACTCCACCGCGGCAATGGCTACCGAGAGGTCGGCTACCGAACTCACCAGCGCAGCGCGGGAGATAAGATATGCCGACATCGCCATAAGTCCAACGCTCGCGCCCACAGTGGCGAAGCACAACAGTATGGAGAGCCCAATCCGCCATCGGAACGGCGACAGAAGGTGTATCAGGCGCACGAAGATTGTCATATTACTGTTTCTTGGTACCTGGAGACCAACGTCCGGTAAAGGGCGGCTGTTGCCAGCAGGGCGTCATGAGTGCCTGACGCTACCAGCCGTCCCTTCTCAAGTACCGCGATCTGATCGGCGTTGAAAGCCATGTCCAGACGGTGGGCAATAATGAGCGTCGTGCGGCCCTTCATGAACTCTAGGAGGCACTGTCGGACCAGCTCTTCACTCTCAGCATCAAGGTGTGCGGTGGCCTCATCCATAACCAGGATAGGCGCGTCTTTGAGAAAAGCGCGCGCTATCGCAATACGCTGTCTCTGCCCACCACTCAGACCAGCTCCGTTTTCATAGATCGGCGTCTGATACCCATCCGGCAAGGCCTGGATGAACTCATGAGCGTAAGCCGTGCGCGCAGCGGCCTCAATCTCCCCCTGATCGGCATCCGGTCGTGCCAGCGCGATGTTTGCGGCGACGGTTCCGTGAAATAGATACGGATGCTGCGGCACCCAGCCCACCAGCGACCGCCAAGAGGCCGGATCAAGGTGCTGAAGTGGGGTATCGCCGACGAGAACCCTTCCGTTAGATGGTTGTATGAAGCGCAGCATCAGGGCGGCTACAGTAGACTTGCCCGCGCCGGTGGGACCAACCAGTGCGGTTGCCTGGCCCGGAGACATGGTCAAGGTGATTCGCTCTAGAGCTGGGTGGCTCCGGCCTTCGTAGCTGAACGAGACATCTTCGAAGCGAAGTTGGAAGGGCGGTGTAGGCGCAACCCATAGCGCATCGTCCTGCTTGGCCGCATCGGGTGTATGTGCGGTGGTTCTGCGCTCCGATGCTGGCTTAGCGTCGAGCAATTCGAAGACGCGTGCGGCTGCGGCCGTACCCGTCGATCCGGCGTGGTACTTCAGAGACAGCTGGCGTAGAGGCAGAAAAAACTCCGGTGTCAGCAGTAAGACCGCCAAAGCTCGATCAAATGGAATCTCGCCGTGCATAAGGCGGAGGCTTACCTCCAGGGCAACGAATGCGGTCGCGCCCACCGCCGCCCATTCCAGTACCAGTGACGTTTGAAACGCGGTGCGCAGAACCCGCATGGTAGCGTCAGTGAAATCTTGGCTGATTGCCTCGATAGTCTCGACCTGCTCCCGGCTCCGTCCAAACATCTTCAGCGTGACAAGACCTTGCACCATATCGAGAAAATGCGCGTTCATCCAGGCGTCGGTTAGAAAGCGGCGCCGGTTCAGCTCTTGGGTGCGAGCTCCGATAATGGCAAGGAGCAGTACCAGCATCGGTCCAGCAAACAGTAAGACCAGAACTGTCACGGGATCCAGTAGCATAACGGCGACCAGAACCAGCGCCGGAACCACGGCTGCCAGCATCCGTGCCGGTTGGTAACCGGTAATGAACTCATCCAAATCCTCTATCCCGAGTGCGACAGTATGCGCAAGCTCACCGCTGCGCTCGCGCCGCGTCTGGGCCGGCCCCACGGCACACAGCTGCCGGTTCACACACCGTCGCAGGGTGGTTCTGATGAGATTTGAGGAATTCTGCGACGCCACTTCGCTCTCCCGGATCAGTGCGGCTCGCAGGGCCGCCAGCGCCACCATGACGCCGAGCAGCGGCCACGTGTTTTCCAGGCCCTGATGCCCAAGAAAGACTCGACTCACCGTCTCACTAAGCAGGCATAAAAGAACGATGAGCGAAACCGATGCCGCAGTGGAAATAGTAATGCTCACGTACAGCCGTCTCGCGGCCCGTCGGTCGAGTTGCAGGAGTCGCCGGTCGGTAGAAACGTTGGCGAGGGTTGAGACCTCGGCCTGGCGCGTACCCACATTGCTAGTAGCTCTCACGCTCGAGCCTGACCTTCCCTCGGAAAAAGTAATAGACGCCGGACGTGTACAGCAGGGCGAGCGGCATCCCTATCAAGGCGATTATCAGCATAATGGTGAGGGTATTGGGGGCAGAGGCGGCATTGAAGATGGTGAGGTCGTATGTTGAGTTAATTGTCGACAGCAAGAGATTGGGGTAGAGTCCCACTGCCACCGAGGCAATGAGCAGTGCGATGACCGCTCCTGAAGCTGCGAATGCCAGCAGATTCTGCCTGCGACGCAGCATATACCAGGTAAGAATGAGCGCTCCCAGCGCCAGCGCCGGGAAAATAATTGGCCAGATGTCGCCCAGGTAGATCTTGGTAACCTGTAAACGGAGCACTACCGTAGCGAGCACCACCAAGGTATTGAGAATGAAGAATGCAATCATGATGCCAGGCAGCCAGCGGAGTACTTTCTGGCGGAAGTCGCCATCGGTCTTCATGGTAAGGAAGATGGCTCCGTGCATGGCGAACATGGCGATGGTCGTAATTCCTACCAAGAGGGCAAAGGGCGAGAGCAGTTGGATGAGACTCATGTAGATATCGCCGGTGGCGGTAATCGGAAAACCCAGGATGATGTTGCCGAGTGCCACGCCCAATAGCAGCGCCAGGAGGATCGAAGCCAGGAAGAAGACGTAGTCCCAGAGGGTACGCCACTTTTGGCTGGTTCGCTGGCTGCGGAATTCAATCGCCACCGCGCGCAGAATGAGACAGAGCAGCACCAGCATAAACGCGACATAGATTCCGGAAAAGAGCGAGGCATAGACCGGAGGAAACGCGGCAAACAGTACACCGCCTCCAATTACCAGCCAGAGCTCGTTGCCGTCCCAGAACGGCCCGATGCTGTTGAGGATAATACGTCGCTCGGTGTCACTTTTGGCGATGAAGGGGTGCAGAATGCCGCATCCAAGGTCAAAGCCGTCGAGAATAAGATAGGCGGCAATGATGATCCCAAATATGGCAAACCACAGGACGTTGAGCCACATCGTGTCACCTCTCTATAGGTCTACGGCTGAAGACTGCCCGGAACGTATCAGGCAAATGCTCAACTGGCTCGCGCTCTTCCAACGGCTGCGGGCCCCGCTGTATGTCTATATTGAGCAAGTAGATGAACAGGACCAACAGCATAAGGTACATCACCACAAAAGTTATGACTGAGAAGAGCACTTCAGACGCGCTCAGGGACGGCGATACCGCGTCGGTGGTTTTCAGCAGGTTGAAGACGATCCAGGGTTGCCGCCCGAACTCAGCAGTCCACCAACCGGCAAGTGTAGCGATTTCGGCGAGGAAGACGCTGGCAACCAGCATCCAGAGAAGCCAGCGGCTATGGAAGAGCCGGCGTCCCCAGAAGTAGTAGATGGTAGCCACGACACCGATGAGAATGAAGAGCATGCCAAGGTCGACCATCAGGTGGTACACCTGGAAGGTGATCTGCAGTGGCGGCCAAAGGCTGGAAGAAAAGGACTCCAGACCAGTTACCGGAGCCTGGAAGTTGAAGTATGCCAGAAAGCTCAAGAGACAGGGAATGGCAATGCCGTTGGTGCTGTGCGCTGATTGGTTCACCCAGCCGACAATGACGAATGGGGCACAACTCTGGCTGGTCGGCCACTCCCCTTCCATGCCAGCAAGCTTAGTTGGTTGGTAGTGGGTGATGACGGTGGCGATCCACGACCCAGTTATGAACACTTGGATGATGCTGCATAGAGTAAACACCGGCAATGCGGCCTTGATGGACATCGTTGCCAGCTCCACATGCCGGTTCTTGAGGAGGTACCAGGCGCTCGCGCTCAGAACCAATGCGGACCCAATTATCCAGGCGCTCACATAGACGTGGCACAGATTCGCCAAGGAAGACGGAGTGAAGAGGACTGCGCCAAAGCTGGTCATGAAGGCAATCGTGCCGTGGGGGGTAGCCTCAAGTGTGTACCCAGCCGGTGTCTGCATCCATGAGTTGGCCATGACGATCCATAGGGCGCTGAAGTGTGCTCCAAATACGACGAGTGTCGTGGCGAGCAGCCAGAGTCTTGGACCCAGTCGGCTGCCCCCGAACAGCATGAGGCCCAGGAACCCCCCTTCCAGGAAAAACGCGAAAATTCCTTCGGCTGCCAGTAGGCTCCCGAAGATGTTCCCGACGAAACGCGAATAGGTTGCCCAGTTCATGCCGAACTCGAACTCTTGAACCACTCCGGTGGCGACGCCGATGGCGAAGACCAGCCCGTAGACGCGTACCCAGAAGACCGAGAGTTGCCGCCACCTGGGATCGTGAGTGCGAACGTGCAAGATTCCAAAGATGACCAGCATCAAGCCCAGACCGATCGAGATGGGCGGATAGATATAATGGAAACTTATGGTGAACGCAAACTGGAATCGTGAGAGCAGTTCAGTGTTCATATCTCCAGCCTCTAGCCGCTGTTAATCTCCAAGGCTACCGCCCCACATTATCCGCCGCGTGCATGGCAGGAGCCTCCTCCACTAGGAGGGTCCGTACGGCTGGTTACGACCTGATCCCCTAACGGGCTGGTACCTCTCCGATTGGTGAGTGCCAGCTGCGGCCGGTGAGAGGCACGCAAGAGCGCTGGCGTGTTTGATCTTTGGGGGCGTCTTGATTATAATGGACGCCTATAGGATGATTACTCGATACTGATTTATGCCGTGCCCTGTGGCCTATCAACGCTGTCCGTGCTTGCCAGGTGGTAGATAAGAAGGGCAGGATGTTGTAGACACAATGGCAGCCGAGCATACAATCTTCAAGGGGGCACACTCCACTGTTACCGCTGCCAGTCTTGCGACACTGAAGCGGGTGCTCCAGCTCTCTCCAGATGCCATGCTGCTCATCGATCAAAAGGGATCTATTGCCCTGGCCCATCGCGCCACGTATCTCTCCGCTCCTCACTCTCGTCCCATGGGTATCGGGCTAGATCTGGTAGGGCGGCGACGGGACGGCAGCGAATTCCCGATCGACATCAGCTTACGCCCGTTTTCGATCAACCGGCGGCCGATCATTGGAGTTCGTCTAATATTGATTCCAGTCGCATTGAGCAGGTTCTCGCAAATCTTGTCATGAATGCGGTCAAGTATAGTCCGAGTGGCGGACAAATAAGACTGATGATTTCTCTAGAGAGACGTAACAAAAATCCGCAGTCGGAGTCCTCGGGGGAGCGGTGGGTAGAAATTCAAGTTCGAGACTGGGGGATGGGTATTCCAGCGCATCAGCACTCTCTTATTTTCGGGCGTTTCATGCGCGCGGACAACGCCCGAGGCGCAGGAATCAGCGGAACGGGGCTGGGACTCTACCTCTCTCGGGGAATAGTTGAGCAACACGGCGGCCAGGTCTGGTTCGAGTCCCAGGAAGGGAAAGGAACTACATTCTTCCTAGCGCTGCCCCTCGTCGAGTTGCCGTGATCCTGGATTATGTTCTCGTCCTCTCTAAACCAGCCGGATCTTCCCATGGATATAAGCCAGATCGGCCGCGAAGTCAGATCAACCTGACATTTGTCATATCTAATTACTGAGATTCTTCACTGGGTTGCGGACGCGGCGTGATTTACACTTCCAATGTCAACGGTAAGCGCGCCGCGCGGGGCCACTGGGCTCCCAGCGCCGCCGGCGCGCCGCTTACGGGGTGAAGGAGATCGGATATACAATGGCAGGCACATCTAGTGGCTCCACGCAATTATCGCACGGCGATTCCGACCGTGTAGCGGTGGACTCTCGGACACATCTCGACGGCTCAATGCTCTCTCCAGCTGCGCTATGGCTGATTGGTTGCGGCACCATCGGCGGAGTGTTGTTCGCGTTGACCTATGTAGTCGAGGGAGCAACTCGCACTGGCTACAATGGTTGGCAACAAGCTATTAGCGTTCTTAGTCTCGGCCCCGGTGGATGGGTTCAGCAAGCAAGCTTCATTATCTTCGGCATATTGGCAGTCATGTCGGCGTTCGGCTGGAGGATAGCACTCAACCCTGGTGCCGGTTCGATGTGGTATCCCATCCTCAAGGCCATCACTGGTCTTGGCCTAATCGTTGACGGTATCTTCTCGCAGGATCCGGTGATCGGATATCCAATTGGTACCGCGACAATTGGTGCTCCCACCACGCATGGCGTCATTCACAATCTGTTTGCCTATGTAACCATTACCTCTATTGTCATCGGCTGTTTCGTTCTTGCTTACCGTTTCGCCAAGGAGCCGCGTTGGCGTGGTTGGGTGGCCTATGTAGTCTTGACCGGGTTATTGACTATGGTTTTCATTGCGACCTTTGGCGCGCTGAACGGGCACGCCGGGGCGCCGGCTGGGCTGTTTGAGAAGCTCGCTACCGGCATCAATACGCTTTTGAGTCTGGCAATCTTGGTACGCCTGCTGCTTGATCGACGCCGCTTCGCGCACGAGTAATGTCTGCGCACGTAGTCTCATCGGCCCAGTATTTGCAGGTCCAGCAAGGAGCGCCGGACAATAGAGGTGAGAGCTGCATCCGTGCTACTCGGCAATTCCCAGCCGGGTGTTGTCGGGTGGCCCGAGGTAGGATTGGCGCCGGCCGGAGATATGGAGTGACCCCAGATGTCTTTTCACCCCCGTCTCAGCGAGACCTCTAGGCTGCCGCACGCGACTGAAATCGCGAATATGATCAGTGGATACACCATCACCGTTGCGAGTAATCGGGGACCTGTCGAGTTTTATCGCGAATCTAGCGGGCGCCTTTCAACCAGGCGTGGGGAGGGAGGCGTTGTCACCGGTTTGGCCGCTTTAGCTCGAGAGGTACCGCTTACGTGGGTCGCGACTGCCATGACGGCTGGTGACGTGGAAGCCTTTACCGATGGTCGCTCGGGAACACGCACGGTGCGGCTGGGACGGCAGCCGCTGCAGGTCCGTTATATACCAATCTCCAAAGACATCTATCGGCGGTATTACGACAAAATCAGCAATGAGATTCTATGGTTTCTGCAACATTACATGTGGAGCCCGATTCACTGGCCCAACTTTGGCGCAGAACATAGTCGCGATTGGGATACCGGTTACCGGACGGTGAACCAAATCATTGCGGATGCGATTGTGCAGGAGGCGCTGTCCGGAGGCGCCTCCGGAACGAGACCTACTGATGGTTCGCGGGCCGTTATATTGCTGCAAGACTACCACCTCTATCTCGCCTCTGCCATCGTACGCGCTCGGTTACCTCGGGCCATCATCGAGCAATTCATCCATATTCCATGGCCGGCAAATCGATACTGGCAATTTTTACCTGATCGGTTTATCCACGAGATCTATGAAGGGCTGGCCGGCAACGACGTCGTTGGATTCCAGACCGCCAGCGACATGCAGAACTTCTTAGTGGGCGCACAGGAGTTTCTATCCGGGAGCCGAGTCGACTTTGAACATCACAGCGTCGTATGGCGCCGTCACCGTTTGGTAGCCAAGGTCTACCCGATTCCCACCGATGCCGGGGAGGTAAGACGTACATTGCAAAGCGCGCCGGCGCGAGCAGGAGCGCGTGAGCTTGGAGAGCTGCTAGGCGACGAGCGCCAGGTAATCATGCGGGTGGACCGGCTCGACCCCAGCAAGAACGTCGTCCGAGGGTTCCTGGCCTTCGAAGCGCTGCTTCGCCGGTGGCCGGAGGTGCGCGGTCAGGTGACTTTCCTCGCCTTTTTGATACCCTCGCGGCAGGGCCTGCAAATTTATCGCACGTACCAGCGAGCCGTCCGCGCGGAAATCCGTCGCATCAACGCCGAGTACCGCATGCCTGGCTGGCAGCCGATCATACCTTTCTTCGAAAACAACCGGCCACGCGCGTTGGCGGCTATGCGCCGCTACGATGTCTTACTGGTCAATCCTATCATTGACGGGATGAATCTCGTGGCCAAGGAAGGCCCGGCGGCCAACCAGCGCGATGGAGTCTTGGTGCTGGCTCGCACCGCGGGAGCTTTCGAGCAGCTAGCCGAGGTAGCCTTGCCGGTAACGCCCACGGATATCGAGGAGACCGCTACTCAACTGTACGTGGCTCTCACCATGCCCCGGGACGAGCGCTTGCGGCGGTCCGAACGGGCCCGCGAGATTGTCGAAGCCGAGACGCCGACTGATTGGGTGCTTGCCCAACTGCGCGACGCTGCGGAGATGCGCCGTGCGTCACCTCGACGCAGACCACAGGGCGCCGCGCGCGTCCGCACGAAGCCAGTGGCGTAGGCCCAGGTGTCGCGTCCGCAAGCTCCACTGCGTCGCGGCACCCACGACTTTGCGTTGAAATGACAACGACAGGACGATGCAACAGTGCAGGGAGCTAGCTCATGCGGAGGCAGGCTTCCGCGGCGAGCCAGAAGAGCTTCTCACGCACGGTGCTGTGGCTGTTCCAGTGGCGAGAGTCCCATTCGACGCCGCTCAGGTCGTCGCCGCCGTAAAGTATCTGGCCGAACGGCACGCCCCTGAACTGGGCAACGGCAAAGAACGCGGCCGCCTCCATCTCTACGGCAACACAGCCCTCTTCAGTTCGCCTTCGGATCTTGTCTCGCGTCTCGCGGTAGATCGCGTCGGTAGTCCAAGTCTTTGCCAGCAGATACGGGGCACCGTCTACACGTAAGGTCTCCTCAATGGCCGCCACGGCGGCAGGTGCGGCGCTCACTTCGCGACTGGGCGGTAGGTAGTGGTAGGAGGTACCCTCATCGCGCACGGCCGTCACTGGCACTAACACATGTCCGACCGCAATGTCCGGCTTCAGCACTCCTGCTCCGCCGCAGGCCACGAATTTGCGACAGCCGAGCGCGATGACCTCCTCGAGCATCGCGGCGCAGAGCGGAGCGCCGACGCCCGGGTGAAAAACCGCCAGCCGCCGACCGTCCACATCCAGCTCATACACCGGATGCGAGCCGATTTCGCTGCGCAGGTGCTTGACGACTCGCGCGCCATGATCCTGGACGAGCTTCGAGATCACATCCTGAAAGAAGCAGGCGATCGCGTGCTCCGGTACATCGCCTGGATTGATCAGCCGTTTTGGCTCGAGCATCGCCTCCAATGCGCCATCGAATTCGAGAATCGGATACTCTCGCCGCCTATCTTCGCCCGCCATGCCCTAGCTCTCCATCTCTCTCGAGGTATAGCGCCATAGGTTTTCCTGGTACAGGATGCCTACCACTGGCTATGGCTGCGCGATCGGCTCCAGTTCGGCGGCCACATCCTCGAGCAACGAGATGGCACTCCCGAGCGTAGCGGCGTCGAAGGCAAAGTGGGCTCCGGCTGTCGCAAAGAGTTCGGGTAGAGGTGCGGTTCCGCCCAGCGCGAGTGCCTGCCGGTACGCTTCCACCGCCGCTTCCTGGTCGCGCCGCGCATTGGCGAATACCTGAATTGCCCCCAACTGCGCGAGGCCGTATTCGATGTAATAGAACGGCAACTGGAAGATATGCAGCGTCCTGTGCCATCGGACTCGCTTCTCCGCCTCTAACCCAGTCCAGTCCAGATGTGGTTGGTAGCGGTCAGTCAGAGCGGCCCAGACCTCGTCGCATGCGGCCAGATCCATAGCCGCGTCAGGATGCTCATAAATCCAGTGCTGCAATCCATCGACCATCCCAATATAGGCGAAAAGGTCGATAGCCGACTCTATATGGGCAATCCGAGCTCTGGCCGCATCCGCCTCACTGTAGAATCCCCCCTTGTGGGCGGACAAGTAAGGCGAGCCGAGGAATTCCATCGACATCGAGGCGACCTCGGCAAACTCTGCCGGAACCATCTGTTCGGAGCGTTGTTGCAGGTAGGGCAGACCCACCGTCTCGAAGGCGTGAAAAGCGTGTCCGCCTTCGTGCAGCAGCGTCTCCACGTCCTCCTGTGTACCAATGGCATTGGTAAAGATGAATGGCTTTCGGATCGCGGCAAGCTCGACCTGATATCCTCCCGCTGCCTTATTCTGCCGACTTTCCAGGTCAATAAGCCCGTCTTGGCGCATGGAGTCAAAGTAGCCAGCGAATCGCGGCGAGACCCGCTGGAAAATCCGTCCTACGCCATCCTGAAGCTCGGACAACGTATCGTACGGATGAAGCGCTGGAAGGCCGTTCGGATCACAGTTGATGTCCCAAGGACGCAGCTTTTCTATGCCCAGCCGCTGGCGTCGGCGCTCGGCGATACGTCCGGCAGCCGGCACGACCACCTGGGCAATGGCCTCGTCAAAGGATATGGCGTCTTCGGGTGTGTAGTCAAAACGGTAGAGCTGCCTCCAGCGATAGTCTCGGTAACTGGTGTAGCCAGCGTTGCTGGCGATCGCCTGCCGTGTCCGTACCAGATCGCGCCACAGCGCGGTAAGCGCTTCAGTATCCTGCAAAGTGCGAATCTCTGTCGTGCGCCAGGCACGCTCGCGTCGCTCGCGATCGCTCTCTTGGAGCACGGCCGCGAGCTGAACCAGAGGTATCTCTTGCCCCTCCCAGCTCACCGTGCGAGCGCCAGAGATTGTATCATAGGCAAGTGAGAGCTTTCTCTCCTCTGCCAGCAGTGGAACATTGGCCGCCACGTAGAGCTCGGCATCGGTCCGTAGCTTGCGCAATGGCACCTCGAAGTCAGCCGGTTCCAACCCGCTGGCCAGTAGCTTCTGTTTGACTTGTTGCTCCGCCTCCATCGCGGTCGGCAGGATGTCCTCGAGAAATCTCGTATATTCAGCATGTGCCTGGGCATCCGCGGTGTTGGTCGACGTCCTGATCGTGAAACGCGTCGACGTTTCATCCACCAGCGCCGCGATACGTGTCCAGTCGGCAAGCCATTCGTCGACCCCTGTAGTAGCCAGCGGACGGCGGAGTAGATCCTCGTAATAGGGCGCAATCCGCGCCCATGACCATGAGCTGAAAGATTCCGCCGTCTCCGGTAAAGCGGGCAAGCTGTCAAACATGGTTCTCGTCTCCTCATGCGGCACAACTGTAAACAGTGAGTTGGTTTATGGTCATGAGTGTATCTGGCTGTCGACGTTGGCTTGCCTGCCCTGCAGGTGCGCGACATACCGGTCCGCTGAGCGCCTTAGCACTTCCTTACCATCTCCCTGTGTGAGGGTCCAGCCATCGTAGAGCACGGTGAAAGGCAGTGGCTCGACCACATCTACGATGCGCCGCACCGCACGCTCATCCAGCGGAATGCTGTTCGGGAAGCTGTACATGAAGGTGACCCAGCGTGGATCAGCTACCACCTTGATAGTATCACCCGTGAAGAGAGCGCCGTTATCCTCATCGCCTTTCTGCGCTTCGCGCCAGTGCAGCACGGTGCTACCGGGAAAGTGACCGCCACAGCGCAGCAGCGTGACGCCAGAATGCAATTCGAGCGAGTCTCCTTCCCAGAATTGAATGGCGGCGTCTGGCCGCATCACCCACTGACGATGATCCGAGTGGAGATAAATGGGTATATTACCCAGAGCCTGGCTCCATTCGACCATCGTAGTAAAAAAGTGTGGATGCGAGATGGCTATAGCGCTGACGCCGCCACGTGTCTGTAGTGCGCGCACAGTTGCATCGTCCAGATAGGCGACGCAATCCCAGAGTACATTGCCGCTGGGCGTCTGGAGAAGGTAAGCACGCTCGCCAATACCCACTCCTGGCTCCGTACTGATGGTGCTGATGCCCGGGGCTATGGTGGTGACGATGTTGCTATGGCGCCCGAGTAGAGCCGCCAGCGTCGTCCACTCCTGGCCGTTTGGGTTAACATACTGGCGCTCATCTTCGCAGATGAGGCAATGCGCGGGCGGCGTCGCGCTCTCGGCGTACTGAGTGCCGCAGGTGACGCACAGAAATTTTTCCACTCTACATAGCTCCTCGTCTAGAGCTCAAGCCGCTCATAGCCCGCTATCAGGTTGCGCCTCTACGGCTGGTGCACTTGCTGACCGCCGCTCCCTCACCGGTCTTGGCGAGTAGCGGACAATCACTAATCCGGAGAGGACGCAGGCTGCGCCGAGGAGCTTGAGAACTCCAAATGGCTCCCCAAAGATGAGGATAGACAGGAGCCCGCTTACGATTGGTACCAGCAGGCTCAACGAAGTGGCCGTCGCCGCGCCGCGCTTAGCAATAGCCCAGTTCCAGAGCATGTATGCGACGTAGACAGGCAACACGACCATATAGATTATTCCGATCCACCCCCACAGTGAGATGGCTCCCCAGTTCTGGGCCAGAGCCGCTGGTGTGGAGATGGCTAAGAGCGGGATCGAACCAGCCAGGAGCGCGTAGGCGGTATACGCTTCGGGTGGATAGCTGTGTACTAAGGGCCGGTTGACCAACCCATATATTGCGAAAGATACCGCGGCGCCGAGACTAAGCGCGTCACCCACGAGCGAGCCGGGACTGCCGATCTTATCCACCAGGAAGATCACCACGCCGGCGAGACCGACTGCGAGACCAAGCCAGGCTTGCCGGGGAGGGCGCTCGCCACTGAACGCGAGGAATACCATCGTGAAGAACGGCACCATAGCGATCAGAAGTGAGCTGGAGAACGGCGATGTACGATCCAGCCCGAGCACAAAACCAAGCTGGTATAGCGTATAACCGGCCAGTCCGGCTACTAGAAACCGAAGCAGGTCAGCGCGATGGATAGACGGCAATCGTCCGCGAGTACGTACTGCGAGGATAGCAAAGGCCAGCAGAGTCATCAGACCAAAGCGCACGAAGGCGAAAGCCAGAGGTGATATTTCGGTAAACGCCGCTTTGGTGACCACGAATGTAGACGCCCATAAGCAGACTACTACAAGCTGCGCTAATTCCGGCCCGTACGACCACAACGGGTTAACCGCCGCACGGTCGGATTTTTCACTCTCTTCGATTGGATGCGCCATGAAGCAACCTCTTCCCGCAGCTCTCCCTTACACGTGTCAATAGTGTTTCTTGGACGATTTAGCGCCCATACTGTGTATAACCGCGGATATGTTCCAGAAGTTGCGCCTGCACCCGTATATAGTCGCATTACAGTGGGTAATTGTTTCAGCGATGCTATTCTGCCAGTGGCTGCTCGCGCAAAAAACGTGGCGCGCCTAGCTCAGGCGAGTTAGTTAGCCCAGTATACCCATAGGATGGTCCGTTGCCGCTGACCGTTTACCCAGTAAATGCGCCATTGCCCGTTAGCGGTTTGCCCCAGGTCAATCCGCCTACAATGCTAAGGGTAAGCCAGCCATCCTGTGCATATTGCGTGACGAGTGATTGAAGCTGCGTGTCGAACTGGGATGCCACATCGACTGTCATAGTGTCCAGCGACAGAGCGCTACGTGCGTGTTGGGCCGCGACATAGTCGTCGATGGACTGCCGCATGAGTACTGGAGCGGTCTTACGTTCACCTATTTTGTTGAAGAGGTGGCACCTCTCCAGTTCAGCGATCCAATCGAATGGTACATAGGTTGGGTTGGTCGAGAAGCGCTTCACCAGCTCAACGTAGCCGTCGCTCCAGGGATTTGGCTCTTCGGCAATGTACACAGTTGCCAGGACACCGCAAGCAGAAATCTCACGGGCGAAGTGAGGCAAGACAACTCCCCAGTCCATCCAATGCAGGCTCTCCCCCGCCGTGATTAGGCTGTAGGGAGGCTCGGTTTCTATCTCCTCAACTCGGCCATGGAGCCAGCGGATCTTTGGTGAATTGCCCCCAGGCAGCAGTTTGGCGCGCTCAATCATGGGCAACGACCAATCGACGGCATCAATGCGGTCGACATAGTCCGCCAGGGGGCGCGCGATATTGCCAGTACCGCAACCCACGTCGAGTACGACTCGCGGCTCATCAACCAGCAGCGCACTGAGAAGTTCGAAGGTTTCAGGTGGATAGGTAGGGCGCAGGTGGTAGCGATCTACTACGCTCTGATGCTGAAACCGTGCCGCGAACTCCACGCCGTGTGACTCGGGACGCCTAATCATCAACAAACTCCTTTGAAGGGTGATTCATACCGCATAGCAAACCCACTTCGCCTCTCTCGAGTATAATCGGACAGCGTGAGAAAGTCTTCCATGTCTTGCCACTCATAGTCCAGGCGGCGAAAAGTCCAGGCGGCGAAAAGTCCAGGCGGCGAAAATCTGTCGGGCATGGAACACGCGGGTGAACCAGTGCGCAGTAATGGCTTGTTAGAATGGAGGCAGGTCACTGTGGGGATGCCTGAGCTCTCTCCGTGGCTGGAAAAGCATGGCTTCATAAGGCATGTAGCCTCTGGCACCACCTACATCAGGCCCCCGCTGTCCACAATCCCTCCAGGGACATTCATTGTGGGTAGCGATAGAGCTCACGATCCTCAGTCGTCCAGGGAGGAACGACCGCGTAGGTCGGTTCAGCTGGCCCATAGCTTCTGGATTGCTTGCTTCCCGGTGACGGTCGCTGAATATGAATGTGCCGTCAACGTCGATTCTGTCCCAGTGCCACCCACCTATGAGGGAATCAGCTGGAATGAACAGCGAGAACATGCCGAGCATCCGGTCGTGAATATCTCGTGGTACGCCGCGACTGCGTACACAGACTGGTTGGCTGCGGTTACGGGGGGGTTGTGGAGGCTGCCCACGGAAGCGGAGTGGGAGAAAGCGGCTCGTGGCACGGACGGCCGCATCTATCCTTGGGGAGACGAGTGGGAGGAGCACGCGGCCAACGTCCACACGCGACCGGCGCAACATACATCGCCGGTTGGCGCCTATCCAATGGATGTGAGTCCGTACGGTGTCATAGACATGGCGGGTAATGTGAGCGAGTGGACCGGCACGAATTACACCCTTGAGTGGGACGATCCGTACACGGGCGAGCATATCACGAGGGTTCGCTACGCGTTGAAGGGAGGATCGTGGTTTCTCACGCCCAGGCGATCGCGTGCCGCCGATCGTAGTGTTAGTGCCGCCGACAGCTTTGGCTCGATGATTGGAATGCGACTGGCTCTCTGTGGGAATGCGCGATGATATACTGCCGCTAAGCCAGCCATCCTGTAGCCAAAAAGTCCATATGTTCGAAGGCATGCCCCGCTGCTACGACGTACCGGTAAGCTGCGGTGGCGGTGTGCTTGGCTGGCGCAATCCACGACTCGCGATACCCCTATGCGAGCAGTCAAGAAGGCGACCCGACCGGTCTGGAGGCAGGCACAGAGAATAGTACTCATGGAGTTCCTAATCCAACTGTGCCAAGGTCCTGTGTCTCTCCTACCATTCCTCTGGCAGGTATCGGTCCTGGTCCTGAATTCATGCGATTGTGAGCCCCCGAATCCGCACTGCCTATCGCTGAAACATAAGGAGAATATCTTATGGCGCATATGTACCCTGTCGGCGGACCCACCAAGCTCACCGTAAGCCCAGCCGAACGGCGTGTATATGCTTCACTGGAGAGTTCTCTTGACGATAACTACCATGTCTTTCATGGAACGCGCTGGATTAACGCGAGAACGAGAGGACACCCCCGTGAGGGCGAGGTGGATTTTATTCTGGTTCATCCTGAATACGGCATCGTCCTGTTCGAGGTCAAAGGTGGTGATATTGGGCGCGACAGTAGAACAGGGATTTGGACCAGCACTGATCATGCGGGTCATATCCATGAAATCAGAGATCCATTCGGGCAGGTCGGCGAATCTGTACATCAACTCGTCGCGTATCTGGAGAACTGCATTGCAACCAGGCCATACCGTGGTAGCTACTGGCTGAATGGGGCGGTCTGGTTTCCCGACATTTCCTGGATGCCCGCGGCAATTCAGATGCCGCACATCGATGACAACCTGGTGCTCGATTCGTCCGCGTTGTTGGACCTGCAGAGGGTGGTTGCCAGACTATTTACGCATGTGAGGCGACGGCCAATTACACCCGACGCCTTAACCGCGCTCATTGATGCGCTTGCTCCAAGTCGCATTGTCAAGGCGAAGCTGCGAGACCAGTTCAATAGTGAGGATGCAGAATTTATTCGGCTTCGAGATGACCAGTATCGCAAGCTTGATATGATGAAACACCATCCTCGAGTCACGGTGCGTGGTGCCGCCGGCACCGGAAAAACCGTCATCGTGTTGGAGCGGGCGCGCAACCTTGCGGCCGATGGTCTTGACGTACTTTTTGTCTGCAGCAATCTCTCGCTTGCCCATTGGCTCGAGAGTATGGTAGCCGATGAGGTGAAGGAGATCCGGGCGCACATTGAGGTCTACAATATCGAAGCTCTCTGCGCGAAGATCATCAAACAGGCGGGTTTTATCCCGGCTCACCGCCAGGAGGTCCAAAATGAAGAGCTTGGTGACCGTATTGAGCAGATAGACTTGTCGACGCAGTTCTTGAGGAGCGTTCGCAGATTGGAAGCAGAGGATCGATTACCACAATATGACGCCATCATAGTAGACGAGGCGCAGGATATTGATCGGCCGCTATGGGTACCGCTATACCGACTACTTCATGACAGACGCAACGGCAAATTTATCGCTTGCTTTGATCCCGCGCAGCGCGAGCGTGAAGGTGAAGATGGATGGACGCCACCTATTCCCAACGGGTCGCGAGAGATTCCACTCTCAGAGAATTGCCGCAACACTAGAGCGATATTTCGCACCGCTCAGCAGTTTTATCGTGGCATTGAGCCGCCGTCATGCGTTGGTCCGGAAGGACGCGACGTTGAGTGGGTTGACCCAACTTCGGTCGCGGACTCTCTAGCAGCCGACGATCGTGATGCCTATGCGCTGGGACACGTGCTGGACGACCTCATAGACAGAGAAGGCATCGCACCACGGGATATCATAGTCGTGACCTGTCGTTCGCAGAAGACCAGCGCTCTCTACCGGCGAAGCGCTATCGGTAGGCACACGCTAGTCTCCCGTATGGATCAGCATGATCCTCAATCGGTCAGGATCGTTACCATTCGCTCAGTCAAGGGGCTGGAAAGCGCGGTCGTTATCATAGTCGAGGTAGGTGGGCTGCTGAAAATGCGTATAAGCAATCCGGAACTGTACAGCAAATTTATGTATATCGCCACCTCGCGAGCCAAAAATCACTTGATAGTGCTCAGCTCGTCTGTTGACACATTGCCGTTACAGCCGGCACTCTCTACCACGCTTCTCAGCTAATGAAAAACGCCGACTTCTGTCCCAGTTCTGGCTCCGCCTCTACCGCTACATTCATAAAGGGTAACCGTCACATTTTTCCCTTTCCTCCGACGATGTAGATGTGCGGGATGTATGCGCGAGTTAGCCCTGCGGTCATCTCTCACGCACGTGTTTGAAGCAGAGTTCGCTGATGGGAGACGACATGTTCGATATTGCCCAGCGGCTACCTACCGTCTTGAGTCGAAGACAACCGCGACAACCAACACTCGGAACGTGCTGGAGCCTCCGACATTTCTGCGTGGTTTCCTAGCAGCGCTAGTGAAACGTCCCAACCTGCCAGAGCCGCAGCGGGACGCTGGACTTACTATCACGTCATTATCGGCACCTGATGATCCAGGCGCTCGCGTAGATGATCTCTATGCCAGCTACGCCCGCCCGCTGTTGGGCTACCTCTATCACCGCCTGCCCTCACTGGCCGATGCCGAAGACGTGCTGGCGGACGTCTTTCTAACGGCGTTGCGTGTATCTACTCTGGGCGAAACGCTTGGCGCAGGCTGGCTGATGGTCGTGGCCCGCCGCCGGGTCGCCGACTTCTACCGCGAGCGCCGCCTCGAGCCACTTACGCCAGACTCGATGACAGTCGGGCTGCTGGGCACTCCGACGCCGCTGCCGACGCTAGGCCCCTCAGCCCTCCCAGTGCCAGGCACTCCACTATCCTGGCGGGCCTATGACGTACCCGTGCCGTTTGTGCCGCAGCAATCCTCATTCAACTTGGCGGTCTCGGCGGCCGACGGAGCGACTGCTTATATCTGCGATGGCGTGACGACACTGGGGGGACATGGTGCACAGCAACCGCAGATCTGGGTCACCCACGACCTCGGCGCGTCATGGAGCCAGATAGGTGATCTGCCGACTCTGGGTCTGGTTGCCGAATGTTCGGTTGAGGTTGACGCCACCGGTACCAACCAGCTCGTCGCCCTCCTATCAGGGCAAAATGTCACGACTCTGGCGAGTTTCACCGATTGGTTTGTAAGCGAGAACGGCGGCGCCACCTGGACCATGATCGCCGCAGGCCAGAATTTCGATGTTGATATTGACCAGATAGCAACCGTACAAGGAAAAACGTATGCGATCTATACCACCTCGTCACCATGGCCAACAGGGGTGCCGACTCCAACGGCCGTTCCGAGCGAGGTTAACGGTCCTCCTGTGGAGGTAGAAACCCATCTCGCGGTCAGTAGCGATGGGTTGCGTACCTGGCAGGCGGTAGATGACCCGATCCTAGCACTAGTCGGCTCGAAACACCAGGTCAAGCAATTCTGGGCGCAGTCGGATACCGGCGGGCAAGTGTTCATACTGGCAGATGTTGAGACGACGCCGGCACCTACTGCGGCGCCTCAGCCCGATACGCTCTGGGTCTCGCATGACGGCGGTACACACTGGACGGAACTTCCCTCGCCGGACCTGAACAGCTACTTGGCGCAGGCAACCCCATCCAGTGATTCGTGGTACATCTGCGGCTCGTCGAGCGATTCCGGTTCACATGGCTGCCAAAGTCTGGTAACTGCGTGCAGCTTGGATGGTGGCCAGACCTGGATTGCCCGCCCACTACTGCGAGTGTGTGACTCCTGCGCCGGCCAGCCGGTCGGATTCGGCGATAGCTACATCGCCAGAGACGGATCATTGGTTGGGTTGTTCCCGTATGGAAATGCGCAACAGTTACTGATGTGTTGCGCCAGGTATCGTCTACCGGCGAATTCGTTGCAATGGCAATATCTCGGCCAGGCTGCTGATAGTAACAATGGTCTGATGTACGCCCCCGGGCCCTCGTCGGCCAGTGCTGGATACCTCTGGGCTTACGGCGGGAGCACTGGAGGAGATGATCTCTCGGCCACCGTCGGACAAACGGGAAACGCAACCAGTTTCATCTACACCGCTTCCTACCCATAATTTTCTAGCTGAGATCCTCACCACGATAGATGCAGCCGGACGTGCACGTCTCACGGACGACAATCTGGGAAAGGCCGGGAAGTTCAGAGACAAGCCGCTGCCATATCCAGCGCGCGAGGTGTTCGCTTGTGGGATTCTCCAGTCCCTCTATCTCGTTGAGATAGTAATGGTCCAGCCGTTCCAGCAGCGGCTGGAACGCCGCCTTGATGTCGCCGAAATCCATGACCCAACCGAGCATCGCATCTTCTGGTCCGCGTACATGGATCTCAACTGCGAAGGAGTGTCCATGTAGGCGGGCGCACTTGTGCCCCGGCGGGACGTTGGGCAGCCTATGGGCTGCCTCGAAGGTGAACTCTTTGAAGATCTCCATTGGCAGTGCCTCTTTGATCTGTGATCGCTGGTCTAGGGGATTCCGAGCAGCTTATGTGTCTGGAGACTAAGACGCCATTGCGGATGTTCAAGACAGTATTGGAGGGCCAATTGAGTGTTCCGTTCACGCTGTGGCCCATCCATGGGCTGCAAGAAGAAATGGCTAAAGTTGAGGTGCTCGAAGCGCTCTGGAAGGGCATTGGATTGTGGGTAGACGAGTTTGAGCTCATTACCGGAGGACAGGCGAAGGGGAGCGTCAGCTTTTGGGCTCACGCAGATCCAGTCAATGCCGGGTGGCGGAACCTGAGTGCCATTCGTCTCGATCGCGACTTCGAAATGCACTGCATGCAAGGCATCGACTGCTTCAGCATCGAGTTGCAGTAGCGGTTCACCGCCGGTACAGACGACGAAGCGTCTCGCCTGTGGCGATGGATTGCTCGGCCAGGCCGCGGCGACAGCCTCGGCGAGTTGCGTGGCAGATGTGAACTTGCCCCCGCCCGGCCCATCCGTCCCAATGAAGTCGGTATCACAGAATGTGCAGACAGCCGCAGGCCGGTCTGCTTCGCGACCGGTCCACAGGTTGCAGCCCGCGAACCGGCAGAAGACCGCCGCTCGCCCGGTGTTAGCACCCTCACCTTGCAGGGTATAGAATATTTCTTTAATGGTATAGGCCACAACTGCCCTCGTGAAATATGTACTGCCCGAAAAAATACTGCGACATGCCAATAGCTGGCCTTCAGGCTTGCTGACGTCATGAGCTCAGGCAAGCATAGGTAGCTTAGGTATGAACATGTCTTCATTATAGTCAGACAGAGAAACTTAAGACAGACAGCAATGAATCCGATCTATGCTAAGATGAGCGCTCACATACACCGCCGCAGTTACGACGAGCTACGCTGCCAACCATGCAGCAGTGTGACCCCGATGCCAGCCCAGATCTCGTGCTAGATGCTGCTGAATTAGTGTGGGAAACGATGGCGGAGTGATCTACTTGTGGACTGATAGTAGCATGGCCGCCAGCTCGATGCACACAAGGTGCATCGAGCTGGCGGCCATGCTACTATCAGCTAAACGTGGCTAGGGGTTTGGGCTTGTGCTGGTATCGGCGGTGTCGCTTGAAGAGAGCTGACTGGCCATCTCGTCGAGGTCTTTGTCGAACTCGTGAGGGTCGACCTGGACCTCCGTCTCATACTGTTGGACAGTATGGGTGAGCGCCTGCTGCATTTCCGGCTGCAGTCGCGCCTGGCCAAGCATGACCAGTGCCGCTGTGCTGGTATCCAGCATAGCACCGATCTTTTTCATGTCGTCGCGGGACATTCCTTTTGCTAGGTGTCCGGTCACGGCCCCTACGCCAGCTCCCACTGCCGCACCCACGATGATCGACGGCGGGAAGATGAGGCCAACGGCGGCGCCGATGGCAGCACCGGTCCAGGCGCCGTGCTGGGTCGGTTTCTCGCGTTTGGTGATGTGCACCTTGCCGCTGGCATCCTTGGTAATTATGGCAGCATCATAGGTGGCAATCACACCACTCTTATACAATACTTTGGCCGCGTCGTAGTCGGCTTCGGCGTCATTTACGCTGTTGTACGTGGCCACAAAGAGGAAAACTGGTTTGTCAGACATAGTCTCTGGTGTCCTTTCGGAAGTCCCAATCGTACTGATCGGAGGTCAGGCGGCAGCCATGGATGATACAAGCATGCCAGCGCACGCTAAAGGCGCCGCTCAAAGTGAGTATATGGCGCAAATCCTGAGCCCACACCGACACAACGGAGTATATCAATGGTCAGTTTTGGACCCGTCCGAGAGGTGAGGACAGAGTGGAGGTATCCTTTTGGCTCTGGACTGGATAGAACTGCCGCGCCCAGGTGCGGAACGCACCAATTGGTCCGTCGCCCTGAGCCAGAGCAGGCGGTTGCACATAACGTTTGTGCTCCCAGATCACAAAGTCCTGCCGGGCATCAAAGACAACGGTTTGGAGAATCGTCCGCGCGATCACACGCTCTAGCAGTGTACGCGGCACCAGACGCGCAAGGGGGAAGATGCGTCCAGGGTCACGCACTTCGCGCAGACTCAGGGCGAGCGCGAGCGCGATATGCTCGTTGGTAGTTGGTGTCGCCAAGACGAAGAGCCGTGCTTTCAGACCAAAGCGCTCGATGGTAATGGTAACTACCGAACATCCCATGCCGTAAATATCGATTTCGAACAGAAATTGGACGCGCACGCCCAGGCGTGGCAGCAGAGGCATCGGCCGGCGCGCCGAGTAAGCAATGTGGAAGTGGGGACCGTCGGTCTGCAGCGGGTCGCGTTGCGTCAAATCCGTGTAACCGTGAACGATGCTGAAGTGCCCCAAATCCACACTATTCTCGACGGTCTCCTGTGGATGGTCATGCAGATCAAAGGTCGCATGGATGAGTGGCTTCCAGCCCACGTCGTCCAGAGCTGGAGGATTCCAGGTGGCCGCTCCCGCTCCCGCATCGTAGTGCACGAACACGATGCCATTCACCTCGCGGAGGGGCCAGATGCGGGCATGTGCGGTGGGTGGTGGCTTGGTCCCATAGCCGGTAGCGACACAGGCACCTGTCGTATCGAAGCAAAATCCATGGAACGGGCAGCGTATGGTCTCCCCCTCGACCCGTCCCCCGATGCCGAGATGGGCGCCAAGGTGTGGGCAGTAGGCGTCCATCGCGCACGCCGTGCCCGCGCGCGTGCGGAACACTACGAGCTCCTGCTCAGCGAGGGTGCGAGCCAGTACGCTCCCGGGTCGCAGATCATCTGTAAAGGCCACCGCGTACCAACTCTCGGGTATCGGCAGCGTGAGAAGCGGCATGCTATTCTCCGTTCAGTGTCAAGCAATCTCCGCTGCTGAACGTAGTGCACTCTCATGGCTGTCGATATCTCGCGTACACATGCTGGCGAGCTAAGGACCGTCCCGACCCAGTAGTGGGATGAGAGCGCGCTGAAAGGGAGAATAGCACATGCAGCTTGGTACTGGAAAGAGATGAGAACGGCTTGCTTCCCTTCCCTGGTGACCGCAGGCCGATGTGGTTCGTGCTCAGCCGTTGTCCAGGTGCTGGACAACCTGCAGAAGTTCCTGGTTCTCCTGGAGCCAGGTCTGCGGATTTGTGGCGCGCCGCAGGTACCGAATCCTACCGGTTCGGTCAACAATGACGGATGCGGTGCGCTGAACGACGAGGTAGACCCGCTCAAGATCGAAACGGTGATAGACATCATGCGAGGGGTCTGCCAGAATCGGAAAGGGAACTTGCAGCGCTGCGCCATACTTGGTGGCGCGCTCGACTGTATCGCCCAAAACGACAAGCACCTCAGCGCCAGCGGCCTGTAATTCGGAATATAGGCGCCCCAACTGGGCGACGTGCCTGCGGCATTGCATTCACTGGTAGGCACGCACAAAGAAAAGCACGACGTGCGAGCGATCGCGATAATCGGCCAGGGCAATCTCGCGGCCAGTACTGGCCGCGAGATGAAAGTCTGGTGCGAGCTCACCGACATCTACGGCAGTTGTATGCTCTGAGTCCATAATGTCCCTCCTACCGCTTCATCCAATGCAGCTCCCCTCTATCCAAGGGCGTACACGACTCAAAATTGGTGACACCACTCACATGGCTCGATTGTGCTCATTTTCTGGCCCCTCTACCGTGAAGCAGTCGGTTCAAATGTACCACTGGGGGTGCTGGCGGGTGCCGCCACCGCGGCTAGCGCCTCAAGGCCACGTCGCAGCGCTGCGAGATCGTCAGGTGCCAGAGCGGAATACCACTGAACCAGACGCTCTATGCTGCCTTGGTGCAGACGTGTGGTGAGGTCGTTGCCTGCCACTGAAAGCGTCACCAGTGTCCGTCGCCGGTCCGACTCATCTTCGGTGCGATGCGCCAGACCCTGCTGGACTAACCCATCCACCAGAATGCTTGTCGACGGCTTACCGATGCTGAGCGATTCCGCAATCTGCGAAATTGTCATCCCTGGATGACCGGCCAGAATCATCATGACTTTGAGCTGTCCGATGGTGAGCTCGAGCTGTGCCCATTCCTGCATCTGCGTGCTCACCACACAGCGAGACAGTTGCTTTTGAGCCGCTAACACCGCCCGAATCGGCTCTGGATAGCCCGATATATCGTGCTGCATAGCGTTCTCCTTTCGATCGAAGTATATATTGATTATAATTCAAATGATTGTGAATTGTCAAACTAATCGCTAAAGGGCAATTTTTTCATCAGAATAACTCACCAATACGGAGTATTCATTTACCAATTATGGAACAAATACTCTAGAATTGATTTGTTATTCAGCGGACAGGATGGACTGCTGAGTAACAATGTCCTGGCTTATATCACGCGCTTAGTCGGCAATATGGAGTACAATCCGTCCGCGCCCATGACCGTTCTGGCTTAGCTCATGAGCTTGCCTCGCTTCTCGCAATGAGAACGTTTGGGAAATTATCGGCGTGATGTGTCCGTCGCCAATCATCTCTGCGATCGTGCTCAAGAGGCTGCTAGTGGGTGGAATCGCGTTTTTCTTTGCCTGTATGCCGTACTGCTGTGCCAGCGCGGCAGATGGTTCTTCCACGAGCGAGACGAGTATTCCACCACGCTTTACTACGTGCATGGACCGTTCGAGCGTGTCTTTACCTATGGTATCTAGAACCAAATCCACATCGTGCGCCACGTCCTCAAATGGGCGGGAGTTATAGTCAACCACCGTTTCTGCGCCGAGCCAGCGGACAAAGTCGACATTGATCATTGAGGCTGTGCCGATTACCCGTGCACCTTTCCACCTGGCGAACTGAACTGCGTAGGAGCCGACTCCACCAGCGGCTCCATGGATCAATACCTGTTGCCCGGCTTGTAAGGCGCCATCTTCGAAGAGCGCCGTCCAGGCAATTGTCGCTCCACCGGAGATCGTTGCCGCTGCGTCAAAACTGAGTGTCTGGTGCTTCTGGGCCAGGAGGCTAAACGTTTCAGGACCCAGAGCCGGGGGAGCGACAGCTATCGTTGTATACTCGGCATACGCGCCATTGGTGCTCCGGCCAAACACGGCCTCGCCGATCTCGAAGGTCGTAACACCAGGACCAACCTCCTCCACAGTTCCAGCTATGGCAGAGCCAGGGATATACGGAAATGTGGTTGGGCGGTACGCTTGAAAAAGCCCCTGTCGGGCTTTCCAGTCTGCTGGAAGGACCCCGGCTGCATGGACTCGGACGAGCACTTCTCCTGCTTGTGGTTGTGGACGGTGAACTTGCTCCAGAGTAAGCTGGTCCGGCCCTCCGTACTGATGGACGCGTATCGCTTGCATGATGTGTGCTGCCATGAAAGATTTCCTCACGACTCTCTTGAACGAAGCTCGCGTGCTGCGAGCGTTGGACCGCGCGACTGTGAGTGCGACGATACGCGTCAAGTACATTGACCCGCGCGATGGCTCACTCTGCATGCCTGAAGTATGTGGCTTGTTCCAAAGATGGCATGAATACGCAGAGAGCACATGCTACACATGGCCAGTATCACCTCTGTACGAAACGCCAGGATACCAATGGAGCGCAGTCCAGAATATACTTTAGAACATAATTTCTGATACTTCATTCTCTGACCACTGAGTACCAAGGGGCAGAATGGGCAACAAGGTAGGGAGCGTCAGCAATCTAGCGAAGCGAGATATTCATGCTCAAGAATCGAGAACAGGAGGTCAAGTACCCGCCCCGAGAACGGAGCGGGCTTGTGGGAAGGCTGCCTCGCCAACAGTCGAGCCACAGAGGTAAGCGTTGACTAGCTTTGGCCCAGGCTGACCTTTGGGTCGGCTGAGGGCGAGCTGAACCAGCTGGGCGTGGCAGCCTGATGGATGCGGGGGGATGCTTCCCAAGTCCCCCTCCTCTCCGCTGGTCAGCAGCGATGGGACAGTTCTCACTCCGAAAGGAGATTTACCATGTTTATCCCCGTTGTTGATCGAGACCAACAGCCCTTGATGCCCGCCACGTCGGCTCGTGCCCGGCGCTGGATTCGGAGTGGAAAGGCCACTGCCTTCTGGAAAGGCAGCGGCGTTGTGTGTTTAAACATCATGAGTGGAGCTTAATATTCCGAAGGTGCTGGGGCAGGGCAAATCGCTCTTTGCGGGCGTCACCCGCGAATTTCCTCTGAGACTGCTGGAAGCAACGCCGTTTACCTGCGGAGTCGTTGCCCTGCGATATGAGCCGGACCGCAAATAGAGAACAGGTGATGATGCCAGGCCATACCAGAATTTCCCGGTATTGTCACGCGCGGCACTACGTACGAAGAAGCATTTAAACAGGGAGAGGATTTGATCCAATCGCTCAATATGTGGGCAGACTGGGATGGGAAACCATTGCCTGAGCCCCAAGTCCTTGCTTAACGCTGACAAAGGTGCCACTTGGATGACAGGATCCGACCACCTATTCTACAGGGTCATGCATCTGAGTACGTCTTGCTCTATTAGATCTCGAACATCAAGCGATCCAGACCCCGAACCAGCCCAACCGTCCGCATGACTTCGCGCGCGGCAAGTAGGGTACCGGCGACATATGGGCCGGCTCCAGCGCCAGCATCATGTCGTAGTGTCAGTCGTTCATCGGGCAGACCAAATACCGCCTCGAAATCAATCTCGTCGTAGTCGGATTCCGTGAGCCCCGACGTGCCGATGACGACCCGCACTCCTCTGTCTAGCGCGGTCGACCTGTGACCCTTGACTACGGCAGGATGTGTGTAGTCGATGAGTACATCCGTTGGAGCTTGCAGCGCCCCATCTACGGTGCGCGCAATGCGGATCGCGACGTGCGGGAGTCCGAGCGCCTCACCAATGTCGCTGCCGGCCTTTTGGCGTGCGACGGCCCCAGAGAGCGCGAACTCGTCGTCCGTAGATGCCATGTCGGACAACATGTGACGTACCACCGCGGCGCCAGCCCAGCCGGTCGCCCCAGCGACGCACACACGAATGGCCATACCACCACCTCTCTCTGTGATCGCTTACTGAAGAGCCAGGCAACCGTATCGCTTGGACGCGTTCGATTGTACCATGCATGGCACGCCGTTTCCGGTTATGCTCACACCAGTATGGAAGGAAAATGCCGTCTGACCAGCCGCCGTCGGACGGCAACACGACGCCATTGAGATGGACGCCATCGTCGCTGAGCAGGATGGGCAGACCACGCTTCTCGAGGCGTTTCACATGGCGCTTGGCGGGTTGGGAGGGGCTTTCAGCGGAGTCGCGCGATGTGAGCAGCGCATTTTGGGAGAGTAATTGGCCCGCAACGCAAGAAGATAGGCGCCGGCTATCCGACCTTTGCCAGCGCTCGGACCGGAAACGTTCCGACGCCCTTAAACTTGGGTGGGAGAGCGCTAAACGTGAATCCGTCGTCGGGAAGTTGCCCGAGATTGCATAAATGCTCCACGATCAAGACCTCAGCACCCAGTAAACGTGAGTGCACCGGTCTTGCTCCGCCTCGGGTATCGTCGATATTCACGGAATCGATGCCGACCAGTGTGACACCACAGTCTACCAGATACGATGCGGCGTCTTCCGTCAAGTGCGGATGGTAGTCAAAGTAGCGATCAGTGTTCCAGTATGTATCCCAGCCAGTGTGGACAAGCACAGCTCGTCCCCGCAGTTCTTTGCCGCGGAATGTATCGGTGTTGAGTGCGAATTCCCCATTGCGGTGCTCGGCGCGAATGACTATGCCATCCAGGTCCGCGAGATTCTCCAAGCCGACTTCGGAGAGATCTTTTCCATTAGCGTACCGATGAAAAGGACAATCCACATAGGTACCAGTGTTGGATACCATCTCGATCTTGGCAATCTGGAATTCAGTTCCTGGAGCGTATTGGTTCCTGGATTCCTCCCGACTCAAGTAATCGCAGATGATCGGAGCTGGCAAGCCTTTATAGGTAACGAGCCCGTGTTCGATGGTGTGGCTCAAATCCACCAACTGCTTCTCACGGTCCGAATTGAGTTCGAGAGGACTGCGTTTATGAGCTTCTTGCAGGATCGTCTTGTGGTGGATAGTGGTCTTGCCGACCATGAGCAGTCGCATATCGCGAACGAGGTAATCGGCGAGTTCCTCGTCCTTGATGTCGTCGCCGGCAATATCCAGGCGAAATCCCTGCCCGTGTAGTCGTCCGCCATTGGTAAATTCGATCTCGAAGTCAAACTGAACTCGCTTCTCCATGGCTCACTCTCTCCCAATGGGTCTGTATTGGAGACGTTTCCGAACGGTTTGGCTATCAAAAGCCTTTGTAGCGCAACAATATAGAGTGTAACGTTCACTCCCTATCTGCTACAAACCCTGAATTCAACGCACTTTATGAGATATGGCGAGAGGGACTGATACGCTGTCGCTGGATTGGCTGGCAGTGGATTTTGCGTCCACAGATTGCTAAAACGGAAGCAAATGTTATGGATTACACGTATGGGTGATACTCGGTTGGTTGATACTGTGTGCGCGAGATGGCGTAGTGAATGAAGTCGAGCGTTGCTTCATAGTCACTCGGATCGGCCTGCTGGCGTATTTTCAGAGACGGATTCGGACGCTCATCCCAGGCGCGCTGAATGAGCCCCGACCAGCGCCTATCTAGCACTGCTTTACCCCATAGGGAGGCGTCCAGCTTTGAGGTGACCCGACCGGTTTCCAGGGTCTGCAGCATGCGGCAGTAGCTGAGGACCACGTAGGGCTGCGCCCATCGATTATCAATGTTGTATCGCCTAGCAAGGATATCGTTGGCCCAGTCATGCATGATCACTGTTACTTCATTGCGCATTTCCTCTGGTGGGATGAGTTCAACCAAGTCGGCGGCTGGTGGACCGGCCAGGGCAATGCCGTATTCTCGCAGGACCCAACGAACGACGTACTTGTTATCGTGCCCCGACCAGATCAGGCTCTCGGATCCATTATCCAGAAAAAGAATCGGTGTTCTAGCCGGATCACCGGATCGAAGAACCCGAATGGGGAAATACGACCCTTCCAGATGCTGAGCCCAACGTGGCGAGGCAAGATGGTGAATACGCGAATGCATCGCGTTCAGTCTGGCGACATCGTCGTCATGTACATCATCGTCAATCACTACTAGGAAATCCACATCGCTGTCGCTGTCCCAGTCTCCAACTGCAAGCGAGCCCACTAAGTAGGCTCCAATGAAGGTTTTACCTAGGACGGCACAAACGCCAGCCACAAACTCCTGCAGCACTGCGTTCAGATCGGAGTCAGTTGTCGGGTGATTCTTGTTCACTGTACGCACTTCCGTGACGCCTGGTACTGGCAGGGATATGCTTTCGGATGCTGTTGCTGCAATGCACATACATAGTCACTATAGCATGCCGGAGAGCTTGCTTTTTCCCTGCTATCGCAATAAGAAATTTAGTCTCGTCTTATAAAACCACCGGTTGTTGAGACAGTACGCGTGCTCCTCTGCCATCCGGCCCTAAGCAATTACCTCTCGCCCTTGTTGTTTCTTAAGCCATACATCTTCTGGCCACATGGTTGAGCCGTTGTAGTTCACGCTCTCCACCTTACCGTTCGTTATCGTAAAGTGTACCAACTCGTCCTCGGAGTCAAAGCTATTCGTGTTGGTTACTTTAAGTGTTGTATCGTCAACATACTCAAGTTCCTCTGGTTCCGTTAACGGTTCCCAGGTGTCAGGGTAAATGGCAATGGCTTTATCACCCGTAATCACGATATTGATCATCGTCCAAAGGTTCATATAGCAACCCTCCAGATGTGACATGTCATGTTTTGGCTTGGTAGTCGGCGTGTTGTTTTGATAATAATCAATAATCTTGTAAATGCTCTGAGCAATCAGACTGGCAGGGCCATCAATGCAGTTCGTTAGAACCACGACGACAAGTTCGTCTGTGGGGTCAGCCATACTTTTAGTTATGTGACCCGGGAAGCCACCACCATGGCCAATGGTGCGATGTTTATCGACAAACACCACCTCAATGCCTAAGCCATAATCCTCGTGAGCATCCTTACCTGGCCGTTGCTTAACGTGCCATTGTACTCGCTGCATCTCCTTTTTAAGCTCATCGTTTAATAACTTACCTGAACCTATGAACTGGGCAGTAAAATACTTACAAAGATCTTCAGCATCTGAGTAAAAACCAGTGGCAGCCGACATAGCCCTGGTATCAATTTGGGCTATTGGTACGCGAGTCTTGTTGACGTCCCTGCGTGTATAGCCAGTAACAAGCTTAGTCTTGATGCTTGGCGTGTACTCTGGGCCAGTGTTCTTAAGCCCCAGCGGTTTAACAATATGCTCGGTTACATAGTTGTTATACGGTTGACCCGTAACGGCCTCGATGACCAAGCCTAGTAAGCTGTAGCCAAAGTTTGAGTATTTTAGCTTGGTGTTAGTGTCTGCAACAAGCTCAGTTTCCAACACTTCTTTCTTAAACTTCTGCTCGCTAGGAAATGGTCTGTCTAACTGCCAGTAATCGGCATTTAAGCCATCGCGGATTACCCCTGCTCCATGCGACATGAGCTGGCGTATCGTAACTTTTTCCCAGCGCATATCTTTGTGTTGCTTGAGCCATGGCAGGTAATTGATTACGCAATCCTCTAGCCGCACCCTGTCTTGCTCTACTAACTGCATAAGCGCCGTAGCGGTAAAGGTTTTGGAATGTGAAGCGATACGAAAAATATGTTGTGGGGTGAGTTTAGTTTGCTTCTCTAAATCAGCATAGCCGTTAGCTTCGTTAAGCAGGACTTTGCCTTTATGGGCTATGGCTACAACATAGCCTGGTATCTCCTCCCGCCCGTATCTAAATCTCAGCCAAGATCTAATAAACTTAAGCGAATGGTCAAGCGCTCTCTTATTCATGATGACATCATATCAAATTATGTCCAAAATATAATGCCAAAGAGGAGTTGTACGTGACGTGTGTGACCACTGCCCTGCGATGGTACCCGGCGGATGTGACAAAATCTGTCTAGAGGAAGGCAGCTCACATACGCAAAAGTCGTTTCAGCGAATACTGGCGATTCCTGTGGGCGAATGTCCTCACTTCTATCTACCTCCATGTCGCAGTGTCCTCTATGCTCATAGCGTTTTCCTGCTCTGGCACTGTAAGGTACGTATGTCATATCTGCTGGTCGCCGAGTCAGGGAGCAGGCGAGGAAGCTCGCCACATGTTAAGATTGACGGAGCATGATCTCGTGATGGACACTGTGCCCTGGCTGCGAGTGGGCAGCAGGACGGGAAACCATTGCCTGAGTCCGGGGGTCTTTGCTACGCCCGTTCCGTCACACCGCCATGAGGAGAAGATACCCATGCAATCCGACTTCCTGCTCCCACGAGCCCGAGCCATCCTCGCCGCCACGCCCGCTCGCTGGCTCTCGCTGACGGAGTTGCTACCCGCAGACCTGCTCATGCGTTCGCCAGCAGACGGCCAATGGTCCGCCGCCGAGTGCCTCCGCCACCTGCTCGACGTCGAGCGCTCTGTCTTCCCGACCCGTGTGCGTGCCTTCCTCGCCGGCCAGGACTTCCCCGGCTTTGATCCAGATGCTCAGCCGCCGGTGGACCTGAGTCGTTCTGCCGAGATGGCGCGCGAGTTCGCCACTCTTCGGGAGCAATCGCTTGCTCTCCTTGCCCAGCTTACCCCCGCCGATCTCGCCCGCAGCGCCCGCCATGCGGAGCTTGGCCCTGTCACACTTGGTGACATGGTCAATGAGTGGGCTGCTCACGACCTCAACCACACCGTGCAGGCCGAGCGGGCGCTGATGCAGCCCTTCATCGCAAGCTCCGGTCCCTGGCGCACCGCCGGCTACTTCGCCGACCATGACATGGGCGAATCTATTCCATAGAGGGCCACCTAGCTGCATCAAGTGTCGTTCTCACGGCGTGGCGTCCGCGGTAGTCGAGCGGTCCGCAGGTTCGGCAGGCTGGTAGGTCGCAATCACCACGCCGGTGGTCGTCGTCTTGGCCCCGAGAAGTCGCAGCGTGGCGAAAGCGCCGCACTCGGGAAAGAGGCGGCGTCCCGATCCCAGTACCAGCGGATGGATGAGTAGCACGTAGTCGTCGATGAGATTGGCCCGCATGAGCGACTGGACCAGCTCTCCGCTGCCCATAATCACCAGATCTGTGCCTGACTCCTGCTTGAGCGTGGCCACGGCCTCGGTGGCATCGCCCTTGAGCAGCGTTGAGTTAATCCAGGCAAGCGGCTCCGATAGCGTGGTGGAGACCACGTACTTCTGCATATTGTCGAGGAGCGCCGAGAAAGGATTGTCTGTGCGCTTGGGCCAAACGGCATAGAAGTTCTCGTAGGTCCGGCGGCCCAGCAACAAAGCGCCGATGCTGGGTATGCTGTCCGGCTGCGCCATCGCATTATAGGGCGCTGCCCAACCCCCGTACACGAAGTCGCCTCGACGATCCTCGTCTGGTCCGCCCGGAGCCTGCATGACCCCATCGAGGGTCAGATTCGTGAAGACAATGACTTTGCGCATACCTGGTTCCTCCCTTGTCTCAAACACGGAGTCTTTACTCGCTGGTTGGAGCATACCGTGTTCCGCCCTTGATTCCTTGTAAAAAACCGTCATGTTCAGACAAAATAATAGCCAGTTTGCTCATGATAGAAGTCGTCTACCTTTTGAGACAGGCTGGTGGGAGACATACCAGAAAAGGCTTTGATGTCGCGAATCAGATGAGATTGATCGGTGAAGTTGAGGGCAGCTGCAACGTCGATCAGTCGTGCAAAGCGTTTGGTTTTGATGAGGTGTATCGCTGCATTGAATCGCTGCATGCGAAGATATCCCTGGGGGGTCAGGCCCACCGTCTGCGCGAATCGCCGTTCAAACTGGCGTTCAGAGATAGAGAATGTGTCAAGCAGGTCTTTGATACGCAGACAACCCCAGTTGGTGTGGATCAGACGGAGGCTTTCTTCTACGAGCATATCTCGCGCTTGCTCCTGCTTGAGCCTGGCTACTAAGAAGCTGGTGACCAGAGTCATCTGGTCCTGAGCGTTGCTGGCTTCCATCAGTTGATTTGTCAAATCCCCGCCCCCAAATTCCCGCAGGTCTGCCCGTCCGGGCGCCAGCCGCGAGGCATTAATCCCAAAGAGGGATTTGAGGGCGTGAGGCTGGAAAATCACTTGTACCGTTGTAAAGGCTGCTCGTTTGTAGGTCATGACACTGGGCTCGATCACTGGTCCGTAGAGAAAGGCTAGAGGGGGGCTGAACCTGCGCCCCGACTGAGTGAGGATCTGTTCAAGGGCAGTATGGCCATCGTGCTGGTGAAAGACCAGTCCTGGCGCCCCATTGGGTGAGACCTTGATAGCCACGGTTTCACTACCACAATATTGTGTGATCCTTACGCACTCCACGTCATGTTTGAGGATGGCTGGGGGCTGCAGGATCAGAGAATGGAGGGACTGCATAGACTACCTTTCTCCATATGATACGCCCAATCCAGACGAGCGATATCCTGTGCCTTATTCTCTCCGCTCCTTCTGTTACGTATCTACAAAGCTGGTAACGACTTGAGAAGGACCACGCTGGTGAGCCCACGATACCAAAGCGGGAGGAATGCCTAAGTGGAAGTCCGTGTCTGAGAAGCATGGTCTGCATACCCTTTAATTCAGACCTTGCTTGGACCCATATCATCCGAAGTGAGTCGCAACGTCTGCCGCGGGCTAGTCCAAGAAGCGGCGAGCGAACTGGACCACGCGATACACGTCGGCAAAGGTTGACACCAGGCCCAGCGAGACCCGTACGGCGCCGGTGCTCTTGGTGTCGATGCAGCGGCGAAATTCATCGAGCGCTAGCCGTTCGGTATGGTGCACGAAGCAGCTAGAGAGCTCTTCGGCGGAGATGCCCAGCGCCAGCTCGCCCCCACCGGGATTACAGAAGCACCCCGTACGCAGCGAGATGTTTTCCTGATTCGCGCGCTGCTCCACGAGTCGGTGATCGATGAAATGTCCGCTGGGATCGTAGGCGTTCAGCGTCACTGTGCCGCCACGTCGCGCGGAGTCTACCGGCCCATACACATGGATCAACGGCGCGCCATTGCTGTGACGGAGGTCGTTCAGCATACGCAGCAGCCAGTCGGTGAGATAGTGCACACGCGTGTGGATGGTATCCAACCCAATCGCAGCGATGTGCCGCAGCCCGATCTCCACCGCCGGCAGTGCAAGGTAGTTCAGCGTGCCGTCTTCGAATGCCTCGCCGCCCTCGTGCAGGTAATAGCGATCGCCCTGCACCGACGCGACGGTGATCGTGCCGCCAGCGAACCACGGTCGGTGCAACTTCGCCAGCGCGACCTTGCGCGCGAGCAGACAGCCCACACCGGTCGGATAGCCGAACATCTTGTAGAACGATAGAGTGACAAAATCGGGATGCCATTGCGTCAGATCGAGCGTGTTGGTGGGCACGAACGCAGCAGCATCCAGCAGCACATCCCAGCCGTGGCTCTGAGCACGCTCGATCCACTCCAGATCGTGCCGTACACCAGAGAAGTTCGATTGTGCGGGATACGCGAGCAGATTATGCCTATCAGGATGCGCCTGCTCCAGGTGGGCCGTGAGCTTGTCGGCGTCGATATACATGTCGGGTGGGATAACGGGCGCGTAGACGACCTCTGCCCCTTTGGCGCGGGCGAACTCACGGATGCCGTTGACGGAGTTGTGGTTATCGAATGTCAGCAGATAGCGATCGCCCGACCCAAATGGATAGGACTCGCCCACCAACTTGAGCGCACCGCTGGCGTTCTGCGTGAAGATGACTACATACTCATCCGCGGAGGCGTGGAAGAACTGCAGCACAAAGTCGCGCGCCTGCTCGACGAGCTGGGTCATCGCACTTGAGGTAGGATTGGTGGAGTGTGGGTTGCCCAGCACATTATTCCGCAGCAGATCCATATGCGTACGGATCTGGGACTCGGCGTAGAGGCCACCGCCCGTGTAGTCCACGTACACCTGCGCGGTGCGATCCAAGCGGGCATAGTCACTGGCGCGCAGCTCGTCCAAGTGATGCGTGGTTGCGTAGTCGGGATAGGACGCCTGAAAGGCGGCATCGGCGTCGGCGAGTGGCAAGAGCGCCGTCAGCTGGCTCCCGCCTGGAACTCGGCGATTGAGAATGCCGGTGGGCGTTGGCTCGTGAGCGTCTGACATACATACCTCCCCTGACGCACCAGCCCCATGAGCGAACACCGAAACTGGTGCCGCGACGAAAGCGCCGACATCCAGCCACGAATTCGTGAGAGCTGCCGCCACGACAGCGACGATCTGCATGTTGAGTGCTTAACACGTGAGCCCGCGCATGTAAGGAAACGAATACTAGTATAGCTGTCAAGCTCACACGTGTCAATCGAGGTGGCAATTACCATTCTCTAAATCTCACCCAGATATGGGCTATTAGTGTGTCGTTGCACCAGCACGAGGTAGCCACCTTTCTAGATAACAAGGGCGCCATTTCTACGTGTCGCGTTACCATCAAATTGCAAATCGTGTTCTTTATGCACAGCGGATACTATAGAGAAAACCAGATGAATTCAGCGCTGATGGCAAGCAAGAGACAAGGTGAAGGGAGTTGGTAGTGGGGGAGGGATTTGGCAGCTGGTGTTCGCAAGCGTTCACTGCAGTCGGCGAATACTGAATCCATGGGCGCTTGGCTGAGTCTTCGGTTCACCGTGGTTCGCTCAAAGTTGCCAGGGTTGGTGTCAATGTGCTCAGAAAGTGAGCATTGCGCTGGCGCTCCAGGAACGGGGGTGGTACCCGTCCCTGGTGTGACGCGAGCCGTGTCTAGTGGACGCTCACGAGTTGAGCTGCTCTGTAGCTCGCTACAGCGTACGCCTGCTCGTGCAGCGTCGCCGCTCCGCGTAGTCCCAGGTTGGCATACTCGGCGCGAATGCCAGCGATATAGTCGTTCACCGCTGCAGTTGTCACGAAGAAATCGGGATCGACGTCGAATGCCTGCGCGAGCAGCACGCACGTGAGAGGATCAGGCTGGGCGAGCGCGCCCGGCTCCAACAAGCTCACCAGCTGCTCGACCGACACCCGCCCGTGCGTGCGGGCGGCCACCTCGTACAGCGAGAGCGTCGTGTCCTCGTCGTCCAGGCGTGTGCGAAGCAGGAGGCCAAACCGGCGATAGAAGGTCCACCGCGCGGCGGCGGACTGCGACGTTGGCGTGTCAGATGTCTCGATCACGAAAAAGTCCTCTCGAAGCAGCACACACTGTGCCGCGAATCAGCAATACCAAAACTGTAGCAGAGATGCGCTTGTGCGCCAGATGCGCTTGTGCGCCGCCCCAGGCGTGGATATCCTCCGCTGGGCACACCTGCCGGAGCGTATCACAGAATGACCCCAACTGCAAGGAATACACAAACCGTTTTTGACACCCCATGTAGAACTGTAGAGACTCCTGCTGCGGCAGGAAATCGATTGTGACGTACATTTCAGCTACTCGAACTGCCGCGGGCTACAGTTTTCAAGCTCGTCTCCGGCAGTCTGTGACTGAGTGTCACTGTTTGCCAGTGCCGAAAACATCGGGATTTGGTGCCCTGTTGCGTCCGCTGTTGGTCAGCACGAGCTGTCGAGGTTGGCGTAGTAAGCAAACACAGGGTGGAAGTTTTTGAGTTGTCTACCTGCCACCACGGCACCGGAGACGACGACGGCGATCAACCTCAACACCTACACCTTGGCGAGTTTGTATGAGATGTACTCGCCCACCGAAGCGCGTCGGATCGCCAGCCGCTTCGACGTCCATTACACCCCCAAGCACGGCAGCTGGCTCAACATGGAGGAGACCCTGTGGCAGTGCACCTCCCACACGGCGCGTACGAAGCTGGCCGATACTGTCGGATGTATTGCCCCACCTGCCCAGGTGTGGTATCAAGCGCTGTAGGGCGGCGCCCCTGTTGGCCGGTATTCTAGAAGCAGGACGCGCCCATCGAGAACCCTCGTCGAGAGTACGTCGAAGCCGGTGTCTGACAGCCCTTCAAAGACTGGCTCAATGCCTGTTTGCGGGAGAACCAGGGGACAGACGACGAGTTTGAGGCGATCCACCAGGCCTGCGGCGAGCAGTTGCCGGACTAATGACACACTACCCAAGGTCCTCAACTCGGGACCGTCACTACGCTTCAGTTCACGCACAAAGCTCACCACGTCATCGTGGATGATTTGCAGCCCAGGCCAGTCGGTCGCTTCCAGGGTGCGTGAGAACAGCCAGCCAGGTGTTGTCGTCGTCCTTTGCCACCCTTCGTCTCGCACTTCGGCAGGTAGTCCCTCCAGAGCCTCGTAGGTCCGACGTCCGATAAGCATCCGATGCGGAATCGCCGTATTGCTCTTGATCCAGTCGGCAAAATCGGGACCAAAATAGCCATAATAAGCAGGTGAACGCTGCCCTCGGGCAAAGCCGTCGAGGCTGACGATCAGTTCACAAACAAGATCTGACATGTGTTCCCTCTGAAGGAGTACAACCAACACAATACGAACGCGACCGTTGCATTCAATAGTGCGGGGCGGAGCCGTTCATCCACCTGGTCGAATACCGAATGGGGACGACCCACCAGAAAAACTCTGGCTTCTTCGCGAGTTAACCCTTGTGTTACGGCACCTCCAATAGGCGCGCCTGCACAATGAATGGCGCAGATCGTGCTATCAGCAACATCTGCATACTATGCTAGGGGTGAATACTCAAGTCTTGAAAAAAACGGCAAACTACCCCGTCTGGAAAGGAGAAGGCACGAGCTCACGAGGGGTATGGCCCAATAAGCGCTTCAGTGAACGGGTCAGGTGAGATTGATCGGCGTAAGCCAATTCGTAGGCAATGTCGCTAATAGAATTCCCCTTGTGCAGGCGCTCCACAGCACGTTGAGCGCGTGTAATCTGGTGGATGTGATTTTGGCCTAACCCGATGCTGTGTCGGAAGTGGTATCGCAGGGTTCGAGCCGAAGCGCCTACCAGTTCGTCACGGAGCGCCGCTTCTATGAGTGGATCGCTGGTCACCGTGCCAGCTCGCACCAGATGTTCCACGAAGGTCTCTGCATTTTCAAAGTTTGGGACAACCCAAACCTTATTCTCCAACCAGAAATTGTTTCCCCTGCCTTCTGACAGGGTTATCTCGCGATTGAGGGTGTAGATTGCAGGGAGTTGGTGCATAAACGTTCCGACCTTGAATCGTATCCACAGGGTCTCTGCGCCTGCCACATACCTGAGTGGTCTTGCTGCTTCCAAGGCGCCCACAAGTACAGTTCGCAGGATACCCTCGTGTCGCGTGAAAATGAGATGCCAGTTATATTGTGCCGGACGCATTTCAAGACCATCTGCAACCGTATACCCGTGAGCGACCCACTCGATATAGGGCGACTTCACCAGACGTTCCTCAGAAATAACGATCATACCTACCCCTCTATTTGGTTCTGGCTCCTCGACAGTTGGCTTTGCCCCAATGCAGAAAGACCGATAGACGCTCGTGATCCGTCTGCGAGAGAAGGACGGGTCGAAGGGTGGGCATGTGGCACTCGCCTCGAGCAATCAGGTTTTGGTTCAGCATACTCCCCTCCAGAAAATCTATGTCAACTGAGTACTAGCCGACAGCAGGTGGAAGTCCTTGCGCTTGATCTTGGCCTTGTCACAGTCCGGGTTACAATGGGAGCAGGACAACGCGAGATCAGTGACGGCATGACATTCACCTCTGGGAGGAATCAATGGCTGACACACTGCGGGTGACGCTCGAACTCGGCCCGAAAGGCAAGCGGGTGGTGGCGGTGGCACCGGATTGGCCCGGCCTGGAGCGTGGCGCGAAGACCGAGGAGGCAGCAATTGCGCATTTGCAAGCCTACCTGCCACGCTACGCGCCGGTAGCGAAATTGGCGGAGATGGAGAAGGCGCTCACGGCCAATGCCACCGTTGAGGTGGTCGAGCGCTATCAGGGAGTGGGATCAACCGACTTCTGGGGCGTCTCGCTCGCGTTCTCGGACATCGACAGACAAGCCGTCTCGAGCGCAGCATTGGAACGAGAACTTAGGTTGCTCCGGGCGTGCTGGGCATTTTTCGACGAGGTGCGTTCGCGCGTATCGGCAGATATGAAGAAAGGTCCGCGTGGGGGCGGGCGAGATCGGGACATCATCGTCCGGCATACGTTTGGCGCAGAACTGAACTTCACACCGAAGCTCGGCTTGCGCCATCCTTACGACACGCTGCTGACCAACGAGGGCCTGAGAGCGCACCGCGACGCCTATTGCACTGCCATTCGGGCGTTCCATGCCCAGGGCAAATTGGCCCGCACCTGGCCGCTGCGGTATCTGATTCGGCACACCGCCTCCCACACGCTGGATCACGCGTGGGAAATGGAAGACAAGGACCTGACAGGCAACCGCGTGTGAGAGGCGGGCAGAGGGTATATTCATGCCATCCTATTCACACCAGACTACGCCTGCATCCGCCGTGGTGAGTGACCAGATATGTACAGCATGCGTGGCGAGGTCTGCGGGGTATCTCAATGCGCAACCCGTGGGAAGGTGCGGACGAGAAAGAGAGGCAAGGAGTGAAGGCAAGTGTGCAGTGCTGCCCTTTTTGCTGCCAATCGGCTCCAAGCCGCTTCATTTCGAGTTTGTATGGGTGGGGCTGACAAGGTGCGAACCTACGACACACGGTTTAGGAAACCGCGGCGGTTTGTCCGGTTCTGTCTCACAGAGTCCCAATAGGCCATAAATTTTGCGGTGACGTATCTGTATCGTCCTGTTCAGTCCCGTTCCGGTTGATGGCTTTTTATTGACCTCCGCATAAGTTGCTAAGCATGGTCAGAATATTGTTGCTTTTGGTAAATAAGGCGTAGAGCAGCTTCTCCGAGTTCAAGGCTCTCGCTTCATGTTCTGCCCAGAGACGACCGTCCGCAATTGCTCGTCAGTCACTTTTGCCGCACGTACATCAGCCTCGTCGAGAACCGCCCAGGTGAGCGTAGCCCCGCTGAGATCAGCTTCCTGTAAATTCGCACCAGTCAAAATAGCCTCGGTGAGCGTAGCCCCGCTGAGATCAGCTTCGTGCAAATTCGTATAACTGAGATTGGCCCTGGTGAGATCAACTCCCTGCAAATTCGCCCCGCTCAAATCAGCGCCAACGAGATTGGCTTCGCGCAGCTTGGCCTGAGTGAGAAGAGCATGCGACAGGTTTGCTCTGAGGGCTGGATAGAGACGAGCTCCTACTTGAACTCTGGGAGCATCACGCTCTGCTCTTTCCATCGCCATGCGAGCATCGCTCAGATCAGCGCCAGTGAGATTGGCTCCACGTAGATTGACCCCTCTCAGGTCAGTTTTTGTGAGGCTCGCTTGGGACAGATTGGCACCAGAGAGGTCGGCACGATACAACGTCGCATCGCTGAGATGCGCTTCCCTCAGGTTGGCTTCCCTGAAATTCACGCGACTCAGATTCGCCTGTTCTAAGTGGATCTGAGGCAGTTCAATCTGCTGGAGGTCTGCCCCGACCAGGCTAGTGCTTCCTTGCAGGGCATCGCCGATAAACGTCGCAGGCAGGCCGTTATGACTGAAAAACTGCACCATGCTGACCTGCTGCTCGCCACGTAAGGTTTTCAACACCTGGCCCAGTCGTTGTTGTGCCAGCTGTGAGATCTCGGGCTTGTCGGCGAGGACTGTGAGGAAGTAGGTCTGGAAGACCATCTCTTGCAGCATCGTCATCGATTGCTTCCCGGTCTGCTCCTGCGTGTACTCGTGCCAGGCCGTGAGACTCAGACTGAACAACAAGGCGAAGATGAGCGCGATCCAGAGCAGTTGCGAGGTTTTTCCTCCGCTGGCAAGATTGAGGAGAAACCCGATGAGTGCCCCAAGTAATCCAGAGAACACAGCTAGTGTCGAGGGATGAGACACGATTCGGCTCACGCTCAAAGCACGTTTCATGCACGACGACTCCTTCCCGACTCCGAGGTTTGCTCTCAGTATATCCGCTCTACTGAAGGCAGCAAATGTTTAGATATCAGTGCAGGGATCAGTAAGTCTGTCATGAGCAGAGGGCCGGTGCGCGGAGCTATATCCAACCGGGCGACTTACACAAGTATACTGTGCTAGTAGAGGGAGGCAGGAATGCGGCCAGCGTTCACCAATCGACATGGTCACCAGACGTCGGCTGACCAGAACGTACGATCGGACGTCTGTGCATGAGGAGTATCGCAGGGTAGCATTCTTGGGGCGAGTCACCACATACGTGCATTCTCCTACACTATGCCATGGAAGCATACTTGCCTGAGCTGAGGACGTCGCACCTGGTGTGACGATGATTACTTGCCATCACTGATCCGCTGTGGGTATGCTACTGCCAGCAACTGAGCGTCTACGACGAGGTGCGAGCTCATACTGTATGCATCTCCTTCTCGTACCTGATAGACTCGCGAGTCCACTATAGAGGGGAAAGTCCATGAAACTCGCTGAAGCACTGGCCCTGCGTGCCGACATGCAGAAACGCATGAGCGGGCTAGGCAGCCGCGCGGAGGAAAGTGCACAAGTCCAGGAAGGCGAGCAACCACCAGAGAATCCCGAGGAGCTGCTGGCCCAACTTGATGACCTCTTTGCTCAACTTGCTCGCTTGATTGCTCGGATCAATCGGACCAACCTTAGTGCGACGCTGGCAGATGGAACGACCCTCACCGACGCACTCGCACGTCGTGACGTATTGGCCCTGCGCTTTCGTACTCTCGAGAGTATCGCCACTGCGGCAGCAGCGAAGCAATCACGCTATAGTCGGTCCGAGATCAAGATGGTGGCAACGCTGAATGTCAGTACACTCCGCAAGCAGCTTGACGAGATCGCCCAGCAGCGACGTGAACTTGAGGGTCAACTCCAAGCGGCTAACTGGAGCGTGGATCTGCTGGAAGACTGAGGAGGAGGGCAGAGGACTGAGAGGCCACTACTAGTCAATGAGGTGACTGCTTGGAGAGAACGCGAGTTGGTAGCCTGTGCGAGAAGAGTAGCGAGCGCACCCCTTTTCAACGCTTCCAAAAAGGCGTTGCTTTTGACGCTGGGACGCAGTCAGCCGCTTATTGTGACGTCCACGATAGCGCACACCTGCATCCTGCACCTTGCATCGTTTTAGTACCATCGCGCTGGACTGTTCTTAATCGGGTGAGGGTGGGATAGGGGTCGCGTTCTCTCCCCACGCAAACCACGTTAGAGCCCCGCTTCAGTAGCACTTCAAGTAGCACTTCAAGAGTGCGTACCGCGCGGAAGGGCCGCTGGCAGGACGTCCTGCCAGCGGCCCTTCCGCCACTCACAGCCACAAGATCGACCTGCGCGATCAAGCCGAGGGCCAAGTTGTGTTGTAGCTGGATAAAAGACACACTCACCTGAGCTCGCGCTACACCACGTGGCCGGAAACTTAGCTAGCGAGCTGTAGCAGTTATAATTGGACGGCGTCCCCTAAGATCTACCTCGCATTCGACGATGCAGCCACCAATTGTTAGGACGCGGCTTTCACCTTCATGCACGATGACAGTGCCAGTGGTGGCACACCCAGCTCGTATATTATCCAGCACCGCGGGTAGTTCAGTAATGATCCGCACGCTATCCATCGTTGGCACTGCATCCACGAGTTTGGCCGCATTGGCAAGTACAACGCTGCTCGGATATGCAGCGTAGCGACAAACGACCATGGGTTCTACCATTATGATCACCTTCGCCCATCGCTCAGATGCTCAACGGGTACAGAAGATTGCCCGCTGTCGTCAGAATTGTCGTCAAATGGTTGTTTGAGCTCGAAATCGAAAAGGTACACAGCGCCGCCTGTCTGGTATTCGTGCCTATAATTCAGGCTTTCTCTGGTAGGACGAGAGGGACTCGAACCCTCACTCCGGATTGGCCGGAAGCGGATTTTAAGTTCGATGAGGATGGTCCATCCTCATCCGCTGGTATCCGTGACAGGAGACAATTTCAAGCATCCTTGCCAAGGAGTATCCGCCATTGTCCACAGAAATTTGCTCTGTTGGCTGTCTATTTGGCTGTCAAAAGTCAAGCGAACTGTTGAAAGCGACACACCGATTACACTGTTCCCGCGCTAATTCTGGCGATTCGTGCGAGCGGGAGTGCCCTCTTCACCGCCATAACCGTCTTCACCGGCCGCGAGAAAAGTGCGCTGTCGTCTCTGGCGGCGGACTGATCATGATGGGGTATACCGTCGTGGAGATCGTGATACTCCAGCAGGGCGTATCCTGGATTGAGGCACTGTACTTTGCGCTTGGTGTGGTGATCTCTGGACTGGCTGAGTACGTCTGGATGCTTGAGCATCCTTCACACCTTTTGTAACTCCAACACACTAGTCACAAGTAAGCCGGTTTTCTCAGGTTACTGTCTCCTGGAGTAGCGTACATTGCATTCAGCCGTTACTGCAAAGTTAGGAATCGCAACCTGCTCGTGTGATACGGCAGCTTACAGTACACATCTGCGAGGATGGATCTTGCTGGTGCCGCTGTGCCCGGTAGATTGTGACGCCAAACGAGTGTGAAGAGGATCTCGCAGACGCTTTGGCTGACCAGCGATTTCGCTCCGATCTCTCGTCAGACCGCACGATCAACTGTGAGGCCAGCTGTCAACGCCGGCATTGATGAACAGCTAAGACCTGGTGAAATGGGGCTTGACTCTGCACCAAAGGTGGCACCGAAGACCGGCTGACATTCGAGTTTGCGACCTGGTCGCCAATGTGGCGGGCCTCCATGTGAGAGGACGACGACGACGGGTGCAGTCGCAAGCTGCAATAGCGCAAGCGCAAGGGGTGTATCCGAGCAGACTGTTATGCCATAGCCAGCATGGTGCAGGACATCACGCAGGGTCTCGCTCATAGTCCCCTCCTGCTCCATTACCAGTGCACTGTCTATACTGTGACCTCACCCTCGTATCAAGATTTTTCACCTCATACAGGTTCCGACGCTAATAGACACAGGATGCGGCAGGTGTCTTACAGCTACTACACAGCGCGCCATAACTATCTCACAATGACATCACAGATATGAGCAAGCATTGACCATGCTCGAGCACTGGTTCCGACCCGTCTGCCAGTGTGGTATGGTGTCATCTGGGCCGAGGAGTCGGCCCTGAAGTGTATGGCATCGCGCGACGCAGCCAGAGCACTGGGTTAGGTGACTCGCCAGTGCTGTTGTCTGTGGCAATGACGTGCATCGAAGGGCGCAAGCGCTGCCGATACCAGCAAGACCTCACATCTGTTTGTGCATGCGGGCCCTGGCATCCGTACTTACTGGAGGCACGACGCAGCAGGCCTCGGCAAGAGGAGCTGATACGCGATGGATAGACACAAACAGCACGCTAAGGAGCAGCCTGCGTCTCGTACGACCTCCTCGCACACGAGGGCGAAGACGCGGGCACGTGGAAGCGTGGCCACCCAGGAGCGGGGAGCGGAAAAGGCACAGCGGGCAGCGAAAATAATGCGAGCGCCGCGAGAGACGGGAACTAGGGCAGCCGCCACCCTGAGTACCACCCTCGCTCACGGGAGAGACGAGATGGGTCACCTCCTGGATGCACTCCCCGACGGCGTGGTCATTGCCGACGAGGCGGGTCGCATCCAGCTCGTTAATCGCCAGATGGAATCGCTCTTCGGCTATTCCGCTGAGTCGCTGCTCGGCCAGCCCATCGAGGCACTCCTCCCCGAACGCTTCCGGGCGGTGCATCCCGACCACCGCGCCGATTACGGCGCCAAGCCCCACCTGCGCCCCATGGGCACCGGTTTGCAGCTCTTCGGGTGGCACCAGGATGGCACGGAATTCCCCGTCGACATCTGCCTCAGTCCTATCACCGTTGGCGGCACACCACTGGTCCTCTGCTCTATTCGGGATGTAAGTGCGCAGCGCCTGCTGGAACAGCACGCACGCGAAGAGTTAGCCGGGCGTCTGACCGTGCTGCAAACGGTGCTGGACGAGCTACCGGTAGGGGTGTATCTGGCGCAGGGATGGGATGCTCGGCTGGTGCTCGCCAATCGCCAGATGTCGGCCATCTGGGGAGCAGCGTGGCCGGAGGGTCAGCCGCTCGCGGCGTTCATCGCCGCGAGCGGGTCGCGGGTCTTCGACTTGCAGGGCCGCGAGCTGCCCTCCGAGCGCCTGGCCACGCTTCAGGCGCTGCGCAGCGGCCAATCGGTCCGAGGGCAGCAAGAGGTCATCCGTCATGCCGATGGCAGCATCTTGTCCATCCTGATAGATGTCGTCGCGCTCGACCCGCACACCTTTCCTGTTCTCAGCGACATACAGAGACGTCCGGATGCTCCAGTTCCAGTCGTGCTGGTTGTGCACGAGGATGTGAGTGCGCTTACCGAAGCTGAGCGGCTCAAAGATGAGTTTGTCGCGCTGGCGGCCCATGAGCTGCGCAATCCGGTAGCATCCCTGCTGGGCTACGCCCAGGTGCTCATCCAGGCCACAGAACCACGGCCGGAAACGGCTGCTCGTCGAACCGATAACCCTGAGGCCTCTGATAGCCCTGCTCGTGCTGACCTACCAGCCATCCCGCGGGAGTGGCAGGAAGAGGCCGCAACGGCGGTGATGGAGGCCGGACACCGCCTGGCCGCGCTCACCGACGACCTGCTGGACACGACCCGCTTGCAGGCCAACCGCTTAGAGCTACGGCCCGAGCCTTTGGAGATGGGCGCCCTGGTGCGGCGGGTCGTCAAGCGGCAGCGCCTGGCAACCTCGCGACACACCATCATGACGACGCTACCCGAGCAATCAGACCCGTTGCTCGTCGAGGCGGACGCACAGCGCCTGGAGCAGGTGCTCACCAATCTCCTCTCCAACGCCATCAAGTACAGTCCAGACGGTGGCGCCGTGGAGGTTGAGGCTGTGCGTTCCGTCCACACTGAGTCCTCGGCTGGGAGTAGTGCGACCGGCACCCCCACTGGCACCGCCAGTGAGTGGGCATGGGTGGCAGTGCACGACCACGGGATGGGGATTCCAGCTGACCAGTTCGACCGCATATTCAGCCGCTTCGGCCGTGCGAGCAACGCCCGTGAGCGCGGTATCACCGGTACGGGCTTAGGGCTCTATCTGTGTCGCGAACTGATTGAGCGGCACGGCGGGCGGATGTGGTTCGAGTCGCGGGAAGGCATCGGCACCACGTTCACGTTTGAGCTCCCCTGCTGGACCGCACCAGCCTGAGCATGGGTAGCGGCTCTCAAGTAGATATAGAGTAGGCGTACCCGTCATGGCCAGAAGGCAATGGAGAGTCGCTTCGTAGTTATCGAGTTGTGCCAGGACCCGCATCCTTAGCGTGCACGGAGCCGCTCGATGGCGCTCGCGACGGCGGACAGCAGATCCTGCTGTGTAAATGGCTTGCCCAGAACCTGCACCTGCAAGCCGCACGTGAGCTCGACAAGCGCGTCGGGGAGCTCGCGTGCGAGTGCCGTCGTGAGCACAAACGCATGGCGCTGCAGCATCGGCTCGGCGACTGCCGCACGCAAGATTCCAGCGGCATCCACACGGGGGATACGTGTATTCATGACGACAACTAACGGTCCTGCGCTCTCGCGTAGATGCGTGAGTGCCACCTGCCCATCCTGCACCGCAGCCACTACGTAGTTAGCCTGTTTGAGCATGAGCCGTTTCAAGCGGCGCAATTCGGGCGTGTCATCGACCAGGAGCCCTGCGGCACTGTCAGTTCCGGTTTCCCTGGGTAACCTGAATGTTGGAGAGACGGTGGAACACCATGATTCGGCATGAGAGCGTGCCTCCTCTCGTCTGGCCCCGGTCCTGCCAAGCGTACTTCACGTGCGGAGATTGCCGTTCGCTGTTGCAGGACAGTCACCGTGCAGCTGCGAACCCGTGCCGCGTGCCTCTGGTGGCTTCCCGCGTGGTTATCTGCCCATGCCCGCGCCATCCAGTTCGGCCACGTCTCGGCGTTGGACGGTGCGTAGCCGGTGCGCCGCATCAGCGATGGCGGCAAGAAGAACATCAACGCTGAACGGCTTGAATAGTACTGGCGCCTGCAGCGCAGTCAACACCTGTCGCAGGTCCGGTGGAAGGTCTGGTGTACCGGCAGTCATGTACAGATACGCATGTCCGGACAGTAGGGTGGGCTCACCCAACACGCAGCGCAACAGCCCCGGACCGTCGAGACGCGGCATGTGATGGTTGGTCAACACGATGAGCGGTGCGGGCTGCACACGCAGGATATCCAGCGCCTCTACGCCATCTCGCGCTTCCAGTACCGGATATCCAGCTTCTTCGACAACGGCCCGGATGGTCTCGCGGATGTCCCGGTCATCGTCCACAATCAGCACCGAGATAGGGAGAGAAGAGCTGCTGAACGTGTACTCTGCCATACGAATGCTCGCCTTCACCTCTGTAGTCCTACTGGCGGAGTGGTATCAACTCCACTCCAAAGAAAAGCATAGGCCTCGTGCGTCACAGGGGACGCACGGTCGACTAGGGCACTGTCACAGGCATCACACATCATGCTGCACTCCTGCAGAGTGCTGACACTTTTCACCGGCAGTATGATTCGAGCTTCACCCTGGCACCGCCTGCCGGCTCTGCCTGCTTGCAGCTGGTGCCGATTCCATCCGTCCTGCCAGTCTCGCCTATTTCAGGCACATGTTCTGTGTGCTCAGGTCGTTGAAGCAATTGCCACTGGAATTGAGTATCACGACCTTTTTCACGGTTGAGAATTGCAGCAGGGTCGCATCAATCTCCGCCGTGATCCGGGCTCCAGTTCCCTCGCCGGCTAGTGCCATCGGTCGGCAGAACTTGAGGGTAGCGGTCTCCTGCTCAGGCGTCGTTCCCTTCATGTTCAAGGTGAGCGTGAAATCTGGACCATCCACCGGCAAGGAGCCGGCGCAGGTCGATGGGCCGGTGAACGCGTCATTGAGCTCGCTGAACAGGCCGGCGGCACGCTCCTCAGGAGTCGGGCCAGCAATGAGCAGCTGTATGGCATAGGTCCCGACGTCCAGCGTCGGCGAGACCCTACTTACCGCAGTGACGGTCAGAGTCCCCGGATTGTTCGAGAAATACACGTTGATGGGATAGCCGCTGAGCCCGCTCGTGGTGGCCGTCACCGCGGCAGTCGCTGTGGGAGTATTCGCACTGGTAGTGCCGCTGGTCGTCCCACAGGCGGCCAGTGCGAGGGTACCAGCGATAAGAGCCAGACCCAGCAGGGTCCTCGCGAGTGATGGGTTCTTCTTCATGACCAAAGCTTCCTTTCTGTCTTCGACATCGCACAATCCCCCCAAAAGCGGGAAGACAGACTTGTAACCGCAAGGGTAACCCACCTGCCTCTCAGTCCACTCACACTCTTCCTGGCTGGTGTCACAATCGGCTCTCGAAGTCGCACACCTGCTGCCGAGTAGGGAGTGGAAACTCGTGGCGCCTCCGAACAGATTCAGGGTTAGCGATGGGATCAGCAATCGACCATTAGGGACGTTCGATTGGTCATAACACGCATAGTTCGTCCTGGCAGCGCGATCACCTACGAGCCCGACGCCAGTATGTGGAATCAGCCGTGTAAAGTTCAAGATGAAATGCTCGATCTTATTGCCCGGCTGGAATAGGTATGAACTGCTCCCCCGGCATCGCGGTGGTGTATGACCAACATAAGAATCGAGAAGCTCCTCTAAGATCTCAGCGGCAACATCCCCCTTCAGCGCGCCGGGTGGCAACCTTCCCGATGCCACCGCCGGCTGTAGGCTATATATCCGCCTCACCGGCAAGATCGATTGCTCGAGGCAGTCTGCCGATGTCACTGTCCATCTACTGCGCACACTGGGATCCATGTCTACCGCACCTGACTGCTCGTGACGCCGCTGTGATAGCACCAGAACTGGCTGTGATGCATTTGTGATAGGGCAACGTTAGACTTTGAGCGGTCGCTATAGCCAGCGGTGAGACGCGGCGTGCAAGGCGTCCCCCAAGGGAGTAGATCTATTCTGGACAATTCTATCTGCAAGCGTACGTAAAAGTGAGCAGCAAAGGCGGTGCAGCATGAAACAGGCTCGTGAACTCTCGGCAGATGAAGTGCGTAAACTCTGTGACCCAGCACTGCTTGGATTCACCAACACCGATGAGCTGCGCGAACCGTCGCTCCTGCGCGGCCAGCAGCGGGCGGAGGAAGCCATCAGTTTGGCGCTCCGTATGACCGACCGCCGCTACAACCTCTATGTGTCGGGACGATCGGGCAGCGGTCGGCTTTCGACAGTGCTCAAGATGGTTGATGAAACGGCGCGTGCTCATCCGGCAGACAAGGATTGGTGTTACGTCCATAACTTCGAACGTCCGGATGAGCCACGCGCCATTGCTCTTCCGGCTGGAGGTGGTGAAGCCTTTGCCGCCGCAATCGATGGGTATGTGGTTGGATGCCGACGCGAGCTGACGCGCGCATTTACTGGCGATGGCTACCGCCAGCAGCGCGACGCCCTCGAAAGAGAGGTTGTAACCCAACGTGCTCAGTTGCTGGGAGACTTGGAGCGAACTGCACTGCAGCACGGTTTCCTGTTGCAGGAGACACAACTGGGCGTGAGTATGATTCCCCTCAAGACGCCACCACCCAGCGGGTCGGCGGTAGATACCGATGCCTTGCAGACGGACCAGCGGGATGGCACACGGGCCTCTTCGGCGTCCGGTAGGCTGCAACCACTGTCGCCCCAAGAATTTGCCGAGCTGCCCATAGCCGAGCAGCAACACATTCGCGAAGAGCAAGAACAGGTAGAAGAAGCTTTCGCAGCTGCGATGCCGAAAGTGCGGGCTCTGGAAGGCGAGGCACGTGCCCGTCTCGAGAGACTTGAGCGCGAAACGGCAGAATCGGCAACGCGCCACCTTCTTGAAGAGCTCACCCAGGCATATGCCGGCGACGGCCGTATTCAGGAATTCATCCAATGCCTGGCCACGGATCTCCTGGCGCATGCTGATGTGATGCGCGGAAGCGGCGATGATCTCGATTCTGGCAACGCTGAGCCGCTTGAAGATCCTACTTCTCCAGAAATCGACGCGGTGGATGGGTCAACGTCCGCGCCTTCCGGCTCATCCAGTCATCAACCTGGCCCACGCAATACCGGTAGCCTCATACTGGATCAGGCTTTCCGAGACCGACCGGCGGTGGCTGCTCTGCTGCGCCGCTACCGTGTCAATGTGCTCGTGGCACATAAAGCCGGCATGCCGGCGCCAGTGATTCAGGAGATCAACCCAACCTATCTCAACCTGCTGGGACGCATCGAGTTCGGTTTGCAGGGCGGCCTTCCGTATACTGATCACCTCATGGTCAAGGCAGGGGCGTTTCACAAAGCCAATGGAGGGTATCTGATACTTCAGGCAGCAGCACTGCTGAGTCATCCTCGTGCCTGGGAGGCAGTGAAGCGGGTCGTACGCTTTGGCATCATCGCTTTGGAGAATAGCGAGGAGCCGCAATTGACTCCGGTCAGCGCCTCCCTGCGACCTGAACCCATTCCAGCATCGATCAAGGTCATCCTTGTCGGAGATCCCGACATTTATGCTGCGCTTCTCGCGCTCGATCCAGAATTTGGTGAGCTCTTCAGGGTGCGCGCCGATTTCGATGAGGAGATGGAGCGCAACCGCGAGACGGAAGGCTACTACAGCCATTTTATTGCCGATACCGCACGAAACGGTGGGGTTCCCTCATTGACCGCCCAGGCGGTGGCCGCGCTCATCGAAGAAGGTAGCCGCATGGTTGAGGATCAGGACCAGTTGTCGACCAGGCTCCGCACGATCGCGGATCTTACCCTGGAGGCTGGATACATGGCTGGTCAGGTGGGCGCCAGTCTGACCGGACGTGAGCATGTGGATCAGGCCATCACCGCTGCCGACCGGCGCAATGGCTTGCTCTCTGATAAGCTCGATAAACTCATTCGCCAGCAGACCATACTCATCGATACCTCCGGTGCGGTGGTAGGACAGGTGAACGGCTTAACGGTACTGACGTCCGCTGGAGAGAGCTTTGGGAAGCCGGCACGTATCACGGCACGAACTTCACCGGGCCTGGCTGGTATCGTGAACCTCGAGCGCGAGACGCAGATGAGCGGACCAGCTCACAGCAAGGGCATTCTGATCCTGACCGGCTATCTGGCCGGTCGCTATGCTACCGATTATCCCCTCAGCCTTTTGGGGAGCATCTGTTTCGAGCAGATCTACGGAGGAATAGAAGGGGACAGTGCATCCTCGGCCGAGCTGTACGCACTGCTATCTAGCCTCTCCGGTCTGCCCCTCAAACAGGGTCTTGCAGTGACTGGATCAGTCAATCAGCGCGGAGAGGTACAGGCAGTGGGTGGCTTGAATCAGAAAATCGAGGGATTCTTCTCGGTTTGCGCGGCTGCCGGACTCACCGGCGACCAGGGTGTTCTCATTCCCGAAGCCAACACGCGTAACCTTATGCTGCGCGAGCCGGTCGTGCGTGCGGTTCACAGCGGGACATTTCACATCTACGCAGTGAGCTCGATTGATGCCGGCATGGAGTTACTCACTGGGGTTCCAGCTGGGGAACGGGACGCTCTTGGGACCTATACCGAGAAGACAGTGAACTGGTACGTCGATCAGACACTACGCACCTACTTCCAACGAGTGCATGCTGTGCAACCTGTAACTGCAGCAGTGAGCAGGTAAGCTCCGGTAGTAGCTGCACAAGGCAGGAGTCTTCTGACCTCGGCCGATTACGAGCACAACTGGCATGGTTTCCGCAGCGGCGGGGCGAAGACCATGTCATTGCCTGTGACACGTCCGAGATGAATCTCGCTTGATTTGTGACCTCAATTTGATGCTGGTGGCTTATGCTGGCTATGTTGGATAGAAGGCGCGGCCAGCGTTCATACGCGGCCAGCAACCTTCACCATGCTCTAACCCAAAAGGAGGGATCAATATGAGCACTACCATGCAACGGGATGGGATGGACACATTTGCGCCGTTACGTGAAGCAGTAAGTCGCTTCATGGAGGGGAACTTGGGCGGTCCGGAGCGCGCGGTGTTTATGCTGGGGCGCATGTTCCCGGTCGATATTCTCGAAACCCCTGAGGAGTATGTGATCCAGGCGTCTCTGTTTGGTATACGCCCGGAGAATGTGCACATCACTACCACCGGCAATACCCTGACCATACGTGCTGGGCAGAAGGCCGCTAAACCAAGCGCAGATGGGATCTACCTGCGGCGAGAGCGGTTCGAGGCCTTTGTCCCTGACGTCGGCCGCACGATTACGCTACCGGGTCATATCAATCCGGAGAAGGTCAACGCCGAGTACGAACATGGTGTGTTAACCATTCACGTGGGCAAAGATGACGAGATCAAAGATCATACGATTCCTCTGAAGGTCAAAGAGCTCAAGGATGGATCCCCACGCTGAGTAAGCGCTACGACTGGTGGCTTGGCGGCAGGAGTGCCGCCAAGCCACCAGTTGTATTACCTACTTCTTTGACGTGATAGTGGAGTAGCGAAGCGTTCGGGGCGGAAGAAGAGGCGTACGGCATCAAGATCAGCGACGTTGCCGCTCTGGAGCGGGCTGATCTCGACGATCCTGGAGTACGGCCTCTTTCATGCCGACCAGGAGAGATGCTACACGAAAGCAGGTCACTTCACCAGCAGCACCGTCAGCAGCGGGGATACCCCTGCGGTCACAGCGGCTACGATCCCAGCGAGCACGCCGATGAGGATCCGTATCTGGTCGCGCTGCTCACGCTTGATATGGTCGCAGTCGAGCAATGGGCGAAAAAGACTGGACTACCCACACCATCAGGAACGACAGGTGTCGAGAAGATAGCCGAAGATCCAGCGTTCTCCCGCTACCTCAACGACCGTGTGGCCGAGGTCAATCGACAGCTGGCACACTTTGCCACTGTGAAGCGCTTTATGGTCGTGAAACCTGACTTTACTGTGGAGAACGGCTTGCTGACCCCTACGCAGAAGATCCGCCGGCGTAATATTTATGCCACCTATCAGCATGAGACCGACGAGTTGTACCGGCCAGCTACTGAAAGAACTCACGTATAGCTCCAATCGGCTAACTTCCGGGTGTTGCGCCGGTGAGCGACTTGCGGGACTTACACAGCATATCCTTTATCAGGCTAGAGGCGATGTGAGAAGGCTTCCCGCCTGGACTCAAGCAACACGGCGATAATGGAATGCCGGCTCCACAGGCTCTTGTGCCAAGCACCGAAGCATCACCCGAATCATGCTCAGATATACCCAAGCCTCACTGATGGCCAGCCAAAATTCATTCTCGCACAGCCTCTAGAACAGATCCTGCCACATATGTAGCTCGCGCAGTTGCGCGGTCTTCTTGCTCTGGTGGGTCTGCATCTTCAGCAGCACATGGTGAAGTGTCTCCACAGCAAGCGGCAGATATGGCCCTTTGTTGAGCATGACGCATTCGGCTCGTTCGCTCATGGCGGCATCAGTGATCTCCGCTCGCGATGGAATCCCTTTCTTGATCAGCGTCTCCAGCACCTCAGTGGCCCAGATGACCGGCACGTGCGCCGCCTCGCAGAGCCACAGCATCTCTTCCTGTATCTCCGCCAGCCGCTCGAAGCCTACCTCGACCGCTAGATCGCCGCGGGCGATCATAACGCCAAAAGGCACGCGACCAGCAGTGTGTGCCACAATATCGGGCAAGTTATGGACGCCTTGCTTGGTTTCTATCTTGGCTATGACCGCCGGCAATGTACGGCTGGCTTCCAGGCGTTCGGGCAGCGCCGAGAGGAGCAGATCGATGTCGCTGGCTTTCTGAACGAAGGAATAGTCGATGATATCGGCGTGGCGAGCGACGAAGAAGAGATCATGCCAGTCTTTTTGTGTCAATGGGCTGAGATCGATGGCCGAATCAGGGAAATTCAGACCCTTGTCCGTCGATAGGCGCTCGCCCTTGCTCCGAGCGTGCGTGATTCGCAACACCATACCCTCCGGCAGGATCGATTCGATGACACTACCGATCTTGCCGTCGTCGATCCAGACCGGCTCCCCGACCTTTACCTGATCCAACACTTCGGGGATCGAGCACGCTGCCTGAAATTCAAAACGCCCGCCAAATTGGGCGCGCGTCCTGGCAAGGAAGAGTCGGTCATCCGCGCGCATGCGCGCCTCTGATTCGGGGAGCCGGACATCGATGATGCGCGGCTTTGGTCCCCCCAGATCCATGGCAATCTTGATACACCGCTCGGTCTCATTTTCGGCTCGCCGCACGTTGGCGATCATGGCCGCCCAGGTCTCTTCAGAATCGTGTGCGCAGTTGATGCGTACGCAATCGACGCCTGCCTGAACCAGGTCATGGACAAAGGAGTAGTCGGTTGCCGCCTCGCTGGGCAGCGTGGCCATGATGCGGATCGAACGATGCTGGAAAGTCCTCTTGCCAAAGAGTGCGTCGGTATTGTGTTCCAGGGTGTGTATCCCCTGGGTGAAGGCGCTGATGCGGGGGCGTGGCGGTAATTTCTCCGGCGGCTCTCCACTCAAGGTTCCTAGAGTCGCGATGACGGCGTCCAATGTCGCCAGCACGCGCGACTCGCTCCGTCCAAGAGAAGAGAGCCCCCAGGGCGCCAGGGCCGCCTGCATGGCTCTCAGGTCGTTGCCTCGCAGCGCCAGATAATATGCCAGGTTACGGGCGCTTGACAGGAAGGGACGCTGGCTAATGTACGGCTGCCACCGGTGGAACATCCCTTCGCCTTGTTCATACACGTTCTGCCGCAAGCGTTGCATGCTCAGCAAGAGTTCGCCTGGATTGACAATGCCGCTGGCTGTTTTCTCGGTTGAGGCTGTAGCTGATTCGGATAGTGTTGGCATACATGTCGCCTCCGTTCAGGTCAGTTAAGCAGTTTGCCGTTGAGTTGGTTGGGGTACGGGTGAGCCACCGGGCATGTCGCTCGGACGAGTTGGTAGAACTAGAATATGGCAGCATTATAAAGAGCTAGCCAGAGCCACTGCTGGGCCATAGCAGCACTCGATCAAGTTCTGTAACCGAACCACAAAGTGGGCCAGTGGAGCGCCGTCGACGATGTTATGGTCGACGCTGACGGTAGGGCAAAGATACTCCCGTAGGCCTCCTATCCCTTCGAGTTCTCTACAGGGATTCGCCTCATTTTCGTTGGACTGCCGCACAGCGACATCACGATGACCGCACTCGGTCTCACGGACCACTCACAACCGTACACCAGAGCAGATGGAGTGTCGGGCCGGCGACATTCTTAGACGACTTTGTGTGATTGGCCACCCGTGCCGTGATGCAGGCGTGAGAAATGCTGCTTATGCTTAGACTAAACCAGAAGGCGAACATGTCGCCTCCATGGCGGGAGCGAGATAGAGTGATGCAGCAGTGGCCAGGAGCCAAAACATGTCAGAGTTGGTGCACGACTCGAACCCACAGACGCGATACGATCAGGTATGTCGCGGGGAAGTGCTGCATCTCCTCAGGGCGGTAACGCCCACATATCCTTTGAAAAAGCTGTCGAGCGATTTCCCGCTGCTCGAATACCTCACGGCAACGGCAAGACCATTCACCGTGAGCTACTGCTGGTCGCCGACCACAATGCGTATCACAAAGGTGAATTTGCCTTTGCCAGACAGATGATGGGCACCTGGACCAGGACCATCAGTAAGGTCGTCGCGTTCAAGTTTGGACGTGCAGAACGGAGAACACCGATGCCCACTACCCAGCAAAATAGCATGCGAGATTTGTTTCGGCGACTGGCGGCGCTTGAAGCTCTACCCGTGCCCGAGAACCAGCCTGGCATCATGCTCCATGATGGGACACTCCCAGGCAGCGCAGATTCGGGTCGATCTACCGTGCCCTTGGCGGACGGCGCCAGGAGATACGTGCCAGTCCTCAGTGTATACCTGGATCTGCGTCCGCAAATTGACGGCGCCCGTCCCGCCGAACGGCCGGCCCGAGTGATACTGCGTGAGCGTCTACACCAGATCGAGCAGACATTTGCACCACGGGGCGTGGCTTTCGACGCGGTGCGTGCCGGAGCCGACGAAATTGAGCGCTATCTCGATTCCCAGGTCGCTGCTGCGGCTCCAGGTGTAGCGCTCTTTGTCAGCCAACCGCACCATCTCTTTGAAACGCTGATCACCGATAGGCCTCTGGAAACTCAGGTTGTGGCCAGCGCCGTGCCTGACCTCTTTCAGCTGGCACGGGCCCTGACCGATGAGGAAGTAGCCGTCGTTGCCGTGGCGGAAGTCAATGCTGCGCGACTGTTTCTCCTCCACCAGGGCGGCTTACATGAGCTGCGTCAAGTGGTCGATGATCCCAAATACTATCACATGGTACGCGGAGCCAACGCCATGAGCCAGGCCCATTACCAGCGACATGCCGTGCAGATGCGCGATAAGTTTGCCGGGGAGCTTGCCAAGCGCATAGAGCTGCTGGTCGCCAGCAATCCTGGTTCCCAGGTGATCCTGGTGGGCGAGGTGGAGGCGCTGCCTCTCGTTCGCGAGGCGCTCTCTCCGTCGGTGTCTCGGCTGGTGCGGGAAATTCCCCGCTCACTGGGATCAGCAGAGTTCTCCGCGTCTGCCGATACCATATTCGAGGAGATTGAGCCGCTGCTGCAACAAGCCAAAGCTGAGCAGGAGCGCTCGGTGGTCGACCGGCTGGTGCAGGCGATACAGGCTGATGGCCTGGGAGTGGCCGGCCTGGAGGCCACGCGACGCGCACTCTCCTCTGGTCAGGTCGAGACCCTCATCCTCCAGGCAGACAGAGGCGCATCCCCGGAGATGTCAGTGGAGACGCGAACCGAACTGATCAAGAGCGCGACCAAGACCGGCGCAGACATTGCCATCGTGGACAGCAGCCCGCAGTTAGAGCATCTAGGCGGGGTTGGAGCGCTGCTGCGCTACCGTACTTTGCAGGAAATGTGACCTCCGCAGGGTGGATCGTGCCGGCGCAACGACCGATCATCAGTGCCCACAGGACTAGACATGACGAGACTACAGAGGCGCAGAAGCATCAGTAGACCGGAGCAGCCCCGTTGACTCCGCTTGGACGGCAGTGTCGTCTTGTTGTAGCCGGAGACGTGCGCAATGGTGTCGATGCGCGCACCATCGAAGCCACGTTCCGCGAAGACGATTTCAGCCGCAATGAGTATCGCCTCTCGAGTCTTCACTCCGCGCCTCAGTGCAGGCTCGAGCATAGTAACCTCCGGAGTAACCAGCGAAGATGAGCCTGTCAAGGAGAAATGCGGGCAAGACGAATCGCATTGTGCCGTTGTGAGGATCTTGTGAGATCAGTTGGAAACGATCAGGGCTCTGCTGGACACCGTCACACAGCTTGTCGAGTGGCATCAAACAATCAGCACCAAAGAAACGGGCCGCATTACTGGTGTTATGCAAGCTCCCGCGTGGAGCGCCAGGATTCGGACCGGACTGGATGGGGTTGATAAGATGCCACATTGTGACGGCTACGTGAGAGCGCGTGGCTGATCTGTGAGCGTCCTGTGAACGTGCGGCCTCAGACTATTGTATGGAAGAGCGAATGGGCTACGCTTATTCGCGAGAGAGAAGGAAAGGGCGATGAATCGTCAACCTGAGCGGCTCATGCTTATCATGTTAGCGGCTTTTGCCGCTGTCTCAGCAGTGGCAGGAGGGTATGGAGTAGCCTCCACCAACGGCCTTGGCATGCCGATGGCGTGGTTGAAGACGACCCCTTTTGCCAACTACCTCGTACCTGGCCTCATTCTCGGTTTTGTGGTCGGTGGGAGCGCCCTAGTTGCCACTATCCTGCTGGTGATTCGGCATCCCTTGGGCTATATCGTAGCCTTTGGCGCTGGTGCCATCATGCTGGGGTGGATTATCGGCGAGATCCTGCTCATCCAGCAATTCTCCTGGCTGCACGTGGTCTATGCGCTCAATGGCGTACTTCTGATGGTGCTGGCGGCATGGCTAGAGCTTGAGGTTTATCGCCACACGGAGACGTTCCTGCCCCAGCACCTATAAAGGATGGTCACCATGAAGACGCGTCTAGCCCTCACTATATTGTTGCTCGGAGGGCTGGTGGCAGTTCTCGCATTCATTCCCTTGGTGCCGCCGATCCAGGCGGCATCCGGCACGGGCAGCCCTGATTTCACCACAATCGACAACTACGTCCAAGCCCAACTGGACGCATCCCGTATCCCGGGTCTCGCCCTCGGCATCGTGCAGGGAGAACAGATCGTTCACCTCAAAGGCTTCGGGACGGCCAATGACGCCGGCAGCGCGGTCACACCACAGACGCCCTTTATCCTCGGCTCGCTCTCCAAGTCCTTTACGGCCCTCGCGGTCATGCAACTAGTGGAGGCCGGAAAGATAGAGCTTGACGCTCCCGTTGTGCAGTATCTCCCCTGGTTTCGGGTGGCCGATCCCGTCGCCTCGGCCAGGATCACCGTTCGCCAGCTCCTCAATCAAACCAGCGGCCTCTCTACCGCCACCGGGACCAGCTTCCTGCTCGCCTCCACGACCGAGACGTTGGAGCAGGCGGTCAGAGATCTCCGGACCGCCGACCTGGTGAGTCCGGTGGGCAGCACCTTTAACTACTCGGACGCCAACTACATGATCCTGGGGCTGCTGGTTCAGACCGTGTCGCAGCAACCCTATGCGGTCTATATCCAGCAGCACATCTTTGATCCGCTCGACATGCAGCACAGCTATACGTCGCAAGAACAGGCTCTGCAGGCGGGGATGGCGACCGGCTACCGCTACTGGTTCGGCGTCCCGGTGGCCTTTGCTGCACCCTACCCCCAGGACCAGATCCCGGACGGATACATCATCTCGACGGCCCAGGACATGGGTCACTACCTGGCCATGTACCTGGGGGATGGCCGATACGGCGGTCAGGTGCTCCTCTCGCCGGCCGGCATTGCCCAGATAGAAGCCCCGGCAGTTGTTGTCTCGGCAGGCACCTCCTACGGGATGGGGTGGTACGTCACACAATGGGGAGGCGTGGATGCGCTCTACCATGGCGGGGATGTCGCCAACTTCCATGCCGGCATGGTCCTGGTCCCGCACGAAACCTGGGGCATCATCATCCTGGAGAACGTCAATACTGGCAATCCCCTGGTCAGCCCCCGGCTGCTGACGCTGGAGCAGAGCGTGACGGGGATGGTGGCGGGCGGACAGAGGGCGACCGGAACGGGCATTGGCACCACCTACCTGGTGTTCGACCTGGCCGTCGCCCTCATCCTCATCGTGCAGAGCTGGTCCTTGCTCGCGCTGCTGCGGCGGCGCACTCGCCTGGAGCTACCGCTGCGCGGCCGTGCTCATGCCCTGAGTCAGGGACGGCGATGGATCCTACCCTTGCTCTGGGAGATCGGGGGGTCGGTCGCCATCCTGGTGGGGGTCCCCCGCGTGGAGGGTGCATCCTGGGGAGCCCTGGTGCTGTTCGCCCCTGATCTGAGCGTCGCACTGCTCGCGATCGGCGGTCTCTGGCTGCTGACGGGACTCGTCCGCCTGGTCAAGGCTGGTCTCTCCCTGCGTGCCCAGCCGCCCAAGAGTCAGAGTCCAGCGGTTCCCAGTAGTCCTGTCTTGACAGGGGCAGTATGAGCAGGGTGAGGTCAGGAAGAGGGTGGGGCGGTCGAGGCTCGCCTTTCTTTCCGATGATGAGGCTGGACCGTCAGCAAAGACGAGGTGCCGCACAGGCAATGTGGAAGGATTGAGCCTGTGCGGCACTGAAGCATCGTGACCTACGCTGTTACACTGCGATGCATGAGCACACCTTATCCGAGCGATCTCTCCGACTCATCAGGCGTCACCAAAAGTGTTCGTCACCACGGTCGCTTGATGGAGCTCACCCACTGGCAATGGCGCACATTCTGCTGGAGTTGTCCAGACTTTTGTCCAGGGTCGCGATTGTAGGGGTGCAGCGCGTATACTATACTGGTGAAGTGGGGCAAACTGCTCTTGCGCCTTCCTCTCCTGGGCGTCCGGTATTGTGTGCCATAGTAATGGGAACTGGCATGAGGTAGTGCAGTGGTTGCCGGAGCGCAACGATCTCTCGAGCTATCCTGAGCGTTATGCTCAGCTGCCCTCTCCAGAGAAGAGCTATCATGGCCACCAAGCAGCCTTCCAACGAGATGAAGAAGCGGCGGACCCGTCGCACCACCGTACCCTCGCAGCTTCGTGACCCGATCGGGTCTGTGCCGGTCGGCCTCCTCCCCCAGGCCTTCCTCGAACTGGCCCCCGATGCCATTCTCGTTGCCGACCCAGCAGGGCATATCCTGCTGGTGAACAGCCAGACCGAGGTGCTCTTTGGCTACAGCCGGCCTGAGCTTCTGGGACGTCCTGTCGAGATGCTGCTGCCCAGCTGCCTCACTGCCGTCCACAAGCAACACCGGGCTGACTACCTCGCTGCGCCACATACCCGTCCGATGGGGACCGGACTCGAGCTCTTCGGCCAACGCCAGGATGGCAGCGAATTCCCCGTCGAAGTAAGCCTGAGCCCACTCCAGCTGGGGGACGATCTGGTGGTCATGAGCACCATTCGCGACGTCACCCGACGTAAGCATCTGGAACGCGAACGGAGAGAGCTGGCGGAGCGCCTCCTGCTCCAGGCACAGCTCATCGACGCTGCCCATGATGCGGTCCTGGTGCGGGACCCGTCGAGCCGGATTGTCTCCTGGAACCATGGCGCCCAAGAACTCTACGGATGGACCGCCGAAGAGGTCTTGGGCCAGGTCTCGCATATGCTGTTTCAGACCCGCTTCCCTATCAGCCTGACCGCCGTGGAGGCGGAGCTTGCCGTCGAGGGTCGCTGGGAGGGGGAGCTTGAGCATACCCGATCCGATGGGAACCTCGTGCTGGTGGAGAGCCGGCAGGTGCTGGTACGGGACACAGGCGGGAACGCGACCGCCATCCTGGAGATCAATCGGGATATCACCGCACGCAAACGTCTGGAAGCGGCGGAGCGGTTGGCTGCCGAGCAGCGGCAAACGCTCCTGCAAACCATCTTGCGCGAGCTGCCCGGTGGTGCCTATCTGGTACGCGGCCCGGAGGCGGAGCTTGTCATCGCCAACCATGCGGCGATGGACGTCTGGGGCGCCACCTGGCCGGAGGGGCAGCCCATGCGTGAGTTCCTAGAGACCTCGGGCGTGCGCATCTTCGCGGAGACGGGCCAGCCGCTGCCGCCGGACGACCTGGTCACACTGCAGGTCGTGCGGGGTGGCCCGCCAACGCTGCAACGGCGCGAAGTGGTGCGCCGCCCGGATGGCACCCGCCTTCCCATCTTGCTCAGCGCAGTAACCATCGATGCGACGCTGCTGGGGGAGGAGCCGGTAGACCAGGCCACCAGAGCCTCCCAGCTGGTTCCGCCAGGATCCGCTGGGTCTGAGCGGGCTGCCCTGGTGCTGGTACAGAGCATCAGCTCAGTTCAGGCTGCCGAGCAGTTGAAAGACGAATTCATCAGCGTCGCTGCCCATGAGCTGCGCACTCCCTTGAGTGCCATCCAGGGCTTCGCCAGCATGCTCGAGGTGCAGACCCGGCTGGGGCGTGGAGCGGAACTTGTGGATTGGCAGCAGGAGGCCATCGCCGAGATCCAAGTAGCCACCGCCCGGATGAATGCCCTGGTCAACGACCTGCTCGATGTCACCCGTATCCAGGCGGACCGGCTGGAACTCCACCTGGCCCCGGTGGAGCTAGTGGAGATGGTGCGCCGCTGCCTGGCCCGTCTCCGACTGACGGCGGAGCTCCATACACTGACGCTGGAGATAGAGGCACTGGAAGCCGACGAGCCAGTGCTGCTGGAGGCTGACGGCATGCGGCTGGAGCAGGTGTTTGGGAACCTGTTGGGCAACGCCATCAAGTACAGTCCCGAGGGAGGGCCGATTACGGTCACAGTGCGCGCGGACCGAGAGGCCGCGTTAGCGGAGCTGCGCATCCAAGATAGCGGGATTGGCATACCGGCTGAGCAACAGGGGAAGATGTTCCAGCGCTTCGCGCGGGCGACGAACGTGCATGACCACCAGATCGCCGGCACGGGACTCGGTCTGTTTGTCTGCCGCGAGCTGGTCGAGCGGCACGGTGGCCACATCTGGTTCGAGTCGACCGAAGGCACAGGTACCACCTTCTTCCTGACGCTTCCCCTCGCTGCCCCTCCCTGCTGACCTCTCTGATGACCGCCACTATGAGGCAACTGGGGGGCGCAAGGCACGCACAGGAACGCTCAAACATACCAGTCGGAGCCGGCGGTAGGAACGGTAGGACTCGACTGTCACTCAGCCAAATACTCGTTGTCCTCCCATAATGCTTCTCCATGCTTCTCCTCGGTTTGTGCTCCCTTTGTGAGCGATCGGGGAGCTCCTGTGACGGCGGTGTGAGATTCGCACAGTACACTGGGTCGATACCCTTGATCCGCCATAGATGTCCGCATCCTTGTCTGGCAACGTCCCAGGTGTTGCTAGCCGCCGGGCATGCTATCCTGGCCTCCCTGGCGATAGATTCCACTGAATGGGAGATTGCCCAACACAGGAGCGTGCACTATGTCCTCACTTGACGTACCGGGCTCATTGGCCCCAGAATCCACGTCACCGTTCCCGATCGTTGTCGCGACCTATGACCAGGCCATCGGGCGAATGATCGTGATGGCCCTCCGCTTAGCGGGGTACGCGCCACAGCTGTACGCCAACGGGGAGCAGGCTCTGGAGGCGATACTTCGCGAGCCTTGCGCAGCGGTCATTCTGGATGCACACCTGGGCAAAGTGGATGGACTCACCATCTGTGGGCGAATACGCGATACCGAGTCCAGAGCAAACGTGCCAATCCTCCTCATTTTGATGCACGATGATGCGTCCTTGCAAGCGCGCGGGAGTCACCTCGGGATTAATGCCTTCCTCTTCATGCCGTTTGAGGTAAGCGAGCTCCTGGTGGTGGTCGCTGCTATGGTAACGGTCGTCCCCTCACCGCTGGATGGGCACGCCAAGTAACCTCGAGGAGCCTATGACCGGCCGACGGACCCAAGCAAGCCAGTGAGGCCATACGCATCCAGGCCGCTGTATCCCCGCATCTCAGCCCACGCACCAATCGGGCAGATACCACTCCCGGCGCTCAATAATGGTTGTCGGCATCTGCGTTATCTGGGGAAGTACTGCAGATACTACTCGTCCGTAAGGAAATCAAGTAGAGTCAGCGGAGGCAGCCAACTCGTTCACTTGACTCCGACAGGCTCGGAGGTCGATCTGCTCGTATGCTCTGCCCGTTGCTTGATGCCCAGCAGGGACTTGCGCATCATCACAATGTCGGTGAACTCCACAAGTAAGCTAAACAGGATCGCCGGCGAGAGCCAGCGGTAGTGCAGGCGCACACGCGTAATCAGGCGGGTCTGGCGGTCATCCTGCGGGTAGAGTCCCCAGTACCAGGTAGAGTCACCTTTCTTATCCCACCAGAGCAGATATCGGTTGGCGTCAAAATCCTTGACATACATGCCCTGTTTTCCATCTGGACTGAACGGTACCACGTCTCCCACGGCCACGTGCTGCAACTCTGGGAGGATACTTTGGGCACTGGGTCTACCAAGATTATCCAGCCAGTCGTAGCTATACCAGCCGGCCCGGGCGATACCCATCTGCACCAACCAGGGCCAGATCTGCTCCGGTCTTGCCCGGATGGTCACGGCACAGGTGGCGTTAAAGGAGGGCTGTTTCACCACATCATCGCCAGCCATGGCACAGGCCACCTCGTCATCAGTTGCTCCCCAGCGCAGCTGCCAGGGGCGGATGATGCGCAAGTAGACTCCGAGCACAGCGACTCCAAGGGTAGCTATTCCTAGACCCACCACTTTTCCCAATGACTGGATTCTCCTTGGTTGTGCGCTATCCTACAAGACCACGCCCTCTCATGGCCACGTGCAACGGAACCTGTCATCGCGCACCAAACAGCTAGAACAGGTCTATGGCTCCTCATCTCGCTGTTAGTGGAAGGCGAGTCAGACGGTACCACCACTGATACTGTGCTACCGTCTGTTCAAGCCGATCTGTACGTGGCGGAGGATCTTTAGTGGAGACTACCCAAACATAATCAGCGGTTTCAGCACGCCATCCAGCTTCTTGTCCATAATCTCGAAGGCCTGGTCCATCTGATTGAAGCCAAAGGTATGGGTGGTCATTGGAGTGGGATCGACCCGTTTCATCTCCAAAATCCGCAACAAACGCTCCATGCGCAGCCGTCCACCGGGGCAGAGTCCAGTCGCAATCGTCTTTTCCGCCATCCCAACCCCCCACTCCACACGGGGGAGGTGTACAAATTCGCCTTCGCCATGGTAGCCGACGTTCGAGATCGTGCCCCCAGCCTTGGTCACCCGGACGCAATTCTGGAAGGTCGAGTCGGCGCCCAACGCCTCAATGGCGGTGTCGACTCCGATGCCACCCGTCAGTGCTAAAATGCGCGCCACCGGATCCTCCCGCGAGAAATCCACGATGACATCGGCACCGTACTGGCGTGCCAGGTCCTGGCGCTTCGGGACACTTTCGACCCCGATAATCAGACCCGCTCCTCGTAGCTTCGCGCCGACGGTGGCCATGAGTCCCACTGGCCCTTCGGCAAACACCGCTACCGTGCCTCCAATAGGAATATTCCCATTTTCTGCCCCCATGAACCCGGTCGAGAGCATATCAGCGCAATAGACCGCCATCTCATCAGCGACGCTATCCGGGATCCTGGCCATGTTGGCATCGGCCTCATTGACGTGGAAGTAGTCGGCAAAGACCCCATCTTTGGTATTGGAGAACTTCCAGCCGCCCAGGGGAGCACCTGACTGCGAGGAATGACCGGCTTGCGACGCCGGATCTCCCCAATCGGGCGTGATGGCGCCGACCAGGACCCGATCGCCGGGCTTGAAGAGCTTGACGTTGCTGCCGACCTGGTAGACCACGCCCACCGCCTCATGACCCAGGGTCAAGTTTTCTCGTGGTCCCACCGCGCCACGTACCGTGTGAGAATCGGAGGTACAAATCAGGGCCCGGGTGGTCTTGACGATAGCATCATCAGGTCCAGGGGTGGGAATGGGTTTGTCCATGAATCCCACACTTCCCAGCGACTTCATCACAAACGCACGCATCACATCATCTCCTCTTTCCGCTTGGTAGCGGTTGCTTGCCGTCAAACGCGCGCCAGAAGGCACAGGTATGGAGGGCATAGTACGCGGAACACCTCACACTGTCGTCTCGAGTACCGAGTCAAACATCACAAGCAGGTCACGCTGACGGTGGGGAGGGGTGCGCAGTATCGCATCCGCACCATCTAGGGGAGGCGCTCTAGCGCCAGATGATCTCGACAAGAGCAAGCCGCGGTTGGCCATCGAACTCATCGAGGAATTGCCGGCCAAGGGTTATGAATAGTTGCAGAGAATGTACCCATATGTACCCATATGTACCCATATATACCCATGTGTCTCCGTCTGTTCTCCTTGACCGCAGCCGCAGAACATGATACACTTGTTCTAGCAATCGAGGGGTGAAGGCCTCCCGCTTGATAGGATGGCGGGGGAGGGTCGGAGAGAGACGGGATGCTGGTACAGCGGGCATACAAAACGGAGCTGGACCTCAACAATCGACAGATGACAGCCTGCCGCCAGCATGCTGGCGCCGCGCGCTGGGCCTACAACTGGGGACTGCGGATCAAGCAAGAACGCTATACTGCGAGCAAGAGGAGTCCCACCGCCATTGAGCTGCACCGGGAACTCAACGGTCTCAAGAAGACGGACGTGCCCTGGATGTATGAGGTCTCCAAATGTGCGCCGCAGGAAGCCTTGTGGAACCTGGATGCCGCCTTCCAGCAGTTCTTTCGACGGTGTGCCCTCAAAAAGCAAGGGAAGTGGACCGGGAAGCTCGGGTATCCCCGTTTCAAGACCAAGAAGAGGGGACTGGGCAGCTTCCGGCTCACCGGCTCCATCGTCGTGTCAGAGAAAGCGATCGTGCTCCCTCGGCTGGGTCGGCTGCGGCTCAAAGAGCGCGAGTACCTGCCGAGCTCAGGGGTGAAGATCCTCTCAGCCACGGTGAGCGAGCAGGCGGGGCATTGGTCTGTGTCGCTGCAGGTGGAAGAGGAGCTGGCGGTACCCGAGAATACGGGACCCGTGGTCGGCATTGATCTGGGGATCAAGAGTCTGGCGACCCTCTCCGATGGGACGGTGATTGCCAATCCTCGGCATCTCAAGCGGCGCCTCAAGAAGTTGAAGCGTCTGCAGCGAATGGTAAGCCGGAGGCAGAAAGGCTCAAAGAGCCGCAAGAAAGCCGTGCGCAAGCTCGCCAAACAGCATCGACAGATTAAGAACCAACGCGCCAATACGCTGCATCAGGTCACGACCAGGCTGGCGAAAACCAAGTCCGTGCTGGTGATTGAAGACCTGCATGTCAGTGGGATGCTCAAGAACCACCATCTGGCTCAGGCCATTGGCGATGTGGGGTTCTCCGAATTCAAGCGGCAGCTGCTCTATAAAGCCAACTGGTATGGGTCGCGAGTGATCCTGGCTGATCGGTGGGAGCCCTCCAGCAAACGGTGTAGCGGCTGCGGGTGGGTCGATGCGGAGCTGACCCTCTCGGATCGGATCTTTCACTGTGAACAGTGTGGGCTGGTGCGAGATCGGGATCTGAATGCGGCGATCAATCTGATGCAACTGGCCGGGAGTGCCTCGGACAGTCAAAACGCCTGTGGAGCTGTCAGCGCTGGCGCGAGGTCTCGGCCGCGCGTGAAACTGACGGCGGTGAAGCAGGAACCTAACGCCAACCATGGCCTGTCCATAGTTGGGTAAGTTTGGGAGTACGGTTTGCGTTCTCTAATGGTGCTGGCCGACAGTCTCTACGGGGAGAGTAGCGACTTCACCGCCGCACTGGAGTGGCAGGACCTGTTCTATGTGGTGGCGATCCACGGCAATCACACTGTCTGTACCTTTCCGGGCGAGCACAAGTGCTACACCAACTGGCGTCCCTATGCCCGGATCTTCATGGATGGCAACAGGGAAGAACGCGGGCGTAGTGGGAGATCATCTTAGGGCTGCGGCGAGGGCTACGCTAGTATCAGCAGACCACCGATCCCACGACCCAACCCAAGGAGACGACGTGCTATGTGATGGCCAACCTACCAGGCGACAGCCCAGCGACGGTATGCCACATCCATAACCTGTAAACTTGCTTTCGTTCAGCAACTATGCTATCATACCACCATGAAGCCAAGTCAAAGTGACGTTGAAGACATGGTGGGAGCCCTCTTCACGCTCATCGCCGGGCTCGATCGAGCTCGGCGCCAGAAGCCAGGCGCTGCCCAACTCTCGCTGCTGCAGGCAATGAGCGACCATCCAGAGGCCCGCCCCTCCGAGATTGCCGACGCATTGCACGTCAGCGCCTCGGTCGTGACGAGGCAGGTCCAGGACCTCGAACGGTCGGGACTGGTGGCCGTCGAGCCGGACCCTGTGGATCACCGTGCCTGCCGCGTCTCGCTGACGCAGGCGGGGCACGACGAGTCCGCTCGCCTGCAACAGATTGGCATTGCCCGCTTTGAGGCGTTTGTCGCTGATTGGGAGGCATCCGAGGTCGTGACCTTGGCCAGGTTGCTGCACAAGCTCGACGCCGCTAAGAGCCAGGTGGTCACCAGCGAGAAGCGGAGTGCGGGTCGGTCCCGCTGGGCGCAGCGCGGAATCCGCCAGGAGACTCCAGGGCAGAACTGATGACACCGGCTGAAGTGGTACAGCCCCCCACTGCACCATCCACCACTGCTCGCGGTGCCGGGTGCGGGCATCCGCTTGTGACGTGATGTGACGAGCGCGTGTGGACGTCCGCGCGAAAGCGCAGAAATTAGGAGGCAAGACATGGCCAGCCGACACCGCACCGCTGCAGTCGACCATGCCCCACCCAGCTCAGGCAAGCGCATGAGCGTTGCCTGGGGCATGGTCGGTCTCGTTGCACAGCTGGCGTTTATCGCTGGAGTGTTCATCCCCGTCGTGTGGCAAGGACCCACGTATAGCGCCTTTCAGGATACGATCAGCGACATGGAGGCTATGACCGCGCCGTATGCCTGGTTTCCGCTCGCCTGCTTTGTTGTCGGTGGCCTGGGCACCTTCGCGTTTGCCGTCTTCGGGTTGCGTCCAGCGCTCGCCGCCGCAGGGAAAGTCGCGGCATATGGGCCGTGGTTGCTCGCGTGCTCTGTGCTCGTTCTGGCCAGTCCGTTCCCACGGGTCCCTTGCCGCCTCGCGGATCCTGGCTGCAGTCTGCAGGTGCAGCTCTCGGTCCCCGGCGGACTCATCGAAGGGATCCTCAGCGGTATTGCCTTCCTTGTGCTGGTGCTGACTCCTATACCGCTTGGGCGTCGACTGGCGGTTCTCCCCTTTTGGCACAGGATGGTGCCGGTGATGAAGGTCGCTCGGGCCGCTGGCTTGTCGGCGTATGTCCTCTTGTGCCTGTCGGCGTGGTTTGGGATAGGTCAAGGCCTCATGGAGCGACTGCTCACAATGGTCTGTGTCGTCTGGATTGCCGTTCTGGCATGCGGGCTGATCGTCTTGGCACGTCAGCTCCAGTCTGAGCTTCATCGTAGCAGAAATGCAAAAACTGCTCGCCCATGACTGTGGAAGATGGGATAAAGCTGCACGGCCTGCAATTTTACCTGAGTGCGCCGACGAAATCAGCCCAGGACAAGGGTGGCAGCCAGATGGTAGTGTGAATTGTATTTGTAACAGTCGTCATGATCCGTTTGCCTGGTGGTCACCCTCTTGCTTCTGCTGAAGCAGATCCAAAGTGGGGAAGCAAAGTTCCCCAACACAGAAGAGGAAGGGGAAAGTGCCTCCATGAAACCACGCATTATTCGTAGCGGTAGCTAAACTCCTCCACTTCCTGGCGTACTCTGAGGTAGCGTGGCGGAGCCGAGCTGGGATAGCCCAGGCTCATAATCCCCAGTGTGTCCCCCTCGGATGCCGGCGCTCGCTTGCGGGCATCCGAGAGCGGGGATGCTGCAGTGCCAGGTGAGCAATTCGTTCCACCAATGCATCATCTGATCCCGTCCGCAGCTCATATTGCACGCTGGAGCGATTGGCCGCCAGCAACTGGCAAGCTCTGCGCTCCGAGACGCCGCGCTCGACCAGAAACTGCACTGCCGCCCGTTGATCGGACGGCTTTAGCGCTTTTTTGCGAACAACTCCTTGGTGGCATCCAGCTCCAGGTCCCGTTCAGCAAGCGAACGCTTAAGCCGTGCATTTTCCCGCTCGATGTCGCGCAACCGGACCGCTTCGGGAACGGTCATGCCTGTATATTTCTTGTTACTGTGAGAGGTGACGAACCCAAGGCAATGACGCCAATAATCTCGATGGCGAATAACGCTGGTGCAATCAGGGCAGCAGATCCGCCAACTCAGTAGAGACCATTCCAGCGGGTATCGGCAGTGCCGACAGGAGACCTGTCCATCGCCTTCTGGTGGGCATCCGGGGATTTCCTCGTGGATGTTTGCACGGCAATGCTCCTCTCAGACAGGATCAGCCATCCTCTTCAGTCAAGGAGAGCAGATAACACGCCGCTTACAGGCGTGTCACGGTAGGTAGCTCCAATCCCTCAGATGCATCACAGTCCGCGCTCGAATCGCCATGATGCGAAAACCTGTGCGACGTCCTTTCCCGGCCCCACAAAGCCGGCGCGCGGCGTTACTTCGAACAGGGACGATCCCGCTCAGGTGTCTGAAACGGAAGAACGCGTGATACTGGTGTGTGAGGAACAGTTCTCCATGTGACCGGCTTGTGAGGTCAATGCACTATTCTAACCTGGAATGGTACCTTGCTGTACCTACAAGCAGCTGCAGTCGGAACCGATAAGATAGAGTGGTCAACACGCCACGCTCGTGGAGCACACACTCAATATCCTCATTGTAGTGGGCTGTAGCAAGGAGACTTACCGTGGTCACACTGCCTATCAAGCGTGATCTCACGCTTGCCTATCTCGTTTCGGGCATCGTCGCCCTCATCATGAGTGTCGCGTCCGTGGCGGGTCTCCTGTATGGGAGCCACATCTATCCAGCGTCACAAGTGTCCAGCGACACCGGCACGGACGCGCTCAACCTTGTCGCCGGACTACCCATTCTGCTCAGCTCGATGTGGTTGGCGCGACGCGGCAGCCTCATCGGCCTGCTGTGCTGGCCGGGAGCGCTCTTCTACATCCTCTACGTCTATATCTTCTACGTCCTGGGCGTGCCGTTTAATGCACTCTTTCTCCCGTATGTCGTCCTCGTTACCCTGAGCGCCTATACGACGATCGCTCTGGTCGCGAGCATCGACGGCGAAGCGGTTTGGCGACGGCTCAGCGGCGGCGTACCTGCGCGGACCACTGCGGTCCTGCTCATCCTCACCGCCATCCTATTCATGGCTGTGGACGTGATTGCCATTGCTACCGCACTCGCCAACCGCACTCCAGTTGGCTCAGCGACGCGTGTCAGCTGGATAGCCGACTTCACCGTCCAACTCCCGGCGCTACTCATCGTCGGCGTGCTGTTGTGGCGACGGCAGGCACTCGGGTACGTGGCTGCTCCAGGCCTACTTCTGCAGGGAAGTGTGTTGAACGCCGGCTTCGCAATCGTTCTCCTACTCCAGTCCATCTTTATAGGTTCGGCAATCAACGCACCCTTTGTAGCTCTCGTCTTCGTGATTGGTGCGATCAGTTTCAGCCTCCTCGTGTTCTTTATGCGAGGTGCGGCGAGTGGTCAGACGCCAGTATCGGTCGGCGCAAAGAAGATCTGAGTGAAGACCGAGAACGCAAGGGTACCTGGTTAGGCCGGCAGCGTCGACTGAGTAAAGATCACGAACGGCTATCGGCACCAACGAGCATGTATCTATTTCGTGGCGATTTGTCTGCTCCTCGTCGGCTTGGCACAAAGCTAGAAAGGAAGGCTTTTCAACACTTTCTGAGCTAGACTTGATCCATTGGCGCCTCAGCTCCTCCGCCTTCTCTTGTGGCGCCGTCGTTCCGCCCAGCCTCCAAGCGCACGATGCCAGCGATGACTCCGTGCCACCCGTGGGCAGGAGGGAGAACGTCGCTGCCCCTAGTGTGGTACACCAGCCCTGCCAAGCATCCCTCCCTACCCGTCCTAGATCTGGTGAAGGTGCCCGCAAGGGCGCCGCACTGCCAGTATGGACCAGAGGCATATTCGTCGCCAGACGCTGCGAGTATCGGCGGTGTTCTCCCAGCATGGCCTGAAGGATGAAAGCAAGTGACACGAGTGAGATATCAGAGCCGATTACCGTGATTCCAATGTGAGCTATGGGTCGTATCGTTCACTCTTGGATGAAAGAGGAGCATCGCCGTGAAGACATCCAATCTAGCCTCACCGGACGCCCACCGGACGCCACGAGATGAGTCCCAAGTTGAGAAGACGGCCGCGTCTGCTGCGATAGCCAAAATGGGAACTACGCAGTGGCAGCAGCTCTACCGGGTAGGCGGAGCAGCCGCTTTGCTGGCCGCAGCTCTGGAAATTGTCGCGGCGCTGTTTGGAGTCATCGCCTCTTCCACCCTGGGGCCGCCACCCAGCACGGTCATTGGCTGGTTCACACTGCTTCAGCAGCACCGATTTGTGGGACTGCTCGACCTTGGTCTCTTTGACATTGCCGCGCTGACACTGTTAGTGCTTATGTTTCTCGCCGTCTATGTCGCCCAAAGAGGTGCGAGCGCCGCGACGATGGCTCTTGCGACCATCCTCGCCCTCATTGGCATCGCGGTCTACCTGGCTACCGAAACCGCCTTCTCGCTGCTCTCCTTAAGCTCGCAGTATGCGGCGGCGACGAGCGCGCAGCGATCTCTCATCTTGGCGGCTGGCCAGAGCATGCTTGCTGAAGAAGTCGGGCCGGGAACCGGCACGTTCATGGCATTCATGCTCATAGGCATTGCCGGTCTGATCATGGCAACGGTCATGCTCCACAGTGACATCTTCGGCACTGTGACCGCCTGGGTAGGAATACTGGCCAATGCCATTGTGCTGGTCTATTACCTTGGATTGGCCTTCGCCTCCATGCCGCAAGCGGTTGGTGCGCCAGCCTATTGGATCTCGGGTCTGCTGTCACTGCTCTGGTACATCTTGATTGGCTGGCGGCTCCTGCAGCTGGCAAAGGAGAATGTCTGATCCTATGATGCAGAACGCAACCGTGCGGCGGGTTACCGGCACGTTTGGGGTAGCCGGGTTCTTCCTGTTTCTGGCGGGGCTTCCCCTCTATTTCCTAGGCCCGCAGCCGTCATCTCAGCTACAAGATAGTGCCCAGTTCAGCGAGTCGGTGAGCCGGGCAAGCAATTTCATCCTCGCCCGCGCTACCCTGGTCGATCCGCTCATCATGGCCTGCCTCTTGATATTCCTGGCCGGGTTCCGCCAGCAGATCCAGAGTGCGCGGCCGCAGTACGAGTGGCTGGCGACGCTGGTATTTGGCGCCGGTGTGGCCGTGCTCGTATTGGAACTGGCCGGCGATGCGCTACAGGGAGGCGCGGCGTTAGACACGGTAGCCAGCGCCGATCCCGCCGCCGTCAAAGGCCTCATGGTGGGCAGCTTCGTCCTCTATGGTGCGATTGGGCTCATCATGTCGGCCCTGCTGCTGGCGTCAGCCGGCTACGCCATTCTCGTCTCCAGAGCGCTCCCTGCCGGGATCGGTTGGGCGGCCTGCGCCGCCGCAGCGATCAATCTGGTAGCCGCTCCTTCAATCTTTGGCGGGACCGACTTGACGAGTTTCTACACCGCCAGCGGCTATGTGACATTCATGGCTCAAGGGGCACTGCTAGTTTGGTTCTTCCTCGCCAGTGTCTCCATGCTCGTGAAGCGCGGGGTCGATAAGCCGGATGTGTCGCCTAGTTGATGTGGATGTCGTACGGATGGAATCCATGGGAATGACCGTGAGAGGAGCGCGCCATGAAAACATTGGACAATAAGTCCCCAGACGCCTTCCTCAAGCCCGTGGAGACATCTCCTATGGCGAATACGGTTGATGCCCGGTGGCAAGGTCTCTACCGAGCGGGAGGAATCGCTGCCCTGCTGGCAGCCGTAATCTTCAGGAGATACCTGGGGGCAGAAATCACGCTCTTCTTCGGGCGTGCAGTGCCTTCCACTGTGCTCGGCTGGTTTACCCTCCTGCAACAGAATAGACTCCTTGGACTCGCCCTGCTCAATGTCTTCGACATCGTCGACTATGCGCTGGTGGCGGTCATGTTTCTCGCCCTCTATGGCGCCTTGAGACGAGCCAGCCCTGCCGTTATGGCTGTAGCTTTAACCTTCGGCCTGCTAGGGATCGCACTGTACTTCGCATCCAATCAGTCGTTCTCTCTGCTGTTTTTGAGCAACCAGTATACAGCCGCAACCGCTGCGCCAGAGAGGAGTCTGTTATTGGCCGCCGGGCAGGCGATGCTTGCCATCAATAACTGGGGCACTGGCATCTACGAGAGTTTCTTGCTGGTGGCGCTTGCCGGTCTCCTCAGCTCGGTGGTCATGCTTCGGAGCACTGTCTTCAACCGTGTAACCGCTAGTATGGGCATCATAGCGAGTTCGCTCGATTTGGCGTTTTGTCTCGCTTTCCTCCTCGTGCCGCCACAGTATACCTCCCTGGTAGGTATTATCCTGATCCCTGCCGCTGCTCCCTTTCTGGTCGTGTGGCATATCCTGATCGGGGTCCGGCTCCTCCAGCTGGCGCGGTCAATGGCTGCTCCAGAGGGTTCGGCATTGCCTCGCTGACATCACCCACTTTCCCTTGATCCAGGAGGGATTTCCCTTCCTGGCGGTGATCCAGCCAAGTCTTCAGTGCCCTGTGTGGTAACAGACGACTTTTCCCGCATCTCTATGGCATTCTGACGTCGAAAAAGTCCCACGGGCTCTGCTCACGCGCCTGGTGCACCCGCTCTGCTACGCGGCCTGATGGATAAAGTCTAGCTGAGATGATCCCTGCATTTCTCCAATGACGTATGCCAGATTCCCCATGTGCCTCTACGGGCATGCTACTGTTGCGGCAGAGACTGGGAGACACTTGGACACCTGTCTCCCGAGGGCTCTGGCCAGACACTCGAAATGTGATGTCCACTTTCGCTGAGCTCGTATTGAAGAAAGGCACCCATGGCCTCGCTGATTCCAAGACCTGTGTTGCGCTTGTTGCCACCGCTGCCGATTAGAGAAGGCCGCGATCCATTCACAGATCGCACTGCGTGCCTCATCGTGGGCCTGGAAGTGGTGCTGGGCCAAGAGCTCGTACTCCAGGGTGGCGAAAAAGCGCTCCATCAGGGCGTTGTCGAAGCCATCACCGACGGTCCCCATGGAGGGATGGATCCCCGCTGCAGCACACCGCTGGCCATAACGCACCGAGGTCGATTGCGAGCCGTAATCGGAGGGATGGATCAGCCCAGGCTCTGGTCGCCGCTTGCTCATCGCCATCGGAAGTCGCAGCCAGGACCAGTTCAGTGTGCAGGTGGTCCTGCATCGACCAGCCGACCACTCGGCGACTGAAGACATCCAGCATGACGGCCAGGTAAAGACCCCCTCCTACTCGGTCGGCAGATAGGTGATATCCGCGACCCAGAGCCGATCTGGAGCGGATGCGGCAAAGGAGCGCTCGACCAGATCAGGTGCTGGGGTCGCTGTCGGATCGCTTCCGCACGTCGATCTCCGGTGCCAAGAATCTCTTGATTGTTGTGGGCCCCCCGAGAGTGAGCCTACGCGCCGCAGGTTACTAGAGTCCTGAGTTGACATAACGATTGTGGCACACGTGCCATGTGGTGACAACAAACCAGCTGGACGAGCAAATTGTCGGCGACGCCCAGCGTGTGAGCGTCCATGTACGGCACGCGCATAGCAAGAAAGCTATGTAGGCTCTGATGCGCAGTTCCTCAATGGGGCCTACCTACCGTTGACGCCTATGTATGTTGTGTAGATGTCAGGATATCCCAGTCGAGATGCATATCGCGGTTGAGGAACGACGCAATGAGTATGCTATTCCCCCATAAGAGGTACACGCACTAACTCATTCTCTGTCTTTGCCCTCTTTGTGATGAAAATTGTGACAAAAGAGGGAGCAATCTTGCCTCTTTTGAGAGGCACGCCCTCGATACTGAGGCTGTATGCCAAAGTTGGCATAGTACGCATGGTTGCGGATGTCGAGTTGGCGCATCACTCCCACTGCATTCGCCCAAAGGAGTAGCATGATGAGTACGTCACAGAAGCGGCTCCGTCTCCTCGGGGCCGGCACCGGTATCCTGCTAATAGCTGTGCTGGCGGGATGCGGAAGTCAAACGACCAGCCAGACGCAACCAACAGCCACTGCCGTCGCCACCACAACTGCGACCCATCCCTCCGGGCCAGTGGTTACCACCCCAATTTCGGAGATCACCATATTCTCAGCGATCACCGGCTGGGGCAGCGTGCTCACCTCGAACCCCAACATTGCCAGTGGCATCGCCGCTACGGTGGATGGCGGGCACACCTGGTACAATGTGACCCCTGCCGGGCTGACGCTGGAGTCGTCGTTCACCATCGCCCTGTATCCCCGGTCGGCTACCGAGGCCTGGACCTGGCTCTCCTTGTATGCTGGTGGCAGCTCCACCACGCTGTGGCATACCACCGATGGCGGTGCCCACTGGTCAACGTACACCGTCCCCACCGGTGCGGTGAGGCAACTCGACTTCGTGGATAGCCTGCACGGCTGGTTGACGGCTACTCCACAGGGAGCGGCGGCGGGAGAGTACCCGATTACTGTGTGGCGCACGACCGATGGTGGCACCACGTGGGCGCACGTGGCATCCTATCCGGTGTTTGGAAGCACCACGGGCATCTCCTTTGCCAGCGCTACCAATGGGTTTGCGAATGGGTGCCCCCTCGCTAGTCCCGTCGGCCTCTGCGTCACTCATGATGGCGGCAACAGCTGGTCTGGGCTGTCCTCGCCCACTCCGCCCGGCTATGTGCCAGGTGGCCACGTGACAGCCGAGCTGCCGGTTTTCACCAGTGCTACCGCTGGGGTTCTCGAGGTCAGCACTCTGTCGGGCTCGTCTGGACCAGCGACCCTCTACCTGTATCGCACGACGGATGGGGGAACGAGCTGGCAACTGGGTCCAACCCTCACTGGTACCGGCACTACGAGTGTTCCCGTAAACCCATTTCCCAGCAGTGTGCTCTCCAGTGGTGAGGTGTTCGCCGCTCCCACAGTCAGCGGGCAGGTGACGCTCTATCAGTTGCCGCTTGGGGCCACCAGCTGGACCAAGATTACTGCCAGCAGCAGCTCTGTGGGGCTGCTCAGTGGTCTCACCCAGCTGGAATTTGTGAACTCGACGACGGGGTGGGCGGTGACTTCTGCCGGCCTCATCGGGACCACCGATGGCGGTGTGACCTGGTCGGTCCTGCACGCCTAATCGCTCTTTGCATGCTGAGAGCCCGGTAAGGGGTCCATCGCGACGAGAAGATAAGAGAACGAGCCTTGCGTAAGCACGGATGCTTGTGCCAATGATACTCTTCTAGGGCACAAGCATGCTGCCCGTGCTCAAGCCCGGCGCAACGGTGGCATAACCGGCACGTCGTCGTCTTCAGCTGTCTTATGGGCATATTCTGTACCTCCCCTGAGAAACGTCGCAATTACAAGGCTCTCACCACGCAGGTGTGCCTCATGCGCAGCCGGCTTGACGAGTATGAGGTCATCGACTTTTCGCACTCTTGCTCGGCTGCGTCATCAGTGGCGAACGCACCCTCCTCGTTTACTGAGAGCGCCTCGCACCCTTTTCACTCCCGTTTATGACGCTTGGTAGGCATAGCACAGGGGGAAGAGAGTCAGCAGGATCATGCCACGAGCGATTTGCGCTCTTATCTACTCGAATATCACTTCTACAGTAAGTCCGGCGGCGAAAGTGGCAGTCCAAAGATTGGAGCAGAAACCGGGGAGACATGCGGAAAATTGGGGGTGGTCACTCCCCACAACAGATGCGCAGGCTAGCCTGAACGACATCCTTTGAATCAGGGCCATGCCGCGCTATGAACTTCCCGTTTACGCGGAGCGCGAATTCTTCATAGAGTCGAAGTGGAACACACCTGCGTCGACGCAAGTGTGTTCCACTAGAACATAGAACGTTTGTTTTAGAGGTTGGAGAAGATGTTCGATGTCCCACTGCTGAGGTTGAGGGTAAGCCTCTGCCCAGCAGAGCGGAATGAAAGATCTAGTGCGTTGTTCCTCATAGGCAGTACACAAAGCGACGCCGGAGTACCCGATGGGGCTTGGGTGGCTGCCCCCAGATCCACGGCTGAGCGTGACGATTGAGATGATCGGTGGCGATCCGCGTGACGTACGCGATGTCATGATCATCGGCCAACGACTGCCCGGGCGTTGCGCTTTGCGCCGGAAGATCCGCCACCAGCCGTCAATCAGATTCAGCCACGCCGCACCGACCGGCATGAAGGCGTGCTGGATGCGGGGATGGGCTTCGAGCCAGTCCCGGATGGGACCGCTGGTATGGCTGGCCAGGTTATCGGCAATCAGGTAGAGTTCCCCGCTCGGATAGGCGTGGTCGAGCATCTGGAGGAGCTCCAGATAGCCGGTGGTATTCCGGGAGCGCGCCGTCTGGGTGAGCGCCTGGCCGTCTCGGACCGAGAGCGCTCCATAGACCCAGACCTTCGGTGGTCCCCGATCGTAAGCCAATCAATCTGGCACATGATACTCATTCCAGAGTAAGATCTCTGCTGAGGCAACAACCCATCTCAAAGTAAGATTATCCAGTGAGGCAATACGCCGGCAATTCTCATTGTCGTTCAACAGGAGTCTTTGGCTGGTCCACTGGGCTGGCGTGGCAATGGGTGCCCACTTCGTGCCGTCATAGTGCAACAACACCTGTTGAACACTCACATTGGACGCATAGGCAGCCCCGCTGAGGTTGCTCCACATCTGCACAGACTTCCGACGAGCCCTATCACCAGTACAGCAAACCAGCACAGTGCTGGCCAGCCCGTAGGATACCGACTGGAGCGATACGGGCAGGACTGTTGCGCCATTGTAGCAGCGGACCTGGGCAGTACCTACCTTACAAAGAAAGAACGCGAGTTCAACTCAGTCGCTGTCTGCTCTGGGAGATAGCTTAGATGGTTCCAGAGGGGGCGATGCGTGCTTGGGGTACTGTGTGAACTGGCGCAGCCAGAGCGAGACAGACTCGGGCTGCATGGTTTCCTGTACCACGGCGAGCAGGTCGTCACGCAGCTCTTCCAGATCGACTTCATTCCCGAGCGTGACGCTGAACGAGGCCAGTGTCTGTTCTGCATCATACTTGCTGCGATAGAAGCGCCGATCAATGAGGTGCTGGATGCGGCGGCGCACCGGCTGGAAGAGTGCAGCGATGGCTAGTGTGGAAATGACGAGCACCACTGGGTTGCTGGCAGTTTTCCCGGTGATTGCGCCTGCCAGACTTTCTAACCCGATGATGAGCCCGGCATAGATTGCCGCCAGCAAGGCGGTCAGTGAACCATAGACCAGCGCTATGTTAATAAGTGTATCGATATCAAAGATGTGGTAGCGCAGAATCGCGATGGCCAGGGCAAGCGGAATAGGCAAGAGCAAGAGTCCCAGCACATTGAGACCAATGATGGGATGCTCCAGCACATCGGCAGGGATTATCCACAGCAGGAGATCGCTTCCCCCTGACAACAGACCAGCAAAGACAATCCAGCGGATCTGCTGGTGAGCTACGGCATCAAGCCGGGCCCGAAAGTTTGACCACAAAACCAGGACGATGAGCGCCATGTAGACGAGGATCAGCGTGTTTGAAGCTAGGTTCCACGGTGCGATCCACACAAGTGTCCCATGAGCCGCGGCAGCGGTGACGGCCAGGTACACGAGATTGCAGGGGAATGGCAGGATATAGAGACACGGCACAATCCAAGGCCGCCCCTGCAAGATAGGATGAACCCGTGGAAAGAGCAGGACAAAATGGAGAAAGGCAGCCCAACATATGGGAGTCACCACCAGCGATATTACCGTCGCGATCCAAAATCCCAGGCCACCGGTGATATCGCTGACCTGCAAGCCGAAGCTCCACACCCCTTCCGCTGCCAGCAGGGTTACGGTGCTGAGAAACAGAATCCTCGTCGCGCGGTCGTTCGGGCGGCGGAGAAAGACATACGTGCCTACCACGGCAAAGATGAGGAAATACAGCAGCAGGCTCCACTCCTCCTGGAGTATCTCTTGCCACGGATACGACTCTAGCGTCACCGGGACGCTGAGCAGGTGACCGTCCCGCTGCACCGTGTAGGTGACGGTCTGACCGATGTGCCACTGGGGATGTAGCGCACTGAGTTGGAAGAGGCCATTTTCCCATGACTCCAGCGAGCGCCCATCGATCGCCACAATAACATCACCAGGCTCAAGTCCCCCAGGATGGCTCTCGAGCGGGGACACTACCACCCCGGTAAGGATCCATGTCTGCTGACCTGGTTCCAGACGTGTTCCATCAGAAGGGCTGGTTGCATGCAGCCAGACGAACGCCATTCCAAGAACCAGGGCCAGTCCACTGACGGCCAGAACGACCCAACGCGCGTGGTGCGGGTCAGGACTGGTCTGCAGGGTGCTCACCGGAGTGGTAACACCCCCTTCATCTGGTGGCTCCTGAAAATTCACAGCGCGATCCCTCCTCCACCTGTGCTCTGCCTTGCCACCTGTGCTTCCCTGTAGGCACACTATCACCAAACATCTGATTGGGAAGTGTAGCATAGCCTCGTCTCAAAAAACATTACGAGAAGCGTTACGAGTCCCCGCGAGGAGACTTCCACAGGTGCGACAGCATACGTTTGGGCGACCGAATCAGATCCTGAAACCCCGCCCGTCTTGGGCAGCAGAGGCGACAACTATAATGGCCCTGCGTATTTCAATGCTACACGGGTGCTCTTCCCAGCCACCCACACAATGTAGTCGCTGGAGGACAAAGAACAGGAGGGCAAACTGTTCGACTGCCGTCTGCTTGCGGATCCCCTCGACGGTCCAGGAAAGTAAGCACGGTTGCGTTGCTGTGACCTTCACCCAGTTTCGTGGAGTCAATCAACACAGTCTTTAATAAAGGCTTGATTATGCCTGGGGGGATTTGGGCCAATCCAACGTTCATCCAGTGGGTCCGTGGCCAGTTGATAGCTGGTGTCACAACTCAGACGTATTCTGCTGTCACTGCCAGAAGTTTGGTTATCCAGAGAGCAGTGGATGGTGAACGTCGAGAAGACCAGCACATCTCCCAATCGGAAATCGCCGGCTAGCCAGCGACCGCCAAAGTGCTGCTGTATTTCGACTGGGTCCCTGCCGAGTACGCCGCAACGCAAAGGTTGTTCAAGCTGCGTATCCCGGTCTACATCAACGTCGGCGTACTTATCGTGGATGACCTCTTTATGAGAACCCTCGAGAATCATCAGGCTTCCATGAAGACGCGGTACGTCTCCGAGAGGTATCCAACTGGTATAGAGAGTGCGTGTGCCATGATTCATAAAGACCCAATCAATATGGGGTGGAGTGGAGCGTCCGCTGGGCATCGCACGCACCCAGATGTAATCGGGAGGGTAGACCTGACCGCCAAGCAGGTGCTCATAGAAATCGATCATCTTGCCCTGGCGACAGAGAGTGTTGAGGGCCTCCCCGGTGCGCAGGCTATACTCGAAAGCTGACCTGCTGACCGCATCACGCCGCGAGACGCCCGAGGCAAACGCCTCCCAGAGCGGCCTATCAGTATCGATTTCTCCAACGTCAGCGAGTTTCTCAATGATTTCGAGCCGGGCCGCACCTACTGCTCTTTTATCCAGCAAGCCTCTGAGCAGCAAATAGCCATCCTCATCCATTCGCTGGCATAGTGCCTCACGGTCATGTAAGATTTCGTTTGAACTGCGTAGTTCGCCGAAATGTACGGGGTCTGTCTTGATGACGTACCCGCCTCTTGTTAAGGTGGGAGTCGCAGCCATACGCCGTTCAGTGTTGCAAGCAGCGTCTGTGCTTCGTTTGTCGGCGATCTTGCGGAAGTGCGCAATAATACCCATAGCTCTGTCTTTTCCTTTCCCCAGTCCTTCAAAAAGCCAGAAAGGATACGCGTGAGAAGATGCATCTGGTATGGTGTCCTGGCAAGAAGAATGAACACTGCTCCTCTCAGCTTTTTGGGGGTGGAGCACAGCCGCTTCTTCTGGATTTGCCAATGTGAGAACGGATGATGTACCTCTCAGGACGCTACGGTTCGCTCTCAAACCAGCAGGCTGTGTTTTCAGCCTGCTTACTCACCTAGAGAGCTGTGCCCGTTGCTCCAGCAGAGTTCTGGGTTTCCGGCTCTACGTGATCAGTTTTTTACCGTATCATGTTTCGTTTTCATGATGTTGTCGAATTCGCCCCTACCCGTACCCAAGTTCTCATCAGTGAGCTGTTGCGGTTCCTGACCGCTCTGCTTATTCTGTTTTGTTCCCGCTGCAGGCCAGATCTTCTGAAACAGTGAAGAAATCTTGCGAAACATCGTTATGCTCTCCTTTCTGCCTCTGTGGAGGAGATCAACTGTTAGCAGTGTCTCTATGAAAAGCATAGCTTCCGAGCGTTACGGAATCGTTACGTGGAGCCGTCGAGTCGTGGCCGGACACAGAAGACATCAAGGTGGTTATCCAAGTCATCGGGCGCACAGTGGCCGGTCGGATGTGTGCTCAGCGTCGCCGAGCTCAGCTCTGACGCACGTCACGGCTACGTTTCCATCGGCTTCTCGTCAACTGGCAAGTTCACATCTCTGACAGATACAGTGTCTGTCATATCACCGACAGCTCGTATACCGCAACTTTGGTACAGCCGCCTATGACTGCATGACTAGCAAGCGCCACACGCACGTCACTGAAAATAACTGCTGAGCTGGTAGCCATGCGGACAAGCCGCCTGGTCAAGTAGATAATGGTGCGTTGCTCCTGACTGCGCCGTGGTTGCTGTATGCCTGGGCGATCTCACAGACGGTCGGGGTGGATGGGCAGTTGGTGGGTTCGTGGTATCGGGTGAGTGTAGCGATCGCTCGCCGGCGGTGGGGAGCGGCGTTGGCCTTTGCTGCCCTCGGGGCACTGCTCGCCTATGTGGCCTACATTGCTGCCCTGGTCTTCGCCACGCAACAGACCTATGGGCTTTCAACAGCACATGCCCTGGTCCGGTTGGGGATGAACAGCACCTCGTGGCTGTGGCAGCGCTCGGCGGTTTCGGTGCTCCTCGTGTGCCTTTCTGGCTACCTGCGGTATCGAGCCCACGCAAGCAGGTACTCAGCTTGGAGGAGCGCAAGCGCGCGATCGAAGAGCAGATGGAGTTGGATGCCCTCAAAGCCAAGCAGCGTGCCCAGCAAGCCCAAGGGGCGATTGGCATTGTGCGCGGTATGGCCCAGGCTGCCCGGGGAACTCCTACTCCCGAGTCTTCTGAGCAGGCATCATCTACACCGACAGCAGTGCGTGACCGAGGGCAGACAGAGCCACAGGTTGACGAGCAGGGGGTGCGGGCCGAGCCGGCAGCCCCTTTGGCGGAGCTCGTGCCATCGTCCGCTGGACTGCCGATGGCCTGGCCCAGCGTGAGTGAGATCGAGGAGCAGACGGTGCCCACGCACAATGGGAGGCGGGAGCGCAGCCGCCGGTCGTGATTTCGGTCCAGGAAGTGGAGGATTTGGCTCCTCTCTCTGCGGGGCGCCAGTGGACGGCGGACCAGTATCACGACCGCGATGCGGCGCTCCGGGCACTGGGCGTACCGTCCTCCCGTCCACCGGACAGGAAACGACGCTAGACCATGTGGCAGCGATGATGCAACGGTGACCGCTAGTGTCGCGTAGAGCAGGTATGGGAAATCCCTACGCGAGACGAGGATCCAGGTTGGGAAGTCGAGAAGGAGCGCACCTATGGCGACGGAGGAATACAGCGGGTCTCGGAGCCCGATAGAGCGTCACGAGAGCGGGACCCTTGTTGTTGGGTCCTGGCAGGGCGGCGTGGCCGTGGTGCAAGCCCAGACTGGTGCGTATCTGTGGCGGCAGCAGACGGGCCGCAGACTCGCAACGGTCGCCCAGGATGGCAACCGGTTCTATCTTGCTCCGGGGCCCCTTCACTCCCTCGAACGGCAGGCTCGGCACCTGATCAGCGATCGAGCGCGAGCGCATCTCCTGCAGCGCCTCCGGGAGGACGCCGCTGTTCCCACGGTGCTCACTGCTCGCCGCCTGAACGATGGCGCGCTGCTCTGGACACAGAGCGACTGGCGCCTGACCGGACCCCTGCGCCTTGCCGTCGATGGGACCAGTGTCCTCGCCAGTTTGAACTCGCCGCCGGGGCGTGTCGTATCCGTGCCAGCGATCACGGCGCTGGACACTGCATCGGGTCGGATGCTGTGGACCACGCCGGAATATCCCCATGGCCCCTTGGAATCGGTCATCCAGACTGGTGGCGGTCGGGTGTTAGTGAACCTGGCAGGGGGCACCGTGCAGCCGTCGGTGCTGCAGGTGCTGGAGACCCAAACCGGTCGCGAACTGTGGAGGACTGAACGCGGGAGCCAGTCTCGTTTGTCCTTCCCGCACGGCACGCTCGTCGCACAGCAACAGCCCGCCGGGGATCTCCCAGGAAGCGTGCTTACCGTGCTGCGCGCCGAGGATGGCAGCCAACTCTCCCAGGTCCCAATAGACGGCACATTGCAGCTCTTCACCGACGATGGCGTAGCCTATGCAGCTCGGACACTCCCCAGCCCTGGCCAGGCATGGGTGACTGCGGTGGACACTACTTATGGCGCGAAGGAGCTCTGGCGTGCTGACGGAGTGCTTGCCCACACGCTGGCAGTTGATGAGGACCAGCTCTATTATGCAGGGGTCCGTCAGGATCCGCATGTGCGATCTACTCCCGCTGGACTCGCTGAGGTGGGAGCCCTCGATGTGCATACGGGGACGAAGCTCTGGACCTGGCACAGTCCTCACACCACCGCCGAGCTCCTCCAGCTGTGGGGAACTCGAACGCCCGCGATGCTCCTCGCTTCCGCCAAGAAATGGCGGGTGACTCTCAGCGACGCCCTCACCGATCCCCACCAGCGGAAGAGCCGGTTGCTGAGAGAGCTGCACGGGGGGCATTGGCGCTACCCCTATACACTGCACGCAAGCATCAATGCGCTGTGGCTGGAAGCGCGGGATGGCCTGGTCTATGTCGGGACCTGGATTGGGCTGTTTGCGCTGGATGGGAAGGATGGAACCTTGAGATGGCATGGAGTGCCGGACCTCGATCTCTCCTTCGTCACCCCGGCATTGCCGCCGCGGTGATGGGCCAATCCAGCTCCAACACGTCACATCAGAGGTACTGAGTCTAGGCCGCCGAGTCGGTGCAGCCCCGCTCGAGCTCATGGCCCAAGAATGCGCCTCGGTGGGGGCCCCGGCCTTGACGGGGAGCCGCCGGGCGCGAGGGTCTATGAGAGCTCGAGCGGGGCTACAGTGACCAGGGACAGACTGGATGGCTGCCCTAACGCAACACACAGCAAGGTGCTGAGGGAGGCATCAATGCAGCCACTGATTACCCCAATACAAGGATCTCGACGGACTCCGGAGCAAGGGTGAGCGCTTGCTCAAGTAGCAGTGTCGCACCCTCAAGGTCGCGATCTTCGTCAAACTTTGCCCGGCCATAATCCAGCAGCGCCTCTACGCTCATTGGCCGTTCCTCTGATGCCTCATCATAGAGGTGGTACGCCAGCGCGTAGTCTTTGTGACGTACAGCCTCCCTCGCCTGCTGGAGTTGTGAGTTCAACATATCCATCACACCCAATCCTATTCTCGACCAGACCGCGTAATCTACCTTCAGTGCCGTACTGGTCTCAAACTGGTTGCTCTCCGGGGATGGTGTACTCTTTACTGCCTCTCTCATAGCCGAGACAGCTCGCAGCGGTGTGCCACAAGATGATTCAGGTACAGTCTATCAGCTTGTCTCGTCCCACCGCGCTTGGACATGGGCTAAAAACAGTCCGATACGAGGGGTCGCTGAACGAGTTAACCTCCATGAGAGGTTTGGCTGTCAAGAGCCCTCCAAGCGCAACAATAGGAAGTGCGGAAAGCACTGCCTATCTGTCAGAAACCCTGAATTGAACTGACTTTCTCTGGTAGGGCGAGAGGGACTCGAACCCTCACTCCGGGTTGTCCGGAAGCGGATTTTAAGTCCACAAATGGATAACATGCCGAGAAATTCAGACTTCATGCTATGCCGAGCCCATAAAGCGCTGCGGAACTCCATTTCACTATGTCCTCTTCGGCAAAAGCGGTATCCTTACAAGCAGTTCGGGTAGGGTGAACGCACCACCTCCGAAGCCACCATCTACAGCCGATTGGTTTTCAGGAAACTCAGGCTTTAGGGACGGCTTGCTCACATTTTCCTCTCCTGATCCTGTGGGCCACCCCGGTTCTCTACCAGTAAGCTGCTGTATTTTCCACCATCAACTCGATGACGCCGGAGCATTGCCTTGATGGACAAAGAAAGCGGGCATTATCTCTAGCCTATGTCCGTAGCTATTCGCTGGCCCGGGTTCAAACCATGGGTCAGGCATCAGCACGGGCGGTGCGCAACCAATGAAGCGTTCGGCCGATGCATAGCCAAGAGTGGCGTGCTCTCTGCTTACTGGTCCGTCACAGTCCCGCGGCACCGTCGCCAGCCTGGTGCAACCTTCTGCTCACAGCAGGTACATCGTGAGTCTGCTGCTTTCGTCAGTACAATACACTCGTCCATCGACCACAATCGGACTCTCCCAGTGGATCTGGCCAATGTTACGTCTCGCCGAGGCAGAGGCGCTACTCCACAGCACATGACCAGAGGTGGGATCGAAGGCAAGCAGCTCTTGGCTCGTCGCCGCGAACAGCACTCCGCCGGAGATGATCGGCGAGCTCGCCACAGCAGCGGTACTCCATGCCTGGTGAAGTGACGTCACACCGGAGCTGGATGTTTGCACCTGATAGCCATCCAGACCGCAGAAGGTGGGGACGAAGAGCCAGAGCGTTCCGCTCCTCTGATCCGTCCATGCTATGGGTTGGGCCTCAATCGGACAGCCACTCGGTACGCGTACGGTTTGCAGCTCTCCTCCCACATGCGCTGGTCCGCCTTGCCCGCTCAGGTTCTGGCGGTTGAGCAGGCGCAGAAGCCCTTCCTTGCCGCCTTGTACCAGAAGATATGGTGTGCGGCTCTGTGGAATAGTTGGCAGTAGCACAGGCGCCACACTGCCAAGGTCAAGGTCCTGACCCACTAGAGCCGCGTAGTCCTTCGGAGTGTAGGAATCCACAACTTTGCTTCCGTCTGTGGTCATCTCGATGACCGTTTGGCCCCAGTCGGTGCCACCTCTGTTAGCGGTGAAGTAGTCATTGGCGGTAGTGAAGAAGATGTGTCCGGTCACCGGGTCTACCACGACGCCAGGCTTGGCCCAGATCCCCCCGCCGTTATGGGAGCATTCTCCCGGTGCCAGGACATGGGTTTGGTTACTACACATGCTGTTAAACACATGCGCTGTACCGGTCCTCACGTTGATGGCGACCATATGCCCTTGATAGGGTGGGGCATCGCCCCCATTGCTAGCCGTCGTCACATAGAGATACCCGTTTGCGAGGTTGAGGGATGACGATACCTTTTCGCTCTCCGGCATCCGGGTAACCAGCTCGGGCCATCCGTTGCCCACCACTTCTTGTCCGGTGGTCAAGCGGTAGCGATGCACCTTGCCGTCTAAGCCGTAGCTATAGATCAAGCCGGTGAGGGGGTCGGCGGCGGGAGAGGACTTGGTAACCATGGGGTTATTACTATTCTTTGAGGGTACCTCCCACAGCTTGGCGCCGGTGGCGGCATCAAGAGCCAGCAGCGTACTATTGTCGGTCGTCACGTACAGCACGTCACGCACTGTTCCGTCAGGCCAGCTCACATGCCTCACCAAAATCGGCCGCACGTCCGCCAAATCGGGCAAAGTGACACTCCAGCCTTCGTGGAGTTTTCCCACCGTCGCCACTGACAGCGCTACGCCTTGGGCAGGGTCAGCACCTTGGGGGGGATTGCTACTTTGGGTAAGGCCTTGGCCCGCGCCTGGATCATCCCCAAACGTGAGCCAGCTTCCCGCGTGCTGGCTCATCCCCCCACTAGCCAGTTGGTATAGGGTGAACACAAGGATCGCGAAGAAGAGTACTCCTGGCAGGTATAAGCAGACATAATGTATTGCGCGCAGCCGCGGACCTGCTCGTCGTGGCTTGCCGCGCATCGCGGAGTGGGAAGCGCTTGAGCCGTCGTTGTCGTCCAATGTAGCGTCCTTTTCTCGTCCTAATTGGCTTTTTCCTATACCGATTTTCGCATGCCCGTTGTGCCAATGACTTCCTGTGAAAAGCGACGGCCTCGTCTATCTGGAGACACTATGCACACGTATACCGCCGTTTTCTTAGAGGGATGGGCTCGGTGATTACAGGATAGTAACAAGACTGTGGCGAAGGAGAGGACGGGTGGGTAGTCCGACCTCAGCGAAGGTTGCTTGGGCTAGAAACTCTGGACGCTCAGAACTACTTGTCTCGTCGACTAAGATCGGACTCGACCCGAAGCCTGCTGGCGCAATCGTAATTGGCGCCGGGTCAATAGTGTCACACAGAAACAGTCGGTGATGATTTACTGGGTGCAGGAAAGACTCGTGAACCTGAAACCCCGGATGTGCATCCCCGCGTGTTAGCCACGGTATCACCAGATGTGGTTGAGCATCCATCCGAAGATAGCAGCCAGCACCACCACACTCACTGGCGTTGACAGCTGTGAGTTTCTGGCTCTCCCTCACATCTGCTGAGGCAGACAGGTGAGGCTACACCGGATGCAGAAGGCGGGATTCGAGGAAGTCCAGTTTCGCCCGACCATACATCATCATCCGCTTGAGCAATTTGGCACCTTCGTCTACCGCTATCAGTTCCTTCCTCTGGTCCATCGGGCTGGCGTCCCGCACATACGGTTTCACGACTTGTGGCATACGTCGGCAACGTTGATGCTCCTTGCAGGTGTACCCGTCAAGGTAGTTTCGGAGATGCTCGGACACAGCAGCATTGGGATCACCCTAGATCTGTATGCCCACGTACTGACGGAAATGCAGCGAGGTGCAGCACAAACAATGCAGCGCTTATTAAAGGGAGAGCTATTCGCGCAGGAAACTGATACGCCGTCGCGTCATACCGTTGTCGCGTCATACCGTTATAGAATGACTTTCCGTGTCTGTGGTGAGTTCGCGCATCGGCGGCACAACAAACTACAACGGTATAGTGCGACACGGGATTACTTACTCACAGAAGGAGACAAATATGCCTAACAATGCAGTTGTATCGTCTCTGTTGATTTGGGTCCAGGTAATGGTGGCTTGTGCGATCATACTGCTCGCCCTGGCGCTACTCGTCCTGGCCGTTGCATTAGTGCGGCATTTGTCTTGGCCGGTACGTATCGGCGCACTGGTGCCATTGGCTGCGAGCGTCTTGGCGGGGGGTGTGGCCCGCTATATTCACGACACATATCTCTACGTGGTGCAACTGGAAGGTGAATTTGGAGGTTCAGGTCCTAAGCAGTTTTACCTAGAACTAGAGAGGAACATGGCTAGCGCAATACATGGCGCTCAAGTGCTTGGGTGGCTCGTCGTCATCATAACGGGTGTCCTGCTGGTAGTGGGTCTCCTAGGTCTCTGGCAGTTATTTCCACGGCATGGACGTGACGGCAAGAGGCCAGCCTCGCTCGCGGTAGGCTCCTGAGCCAGCATAACTTATTAAGCAAGGGAACACTTAGGGATCATTGTTGAGAGCACTTCCAGCACTCGAGTTTGGACAGCAACGGCTACCAGAAAATGAGCTGCGCGCTTGTACGCGAACTCACCACAGACACGGAAAGTCATTCTATAACGGTATGACGCGACGGCGTATGACACGTGATCGATCTATGTTCCTTGGGAGAAAGCAGCTATTGGAGGTTTGGCTGTCGATTTGGCTGTCAACCACCCCTCTAAGCACAACAATAGGGAGTGCGCACTGCACTCCCTAGATGCTACAAATCCTGAATTGAACTGACGTTCTGTGGTAGGGCGAGAGGGACTCGAACCCTCACTCCGGATTGGCCGGAAGCGGATTTTAAGTCCGCTGTGTCTACCATTCCACCATCGCCCCGGGGAGGCGTCGGCATTTGCACGTATATCGTGCTTCACTTCCCGTACGCGTCCGAATCTTGCCCCAGTTATACGCTATCCGATCTTGGTTTAGCAAGGCGCTGGCACTGCGGCCGGATCACTGAGTCCCCGGCGCACTACGCGACTGGTGCGCGGTTGCACGGGAGGAGTTGCCGCCACCATGGGTCAGCTGTACCTACAGCTAGAGCTACAGTCACGGCCGCTTACTCGAAGTGCATGGCGTCCTTGAGCTTCTCAAACCCCTTCTCAAAAAGGTTATGACCACGCTCGTTCTGCTGCTTCTCGATCTCGGCAAATTCTCGCAAGAGTTCTTTCTGCCGGGCGGTAACCGCCTGGGGGGTTACCACTTTGACCGTGACAAGCTCATCCCCGCGAACTGAGCTGTGCACTACTGGCACCCCTTTACCTTTGAGCCGGAAGGTTCGTCCGCTCTGTGTGCCGGAAGGGATTTTGACAATTTCCTCTCCGTCAAGAGTGGGAACTGGGACTTCAGATCCGAGAGCCGCATCGGCAAAACTGATGGGTAAGTCATAGAGGATGTCAGTCCCCTGTCGCTTGAAATATTCATGGGGCTTGACGCTCAGCGCGACGAAGAGATTGCCGGGTGTGCCACCCCCACGCGGGGGCGCCTCGCCTTCACCAGTCACCCGTACATTGATGCCGTCATCCACCCCAGCCGGAATATTCACGGCGACACGGCGAATATTACGAATACGCCCCTGTCCCTGGCACCGCTCGCATGGCGTCGTGATGACACGCCCCTCACCTCGGCAGCGGTCGCAGACCATGACGTTTACGAACTGGCCGAAGATAGACTGTTGCACGCGGCGAATCTCACCGGTACCCTGGCAGGCAGTGCAGCGGGTGGTATTGGTGCCCGGCTGAGCGCCGTTACCATGGCAGGTGGGACATGTCTCCCACCGGGGAACCTCGATCTCCTTCTGGGTGCCATGCACTGCTTCTTCAAACGAGATGGTGAGTTCGTAGCGGAGGTCTGCGCCACGTTGCGGAGCACCACGCCGTGTGCCTGTTGTAGTACCGGCGGCGTTGGCAAAGATCTGTTCGAAGATATCGCTAAAGCTGCCGAAACCAAAGCCCTCAAAGGGATTAGCGCCAGCGGCTCCAGCTCCGGAGACGCCCGCATGGCCGAACCGATCGTATGCCTGACGCTTCTGGGCATCGCCAAGCACTTCGTAAGCCTCATTGATCTCCTTGAAACGCTCCTCGGCACCTTTTTCTTTATTTACATCTGGGTGGTATTGGCGCGCCAGCCGGCGGAAGGACTTTTTGATATCCTCCTCGCTGGCGTTACGCGCAACGCCGAGTATGTCATAATAGTCCCGTTTGGCTGCCATTCGCTTCCTCTTCTTGCGACTCCTCTGCCGGAGCCGGGTGTCCCTCGGGCAGAGAGGCGCCGCTCCCCGGTTGGGGAGCGTCCCAACCCAACAGTCCAACGCTTGCGGCCACGGCGCTACTGACTATTTGCCGGCGGTGGCGCGCTTATTCTAACAGATCTGACTGATCAGTGCGAGCTAGTTCCCGGTTGGTTACCCGAGTACAGCCGCAAAATGCAACCGAAGGCGGCACTGGTATGATGTACCAGATACCGCCAGTGGTCAAAGTCCGGCTTCGTTACTGCCGTCGAGCAGCGAGAAGGGTCGCTCGTGCTACCGAGGGCTACATCTCCTTGAATTCACCCTCGACAGTATTATCGTCGGTCGTGCTGTTGGTGCTCTCTCCGCTGGTAGATTCACCAGCCGAGCCGCCTGCCGATCCCGCTGACGCGTACAGCTGCTCGCCCACTTTGAGCATGGCCGCCTGCAGAGCGTCCTTCGCCGCACGCATACGATCGAGATCGTCGGTGCCTAGAGCCGCGCGCACGTCCGAGATCTTTGATTCAACGTCACTCTTCACCTCAGGCGACACCTTGTCACCCAAGTCGCGGAGCGTCTTCTCCGCCTGATACGCAGAGTTGTCAGCCTCGTTGCGAACCTCAATCTCCTCGCGGCGGCGACGGTCTTCGCCGGCGTGAGCCTCAGCGTCCTTAACCATACGATCGATCTGATCTTTGTTCAAACCGCTGGACGGCTGAATGGTAATGCGCTGCTCGCGGCCGGTGCCGCGGTCATGCGCCTTTACATTCACGATACCGTTGGCATCGATGTCAAAGGTCACTTCGATCTGCGGGATGCCACGTGGAGCGGGTGGAATGCCGTCCAGAATGAAATTTCCCAGCAGCCGGTTATCATGAGCCAGTTCGCGCTCTCCCTGGAAGACCTTGATCTCGACGCTGGTTTGTCCGTCGCTGGCGGTAGAAAAGACCTGACTCTTCTGGGTTGGAATCGTGGTATTGCGCTCGATGAGCTTGGTCATGACGCCACCCAGAGTCTCAATGCCTAGAGAAAGTGGTGTGACGTCGAGCAATAGGACGTCGCGTACCTCACCGGTGAGCACACCAGCCTGGATCGCGGCACCGATCGCGACTACTTCGTCCGGATTGACTCCCTTGTTGGGGTCTTTCTCGAAGACGCGCTTCACCAATGTCTGCACCGCGGGCATGCGAGTCATGCCGCCAACCAACACCACCTCGTCGATTTGAGAGGGCTTCACCCCCGCGTCGTCCATTGCCTTGGTGACCGGGGTGCTGGACTTCTCGATCAAATCATCCACCAGCTGTTCGAGCTTGGCGCGCGTGAGAGTGACCGCAAGATGCTTGGGTCCGCTCTGGTCCGCGGTGATGAAAGGCAGATTGATCTCCGTCTGCATTGAGGAAGACAGCTCTTTCTTGGCCTTTTCCGCCGCTTCCTTTAGACGCTGCAGCGCCATCTTGTCCTGGCGCAGATCTATGCCCTGATCTCGCTTGAATTCATCAGCCAGCCAGTTAATTATGCGCTGATCGAAATCGTCTCCACCAAGATGGGTGTCGCCGTTGGTCGCTTTGACTTCGAAAACGCCGTCTCCCAGCTCCAAGATCGAGATGTCGAACGTACCGCCGCCCAGGTCATAGACCGCAATACGCTCATCCTTCTTCTTATCCAGACCGTAGGCCAGCGAGGCGGCAGTCGGCTCGTTGATGATACGCTTCACATCCAGGCCGGCAATCTTGCCGGCGTCTCTGGTTGCCTGGCGTTGCGCATCATTGAAGTAGGCAGGCACGGTGATTACGGCTTCGGTGACTCGCTCGCCGAGGTAGGATTCAGCATCGGCCTTGAGCTTTTGCAGGATCATGGCACTGATTTCAGGCGGAGAATATTGCTTGCCGTTGGCCTCTACCCAGGCGTCGCCATTGGCCGCCCGTACCACCTTGAATGGGACCAGGCGTTTATCTCGATCTACCTCGGGGTCGTCAAATTTTCGGCCCATGAAGCGTTTGATAGAAAAAACCGTATTCTCGGAATTAGTGATTGCTTGACGCTTGGCGACTTCACCCACCAGGCGTTCGCCGTTCTTCGTAAAGGCCACTACGGACGGCGTGGTGCGGCTCCCCTCAGAATTCGGAATGACGACAGGCTCGCCACCCTCCATTACCGCAACACAGCTATTGGTAGTTCCAAGGTCAATGCCGATAACTTTGCCCACGAAAGGAGCCTCCTCACACATGTCTTGACGATTTGGCTAGGCTACAACCTAGCCCTTACTGCATTTACAGGCCCAACAGCCGGGTTACCGGCGAAGCAGCCGCTTACTGCGCCTCTTCGCCTTCTACCGAGCTACCTGATTCAACCTCGCCGGGTTCAGCGCTGGACTCGGCGGTCGTCGCCGTTGCCGGACGAGCAAGCTGGACAAGTGTGGGTCTCAGGGTACGTCCCTGCACCTCATATCCGGTTTGCACGACCACCGCGACATGGCCTGCCGGATACCCACTTGTCTCCACTTCGCTGACCGACTCGTGACGCGACGGATCGAACGCGTGACCTGGCTGTACTTCGATTGGCACAACACCATACACCTGGAGCGCGCGCTGCATCTCCATCAGCACTAGCGAGATCCCATCTATCCAGGAATATCCCCGCAAACTGGGAGGCAGCGTGGCAAAGGCACGCTCAAAACTATCGAGTGCCGGAAGAAATAACGAGATCACTTGGGCTGCCACCACCGTGTCGCGCTGCTCTTGCTCGTGCTGGGCGCGTCGCTTGAAGTTGGCGAAGTCGGCCTGAATTCGCTGATAGCGATTCATGTAGTCGGTAGCATGTTCGCTCTCTTTCGCAAGCCTTTCCTCAAGGTCGCTTACCTGTTGCCGCAGCTGGCTGATTTGGGCGCTATCGGTATCGGCGTCGACCGGATCAGTTGAAGGACCCTTGGAAAGGTCGTTGGCTAGTTCCTCCTGCTCCTGGTTGGGAACAGATATCTCTTCCTCAGACATAAGATCTCGTACCACTCTATCCATTATCAATTCCGCAACCCAACACGTTTACACCCGCGTACTCGCTACCAGTGCTCATCTTGGTTGCACGGGACCGGTATACTATGTCGTCACGCCTCCGGCCCATAGAGATCGGAGAGCAGATCATTAAGCATCTGCGTAAGATACCGTACAACCGCGATAGCGCGCCCATATTGCATACGGCGCGGAGCCACGATGCCCAGTAATCCACCCACCTGGCCCTCCACGCCGTAACGCGAGACGATTACGCTCATGTCTTTAAGACCCGGAGTGCCGTTCTCAGCTCCAATGATCACTTGAACGCCATCAGACTCCATCACTTGTGGGGCTAATGCAGGAAGGAACCGGCTGCCTTCTAGCACTTCCACTACCTGGCGGATACGCTCAGCGCCGGCATGAGTGAACTCATCCCGTTGCAGTAGCTGTACAATGCCATCGTGATACAGCCCGCCCTGCGAGAGCAGATCGAATTGTGAAAGTAGCCGGACCAACGACTCAACCACAATCCGTTCATTCGGATTCAGATGGTCGCGCTCCTGATTGGCAAGCTCCGCCACGAGTTGCGCGGTAGCGGCATGGAAGCGGGTGTTGAATCGCACCGCGATACGGCTAAGATCCTCCTGTGTCGTGGGAGTGTCCAGCAGCAGCCGCTCCTGGCGGACGGTGCCGTCATCCAGTACAAGTACGAGAAAAGCCAGTGCATCGCTCAACGCCAGCAGTTCAAAATGCTTGAGCTGAGCTTGGACACTACGTGGTGAGGTAACGATCGCCGCGCTTTGCAGAGCCTGCGCCAGTACGGACGCTGTGAGCCGAACCCACTCATCCAACTGGTGCTGTACCTGGAAGAATTGGTGGCGAATGAGTCGCTGCTCCTCTAGTGAGAGCAGTGATTCACTCATCAGCCTCTCGACAAAGTAGCGATACCCCAAATCGGTTGGTGTCCGTCCCGCCGAGACATGAGGCTGATAAATGAGTCCAGCTTCTTCCAGCACAGCCAGCTCATTGCGCACAGTCGCCGCGCCGTAGCCCGCTCCGTAAATTTGTGAGAGTTGATCGGAAAGTTGCTTAGAGGCGACCGGCTCGGCGGTGCGGATATACTCCTCCACCAGCGCGCGCAGGATAACCTGTTCACGCACGCTCAATCGGCCTTCAACCGACATCCCATCTTTCCCCTCGCCATCAGACCAAGCCTGTCAAGAAGCGCCATGCCGCCATTAGCATTCAACAGTCGTGACTGCTAACAGAAGTGAGAATAGCACCTGTTAGCAGTCATGTCAAGGGATTGCTAAGGGTACTTCCGGCTAGGCTGCGGGTGAGGTATACCAGTGATGCATGACGCTTGCCGCCGGCAGCCAATTAGGTTCGAACTGTGGCACCGACCATGCCCAGAAGAAGATTCCCGCGATGAGGGGATCATGGAGACTGTTCTGAAGAGCCGCGCCATAAGCTCCAGCCTGTTCCGTCGGATCAGGTGGGGCGTTGGTGGAATGAACGTAAGGCTGATAGACTGCGTCGCTGCTATTTCTATACCCAATCTCGGAGATGAGAACCGGCTTGCCCAGGCGCGCCGCAAAGATATCCAGCGGAATCTGAACGTCATCATACCAAAGGATCGGAAGAATGCTGGTATCAACCGGCTGCGGACTGTTGCTCAGGGAAAAATAGGTTGAGACCCCAATATACGAAAGCAGTGGATTGGTAAGCCAACTCGGCATATGCGGCCTGGAGATCATCGTAAAGTTCATATCATATGTCAGTGCGCCCGGGAAGATGCTGTGAGCACGCGCTATGAATTGGTCCCACAATGTCGACCACAGACGCTCCATCCCGTCGAACTCAGTGCCGACGGCAAACTGCTCGGCCCCCGCCTGCGCCGCCACACTCAGGTAGGGCTGCAGGGCCTGCCAGTATCCCTGGAACCAGGCCGCTGCTTTATCGGGATCGCTAAATCCTATCTGGCCTGCCCACATGTTCTTCCCGACGGTCACTAACGGCGCTATGAATACCCGATAGCCGTGTAGATGTGCGGTACGAATACCTTCCTCCAACGCGCTAGGCGTCGTGGTGTAGCTCTGCGGCGTAAACGTCGTCGAGCTGGTCGTTGCCTGGTACAAATTTATAGTGAGCTCAATCCAGCGAGCGGCGGTCTGGCTTTGGATCTCATTCAGCCCCACCAGGTAGTTGGGATCATCTGTGGTATATGCGTTCTGTCCCCAGCGTGGAAATACCACTCCAGCCTGGAAGAGCGGGCGAGCGTATTCAACCGGCACCGGTCGCGTGGCTGGCTGGAATGCGGCTATGACCGACTCCGGCGTCGAGCCGGTGAGTAGAACCCATTCAATGCCGACACCGCCGGTTATGACGAGCAGCGCAATCAGTGCGCCTCGAAAGAGTTGGTGCTTCATATGCGCTATCCTGTACTCTCATGTGGAGCCTGGGGCGCGATAGACCCATCATTTCGCCAGCGGCCCGCTTCCGATCTTGCAAGGGTGGTAAGGCTGGGTTTCCTGATGACGAAGAATCCTGTGCCGGGTTTGAGACTATACAGCACACCCAGAGCTTCGAGCAACGCAAACCAGATATAACCCAGCGTCATTGCCCAAGAAGCAAGCACCTTCAGGAACATCATCACCATGTGAGTCAGCGTAGGCGACGCTGATGCCAAGTGGTTATTGAGCACGGTGGCCCGCTCGTCCCTAGCGGGATGGGTGGCTTGAACGTGCGCGCCTTGCAGATAAGCTAGAACGAAAGCCGCCCAAGCAAAGTCGGCGGGCATGCGCATCCAGCTAAACGGAGCGATATGGACCACCAGGGCAGCGATGGCAACCACAAAAGGCAAGAATGCCAGCTGCCAGAGTATCGTGAAGATGCCCAAGCAAGCGCGGTAGCGCAGCGGTATATCCCTGTCCGAAACGACCAGCCGGATACCTGAAAGCCAGCGAGCGCGCTGGCGTACAAAGTCCATAATGTGCTGGGGAGGTTGTTCATGTAGATACCCCTCAACCCAGCGGAACCGGTAACCACAGGCCCAGGCGCGTAAAGCCCAGGCCGCGTCCTCAGTGATGGAGTTATGCGGCCCGACATCAAAGGATAGCTTGAGGTCGTCTTCTGCCCGCACTACAATATAGGAACCATGAATCCCGAAGAGAGGCATGCCTAGAGCATACTGCAAGCGAAACCTCCCTAAGTCGTCGGCGGTGCGCAGTCCATCTGCGCCGCGGAAGAACCAGTGGCCGCCTTGATACAGAATAGCTCCCTGTCCTATTATCCTGCGGCGGATTCGGCGGTTGTGAGAGGCGCGGGCACGCGCAATGAACCGGTAGACCCCGGCGAGCATCGCACTATCTACTCGACTCTCTTCATCCAGATACAGGTACCAGTCTCCCGGTTCCGGCCTTGTCTGCGACTGCAAATAGGCGAGCGCCCTCGCCTTATACAGCGAACCGGCGGCGGTCTGATAATCCGGAGGGACGACAACGACCTTGGTGAGTCCGGTACGATCACCCAGCGTCAGGGCAAGATCGCTTACCACTTCAATGCGATAATGCCCGGTGACCGGCAGACACTCGGCAAACGACCGGTGGATGGCTAGGACGCTTTCCTTCACCACCGAGACATTCTCTCCCCGAGTCACGATGCGAACGACCAGCCGCACCTGTGCGGTGACATTGCCAGGCAAGTCTCCCGCCGGCTTAGGGTTAGGTCTCCCGACCTCCGCAAAAATGAGCCAACCCAGCCAGAGCGCCATCGAAAGAGGCACGGGCACCAGCCAGATGAGCTCGGCCCACTGCACCGCCTGTTGCACCTCGCTTGGATGCGCTGGAACCGCGCCAAGGAGATTCTGCAGCTGGTAGAGTGCAAATGTGAGCACCACGGTGCTCACAATGAGCCAGATACGATACCCATTCGTCGTGACGCATAGTGACCAGTCGATGATATGGGACCAGTCGATGGACTTGCCGGTTCTGACAGCATGCCCAATCAGCGAGGGACGAGGCAGGGGGACGACTGGCAGGCGTCGCACCAGAGGTGTCGATACTGTTGACATAAATTGGCCCGTCGAAAGTGGACGGACTGCTATCCCACTCCACGGCGATACGCCGCCCGCTCTATGCTTAAAGGGCGACGCAGGCAGTGACAGATTGCCGCCCGCTCGCTCCTGTACTTCGATGCTAGTATTGCCACTCTCGGTATACAACGAACTCTGAGCACATAATGCCTCGGTGAATTTCGCGCACCGCTCGATTGGAGCTGTCACGTGCCGATATAGGCGGCGCGCCCAACGCCATACTTCCCTGTGTAGCAAAAGGCGCCTGTGGAGTTGTCTTACGCCTCCGGGTCCTAGACTGCGACTTCACTCTGTGCTCCACGAAACGTAGAATACGTCCTCGAAAATGTCGGCGGAGGCGAGTATCTAAAGGAAAAAGAATGAGAGCCGATACTCATGCCAGGAAGGAATTATACGGCAATCTTCATTACAATTTCCACGAGAACAGGCCCTACGGTCCTGTGAAAGGGAACGCTCTTCCTTTGCACATCATTTCAGTTTGCAAGGCGTATGCCATTCTCCGACCGGCAGACCAGTCGAGTGAACTCTCTAAGCAACTATCTGCAGCTGGGGCGCTTCTGCCGAGCAATCGCTTCTTCGCTGGTCCCCTGGTTACCCAGGTACTTTTGTATGGCGCAAAAGCGCCTCCGGCTGGCTATCGCCTCCGGCTGGCTATCGCCTCGGCTGGCTATCGCCTCCGGCTGGCCATCGCCTCCGGTGAACGACTAGGGGTAGTAAGTTTTGGAGCTATGAACAACAGTATTTACGCGATATCTGAGACAATACCGTGTGGCTTTACAATGCCATATAGCTTCATCAAGACAGCAGTGGCCGATTGCGCTCGGGAGTTTGCGCGGCCACCTTTGACCAACTCCTGTAAGGAATCTCGCAGTTCTGCTGGTACTTCCTACCCACTCTACCGGCGAAAATTCCTGGATCCCTCGGTATATCACCGCCTAATACTCTTGCGGCAATGAAATGTCAGTGTTATACTGCCCGCGCAGTAGTGCCACGGGAATGAGCGATACTTGTTATGAATATGGATGACCGCACGGCAGCATATGAGGCTGAGCGCGCCGCGAGATCTGAACGCGACGTTCAAATAGATACCGACACCTCCGATCTGAGCGGGCTGGCCCAGAGCGATAGCCTCCGACTGTATCTGCGTGAGATTTCTCGCATACCGTTGCTGTCCGCTCAGAACGAGCTCAGTCTGGCTCGCCGCGTAGAAGCCGGCGACCGAGACAGTCGCAATCACCTCATCGAAGCCAATCTCCGTCTGGTCGTAAGCATTGCGAAGAAGTATGTGGGCCAGGGATTGCCGCTGGAAGACCTGATAGGGGAAGGTAATATCGGTTTGATACGCGCAGTCAGCAAGTTCGATCCGGGCAAAGGATTTCGGTTCTCGACGTACGCTACCTGGTGGATCAAGCAGGCGATTACTCGTTCGATACTGGAAGGTACCCGCGCAGTACGGTTACCAGTCTATATTATGGAAGAAGTCATGCGAGTCAAGCGCATGACTCGCCAGCTGTACCAGGAGTTCGGCCACGAGCCTAACAATGCCCAGATCGGCGATCGACTGGGAATCACCGGCGAGCGTGTGGGAGAACTCCTGGTCTGGGCAGAGAAGGTCTTCTCTTTGGATGCGCCGCTCTCGGACGAGGAAGAAAACTCGCTAGGCGACATTATCGAAGACGTAGCAGTGCAAGGACCATCAGAGACGACCGATCGCGCGCTGCTGCGAGAAGAAGTGAGACGCGTGCTGGGTAACCTTACTCTTCGTGAGCGACAGGTCATCGAGCTCCGGTTTGGTCTGGTAGACGACCATGACCACACCCTCGAAGAAGTCGGTAAGAAACTCAAGGTTACCCGAGAGCGAGTACGGCAGATTGAAGAACGCGCCATCCGTAAGCTGCGACATCCCCAGTCGAGCCGCGTATTGAAAGATTACCTCGATTGACTTTTCCAGCCATGGCTGAATCGTCGGAGAATTGGCGGTACGGCAGCATTGGCTTTGTCGGCGCCGGCGCCGTCGGTTCGACACTGGCTCGTGCTATGGTCGAGTGCGGCTTCGAGATCAGAGCCGTGGCAGCCAAGAACATCGCTCATGCTCAGGCACTGGCAGCGCGATTGCCTTTAGGTATGGCGGTAGCGCTCACGCCGGAACAGGTGGCGCTCCACTGCGATTTGGTGTTTTTGGCGGTCACGGACTCGATGATCGAGCCTCTTGCCGAGTTCCTACCGTGGCAGGATGGTCAGAGCGTGGTACATTTTGCGGGCGCCAAAGGTAGCGCCGCGTTGGTAGCTGCCCAGAGGTCGGGAGCCAGGGTCGCGGCATTGCATCCATTGATGTCTTTTCCCCGCACTACGCTGGATAGTCCAGCACCCTCGCTTCTGGACAAGCTCCGGGGCTGCTGCTGGTCGCTAGAGACCCAGGATGTAGCTCTTTCCACTCATCTTCGCTATCTGGTGGGACGACTCGGCGGGTACGTGTTGACGCTCGATGCAAAGAACAGAATACCCTACCACATCGCCGCGGTCTTTGGGTCGAACTACGTAGTTGCACTCGTTGCCGCTGCCTGTGAGCTTCTCGAGATGTGCGGTCTTGGCCGCGAGGAGTCGTTACGTGCTTTACTGCCGCTCGTGCGCTCCTCGGTCGAGAATCTGGCGGAGCTCGGCATTCCACAGGCTTTGAGTGGTCCAGTCGCGCGAGGAGATGCCGGGACCATTGCCAGTCATCTTCAGTGGCTGGCGCGGTATCAGAACGAATCTCGGCTTGCGGCCGAAGCCTCTCCTACTGGCACCTCCTGGTCGTCGCTCGCGCAGATTCAGGCGGATTCAGCCGTTCAAGTGTACCGTGCGCTGGCGCAAGTGGCCGTTCTTCTGGCAACCGAAAAAGGAAGCATCAACCAGGAACAGAGCGCCGCCATCTGCGCTTTGCTTGCACCCGGCAGCTGAAGGTATCGCAGTTGCCAAGCTTCCCAATGCTTTTCTTCCAAACTGTTGCGCCGTCTGGCACGACTTCGGTTTTAGCCGCCCAGATAGGCTCGTCTGACGAGGTCGTTGGTCAGCAAATTCTTCGCGCTATCGCTCAAGACGATACTGCCCTGCTGTAATACGTATCCGCGATCGGCAATATTGAGAGCCATGAAGGCATTCTGCTCTACTAGGAACACTGTTACTCCTTGTTCGCGAATATGCTGTATAGTGTCGAAAACCGTCTGCACCAGAATCGGCGAGAGGCCCATAGACGGCTCATCCATGCAGATCAGACGCGGCTGCGCCATGAGCGCTCGGCCCATGGCCAGCATCTGCTGCTCACCGCCCGAAAGTGTTCCAGCGACTTGCTTATCGCGCTCCTTAAGCCTGGGAAACAGCGTGTAAACTCGTTCAGCTTCTCGCGCGATGCTGGCACGGTCGGAAATCATATAGGCGCCCATCTCCAGATTTTCGCGAACGGTCATGCGTGTAAAGACACGCCGCGCCTCCGGAACAAGTGTGAGCCGTCGGCTAATTATGCTGTCGGTACCCAGGGTATCGATACGGTCGCCCTCCAGTGTAATGGTGCCGCCACGGGTCTTCACCAGTCCAAAGATCGTCTTCATGATGGTAGTCTTACCAGCGGCATTCGCTCCGAGCAAGCAAACGATCTCGCCTTGGTTTACCTCGAGTGTAACGTTATGTAACACCAGATTTGGCCCATAGCCGGCGTTGACACTATGTAGCTCAAGCATACGCTATTACACCGACGCCTTTCGCCCTAGATACGCTTCAATTACCAGCTCGTTACGTTGGATCTCCGCGGGAACCCCTTCGGCGATCTTACGTCCATAGTCCAGTACCGCGATGCGGTCGGATATACCCATTGTAACCTGGAGCTTATGCTCGATCAGGAGGATAGTCAAACCGAAATCGCTCCTTAGCGCCTTTATGTAGGCAGCTGCCTCGGCGGTTTCGTTGTCGTTCATTCCGGCGGTTGGCTCGTCGAGCATAAGCATCTTAGGCTCCGAGCCCAGCGCACGGGCTATCTCTACACGTCGCCGGTCGGCGTAGGAGAGACTGGAGGCGTATTCGTCCCGGAGAGCTACCAGTGACGGCCCGAAGAACGACAATAGCTCGATGGCGCGGCGTTCGGCTCGCCGCTCGGCCCGCTGGTAATTCGGCAGCCGCAAGAGAACCGAAGGTACATCCCCAGGGATCTTGGTATGCTGGCCAACCAAGACGTTCTCCAGCACTGTCATATTGTTGAAGAGCCGGATATTCTGAAACGTTCGGGTAATACCCCGCCTCAACACGCGATCCGGCGAAAGGCCGCTGATAGATTGACCATTGAACAGCATCTGGCCGCGGTCCGGTTTATAAATGCCGGTAATGAGATTGAAGACAGTAGTTTTTCCAGCGCCGTTGGGTCCGATGATACTAAAGATCTCGCCCTTGTCGACTTGAATGGTTACACCATCCACGGCTGTCAAGCCGCCAAAGACTTTGGTAACGTTATCTAGCCGCAGAACACTATTCTCTGCCATGTTCATGCCTCCCGCCCCTCGGCGTCCGAGCCGGCTCCAGCGAAGGTGGTCTCGCCACCTGTCATGTCCTGGTTGGCTTCCTCTCGCTCTAGTAAGCCTACCGCCGAGGCCGACTCCGCTGAAGCGCCGATGCCTTGTAGTTCACGTTTGCGGCGGACATCGGGTATCAGTCCCTGAGGACGCAGCAAGATCATAATAAGCAGTACCAGTCCGTAGATCAGGAACTTGGCAGTGTTGAAATCCACGTTTACGAGGAAGTGCAATGGGGCGCCGCTGCCAGCGACCAGCGAACTGGTATGGACGGCGTTATTGACTTGATTGAGGAGGTACAAGTCGATGAAGCGCAGGATGATAGCGCCAACGACGACGCCAGGAATGCTGCCGAGGCCCCCCAGCACGATCATGACGAGAACGGTAATCGAGATGTTGAAGTTGAAGTCAGTTGGGGCAATCGCGCCGATGAAGGAAGCATTCAGCGCGCCTCCGATCCCGCCTACCAGAGCGCCCAGACCAAACGCCAGCAGCTTGGTCCGAACCAGGTTGACACCCGAGACCGATGCCGCAGTCTCATCCTCACGTATAGCGATCCAGGCTCGTCCAATGCTCGATCCACGCAGCGATGTGACTCCGAGGATGACCAGTATCACGAGCGCGAGGACCAGATAATAGAACGGAAACTCGTTGAGGGGGTCGGAGAAGATTATCCCTAAGGTGGGAGGAGGTTTGCTGGCGCTCATCCCAAACTCGGCGAAGAAGTACGGCACATTCTGGAAGACGATGGGCACGATCTCGCCAAAACCAAGCGTGACGATGGCCAGATAATCGCCGCGCAGCCGCAGAGTAGGAGCGCCGAGCAAGACGCCGAAGAGGCCCGCAAGGAGCGCGGCCACCGGCAGCAAGAGCCAGAACGAGTAGATAGGCACGGTGACTACCTGGCTCTGGGCATTGCGCAGAATACCGCTGGTGCCCACCGCGACGGTGTAGGACCCAATTACAAAGAACGCCACATAGCCGAGGTCAAGTAGGCCGGCGTAACCGACGACGATGTTGAGGCCCAGCGCTAGGACCACATAAATCCCGACTCCTATAGCCGCTGACACCAGGCCTGGATCAAATCCGACCAGGACATAAGGCAGTAAGATCGCGAGTACCAGCATGATGATCCCAAGTCGCCACCCGTTTACATACCAGCGCAGCTCACGACCGGCTACTTTGCTGCCCATTAGGGCAGAGAGGTTGTCGGGGCTAAATCGCTTGGGAGCGCTGAGTTTGTTGGTGCTCATACGTATTCCTCCTATACCTTCTATACCTTGTCAGGAACTTGCTGGCCTAGTAGGCCGGAAGGTCTGACTACGAGTATAAGCACCAGGATCGCAAATACTACCGCCGAGCTCCAGGCAAACCCATTAGGTAACAACTGAATCGCCAGCGCATCGATCAGGCCGATCAAGAAGCCACCCAGTACCGCACCATAGATATTGCCTATGCCTCCAAGTACGGCCGCCGTGAAGGCTATCAATCCGAGCTGGAACCCCGTCAAATACCAGACCTGGCCGACGTAGAGGTTGTAGACGACTCCGGCGGCGCCTGCTAATGCGCCTCCAATGAGGAAGGTTATCGAAATGGTCTGGTTGATATTGACTCCCATGAGCGCCGCGGCTTCAGGGTCTTGCGCGGTGGCCCTCATCGCTCTACCCAGCCTGGTGGTACGAATGAATCGGGCGAGAGCGTACATCAGGCCGATAGCGAGCAGCCATATAAATATGTCCACATAGTCAATTTGGACGCCTATTACTTTAAAGCCACCCTTGGGGAAGATTATCGGGAACGCGTAGATACCGGTGCCTCGCCAGAGCGCTATGACGGTTTCGAGGATGAAGGAGGCGCCGATTGCCGCAATCAGTGGGGCAAGTCGTGGCGCACGGCGTAAGCGGCGATAGGCAATGCGCTCTATGCCCGCATTCAGAAACCCGGAGACACCCATTCCTACAACGAGCAGCAGGATTAGCACACCCACCAGAGCGAGTCCAGACAGAGGATGGGACAATCCAAGGATCTGCACCACGATGAAGGTGAAGACTGTGCTCCACATGAAGACATCGCCGTGAGCGAAGTTGATAAGCTCGATGATGCCGTAAACTAACGTGTACCCCAGGGCGACAAGTGCGTACATTGCGCCTAGGGTAATCCCATTCTCAATCTGCTGCAGGACGATATTGTTGCCCGTGGCGAGCAGCGAAGCCAGCGTGAGCATGTCTATCGGACCTTCTTCTACCGCTAATACAACTTACGAAGCCGACGAAATCGGGGTGGCGCAGGTGGTGAAATCTCGAAGCTGCCGATATCAGCGGCGCTAAGTGGTCTGAGTATAGCAGGAGCAGGCCTCTGTGTGAAGGCCTGCCCCGCTTTCCTCAAATCGTCGAGGGTCACTTGTTGTGGAAGTTCTAGATAGCCGTTACGAATATCACCCGTTGACCTGGGTCTTGAATACCCACGCCTGCGTCGTGTCGACTTCGTAGACGCTGAACACTTTAGGTCCGGAGTTGTCGCCGTTGGCATCAAAGGAGATGTCTCCGGTCAGACCACTGTAATGGATGGAAGCGACCGCGTCGCGCACGTTGGCGCGGTTGACCGTCTTGCCGGCTTTGATGACGTTGGTGATCGCCTGAATCTCGATATTGGCAACGTCGTAGGCCATGTAGCTGTAAGGCAAAAGGTATTGTCGGTCTTGCCGGCGACATAGGTATTGTAGGCCGACGCGAAGGCGGCATCGTTGGACGTCGTCAGCTGGGAGTTATCCGGAGCCGCTACCGTGCCGTAGGTGTTTTCCGAGGCGGCGGCCCCGGCGGTGGTGATAAATCCAGGGTCATCGGCGATGCCATCGCCACCCACCATAGGCTTATTGTAGTTAATGGAAACTAGGTCCTTCTTCAGAGTCGCGCCGCCGCCGGCGGTAACGCCACCGAAGAAGACAACGTCAGGGTTTGCCGCGGCAATGGTCGAAGCAAGGGATTTAATGGCTGAGCTGTCGTTGCCGTTGGCGATGGAGGTCCGAGAACCAACCGTGCTGCCACCGTCGGCCTTGAATGAGGTAGTGAAGTAGTTCGCTAGGCCGACACCGTAGGTGGTAGCGTCGTCAACCACGAAGGCGGTCTTCGCGCTAATGGGCGCGGAGCTGGCAACCTGAGCGTCTACTTTACCCTGGATTACATCGTTACCGCAGGTTCGGAAGTACGCGTCGGGGGAGCCCGCCGGGTGCAGCTGCGTCCAGGAAATGCCATTGGCAGCGGCATACTGCTCAAGGGTCAGACCGGGGTTGGTGTTGGTCGGGCTGATCATCGTCAGGCCGGCCGCGTTGGTGATTGGCATAGTTACACGGGCAACACCGCTGTTGAATGGTCCAACTATGGCCATGACGTTAGCGTTGCCGACCAGTGACTGGGCATCGTTGGCGCCAATTGTCGTGTCGACGCCGCTGGCGCCCTCATAGTTGTCGGTTACGACTCCCAAGGTATAGCCGTTGGGTAATTTGGCCTGGCTCACGGCCAGCTGAACAGCATACTGCGCCGGCAGTTGGGCGGTTGCGTCGGTGCCACCTACCGCAAACAGAGTGGCAATGTCGATGTTCTTGTTGCCGGACTGTGCCGCTGCTGCTGCTGCCGCAGGCTGACAATGATAGCATCAGTACCAAAACTGCTGCTACAGGGATAAGCGTTCCCTTGGCAAGAATTCTTACAACTCGGGGCATAGAATTAACCGCACCTCCCAATGATAAGCACAATTTCGCACGTATCGCTACCAACGACTGGATTCGCGAGAGCTATTATCTGCATCTCGCGTACGTAGCCCACTCCAGAGAGACAACACCTGGGCTTACTTATCAACTATATACGCGCTTTGTCGTTCAAAACTCACACAAGATATACGCGGAGGCTCGCAGGATACAACACGTCTCCTTTGTCTATTCCGCAAAACAATAAAACTAAGAGGCATGTCTTCGCACATTGTGCGGTGTGAGTAGCGATACGCTGTGTCGACATTCTAACAGATGAATGCAAGACGCCATAACCCATGGAGGGCGGCTCTGCTTACCAGTCTGGTCCACCGCGTGGGCCAAAGGTATCTCCACCCAGATCGGGCCACTGGTCGTCATCGTCAACGGGTGGCATTCCGGGGGGATCATTCCACGGATCCTTTGGGGCCCGCCGGCGGTTTCGTTGATCATAGGCAGTTCCATACCGTGTAGGCGTCTCGGGCAGCTGCTCGGAAGAGCCAAACTCGGGATAGTAGCCGCTCATTGGACGCGGTTGCCAGTCAGGTCCTGGTTGCTCATCCTGCTCTTCCCACTGCGAGACCTGTCCTTGCATGGGGGGCAGAGCACGCTGGCCGGTAGGGAAAATCGTCCCACCATGTCCATTTGAGCCCCACGACGGTAACCGGACTGTGGCATCTGCGTAGCTGTCATTGCCGCCAAAGCCGCCCGTGCCTGGGTACATCGGATTTTGGACTGGTCCCTTTCGCCCGTCTTCGGGCTCCTGCCGGCGAAGAATGAGGTAGGCGACGATGCCGATTATGACCAGCAGAGAGATAATGATGCCAATGACCAGTAGAACAATCAGCCCAAAGGAGTTACCAGTCTGGGAGCTCGGCGACGACGGCGTGCCGATACTGGTGACCGCGGTAGGAACCGCCGATGGGCTTGCTATGGGAGTCGGGGTTACTGTCGCAGCCAGCTGAATGGTCACGGATGCGCTGGCCTGCAGGACCGCGGGAGCCGAGCCCTGGAATCCGCCATAGGCTTTAATCGTCACGCTGCCAGTCTGCGGACCTTGTACCATCCAGGTCACACTGAAGGAGCCGCTGCTGTCAACTACGGCATTAGATGGCAGCCCGGAACTGCCCGACTGCGCGGAGTTTTCTGTCAGTGTGATCCCTGCGCCGGCGGCGAGTCCGACAAAGTTCTTTCCCACAATGGTGAGTGGCTGGCCGGTCTCGACCGACAACGTCGAAAGGCTCAGTGTAGGAGGACTTGCGCTGAGAACCTGATACTTGGCGCTGGAGGTCGTCATGCCGCCCGCACAGATGTAGTACGTTCCAACCGGGAATGATACTGGCCAGACAAATGTAGCGTTGACGTTTCCTCCACTCGGAGCTACGCTCGCAAGCGTACCTCGCTTAACCGAGCAGTCATGCTCGGTAGAGCCAAACAGCGTGACACTGGAGCCGGTGAAGTTGGTTCCCTGGACGGTGATGTGGGCGCCCACCGGCCCGCTACCGCTGACCGGACTCACTACACTGATGCTTGGCGGTGGTGTCGCAACTGTACTGGTAGCAGTCGCGGTCGCCTCCACAGTCGGAGTATTGGTGGCGGTTGCCTTAGGCTGAGAATGAACTGCCACGGCAGGCAGGGGAGAGAGCGGGGCGGGAACAGTTCCAGCGGCATCAGCCAGAAGCAAGAGAGCAAACGCCAGCAGGGCGAGGACTGCCGCCGCCGCCAGGCGGAACGCGTGCGCCCCGAGATACGCGGTGCCGTCGAATCGGATACGGCGGTGGGACCGTCTGTTGGCTAGCATGCTCGAGAACCCTACTTTATATGCGGTGCCCACATGATGGAAGCGACCGACCTCCGGCACATTGTATTGGGCAAGCCAACTTTCGTCAAGATACGCTCCACGCTTAGCGATGCTAGCGCGGCGCTTCACGGTAGATGCATTAGATGCATTCGGCTTATGCCGCTAAAGCGCCAGTGATAATTCAGGAAATGCGGCGTGAATGAATCTAGAGCAGATGCAGTAGATTCGCCGTGTATCCAGAGTAGATGCTATGGTTCCCGCTGAGCCACTGCAGCAGAAGAGTAAAGGCAACCAATGCCGCCACCACGGCAATGATCATCAAAACCCACATCCACGCGCGCGCCGAATTATGATCGGTTGGCGCGGCAACCTGTGGCATCGGCGGCATGGAACGAGCGAGCTGTTACTGGGTAGGGTCCGGTTACATGAGAGATTGTGAATGACGGTGCGGAATACTGCTGTGGACTCGGCCACGTTCCCAGGCTCGAAACGCTGGTCGAGCCAGCCGGCGACTTGGAGACGAGATTCCCCGCCAGCGGCATACGTCCATGAGTTACCGCCGAAACGACCGGCGACGCCGTTCCGGCTGCGGTGCCGGGACTCACGTCTATTCTCGTCGATAAGCCTCCTCCCAAGTCAAGCCTTGGCAGGTCGCTCAGTGGGTTACCCTCGACATTGATGGGATGTGGGCCGTTCCGCGGCTGGGAAGTTGGCCGCGAAGACATTCTCGGCGAGACCCTGGCACCAGATTCCGCCCCCCTAGATGCCGCATCTGTCCAGTCAGGAAGCTCCCAGGGTAAGGGAGCCGGAGGAGTCTGTAGAGGAAGCGTCCAGGGCGCCTGAGCTGAAGCCGTAGACACGGGGGATGGTCGAAGAGAATCCAGTGTGCTTTGGTAATCGCTCTCGAGCGCAAACGGCAGCGGCTCGGCGTTGCCTGCTACCAATGCCGCAAGGAGCGCGGCGCTCAGATCGCCGGCCCGCTGGAAGCGGCTATCAGGATTTTTGGCTAGCGCCCGCAGTACAACCATCTGAACAGCCGGGGTCACCGCTGGATTAAGCTGCCGTGGCTGCCGTGGGGCCTGGTATAAGTGCCCATCCATAACGGCGCGTTGACGAGGGTCCGGTGAATGGAAGGTGACCTGTAAGCAAGAGGTAGAGCACGACACCTAAAGCATAGATATCTGAGCGCTCATCAGTTTGACCTTCGATCTGTTCCGGAGCCATGTACTCCGGTGTTCCGGCGTCGGGGCGGCCTCGGGAAACATTTGGGCGGGACTTATCCAATACCTTGGCCAGGCCGAAGTCCGAGAGCATCAAGCGCCCGTCGGAATGTACCAGCATATTAGCCGGCTTCACGTCTCGGTGTACTACTTTGCGCTGGTGCGCGTAGTCAAGGGCATCGGCAATCTGGGAACCGTACGCTACGACTTCTCCCACCGGGAGCGGTGCGCGCTTGAGGATGTCCTGCAAGCTACCTCCGCTGACATACGGCATCACCAGATAGAGCAGCGAGTCTGATTCACCGAAGTCGTAGAGTGGAACGATATGCGGATGGTCGAGCGAGGCCGCGACTCGGGCTTCTCTCAAGAAGCGCTCACGAAACCCAGGTCGTTCGGCAAGTTGGGGCTCCAGCACTTTGAGAGCTACTTCTCGGCCAAGTCGTACATCTCGCGCCAAGTAGACGCGCGCCATACCACCTTCACCCAGCCGCCGAATTAGCTCGTATGAGCCTAGCTGCCGAGCCTGCATATCACCATAGCCTTTCACGAAGCGCAGTGAGCGTAGAATGGCTCACTCCCAAAACGCGAGTCTAGCGTCGGCGCTCTGGCAAGTACGCCTCCATTATACAGCGGGTGCCGGGTCATCCCCCCGTCAGTCCTATCACTCAGCGCCGAGCCCGCTGCATATCGAGACGGAATTCGCACTCGTATGCTCGCTCGATACCCGCGGATGCTGAGATTACTCCGCCAGTGTGGTGCATCCCACCTTGCTCCTAGCGATGATATACTACTAGCCACCAGTAGCGCCCTGGCCATCCACGCGATTGCTCCCTTACGCCTCCAAAGAGGCGTATTGTCGATTGTAAAGCCTGTAGTAGCATACGACCGGCCAGGAGCGCAGTGACGCAGACGATGTGCTAAGACTCGGCGTGTGCACACACGTTTGAAAGGCAGCGCGATTCGATGGGTTCCGAGGATTCTATGGACATGCGTCATCTCGAAGCTACCGATCCAGAGGTGGCCGAGATCATTAAGCGGGAAGAGCTGCGCCAATTCACAGGCATCGAGCTCATTGCGTCCGAGAATTACGTCAGTGCCGCCGTGGCGGAGACCATGGCCAACGTCATGACTAACAAGTACGCCGAAGGCCTGCCTGGCAGGCGCTACTATGGAGGCTGCGAGTTCGTTGACCAGGTAGAAGAGGTTGCTATCGAGCGCGCCAAAAGTCTCTTTGGCGCGGAACACGCTAACGTGCAGCCTCACTCCGGTGCGCAGGCTAACGCGGCCGTGTATCTCGCGCTGTTGCAACCGGGTGACACTGTGCTGGGTATGGCGTTGGATCAGGGCGGCCACCTCACCCACGGCTCTAAAGTCAACTTCTCAGGTAAGCTCTACCACTTTGTATCTTACGGTGTCGACAGAGACACCGAGGTCATTGACTATGATGAGCTGCAGCGATTGGCCGAGGAGCATCGACCGAAGTTGATCGTGGCTGGTTTCTCCGCCTACTCACGTAAGTTGGATTTCGCTCGCTTCCGACAAATTGCCGACAGCGTCGGCGCCTTAGTCATGGCCGACATCGCCCATGTTGCCGGTCTGGTTGTGGCAGGGCTCTACCCCAGTCCGGTCCCGTATTGCCAGGTCGTTACCACTACCACACATAAGACGCTCCGCGGCCCGCGTGGTGCCATTATCTTGTGTACCACTGAGCTTGCTGGAAAGATCGATAAAGGGGTGTTCCCTGGTACACAGGGCGGTCCCCTGATGCACATTATCGCTGCGAAGGCCGTGGCCTTTAAAGAAGCCGCTAGCCCCGAATTTCGCCAGTATCAACGCCGAGTCGCAGAGAATGCCCAAGCGCTGGCCAATGGTCTGCAAGAGAAAGGCTTTCGGCTGGTATCTGGCGGCACGGATAATCACCTCATGCTGGTCGATGTGCGGCCCCTTGGCGTTACCGGCCTCGCTGCAGAAGAAGCTCTTGGTGCTGTACATATCACTGCAAACAAGAACAGTATACCCTTTGATCCCGAGCCACCGGTGCGAACCAGCGGCGTCCGGCTGGGGACGCCTGCGGTCACTACTCGTGGCTTTGGAACGCCGGAGATGGAGACGCTTGCCGACTTGATCCACACGGCTATCTCGTTCCGGGACGACCCCGACATTGTCCGGCGCACCGCTCTGCAGGCCACTGCGCTCGCCACGCGATTTCCGCTGCCTGGAGTCCATCTAACCGCCCGCCTTGACGAACCCGGCCACCTGACCAGTTAGCGCCCAGCAACCCCCGATGTCATGCTGATGTGATTGAAAGAAAGGAGCAGCTCCCCAATGAATGTCTATCTCGCGGAGCAGATTCGCAACGTTGCCCTCATCGCCCATGGCGGCTCCGGGAAGACCTCGGTAGTGGATGCGGCGCTCTACGACAGCGGCGCAGCAAACCGCATAGGACGAGTCGATGAAGGAACCTCTGTCTCGGACTCCGATCCCGATGAGATCAAGCGCCGCATGTCCATCAATCTAACGGTTATTCCCACTGAATGGCGCCATGCCAAAATCAATTTCTTAGACACTCCCGGCTACGCGGATTTCGTAGGAGACGTCATGGCTGCCCTGCGGGTCGCGGATGCCGCGGTGGTAGTCGTATCCGCCGATAAAGGAGCCGAGATCGGCACTGAGCTGGTCTGGAAATATGCCAATCAGAACCAGCTGCCCCGACTGGTTTTCGTCAACAAGTTGGATCGCGACAATACCAGCTATCAGAAAGCACTCGAGTCCCTACGATCTCACTTCGGCGCGCGCCTGGTTCCACTCACGATCCCGATAGGAGAGCAGAGCGCATTATCCGGAGTGGTCGATCTCGTCTCGGGCAAAGCGTATACGTTTTCGGGCAATAGGGCGATGCCAGCCGAGGTGCCGGAGGATCTTGCGGCCACCGTCGCCGGATACCGTGAACAGCTCGTAGAGACCGCGGTAGAGAGCGACGACGAGCTCATGGCGAAATATCTGGATGGAGAAGAGCTAAAGGAAAGTGAGCTACGTGAGGTTATCAAAAAGGGCGTGGCGACCAGTTCCTTGGTCCCAGTCCTCGCGGGCTCTACTTCCCTCAATATCGGCATACAGCCTCTTCTTGACGCCATCATCGACTACCTGCCGAGCGCGGCCGAGCGCTGTCCCACTACCGGAGCCGGAACAGCAGCTTTCGTCTTCAAGACGATCGTGGATCCACAAAAGGGACAACAAACCCTTTTCCGCACCTACAGCGGCAGTCTGAAGTCAGATACTCATGTCACCAATCTCAGCCAGAACGCGGACGAGCGACTAGGACAGCTCGTCACAGTGCGCGGAAAGTCGCAGGAGAGTGTGCCGGAGGTACCGGCCGGCGACATCGGCGCGGTCGCCAAGCTCAGTAATACCCATACCGGAGATACGCTTGGCAGTAAAGAGGCTCAGGTATTACCCCCCATCAATATGCCCAAGCCGATCTTTACCGCCTCTGTGACGGCAAAGACTCAAAGCGACCTCGATAAGATGGGCACGGCTCTAGCAAGGCTGACCGAAGAAGATCCCACCCTCATGGTGGCGCGCGATCCCGAAACCGCCGAAACACTGCTTTCCGGGATGGGAGAATCGCACATCGACATCGCGCTGGAGCGGATGCAGCGCCGCTATGGTGTCGACGTTATCAAGCATGACCGCAAAGTGCCCTACCGCGAGACCATCAAGAAGAAGGCTAGGGCCGAGGGAAGGCATAAGAAACAGAGTGGCGGACATGGTCAGTTCGCCGATATCTGGCTGGAGATCGAGCCGCTGGTGGGAAGTGATCAGCCCTTTGTGTTTGAGAATAAGATCGTCGGCGGCGTCGTGCCGAGGGAATACGTCCCGGGCGTAGAAAAGGGTGTCGCCGAATCACTAAGGCTGGGGTTCATAGCCGGCTGTCCGATGGTCCACATTCGAGTTGCTCTGGTCGACGGCAAGTACCATCCGGTTGATTCATCTTCACAGGCATTTGAAACCGCGGCACATATCGGGATGAAAGAGGCAGTCGCACTCGCCAACCCAGCGTTGCTCGAGCCGATTGTGACCGCCGTCATCGAGGTACCTGAAGCCAACATGGGTGACGTCAACTCGGATCTGAATACCAAGCGCGCACGCATTGTGGGTATGGAATCTATTGGAGATGGTCAGCAGCGCATTACTGCTCACGTGCCAATGGCGGAAATGCTGCACTATGCCACCGACCTGCGCTCAATAACTCAAGGACGAGGTACCTTCTCGATGCAGCTGGCTGGCTACGAGGAGGTGCCTCCACAGATACAGCAGCAGATTATCGACGATTTCAAGAAAGAGCGCGCTGAGAAGTAGCCGCGCGTGTATTCGACGCGCCTCCTGGTGTAATGGGTATGACTGGTTGACCATCGCCGGGCGCGCGTGGTAGGCTTCCATGTGGGGTAGGCAGCGAGAGAGTATTCACATCCTCGCGTGCCCGCTACCTCTCAAAGTGAGCTGATTTCATGCATTCAGTGGGCTTTCAGTACAGCAACGGAACTATCAAGGGCAGCGACAAGGCTGCGCTTGATGTCGTACTGTGCCCACTACTCAGCTCGCTTGGTGTAGCTAGTTAGCCCTTATCGCACTACATTCGGAACAAGCAGCAGCGGTCGCGGCCAGTACAGGAGCCGCGACCGCTTTCTTTGTGTTTTCTCGCGGCGTCCTTGAGCTGAACACTGGTTGCTCTACCGTTGCTAAGCGCTCAAGTGCTATGCGCTCGGGGTCTCGACCGTCGTGCCGATAGCGTCGGCCGCGACCACAATCCCGGGAATAATGCTAGGAGAGGAACACATGCTGCTGGCGAATTTTCACAATATAACCAAGTATTACGGTGGAAGGCGCATCTTGCATGATGTTGACCTTGCCGTGACTGAAGGCGCCCGTATTGGCTTGGTTGGACCTAATGGGGCAGGAAAATCCACTTTGTTGCGCATGCTTGCCGGTCTTGAAGAAGTAGGTTCGGGAGAGTTTTCCAAGCGCAAGGGTCTGCGCATCGCCTACCTGCCCCAGCACATCTCAAGCGAGACGGTCAGTCCCCTGGAACTTCTCATGTCGGCACGTACCGATCTTGCCGACATCGAAGCGAGATTGCGGCGTTGTGAACTAGATCTGGCAGATCCGCTGGTAATCGCCGACATGACGCGTATGGAGCAGGTACTCTCGCGCCAGGAACGCCTTCTTGCCGACTTTGATACCTGGGGTGGCCCGGGCTTTATAGGTGAGGCTCGGAGCCGTTTGCGCCAGTTCGGCTTGGACGACGCTGCCATGAGCCGGCCCCTGTCTCTGCTTAGTGGCGGACAGCGAAAGTTGACCGTCCTTGCGGCCTGCATCCTGCAACGGCCGGAGCTGCTACTTCTAGATGAGCCTGAAACCCACCTTGACCTGGTGCATCGCCAGCTCCTAGAACTGTTCATCCAGGAGTTTGATGGGAGTGTGATCATCGTCTCGCACGACCGTTACCTGCTAGACGAAACGGTCAATCAGATAGCCGAGCTGGACAACGGCACGGTACGGATGTGGTCTGGCAACTATTCCGCGTATGTCCTGGCTCGACAGGTGGCCCAGTTACGCCAACAGGAGTTGTATGTCTCCCAGCAGAAAGAAATCGCTCGATTGGAAGAGGCAATAGCGCGTTTCAAACTGTGGGCAAGTTGGGTTGCGAACGAACGGCATATCAAGCAGGCGCGTAATAAGCAGCGCCAGATAGATAGCATGGACGTCGTGGAGCGCCCGGTGCTCAGTCGCCGTAAGATGGCGCTGCAGCTGCACAGCCAGGTACGGGGAGGCCAGAAGGTCATTGAGCTCTGCAATGCTGGTGTCACCTTTGACGGGCGGTCGGTCCTCCGGGACGTCAACCTACTGGTGCAGAGAGGCGAGCGCATAGGCGTAGTTGGAGCCAATGGCGCTGGCAAGAGTGTCCTCGGTAAGCTCATGATTGGTCAGTTGCGGCCGACCCAGGGCGAATGGTGGATCGGACCTAGCATCGAGACAGGATATTTTGCGCAAGGCCATGAGACCCTGGATCTTGGGGCCACTCCGCTGGATCTGGTACGCGACGCCCGACCCTACTATGAAAACCAGGCAGTCGCGGTGTTGGGCAAATTTCTCTTTTCCTACCAGCAAGTTCGCGAACCGGTGAGGCTACTCAGCGGAGGTGAGCGCAGTCGCCTGGCCCTCCTGCTCTTGACGCTCGGCAATGCCAACTTTCTGTTACTGGATGAGCCGACCAATCATCTTGATATTGATTCTGCCGAGGTGCTGGAGGCGGCCCTGGAGGACTACGATGGAACAGTGGTGGTGGTCTCGCATGATCGGTATCTGCTAGATCGCATTGCCGACCGTATCATCGATGTTCGTGACGGTCAGGTGACCTGCGTCGACGGAGGCTATAGCGCGTGGGCAAGCGCTCATTCCAGCGCCTAGTGCTCACATGTCTCTCCTCCTTTTCATCCATCTCATGCGCTATGCCCGCTTTGTCGCGTGTAGCACTTGCTCTTGGTATCCTCCGGCGATTAGAATAGGCAGACTAGTCAAGCTGAGAGAAGCGTAGCAAGCAAGAGTCACTGTCGTAGGCGAAGGTCGAGCGCATGGAGGTTCCAGATGCGAGAGCCGGCTGCATCGCCGGGAGGCGCGCCGAGTCCGTCACTTCATGTTTTGGAGGTGGCACTTCGCCTGTTGGAGGCGGCCGGCATCTCACCGCTTTCTCGTCCGCGCGTGCTGGCGGCGGCTCGCGCTTGTGGAGCATCGCTCGCACTGAATGAGTGGTATGAAGGCGCTTGGCAGCTCGAGGCCGCTGGGAAATATCTTCGGCGCGGGAACGACGAGCATGAATGGCTGGAACCGTTGCCGGAGCGATAGGGAGGGCGGCACCTTGCCGCTTCACTCGCAATTCGAACCACTCAAGCCGGCACACGAGCATACTCTCCCCGGGGGTGAAAACGCCTGGTTGACAAGCGCTCTGCGAGTTGAGCTGGAGCGTATCCACGATAGTGATGCGCTCTTTGCGCTGGCAGATGCCGTGCTCGAATTCAATACCATTGAGGCGGAACGCTGCTTGCAGGCGGTCTTGGAGAATGATCCTGCCCACACCCCGGCGTTAGCAGCGCTGGCACGTGTGCGAGCGCATCGTAGTGATTTAGCAGGTGCGCGACTACTCATTGAGGAAGTATTGCTCCTCGCTCCCGAAAATGCCGATGCTCATGTTCTCTTGGCCAACATTCTTGATGACCAACAGCAAAGATCCGACGCGCGCACTCACTACCAAAGGGCTATCGAGCTCAATCCCACCAGTGTGACAGCCCGTTACAATTATGGCATCTTACTCGTACGTGAAGGCGACCATCAGGCAGCTCTTGCCGAGTTGCAGCAGGCCTGCGAGCTCAACCCCGACGATCCGTCGATGTTGTTGACCCTGGCTATCGTCCACATGGATCAGGATGAATGGCCCGAAGCAGGCAAATTGCTGCGCCGTGCCCTTGCGTTGGATGGCAATAATGCGCGTGTTCACCGCCAATATGGTATTCTTCTGGCGCGCCAGGACCTGGCGCGTGCCGAAGTGGAGCTGCGCACCGCCATCCGGCTGGATCCATCCGACGGTATTGCGTTGATGCAACTGTGCGCCGTTCTCGACGAACGCGGAGAACATGCCGAAGCTGAGCGGCTGTTTCGTGAGGCCTGCGCCAAGGATCCTACTCGCGCCGAGGCGTACTTTCGGTGGATATTGCAGCACGAGCCCGGACAAATTCCCGCTCTGGTGAATCTTGCACTACTCTATATGAATGAGCGGCGCTGGGACGCCGCTCTGCCGCTCCTGCAGGAGGCTGTGGAGCAATCTCCCGAAAATGCTCAAGCTACCCGGCTATTTGGCACCGTGCTCCTGGAGCTCGGGCAGTACGCACGGGCTGAGAGCGTCCTGCGCCGTGCCTTAGAGTTAGATCCCGACGACGAAGTGGCACGCTCGCGCCTGATAACGCTGTTGCGCGACGAGCACCGCCAGGGCGAGGCTACCCTAGCACGGCGTGAAGCTCTCGAGCGTTCGCCCGACGATCCGATTGCCTTAGTCATGCTAGCGCAGCAACTTGACGAAGCCGGTAGCGACGAGGAGGCGACCCGGCTGTTTATCAGAGCGCGTGACGTAGCACCAGATCAGCCCGCGGTCTATCTCGCGTGGGGCATGAGGCACCTAAATCAGCAGGCTCTCGATCTAGCCGAGCGGGATTTCCGCCAGGCGCTCGATTTGGCGACCGAGCAGCAGGACGGTAATAGCCAGAGCGCCGCGCTGGCGCGGCTGGCACTAGTGCGGCTTGATAGGGGACAGCCGCTGGAAGCGGAGCGACTACTCCGCCAGGCGCTGGCGATCGAGCCGGAGTCCCCCGCGCTGCTTCTGCAGCTAGCCAAAGTCCGCGGCCATATGGGCTGGATTGATGAGTCAGAGGCGTTGCTGCGCACGGCACAGGGCCTGAATCCGGCGGACATGAATATTGCCATTGCACTCGGCAGTGTTCTACAGCAGCATGATCGTTACGAAGAGGCGGATCCACTGTTTCGCCAGGCCGCCGAGGCTATGCCGACCGACGCTCGGGTACATTGTGCCTACGGCTTGAATCTGGCTCGTCAAGGCAAGACCGAAGCCGCTGCAGCTGAGCTGGAGCTGGCGGTCAAATTGGAGCCGGATACGCCAGAGCTGTTAAGCTCGCTTGCCAAGGTCCTCGCTGACGCGGGGAGGCTTGCCGAGGCGGAGGAGCAGTTTCTTCATGCCATTCAGCGGGACCCCGAGTCGGCTTTGACACATATCGAGTACGGCCAGCTGTTGGAGATTCAGGAGCGGTGGACGGAAGCCGAGCGCGAGTTCCGCACAGCGGTGGCTATCTCTCCAAAATCAGCCACGCCGTTGATGGAGCTCGCCCAGCTCTTGGAATTACGCAACCAGCCTCACACCGCCGCCAGCCTCTATGCAGAGGCCGCTAACCTCGATCCGGCCGGTGCAGAGTCGTTCTTTCGGGAGGTTTTCCTGCGGAATCCGGAGGACACCGGCGCGTTGGTGAACCTCGCGAATATTCTGGCTCGACAGGGAAAGCCGGATGAGGCTGAACGCCTGTATCGAAGAGCGCTGGAGCACGAACCGGGTGATGACATTACCCTGATCAATTTCGGATTGCTTCTTCATCGCATGGGTCGCTCAGACGAGGCGCTCGGCGCGGTGCGTCGGGTGCGCATTCGCCGCCCAGACGACCTTCGAGCCCAAATGATCGAAGCCGACCTTCTCTGCGTGTTGGACTCTGCGGAGGAGGCCGAGCAAGTGTATCGTCGCGTGCTCGCCAGAAGTCCGGAATATATCGATGCGCTCGTAGGGCTGGCTAATCTTCTGGATGGTGAATCGCGCACAGCTGAGGCAGAAGAGTATTATCGCCGCGCGCTCGCGTTGAATGCCGAGGATTGGGAGACGCATTTTCACTTCGGCATCTTGCTCTCTGATACTGGTCGCGCGGAGGAGTCCGAGAATCATTTCCGACGAGCCCTCGAGCTGGATCCGGAAAATGTGCTGTCGCGCCTTGGGTACGCGAGATTTCTGCGCGCGGGCAGAGCGCTTTGAGGAGGCGCTGCGACAGTTCTCTACGGCGGTTAGGCTTGCTCCTGACGACGCTGAGGCGGAGCTCGAGCTGGCAATCGTACAGGCGGCGCTTGGCCATCGTGAGGATGCGAGTGCCGCCTTTCTGCGTGCGCATGAATTGAGTCCGCGTAATTCTCGGGTCCTACATCACTATGCTGAGACTCTGCAAGGAATGGGGAGACTACGATGCGGCTGAAGTGTTGCTGCGCGAGGCTCTGGCTCTGCGACCGGGCGCGATAGCATCCCGCTTGGCTCTGGCGGCGCTTCTGGAGCAACTGGGACGCCGTGACGAGGCTCTGCTCGAATATGCCCGTTGTATAGACTTGGCGCCAGATGATGGCGCTGTCTATATCGCGTATGCCCAAGCGCTTTATTCTCATGGACTCGCGGACGAAGCAGTTACCCAGCTTCGCGCCGCACTATCAGTTGCTCCCAACTTAGGGACACTGCCGGAACTGATAGCACGCATGAATCACGAGCCGGCTCGTGTTTTGCCAGCCGACCGGGATAGCGCTTCGCCCGGAGCAATGGTATCCGCAGAAGCGTTTCGCCAGAGTGGCGGGCCGTCTATAGCTACAGCAGAGATCCCGGCCGATGCGCCATCGCTCGTGCACATGTCGGCGCCGGGCTTAGCCGGCACTGTGCTGTGGCAGGAAGGGATTCAAGAGGGTAGCGCAGCTGGCTCCAGGCGTCAGCACCCTCACTGAAGAGACGTCTTCCCAGGGAACCGACCTTCCGACGGCGGCAAAGGTTAGGCGCCGTAGCTGGATCAACTGGCTGATGCGCAGGCTCTGGAAGCGCACCGCGTGGCGGTAGTAGATCCCACTTAGTTACCCTAGCGTAGATAGTGTGAGATGTATCCAGCCGCGCACGATCCGATTGGAGAGTCCACTTAGGTCGGTAATGTGCCATCCGCCTGGAACACGTGTGAGGGGTAGCGCGAGGAAATACTGCGTATCATTGTAGTTTTCCTGCGCTACGTAAACATCTCGCGCGTCCACGCCGGTAATGACGGCGATGTGGCCAGGTGAATCGGCCAGTCCTGAGATCCATCCCACGGCAGGGTCATTCACGTCCTGGAATACCAATAAATCTCCTGCCTGGGGCGCAAAGGAACTATCAGCCTGGCTGGCGTCGCTCGACAACTGATAGGTTCCGGCGGGTAGATCGCGTATCACACCGGGATACATGCGCCCATTCTGATAATAGTCAAAGTAGCGCGCCGCGTTGCCCGGTATATGGGGCAGGGCCCATTGCTCGTAGAGATAGCGATTGACCAGCTCAGTACATTGGAAGAGGTAGAGATCTGGGGACCCGGCATTGCTGCATAGGTATATGCCTGAATTTAATTGGCGCCAACCTCCTGCGGGGCTCATTGCGTCGGGGAGCCAAGTGGATTTCCCCACGTAGCGACGCTGGGGTCATAACCCAGGCTGGACTTAACATCAGCGCAGTTCTCTGCAGCCGGAGCAGCAGCCCGCATGAGACACGAATCCGGGAGCGGCCGGAAGATAAGTGGCCAGCAACTGGTCGAACTGTGAACTGTATCGTGCGGAGCCGGCCGAACACCAGGTAGCCATTACATAATCATCGTGTGCCAGGAAGATACGCACCAAGCAAGGGTCGCGGGCCAGAATACCCATCCGATCGTCGGCAAATGCGGGGTATGGTCCGATACGAGTTGTAGGTGTACCATGCAAAGCAAATGCTGCCGGCATCGCAGCACTTTCCAGAACGCCAATCACGATCTGCTGATGGGTATTCTGCTCGTCTCCAAGTAGGGTAAGCGCGGAAATATGGGGTGCCTGTTGCAGTCCAGGCTCGGGACTGGCGCTCCAATCCGCTCCGGGCAACGCGATGCTGAAGCCAAGCTTAGCGTCCACGTAGCTATTCGTTGGTGCGGGACGAGAAGTTGGAGTTGATGGCGCCTGGGCGCGAGCACGAACGTCGGACTGCGTAGGGGCACAGGCGAGAAGAGACCCCATAAGGACCGTTGTGACCAAAAGGAGGGCCCGCCTACCTCCATGCTCGTTCAGCATCATGCCACCAGCATGCTGATCACGTTTCCGGTTGATGTCACGCGCGACGTGGTGGGCTGTGCACTCGGCATCAAGAAGCCAATAGCCATAGTGGGAGCGGCCAATCCTCGCATCTCGTCAGCTGTATACTCCAACAAGTCGGGAATAGCGAGGTCCAATGCCTTGGCCAGCCGTTCGAGGACAAGGGCGGAAGGATACTTCTTCCCACGCTCGATTTCACCCAGGTACACCATCGAAATGGCTGAGCGTTCAGCCATCGCTTTCATGGTCATTCGCCGCGAGCGTCGCTCGCGGCGAATGACCATTCCCATTGTTTGCTGCAAGTCCATCATGGCGGCAGTCTCCATCACGCGCGGTGCGCTGTACCGGGCATACCAACCCAAGACCTTAGGCTCCTATACCGAATTCGTCGGCGTATGCTCATAGCATAGCTTCCGGACCCGGTATGCTCTCAGCATGACTTTTCCCTTCAATTCTAGCGCAGCTGGAGGTAGTGTTCAAGACATCACCGGTACCCGGACAAAAGTGCCCGAGCCCAAGGTGCCAACAGACCCCCTTTCGGGGAGGGAAGTATCCATCTATGCTGTATCCGAACGCGCATTCCTGGCACGACTTTAGCCCAGATCCTCTAGGCAGGCAGCCTATGGCGATGCCGCTCCCAACCGTCTTCGAGGCCGTCCCGCAACCCAAGTGGGAGTATCACACAGTCTCCCTTGATCCTCGCGAAGAACCCCCTTTAGATGAAGTTCGTCTTGCCGAGCTGGGCAAGGACGGCTGGCTTCTGGCCGCAATTCTTTCGACACCTGGAGGCGAGCGGGTTACTTGCGTCACCTATTACTTTGTGCGCAGTGCATAACACAGGAGGGTATCTGCCATGGCTGTACGTGATTCGACTGAGCAGACCGCCAGTATGGTCATTCCTACAATTATAGAGTCAGGCACTCGCGGAGAGCGAGCGTACGACTTATTCTCGCGTCTCTTACGCGAGCGCATCGTATTAGTTAACGGCCCAATCGAAGATCAACTCTCCAGCCTCATCGTCGCGGAGTTGCTCTTCTTGGCCAGTGAAAGCGCCAACCGCCCTATAAACATGTACATCAATTCCCCAGGAGGAGTAATCACCGCTGGGCTAGCTATCTACGATACTATGCGCACCCTGCATTGTCCGGTTGTTACCACCTGCGTGGGGCAGGCGGCGAGCTTTGGTACTATTCTGCTGATGGCAGGAGATCCAGGCAGGCGTTTTGCCTTGCCTCACGCCCGTATCCATCTCCACCAGCCGCTTCTCTCCGGCGGTGGAATTGGGGGGCAGGTAACCGACATCGACATACACGCGCGCGAACTTCTGCACACGCGCGACGTCATGAATAACATTATCGCACTGCATACTGGGCAGTCGCTTGAACGGGTGCGCCAGGACACCGAGCGGGATTTCTTCATGAGCGCCGAGGCTGCCAAGGAGTATGGCATCGTAGATGAAGTACTGAGCCTCGAGGACTGGAAGAGCCGCGGACCAGAGGTACGCGAATGAGACGACGTAAGAGACTCCTATAGAGTACGTGGCATAACTGCCCGAAAAGGAGAAAGCTGGTGCGAATTCTGGTACTCGGCGGCACGGTCTTTCTTGGCCGTCACATAGTCGAGGCGGCTCTCTCGCGTGAGCATGAAGTGACGATCTTCAATCGGGGTAAGGATAACCCCGATCTCTATCCCGAGAATTGAAAAGCTGCGTGGTGATCGTAACGTGGACCTGTCGGCGCTTTCGGGAAGAAGCTGGGATCTGGTCATAGACACCAGTGGCCAGCTGCCGCGTCAAGTGCAGATCTCCACACGGCAACTTATGGATGTGGCCCAGCATTACACCTTTGTCTCGAGCATCTCCGCCTACGCCGACTTTAGCCGTCCAGTTACCGAAGATGCGCCGCTGGCAGTGCTGGAAGATCCGGATGGCGACGACGCTAGCCCAGAGAGCTACGGCGGTCGCAAGGCGCTCTGCGAACAGGAAGTTGGCAGCGCGTTTCCAGGGCGCTCGCTCGTCATACGCCCAGGACTGATAGTAGGACCCTATGATCCAACTGATCGCTTCACCTACTGGCCGTATCGGATCACGCTCAGCGGAGAGGTATTAGCACCGGCGCCCGAAGAATCCCCCATCCAGTTCATCGACGCTCGTGATCTTGCCCTCTGGATGCTGCAGATGGCCGAGCGGCGCCAGGCCGGAACGTACAACGCCACCGGTCCGGCTGAAAGACTGAGCATGGGTGAATTCCTCAGCGCTTGCCGGCAAGTCAGCGAGAGTACTGCGCGCTTGACCTGGGTGAATGAGGATTTCATCAAGGGCCATGGTGTCGAGGCGTGGAGCGACTTACCGCTCTGGGTGCCCCCAAGCGACATCCATTTCGGGAGTTTTCTCTCCGTGGACTGTCGCAAGGCCGTGGACGCGGGTCTCACGTATCGCCCGCTGGAGCAGACAATACATGAGACGCTCCTCTGGGTGGCGACACTGCCGGCCGAGCACCAGTGGCAGGCCGGTCTCAGTCGAGAGCGAGAGCGTGCATTGCTGGATGCCTGGTCCAACTATTCCAGTTCCTAGCGAAACCGTTGCTTGGTGACACGAGCGAGCTCGCGCTGGGTCTCGCGCTCGGCGATGGCCTCACGCTTATCGTAGAGTTTCTTGCCACGGCCCAGACCCAGCTCGACCTTCACGTGATTGTCCTTGAAGTACAGCTTGAGCGGTACCAGGGTCTCTCCCTTGGCCTGAGTCCGCAGTATGAGGCGACTAATCTCACGGTGGTGCAGCAAGAGCTTGCGATCTCGCAGCGGAGCGTGATTCATATAAGTGCCCTGCTCGTATTCTGCGATGTGCACATTCTCCAGCCAGACTTCGCCGTCCTTGATGCGCGCATAGGCTCCGCGCAGATTCACTTTGCCTTCACGAATAGATTTGACCTCAGTCCCGGTAAGTACGATCCCCGCCTCTAAAGTCTCGTCTACGAAGTAGTCGTGATACGCTTGGCGATTGGTTGCTACGACATATGAGTGCTCGGACATAGCATCGATCCTTCACAACAAAATTTGGACTCTGCCAGAGTACCACCTTTCGTGGCCGTCCTGCCGGAGATCATCCCTGGTATGGGTGTTAGGACGGGCAGACGGAAGTATCTACTGATGTGTACCGAGTGCTATGGACGAGGCGGTGTTGCACCGGATCGTCCGAAAGGTGTACCAGTTTATGGGGGGTGTCCAAGAAAGCTCGTGGAGGTAGCAATCTATGTTTCAACATCTAGGCCTACGAATGGTGCGCTGGCGTTACTGGATCGTAGCGGCCTGGATGCTGGCAGTTCTCATTGCGCTGCCTTTTGCTCCCCGCGTTGCCGGCGCATTGGCCCCTGGCGGCTTCTCCAGCAACTCAATGCAGTCACAGCAGGCGATCAATGTTCTCCAACAGGGACTTCACACTAGTTTCACCACTGTGCAGGTGGTGTTCACTAGCCAGACCTTGTCGGCGTATGATCCTCGCTTTGGCGACGAAGCGCAAGCGGCGGTGGCAAACTTGAATGGCTGGTCACAGGTCGAGAGTATAGTGCCGTTTAGTGCCAATCCCAGCCAAATTTCTCGGGACGGGCATGCCGCATATACCGTAGTGCTCCTTAAGGCCGACCCAGACTCGGCACCCAGCGTTTTGCCGGAGCTTCGTCGTCGCCTGCGACAACCTGCCGACCTGCGTATGCTGGTTGGCGGTGCGCCGGTCTTCTACGCGGATATCCAAAGTGTGAGTGAAGCCGATCTCCGGCGTGCCGAAGAGATTGCCTTTCCTTTCGCCATCATAGCCCTGTTGCTGGTATTTCGCTCGGTCATTGCGGCGGGTCTTCCGGCGGCGATTGGGGGCTGTAGTGTCGTCATCTCGCTGGCTCTTCTGTACCTGCTGGCACGAGTCATTCCGGTTTCGATTTTTGCCCTCAACATCACCACTCTCTTCGGACTGGGACTGGGAGTCGATTACTCGCTTTTTATGGTCAGTCGATATCGGGAGGAGCTCCGTCGCGGGCATACAGTTTCCGAAGCCATTGGTATTACTATGTCGACGGCTGGACGAGCGGTATTCTTCTCGGGGCTGACCGTTTCTATTGGGCTGCTGGGTCTCTTGCTCTTCCCCTTAAATGTATTGCGCTCGGTAGGAATAGGGGGTGTTTTGACCGTCCTCTTATCGATACTGGCCGCGGTGACCCTTCTGCCAGCTCTGCTCAGCATAATCGGCACTCGTATCAATGCCTTACCGGTGGTGCTGCCCTGGAGCCGGCAGAAGGGTCACCGGAGCGCGGAGTTTAGAAGGGAGGACCAGGCTCAGACAGGTTTCTGGCACCGTCTGGCGACAGCGGTCATGCAGCATCCGCTGACATTCTTGCTACCGGTGCTTGCCATCTTATTGTTGCTTGGCGTGCCGTTCTTGAGTGTACGGCTTTCGGCTCCCGACGCCTCGATACTGCCCACCAGTGTCGAGTCTCGGCAGGCCTACGACATATTGGCGCAGCGTTTCGACCAGAGCGCCAGCGCACCCATCATTATTGCCGTGGAAACCAAAGGTAGCCCGCTTTCCGCTTCGAACCTAGTGCTGCTGGATAAATACGTGCGGCTGCTGGAAGCTGACCCCCGGGTGCACGGTGTCATGAGCCTAGTCTCACTGGATCCGCGCCTCAGCCTGCAGCAGTACCAATTCATGTACAGCCAGCCCCAGAACATTTCTGACCCCTATATCCGCGCGTCGCTGGCAAGCTATGCCGGTACCGGGGTGACGATGGTCCAGGTCATCAGCAATTATCCCATGTTGGATTCCCGCACTGAGTCTCTGGTGGAAGCCATACGTGGCACCCCGCCACCTCCCACTATGCATATCTTGGTGGACGGGACCACCGCCGGTATCATCGACTACGTCAATACGCTCTACAACGCCTTCCCCCTTGCCTTGCTAGTCGTGGCAGCCGTGACGTATCTGGTCTTGATGGTGGTGTTCCGGTCGCTCGTATTACCGCTCAAGGCTATCCTGATGAATTTCCTCTCGATACTAGCCAGCTATGGCGCGCTGGTGCTCATCTTCCAGGAAGGCAATTTGCACCAGCTGCTCAACTTCACACCGCTTGGATATGTGGAAGCCTCATCGCCCATACTGATGTTCTGCGCGCTGTTTGGCCTCTCAATGGATTACGAGGTTTTCCTGCTGTCACGAATACGTGAAGCCTATGAGCAGACCGGAGACAATGTCCGCAGCATTGCCGAGGGGATGGAGCGCAGCGGGGGCATTATAACCAGCGCGGCTGCCATTGTGATATTGGTCAGTCTTTCGTTCGCGTCTGCTGATATGGTGCTGGTCAAGGCCCTGGGCGTCGGAATGGCCATTGCTGTGTTCCTGGATGCCACGATGGTGCGCGGGCTGCTTGTACCGGCAACTATGCGCCTGCTAGGCAACATCAATTGGTGGTGGCCGGCGCCATTTTCTCGCCTGCTCCCGTCCGTGGTCTATCACCGGACGGGGGACAAAGTCGCCGTCCCAGGCGAGGGCGAGCAGAGACCCAAGGAGGCTACGGCCGCGGGAGGGCTCCCATGAGAGTGAAGCTCCGAACATGTTCTGTCCGAAAGTGGCAGCCGCGGCGGCTGGCATCGGCCGCGCCGGGACTCCTCCTCCTGGTGTTGTCGTTGGTAGTGGCCGGGTGCGGGATACCTGGCACAATCGCGAGTGGGGGACATCTGGAAGGAGTCTCGGCAACCGCTACGACCTCGGCTTTACCCCCGGTGCGCTTTCCCCAAGATGAAGCTCCGCACCATGACTTGACAGAGTGGTGGTACTACACCGGGCATTTTCAGGGTACAGATGCGCATGGTGAGCTGCGGTATTACGGTTTTGAGCTGGTCTTTTTTCAGACGCTGCGTGGAGATTTCTCCCCGTACTACGCCGCTCACTTCGCCATAAGCGACATCAGCGGTGGCACCTTTCATTTCGACCAGCGATATGGCTTTCTTCCGGAGTCGGTGATTCCGCCCTCTGGCTCTCGTAGTGGGTTTAATCTCGCGCTTGGTGGATGGAGCATGCGCGGCCTAAACGGCCAAGATCAGCTCGCCGCCGCGACCAGCGATTACGCAATCGCGTTCCAGTTGCGCGCGACAAAGCCGCCAGTGCTTCAGGGCCAGAACGGCTTAATTACCTATGGTTCCGCGGGGTTCTCCTACTACTATTCACGCACGCGCATGCAGCTTTCGGGCACGTTGACCGACCATGGACAGACTCTGCCCATTACCGGACAGGCCTGGATGGACCATCAATGGGGAGATTTTGTCTCGCTGCTCGGCTCAGGATGGGATTGGTACAGCATCCAGCTCGCCAATGATACTGAGTACATGCTCTATATTATTCGCGACAGCAATAAGCGCCCCGTGGCCACGGTAGGTACCTATGTTGACGCCAACGGCGACTTCCGCCCCATCCCAGCGGGCGACATCCAAGCACGGGCCGTGAGTACATGGACCAGTCCTCATACCGGAGCTGTGTATCCCTCTGGCTGGAAAGTCGAGATCGTCGGCCAGCATCTCAGTTTGACGCTCACACCGCAGCTTTTGGATCAAGAGTTGCTGACTACCGCGTCGACCGGCAATGCGTATTGGGAGGGCGCCGTCAGCATCAGCGGCACCGTTGGGTCGCAGGCTATTTCCGGAGTAGGGTATGTCGAGCTCACCGGTTACGCAAGTTCATCGCCCGCTTCTTGATCGGCCGGTTGGCCTTGGGATCCCCTTGAACACCTGCCACAGTATGATACAATGGTTTGGGTTGGTCGAAGGAGCCGGAAAAACGCTTCCGCTTGGTATGCTATATTGGCAATTTTTCAGGATGCGTAAGAGTTGCCTATGGTGACTCTTGCCCTGTGACCAGTGTTAGTGGAGCGGAAGTGATATTAGGGGGACACGATGGAGCAACAGGGGCGAATCCTTGATGGCGATTTGGAGACGCTTGGGTTGTCCGCCGCGCTAAAAATGCTTGCGCTGAGCGGTAAGACCGGCGTCCTCAATGTGGTGTCAGGACCGGAACGTCTAGCGATCTTCTTGGAAAACGGCCACATCATCGATCTCGAGGAACCCGGTGCCGCTGCTCCCGACCTTGCTGATATGCTTCGCCTCCTTGGTGCCATTACCCGTGATCAGGCAGCCGAGATACGTCGACTGCCCATGGGGAACGCAAGAGCTACTCTCAATATTATGGCACAGCTGGGAATCTTGTCTGCTGCCGAGGTTCAGCATCGCACCGAATTTCGCGTAATCCAGTCCATCAGCCGAGCCGTCAACTGGAGCCGTGGGAGATTCGAGTTCCATCGGGACGTATCACCAAGCCAGATGCGACAGGGACTGCTCCGGCCTCTTAGCGTCGATCACGTATTGCTGGAGGCGCTGCGCATGGCGGATGAGTGGGGCCGAGACGCGTCGGGCGGATATAGCCGGGGCACCGTGGCGCGCTGGGTACCGGAATTCGAGGCAGACGTGCGGCAACTTGGGCTCGGACGCGAAGAAATTGGAGTGCTCCGTCTTTCCAGTGGCCAATTCCCTTTGCATGCTATCTCCTATGCGTTACTCATCCCCGAACCGCAGGTCGTCCTTATCTTGCAGCGGCTGGTGCAGCTGGGTTTAGTCGAGGTGGTGGATGCGCGACTGGAAGACGAGCTCGAACGGAGCCTGGTAAATTTGCTGAATCAGAGCCAGCATCAGCTTTCACAGGAGAGCGGACCGGCGCCTGAGCAGCGTATGCTCACCATTATCCGTACCATGGGAGCTTTCGTTAATGGTCTCATTGCGCACCATGCTATATATGCTCGCTCGCTTCGTGGCCGCGGAGAAATACCAAGGCGTGAGCTCGTTCGATACCTCGAAACGACGTTTGGTCCTGTCGTTCAGCAGTTGCAGTTTAATTTTCCGCGTATGGATGGAATCGTGCGCTTTGCCAACGGCGAGATAAACTTCCAGGATCTGGAGACCCTTGACAAAGTTGTTCGCGGACAAGAGTTGGCTGACAGTTATTGGGACGCAGTGCTGTTTGTTACCCAATTGATGAGAACGTTATTTGATCGCATAGTGTATGACGAATTCGGAAAATCGACTACTGGAAGGCGCTATGAGGATCTTTGGACGGAATTCCAACGCGAGCTTGATAAAGACATCGCTCGGCTTGCCCAGCGCCGTGCTTCTAGCCGCCCACATGCGGAAAAAGGTTTGCAAACCCATGCCGGCCGCGCAGAGCAGCGCGGGGTAGAGTACGCCTACGACGCGGTGCCTGATGTCTGGAGGAGCAATCGGTAAGTCGATTGGGGTCCAGGCGCGATCGCTCCGTGAGGCATGTGTGGACATTTGGTGGCGTTTTGGGAAGGCAGGTTGGAGTACGTGGATGATCCGGTGGTCTTGGTGGTGGACGATAGCCCAACCGTACGCAAGATTGTGCAGCTGACCCTGCAACGTGAACGAATCCATGTGGTGACGGCTGGAGACGGCTTGAGCGCGCTCGCAGCGGTTGCTGATGAGCAACCGGATCTGATCCTTCTGGATATAATGCTGCCGCGTATGGATGGCTACAACATCTGCCAGGTCGTGCGCAGGAACAGCGCGTTTCGAGACATGCCGATTATCATGCTGAGTGGCAAAGACGGCCTCTTTGATAAGATGCGCGGGAAGCTAGCTGGATCGACTGAGTATATAACCAAGCCGTTTGATTCCGCCGAGCTGGTGCAAACGGTGAAGCGGCATCTTAATTCGGCCGTGGTACGGGAGCGAGCGGCTCAGCGCGCGCTCCAGCGTCAGCAGAAAATTCGACGACAAATATAGGCGTATTTTTCTGATCTCCCTGGAGTCATATTGCGGTTTGATCCGCATCCTGACTTTTGTGAAAGGCAGTTAAGTAGTACTCATGCCGAAGGTATTGGTGGTTGACGATAGCTGGACAGATCTCACATTGATCGCTACACCGCTGCGAGATAGTGGATACGATGTGATCACCGCTGTCGATGGTGACGAAGCCCTCGAAAAAGTGCTGCGTGAACGGCCACAGTGTGTCCTGCTCGATGTGATCCTACCCAAGCAAAATGGCTTTCAACTCTGTCGCCGACTCAAGCAAATGGAGCAGAGTCGAGATATTCCTATCATCTTGATCAGCGGCAAGAACACTGCACTGGACAAGCAATGGGGATTACAGCAAGGCGCTGATCTATACATTACCAAGCCGTTCAGCAAAGACGAATTGCTGGCAAGTGTCCGCAGCTTGATTTAGGGCAGGACGCGATAAACCGGAGAACTTATCGTTGATGAATGATCCTCGTTTCACGCCTAATGGCGCTTCACCGGCCCCCGATAATTCGGTGACTCGGGCACGCGCCGCTACTACCGAGGCCCTGCAGAAGGCTCTACGTTCCCTTGGCAGTGGCCCGGATGGGTTTACAGATGAGACGCTGACTCCTGAAGTCTTGACGCAGATCGCCTATCGTGCCGGCATCACCAGTAGCGCTCAAATTACCGAACTCGCTCGAATGATGGGACTGAGCATGGGAAGCAGTGCTCCAGAGGGCGCGGTCATGCCGCAGCACATCATCTTTGCGCTGCACGAGAGCGAGTGCACCTTTCCATCTGGTTCAGTGCAGGGTATTGAGCGCATCGGCGAGATCGCAACCGTCCCTAACACCCTTCCCTGGATACTGGGCATCGTGCATTTTCGCGGGTCAATTCTCTCGGTCGTCGACCTGCGTGGGTTTTTTGGTTTGCCGCTTCAGCCCATTTCGCAGCGCTCACGTCTGCTGGTAGTCTCCAAGCGAGAAATGACCATCGGCATGGTAGTCGACAGTGTGAATGAAATGCGCCAGCTGGATGTAGATCAAGGAGCGCTCACAAATACTTCCGCTCCCGCGTGGGCGGCCCCCTACGCCATGGGGACTATCAACATCGAGGGGCGTGCCGTGATAATGTTTGACCCCGAGCGCTTGTTATTCGCCGACAAAATGCATCGCTATCATGCTTAACTCGCTAGGGTGGCGGCGACATTGTCCCCCCTGGTGCGCGACTTGCGCTAGGCGCGCGTTGTGACCTCCTTCTCAGTGCGGTATCCAAAATGTTGGCAGTCCGTGGTACTCTGAGGTAGTGGGCGCGTAATTGTTCTTTGGCAATTTATTCGTGACCTTGATTGGATCGCACGGATTGGGGTCCTGACGCCGCAGCTAGTACGATACTATTCATGTAGCCTTTGCATTGAGGAGGGTCCGATACACATGGATTCCAGGACGCGCACTGGCTGGTCTGCCGGCGCTCAGTTGAATCTACTCATGCTGCTCTCCGCAGCCTTTCCGGTGATTGCGCTGATAGGCCTAGGAGTGTGGGCGGTTTCCAATATACCGCCTGCGACAACCAGCGCCGACGGACTTCCCGCAGCAACGATTACATGGGGTGTGACCTTTGGTCTTGCCCTCATCGTGTTTCTCGGCGTCGCCTTTGCCTGGCTTCGCATGCGCGGCGTCATTCGGAGCGGAGCCCTGGAGCTGGCGGATATTTGCCGCCGGGTTTCGAGCGGGGAGCGTAGCGCCCGTGCGCTAGTAAACGGCGATGATGAATTCGCAGTCTTGGCGTCGGCAGTCAACGCTCTCGTGGAAGGTGTTCCCGTCGGAGATGGGGCTGTTTCCAGCCACACCGGAGCCGATGCTCAAGACGCTGCTGCCTTGCAGGCACAGATTGAAAAACTTCTGCAGGAAGTAAGTGCGGTGGGTGACGGTGACCTGCGTGTGCAGGCTGAGGTGACGCCCGACACCCTTGGGGTTCTCGCTGACTCATTCAATTACATGATCGAGGAACTGGCCAAGGTGGCAGGACGTGTACAGGCGACCACTTTCCAAGTAACCAACGCGACGCGCCGGTTGCTGGATCGCTCCGCTGAGGTTGCCCAGGCCTCCGATGCCCAAGCGGTCCAGATCTCGCAAACCAGTGAATCAGTAGCTCGACTCGCCGATTTTGTACAACTTTCCGCCAATAATGCCCTGGCGGCGGCTGAAGCCGCACGGGATGCCTTGAAGCACGCCGACGGCGGTCAGAAAGCGGTAGTTCAGACCATCGACGGCATGGTACACATTCGAGAGAATGTGCAGGAGACTTCCAAGAAGATCAAACGCCTCGGTGAGCGCTCACAGGAGGTAGGAGAGATTGTTCGGCTGATTGAGGATATCGCCGACCAGACGAATCTGCTGGCCCTCAACGCCGCGATCCAATCGGCGATGGCCGGTGAACATGGCCGCGGCTTCGCCGTCGTGGCCGACGAGATCCGGTTGCTCGCTGAACGCGTGAGCGAGGCGACGAAGCGAATCGCCACCATCGTGAAGAGCATTCAGGGCGACACGTACGAAGCGGTAGTGGCGATGGAGGAAAGCACCCAAGAAGTGGTTAAAGGTTCAAACCTGGCGGACCAGGCTGGGGAAGCTCTGAGAAATATTTACGCGGCGGTGGATCGGCAGGCCAAGATGATAGAGGGCATTGCCAAAGCGGCCAATGAGCGAGCCCAGACCTCTGAGGCGGTTGCCGCGGCTATGACCCGTATTGCCGATATCACGCGCCAGACGAACGCGGCCACGCAGGATACTACTGCCGCCGTAAGTTACCTTGCCGAGCTTGCCGAGCAGCTACGCGCCTCTGTTGCAACCTTCCGTCTGCCGGACCAGACCGCGGAGATGTCTCCCCTTCTGCCCCAGGCTGATCTTGCGTATCCGCCGATGCTCAGCCTACCCGATTTCGCACCAGGCAATTGGACCGAGGACATTCCGCAATTGCCTGCTCTTCCCCCGGCGGCATCAGCCGGCCTGTCTGGCGGAATGGCATTTGGTACCGAGTACAACAATAACCCGAACAACGGCTATGACTGGAACGACTATTCTGGCGGAGGACATGGTAATCAATACCCAGCACCGCCGTATAATGGCGCTCCATCCAGGCAAGTGTATCGCGATAAGCGCTACGGCGACGATCAGATAGGCGGGGACTCGCGCACATCGGACCTCTATCACTAGGTGGCGGCGAGCCACGCCTACTCTGGCGTTGGCGAGCTCGAGGTACTTAAAAAGTACTAGAATACAACGGCACCGGACTCGGGTTGGCAAAACCTGGCCACACAACGATACAAGCATGGGCGACCATTGTGATGCCACAGATTGGTGTGTAATCTATGTCTGAACAATTCGATAGGTTCTTGATACTGGAAAGTTTCCTCGACGAAGTCACCAGCTATCTGCCCGAGATCGAAGCTAATCTGGATACTCTCCAGCAGCATCCCGACGATACGAACGTGATCGAGGAGACCTACCGACGGGCGCACACCATCAGTGGCTCGGCGGCGATGATGGATTATGGTAACCTGGCGCATGTCGCCCAGGGCATGGAAGATATTCTTGGTCACGCGATTGATGCGCGTGTGAGCCTAGACGCTCCGACGATCGCTTTGCTGCGCCGGTCTTTCTCGCGATTATCGCGCTTGGTCGACAATATTCGTTCGAACACTGACGGTACTCAACTAGTTGCCGAAGACGATGCGGATCGAGTAGCCTGGCGTGGCCTTGATACTCCTAGCGGTCCTATCGGAGCCGGTGGAAGACCCAGCGGTTCGGAACTACTAGGAGCATCGCCTTCCCAGGAATCGTCATGGCCCGCAACCTCCAATGGGCCAGGTGCATCCACAATGCCGGTTCCAGACTGGCTGGCGCCGTTTGCCTCTCCGGAGGAGAGCGATCGACCGAGTGACGTGGTCGGATCGACCGGTCCGGTCAAAGCGATACCGGCAACTCCTGGTCAGACCGATCCCTGGGCTACGTCGATTTCCGGCTATCCAACCGGTAAATTTCCAGGATCGCCCGGAGGAGAAGCTCCTGGCAGTGGACAGAGCAACACAACTCCGGCCCAGTTCCCAACCGTGTCAAGCCAGCAAGCGTCGATTCCAAAATTCGCGGTTGAGTCCCAGGAATCCTACGAGGATATTTTAAGCGCCTTCACCGTGCGGGATCAGGATGACGCTGCCACATTCGGGCAAGACTTGGCAGAAACCGCGCCACGAATGCCGACGGCGCCTCTTCCGGCCGGAGCTGCCAGTTCATGGCAGAATCTTCGATCGCAGAGTTCCGACGCAACGGACCTGTCCCTGCTGGGTACCAATCAGCTACCCACCGTAGGTCTGCCAGGTGCAAGTTCTTCCATGGCCGACCAGAGAGGCATTCGAGCTGACCTGTCGGCCGAGCCTTCACTCGACGACTTGCTCCTGGGACAGGAAACTATACGCCGGCAAGTCGCTGCGCTTCGAGACATTGCCGCCACCATTTATGGTGCGGCAACCTCTATGGAGGACGAGCGAACCGAGCTGCGTGGCTTCCTCGACGGCTCCCGTGACGCGCTCGATCGCCTGGAAGAATGGGCCGGGCGCCAGATGGGGCTAGATCTCCAGCGAAGCCCCGATTCAGTGCGTCGGTATTTGCCGCTTTCGGTTATTTGGGTCACTACTATGCGCCTCAAGAAGCTCATAGGTCTATTGAACAATGTGGGGCGTGGACTCACTGCAACCGAGGAGCAAATAGAAGAGAGCCTGGAAGACGTACGCCTGATGCTGACCAGTTTTGGGCAGATTCTCGGTAGAGTGACATCGGTAGATGAGGTGCCCGGTGCTGGTTTCAGCGCGACGGTAGCGCAATTTTCTTGGAATCCTTCCACTGCTCCTCAGGCGGCGCCGCCTCGAGGCGCGGGCGTCTCCGCCGAGATGCCCGCGCTGAACGCCGGCACACGGGCGGAACTGGAACGCGATGTACGCGACCAATTACGCCGAGAGCTGGAAGACGAGGTGCGTGCTGAGATAGCTGCGGAAGTTCGTCGCGACGAACAGGACCAGCTTCGCCAGGAGCTGCAAATACAAGTGCGACGCCAACTGCTGGCCGAGCTCACACCCGGTCTGACCAGCGAGGCTGGTGGTAAGCAGTCGGTTTTGTCCGCGATTCCCATGAGCGGTGGGCGCGGTTCAAGACCGGTGCAAATTACCAGTGAGCAGTCCCCCGAAGCAATCGAAGTTTTCCGCGAGGAAGCTCAAGAACATCTACAAACTATAACCGCCGGAATTGCCGAGCTAGAGCGCTCACCGCAGTATTCCGGTGCGTTACAGAATATCCGTCGTGCTATGCACACGTTGAAAGGTGCTGCGGGAGTGATGGGCTTTACGCTCATCCAACAAACCGCGCATATCTCAGAGGATCTTCTGGACCGTCTCGTCGAGCAATCACTTACGTTGACCTCCGACGTTTTAAGCCTTTTGCTGGACACTTCCGAGACACTTGACTTTATGGTCACGAAAGCACTCAACCAACCCGCCGAGCAGCAGCGGATCTTGCAGTCACTTGCCGGTCGCTACGCGCAGATGACAGGAAGCCAGATCGCGGCCGACCTTCTCTCCGGAGCCAAGGCTTCAAGTGGTGGAGCCGACCCGATCATGATCGGACTGGAGGAAGAGGGAGACGACCACGAGGATACTCGGCCTCCCGAGACGGCACCTTCCACCGATCTCAGCGTGCGTCTACAGTTGAGCAAGCTCGACGATTTGGTTAACCTCTTTGGAGACCTGTTAATCAACCGCTCGGTCCTGGAAGAGCGAGTAGATCGCCTCAATCGTCTAGTGAGCGACGGTAGCACGGTGAGTGAGCGGTTGCGGGATGTCAGCGCTCGCATAGAGACCGGCTTTGAGGCCGCGGCTTTGCCCAGCGGACCCGCTTCACGCGGCCTTACTGCGGCGCAGATGGGTGAGATGAGCGGCCCGGAACGAGACAATCGCGGCAGGTTACCCATGTCCAGTGGCCGCGTACCGCAGGGATCTCAAGGATTCCACGAGCTGGAACTCGATCGCTACACCGAATTCCATCAGTTGACCCGTGGCTTGAGCGAGGGAGTGGCCGATATAGTCACATTGACCCACGAGATGGAATCGGTACTGCGTGAGTGCCAGGCATCATTTGCTCGAGAGAGCCGCCTGAGCTCCGACTTTCAGGAGCGGCTGCTCAAGGCGCGCCTGGTGCCGCTGCAGTCACTGGTTCCACGCCTCTATCGCGTGGCGCGCGGGTCGGCGCTTCGCGAAGGTAAGCAGATTGAGTTCTTTGCCGACGGCACCGAGACCGAAGTCGATCGCAAAGTTTTTGAAGAAGTGGTCGGCCCATTGCTTCATCTTGTCCGCAACGCAGTCAATCATGGTATTGAACGACCGGAAATACGCCAGGACGCTGGAAAGCTTCCCGCCGGTAAGATCGTGGTGTCGGCCTCGTACGAAGGTAATCAAGTCGTCATTTCCGTCCGCGATGATGGTGCGGGCATTGATACACAACGTATACGCGATACCGCGGTGGCGAGGGGTTGGATTGACTCCTATTCTCAGCTTTCCGAGAAGGAAGCAATCAATCTCATCTTTCAACCCGGCATCACTACCGCGGAATCCATTACTGAAGAGTCTGGTCGTGGGGTCGGGCTTGACGTAGTACGCGACACAGTCACCCGGCTACGGGGAACGATAGAGGTAGAATCAGTGCCTGGGCAGGGTACTGTCTTTACTATGAAGTTCCCCATCAGCCTGCAGATAACTCGTGCCGTCCTGGTCAAAGTCAGGAACCAGACCCTCGCTGTCCCGATGGCGGTAGTGGACCAAATTGGTCGCCTCGATTACTACCAAACCGTGGCCACTCCTGTACCCTCAATTGAGCTGCGGGGAGAGCGCTTCCCGCTATCCCATCTTGCCAGCTACTTACGTCTGCAGCCGGGAGTGGTACAGGATCGCTCCTCAGTGCTGTTGGTTAATGCGGGTAACCGGCGGCTGGCGCTGTTGGTAGACTCGGTACTCGTGCAGCAAGAAGTAGTCGTGAAACCGCTGGGACCGCACTTGCGCGACGTCCAAGGTGTCGCAGGAGCGGCGGTGTTGGGTAATGGACAGGTCGTGATCATTCTCGAGCTGCACGAGCTGCTGGCCCAACAGCCTGCAGATCAGGTAGTTCTCCCGTCAGCCTCACCACCGCCTACAGAATCCGTAGGCAGGCCGGACTACTTTGTCCATGGTCCCGAGACCGGCGATCGCGCGCCGGAGACCCCGCAGGGTCCCTGGATGGCGAGTACCGATGCCCGGCAACGCCCGCCCACTTATCGGGAGACTCCGGCCCCATCTGCCCCAATCAGCAGCCTGCCTCCGGCCGATAAAGTGATGCAGTCGGGCACACCTACCAGCGCGACTTTGGGCACTCCCTTTGTCGTGTCGAACTACTTGCCTACGCCGTCTTCGCCGCATCGAGTGGCCGTAGGCCCTGCGGCGCGACGGCCATATGTGCTGGTTGTTGACGATAGCCCCAGTGTGCGTCGCGTAGTCAGCAACATGTTGAAAGCTAACGGCTGGGAGGTTCAGTCGGCGCGCGACGGCGTTGAAGCCCTTGATATGATTGCTCGTCAAGTCCCGTCCGCGGTGCTGCTAGACATCGAAATGCCGAGAATGGATGGATATGAACTGATGGCGACGGTGCGCAGCCAGGAGCAGTATCGCCGCCTCCCGCTTATTGTCCTTACGTCCCGTGCGGCGACGAAGCATCATCAACGAGCTTTTCAGCTGGGCGCTGATGCCTATTTGGTGAAGCCGTACCAGGATGAGGAATTGCTAAGTACGCTGGCACGGCTGGTGAACGAGCCATAGCAGGCGTAGCGGTAGGAAGTTTCAGTCATGAAAATGGGCCGCGAGCGAACGGTGTTGTGCTGGGATATCGAAGCCGCACTACTGCGTATGCAGATTGAACAGGTGGAGGCGGAACTGGCCGAGACCGATGCGGGACACGTGGGAGAATCCGCCAGCGACCGGCAACGAGCCAATCGGCTTTCGGGGACACTTGCCGATCTGCACCGACAACTGCGCAATCTGGGAACGTCACCACGCGCGAAAATGGGTTAGATGGGCACTCTGTAGGACGATGATCGCATCGCATGAGGTGGGATTGCCGATTACATCGTCATGGCATGAATGCGTGCTACTACCTCGTCACCCATCTGGCGGGTCTGTATGGTCGTGCCGTTGGGGGTGGCGATATCCGGTGTGCGGAATCCCGCTTCGATCGTAGTCTGGACCGCGCGCTCCACGCAAACCGCTTCAGACTCCAGCCCGAGAGAGTAACGTAACAGGAGAGCTGCGCTAAGAATCGCCGCTAACGGATTGGCCTTCCCCTGTCCAGTGATGTCGGGAGCGGTGCCGTGAATCGGTTCGTAGAGACCGTAGGTTCCATGAGCGGTGGTTCGTAGTCCTAGGCTGGCAGATGGCAGCATACCCATTGAGCCCGAGAGCATTGCCGCCTCATCGGTAAGGATATCGCCGAACATGTTCTCGGTGACAATCACGTCGAAGTCACGTGGCTGTCGAATGAGACCCATTGCGCACGAATCCACCAACATAGTGCGCAACTCTACATCCGGAAAGTCCTTAGCCACGCGCTCCGCAACTCGACGCCAAAGACGTGAGCAGCTGAGAACGTTAGCCTTGTCAACTGAGGTAACGAGCTTGCGGCGGCGACGGGCGAGCTCGAAGGCGCGTCTGACTATCCGATCAATCTCTTCCTCGCTATAGATCATGGTATCGATGGCGGATTCGCCGTTTTCATCCCGGCGTATCTCGCTGGGTTTTCCGTAGTATAGTCCTCCAGTCAGCTCACGCACCACGAGGAGGTCCACGCCACGCAAGACAGTGCGTTTGATCGTCGAAGCCGTGAGCAGCCCAGCCAGTGGACGGACGGGGCGCAGATTCGCGAATAGAGCGAGTTCTTTGCGGAGGCGAAAGAGTGAGCTCTCCGGCTGCGCCTTGGCATCCGGTCTGCCGACTCCGGCTCCTCCGACCGCGCCGAATAATACAGCATCGCTGCGCAGACAGAGTGCCATGGTTTCATCGCTGATGGCTTCCCCTTCCGCCTCGATCGCTGCCTGACCAACCAGCGCTCGCGAGAGCTCCATCCGGTGCCCAAATCGCTCGCCAATGGCCGACAATGCTCGTGTCGCCTCGGCAACAACCTCTGGTCCGATGCCATCACCCGGCAATACCGCTATCTGATAGTGACTCATATGTGTCCCCCGATTGCTTACTCCCTTTTCGATCGAGTATAGACGGCGACTGGCAACTCGGTCAAGGTAAGCTGAGACTGGGTCCCATGTGCTTGACATGCTTGGCGGAGACTCGTATAGTACCGGCGCAATCAGCTGGATTCCCGGCGAAACGTACAGGCTAGGAGGATCTTGATACATGCGGGACCGCGCGCGCCAAAGGGCGAAGGCCGAAGCTATGAGTCATCGAGCTTCACCAGACGAGCTACGCGACGCCGGAAAGCGAGTCAAAGAACTGGAGCAAGAACTGTTGCAGTCGGTTCCGCTTCAGCCGGAGACCAAACTGGGCGAGGAGCGCCAAGCTCGCTATTCTCGCGTTCTTCGTCTTCGCGGGCTGCGCGACGATTTCCTGCGCATACGCCCGCTGCAGACCGATCACCCTAGCGGCATGCTTCTAGCGCTAATAATGGCGGTCGCCTCCTTTATGCTCTGTGGATTCTGTGCCGGCGGCACGCTGGTAGGCTTACAGGTGCTCAGCTACAAGCCAAACCCGATAGACACCGCGACCGCTTTCTGGGAAGCAGTTGAAAATCAGAACTATCTCCTGGTTCATTCCGCTTATCTTTCCCCCACCCTCAGGGTGCAATATGATACCGCTCAGGCATTATCCAACTACGCCGAACCGGCGGACCAGTACTACGGTTTGGTCACGAACTTCAGACTCTCCAAAGAGCAGGGCGACATGGTGCAAAACGCCGTCCTGACATACGTCGTGACGCGCGGGGGGAATAAAGTCTATACGGCGACGCTCACCCTTGATCTCTTTGGCGGCGCATGGGGCATCGACGATCTGGGCTCGTCTCTTGAGCCATGGGCAGACAAGAGCCTACCGGCGCCGCCTACTCCCACTCCGTCCGTGCCTACGCCGACCAGCACACCTACCGCAGTATCTGGAACGGGCGCGCTTCCCAGGCGCTGGCCGACCAATGAATTTAGAGTAATAGTCTAGGTTGGAACGCTCAGGATGACGGTAGTCCCATCGTTTCGCGAGCTGGAAATAGTGAGGTGCGCCCCAATCAAGGCGGCCCGCTCGCGCATTCCGAGCAGCCCCAGGCCCGACCGCTGCTCAGTTCCGACCGTTGTGGCGTGCCGGTTGGTACCGTCCAGAGTGTGACGCCAGTCGAAACCCTTGCCATTGTCCCGCACCTTGAGTCTTATCGCACTGGGTTCGTAATGGAGGTCCAGCTTTGTCTCGGTCGCCTGGGCATGTCGGCGCGCGTTGGACAGGGATTCCTGGGCGATCCGATAAATAGTTACCTCGATTTCCGGCGCGCAGCTGCGACTTTCACCGTGCTGTTGGAAAGAGCACTCCAGCCCGCGCTTCGACTCGGACTGAGCCAGCGACTCCAGGGCGGCGGAGAGTCCTAGATCGTCAAGGACAGACGGGCGCAGATCCTGGCAGGCGCGACGCACGCTTTCAAGGGTACGCTTGGCCAGGTCTCCCAGCTCCTTGCCGAAGCGAATGTCGTTGCTCGAGAGCGGAGGTTCCACGCGCCGTGATACCAGGCTATCCAGCCCGCGAGAGAGCGCGATCAATGCTTGCGCAGTGTCGTCGTGCAATTCCCTGGCTAGGCGGCGGCGCTCATCTTCCTGAGCACGCGTGATCAGAGCGGCATAGCCCGATAGCTCAGCCTCGCGGCGGCGTGCGACTTGCAGCTCCACGACCGTCTTTTGTAGCTGCTGTGTTCTCTGCTCCAGGCGAACACTCGTCAGCGCCAAGTAGTAGACCGCACACAGCGGTACCAGAAAGAGCAGCCAGGCAAATTCAGCGTCAATACCATCCAGTAGTTCAGCCAGTGGAAGCAAGGGACCGACACTAAGCAGCAGAATCTGGAAACGCAGCGCTGGGCTGGCAACGTAGCGGCGAATAGCCGGAAGTCCTGGACACTCATGAGACATCCCGCTGGACTGCGTTGAGAAGATTTGTACAGTTGCGGCGCCGAAGCACGTGAGAAGAGAGGCGACCACCGCGCCCAAGATATGCGCGCGCAGAGCGCTGAGCGGAGGCGTTAACGCCGCTGAAAGCCAGTAATACACGAATCCGGAGCAGAACAACGTTACCCCAGCCGCCGCCGACTGAGGTAGCGCGCGGCGTAACGTTCCAGGCTCGCGCCAGAGGTCGGGTACGCATTCTGCCAGGGGTGTGACCACTGCTAGCAAGACTCCATTGGGGAGGCCTACTAGTATCAGCGCGGCCAGGTAGAGAGTATAGAGTGGATCGGGAACGGATAAGCGTGCCAGCGTACTGAAATCAAAACGGTGCCGCAGTGCGCGCATGACATAAGCGACTCCCACTGTAATAAGTGTTAAAATCGCCATCGCACCACCAGGCGATGTCGGCAATGTGATCGGCGGCGAGGACATGGCCCACAGAGCAAGGGCGGCCACCGCCGCCGCTGGAATCACCGCCGTGATCATGCTATATCGAAGCGTTGTCCAGGAGACCCTGACACCAGGTACGTTTTCGAATCTATCAGAAATATTTGGGTTGCTAGAGCGGAGTCCCATATGACCACATCCGTGAATAAAACGGCCGAGCGTCTTCTGGCGGCAGGGCGGAAATTACTCAAGAGCCATTGATCTCAGTATCTTCCAGTGCAATCCAACCACGGCGAAGAGCCAGCAGGACCGCTTCAGTTCGTGAGCCCACCGCTAGTTTCGTGAAAATATTGCCGAGATGGGTATGGATGGTACGCACGCTGAGGTTGAGTCGGCGGGCGATATCTTTATTCGGCAATCCGCGAGCAGCCTCGCGAAGCACCTCCATTTCGCGGTCCGAGAGCGGCGATGGCCATGTGGGCGCTTGGGCACGACTGATTACTGCGCGTCGCGCGGCTCGAGCCGCTACCGGCGGCTGCAATATGCTTTCCCCGCGCGAAACTGCGCGCACTGCGTCCACCAGTTCATGGCCGCGCACATCCTTCAGCATGAATCCGGCCGCTCCTGCATCCAGCAGCGCCAAAATGTACTGGTCATCGTCATAAGCGGTCAAGGCGAGCACGGCGATAGTCGGCAGCAGCGACTTGATCTTGCGGGTAGCCTCAATCCCCGACATCTTGGGCATGGCGACGTCGATAATGGCAACATCAGGGTGGGTTCGCTCGGCCGCTTGCACTGCCTCCAGGCCGTCACCGGCTTCGGCCACCACCAGAATGTCGGGCTCCGCTTCCAATAAACGGCGTGTTCCTTCTCGTACCAGCGCGTGATCATCCGCTAGCAACACAGTGATTGCCGGGCGTGAACTTTCTCCCATAGGTTGCTCCTCGCCAGCCGGTGATTTAGAGGATGCAGCAGTATTGCCCTTAGTATACGCATTCAGGCACGTCTGGACTAGCAGACTACGCATTTACACCTATGCCCAGGGATGCCCACAGCTCCATTTTGGGACTTGCGCAACGGTTGTCTGCCTGCCAGAATATGCGAGGCGGGACGGTGTCTGCCTGGGGATTATACTCGCTCGTACGCGGTAGCAGTCGCGAGCATACAGGGTAGAGGAGGAACTGGCGCAGGTGAGAATACAAAGGTGGCTGAACGCGCTCTTGATTTGTGTGCCGGCGACGGTGGTGGTGTGGTACGTAGTCACACAGAGCACCAATATCCCACCGACAACTGCTCTGGTTCTGGTGTTTGCGCTGGCGCTGGTGGCCCTGGTACCGTTAGCGTCGCTTATCGGCACCTTTACCGATAGATTAGAGGTATACCTTGGCGACCGTGCTGGAGGGCTGATTGGAGCCTCCTTCGCCAACGTCCCCGAGATTGCCATTGGTATTGCGCTACTCATCTACGCTCATCTGCATGCTGGGAATCTGATTACGGTGTGCTCCGACCTTGAAGTGGTCCATGGCCTGCTGATTGGATCAATCATAAACAATGTGCTCTTTGTGCTGGGATCCTCTATCTTTATCGCCGCGCTGCGCAATGGCCGGATGAATTTTAGCGCTGAGAACGCTGCTGGCTACTCCTCAATGCTAGCGCTGGCGGTGGTAGGTCTAGCGCTGCCGGCGCTGGCAATCTCGGTCATACCCGGTGGACATGCGTGCCAGAACACATCAACCCAATTGGCAATAAGTGTGCCTTTCGGCCTCATTCTCATTGGCAGCTACGGCTGCTATATTGCGGCGTCTATCTTTCAGGTCGGCGCGCATAAGCAGAAGAAAGTGGTTGAGGAAGAGCTGGGTGAAGAGCGGGTGTTAGAAGAAAGGGGCGAAGGCGCAAGAAGTGGCGCGTCAGAGAGCGCATTGGCCGCCGAGGCCCAGGGTGATATTCTGGCCGGTTCGGCGGGCAGCGGAACCTATGAGACCGAGCTTCAACAGACCATTGATGTGGCGGAGAAAAAGGAAGAGGCGGAGCGAAAGCAGCGAGCTGGCTTGCGCCGAAGAAACCCCTATGGTGTCCCAATTGCTCTAGTGGGGCTGGCGATCGTCACCATACTGACCGTCATTATGGCGGTGATACTTGTTAGCGTGACCGACCCCGTGATCAAGAATACCGTCCTCACGCCGCTCTCAGTAGGCCTTATTATCTTTCCCATAGTGTGCAACCTGGGTGAACAAGCCAGTTCCGTGTTGAATGCGTGGCACAATGACATGGAAGGTGCCATGTCGGTGGCTGCCGGGTCCAGCGTACAAGTGGCACTTTTTGTTACGCCAGTCCTTGTATTGCTGAGCTACTTTCTTGCCACAGGGAACTCCAGCCTCGTGCTAACGCTTATTTTTCAGCCGCTGGAATTGATCGTGGTAGGCCTGGTGGCATTTGTCTATACCCTGGTAAGCCAGGACGGCGAGACGACGTGGCTAGAAGGCCTGCAACTTCTGGCATTCTATGCCATGATAGTCGCGGTAGCCCTGGTGCTGCCTGGACGGTGAGCACGGCGGATGTGAGCAGAGAGCACTACGCCGCTCGCTTTGCAGACAGGGAGCGATGAGCCACGGTTTCGTACGCCTCCAGCAGTCCGTCCATCGCAGCATCCCAGTTCCGCTTGGTTGCTATGCGGTAGCCTTCGGCTCCGATGCTCTGGCGGAGCTCGGGGGCCTCCACCAAAGTGCGGAGCGCCTTGGTAAAGCTTTTGAGGTCACCTTCAGGGGCTAGCATGCCAGATTGTCCGTGCCGAACCTGGTCGCGCACGCCTTCAGCGTCAAAAGCGACCACCGGCAACTGGCTGGCCATGGCTTCGAGAACAACCTGACCAAAAGTTTCAGTCATCGACGGAAAGGCAAAGACGTCGGCCGATGCATATGCTTCCGCCAATGCCTCACCACTCAAGTAGCCGGTGAAGATGGCGCTGTGACCCGCCAGTGCTCGCTCAAGATCAGCTCGTGCCGGCCCATCCCCTACAACCACCAGCTGGGTAGAGGCGGATTCAATCTCGGAGTAAGCCGAGACCAGGCTCATCAAGTTCTTCTCGTGGGAGAGCCGGCCGACGTAGAGGATAACGACTTGGCTCTCCTCATGATCGCACATGCGTCGTCTCCAAGAGAGAGCGCGGCGCTCTGGCGAAAATAGCGTGGTGTCGACCCCACGTGGCCAGACCTGGACATTCGTAAATCCACGACTGATCAGCTCCGCCCGCGTTGACTCCGAAGGGCAAAGCGTTCGCGCGCATTGATTGTGCAGGTAGCGACGATAGAGCCATGTTGGTTCCACCAGCATCCCCAGTCGAAAATAGGAGCAATAAGCAGCCAAATTGGTGTGGTAAGACGAGACCACCGGCACACCCAGGCGACTTCCCCAGGTGATGCCGGCCGCGCCTAGAATCACTGGCTCTACGACATGAATGATGTCGGGGTGGAACAGCGAGAGGCGCCCCTCAAATACCGGCTCAGGCCATGACAGGCGGAGCTCGGGATAGAACGGAAGGGGTATACCATGAGCTCCAAATATGCGGGCACCGGCATAGCGCCGCGGCGAGCCCTCAGGACCAATAACCACCGCCTGGTGTCCTTGGCGCTGAAGGTATTCCAGAAGCATTGCCAACGTCCGCGTGACTCCATCCAACTTCGGCAGAAAGTTTTCCGTGACCAGCGCGACCCGCATGTCGTTCCTCCCTATACCATATGCCATTGTAAAGAGTGCCACGCTACCACTACATCTTTCGTTAAGTCTAGGTGAATAATAGGTTAAATCCTTACAAGGTCTACGGTTGGTTGGTCGCTGTGAACTGGAATTGCCTATTCATTTCGGCTATCGACTCTACGCCCGCCAACGAGCCTGTGTATACTCAGATTTGGGCCCGGATCGGCGTGACTACATAAGGGGCGCATATGGGATCTTCGGACACATCCTCCATGCAGACCGCGGCGCTGCCGCTTGCTGAACGCTATCTAGTGCGTGCGCGAGTTGGGCTTGGCGGTACTGCGGTTGTCTACCGTTGTATGGATCTGCACACTGAACGTATCGTCGCCGTAAAGGTTCTCCGCACCAACGGACCACTGATCCCCGAAGCGGCTGCGCGATTTCGCCGCGAAGCACACCTGGCCTCTACCCTTAATCATTTTAACATTGTTCGGGTGTTGGACTACGGCTACACCATTCCATTATCGGTCGGCTCACACGCTTCATGGGAAAATGACGGTGCGCAGCCGGTGCCGTACCTCACTATGGAGTACGTCTTCGGCACAACATTAAAAGAACTGGTGCGCAGGCTTGGGCCTCTTCCCTTCTCCTGGGTCTGGAAACTAGGTGAGCAACTCTGCTCGGCTCTCTTTGCGGCACACGCGCGTGGCGTCGTACACCGCGACGTTAAACCGCAAAATGTCATGATCGTCGACGCCAAGCTGGAGCTACTCTCAAAGTTGACCGACTTCGGAATAGCTCGTCAAGTAAGTGGAGACCAGACCACCCTTACCGCGACCGGCCAGGTTATCGGAACGCCGGATTACCTCTCGCCTGAGCAAGTATTGGGCGAGCCAGGTGGCCCATCGTCGGATCTCTACGCCTTAGGCATTGTGCTCTACGAACTAGTCACCGGGCGCTTGCCTTTCGAAGCCGATACACCGCTCGCTGCTGCGTCTCGCAGGATGGTAGCCGACCCTCCGCCGCTGACGGTCTACCGCCAAGATGTGCCTCGGGAGCTACAGGAGGTAATCCTGCTTGCCTTGCAGCGAGAAGCAGGCGATCGATTTGCCGATGTGGCGGAGTTTTCCCAGGCGCTGCGTTGGAGTCGCGAACACTCGCCAGGGAACTATCCTCCGCAGCGGGGAGAGTGGATAGTTGGACCTCGTCTGCCCGCACCGCGGAAGGAGCACGTGACTGTCGACGATGCTCTTGAAGCTGATCACCAGTTGCTCGGCCCAGAGTACCAATCAACCGTTTTGCGGGTGGCTCCCATCACTCTTCCCGACGGTGAAGGGGAGGAAACCAACCCCGCGAAGGACCAACTATCGGAAAAGCTATCGGCGCTCGGCTCCGGGCCCGACGATGCCGCCGATATGGATGCAATGGATGACTATCTATGATTTCCGTTTCCCTGGAAGATATGGCTACTCTCACCTCCAAATATGGTATGCTGCATGCTGGTCGGTAGTTAGAAAGTGGGTTTTTCCTACGCTTGATAATGAAGGGTTCGGCAACGAATGAATCGTACGCAGATTGCTGCTTTGGTGGCTGGAGCCACGTTGGGAGCGGCAGGAGTGGCAATTGCCGTTGTCCTCTCACGCAAAGAAGGACGAGAAGCGGCTGAGCGCATTTTGGAGAAGTCAAAGCCGGTTGCTGAGCAGGCCAAGACCATGAGCGAACGTGCCGCCAAATCGGCGATAGCTGGGTATCAGACGCTTGCCCCCAAGGCAACTGAGGTCTGGAGCACTGCTCGGGAGAAGGCGCCGCAGGCGGTTACGACCTTTAGCTCGAGGCTGCCGAGATTTGCCCAGAATGGCAAGCACGACGCAATGGATGTACTGCAGTAGCGGTGTAATCTCTCGGCACGTCGCTCATTTTACAGGCAGACAACCCACGAGTTGCCTGCCTGTTCTGCTGCCGGGTTGCGAAGGACGCCTTTGCCATCCAAGGCCTGTTTGTTTGACGTCCAGCGATACACCCTTCTACAATGAACATAAAACTGAGAACGTAGCTAAAGGTAGGTTGGTTATGGCGCCAGGAAGACAGGTGCGACTCACAACTCTTGCCAGCTGTGCTGGCTGAGCCGCCAAAATGGGTGCAGATACCCTGGCGCACGTGTTGCTGCCGTTGAAAGGCCTGTTTGGCACTGGTGTCGCTGATCTGCTGGTAGGTCTTGACAGTGCCGACGATGCCGCGGTCTACCAGATAAATGCGGACCAGGCTATAGTCGCGACCACCGATTTCTTCCCACCGGTGGTAGATGATCCTTACACTTTTGGCGCAATTGCCGCTGCCAATGCTTTGAGTGATATTTACGCCATGGGCGGCAATCCACTCTTCTGCTTGAACCTGGTTGGCTTTCCCGACTCACTGGAGGCGTCGATTCTGACCGATATTCTCCGTGGAGGTGCCGATAAGGTTCGCGAGGCGGGTGCGGTTATTGCCGGCGGCCACACTGTGATTGATAATGAGCCGAAATATGGTTTAGCAGCCATTGGTCTGGTACACCCGCAGCGGATCTGGACAAAATCTGGAGTGCGGCCTGGAGACGTGTTGCTGCTCACCAAGCCGCTTGGCACTGGTCTCATTACTACCGCACTCAAGAATGAGGCTGCTGATGAGGCGCACGTGGCATCGGCGGTCGATAGCATGACTATGCTCAATGCGGCAGCCGCCGATGCTTTGCGCACCCTCGGGTCCGCGGTGCATGCATGTACTGACATTACCGGGTTCGGCTTGCTGGGCCATGCGTTGGAGATGGCCAGGGCCAGCAGCGTGCGCCTGGAGCTCGTGGCCAGCGAAGTACCCTCTCTTCCAGGGGCGCTGGACTATGCTGCGGCCGGGTACATTCCCGGCGGCACTGAGCGCAACCGCCAGTATATGGAAGGACACGTGAGTTTTGTTTCGGGTGTGTCAGAGATCCTTGCGCTGCTGCTCCTGGACCCGCAGACATCCGGCGGCTTGTTGGCTGCGGTAGACCCAGATGCAGCTGAGCACGCCGCCGAGACGCTACGCGGCGCCGGCGTGCTCAGCTGGGTCGTTGGTCGTGCGGTGCAGTCTGCTGATGCCGTCACTGAGCTCATTGTAAATGCATAGTTAGCCGACTAGAGGCGCATCAGGCCTGTGAAAAAAGCGCTGCCGCCAACCTGGGGAGGAGAAATGCCGCCGGACCCACTGCGTCCTCTTGAGACTGCAATCGGAATAAACTTTGCCAAGCCCCAGTTACTGCTCGATGCTCTTACGCACCGCTCGTATGTGTATGAGCACGCCGGTCCCCACATTGCGTCTAACGAGCGGCTTGAATTCTTAGGCGACGCAGTCCTCTCGATCGTCGCCTCCGATCTCCTGTACAGGAAGTTTCCGAGCGCTAGCGAAGGAGAACTGACCAATCTTCGCGCCTCTTTGGTCCGGGCGTCCGCTCTAGCTACATTTGCTCGTGACCTTGACTTGGGCGCCTACCTGCGGCTGGGACGCGGAGAGGAGGTGACCGGCGGGCGGAGCAGGGAGTTGTTGCTTGCTCGCGCCATGGAGGCACTCATCGGCGCTGTCTATCTAGACGCGGGAATGCGGACCACCGAAAGCTTTCTGGAGCCCCGCCTGATCGCTGAGTTAGACCGTGTCACCTCAAGGCACCATCTCAAGGATGATAAGTCGCTTTTGCAGGAGCTTGCTCAGGCTCAACTGAGTGTCACCCCGACGTATCGCCTGGTTGAGCAGAGCGGTCCATCACACGAGCGTACATTTGTCGTGGATGTTCTTTTGGGAGATCGGGTCGCCGGTCGTGGCCAGGGTGCCAGCAAGCGACATGCCGAGCAGGCGGCCGCCAGGGCGGCTCTGCAAGATGACGGCTGGCAGAGTGATGAGCGACCATAAGTAGGTATATGGTTTTCACCTACAGAAAAAGTGATTGACTGGTCATCCCAAATAGTGTATCCTTGACAAGCAAGAAACGTGGTTTCACAGGTGAAATCAGTTGCGCGGCGGAGAAGCCGGTGATGGACTATCAAGTTCCGTCAGTAACTTTAGCGGCACAAGCGTTAAAGTTACTGAGCCGCACCAAATATAAATGCTGCTCGCTGAAAGACATCGCTCGCAAGCTTGATGCGAGCCCTACCACGTGTCTACGGATATTGCGCACACTGGAGGCGGAGAATTTTGTTCGCTTTGACACCGAGACCAAAAAATATAGCCTTGGCTCCTACCTTATCCCTCTGGGTAACCGGGCTGCGGAATGCAACGATCGGTGGCCAATGCGCATGGTGGAAATCAAGAAGCTCGCTTCCATTACGGGACTCACTACGGTTCTTATCCAGCGTTGGGACGACCGGCTCGTGTATACCGCGTCGGCCGAGCCTCCGGGCGAGAGAGTTCGTCTCAGTATCTCGGTTGGCCAGCCGATTGCTATGACCAGCGGCGCTCATGGCCGTTGTTTCCTGGCTTACGATGATGAGTCTGAGTGGCGGCGGCTCGTCTCATTAGGGTTACGCCCTAGTCACGCCCGCCTCGATTATCGATCCAGACCGGCTCTCTGGAGGCACTCAGGCGGTTCGCCGCGACGGATATGCGATATCTCACGGCGAGATTACTCCTGGTTTCTCTGCGGTGGATGTGCCCGATCTTTTCCAAGACGGGTCAAGTAGAACTGGTGATCTCTTGCATGTATGTCACCGGACAAATGGATGAGAGCCAGCTCGCCGATCTCATCGACTTGCTTGTCGGTACTCCCGTGAACTCTCCGAACTAAATGGCTACGTGGCTCGTGAGCGCTAGCCTGTGATGACCAATGGGCATGACGTCGTGTCCACCATTTTCCAATTCGAAAGGCGGAAGAAAGCAGTATGCTAACCGTCCAAGATCTTGAAGTCACCTATCAGGGCGCCATCACCGCAGTACGCGGCGTCTCGCTTGAGGTGCCGGATCGCGGCGTCGTCGCGCTGCTGGGAGCAAACGGCGCGGGCAAAACCACGATCTTGCGAGCCATTTCCGGTCTCTTGCCCATCCATGGTGGGCGCGTCACGGGGGGATCGATAACCTTCGACGGTCGACCCATCGCATCTTTAAATGCCACTCAGATTGTGCGCCTAGGTATTGCTCAAGTGCTGGAGGGACGCCGGCTCTTTGCCGAATTGACGGTGGACGAAAATCTACGCGCCGGTGCGCTGATTTCACGCGATACGGCCGCGACGCGAAAGGCCTACGATCGCGTGATGGGCCTCTTTCCGACGCTGCGTGATCGTCGCGGCGGCGTTGCTGGTTACCTTTCCGGTGGGGAGCAACAGATGGTTGCCATAGGCCGGGGACTCATGGCCAACCCTCGGCTACTCTTACTCGACGAGCCTTCGCTTGGCCTCGCGCCATTCATGGTCCACCAAATCGGCTCCATTGTCGCCGAAATCAGCAGTGGCGGCACCGCGGTGTTGCTGGTAGAACAGAACGCCCAGATGGCGCTGGCCCACGCCACCCATGGATATGTGCTGGAGACGGGTAAGACCGTATTGGATCAACCCGCCGCCGACCTGTTACGTGACGAAACCGTGCGCAAGTTCTACCTTGGTCTGCACGAGGACGCCGGACACTCCAACTTTGCTGCCTTGCGCCAGCATCGCCCGCAGAGGAATTGGACAGTATGAATGAAGCATCTCTGCAACAACCAAACCTGCTCTCTGTCGAAGCGGTCACCGTGCGTTTCGCGGGTGTAACTGCGCTGGCGGATGTCTCGTTCGCCGTGCGACCGGGCGAGCTCTTCGCGATCATCGGTCCAAACGGCGCGGGAAAAACCTCACTGTTTAATGTGATTTCGCGCGTCTACCAGCCGTCGGCTGGACGGGTGACGTTTGAAGGACGCGATCTATTAAAGATAAAAACGCACCAGATCGCTCGTGCCGGCATAGCGCGGACGTTTCAGAATCTCGGACAGTTTCCCCATACCAGTGTGCTGGACTATCTGCTCCTGGGCCGGCATGTACGCATGCATAGCGGTATTCTGCTCGGCGGGATCTATATTGGTCCGACCCGCAGAGAGGAACGCGAGAATCGGGATTATTGTTGGCATCTGCTGGACCTGCTCGGATTGCAACGTTTTGGCGCTCTACCACTGGGTAGTTTGCCGTTCGGACTGCAAAAGAGAGCCGACCTCGCCCGCGCACTGGCGGCCCAGCCCCGAGTATTGCTGCTGGACGAGCCGGTAGCCGGTATGGGACTGGAAGAGACGCAAGATCTAGCGGCCATCATGCTGGATATTAAGGACCAGTTAAACATCACGCAGATACTCGTCGAGCATGATATGGCTATGGTTATGGGCATTGCCGACCGCGTGCTGGTGCTGGATTTTGGGCGCGTCATCGCCGAGGGTTTGCCGTCGGAAATCCAGGCTAATCCAGAAGTCATCAAGGCGTACCTTGGCGACTAGGGTTCATCTGTAGGCAACGTAGCCGTCGGGAGGGAGGAGGAGCACAGTGGCGTTCTTCATCCAGCTAGCCTTTGCTGGTCTGGGCTTGGGCTGCATCTATGCGCTGGTCGCTCTCGGATTCACCATTATCTTCAAGGCCAGTGGCGTCGTTAACTTTGCTCAGGGCGAATTTCTTCTGGTAGGCGCGTATGTCGCCTACGTTGGTGTCTTCGACTGGCATCTCAACTTCTTCCTTGCCCTGCTGGTCGCGATAGCCATCACGGTGCTGATCGCCCTGGCATTTGAGCGCTTCGCCTTGCGTCCAATGATCGGCCGGCCGATTTTTGCCATCATCATGATCACCATCGGACTCAATGTCATCTTGCAAACAGGTGTCATCGTTGCCGGTGGCTCGAGTAGCCTGCCCCCAGCTACACCATTCCAGGTCAGCAGCGTCAGCAACGGCATTAATGCCGGCGGTGTCCATTTCGGCACCAGCGACCTGTGGACTATCGCCGTAACCATTGTCTGCTGCGCGGTGCTCTACATCTTCCTTCGTTTTACCCGCTATGGATTGGCCATGCGTGCTACAGCGCTGGACCAGGAGGCCGCCCTGGCTATAGGCATCAACATTCGCTCGGTATATGCCCTGGCCTGGGGCATCGCTGCAGCGATCGCGGTCATCGGCGGCGTTTTTTTGGCCATAAGCTCAGGAACTTTTGATTCGACCCTGGGCAATATCGCGCTGCTTGCCTTTCCGGCCATTATTCTGGGAGGGCTGGATTCGATTCTCGGCGCTGCGGTAGGAGGAATCATCATCGGCGTGGCCGAGGAGCTGACCGCCGGCTATGAGGGTAATTTCGCTATTCTGGGTAATGGCTTCCATGTGATAGCCCCCTTCATCCTGATGATCATCATCTTGCTGATTCGTCCCTATGGGTTGTTTGGAACGCGAAAGGTGGAGCGTGTATGAGTGCCTCTTCGCCCGCAGCGCCTGGGACTTCGGCCCCAATTCACACCAGTTCGCCGCGCGGGCTGCTTGGCTCATCTCGGAATCGGGCTCTACTTATTGCCGGTCTGATCATTCTGGGGTTCGTCTTCTTCTTTGGAGGTGATGCCTGGCTGACGGTGATTGACATTACATTGATTGCCGCCATCACCACGCTTGGCCTGAATGTGCTCTCCGGCTACGCCGGGCAGGTCTCGCTGGGTATCTCCTTCTTTATGGCCATTGGGGCATACACCTCGGCGTGGCTGGGCGGCAACTTGCCCAGCCCACTGAACCCTACCGTCGGGCTGGGGCTCTCGTTTTTTATCTGGCTTCCCGCGGCGGGGATCGCCGCTGCCCTTCTTGGGGCGATCATCGGTCCAACGGCTCTGCGGCTCAAGGGCTTTTACCTGGGCATCGTGACTCTGGCCCTGGTTTTCATCGGCCAATATTTCTTTACCAACGCCACTAAGATTACCGGAGGACCACAGGGGCGCTCCTTTCCAGCGCCGGCGATCGGCGATTTCTCGTTCATCAGCCCTAACCCTATTCTCGGCATACAGTTGACCACTAACCAGTGCTACTTTCTGCTGCTCCTGCTGATCCTGGCTCTTGCGGGGCTCTTTGTCGCCAATCTGGCACGCACCCGTGTGGGTCGTGCCTTTGCCGCTGTGCGGGACAATGAGGCCGGCGCCGAGATCGTGGGCGTCAATATCTTCAGCACCAAGATGGGCGCATTCATCCTGTCGTCCTTCCTTGCTGGCATCGCCGGCGCGCTCTACGCCTCGTATTTCGCCTACGCCGAGCCCAACTCTTGGGGCCTCGCGCTCTCCATACAGTTTGTAGCCGCTCTGCTCATCGGCGGAGTCGCCAGCGTCTGGGGCTCGATTCTTGGTGCTGCCTTCGTCTTCGCCCTGCCCCAGGCGCTCGAAACGTTTAGTCTTCTGCCTCAGAGTGCCAGCTCTACCGGCTTGATTTCGAGCGGCAATCTGAGCGCTTTGACCTATGGTCTGCTCATTATCGTGTTCCTGCTCTTCGAACCAGCAGGCATGATCGGTCTCATTCGCCGGCTCCAGGTCCTGATCCGGCGTTTGGAAGGCCAGCGTAAAGGAGGTGAAACGCCACCCCAGTCACCGACTTCTTTGGAATCCGAGTCCTTATTCGATGTGGACCGGACTGCTCTTTCACGGCATGCGGATGCCTACCAGGCGTCAGAGTAGGGCATGCCCGACGAGTGACGGCTGTGGAGCCGAGTAAACTCGATCACTGCTGATCCATTTCTCTCTGGAGGATGAACTCATGGCGACATACACGGCAGCCCGCACCCGCGCGCTGGGCGCGCTTTCCTTAGTGGCAATGCTTGGCATGCTTCTCGCCGGCTGCGGCTCGGGAGGAGCTTCTGGCGGGATCAAGGGTGGTCCCGGGGTGGATCTCAGCAATAAAACTATCACTCTTGGTATCCTTACACCACTCTCGGGTCCGGTCGCGGCTCCCATCGGTATTCCGCTGACGAAGGGCATGGAAACCTACTTCAAGTCGGTCAATGCCAATGGCGGCGTGGACGGATTTCAGATCAAGCTGAAAGAGGAAGACTCGAAGTACGATCCTGCGACCGAGGTCGAGGACTACAACGCGATCGTCGGCCAGGTGGCGATGTTCGCACAGAGTCTGGGCACGCCGACTACTCAGGCGATCGTACCCCTAACCCACCGCGACAAGGTGCTGGTTACTGTCGCCGGGCTCGACTCGTACCTGGCCCGCGAGCCATACATGGTACTGGCCGGCACACCCTACCGGCTACAGGTCGAGAATGCCTTTGACTACGTGGTCAATACGCTGCACATCCAGAATCCCAAGACCGCAATCATCTATCAGGATGACAGCTATGGCCAGGATGGATTGACCGGCTACAATGAATCGATCGCCAATTACCATCTGAACAACGTAGGAGAGGCCACCTACGAGGCCACCGACACCACCGCCCAGCAGTTTGTCCCAGCAGTGGCGAAGATCGCGGCCTCGGGCGCGAAATTTGTCTTCCTTACCTCCACCCCTGTCGCGACAGCAAACATCATCGGCACGGCGCATGCTCTGGGCTACGATCCCCAGTGGATTCTGCAGAGCCCCGCTTTCGCCACCGCGTTGATGGCAGTTCCTGGCCTGAACTTGCTGCTGGCGCACGAAGCCTGGCTCATGGGCCAGGGAGCGCTCTGGGGTAGCAGCGCGCCGGGAATGCAGGAGATGCTGAGCGACGTCCAGAAGTATGCCCCCGGTCAGCAGCCGGATGCCTTCTTCGAGGCCGGCTACGTCCTCGCCAAGGTCGACTATGCGATCCTCAAGAAGGCGGCCGACGATAAAGATCTTTCCCGCACCGGACTGGTGGCTGCCTTCAATTCGATCGGGACAGTGGATGTCGGTGGACTGTTGCCGCCACTGACCTACGGCAATTCGCCCAACGAGCGGGTCCCTTCACGGGATAACACCGTCTACGCCATCGATCCGAGTGTAGTAGGCGACGTCAAGCCTCTTACCGGCGATTTTACCGGCACGGCCGCCGACATCTCGCAGTTCTGATGCATCGCTGCGCTCTCGATTTGATAGTGTGTTGATGTTTCAGCCAGCTCAGCCGGCAGCAAGACCCTTGCTGCCGGCTGAGCCCATTCTGGCCGTCGGGCCCGGTCAACGTGAGTGTCGAGACTCGATCCCCGAGAAGGGGATGAGCTTGAAGCGGAAAGGGAGAGAGAGGCGCTTCCTCCCCACCTCAAGGTGGGGCACGCGCGCCCTAGAGACTCCTGTGAAAGCAGGCGGAATCCCATGCAGACTCAGCATTTTGCCTTCTGGCCGAAGCGAGTGCCTCGCTCGCTGACGTTGCCTGATACGACCCTCTCGTATAACCTGGAGGTGACGGCAACTCGCTATCCGCATAAGATGGCGGTCGCCTATTATGGCGGTGAGCTCACCTACCAGGAGCTGTTCGACCAGGTGAATCGGATGGCCGGCTACCTGGTACGGGTCGGCGTTCACCACGGGGACCGCGTCGCACTCTACATGCACAATTGTCCGCAATTCATCATCGCCTACTATGCCATCCTGCGCGCAGGCGCAGTTGTCGTACCGCTCAACTCTCTGATCGTCAGCAACGAGCTTCGGTACTATGCCCAGGATAGCCAGGCGCGCGTCGCGTTTGCCTCGCAGGATCTCTATCCCCAGATCGCACCACTTCTCGCGGAGGATATCCTCGACCATGTCATCATTGCCGCTTATGCCGACTACTGCGGCGTGGCCGGAGGCATTGCTGTTCCGGAAGTAGTCCAGGCGCCGCGCCGTCAGATCCTGGATGAGGGCGCCACTCTCTGGTCCGAAGCGCTTGAGACAAACCTGGATCCAGGCCCGCTCTCTACCACCGCCGACGATCTCGCGGCGATCGTCTATACCTCGGGCACCACGGGTGACCCACGGGGATGCATGCACACTCACCGGACGGCGATGGCCAATGTCATGGGCGGTGCCGTCTGGACTCAGGGCACAGTACAGAGTGCAGTTCTCGCGACCCTACCCCTATTCCACGTGACGGGCATGCAGGGGAGCATGAATGCTCCTATCTATCTGGGCGCCAGTATCGTGCTGATGACCCGCTGGGACCGAGAGGCTGCCGCGGCCCTCATACAGCGCTACGGATGTACCGGGTGGACGAACATCAGCGCTATGATGGTCGACTTCCTTGCCAATCCGAACATCGGCGAATACGATCTGCATACCTTAGAAGGTATTGGCGGCGGTGGGGCGCCGCTACCCGCCGCAGTCGGTGAGCGACTGCTGGCGATGACCAGCCTGCACTACATCGAGGGGTATGGCCTGTCTGAAACCATGGCCCAGACTCATGTCAATCCCGCCGACCGACCCAAGCTGCAGTGTCTGGGCATACCGGTCTTTGACGTGGACGCACGAGTCGTTGACCCAGGCACGCTGCGAGAGCTAGGTCCGGACGAGGACGGCGAGATCATACTCTCGGGTCCGCAGGTCTTTAAAGGATACTGGAATAAGCCGGCGGATACCGAACAGGCTTTCATCGCAATTGATGGCAAGCGGTTTTTTCGCACCGGCGATCTCGGCCATTACGACGAAGAGGGGTACTTCTTTTACGTCGACCGCCTCAAGCGTATGATCAATGCCTCCGGTTTCAAAGTATGGCCTGCAGAAGTCGAGGCGCTCTTGTACAGGCACCCGGCGGTTGCGGAGGCCTGTATCATCGCCGCACCCGACGCCCGCCGCGGTGAGACGGTCAAGGCGATCATCGTGCTACGAGAACCGTATCGGGGGCGCACGACGGCTGAGGAGATCATAGACTGGGCGAAGGGAGAGATGGCGGCATACAAGTATCCGAGACAGGTTGAGTTCGCCCTGTCTCTGCCGCACTCGGGCAGCGGCAAGGTGTTGTGGCGAGTGTTACAGCAGCAAGAGAGACAAAAGCAAGCCGCTATGAGCGCAGAGGGTAGAGAGGCCGGAAATCCATGATCTCATTCGCGCCTACGGAGGAGCAACAGCTCGTCGTCGACACAATTTCGCGCTACAGCCGGGAGAAGGTCCATCCGGCGCGACATGAAGCGGATGAGAAGCGTGCTTACCCTGACAATCTCATTGAAGAAGGATGGAGGCTGGGGCTGCAGAGTGTATGGGTTCCGGAAGGATTGGGCGGCCTTGGCGAGCCCCATTCGGCGGTGAGTGCCGCTCTATTCGCCGAGGAGCTTGCCTACGGCGATTTGGCGCTTGCATTGCAGGTTCTTGCTCCGGCGCTCTTCGGGTTGCCGATACATCTGTACGGTACCGAGGCACAGCAGGCGCGCTGGCTGCCATATCTAGCCCGCGAACGTTTTGCGCCGCTGGCTGTCGCACTCCAGGAGACCGGATGGGACTTTGACCCTGCGCATCTGGCGACAAGCGCGCGCCGTGAGGGTGACGAGTACACGTTGCATGGCAGCAAAGTAGGGGTATCGCTTGCTGATAGCGCCGAAGCGCTCCTGGTATATGCCGATGAAGGGGGCGAAACGCAGGCTTTTATCGTCGAGCGCGACACCACGGGCCTCGTCGTAGGCGAGCGCGAACAGCTAATGGGTGTGCGTGCTTTCCCAACCTATGAGCTGTCACTGGATGCATGCCGTGTTCCCGCGTCAGCCCGGTTAGGGATGGGCGCCGGGCTAGACCCGGCTGATTTTGATCGACTGCAAAATCTTTCGCGAGTAACTCTGGCGGCTTTGGCTCTTGGGGTTTCGCGATCGGCGCTGGAGTACGCAACTGCCTACGCCAAAGACCGGCATGCATTCGGAAGGCCAATTGCTCAGTTCCAGAGCATTGCGTTTATGCTTGCCGAGATGTGCATTGAGCTGGATGCTGCGCGCCTGATGGTCTGGGAGGCGGCCTGGAATTTGGATCAGAATTGCCCAGCAACGCGGGAGTGCGTGCTTGCGGCGCAGTACGCCGACTCAACCGCGATGTCGATAGCGGATCGCGCGGTGCAGATTTACGGCGGTCACGGCTACATTCGCGAAAATCCGGTTGAGCTCCTCCTGCGCAATGCGCGCGGCATCACTACGTTGGCCGGCATGGCGCTGTTGTAGAAGGAGATACTACGCCCAAGTATAGATCGGGGAGAAGGTCCAATGATTGATTTCGAGATACCCGAGTCGATCTCGCTGCAGCTCCAAACGCTGGAACAAGTAGCTCTGCAGGTTATGCGTCCGGTGGCCCGCTACTATGACGAGCATGAGCATGAACGCCCTTGGGAGTATATCAAACTCATGTGGGAGGCCGGCAATAATGCTGGGCTGAGAGGGCGGGGAAGCAGCGATACCGCGTCCGGGAGCGGGCAGGCCCGTACGGTTGCCCTGGCGCACGCGGTGGAAATGCTCTCCTATGGCGACTGCGGCCTCTACCTTTCCACTCCCGGAGGAGCCTTGGGCGCGGCGGCTATAGACGCTTCGGGGACAAAGGAGCAGCGGGCGCGTTTCCTCGGGCGATTCTTAGGTGGCGAGCCCAAATGGGGCGCCATGGCCATGACCGAACCACAGGCTGGGAGCGATACTGCCAATATTCGCACGACCGCCCGGCGGAGCGAGGACGGCACAGAGTGGATTCTCAACGGTGAGAAGATCTTTGTTACCAATGGCTTGATGGCGGCGCAGGAATCTCCAGGGCTGGTGGTAGTCTGGGCAACTATCGCTCCGGGTACCGGCCGGCGCGGCATGCGGAGTTTTGTAGTCGAAGCGGGCACGCCTGGCATGAGGGTCGAGAAGTTGGAGAAGAAGCATGGAATACGTGCCAGCGATACCGCCGCCATAAGCTTCACAGATTGCCGCATACCGGCGGACAACATCCTGGGTAGCTCTGAGCTGGATGCGCCGGAGACGCGAGCCAGCCGGGGGTTCCAGGGAGCTATGAGGACGTTTGACGCGACCCGCCCGCTGGTCGCCGCCAGTGCGATTGGCGTCGGCAGAGCCGCCCTCGACTATACCAAGGACTATCTGGCCAGGCGAGATGTCCAGATACGATACGGAGCCCCGTATGCAAAGCTTCTGGCGGTGGAGAGAGACATCATGCAGATGGAGACTCAGCTGCGATCTGCCTGGCTTCTCACGCTGCGGGCGGCCTGGCAGATGGACCAGGGTATCTCGAACGAGGTACCTGAGACGGTACATGTATCAGGAATGGCTCGTGGCGTAACTGGAAACACCATGGAAGCGTCTATGTGCAAGGTGAAGGCAGGCGAAGCGGTCACCTTTGTGACGCAGAAAGCCGTGGAGATCCTCGGTCACGAGGGATATAGTTGCAAGAACCTCGCGGAGAAGTGGATGCGGGACGCGAAGATCAACGACCTGTACGAGGGAACCGGGCAGATCAACCGACTGATTGTCGCGCGCCGGCTGCTGGGGTACACGCGAGACGAGCTGGCGTAGTTCGCGTCAGCCCGAGCGCAAGCCGACGCGGTCCACCCGCGTCGGCTTGGTACCATGGTCCCCTAGAGATCGAAGAGACGTTGACACTGTCTGAAGCAGACACTAGAGTGGACATCATAGGTACCCCGGGGATGTGCGCCCCGTGAGTGTACGGACAGTTGAACCAAGAGAGGTGAGCGATCATGGGGCAAGGGCGATCTCCGCGCGATTTCCCCGAAGATGAGTCCGGCTACGGCGAGTACGACGAGCTGCCAGAAGATTATGGGGATGACTCGCGAGCCGCGTCGCCTCTTGAAGGCTATGACGATAGCCTTGACGGCGGTCCATTCCCCAACGGATCCACCGGCGTCGAGGGTGCCCTCATGATGTACGACGAGGCAGGAGTTCCGGCCCTCGCCACCGGTCCGGTAACCGGCCCAGTACTGATTCCGGGCAGCGGCGTCTCAATGGGCAATCCGTTTATCAAGCGTCGAGAGCGTCCACTCTCGATGAGGCTGGCTATAGTGACGCTGATGGCATGCATTCTCATTACTGGACTTCTTACCATCACGCCGCTGACCAATACTACCGGGGGCGGAGGGAACTCCTTCCAGGTACTCGCCGGATCAGTTCTCTGGCAAAATCAACCGAGCTACATCTGGTACACCGCTAACTCTGGAGATTCTCTGCAAAGTGTCGCCACCAAGTTCCATGTCCAGATCGGCGGCATCATGGAGCTGAACAGTATGCTTTCCGGGCAGGAGATTGCCATCGGGAAAGCTTACAAGATTCCCACTGATCCCAAATACGGCGCCGATTACCGGCCGCCGGTCTATGTACCGCCTAGCAACGGCAGTAACGTGTTCGGTGACAGCCCTTGGACGTCGATTGCCAGCTCCAAAGGAGATCCTGGCGCGCTCTGTGACCCGTACGATGGACATGGCGTCCCTACCGGCTACCAGCTGGTAGCGCCTAATCCAGGTTCATTCTGGGTACGCGGCTTTAGCTGGTACCACGACGGTGTCGATATCTCGACGGGCGCCGGTAACCCGATAAAAGCGGCTCAGGCTGGTGAGGTTATCTGGGCAGGCTGGGACGTTGGGGGACTGGGATACTCGATAAAGATCAATAACTGCAATGGGATCTCTACGATCTACGGTCACATGGAGTCGCTCAGCGCCAAGGTGGGTACCTCTGTAGAGGCTGGGGCCACCATCGGCCTCGAGGGCTCGACCGGCTGGTCCACCGGTCCACACCTGCACTTCATGGTCGAGGTCAACAATGTGCCGGTGGATCCGTCGGCATACTATGGATTCAACTGCCGGGCCATCACTGGCACTAGTAGCTATGGGTCAGGAGCCTCATGCGATTAGCGGGGCGCGATTGGCGGGGCGCGACTAGAAGCTGGTGTAGCTGTCCCATTCGTCGCATGTCGCCTGCACCAACCTGGTCACGTCGCTGATCATCGTGGAGCGGGGCTCGGGACTGCGCAAGAATTCGCAAAGATTGAGCAGGTCGAGCAACTTTATCACCCGTTTCCAGTCCAGGGGTAGCCTTCCCCCGGCACCGCGGTAACCGGAGATGACACCTTCCTCAAACACTGGTGGAAGGGTCTCCGCGTACCGCAGCAGAATGCTGAGATCAAAGAGCGACGAACCGGCTAGCGCGAACTCCCAATCCAGCACCGCTGCCATCTCCCAGGTGTCGCTGGATTGCTTCTGCAACAGCAAGTTTTGTGCTTTGTAGTCGCCGTGCACCAGTGTCGCTGGACCATTGGCCTCGTCAAGCAAGTCCGCATGCCTGGTCAGCAGTCCCCAGATCCGCTGGGTGAGATCTTTACCCAGCCGAATTCCCGCCTCCGATTCGAAGAGGCTGGTGGCCACCATAGCGACTACGCTATCACGCGCGGTGTGCAGCGGTTCCCGTAGGCTGAGTCCAGGGCCGAAAAAGCTGGGTTCACCGAAGGTATAGGTCTCTAGTGCCGCCAGCGTCTCCCCAGCTGCCCATGCTGCGCGCTTGATAGTGTCAGTATCGCCGGCCGCGATAACGGTATCGAGCTTCAACCCAGGCACCCAGCGGGTGATCATGTAGGGGCGCCCAGAACGAACCCCCTCGGTATCGGCAAAAAGGATCTCGGCCATCGGAATATGTGAGTGCACCAGCTGGTAAATGTCGTACTCGATCCGGCAGGCGGCTGGGTCACGGGTATAGAGACGTACGACAACACTGCCGGGGAATGCGGCCAAGGCTACTTTGTAGTTGGTGTTGACCAGCCCTCCGCCCAGAGGCTCCGCCGAGATAACGGCGCGGCCGGCGGCCACCGGTTCCAGCAGGCTGGAGAGGGTATCGATGTCGAGCGTCAGCAATGCGAAGCGTCGTCCCCAGCCCTCCTGCACTCGGCGCCTCCCCGCTGCTTGAAGTGTCAGCCTATCACTATCGAGCCGAGACGCGGCTCTCTGCCAGGGCCGCTATCATGGAGCCAAAGATCAACCGGCCGTCTTCACCGCCCAAAATTGCCTCGCCGCAACGCTCCGGGTGAGGCATCATCCCAGCCACATTGCCTTGCTGGTTCACGACGCCGGCAATATGGTGCTGTGAGCCGTTGGGATTGGTAGCCGGTCTGCTCTCGCCGAACTGGTCGCAGTAGCGCAGCAGTATGTTTCCCTGCAATTCTAGGGCAGCCAGAGTGGCGTCATCAGCAAAATAGTTGCCTTCTCCATGTGAGATCGGCATACGAATCACCTGCCCGCTCCGGCAGAGTCGCGAAAATGGTGTACTCGCGTTCTCCACACGCAAGTTCGTCCACTGGCAGCGAAACTCCAAGCTTTGATTACGCAGCATTGCTCCCGGCAGCAGCCCAGCCTCGAGCAAGATCTGGAAGCCGTTGCAGATACCAAGCACCAATCCACCTCGGCGCGCGAACTCAGCAATGGCTCCCATCACTGGCGCGAATCGGGCAATGGCGCCAGCACGCAGGTAGTCGCCGTAGGAGAAACCGCCTGGAAGTACAACAGCATCACAGCCGTGCAGGTCGGTATCTTCGTGCCAAATACTGGCTACCTCCTGGCTGAGTACGCGCTCGATGACGTGCCGGCAATCCCTGTCGCTCCAGGTACCGGGAAACACTACAACGCCGAATTTCATTGCCGATCCTCGCTAGTCTTTAGCCCTCTACCCACTCTTCGCCGCTTTCGGCTATCTCCTTCTTGAAGATAGGCACGGTGGACTTGAGTGTGTCAATGCAATACTGGGACGCCGCGAATGCCTCGGCGCGGTGTGGGCAAGCAACAACAATGGCCACGCTGCATTCACCAATTTCTAAGCGCCCAATCCGGTGAACCATTGCCACGTGATCGGTAGCCCAGCGCTGTTCAACTTCGAAGGCGATAGTTGCCATCTGCTGCTCCGCCATCTCTGTGTAGGCTTCGTACTCTAGATAACGTATACGCTTTCCACGCGCCGTATCGCGCACAACACCCAAGAAGACGACGAGTCCGCCGTCGCCGGGAGCGGAGACCGCGTCAATAAGCGACTGCACCGAGGCAGCGTCCAGCGGATTGGATGTGATCTTGATAATTTGAGGCATAGATCAGCCACCTCCCAGTGGAGGGATAAAAGCTAGCTCGTCACCGTTGGATAGTTCCGCTGTGACCGGCACATAACCGCGATTGACCGCTGCTGCGCACCGCGGCAAAATGGCGGCTACAGCGGGATAACGCTGCGCCAGCATGCTGCGAACCTGCTCGACTGTGGTCCCGGCGGGCAACTGGAGTGATTCACTCTCGCGTCCCACGGCTTCGCGCAGCGCCGCGAAGTAGCGTATCTGCACCGGCATTTCGTCTCTCCTAGGCTTACCATAGGGAACGCGACCTCGAGCGCACACTGGCATGGCGTGTGCCCGAGACATCCTATCTTATTATATTATCGGGAGAGTCGCTGGAGCATCAACCTGTGTGGCGGCAGGAGAGTGCGGCCGCTATTTGCCCGGTGGGATCAGCCTCCGGTAACGGGCAATCCCGATACCGGCGACGAGAGCTATGGCAAATGCTACCAGCGCCAGCCAGACATCCACGTCCGAAAGGATAATGGCAGTAATATTGGTGCCGTTGGAAAGTATCAGGTAGGCGATAACTACCAGCGCGACCAGTAGCGTTACCAATGCCGGGTTCCGATCATATGAGTGCCGCATCCACTGTTGCACACGGAGGAGGAGCGATACGATGACACCGGTAAGGAAGGCTATGATAAACCCCTTGCCGTTACTTTCGGTGGCGACCACACGCAGAAAGAGCAGCAGCGAACCAATCAGTCCCAACGATGCCGCGGCGATGAGCAGGCCAGCAAAAATCCCTTGCCTGGGGTTGATGCGCTGGAGGATGCCCAGCACCATAATCCCGACGATGGCGAAAGGCAGAGCGGCCAGGGCGGCGATGGCGAGAGCATGTAGCGAGGCGGGGACTGCGACGCCGCCGCCTGCTGAGGACGTAAGTGAGATCAGGCCTGAGTCTATTGTCTCGCCCGATCCGATTAATCCGGTCGATTTGGCGATGAAGCTCACTCCCCGGCCGATGAGCCCCAGATAGGCAACCCCCGCGATAATACCCCACATCAGACATAATGTTGCCCGCTTAGTGACCTCGCGGCGGGCATCGGGACGGCTCTTGCGCATCTTGTCCTCCTCAGTCAATTAACCGCTAGGCAGTGGATTAGACACTTCTTCTCTTTTAAGAACCACTCTCGCCGACTTTACGCCTCCTCTTGCGCCTGCTTCTCTTCTTGCCTCACAAAGGTTCCGCTCTTGCCGCCGCTCTTTTTTAGGAGGCGGATGTTGTGTATGCTCATCTCGCGGTCAACCGACTTGCACATGTCATAAATGGTGAGCGCCGCTATACTCACTGCGGTAAGCGCCTCCATCTCGGCTCCGGTCTTCCCTTCAGTGCGGACCGTCGCAACCACATCGATCCGGCTCGCGCCCAACTTATCTTGGTGGAATTGAAACCCCATCTCCACTCCGGAGAGTAACAACAGATGACACATCGGAATCAATTGCGCCGTCTGCTTGGCTGCCATGATGCCGGCGATCTGTGCTACTGCCAGAACATCTCCCTTGGCGACGCGTCCCTCTCGAATGAGGTCCAACGTCTCGGGGAGAAGCGAAATGCTGGCCCCGGCTGTTGCCTCACGCTGGGTAGTGCTCTTGGCGCTGATATCCACCATGTGGGCGTGCCCTGATTCGTCGAAGTGCGTAAGGTCCATCGTGGTGGCTTGCCTCCTATAGCGATAACGGGTACGCCGGAAACGCATATCTGGTGACCCACTTGGTATGGCGGCTCGTTGTAGTATAACGAACTGTAGCAGCTTCCGGAGCATCTCGTGCATATCCCCAAGTGAGTACGTCGGGCTTCGTCCTGCTATGCTTGCGCCGTTAGAGCGGGTACGATATACTGCTCTTTGAGCGAGCATCTCACATATTCGCGGGTAGAATCCGGCAATGTTAAGGAGAGTATTCGATGGCCAAGAAGTCTACGGCCGCACGCCAGACCAACGCAGCTCGCCGGTCACAGACGGCGTCGAAGGCCCCCGAAGTAATGCTGGTGCGCCAGCCCAGGCCAGGCAGTGAGGATGTGACTGCAGCCAAAGAGGCTCCTTCCGGAAGCGTCCCAGTTGCCAAGCCGGTCAAGAGTGCTGTCGTACCTTCCGCCGCACCGAAGCGCGCACCCGAAGTAACCAGGCCATCTGCCGCGCCGGTCGCCGCCAGGCCTCAGCCCAAGCCGACCGAAAGTGTGTCTCGCTCGACAGCTCGCGCTCAAATCAATCGAGCGGCTAGAAATCAGTCGGCCCAACGAGCGCGCCTCTCCAGTCAGCTTTCTCCGCAGCACTACGCCTACGTAAAAAACGATCTGCGTTTGATAGGCATTCTGGCCGGATCAATGTTTCTAGTCATCATCTTGCTGCACTTCCTGTTGCCTATCTGGCTTCCCCAGTAGTGCCGAGCCTCGCCGCTGCATAGGCAGGTAGTATCCACTTCGCCGCGATGCGGCCGGTAATTATGCCGTGCCGCTTCGCTGGAATCGCTCTATTGGTATGTGGTTATTGTTGATCCGGCGGACACTGAAATCGATTAGTGCCCAAGACTCAGATTGAAAGGTTCGCCTTGGCGCTGATCAGCCGGCACCATCACACCCAGCACACGCTCAATTGCCATCGTGTGGCAGCAGGTTCCCCAATCTTCGAAAAATCGGCAGCTGCAATGCCACTTACCATCTTGCAGGCTCGTCGTATGTGAATCGTTTTCCCCCCGGAAAGTTGCCTCGAACTGGCTGAACTGAATGCGCTCTGGCTCTTGTGCGTACTGCTTGGCTTTGGCGATTTTTCCAATCATGCTTGAGTGCATCGGCATACCCCGCTTTCTCTGTATCCCCGAGGAATGGGTGAAGGTCGTAACTCGTCTCGCAACCAACCCCATTTCGGCTTAGCATTCCTCATGTGGAGATACCTTGACGAACGACACTCGTACATCAGCAAACTTGGCTACTGTACCGGCAGACCTCCTTTCAGTTCACCCTGACGACAACAGCTCCGGCACTGCATTGCTGGTAGCCCGAAAAACGGAAAAGGCACCGCAAGCTATACGTCTTGCGGTGCCTTTTTCTTGCTCTGTGGACAGCTGTGGTCGATCCGCAGGTCTGTAGCGCAGAGGCAATTATGTGGTAGCTGCATCTTCGAGTCCCCTCTCGCCATAGGCAGGGCGTTCAGAAGAGTGCTTTTAACTGTGTGAAAAACAGTGTACCACGTCGTTTCCCCAACGTCCAGTCACCCATTTGGCTCAGGCCGCTCGCCAGGGACCAGGCGACCCGGCAGCCACCAGTGGAGTAAATCCGAGCAGCCTAGCTCCCATGACCCTCCTGAAAGATGAAAACCGGCATAGGAGGCTTATTGTGGCCGGCTGAGATTGTTGCGCCTGGGTTGCCGGCGCGAGACGCATGATACAATGACGTGCGACAGGTGGCGCCCAGCTACAGCCTCCAATTGAGATGGCGCACTCGGCAGTGAGCCATGAAGCAGCGAAGAAGTAATTGATGAGCGATTTAGCAGTCTTCACCGGCAATGCGCATCGGCAATTAGCCCTAGATATATGCGGCCATCTGGGCATTGCGTTGGGTAAGGCGCAGGTGTCGATGTTTTCGAATGAAAACATCTTTGTCAAGATCAACGAGAACGTGCGAGGTAAGGATGTCTTCCTGATTCAGCCTTTCACCACGCCCGTCAATACCTCGATCATGGAATTGCTCATCATGGTAGATGCCACCAAGCGAGCGTCAGCAAAGCGCATAACCGCTGTCATCCCGTACTATGCTTATGGCCGAACCGACAAGAAGGATCAGCCCCGCGTGCCGATCACAGCCCGGCTTATCGCCGACATCATCATGGCATCGGGAGTAAGCAGAGTCCTGACTATGGACTTGCATGCCGGACAGATTCAGGGGTTTTTCAACATACCTGTGGATGAGCTGACTGCTCAGAATGTTTTGGCTCGGTACGTTCTGTCGAAGGGATTGGCGAATCTTACCGTCGTGGCCACCGATACCGGCTTCGCCAAGAAAGCGCGCAATTTCGCCGAGCAGTTGAACGCACCCCTCGCCATCGTCGAGAAGCGGCGTCTGGGAAATGATGGTCGGATGGAAAGCCTGGGGCTGCTTGGGGCCATCTCTGGACGTGATGCGCTGATCGTAGACGATGAGATCGATACTGCCGGCTCGGTTACTCAGGCGGTGCGGCTGGTGCGTGAACAAGGCGCCCGCGCGGTCTATGCCTGTGCGGTACATGGTGTATTATCTGGACCCGCGGTTGCGCGCCTTCGTGACTCTGGTCTCGCGGAGTTGATACTTTCGGATACAGTGCCAGTGCCGGAAGAGAAGCGCGTGCCTTTTATGACGATCCTGTCGGTGTCGGAGTTATTTGCCGGAGCGATTCTACGCATCCATGAAGGGCGCTCGGTCTCGGAGCTCTTCTAGTTAGGCCAGAGGTAGAGCACGAGGCATGAGCGCTAGTGAGACTGGCTTTGAGGAAGGCGTACTGTGCTACCTTCGTGGTCTGGCCGATCCCTGTCTGCCCCCGGTAGGCGCCGGCTCATTTCTGTTGTTATACGCAAATGTCGTGGAGGTAGTGGTCTGGTTTGATCCGGCACGTGAACATGGGCGCAGTCCCGGTGAGGTGGCGATCCCATCTAGTCTCCTCTGCAGCGCATGGACTAGTCTGGTCAGTGGAGAGACGCTCGATCTGTTGGCACTCGCGCGCATAGCAGGAGGAACCGCTGGCGCGCATTGGCTTCTAGCGCTGCTATCCTTGGTGCCCGATGTGCGATTCACGCTAGACCCGCCGGAGATCTGCTGGATCGCCGGCCGCGAGACGTCGCCCGGTAGCTGAATCGCTTGCAGCATCCGGCGCATCGTAGTATGTTGCAAAAGTACATACGACGTATCTTTCTAGAAGGAGCCGCTCGCTTGCCAAAGTCTAGAAAATCTGAGCCTGAAACGGCTACGAGCATCGAGGAGGTGGTTCCCGAGCTGGAGTCGGAGCACACCGAGAAGGCGGACGGCGACAACTCGCCCAAATTGCCTACCGCGCTCATTTACGATGACGCCTTCTTAAATCATTATGTGCCGCAGGACTTTCCCGAGACTCCTGATCGAGTGCGCGCAGCTATCAGCATGATTGAGGCGTTGCTCGAAGAGGGTAGCTTACCCGCCACACAGGTCCTGCGCCTTACGCCTCGCGCCGCTACCGACGACGAGCTGGCTCGCGTACATGATCCACTCCATATTCAGCGGTTGCGCCACGCGGCGCAAGCACTTGCCTCTCTCGGCGAGGAGCAGGGTCACGCGGAGGAGACTCGCAAATTTGCTTCCGAGGTATACATCTCGTCGGGCAGCTATACCGCAGCAACCCTGGCGGCGGGTGCCGGACTCACCGCACTGGATGCCATCGGGGAAGGTCGTGCGCGCAACGCCTATGCGCTCGTGCGGCCGCCTGGCCACCATGCCACCAAAGATACCGCCATGGGATTCTGCTTGTTGAACAACGCCGCGGTTGCCGCCCGTTACGCACAGGAGCGCTGGGGCTGGAACAAAGTCTTGATTGTGGATTACGACGTCCATCACGGGAATGGCACACAGGACATCTTCTATGAGGATGGCTCAGTCGTCTATTTTTCAACCCACCAATCTCCTCTGTACCCAGGAACCGGCTCTTCAGCCGAAACTGGCGCCGGCGCCGGTCTAGGAGCAACCATCAACGTTCCGCTGCCGGAAGGTAGCGGGTGGAGTGTATTCGATCCTATCTTTCGGCAGGTGCTGTGGCCAGTCGCCGACCGCTTTCGTCCTGATATTATCCTGCTCTCAGCTGGGTTCGACGCTCACTGGCGTGATCCGCTCGGTGGCCTGATGCTCTGTAATGCCGACTATTCCGATCTCACCCTAGAGGTAGCGGAGATCGCCGAACAGTACTGTCATGGCCGGCTGGTCACCATCCAGGAAGGCGGGTATCACCTCGACGCCGTGGCGCAGTGCGCCGCGACGGTGCTCTTCGCACTCACCGGCAGCGACAAGGTCGTGGATAACCTCGGTAATCCGCCGCCGATGAGCTATCGGTGGAACGATGAAGCAATCGTACGTGCGCTCTATGATCTACATGACCTAACCGGCTACCGCCGTAAGCCACGTCGAGTGCAGGTTCGCCCTGGCTACGTCGTCCCTTAACCCGGGACCTACAGTGATTGCGGCACCGCTGTTCCAATAGGACTGCGGTCAGTGATCTGTTCCAGCGATCTCGATCGGCGTTGAATGGGGACCTTCCAAATTTGATGCGCACCAGCGGAGCGCCTCGCCGGCGAACGCTACTGACCCGGCCACACAAACCAGGTCTCCCGACCCGGCGCTGCGCAGCGCCGATCGCATTGCGACGGCAAGATCCGGGCTCGCGGAAGCCGTGCCGGGTTTGAGCAAAGCCAGCGCCACATCCGGTGATGCGGCACGAGGATTGCGCCACCCTGTGGCAAAAACTTCCTCTACATCAGCTCGTGTGATCTCTTTGGCAATGCCGGGGATGTCTTTGTCGGCCATGAGGCCTAGAACCAGGATAAGCCGGCGGAAGTCAAAATGGTGTCGTAGCGCCGCAAAGAGTCTGGCGAATGAATCGGCGTTATGAGCACTATCAACTACCACCCATGGGCTCCGGCTCACAACCTGCAGGCGTGCCGGCCAGCGTACGTCGCGTAGCCCCTGGAAAATAGCGTCGTCGCCGACCCGAAGTCCCAGCTCTCTCTGAACGTGTGCCGCAGCCACTGCGGCGGTCGCATTTTCAAGCTGATGATCTCCGAGCAGCGCCAGCTCCAGCTCTGTGTATGATCCATTCGGTGCAATTACCGCGAACCGGCTTCGCTCACTATCCGCTTCCAGCGATCGGTAGCGATACTGACAACCGTTGTCTGCCTCTGGCCCGGTACGGATCAATGGAGCGCCACGCTCGGCGCTGACCTGCCGAATGACCGCGAGGGCCTCTGGTGAGCGAACCGATGTGATCACTGGCACTCCCGGCTTTATGATGCCTGCCTTCTCGCCCGCGATAGCCGTGAGTGTATTTCCCAGCACCTGCATGTGGTCGTAGCTGATCGAGGTAATCACGGTTACCATCGGCGCGACCACGTTGGTAGCGTCGAGCCGTCCTCCCAGACCAACCTCAACTACCGCATGGTGGGCTCCCGCTTCTCGAAAATAGAGAAAAGCGAGCGCCGTAGCGACCTCGTACGTGATATATGGTCCAAGGGACTCCCCTACATGGTTCAAGCCGTCTCGTACCTTCTCGGCTAGGTAGGGTAGTTCATCCTCTCCTATGAGCCTGCCTGCCACTCGCATGCGTTCCCTGAATGTGTGCAGATCAGGCTGGGTATAGAGACCGCTGCGAATGCCGGCCGCCTGGAGTATGCTCGCGATCATCGTCGCCGTCGAGCCTTTGCCCTTGGTACCGGCAATGTGGGTAATTCCGTAAGCGTCCTGCGGATTCCCCAGCTCGGCCAGCAGCGTGCGCTCGCGGAGCAGGTTATCCTCTCGGTCGCGCACAAACTGCCCGGTTCGCTCGGTATCGCTGAACGAGTAGATCCAGTCCAGCGCTTCGCGATAACTGTGAAACTGAACGTTCGTCAAGGTTCTCTTGCCTGCTTATCACTGCTTATGTTAATCTATTCCATCGTCTCCCAGTGGCCGCGTACGACGGCGTCGGCCATCTTGACCACGCGAGCCATTTGTCGGACGTCATGGACGCGCACGATCTCCGCGCCACGGGCTATGGCCAGAGCCACTGTGGCCGCCGTGCCTTCGAGCCGATCGTCCACCGGTGTGCCTAGGACAAGCCCAATGTGTGCCTTGCGCGACGTTCCCACTAGTAATGGACGTCCCAATGCGCAGACATCGTCGAGTCGGTTCAACACTTGCAGGTTTTCTCGGTCCACCAGACCGAAGCCAAAGCCGGGGTCCAGAATGATATTTTCCCAAGGAATGCCGGCGGTGAGCGCTAGGTCAATGCTCCCGGACAGACGGCGCAGAACGTCAGCTACCGGCTCATGGCGCGGCTGGCCGCGCAGATTGCTCATGACGACTACTGGTACGCCCCGCAGGGCTATCAGTGACGCCATCTCCGGATCAGCTCGTAGACCGGAGATATCGTTGACCAGTGTTGCCCCAGCATCCAGCGCGGCTGCGGCGGTACTGGCCTTGTAGGTATCGATGGAGATCACCACCGACGGAGGCAACGTACTTGCAAGCTCCGCAATGATAGGGACGACGCGGCCCTGCTCGACCTCAGGCGGAAGTGGATCCGTGAGCGAGGTACTCGGCCGCGTCGATTCTCCGCCCACATCGATCAGATGTGCGCCTTGTGCCACCATTACACGGGCTCGCTCGACCGCTGTTCCCACCACTTCATGAGCAGTCATCTGTTCCAGCAGTAAGCCGTCGCGCGAGAACGAATCGGGAGTAATATTGAGAATGCCCATGACATAGGTATGCGTACCCCACTCTAGCGTATTATTACGCCAGGTGGTAGGCGGATAACTCAATCGGCCGAGTCTGGCGCCGCCACGTATGCTGCTTACATCGTGCTGCTCCACAATTCCTCCACGTGACATACGAGTAATCGACTTACTACTTCCAGTATCTGCTAGTATAGCACCGTTGCCGTCCCATGCTGGCGATTGTCCGGCACGCGGGCTCGGCGACTTGCGGTGGGTCACAGTGTACCGCGTGATACTGCCGCAGAAGGTATGTTACGATGAGTGATGGGTGCGAGATGCGCGGCGCCGACACGCTAAACAATGTCTGTCTCGTCTGGAGGAGTGGTAGTGGGTGAGTCAGCGCGAGTAGAGATAGCCACCGCCGAAGATATCGCAGGTTTGAGTGAGCTGCGTTTACGTACCGGTTGGCATGCCAGTAGTGAATTGCTGAGCGCGTTGGTGAGGTGGGAGAACGCGCGCGTCTGGCTGGTGCGTGCTGGGGCACTCGACTCGATCGCTTCTGATTCAGCGGCGATTATTGCCTCCACCAGTGCGATAGCCGCGGGCAGCGTCGGCATAATCGGCAATGTGGCTGTTCACCCCGACTTTCGCCGGCGCGGGCTTGCGCGGGCTACCACTGGCGTCGCGCTCTCATTCCTACGAGGAAGGCGTATACGGAGCGTCCTGCTCGACGCCACCAGTGACGGCCAACCGCTCTACACAGACCTGGGCTTTCGTCCGGTGGCGCGGTCATGGTACCTGAGAGTTCCACTTCGTGGCTTTGACGGCTGGCGCCTGGGCCAGATTGCCGGGCAGACTGAAGCCCGCCTGTATCGGAGCACCGATCTGGCGCTGGTGCGAACGCTGGACCGGGCGGCGTTCGGTGGCGACCGCGAAGTGGTCTTGGCATTGATGCTCGAGTCTCCCAACAACTGGCTGGCCATAGCTCGCGGTCCTGGCTCGCCGGAGGATGACCCATCCGGCTATCTCATATACGGCGGTCTGCGAGATGGACAGCCAAGCATTCACCTCGGGCCACTAGTAGCGCGAAGTGACGCCGCAGCCGCGGCTCTCTTGGCCTCAGTGCTGCGTGAAGACGCGCCCTGGCGCGCCGCTATCTCGTCCGAGCTTCATCCCGCCGTCGAAATTCGTGCCTCACTTCCTGGAGTCAGCAACGATATCTTGGCTTTCTACCAGTCGGCGGGCCTTCCGCTCACCAGGGATGATGTCTTGATGCAGCTGGATCTGGAAATGAGCGCTCCAGAAAACGTACACGAGGCGCCACGCACGCAGCTCGCGGATGAGCTACTTCCCTATCCGGGCGATCCAGCGATGGTCTATTCCTGGCTGGCACCTATGAGTTTTTGAACCACTGGTGCCGAGCCGACGCCGCTACGCGACTCAGTCGAGGAGAAGCTCAGCCAGTTCGTTTTTTGGCTCGTCCGGCTCCTCCACGGCCGAGAATTCCGGCTGAGAGCTGAACTGCTCGCGGTAGAGCCGCGCGTAGAGGCCATCCAGGTCGAGAAGTTCCTGATGGGTACCACGCTCGACGATCTGCCCGCTGTCTATCACCAGAATCTGATCCGCCGCCAGAATGGTGGAGAGCCGGTGGGCGATCGCGATCGTTGTACGATGTTGCTGCAGCAAGTCTTCAATTGCTGCCTGTATGAGCCGTTCGGAGTGCGTATCCAACGAGCTGGTTGCCTCGTCGAGAATCAGGATGTGGGGATCCTTCAAGATGACACGCGCGATCGCGATACGCTGCTTTTCGCCACCGGACAGCTTATATCCTCGCTCTCCCACCACAGTGTCGTATCCATCCGGCAGCTCCATGATCCGCTCATGAATGGCCGCGGCGCGCGACGCTGCCTCGATCTCCTCCTCAGTGGCATCGGGACGGGCATAGAGGAGGTTCTCACGAATCGTGGAATGGACGAGATAGGTTTCTTGGGTGACGACCCCCATGGCCTGACCAAGACTCTCTAGAGTCACGTCGCGCACATCGTGACCATCAATATAGACTGCGCCACTCTCCACGTCATAGAGTCGCGGCACGAGATAGGTGATCGTGGTCTTCCCGGCGCCACTAGGCCCTACCAGAGCGGTCAGCTGGCCAGGCTTGACGGTGAAGGAGACATCGTGAAGAGTTGGCCGCTCCTGCTCCGTACCGTAGCGGAACGTCACATGATCGAACTCAATATTGCCCTGGACTGTTGCGGGGTCGAGCGCTATGGCTCCGGGTTTGTCGGTAATCTCGAGCGGCAGATCCAAATATTCAAAGATACGATCGAAGAGCGCGAAAGCTCCCTGCCATTGCACCTGTACCGTCAATAGTTGGCCGATTGGAAAGTACAGCCGGCTCTGCAGAGTGGTAAAGGCCACCAGTGTCCCGATGACATCTCCGAGATTCGCACGAGGTATTGGGGAGTGCCCTGGTCCAAAGGAGATATAGCCTTCGACCAGATATATCAACGCTGGCATAATCGAGAAGAATGTCGATATAAAAGCAAAGAACCAGCGACCGACCATTTGTTGCCGAATTTCCAGCGCGACCAGATGCTCGTTCTCTTTGTCGAACTTGGCCACTTGCTGGCGCTGGCGACCAAACGTTTTAGTCAGAAGCACCCCGCTCACCGAGACGGTTTCTTCGACCATGGCGGTGAGGTCGGCAAGCGATTCCTGGGTGTCTTTACTAATAATGCGGCGAACATTGCCGACTCGATACGTTAACCAGAGAAACAAGGGTAGCATGCCCAAGGACAGGAGGGTGAGTTGCCACGAGAGGAACAGCATGCCGATGATCGTTGAAAAGGCGATCGTGAAATTGGAGACAATCGAGGCGGCGGTGTCTGTAACCACCGATTGCACACCTCCGACGTCGTTTGAGATTCTTGACTGAATCTCTCCCGTGCGTGTATTGGTGAAAAATTTCAGTGGCATGTGCTGCAGGTGCGCGTAGAGCTGATTGCGCAGGTCCCGCATGACTCTCTGGCCGATGACGGTATTGAGATAGGTCTGTCCCACTCCGATCAGGCTGCTGAGTATCGGCGTAATGACCATGACTGCCACGAAGACAGCCAGCAAACCAAAGCGTTCCTGGCCGAAGCCGATGGAGATGGAGTACTTGAGCATATAGGGATTGACTATCCCTAAGACACCGGTCAGCATGATTGCCAGAAGAACGACCAGTACCTGTCTCGAGTATGGTCTGAAAGCGGCGGCGACGCGGCGAACCGTGCGGGCGTCTGTCTTTCCTGCTGGTTGCTCAGGCGTTTTCGCCAGTCTGCCGTAGCGCCCACCACCTGCCATGCCGTGTGTCATCATGAACCATATCCTAGTATCTGTGCTCTATACCTTCTCCAAAGTCTCGACCCCGAGCATACCATACCGATTGACTGCACTTCACCGGCCATTTGGGCAGTATGAGAAAGGCGCAGCTTGAGCGCGGCTGAGAGGTTGCGGGGTAAGGTAGCCGCCGGCAACGGCGGCACAGATCCGGCGGCAGACAGAGATGTCTGCCGCCGACGCTCTACCGAATGAGCTTGCACGCTTCCCTGTTATAGCCTCATGCGGGTTTCTTGTGAGAGCAGATTAAAGATTTTCGGTCGGTCCTTCGCCCGCGGCCTGGTCGTAGGAGGATGCTTCCGCGGAAGACTCTCCTTGTCCCAGAAACTGGTTGAGTTCGCCTTTAGTCCGCTCAACAATGGCTCGCAGTCGAGCCAGTCGTGCTGGGTCTCCTCCGGATGCCAGTACTGCCGCTCGCAGGAGGCGTGCGACTTCCATGCTCTCATGCCGGAGTGCGCCTAGTTCGGGACGGGCCTCGCGCCAGAATGGGCCGCCTGGACCCCCGAATGGGCCATGATGCCTGTGGCCATGCTCGCCCCATCCGCGCGGACCTCGTCCGCCGAACTCCGACTCCGCCGCGCGCCGGCTACGATGGTCGGCGAGCTCAGCGCGCCCGGCGTCAGTCATCGTATACACCTTCTTGCCCTCCACACTGGAACTGCTCAGCCAGCCACGATCCTCGAGCATTTGCAGCGTAGGATAAACCGCACCGGCGCTGGGAGTATAGAATCCGCCCGATTTTTCTTCCAGTTCCTTGATCAACTCATAGCCGTGCATGGGATGATCTGCCAGGAGATCCATGAGGGCATACTTAAGATCGCCGCGTCCAAACATCCTGGGACCCATCGGTGGGGTACCCGGCCCAAATCCAAAGCGACGTGCCATATGCCATGCTCTCCTACTGAACTGCGGCCCAAAGCCGCGGCCGTACCCTGGCCCATACTCACCTGACCAGGCATATCCTGGTTGCGGCTCTTCCCAATACCTAAAACCAAACATAGTTTTTTCCACCTTTCAAAACGTTGCTGAACGTTTAGAATAAGATATATCTAGTTATATCTTAACGCACATCTATTGTCAAGGGCCGCCGCCGCCCGCGTGCGAGACAAGTATGGATTCCGGCCCAAAGCTGTACACCTGGGGAGGCAGGGTTATGGTTGGGATGGTAGAAGATGGGTGGGGACAGCGCATCCGCCGCTTGAAGTTGGCACCAACTCGTGGTTCCAGCGAAGGATGTGGCTGGGGGTAGAGGGGGAGAGAGACGAGTTTAAACTGACCGGCTAGAGCGGTTGAGGAGGTACACGCAGCGCCTCTCCAATTTCATTCAGGCGATCGGCAACGATACTGAGTGAGTCTATCGCTGCAGTTGTGACTTCGAGCTGCTCGCCGTACGAGTGCAACATCTGCGCGTACTGCAGCATTGCTGGAAGACTCGCGGCTATCATGCGGAGCAGCCCAACCGCTTGCTCGCGACAGGCCGCAATCCAGGCGGGATCCTGCATCCTTTCGGCGTCATCGTACCCAGCTGCAGTGTATTGCTCGGTTATTTCAGGCGACGAGACGACGTGACCAAAACCTTGCGCCAAGGCGTTTTCCATTTCACCACGAGCAACTGCAAGCAAGCTGCTGATCTCGGCCAGCAGGCGGGCTTCCGGAACCGCTCGGCCGAGTAGCCACCATTCCCGTATGGCGACCGCTCCTTCGATTTCGCTCACTCGGCGCCAGAGCGCTTCGGCGCGCCCCGCCAACGCTTCAATACGTTCTGTACGTTCTGTCACCCCACTGCTGGGCGAATGGCTTCCTTCGACGAATTGCATACGTCCAGCGCCCAATGATGAGGGCATCATATCAACAAACCTCCCACTCTGCCCATGACAGGCAGTTTGACGGTTGTGCTGCAGTAGTCTCGCATCTGCACTCTAGCACAAAATGATGATGAGTCAAGACAATACGGCGGTGTAACAGGCGACCCAAACCACGCATCGTCCCGTTTTAGCTGGCGGCGTTTTCTCCCTGGCGCTTACCCAGGGTTACCGATAAAGTTGCTATCGCGCGTAATCATCCAGCTCCCGCTGTGTTGCACGAAACTCATAACGCATGAATACGTCACATTCGGCGTGCCTGAGCGATGCATGTCAAAGACAAACTCCACCTTCGGAGCGGGCGTGACTGTTCCCTTGAAGACCAGCTGGTGTTGCTGGCAGCTGGTGACTGGACCAAAATTTACATCCAGCGTCTTGAGCTGGCTCACCAATGAATTCTTGAGGCTGGCATCGAAGGTGCCGCTCGGGCTGACGCTGCTTGCCGCGGGGGTGATTCCCGTAATCGGGCTTGGGTCTATTTGGCTGATGAGTAGCTGATAATTTTGGGTCGTATAGGCAGTGCAGACTCGTTCGGCGATGTCGGTTACCGAAGGAGGTTGCGTCACCTGCTGGAGCAATGAGTAGGAGATGGCTCCAGCAACTCCCAAGAGCGACAGCATAATAAACAGCACTGCCCAGAGTTCCAGCTGGCCGAGGCCCCGCTGAGACGGCTGCCTAGAAGCCTGTTTCGCCACTCACACCTCCGAGCGGCACGGCCGCGCAATCCACATCCGTCCTGCTGTGCAGGAAACCTCTCTCGGCTGATAGTCTATCAGCCCAGTCCCGGCAACGTCAACGCGGGCGATAAGAAGCCGGCACGCTAAAGACCTTCGCCAGCAATGGCTGCACGCTCATGATTGTCTGCTTCTCACCACTCCGGTCGACTCTACGCCGTATAGTTGGAGATGGAAGCGATCTACCGAGTTCAGTAAGGGATTCGGTAGATCGCGCGGGGGGCCAGAGGTACGGGTGCGCACTGTCAGCGGGAGGAGACAACTATGGCGGCTGAGTCGGGGATAGTCGCCGCGGAAGACGCGGCAAGCAATGGACTGCACCCTGCCGGGAGCGGGAATGCCGCGGATCCTGCGAAATCGCGGCACACCAACTCTACACTTCAGCGCCTGGTTGGGCTCCTACGCCCCTACGCCTGGCAGCTGGTGGTTGCCGGTATACTGCTTATCTTCACCAATGGGCTGGGACTTCTCTTTCCTTTGGTGATTCGCATCCTTCTAAACAGTGTTCTGGTTCAGCGGGATGCTGCCCTGCTCAACGGCCTGGTCGGTGTTCTGGCGATTATCTTTCTGGTTCAGGCCCTGGTCGGGACCGTTGAAGGCTATCTGGTCACCTCGATCGGCGAGCGTCTATCTTTTGGTCTTCGTAACCGCCTCTTCCGCCATTTGCAGTGGATGCCGCTCAGCTTCTTCGATCAGCGACGCACCGGTGAGCTGATGAGCCGTGTCACTAACGACGTCACGCTCCTACAGACCTCAATGACCACTAACGTATTGCCGCTGGCCTCGGAGATTGTCGTGCTGGTCGGTAGCATCATCATAACCCTGACTATCAACTGGCGATTTACTTTGCTGGCGATGGTGGTGGCGCCGGTCGCGGGGTTAGCGGCCTCACTGCTTGGAAGACGCATTCGCGGGACGACTCGCGGTGTACAGGAAGGGCTGGGAGACGCTGGAATTGTTCTGGAAGAGGCACTCTCAGCTCCGCGTGTCGTCAAGGCATTCAGCCGTGAGGACTACGAGGCGGAGCGATTCGACCAAAGAATGCGGCGCTCATTAGCTCAGGCTTTGCGGCGCGCCGCCGCCCAGGCTCTGCTTGGTCCCCTAAGTAGTCTGATTGCCTTCACCGGAGTCACATTGGTGATCTGGTTCGGTGGACGGGAGGTAGTGGCCGGACGGCTGAGCGCGGGAGACTTAATCGCTTTTATCTTTTATATGGTCCTGGTAATCGGCCCACTGGTCTCTCTCTCCAATATTTATTCCCAGATCCAGGCGGCACTGGCAGCTTCTGAGCGAATCTTTGAGCTGTTAGATCAGCCGACTGAGGCATGGTCGAGCGCGCCTTCATTGCCCGAACTGCCTGCTATCCGTGGAGAGATTACCTTTGAGCATGTCTCGTTCGCATATCCCGCTCCGGTCACCGAGAACGCAGCGAGTCCCCAGCGACCCACGGTGCTGCGCGATGTAAGTTTTGGCGTCTTACCTGGACAGGTGGTGGCTTTAGTGGGCCCGAGCGGAGCCGGTAAAACTACGACGCTCAGCCTGTTGTTGCGGCTCTACGAGATAGACAGCGGAGCCATACGTCTGGACGGCATTGATATTCGCTCGGTGCAGGCCCGGTCGTTACGGGAGCAAATGGCTCTCGTGCCGCAGGAGCCGGTGCTATTTGGCGATTCAATCGCCGAGAATATCCGCTACGGTCGGCTTGATGCGACCGATGACGAGCTCTTCGAGGCGGCGGCTGCGGCCAACGCTCTCGGATTCATCCATGATTTATCCGATGGTATGGCGAGCGTAGTTGGGGAGCGCGGGGTGAAGCTCTCGGCTGGGCAGCGCCAGCGGATAGCCATTGCGCGCGCCTTGTTGCACAATCCGCACGTCTTGTTGCTGGACGAGGCCACGGCTTCCTTAGACAACGAGTCGGAGGCGCTGGTGCAGGAGGCGCTCACGCGGCTCATGCGGGGCCGCACTACGCTGGTCGTGGCACATCGTCTGACGACAGTAGAGCATGCTGACCAGATACTGGTGTTGGACCGGGGGCAGATTGTCGAACGCGGCTCACATGCTGAGCTCATGGAATTGGATGGGCTCTACCGACGACTCTATACGCGCAATTTCGATGACGAGACCATCGTTCCCTCCGACTCACCTGACTATCCTCCGCCCTATGACGTAAGGTGACCCGATGGACTATAGTATAATGCAGCACATTCGACGAGGGAACACGCTTCATGATGAACACGCTACCATCTCCCACGAGCTGGAATCCCGATCCCACTCCCTATATCGCCGGCATACTGCTACTAGGCGGCTATTTCCTCTGTGTTACCCGCTTTGGGCCCGGTGACGGGGGATCGACGGTGTCGCGGCGCCAAATGGCGTATTTTACCAGTGGTGTCATCTCTCTGGTGCTGACCATCTGCTCACCTTTGGATACACTAGGGCGATATTATCTGCTTTCGGCGCATACGCTTCAGTTATTCATCTTGATTACTATTACCGCGCCATTGCTGCTGCTCGGACTCCCCGAGTGGCTGGTAGCCAGATTGCTTCCGTTTGAGACGCTGCGGCAAGCCACCAGAGGGATACTGTTTCCAGTGCTTGCAGCGCTACTCTTCAATGCCATCATCTTTCTCTGGCATGATGCGCCTCTCTACGATCAGGCGCTGCAAAATACTGCGGCGCACAATCTGCAGATGCTCTGCTTCCTTATCGCGGGCATATTGACCTGGTGGCCCGTCTTGACCCCTCTGGACCGCTATACGCGTATGAGTACGCCATTCCAGATGCTCTATCTCGGGCTGGAGAGCTTGCCGCTCGATATCTTTGGCGTCATTATGATCTTTGCCGGCAGCGTATTCTATACCAGCTATGCCGCGGCGCCCCGTATCTTCGGGATTTCGCCTCTGGTCGATCAGCAGATAGCGGGCGGACTCTTGGCGGTCCCAGGAAACCTGCTGGACATCGTTCTCTTTAGCTTCGTCTTCTTCAGCTGGCTCGAGATTCAAGAGCGGGAACAGCGAGCCCGCGAGCAAGAGCTCTACGCCGGCGAGGAGGCCGCCCCACTTACGGAATCCGGCCAGGGAACAGAGTCCAACGACCAGAGTGTCTCTCTCCCCCAGTCAGCCGGCGAATACTTCAGCAACTAATACCGTTCCAGGACAGATTCACTGACTGCTATCTGCGGAATGGGCTGACGGTCTTGGCTGCCAGTCGATTAGCTTGAGGCCGATGGAGATTGTCCAGATCGCGAGCGGAATCAAGACGATATACATGCTCTCTGGTAGCTTAATACCCAGATAATAGGTTGCCAGATTGAGTGGCGTCGGGCCGTAGCCGGAAACATGTGGAACATAGCCGGTAGACAGCACCGGCAAGTACAGGTTCCCGATGGGATAGGTGAGCAACGTGTGGTATTCGCGCACGCCGGTCACCACGTAGAGAGATGAGAGCGCAACGCCCACGCCCAGCAACACGGCAAAGGCAGCGCGCACTAGGGTGCGCCGGTCATCTACGGCCCAGGCAAGCGCGAGACACGCAAACGGCAGCATCGGCACCATCAGTCTAGGTCCTGGTAGGTTCTGACCTGCCATGGGAAGATAGTACGAAGATATCACCAAGGGATAGATGACTGAGATTGCCAGAGCTACCAGCATTTCGGCCGACGGGCGAGCTGCCGCCCGCCACCACCGCACGAATCCAACCACCACGAAGATCAGAAAAGGCGATTGCACCAGCAGGCCGCGAGGCCAGGCCAGTACCTGGATCAAGCCCGACAGAGTCGGTAAGGTAAGGCCGAAAAACCCAGTGTGCTGGCCATTGAACTGCCCGCCTGGTCCTCCGGACACCGAATCGTAGCTAATGTGGAACGGATTGCCGAAAGCGAACCAGTCGTACCAGCCGAGGAGAAGCGCGCTGGGCGCTATTCCCACCGCAAACACAATGAGCATGCGCAGACGGCGGCCGGGGAAGACGGCAAACACATAGGCTGCCAGCGCCAGCATGATGACGCCGGTGGGGTATTCGGTAATTACCGCGTATCCGACGAGTAACCCGGCCAGCAAGACTAGCCCTTCCGGCCGGGTTGAGCTCTTGGCGCGGTAGAGGGCGTAAAACGCGATGAGCATCAAGCCGCCGCCCATGGCATGGCTGAAGAACGATATCCCAAAGGGATACTCGAGTGTGCCCAGTGCAAAAGCGGTCGTGACCACGAACGGCACTGGTGTGCCAGCGAGCGAGGGGCGTAAGTGAAGCACGAATCGGTAGAAGACGATGGTGGCAATAATGGCGATGGGCACGACGGTAAAGAGCGTAAGCAGCGGAATGGCAATGTTCATGGTCGCACTGGTCACCGGCGGATTATGCATGATCAATTGCAGGACGTCGAATATCGGAACCGCCAGTAGAGAGAGTCCCAGTGAGCGAGGAGAGTAGTAATGGCCGTTGTATATGCTGGTGTCGATGGTATTGGCGTGGAAAAGATCGATTCTAGCTGTGCCATGAGCCAGCGCCCATACCATATCGTAGCGACTTATGGTGTTGGTGCCGGCTGGCTCCAGGAAAAAAATGTAGCAGAGAACCACTACTCCAAAGAAAAGCCACTCGGTTCGCGTGACGCGGCTCGCCGAGGCACGCAGCCGCTCTACCCAGGTTCGGCCGCCCTCGCTTGCCTCTTGCCGCATTGCTGGTTGGGTCAGTTGGGTCCCCCCTAAGCCCGGCATCTCCGCCGCCTTTCCTGCCTGAGTTACATCACAAGCAATCCCATGTGCATGAAGTACAGCCTAGCTTGACCAGCCTAGTATAGAACCCGTCACTGAACGAGTCAATCTCCCTGAAATGTAGTTTGAGCAACAGCGGTATGTTGCAGTAGGGATTTACCGGTACGCCAGAGCACGTTCTGCCTGGCCTCGTCGCTCCAGCCCTCCAAATTTGCAAAATCGCTGAGCCAGCGTTCGGGAGTTATAAACGGATAATCGGAGCCGAAGAGGAACTTACGGTTGAGTCTTCCCGCCGCTTCTTTAAGAAGCGCCGGTGGAATGTAACGTGGCGACCAGCCGGAAAGATCGTTGTAGACGTTGGGTTTCTGCTGCAGTATGGCTATCATTTCCTGTTCCCACGGCCAGGAAGGATGAGCGCCGATGATCGTGAGCGACGGAAAATCGGCGGCGAGGCTATCGAGGTGGATTGGCCGAGTGTAGTCGAGCTTGACGCCGCCCCCGCCGGGCATGCCAGCTCCCAGGCCGCTGGTACCGGTATGGAAGAGGGCGGGAATGCCTAAGGAAGCGATCTTTTCGAAGAGTGGCGCGAAGCGCTGGTCACTCGGATAGAAAGCCTGTACGCCGGGATGGAACTTGGCGCCGGAAAGCCCGAGGTCAACTACCGCACGTTCGATCTCTGCGATGGCCTGGTCTCCCTTATGGGGATCCACGCTGGCAAACCCCACGAACTGCCCCGGATAGCGACTGACGATTTCGGCGACGGTATCATTCCGCAGCGGTTTCTGGCCGGTTGCGGTCTCGGCATCCCAGGCGAGCAATACTCCGATGATGTCTTGTTCCGCGTAGTAATCGGCAATTTCCTCGATATCACGAAGTTTCACCTCGATGTGAAAGTATTGCTCGGTTGCTGCTCGATACTTGCCGATAGCTACATCCATGAATTCAGCGATCGGCAAATGCACGTGAAAATCAATGGCTCGTGGCACTCGGGGTCCCCTTTCGCTGGTATAGGGATACGACTTAGACAACATCTCCCTACGGAAACTGTGAGTAGTACATAGTATATGCCAGACCCGATGCTCCGCGCCGCTCTTTGCGGAGTGCGGAGGTCCTACCTTTGCTTATTCGGTCTACAGTAGTCACGGCACCGTTGCCCGGTGAATGAAAACCGTGTTACACTCCCGACATCCAGGTATAGTAGTAGAGATCTATCGGTCATGTTTTCGCTCGTATTCACTCTGTTTTAAGGTAAACGAATATGTCAGTCCCCGAAAACCATTCAAGTGCCGCAAGCAGCGGATCCAGAACTACACAAGCACAGGCGCGTCCCGGAAGGCCCAATAAGAGAGCGGAAACCGCGCGACTGGCGCTGGCCCTCTCCGCCGGCAAGCTTGCCGGGTCGACTGGCAGATTGCTGCGAGTCGGTGGCGGCAGCAGTTTTCCGGGAGTGGTCGCTCGCCGAATCGATCCCCAGGTGCTTCGCAAAGTCGTGGGAGAGAGTCGCGCGCGCAAAATCGTCGTCTGTGGGAGCAACGGCAAGACAACGACCTGTCGCATGCTAACCGCGATAGCGCAGTCGGCGGGGCGGCGAGTAACCCAGAACCGGACCGGATCGAACCTGTTGCAAGGTGTGACGTCCGCAGTGGTAAATGGCGCCAGCCTGCTCGGCCATTTGGATGCCGACGTGCTGGTATTTGAGATTGACGAGGCGACTATTCGCCATGCCGTACCTGAAATTGAGCCGGATGTGGTTGTCGTCAACAATATCTTCCGCGACCAGCTCGACCGGTATGGGGAGCTCTATGCGGTTGCCGCTTCGCTGGAGCGCATGATAGAGGGACTGCCAGCGGAGGCGACAGTCGTTCTCAACGGAGATGATCCGCTGGTTGCCAGCTTCGCTCCCGCCGCCCGCGCCAAACGGTTGTATTTTGGCATGCAGACCGACGATGTGGGAACTGAGGTGCCTGAGCACGCCGCCGACACTATACGCTGCGTACGATGCCAGCATGACCTGGTCTACACGAAGGCGTACATTTCGCATCTAGGCAACTATCGTTGCCCGCAGTGCGGATATGCGCGGCCACCGCTGGATCTCGAGGTCACTCATGCCACATTGGGTGTCACCGGACCGTCGCAAGTTGAGATGAACACGCCGGCCGGACGCCTGACTTTTGATCTGGCTCTGCAGGGCTTACACAACGTGTATAACTCCGCCGCCGCAGTAGGCGGCGCGTTGGCACTCGGCATCGACATGTCCGCGATACCCCATGCGATGGCCAGCCTGCGACCTGCTTTCGGCAGGCTCGAAGCGATCGAGGCAGGGAACCGGCACATCGTGCTGGCATTCGTCAAGAATCCGATTTCCTACAATACGACGCTGCGGACAATTGAGCAGCGACCCGGACAAAAGCACATTCTCTCGGTGCATAGCAACGCACTTACCGATGGTGAAGACTTTGCCTGGCTCTGGGATATCGAGCTTGAGGGATTTGCCCCGCAGATTGCCTCAGTGGTTACCAGTGGTACCAAGGCAGAGGAGCTTGCAATGCGTTTCAAGTATGCCGGCGTGCCTGAAAATCGCATGCAGGTGGTGCCGGATCGGGGCGCGGCGTTGGACAAGGCGCTGTCCAACGTGGAGCCTGGAGGAACACTCTATATTCTCTCTGGCTATACGCCGCTGCAAGAACTGCGCCGGGTGATGGTACAGCGAGGCTGGGTGCAGCCGTTCTGGGAGGAGTAAGCAAAGTCTATGCAGGCAATGACGTTACGGATCTGTCACCTGTATCCCACGCTCTTGAGTATTGCGGGAGACCGGGGCAATCTGATGGCTATCCAGCAGCGTTGCGTGTGGCGCGGGCTCGAGACTGAGGTCACCGAGATAGCAGTTGGCGACCACGCCGACTTCACGTCGTTCGACCTCATACTCTTTCATGGTGGCCAAGACAAGGAGATGGATGTGGCGGCCCGCGACCTGGAGGGCAAAGCGTCAAGCCTGCGCGATGCCGCCGCGGCTGACGTGGTGATACTCGCGGTCTGCGCCGGCTATCAGCTGCTCGGCCACTATTACCAGCCATTCGAGGGTCCGGTTCTGGACGGTGTAGGAGTTTTGGACATTCACACCGAGGGTGGCAACACACGGTTCATGAATCATCTAGCTATGGAGTGCGATTTTGCTCCTGGTGGACTCCGGAGATTGGTGGGCTTTGAGAATCACAGCGGCCGCACCTACCTGGGATCTGGAGCTGAGCCGCTGGGCAGAGTAATAGCCGGAAGCGGCAATAATGGACAAGATAGTACCGAAGGCGCACGCTACCGCCAGGTCTACGGCACGTACCTGCATGGGCCGGTTCTGCCGAAGAACCCCTGGTTCACTGACCTCTTAACCTGGCAAGGTCTCAAGCATCGCTATCCGTCCGTCGAGCCCCTGGTAGAGCTTGCCGACGGCATCGAAGAGCGCGCTCATGAAGCCGCCTTCAAGATGGCTCTACGCATGCGCGGTAAGATGACGGCTATGGAAGCTACTAGCTGGGCAGGCTAGAGGAGAACTTGGACTCCGCGGCCGGTAGCGGCGCCGGTGCTGAATATGTCGTATAATGGGATGTATATCGGGATATCTCTAGGAGTTCAGGCAGCAAGGGGTCAGTAGAAATGAACCAGAAGAGGCGCATTCGCCTGAGTACGATGGAGATTGTCCTGATCGCCACATTGGTCGGCTCTTTGCTGCTGAGCTTTTTGCAGGCGTTCCAGCAGGAACGTCTGCTTGGAACCAAATACTGGGATCGTGATGTGAGTGGAGAGCACCAGTAGCTGAGCGGGAGTTTCGCCCCATTTGCTTGTGCGCCGTACCGGGCCGAGTAGATGGGGCGTCGCTATGTCTATGTGCTAGCCGCACGTGTACCTACCATGCTTCAGTCTACGGGAGACAGTAACCAGTGACAACCAAAACTATTGACATAGATGGCAAGCTAGCGACGATCGAGAGCCGCTACGAAGAAATCAGCCGCCAAATGGCGCAACCAGACGTTGCCAGCGACCCGGCGTTACTCGAGCGCTATGGTCGTGAGTACTCGAGCATGACCGACGTCGTGCAGGCCTACCGCGCCCTGCAAACGACGCGACGAGAAGTCGCGGATACCGAGCAGATGTTGGCAGATTCACCGGATGATGAGTTGCGCGATCTGGCGCGCACCGAGCTCGCTACGCTCCGGCAGCGCGAGGACGGCTTGGTGAAGGAAATCCAGATTGCGTTGCTGCCCAAAGACATCATGGACGATCGCAACGCTATCGTCACCATCCAAGCGGGAGCTGGCGGCGATGAAGCCGGACTCTTCGCCGCCGATCTTTTTCGCATGTACACCAGGTACGCCGAGAATCGGCGGTGGAACGTTGAAGTACTCAACACCAGCCAGAGTGGAGCCGGCGGATTCCGTGAGGTAGTGTTTGAGGTGCGTGGGCGGGGCGCCTACGCGCGACTCAAGTATGAAGGCGGCACCCACCGGGTACAGCGTGTTCCTACCACCGAGGCGCAGGGCCGCATCCATACCTCGACCGCCAAAGTGGTCGTTCTGCCTGAGGCTGAGGAGGTCGAGGTAGAAATCCGGCCGGAAGATATCCGGGTGGATGTTTATCGGTCCACCGGCCATGGCGGGCAGAGTGTCAATACCACCGATTCGGCGGTGCGCATTACGCACATACCGTCCGGCCTGGTGGTTACCTGCCAGGATGAGAAATCCCAGATTAAGAATAAAGCCAAGGCTTTGGGCGTGCTCCGCTCGCGTTTGTGGGATCTGGAGCAGGAAAAGCGAGCGGCGGCGGAAGGTGCGGCCCGGCGCTCACAGGTGCAGCTGGGAGATCGCAGCGAGAAAATTCGTACCTACAACTTTCCCCAGGATCGCATTACCGACCATCGCATCAACCTTACCGTCCATAACTTGCCACGTGTGCTCGACGGTGATCTTGACGGCTTGATCGACGCGTTGATTACGTCGGACCAGGCGGCTAAGCTGGCAAGCATGTTCGATGACGCCTAAGCTCGGGTCTTCCGCTGTCCAACCCTTCCATCACTGCCTTTTTACCTAGGAGATCTTCATGGGAATGAGTGCGTCAGAACCAGACGAGCTGCTCTGGACATGGGAGGCAGAGCGGCCTGCCTTGCGAGTTAGACGCCTTGGTGAGCAGGATCGGCCGGAAATGCAGGCGTTCTTCGCGACGAGTCCTGGCTATTGCCTGTTTCTGTCTGCCAATCTCTCGTATCTGCGCTCGAGCATGGATCTAGTTCGGTTCTGGGGAGGTTACCGGGGAAGTGATCTCGTGGCGGTCCTCATGATGGTGGGGCAGCGCGCCACGATGTATGCCGAGCCCGAAGTCGACCTTTCGGGTCTAGCTCAGGTTGCCTTAGAACAGCAGGTAGACTTCGTCATGGGAGAGGCGGCGTGTGTTCGATCGGTGGTCCGCAAATGTTCGCGGCAGAAGCTGGTGGAGGTGCGGGAGCACGTGTTGGCCGACTATGCTCTGGCCCCAGGCAAGGGATTGCCGGTCGTGCCCCCACCAGGAGTTCTGGTACGGAGGGCAGGCTTGGGTGATCTTGAAACGCTTACCGACCTCTACTATCGCACTGACGGTTTTGAGTCGTTGGCTAGAGACCAGTTGCGCCGCACTCTATACACCCGCATTCACACGCTGCGTACGTGGATTGCAGAGGTACGCGGCCGTGCGGTGAGCGCTGCCAGCACCAGCGCCGAAACTGAAGGTGCCGCCATGGTTGGCGGAGTCTGGACGACGGAAATGATGCGTAGTCGCGGCTTGTCGACCGCGGTCGTCGGAGCAATATCCCGCGAGTTGGTAGACGAGGGGCGCCGCCCTTTTCTGTTTTACCTTGCCGACAACGAGATTGCCGCTCGTGTCTACGAGCATGTTGGTTATGCCTCGATCGGCCGGTGGTTGGTAGCGTACCTGAAGCCGACAGGGCCTAGCGAGTAACGGTTAATTTTCATGCAGATTCTCTTACAGCCTCAGGCCATACAAGCGGTTTTCCTCGACGTCGGCTACACGATGCTCTCTCCTCACCCATCGGTGGAAGATATCGTTAAATCTGTCTGCGACCGACGCGGCACCCCAGTCGAACGATCCTGCTTGGAGCACAGCATTCCCCACGCTGAGGCAACGCTGCGAAGCATGGTGCGAGACGACCCCTGGACCTGGAGTCAAGACCGAGCCATTGAAACAGTATGGCGCGCCTACTTTACCGATCTGCTCCGACCCTGTCTAGCCGACCTGCCAGAGCATGAATTGACTGGCTGTGCCGAAGATGTTCGGGTCGTTTTCGAGCAAGCCGGCAGCTATGCTCTGTTTCCCGATGTTGAGCCGGTTCTTGCCGCGCTGCATAGGCGAGGACTTACGCTGGGCGTTATTTCCGACTGGGGTATTAGCTTGAGCCTCATTCTCAGGCATCACGATCTTATCCAATATTTTGATTTCGCGGTAATCTCGGCCGCGGTGCGGTACTCCAAGCCTGACCCGGAGCTCTTTCATACAGCGCTGCGACGAGCCGACGCAATCGCCGACTATACACTCCATGTCGGCGATTCGTACCCGCTCGACGTTCTGGGTGCCAGATCCGCCGGAATTACTCCCGTATTACTCGATCGCGCCGGCGTTTTCGACCCCTCACAGCTTGATTGCATAACCATTCAGAGTCTCTACGGTTTGCTCGAGATTCTGCAGATCACGCCCGGAGATTAGCCGACGGAAACGCACAGGTAGCTACAGCTTAGGTAGTATCTCGCGCAGCTCGAGCAGGAATGCCGCGTTGTACGTTCGATCACAGCGTCCGCACGACACTGGCCGTGAATACCGGCGTACTCGAGGATATTCCTTCTGGCATTGTGGGCATGCATAGATGTATCGATACGGGCGAGCGTCTCGGAGAGTGGCTTCACGCCGGGTAGATTCTTCTCGCAAGAGTGCGCGGAGCAGCTCTGGATCATGTCCGGTAATCGCCGCTTCATCTACGGAGATGGAATCATAGCCATGGCAACGATGCTTGCGCGGGTTGCCGTTGACCCGATCCGAGAGATGTATCAGCTCGTGCGCCACCGTTACCTCAATTCCTAGCGGCAGCAGCTCCGGCTCGACGAAAATAAGATGCCGATACCCCGGATCCAGAACGCTGCCACTGGCCGTCCCCGGCTCGACCTGCTTGGGCGGCTCGGCTATCTCCAGGGTCCTCTTGTCTTTATCGCTGGCGGCGTCGTCATTAAAACCCGGCAATGTCATCTGGGTGCGACCTATTCCGGCAGCCGGAGCTTGTGAGGTGGAGCGGCTGCTGCCGTCTGAAGTCAAAATAGTGGGTAGATAACAGTAGCAACCTAGCGCCAGAGGGTTGAGTCTTCGGCCGGTCCAGCGGTGAAAGTCCCGCCGGTCGTCGGTAACAGCCAGGCGAAGAGCCTCGGATGCGGGCAGATGGAGCCTGGTCCAATAGTGTTCAAGCCAGCGCGCGACGTCGGCACCGGCATTGATCAGCGGTAAATGATCAGGATCCGGCGGCTCCGGAAGGTGGAGCCGGTGTGTAGTGTCCCTCATATCCTGGAAACCTTGTGACAGCAAACTGCCGCCCTCCAAATAATGTCTAGATGTCCAGCACACTGAAGCCACGGAAATCAGGCGAGAGAACACTTGTGAGTGCGCCGGCGCAGCAACCTGGCAGAACTCTGCTCTTTCGCGTCATTCGTAGTAACGCGTGATCCCGGATGAAGTATCTCCTAGTACCACACGACTAGCCTAAAGGCGGTACCGAGGCCGGAGGAGTCGAAGTCACAGCAGTAGTTTCCTGGGTGAGACTCGCATAGCCATCATGTCGCAGGCGAAGATCATAGAGTAGGAGCGTATAGGTTAGGGCGATGAATGGCACGGTAAGGAGAGAGGCGATCGGCGTAGCGATAAGAATCGTCACCAGTGGCGGAAAAGCGGAGGCAATATAGAGCACCAAGTAGGCGGCGGTACCCGTGAGCAGGATAACGAAGAACGCACGCCAGAAGTGTCCCCGAGTAAGCTGCCAGCTGCGCGAAATCGCCTGGCGTGCTTGTACGTTGCTGGTGGCCGCGATGTAGGGAGCGAAACCGAGCCGAACGGCGAAAACGATGGCGAGCACGATTCCGACGACCAGAAGCACCGAGCCCAGGTACACAGCGACGAGCGCAGAGCCGTTTGCGCCTGAACCCTGACAGAAATTTACTCGGCTGCCAGTGGCGTAGGCGTAGCCGTAGCTCAGAAATCCTGGCGCTAGCACGAGCCAGTAGGCGGACCCCGCCAGGAAGGAAGCTCCTAGAGTGGGAACAAAACGCCGCCAGGCGCTCCCGTAGGTGGGCTTGACTGCGAGCGGATGGTCCAGCGCAGCGTCACGGGCGGCTATCGCCATTATTGCGGTCTGCAATGAGGTAACCAGCAAACTTAAAAGCCACAACGCGGCTGATGCGATGCCGTCGCGCAAGAGCGTCGCGCCGGTTTCGAGCTGAATAGCCGGCAGAAAGCAACTCGACGTAGAGAACGAGGCGGAAGATGAGTTGAGCTGCAATATGTGGGAAAAAAGGAGGAAGCTGAATCCTCCATCGAGAATAGCCGCCAGAGGAACCACGCCCAAACCCAGTAGCAGCCACAGTCGAAACTTACTGCCGTAGAGTTGAAAGATGGCAGCAATCGTCTCGCCGAAGCCGCGAGGGACTGGTGTCAAGAGGCCGCGCGCACGTCGCTCTGCCATCGCCCCGATCTCGCCATATCCAAATGGCGCTGGCGAGCCATAGGGGCTGGAGGGGCCTGACCGTATACCTGTACCGCCCCAATACGACGCTTCCGGGTAACCCGACGGCGATGCTTCCTGCGAGCCGAATCCAGCCGGGCGCAGATCGGGGCGAAGTTGGAAGAGTGCCTCCAGCAGTACCGACCCCTCCCCAGACTGCTCAGGCTCGAATTCGACTAGCCCCGTTCCAGCTACACGTAGCGCTATGACTTCGGGGTTGGGGGACACTCGGCGTGCATCTTGTATTTTTGCGAGACTAATAATTTGACTGCCATGGTGGACGCCGTCGGTTGCGACCTGTAACTGGGTGCCATCTCGGAGCGTTATGCTGGCTAGGGGGGCAACTCCTCCACTCACCGAGAATACCTCCGTCTGTCTTATGCCTGTGAATTTGAGTTAGAGCTTATCATCGCCTATCCTAACAGGATACAATGAGTTTCGCAAGCCAAATGCCGGTCCGAATGGTGTGGGCACGTGCCACCGGGCTCGGAGGCCGCAACCTGAGGTGACGGCGTGCCCAGCGTTGCGATGCCTGAGTCAACCTATGCTACCTGAACGTTTGGTGCGCGACCAGCCTGACGTTGTTCGCGCTGCGCTCCGCGAGCGAGGCCTGGGAGAGGAGTCTCTCCATATCCTGGATCGCTGGCTGGCGCTTGACGCCGCGCGGCGATCGGCCCAGGCAAGACATGACGCGCTTGCACAGGCGCTGCATCTGCCGGGCAACCGCGATAGAGACAGGGCAACGGCCCTGAAACAAGAGCTTCGACGCGCACAAGGCGAGCTGATCACTCAAGCGGCCGAGGCGCGACATGCTCTGCTGTTGCTCCCCAACATTCCGGATGACCGAGTGCCATCAGGCCAAGGAGGCGGTTCCGCACACGAGCTGCGACGCTGGCAGGAGCCGACGCTTCTACCGTTTGCAGCAAAAAGACACGACCAGCTGGCGACGCAATTGGGTATCCTAGATCTGCCTCGAGCCACCCGTCTCTCCGGCGCGCGCTTCCCTCTACTGATAGGGGCGGGGGCGCGTCTGTCTCGTGCGCTGGCATCGTACATGTTGGACTTGCACACGTCCCGCGGCTACCTGGAGCTTGCTCCTCCGCATCTGGTCAAGGAAGCTGCGCTGGAAGGTACCGGACACTTGCCACGACACCGGGATGAGCTCTACAGCGTGCCGCAGGATGGTCTCTGGCTCAGTCCCACCGCCGAAGCGCAGCTGGTGGCGCTGCATGCCGGCGAGACACTAGGCGCAGACGACTTGCCACTGGCGTACACATCTTGCACACCCGCCTTCCGGCGGGAAGCCGGATCATCTGGTAGTGCGATGCCGGGCTTACTGCGCCAGCACCAGTTTGATAAAGTGGAGCTGGTCCGTATCTGCACGCCGGAGGACGCCGACCAGGCATTTGATACGCTGGTTCGAGATGCTGAGCGCGTCTTACAGACGCTGGGGTTACCGTACCGTGTGGTAGCTCTTCCTGCCGGCGATTTGCCCTTCGCCAGCAGGCGTACCTATGACCTGGAAGTCTGGATGCCCGGTTATGGATCGTATGTCGAGATTTCGTCCGTCAGCGACTGCGGTCACTTTCAATCGCGGGCCCTGCGGCTCAGGTATCGCGGCGCGTCTTCGGGACACCGTTTGCGGTATCCTCACACCCTTAATGCTTCGGCGCTGGCCATCGGTCGTACAATCGCCGCCTTGTTGGAAAATGGCCAGCGCGAGGGAGGAGCAGTGATGCTGCCGGAATCGTTGGCGCCATATATTCCCGAGTTATCGCTCGTGCCACAGTCGAGTTAACCACCCGACCCTGACAGCAACCCACGCCTGGCGAGCACGCGCTGCAAGATAGGCTCAATCTGTGCGCGAATACTGATATTGGCGTAGCCTACCCACGCCACCTCGGTTTCCACATCCATGGGAGCGTCCAGTGGCCGGCCCCCCGCATCGGTGACGATAACTCCTGCTTCTTCGGCGATGAGCAGGGCCGAGAGGTCGTAGGGATGAGCGCACATCCCACTGGGCACACCTCGTTGCCGCAGCAGAGGCCCGACTAGCGGGCGTAGATCCATGGTTACGCGATCATGTCCGGCCAGCAGTTCATACAGCTGGCCGCCGCTGGAAATATATTGATCTTCGAAACAGGCGGCGCGTCCCTGCTGTAATGGACCGAGCGCAGCCTCGACGATCTCGTCGTCGATCTGTGAAAGCTCAGTGCCCGTGCCAGGAAAAAACCGGCAGACCGTGGCGAAACCCTGGGAGATATCCGCGGCTCTGCTGGGGGAGAGATGGAGTGGAGCTCTCGCGCCAGTGAGACGATTATAGCGCTCAGCCCGTATGCCTTGACCTCGCACCGCGGTGAGCTCATCAGAGAGATGCTGCTTCGCCAGGGGAACCTCTGTCTGCAGCGCGCATTCGATGTCGCGCAATCGTGGGGTCGCCCGCCAACCATCCCGGCGGATCGCAGGGGCCGCGGCCGGCCCTGGAGCTATGCCGGTGAGTATCCATGCGCTGCGTTTTTGATACATGTACGGACGGGTTCCGTCGAGTGGGTCAATCAAGATACAGACCTCAGCCTCGGATTCGCCCGTTCCAGCGGGCAGGACACGCTTTCCTAAACCGAAGCCGCTATCATGTAATCCTTCTGCTATGAGGATCAGCGGACGTTCCGGCGCGACCTCACGCTCGAAGTAGGTGACCAGACGCTCCTCGCTGATCCGGTCGATGGCGAAGATGGTATCGGTTGTCTGTTTGCTGTCTTCGTCTACCCTGGCCAACGTCTCGACATCATATCTTTCGGCCTGCGCAACAAGCGATTGCCGTATCTGCCGGTGCAACTCTTGGATTTGCCCTAGCAAGCGATCCTGGTCACGAATCGAGGTGCTCATGGCTAGACCGCCCGAAAATCGTGGTAGGCGGCAGACACAGCCCGCAGCCAGGCAAAGGTAGCGAGCGGCAGGACAATTACCACCAATTTGTTGTAGGCAACCGAACGGGAAAAGTCGCCGTGCGCTGCGCTGGAAAGCGCTCGTGCCATCCCGCATCCCAGGCACCTGCGTTTGAACGCCAGGCGATAAAGGCAGGGAGCCGGATGGTCTTCCACCCACCTGGTGGGCACCGCGACCAGAGCGCAGGGCATCAGTAGGTACCCTATTAGCCTACCGAGCGCCATAGAGGTTGACCGTTGCATAGGTCTGCTCCTCCCGCCTTGCGGCTGCGAATGCCTAGATGTTGCGAATCAAGGGGCGGCCTAGCGCATCGCGGTAGCTACCGGTCGCGATCAGGATTATGTCCACTATAGTCCAGATGCCGCATCCACCCAGCGTCAGCAACTGAAGTACTCCTACTGCTATTTTGCCGGTATAGAAGCTCTGTACGCCAAAGACGCCGAGGAAGATAGCAAGCAGGAGCGTGGTCAACCAGTCTTTAGGCGGGCTATTTACTTCATAATGCACGCGCGGGCTCCTTAACCAACCTCGCTGCTGGAGATGTCGCTGCAGCGATCACCGTAGCGCACCCGCACCATATCATACCGGCGGAAAGGATGCAACCATACAGTGTATTACTTCGGGTGGTGATAGGCGTCTGGCGTAGTTTGGTGGAGAGTTCAACGTCCCCCAGGCTGGTATCATGTCACCATGTGCCGTCTTGGAGCGAGGGACGCGCCAAGACGGCACGGCTAAGCGCAGAAGCTGCCCGCGATACAGAACCGGGAGCGGCCTCAGTCCTGCACTTTGACGGTATATTTGTTGATGAAGCCCACCATACGAGTCCAGGCGTCGTCGCTGGCTTCCTTATAGTCGTCGAAGCGTCGATCGAAGAAGCTGTGAGGCGTTCCTGGATAGACGACGATCTCATGCTCGACACCAGCGCCAGTCAGCGCCGTGTCGAACTTGTTAACATCCTCTACCGGTATGCTTTGATCTGAGCCGCCGAAGAGGCCCAACACCGGGCACTCAAAGTCGGCGACGCGGTCAATCGGCGCAACGCCAAAGCGCGAATTGACTGGTGGGCCGTAAAAACCTATAACTCCCGAGAGTCCGTGCTGATTGGCGGCTTGTAAGAAAGAGTTCCCACCGCCGAAGCAGAAGCCGACGGTGAAGATGCTGCGAGGTGCCTGGTCGGGCATCTGGCGCAGATGCGCTACGGCAGCGGAGACATCCAAAGCGACGGTCTCGGGCCGCGTTTGCATCACGTGGGGCATAAAATCGAAGTTTTCGTCGCGGGGGGTAAGACCAGCGGTGCGGCCGAAATAGTCGATAGCAATTGCCTGTACGCCCACGGCCGCAAAGCGATCGGCAAGCTCTTTGTAGAACCGGTACAGCCCGCGTACATCAGGCAGAATTACTATCCCAGCGCCGTTAGGTGACGCGGCGCGAGAGAGGTACGCGGCGAATTGGGTCCCATCGGAGGTGGTCAGCACCAAATCTTCGCTGGAAGCCGGTGCAGAAAAGTTCAAGGGAAGTGCCAGCACTGATGCTGGAAGGTCGGGAGGAATCGCGTCATACTCAAAACACATAGATGTTGCGCCCTTTCTGGTGTGATATCAACTCCATCAAAATTTATACCACCGCGTATCGAATCGAAACTTCCTTTGTGGTCTGAATGGTAGCAAACCGCACCGGCGTCCCTGCGATGCCAATGCGGGATCAGTAGCCGTCGTTCCCGGGAAGAAAGGTGCGCATGAGGAGTGTGCCGCTAGCCGAGGGACTGGTGAGCCAGATCCAGGTTCCAACGTTGGTACTGATAGCCGAACCAGGAATGTTGCCCCAGCTCACTGTGCTGTCCTCAGGGACCACCGGCAACCCCGTAGGCGCCGAGGCCCAGCGCTGGGTATCGGGATTCCAGGACCAGAGCCATTGCGGCAGTGCGGCAGTAGAGGGCTGGTTTGATTGGCCTCCCTCGATGACGGTTCTGGGATTCGGCCCCAGCACCAGCAGCCTCCCGATAGCGTCGATGCCAACCACTTCTGCAATGCCGTCGTGATGCGCATCCGTCCCTGCTACGGGCAGCGACGGTACAGTTGCCCACGTCTGGCCGTCAAAGCTCTCGACCACATTATGCAGTGTGGTACCTGTCGGACCAATCAGCTCGCGGTAGATGATGCTCCAGGGATTCATTCCGGAGCTAGCCGGCTCCAGTGACACATAGGTCAACGTGTTCGCCATGTGGGGGAAATCTCTCAGCCGCAGCCAGTGAACCCCAGCGTCATTACTCACCCAGAGTACGGTATCTTTGGTGGATGCCCGTGCGGCCGCAGCTGTTAGACAAGCGGCCAGAATCGTCCGGCCGTCATCGGCATTGGTCCAGACCGGTTCAAAGAAGCAATTCATGAGGCCGGCGTCGGTATGCTGCCAGCTTTGTCCATTGTCCTCACTGCGTAACAACTCCTGGCAGATCCCGGAGGCGGTAGGACATAGGTCGGTCTCATACCAATACAGGTAAGGCCCCGCGGCCCAGGCGTCACAGCGTGTCATGGTGGTTCGATCTGGCGCGTAGCCGGTGGCGTGTGGGGGCTTTAGAACGTTCCAGCTGGCACCGCTGTTCTGGCTTAGAAGCAGGGTCGGCGAGAGGCACGCGCCGCTCGGGGCGGTGGCATGGGAGAGCAGTAGAATCCGCCCAGGCTCGCCAAAGACAAATCGTAGGATGCAGGTGTCGGCGGTGAGCGCCGGCATCGGAAGCGGGCGCCAGTGCTCTCCGCTGTCGGTGGTGCGCCACAGCTTCACCGGGCCGGCCAACGGACCATTGCCGGGGATATTTCGCGCCGCAGCGCAGGCAAAGACGCTACTTGGGTCGTCGGGCAGAGGGGTAAAGGAAATTTGCGAGCGTCCGCCTTCAGGGGCAGGTATGGCCTGCCAGCTGGTCATGGTGAGTGGCTCGGGACTCTGCGCGGGTAGCACAGGAGGCGTTATCCAGCTATCCCGTGTAGCGGTAGGTAGAGCTTGGTCAGTAGCTACGGCGCGGAAGTGCTGCCAGGCGGCCGCCAGTACCCCGGTCGAAGCGGTAAGTACCGCCAGTGCCAGACCAAGCGCCGACGCAATGACCAGCGTTCGACGGAGCTTGGCCCCACGAGTGAGCCTGCGCTCCCACTCCGGTAGAATGCCGCCCGGCTCCAGCCCTGGAGGGATCCTTGGATCGTGTCTCATAGGTTACCTTACGCTGCCTGTGGCTCATGAATTCTTGGCACCAGTCCGGCCAGCCGATCGCCGCAACTTGTGCCGGCGGTAGCCTAAGCATAGCAGAAAATTCGGCTGATCCTGGCGTGAGCATTAGCTATCCGGCGGCGAGGCTGTGCTATAATCGGGAGAGATGACGCATGGCCGCGCTTTGCCATGCGTGAAGACCGCTCTTAGAGAGTACAGAGACCTCGAAAAAGTTTGTGGATAGATGAGACGCATGGGAAGTTCTCGCCGCGCGGTTGCCATACTGGGTAGCACAGGTTCAATTGGGCGCCAGACCCTTGATGTAGTGCGCGCGTTTCCACATGAGTTTCAAGTTGTAGCCCTAGCGGCGCGCGGCAATGTGTCGTTGCTTGCCGAGCAGGCCCGCGAATTTGCGCCGGACTTGGTAGCCTGTACGAGCGACGATCCCGCTGTCCTGCGGGAACTACAGGACATTCTGCCTGAGGCGGCGCGCGGAGTCGAAGGTCTAACTCTGGCTGCCACCCATCCCGACGTGGACGTCGTGGTGGCTGCTACCTCAGGGCTGGTAGGAGTTGGGCCCACACTGGCCGCGATTCAAGCCGGAAAGACGATCGCTTTGGCCAATAAGGAAACCCTGGTGATGGCTGGACATCTCGTCATGCCGGCGGCACGCCGTGCGGGCGTTAGGGTTCTGCCGGTGGATAGTGAGCATAGCGCATTGTGGCAATGTTTGGAGGGTGAGCAGAGTTCCGCGGCCTCTGTGCGCCGCCTGATCATTACAGCATCGGGTGGGCCGTTGCGCCAGTTGCCTCCAGGCGAGATGGCGGGGGTAACGATAGAGCAGGCCCTGGCTCACCCAACTTGGCGCATGGGTCCGAAAGTTACTATCGACTCTGCGACGCTCATGAACAAGGGGTTGGAAGTTATTGAGGCGCACTGGCTCTTTGACATGCCCTACGAGAAAATCAGCGTGGTAGTGCACCCGCAGAGCATCATCCACTCCATGGTGGAATTTGTGGATGATTCGATCAAGATGCAGGCAAGCTTGCCCAGCATGCACCTACCCATTCAATATGCCCTGGGCTATCCGCGGCGACTTGACCGCGCGGGAACCGCGCTGTCTCACGAGCTACGCTGGCCTGAGGTAGCTCGCCTCGACTTCGAGCCAGCCGATCAGGACCGTTTTCCTTGTCTGGAGCTGGCGTTCGAGGCCGGCAGGCGGGGCGGAACCGCTCCGGCCGCTCTGGTGGGAGCTGATGAGACCGCGGTTGAGCTCTTTCTCTCAGGCCAGATCAAGCTTACCGAGATACCGGTTCTCATTGCGTCGGTAGTGGAACATCACACCTATGTGTCCGAGCCGACTCTCGAGGATGTGCTTGAAGTCAGCCGCTGGGCGCAAGAGGAAGTCCTACGGCTGCGTGGCTTGCCAGTTGCGGGTGAGTAATATAACGAAGACGATCGGCTGAGCGTATACAATGCTTAGACAACGTATCGAAATGCAAGAATACTACCCCGGCACTCATCGGTTGAAGAGGCCGAACGAGGAGAAAGCGTAGTCGAATGAACCCTCTCTTTTATCTTGCCGCTATACCGGTTTTTGGCTTACTGGTGATAGGACACGAGTTTGGCCATTTCATCGTTGCCAAGCGAGCCGGTATTCGGGTGGACGAGTTTGCTATCGGCTTTCCCCCCCGATTGTTTAGTTTCCGGCGTGGTGAGACGCTCTATTCGATCAACCTCCTTCCACTTGGGGGGTATGTTCGCATGCCGGGAGAAAACGGTGAGATGACTGACGAGGCTGGTAACTTCGATCCGCATTCGTTTGCCTCAAAATCGGCCGGCATACGTGCGGCGGTAATGCTGGCCGGGGTAACGATGAATCTCATCCTGGCGGTGATCCTCTTCACTGCGTATGAGGCGGTAGGGACCGTTAACTTCAATCGCACTATCGGCACAGTGGTGAAGAACTCGCCGGGCGCGCGGGCTGGACTGGTTTCGGGCGACGTCATTCTCGCGGTAGATGGGCACTCAGTGCGGCGCTATTCCGATATCTTGAGCCAGACTGATCAAGTAGTGACGGATGCTCTGAAAAGTAATCCAAGCGCCAAGACGGTCGACATCGTATTACTCATACAGCCGAAGGGTTCCGACACCCCAAAGACGGTGACCATACCGGCAATAGCCCATCCCGGACAAGGACAGGGTCATGTCGGTGTAGGTCCGGATGAGAGCTACGCAATTATTACGTATCCCCCAATCTGGCAGACACCAGCACTGGGGGTCCAGGAAATCGGTACTGTCGCCTACGAAACTCTTCAGGGACTCGAGCAGGTGATACGCGGTTTACTTCCGGTGAATCAGGCGGTCACCGGCCCGGTAGGTATCGTCAGCTATATCGGGCAGTCCGCATCGGTTGTGCCTACCATTGGTATCTCTCCGATTCTCTTTCTGACGGGCTTGCTGAGCTTGAACCTGGCGATTTTCAACTTACTACCAATCCCCGGTCTTGACGGCGGCCGGTTGCTCTTCATTCTCATCGAGGTGCTGCGGCGCGGTAAGCGAGTCAGCCCGGAGCGTGAGGGGCTGGTTCACTTAATTGGACTAGCAACGCTTCTGCTATTGGTGCTTTTGGTTACGATCAACGACATTGGCAATTTTGGTCACTAGCACTGGCGCGCGCTATGATCCTTATTAGATCCATTATTGTGATGAGACAACGACAAAATGACGGGTGTATGCCCACATACACTAAACAGGCATACGAAGTGATTACTGTAGCGGTAAGCTTGGAGTAGCCAAGGCATGCGTAAAAAGACACGCCAGATTCATGTCGGCAATGTATTGATCGGCGGAGACGCCCCCATTGCTGTGCAATCGATGACCACCATGTACACGCGTGACGTAGACGCGTCGGTCGCTCAAATTCTCCGTCTTGAGGAAGTTGGCTGTGAGCTGGTGCGGGTTGCCGTACCGGAAGAGTTAGATGCTCTGGCGCTCGGCGAGATTAAGAAGCGCATTCACATACCTCTCATTGCCGATATTCACTACGAGCCGCATCTTGCCATGATTGCTATAGAGCAGGGCGTAGATGGGGTGCGTATCAACCCGGGCAATCTGTTACCGGATAAAGAAACCAAGAGCCAGAGGGTTTCCTTTGCCAAGATCGTTGATGCCGCCAAACGCGCCGACATAGCCATGCGGATTGGGGTGAACTCTGGCTCGATCGACGCGCTGGAGCGCGGCCCGCAGATGCGCAAGATCTCAGTAAAGCTGCTAGATGATGGAACATTCATCAAGAGCGATCCCGCCGAGGAGCGCAGGAAAGAGCGTGACGAGCTCGCCCAGCGTATGGTGGAGAAGGCGCTGGAATACTGTGGGTGGGCCGATGACCTGGGATACACCAACTACAAAGTCTCGCTCAAGAGTTCAAACGTGCTCACGGCGGTTGAAGCCTACCGGCGGTTTGCCGCCCAGAGCGACGTGCCCTTGCACCTTGGAATCACCGAGGCAGGGACGCTGGTCAGTGGAGCGGTGAAATCGTCAATTGGGTTTGCTCTCTTGCTTGCCGATGGTATTGGCGACACCATACGTGTCTCACTCACCGCTGAACCTGAGGAAGAGATTCCCGTTGCCTATGAAATCTTGCGCTCTCTCGAGCTGCGTTCGCGTGGAGTAACATTCGTCTCGTGCCCCTCCTGCGGCCGCGTTGAGATCGATGTGCTCAAGATTGCCAATGAAGTCGAGAAGCGGCTGACCAAGGTGCAGACTCCCATTCAAGTGGCGGTCATGGGCTGCGTGGTCAATGGTCCCGGCGAGTCAAGAGACGCGGATGTCGGGCTGTCCGGCGGCCGAGGCAAGGGTGTGATCTACCGCAAGGGAAAATACGTCAAGACTGTTCCCGAAGATCAGTTCCTCGAGGAGACGCTCAAGGAGGTGGCAAGCCTGCTCCCAGAGCAAGAAGCAAAGCTGGTCTATCCCGGCGAAGGCAAGCTGGGTCGGGTCAGCGGTGGACGTACCCGGAGGACCGGAATTGCCGACGCTCTACCCGAGGCGGATGGCAGTGGACGCGGTGAGGAAGACCATCCGGGCGACGAGGCGGACAATTGACGGACTAGAGGCACTACGAAGCGTGTGCTCAATGTCACCGGCGGAGCCCCTTTGGCGGTTGCTTGTCCTGATCGTCACTCGGCGCCGCCAGAGACGTGGCATCGGCAGAGGTGGCCCGCCGAGTCCGGTCTTCAGCTAGAGGAAGCTGTATGGTGAAGACTGTGCCTTTTCCTGGAGGTGAGTGTAGCTCAATGGTCCCGCCGTGTGCCTGCACCAGTTGTTGCACAATGTAGAGTCCGAGTCCCAGTCCGCCTTGATGGAAAACGCCGCTTTGAGGAACCTGGTAGAAGGGCATGAAGACAAATGGTGTATCCGTTGCCAAGATGCCTGGGCCATAATCCCGAACCTCCAGCTCGGCCATCTCGGCGACGCCACGTTCGTGGACGCGCCGTATGCGGACGTCGATGCGTTCACTCTCCGGTGCGTACCGAAGAGCATTAGTCAATAAATTGGAGATCACCTGGTCAAGTCGTCCGGCATCGCCCAAAACCAGAATAGGCCCCTTCCCATTCAACTCTGCCTGCACCACGATCGGCGGATTGGACTGCCCGGGGAGATCCGTATGCGTGAGGTCGTCGGCCACTCGACGGGCCAGCGCCTCCAAATCTATCGGCTCCAGCGTGAGTGCCAGCCGGTCATGTTGCACGCGCTGCAGATCGGCGAGATCTCCCACAAGCGTGGCCATCTGGCGTGCGGGCCGCAGAGCATCGCCCACCATTGCGCGTAGCTGCGTCACTGCTTCGGCGTCGGCCGCGGGTGTGGCTGTCAGGCTTTTCTCTAGCATTTGCAACCGGACCAGCAGCACCGCGATCGGCGTTGCCAGCTCGTGGCTCACTTGCGCGAGGAACCGCTCGTAAACGCTGCGCATGGTACGATCGGATAGGTCGCGGATAGTCACTACTCCGCCCAGCCGGCGCTCGCCGCTGAAGATCGGCTGCCCTGAGGCTTCGAACCAGCGCCTTATCCCATCAGGCGCCCGCAGTGTGAAGGTCAGATGGAACCGCTCATTCTCACCCAGGCGCCGCCAGGGGGCGGCTACTGGTGGCAGGGGCTGCCCAAACTCATCTTCGAGTACCGTGACGTCCGCGTGGCCGAAGAGCTGCTCAAAGGTTTCGTTGGCCAACACCGGCTGGCCATCGGCATCCACCGCATAGACGGCCTCCCCAAGACTTGAGAGGATGGCAGCCAGCTGTGCGCGGGCGCGCTCGCTGCTCTGCCGCTGCGCCTCCCGTTCGTCGGCGAGTGTTTGCTGCTCTCGTGCACGCGACACCAGGTCATCATTGGTAGTATGCAGCTCCTCGACGGTTGCCTCCAACTCCTCGTTCAGCGTCTCCAGCTCCTCGTTGGTCGCCTGCATCTCTTCGTTATACGTCTTGGTCTCCTCAGAGGATGCCTGCACTTCCTCCTGTGTGACCAGGAGATCTTCGTTGGCCTGACGCAACCTGTCGTTGTCCTGCCGTAACTCCTCGTTGGCCTGACGAAGCTCGCGTGTCAGCGCGCGCTCGGCGTCGAACTGTTCGCTCACTTGCTTGAACGCTCTCGCCTGGACGTCTGGTGGGATGGCGGCTGGAGCGTTACTCGATGCTAGGCTGCCAGCCACATCAGCGGGCCCCATTCCTAAAGGGGAGCGTGGGCTGCCCGCGGGGGGAAGGTCCGCGATGAAGAGGACGACGGCTTCGACGCGCCGGCTCTCTCTCCCATCGAGAGAATACCCGGTGGTAAGGTGCGGGTAGCACATGATCTGAAGTCGGCGGCGCTCCTCCTGATCTTCCAGCTCGCTGAACTCCGGCTGCTCATCCAGGTCGCTTAGCGTGCGCTGCTCCAGATCGACGGTAATCGTCGTGCTACCCAAGGCGCTGCCCGGACCCTCCGCGCTGAAGGTGGCGTCGATGGCAGCCCGTAAGCGCCGGGGAGGAACTCGATCCGCCAGATGCACAAAATCCTTGCCGATTGCCGGCCGGTGGATGTCTAACAGCGCGTAGGCGGCACTGTTGATGGTCAGCACGCTGTAATTGCGCTCGACCACTACCACTCCTACTGGTAGACCCAGAATCTGGTCAGCAAAGCGCTCACGAGCGGTATAGACTCGCTGGCTGAACTCATGGATTAGCGCTGGATGCCCATTTTCAACCGGCGCGCTTGGTAGTATACCGGTGTTTACTTCCTCGCTCGGCACCACACGCAGCTTCACCTGCTCAGACTGCTCACCTCCTACTTGCTCTGTCTGAGAGACTGCCCGGTCCCCTATAGGTAGTGGGGGTACCAGTAGTCGCTCGCCCTGGCGCCGATATACCCGGAGATGGGAATGAACCTGGCCGAAGTTGACCGCTAGGGCGCTGGCGGACTCTGCATTTCCTAGCACAAGGTAGCCGCCGTCGCGAAGTGAAAAAGCGAAAAGCTGCAAGGCATGGAGCTGCAGCTCAGGTGTAAAATAGATCAGCACATTGCGGCAGAATACCAGGTCGATGTGGGGGAAAGGTGCGCGCTGCCCCATATCATGCTCGCCGAAGACCAACATCGTGCGAATGGATTTGACGATCTCATAGCTGCCCTCCACTGGAGTAAAATAGCGCGTGCGCAGCTTCTCAGGTACGCTGGCAAGCATCCCCACGGGGTACCTTCCGCGGCGCGCAAAAGCCACCGCGTCAGCATCGATGTCTGTCGCAAAGATGCGGACCGTAAACTGCAGAACGTCTGGACCCAGCGCGTCGGCCAGAAGCATGGCGATAGAGTAGGGTTCCTCGCCGGTCGAGCAGCCCGCCGACCAGATGCGAATTTCATGCGGGGCCTCGCGGGTGCCCGCGCGCTCGATGATATCAGGAATAATGCGTTCCTGCAGGTAGGTGAAGAGCGCCGGATCTCGGAAGAACTCAGTCACGTTGATTAAGAAGCTGGCGACAAGATGCTGGTATTCCTCAGGATGGCGGTGCAGCACCTCAAGATAGCCATTCAGGGTCTCAGCTCCGGAGGCTGCCATCCGGCGATGCAGGCGCCGAAGAATGGTCGGACTCTTGTACTGCGAAAAATCAATGCCGGTTTGTTGGCGTACTTGGTCAAGCAACGCCGAAAGGGTATTGGTGCTTGCGGGTTCATCCAGCTTCTGCGCGCCACTGATCAGATCGGCGATAAGTGGCCCCATCCGCTCCAGGTCCACGACCAGGTCGACGATGGTCGGTGGTAGCGAGGCTGGCATGGCTGGATAGCTTGCCGTCTGTGGGTTCTCGATCAGCACGGTGCCGCCGGCGCTCTTGACCTCTCGCGCGCCTGCCGTGCCATCCGAGCCCGATCCGGTGAGAACGACGGCAATGACACGTTCACCGTAAATCTTGGCGGCGCTGGTAAACAGCCGGTCGATGGAGGGCATCGGGTGCTGGCGGTGCTGGCGCATACCGGTGCGCAGCTGGACTTTGCCGCCGGTGATCTCGACATCCCGGTCGGCTGGCACCACGTAGATCGTGCCAACTTCGAGGCGCTCGGTCCTGGAATCGCCCACGCTCTGTACCGGAAGCGCGCTGCGTCTGGCTAAGATCTGCTCCAGATGGCTGGGCACGGTTGGATCAAGATGCTGTGCGATTACAAGTGGTACCGGCAGGTTGGCAGGCAGGGTGGCGACCAAGACTGAGAGGGCCTCGATCCCACCTGCCGAGGCACCGACCACTACTAGATCGTAGAGCCGTTGCGGCACCTGGGACTTTTCCATTGCGTCGACCCCTTTCCAGCACTATATCATGTCCGGTAACCATGCCCTGGCGACCTGATGGTTGACCAGACGGATGCTGCCCTTGCCGCCGGCTGCAACAGTGGCGTTGGGAGCCAGCCGCCCCATTGTCTCGATGATGTGAGAGACCGCATCGGGGTGCATTGTAACCGCCCGGCGGTCGCTGGGTCAGCCGTGACTCAACAAGCTCAACGGATGACTGCAAGTGGTTGGGGGGCGCAGAAGGGGTTATCAACAGTTGCAGAGAATGTACCCATGTGTACCCATATGTCTCCGTCTGTTCTCCTTGACCGCAGCCGCAGACATGATACACTTGTTCTAGCAATCGAGGAGTGAAGACCTCCCGCTCGACAGGATGGCCGGGAGGGTCGGAGAGATACGGGATGCTGGTACAGCGGGCATACAAAACGGAGCTGGACCTCAACAATCGACAGATGACAGCCTGCCGTCAGCATGCTGGTGCCGCGCGCTGGGCCTACAACTGGGGACTCCGGATCAAGCAGGAACGCTATACCGCGAGCAAGAGGAGTCCCACCGCCATCGAACTGCACCGCGAGCTCAATGCCCTGAAAAAGACAGACGTGCCCTGGATGTATCAGGTCTCCAAATGTGCCCCGCAAGAAGCCTTGTGGAACCTGGATGCCGCCTTCCAGCAGTTCTTTCGCCGGTGTGCGCTCAAGAAGCAAGGGAAGTGGACCGGGACGCTCGGGTATCCCCGTATAAGACCAAGAAGAAAGGACTGGGCAGTTTCCGGCTCACCGGCTCCATCGTCGTCTCGGAGAAAGCGATCGTGCTGCCGCGGCTGGGTCGGCTGCGGCTCAAAGAGCGCGAGCTACCTGCCGCTCTCCGGGGTAAAGATCCTCTCAGCCACAGTGAGCGAGCAGGCGGGGCATTGGTACGTGTCGCTGCAGGTGGAAGAGGAGCTGGCGGTACCCGAGAATACTGGACCCGTGGTCGGCATCGATCTGGGGATGAAGAGTCTGGCTACCCTCTCCGATGGAACGGTGATCCCCAATCCGCGTCACCTTAAACGGCGCCTCAAGAAGCTCAAGCGGCTGCAGCGGGTGGTAAGCCGGAGGAAGAAAGGCGGCAAGAACCGCAAGAAGGCGGTCCGCAAGCTGGCCAAGCTCCATCGACAGATCACGAACCAACGGCACAACTACGTTGCATCAGGTCACGACCAGACTGGCGAAAACCAAGTCGGTGCTGGTCATCGAAGATCTGAACGTCAGCGGGATGCTCAAGAACCACCATCTGGCTCAAGCCATCGGCGATGTGGGGTTCGCTGAATTCAAGCGGCAACTGCTCTACAAGGCCAGCTGGTATGGTGCCCGAGTGATCCTGGCTGATCGGTGGGAGCCTTCCAGCAAACGGTGTAGTGGCTGTGGATGGATCGATGAGGATCTCACTCTCTCGGATCGAGTCTATCACTGCGAGCAGTGTGGTCTGGTGCGAGATCGGGATCTGAATGCCGCGATCAATCTGCTGCAACTGGCCGGGAGTTCCTCGGACAGTCACAACGCCTGTGGAGCTGTCAGCGCTGGCACGAGGCGCAAGCCTCGTGTGAAACTGACGGCCGTGAAGCAGGAACCTAACGCCAAACATGGCTTGTCCATACTTGGGTAGGTTTTGGAGAACGGTGTTGATTGTGGCCGCCACGTGTGGCCTCGTGTGGCCAGGGCGCATAGACGATTGTCTCGTCCACAATCTGGCTTCTGGAGGCGACGAGCGGATTCGAACCGCTGATGAGGGTTTTGCAGACCCTTGCCTTACCACTTGGCGACGTCGCCACGCAATGCGTGAAGAATACGGTTGCACGCCAACCAGGCAGTGCTAACGTTTCAGTCGAGACCCATTCCCCACGCGGTCAGGACTCCGTCTAAATTCTGATTGATAGGGTAGAGGTCTCTGCCGGCAGGATACCATGCGAGGCCGGGCAGCGTCAAGCGCCGTGCTCGTGCGTGCGCTGGTCTTCTTGATCGCCGCCCTGCGAGCCGCTAGCCGATGAGGGAAACTCGCCGGGAGGTACGTTAGCCACGGGAAGTCGGAACCAGAAGGTTGCTCCACTGCCCAGGACGCTCTCCACCCCCACCCGGCCGCCCGGATGCAGCTCGATCAGGCGCTTGCATATATGGAGTCCCAAGCCCAAACTCGCACCTGCATTCTGCTCGCTTCGTACCTCCACACCCGGTGCCCGGTGATAGAGTTCCCAAATGCGCGCCTGCTCCTCCCAGGGCAAGCCTGGCCCGTGATCCTTAACAGAGACTACCGCTATCCCTGCCGTCACCTCAAGGCCTACCGTCACCAGTTGATCATCGGAAGAGTACTTGAGTGCGTTGGACAGGTAGTTGGTGAGCACCTGCGCCAATCGGTCCGCATCCGCCTCCACTGGGACCGGTTGGTCCGGTAGATTCAGTAAGATGGTTCGGCCGGGCGCCGCCGCCTTTTGGGCCGCTACCGACTCTTGCACCAGGGCCGCAAGATCAAGCCGTGCGAGTGTGAGCGCCAGTGTCCCGGTCCGGGCACGAGCCATGTCAAAGAGTAGACTCACCAGGCGCAGCAAGTGCTGGAGGCTCTCATGGGTGTGGTCGAGAGCTACCATGAGCGGGCTGGCGAGCGCAACTTCGTCCGCGCCACGAGCCTTCAGCGCAGCTTCGAGTCGTCGAGCCCTTACGCTTGCCAGCTGCACGTTGCCGCTGAGGGCCGTGACCGGGGACCGGATGTCGTGGGAGGCCATCGCGAAGAACTCATCGAGTTGCAGCGCCACCGCGCGGGCGTCCAGCTCGCCCCCCCGCGCTTCCTCACGCTCACGCTCCAGCCGATTGCGTTCGGTGGTATCGTGGAGCACACTGACTGCTCCAATCAGGCAACCTTGGGTGTCGTAGATCGGCGTCACCGTGGTAGTGAATTGCAGCTCATGTCCATCTGGGGTCTTCATCTGAAATTCCACCCCGTGGGGGTCCATCACTGGCCCGCCGTCCAGAATACGGTTCACCAACCAGTCATTCTGATCGCGCCTGCGCCCGCTTAGGTCGCGGACGACATGCCGGGCCGCGCGATTTTCAGAATCGGCAAGGACCGAGTAGTCGGCGGACATGGATTCGATGCCAAAGATCCGCTTGGCCGCAAGATTCATCCGCGTCAAGTGGCCCTGTGCGTCAAATACGACCAGCCCGTCCGAGATAGCCTCGAAGATCCGATCCAGCTGGGCCGTTTGTTCCTCCCGTTCGCGCTCCAGCTGTTTGCGTGTGGTAATGTCCTCGACATGGCCGATGAAATAGAGCGGACGTCCAGCCGCATCTCGCACCACCGCAGCACTCACTACGGCCCAGACATGACGGCCATCTCGGTGGATGAAGCGCTTTTCGAGGCAGTAACTATCGATTGTCCCCTCAATCGCTTGGCGAAACAGAGTGGCATTCTTCTCTACATCCTCGGGGTGGGTAATCTCAGAGAAGGTTCGCGCGAGTAACTCATCTTGCGAATAGCCGAGCATCGCGGCGACATACCCGTTGACTTCAAGTGTATGGCCAGCGGCGTCAACTAGCATCATGCCGATCGACTCTGACTCGAACATAGCACGAACAAGGACTTCACTGGTGCGCAGCGCCTTCTCAGCTCGCTTGCGCTCGGTGAGATTCGCTATGTCAGCTGGTCGGTCGTAAGCTTCGCGAAGCTCCGTCCTAGGAGGGCGATTTGACCCACCGTTTGGGTTCTTCATGGACACTCCTCACGTCACCCGACCCGCGTCCATGGCGCCAACAGTACATACATCCCACTCCTGCTAAGTTTATCACACGTCACAGGGCAACAACCTTAGACACTACTACATTGATTGGGTAAGGAGAGGTGGGCTCACGCCTGGTAGAAATGGAGGTGGAAGGTGGTCACTCGAGGTTGCAGGCAGTTGTCGAGCAGTTTGCTGAATAGCATAGAAAAAGTGGAGCGGGAGACGGGATTCGAACCCGCGACCTTCTCCTTGGCAAGGAGATGCTCTACCCCTGAGCCACTCCCGCGTATTGCGGTGCCAGCCGCTCCCAGCCAGCGAATATACTATACGGTATTACCAAAAGGCGTGTCAAGCGCGGAGAGCATTTCATCCCATAGAATTTGGCGGGAGTGAGTCTCTCTCGAACCTCCTCGTTAGCCCGGTGGCCAGCCAAGGGGTCGTCCTCCGAGCAGGTGCAGATGCAGGTGGAAGATGCTCTGGCCCGCGTCCGGCCCCACATTCCACAGCAGGCGGTAACCGCGCTCGGAGATGCCCTCCTGCTCGGCAATCTGATTGGCTGCGCATACCAGGGATGACAGTATCAGGCCGTCTTGAGCCTGTGGTGAATTGATGCCACGTATATGGCGGCGCGGAATTACCAGAATGTGAACGGGGGCGACCGGATTTCGGTCACGAAACGCTATAACGGTGTCATCGGCGTAGACTTGCGAGCTCGGGACTGAGCCCTCCGCGATTCGGCAGAATATGCACTCAGGGTCGACGTCTTTCGCCATGGAGTGCCGACTCTCCTTTCAGCGCACCATATGCAAAAATTCACTCGGAGTGATTCCGAAGCGATCATGCAGAAACGCACGCCCCGCGCGGGTGAAGTAGATGCGTGCGCCGGTAGCCAGGCTCCGCTGGGCACGCGCCAACACGCGTGCCTCCCCCCATATTGGATGTACCCGCTCGCGGAGCAGACCAAACGCCTGGGCGGCAGTTAGAATTAAGGCAGGTACAATCACCGCCGCGACACGAGAGCCGAGGCGTGAATTCAATCCGATAATGGGCGGCGGCACGATTAGGAAGAGGTTGATGTAAGCCAATAACATGAGAGCGAGTGCGGCGACGCCCAGCTGGGCGACCACGCGTTTAGCCGGCGGCTCGTGTAAGGAAGCGGTTGTAACCCCAAACGGACCCACACTCCAAAACACCAGCGAGCGATCACGAGCTATGGCAACGCCCCAGTAAACGATATGATAGAAGACGATCCACAAGGCGATGACAGTCGCCAAATATAAAGGCTGAATCCGAATCTCCACCATGGTCTCCTTCAGGCTCTCCTGCCGCGTTCACGTGATGCTTGACTACAGTATACTACGCAGTAGAGACATCCTCAGTTTCCACTGGGCTGCAGACGACATGCGACGATCCGGGGCTTCGTCGCGTGAGGATGCATCTAGTATCCTTACTTGCCGATGCAGAACTCGGAGAAGATGCGCTGCAACAAGTCATCGGTGGCGGCTTCACCGGTGATTTCGCCAAGAGTTCCCAGCGCGGCGCGCAGGTCGATGGAAATAAAGTCGAGAGGGAATTCGCCAGCGAGCGTTTCTCTGGCCGCGAAGAGATGCAACCGTGTCCGTCGCAGTGCGTCGGCATGACGGGCACTGGTCACCAGAACCTCGGCACCGCGGGTGTCTCCACCCAGCGCAAGGCGAGAGATAGCCTGCTCCAACTCCTCCATACCGTCTCTGGCCAGCGCGCAGCTGCGCACCAACTCGGCACCGTCCCAGAGTCTTCGTGCCGCAGCTTCGTCGATCGCGCCAGGTAAATCAACTTTGTTCAGCACAAGCAATACTGGCGGTATTGCGACGCCAGACTCACCATTGCGCCTATCGTCGCCTACAAACAAGGCACGCAGCTCTCCTGCGGCGGTGACATCCATTGTCTGCAGCGGCTCCGAGCCGTCCAGCACAAACAGTAACAGATCGGCGTCCCGAGCAGCCCTTCGTGAACGCTCGACTCCTAAACTCTCTATCGGGTCGTCGGTTGCCGTGAGGCCGGCGGTATCCACCAGCCGAACGGGAATGTCCTCGAGAGTTGCCGGTTCTTCGATGGTATCTCGAGTAGTACCTGGAAAAGGCGTGACGATGGCGCGATCAGTGCGCAGCAGTGCATTCAGCAGGCTGGATTTACCGACGTTGGGCCGTCCGACCAGAGCAACTCGGAGGCCCTCCCGAACTATCCTTCCGCGATCAGCACCAGCAAGCAGCCGTTCAACCTCCTGCCGCGCCTGTTCAAGGTCGTGAGCGAGCTCTGCTTTGTCGGGTGGCGGCACCTCGTCTTCAGGAAAGTCGATGCTGGCTTCGATTCGCGCCAGTACCCCTAATATCGCGCTGTGGGCTAGAGTGATTCTCTGTGACAACTCTCCCTGGAGCTGCCGTAACGCCAGCCGCCTTCCGGCCTCCGATTCAGCGCCTATGAGCGCCATCACTGCTTCAGCCTGCACGAGATCCAGCCGGCCGTTTAAAAACGCGCGTAACGTCATCTCACCGGGCTCCGCCGCCCGTGCCCCCGCTGCCAGCGCCACTCCCAAGATGCGTCTCAGAATCAACGGGCCGCCGTGTGCCTGGAACTCGACCACATCCTCACGTGTATAGGTATGTGGCGCCTTCATAAACACCGCCAGAACTTCATCAATACGCTCGCCTGAGAGAGGATCGACGACATATCCATAGGTGAGTAGGTGGCTTGTGGACAGGGAGGAGCCATCGCTCGCCTCGCGTCCTGACTTGCGAAAGAGGGTCCGGCCAATGGCTAGAGCGGTTGGCCCGCTAAGGCGGACGATCCCAATGCCGCCGATACCTGGCGGAGTGGCGATGGCGGCGATGGTTTCGGTATACGAATTAGGACCCAAAGGAGCCGCCTGGTCGGCTCCCAGGGTCTCCCGCGACATTGCCGACATTCTCATGAAATACTATACCATGTGTGGCCGCACCGGCAGCAGTGCGGCTATCTTGCGGCAGACGGCATGCGATTACGCATCGCCGAAGATGGTATAGTGCCAACCCTTGCGTTGGTCCCCTGTGATATCAAGCATGACATGCTTGACCTCAGTATAGTCCTCAATAGAGTATTGCGACATGTCTTTGCCGAAGCCACTCTGCTTGAATCCGCCATGGGGCATTTCAGCTGCCAGAGCCAGGTGGTCGTTGACCCAAACGGTGCCGAATTCCATAGCTCTGCTGATTCGCAGCGCACGCTGAACGTTACTGGTCCAGACCGAACCGGCCAGACCGTACCTGACCGAGTTGGCTTTGGCCACGGCATCGGCTTCACCGTCGAACGGTAAGACTACCACCGCGGGCCCGAAAATCTCTTCCACCACAACTGGCGCATCATCGGGTACGTCAGTGATCACGGTTGGCTCAAAGAAGAAACCTTGCTCCATGCCGGATATCTCCGCACGCTTGCCACCAGCTTGAAAAGTTCCGGAGTGTCGTGCGGTCTCGACCAGGGATTCCACCCGCCGAAGTTGCGCCGCCGAGACCAGAGGGCCCATGTCGGTATATTCGCCCGCAGGGTCTCCGACTCGAATCTGCCCAACCAGCTCCAGGTAGCGGTTGAGGAAGGTCGCATAGGAGTCGCGTTCTACGTACACTCGGGTAGCGGCGGTACAGTCCTGACCGGTGTTGACAAATGCGCCACAGATGGCACCTTGCGCCGCCGCTTCCAAGTCGGCGTCGTTGAAGACGAGGAAAGGCGCCTTCCCGCCCAGCTCCATATGGACACGTTTAAGCGAATCGGCGGCGGATCGCATGACCGCCTTTCCAGTCTCCGTGGCGCCGGTAAGGGAGACCAGCCGAATGTCGGGATGCTCCACTATCGCCACGCCGACATCATCGCCACCAGTGACGATATTGAGAACTCCGTCGGGTAATCCCGCTTCCAGAGCCAGGCTTCCAAGGGCCAGAGTGGTGAGAGGAGTTTCGGGAGCCGGCTTTAGCACCACGGTGTTGCCGGCCGCAAGAGCCGGCCCGATCTTCCAGATCGCCATCATAAGTGGGTAATTCCAGGGAGCCAGCTGGCCCACTACCCCTATCGGCTCTCGACGAATGATGCTGGTATACCCGGGAGTGTACTCGCCGGCCGCCTTGCCTTCCGAAGTGCGAGCAGCGCCGGCAAAGAAGCGAAGACAGTCGACAGCAAACGGTAGGTCGCTGTCGCGAGCCAACTTGATCGACTTTCCAACATTGCGGGATTCCATCGCAGCCAACTCGCCCTGATGTGCCTCGATCAGCTCAGCGAGCTTGTAGAGTACCGCGGCACGAGCGCCCGGTCCAATCTGGGACCACCGGCCGTCGTCGAAAGCCAATTTCGCGGCAGCGACGGCGTGTCGTACGTCCTCTGCACTCCCTTCAGGGACAACATCGGCGGCGGCGCCGGTCGCGGGGTTAATCAGCGTGCGCTGGCCGCCGGCAGCCGGCTCAACCAATTCACCGTTGATGAGCATGCGGCTGTTTGCGGCTGTTGTGAGTGCCATAGAATCTTCTCCTCTGAAGTGGAGCTAGCCCATCTTGGCGCGGTACGCCAACGTTTTTCAGGGCACACCATAGTTTCGAGTCTTGACGGCAGTATACAAGGCAACTACCAAATGGCTCAAGATGAAGGAGTCGATACACCGAGTAAGCGTGCCGGCTGCTTTGGAGAAGAACCAGCATGGCGGAGATTCAGGTTGCTACCCGTTTTCCATCGTGATATAATCTTCAGCACCACTAGTTAGTGTATATTGTACACTCAACACTAAGTCGCTAGTGTCGTGGCTGGTGAGGCGGCGAATTGCGAAGAGAGGACAGCATCATGAATCGGCGGCTGCTTGGGAATCCGCCGGCTGCTCGGCACGATTGGCGAGACGGCGGTTCCGACATTATATGCGACGTAGCAATAATCGGCGGTGGTATTGCTGGTCTATCGGTTGCGTTGAGTCTACCTGCCGACTTACACACGGTCGTAGTTACAAAACACATCCTGGGAGAGAGCAATACTCGCTATGCGCAAGGCGGACTGGCCGCTCCCGTGGCTCCGGACGACAGCCCATCACTTCATCTCTCGGATACTCTGCTTGCCGGCGCCGGTCTAGTGGATGAGCGCGCGGCCCGTATATTAGTAGACGAGGCACGAGAGGCGGTTGCCTGGCTGATTGCTAGCGGCACCGAGTTCGACCTGAATAGCCAGACCGATCACGGGGCGTCTGACGGGGACGAGCGTGGGGGCCGGTCTCGACTGCAAAGTCGCTCACTGGTCGACCTTTCGACCGACTATGACCTCGCACGTGAGGCCGCTCACAGCCGGCGCCGCGTGCTGCATGCAAAAGGGGACGCCACCGGCGCCGAGATTGAGCGCGCACTCGTGCAGGCATTGCGGGAGCATCCCAGCCGCCAGATCATGGAAAATGCGACGGCGTTAGAACTCCTGGTGTCCGATGGCGTCTGTGTCGGAGTACAACTTCGTCTTAGCGGCCGTAGCCTACGACTTCTGGCAAGACGAGGAGTGGTGTTGGCCAACGGAGGCGCGGGTCAGCTCTGGAAGCGAACCTCTAATCCCAAGGGAGCGACTGCTGACGGCATTGCGCTTGCCTCTCGTGCCGGCGCGGCATTGGCCGACCTCGAATTCATGCAATTTCACCCTACCGTCTTTGTCCCACCACAGCCGGATGACGAACCGTTCCTGATTTCGGAGGCGGTACGGGGCGAGGGGGCCTATCTGCGCAACGCAGCCGGCGAGCGTTTTATGCATCGGTACCATCCAGACGCTGAGCTGGCGCCGCGCGACGTTGTTGCGCGTGCTATTCACAGCGAGCTGCGCTCTAGTGGTGCGGCCACCGTATATCTCGATTTGCGGCACATACCAGAACCTGAGGTGCGTCACCGCTTCCCGACCATTGGCGGGGTGTGCCGCCATTACGGCTTCGATCTGGCGCACGATCTCATACCGGTTGCGCCTGCCGCCCATTATTTTATGGGTGGAGTGGCCGTCGATACGTACGCGCGCACTACGCTTCCGAAGCTGTATGCGGTCGGCGAGGTAGCGTGCACTGGAGTACACGGTGCCAACCGTCTGGCAAGTAATTCACTACTGGAAGGGCTGGTGTTCGGGCGGCGCGCGGCCAGAGCCATCACCGAGCCAAGGGCTCTTCCCAGCTGGCCGGAGCAGCCGGCCCTGAAGGGTGCGGAACTGCGTGAAGTTAGTTTAGTGGAGCCGCGTGTCAGCGCAACCGCAGCGATGGCTTCACGGGTCCGCGAAATCGTACGTACGCTCATGTGGGAGCAGGTCGCGCTCGTCCGCGAGGCGAGTGGGCTACAATCCGCCGAGGCGACATTGCGAGCACTGGCCGCTGGTGAAGAAGTGGACCCCGAGACCGCCAATATGCTTCGAGCCGCGCACGCTATTACCATCTGCGCTCTGGCGCGCGATGAGAGCCGAGGCGCGCATTACCGTTTGGACTACCCTGAGAGTGATCCGGAGCGAGTAGGAATGCACACGCTACTTTGGATGCGGCCTACCGTTGCCACGGTCCAGGGAACCGAAGGGCTGGCTAGCCATGTCACTGCCTAACGGGGTAAGCCTGCCTGGCTACGATCCTCTTATCGATCGGGAACTTATTCGGCGCGCTCTGGCGGAAGATGTCGGTCGCGGCGACGTAACCAGCGAAGCTACTATACCCGGCGGTTGGAAGGGTAGCGCCTTCATCATTACTCGTCAAGCTGGAGTCGTGGCTGGACTGCCCATTGCGGGAGCGGTCTTTCAGATGCTCGATCCCGGCTTAGAATTTCGGGCGCTGGTCGAGGATGGGACTTGTGTCGCTTCTAATGAGATCCTCGCACGCGTCTCCGGCGCTGCGCGCTCGATACTGATTGCCGAGCGCACCGCTTTGAATTTCCTGGGACGGTTATCAGGGATCGCTACTCTCACAGCCACGTGTGTGGCGGCGGTCGCCGGTACCGGCGCGACCATCGTTGACACGCGTAAGACCACACCCGGGTTGCGTGCCTTGGAGAAATACGCGGTGCGCATGGGAGGAGCACGTAACCACCGCGCTGGCCTCGATGACGGTATCCTCATCAAGGACAACCACATTGTGGCCGCCGGCAGCATCACGAAGGCGGTTGGGCAGGTGCGGAGCCGTGCCTCTCATCTGCTCCGTATCGAAGTCGAGTGCGATAACGAAGAGCAGGTTCATGAGGCGGTGGAGTGCGGTGTAGAAGCGATTCTGCTGGATAACATGCCCTTGGACTACCTGCGCCAGTGTGTCCAGTGGATACGCGCTCACGCGGCCACGACCCAAATAGAAGCTTCGGGCAACATCGGCGTTGATCCGCATAGGCTGGCCGCGGTTGCGGCGGCCGGAGTCGACCTGATCTCGCTGGGCGCTTTGACCCATTCCGCGCCCAATTTCGATGTATCACTTGAACTCGATCCCGGCTCCCACAGCCGATCGGCTCATCACGACGCGGATTTTTGATCTGCTGTAGATTCCGACTGATGATCACGGCGCGGGATGTTCCGCGAGGTCACCGATGCCGATAAGGAGCGTAATTTATGAGCACTGAGCTGCACATGCCGAGTATGCCTGCGGTCGTCTCGGACTGCGAGGAGAGCCAGGAGAGCCGTGTTCTGCCAGCGCTGGCAGAGTGGCGTGCCCGAGACGCTGTGGAACCCGCTGGCGCTGATATTTCTATGCCGACGGGCCGAGGCTCCGCCAGGAGAATCGACAGCATTCCCCGCCAGTACGCGCTCATGGACGGTGATGAAGTGCACCGGCGTATTGCGGCCGCGCGGCAGACGCTGGGGACAAGAGCGGTCATTCTTGGGCACCACTACCAGCGAGATGAGATTATTCGCTATGCTGACGCACGTGGCGACTCATTCAAGCTGGCGCAGTTTGCTGCCGCACGGCCCGAGGCTGACTTCATCGTCTTCTGCGGTGTCCATTTCATGGCTGAAAGCGCCGACATTCTAAGCGATTCACACCAGCAAGTTATTCTCCCAAATCCCGCTGCCGGCTGTTCGATGGCCGATATGGCCAATATCGCTGAGGTGGAGGAATGCTGGGACAATCTGAGCGAGCTCTTCCGCGATGAGGCTGGAACGAGTGAGCTGGCGCCAGTCGTTCCGGTCACCTATATGAACTCGGCGGCCGATCTTAAAGCGTTTTGTGGGCGAAACGGCGGCATCGTCTGCACGTCGTCAAACGCCGCGCAGGTATTGCGATGGGCATTTGAACGGGGCCGCCGCGTGTTGTTCTTCCCCGACGAGCACCTTGGTCGTAATACCGCTCTCCAGATGGGGATACCTGAGAAGGAGTTAGTAGTCTGGGATCAGCGTCGGGACTTCGGCGGTATTGCAGACGAATCCGTGCTTGGGCAGGCCCGTGCCATACTTTGGAAAGGGTGGTGTTCTACCCACCAGCGTTTCTCTGCCGAGCAAATCGCCGACGCTCGCCGCCGCTACCCAGGTGTCCGGGTGGTGGTGCATCCCGAGTGCAGCCATGAGACCGTCAAAGCTGCCGATGTCTATGGATCAACCGAGTACATCATCAAAGTTATCGAGGAATCTCCCGAGGGCAGCGTCTGGGCGGTTGGTACCGAGATCAACCTGGTCAAGCGGTTGGCTACGGAACATCCGGATAAAACCATCTTTTGTTTGGATCCGATCGTCTGCCCGTGCTCCACGATGTATCGCATTCACCCGGCTTATCTGGCCTGGGTATTAGAAGAGCTAGCTGGCGACCACGTCGTCAACCGGGTGACTGTAGCTCCCGAGACCGCCAGGTGGGCCAAGGTCGCACTGGAGCGCATGCTGGCAAATAAAGGCTGATCGTTGACAGAGTATCGGCGCCTACTGATCGAGCTGGGGCCTAGATGACGGCTGCCTGGTTCGCCTTTCCCGGCGAATAACAAAGCGAGTAGCATACTCTTCGTCATTCAACGCGGCAACTTTGTTGTCAACGAGATCACTCGATAAAGCAGCCGTCTGCATCTGCTCCCAGGTGAAGTCTATGCCGTGCCTTGCCGCATAGGCCTTCTTCGGCATAATGACCCAGACGGCACCATCCGGAGTTATTCGATGCTGCAGGCTCATGAAGTATTCGGCCATCCCATCTAGCGTCTTGGGCCAAAGAAACAGCAGGTCGGCGGGTGAGTCATCGGGTTGCAGACTGGTTATGTCGATTCCCTCCGGCGCTATAGCGCGAAGCATCTCTACAGCTGCATCTGGGGCGTGAATGAGCCGTACCGTCTGTCCTGGTTGTAATCCCAACTTGGTTGCGAGACTTGGCATATCTGATCCTCTAGTCGCGTAGCGTCGCCGCTGCTACAAGCTGGAGCCAGCGCCCGAGCCCGACTCGGCGTGGCGCTGCCGATAGACGATCGATTTTTCCATGCAGCGAAGCAAGGCAAGCGGCACCAGCGACAGGAATCTTGGGGGAGAGTGTAGCAGACCAGCGAGGACACCGCAATAGCAGAGATTTTCGAAGGAGGCGTCTGTACGGCTCGACGAGATGTGACGCGCCTATGTGTTTCACTGTGAGCGAAGACACAGTCCACGATTGGCGGTTCGCGTTACTATTAGTACTAGTACGAGTGCTCCGCACACGGGCAAAGAGTGCCGGTGGCGTGAAGGTTGCGGTGATGCAACTTCGACGAACTTGATGCGTAGATAGTATGGGGGTGCGCCTTGGAGCCCAGCCGGACTAAGAGAGCTTAGAAGGGAAACGGCGCCACGTCGCTACTCCAGCGCGGAGGCAGGTGCATTGGGTCTTGCGGCCGCGGGCCGTTGGATAAGCAGCATCTGTTACCGCAGCTAAGAAGGAGGTACGCGGTGGGAACTAGTGGAGCCGCTCTGGTTGCCGGTCAATCCCTGGGCCACGCCGCCGGCGCATTACGGGTATCCGAAGGAGCCAGCGCCATTCGTACGGTTGATATGCAGGAAGACGTGACGCTGGTGCGGCGAACGCTCGCCGGGGACCAGCAAGCGTTCGCCGGCCTGGTGGAAAAATATAAGGACTCGGTCTTCAATGTAGCCTATCGGATGCTTGGGAATCCTACCGAGGCGGAAGATGTGGCTCAGGAGACGTTCGTGCGAGCGTATACGCAGCTGCATACCTATAAGGATACGCACCGCTTCAGTACCTGGCTTCTGTCCATCGCTTCACACCTTTCAATAGATCAGCTTCGCCGGAGGCGTTTCCTGGCGCTTCCCCTCGAAAACGTTCCGTTTCTCGAGTGGATTGCCGACCTTGGGCGTGGGCCGGAGGAAGCGGTTCTGGTGGGTGAGGCATCGGATGAGATGCAGCGTATTCTGAGCATGTTACCCGCGAAATACCGTGCGGTTCTGATTCTCCGGTACTGGCATGATCTCTCCTACGAGGAAATAGCTCAGGCGCTCGATCTGACGCCGCCTCTGGTCAAGGCTCGTTTACACCGCGCGCGCGAGTTGGTCGCGCGCAATATTAAGGCGGGCGGCCTGGAGCTGCAGTTGAGCGGAGATGATACTCATGAGCTGGCGGCGCTCAGTAGACACGAGGAACGCCGGAGTGCGGTGGCAGAGTGATCGCGAGCCGCACATCAACGACGACCGGCTGGCCACGTTGGGACAAGTTTTGCCGCCGGTTCGGGTAGTTGCTCCGGACTTCTTTACAGCACGGGTGATGGCGCGAATTGAGACGAAGCAAGTGTCAGGGCCGCTCCGAGCGGAGTCTGGTCTACGCGCGGGGCTGGTTGCGGTTGCGGCGACATTGCTGTTCTCTGTGGTGATCGTCCTGGCTTCGGCCGGCATATTGGCGATCTTTGAGCCAACTGCTTCGCTCATGTTGCTTGGTCTCTTGGTAAGCAGCCTTGTCTCGCTGTGTAGCGCGGTAGGTGACATGGTCGTGTGGATGAGCAGCGCAACCGCCACTGAGGTCATGCTGGCTTCGCTCGCCTTCATGGCCAGCGTCAGCCTGTTGGTTCGTGCCGGCATTGTGCGGTACTCCACACATGCCCCGCGCGAAGCCTAGCAGGGTGTAATGAATTCATGGTAGCGCCGACGCAACCTCCTCTTCCTCGCCAGACCGCAGATTCAAGCCCGGCTTTTACTACTTTCCAGTCGCCGGAGACATTCTCAGGCTTGCTGTCACTAGTGGGCCTCGGTCTGCTGATAGTCGGCTTGCTGGCAGGCGTTTTCCTGGTATCTCCAGATTCTCCACTCGGACTCATGTACTCTCGCCCCTGGATGATCGGAGCGAGATCTGTAGGGGTAGCGCCGGGGCAAGGTAGCGGTCCGGCATCGGCATCGCCTATTCCTCCGGTTCCCATCTCGAGTGACACCTCGCTGATGCCACTCCTTCCTTGTACCGCTGACCACAAAGAAGCCTTCAGAGTGAATGTGACGATCGGGACGAACCAGCGTGTCTGCGGAAACGTCGTCGTCGTGGGTGCTGACGTGACCATTAACGGTGTCGTTGACGGTGACGTCACGCTGGTAAGTGGAACGGGATTTATCTCTGGTATGGTCAGCGGTAACGTGACCGCTGTCGACGCTGATGTGAACCTGCAGAGTGGTGCCGATATCGGTGGCAGTGTCCAGTCAGTGGGTGGTTCGGTTCGGCGAGCCCCCAACGTTTCGGTTGGGGGGGCCGTCAATAGTGGGATCGGGGATCCACGTGTAGTACAGCACAATTGGCAAAGCCTGGGCGGCTCCAGCCAATTCCCGTGGTCTCGTCTGCTCTTCTGGATCCTTGCCAGTATTGTCGTCACTGCGCTCTTCCCGCGCCATGTTGCGCTCGTACGGCGCGCCGCACGTGACTCATTGCCTACCGCATTCTTTGTGGGCGTTTTATGTACAGTAGTCGGCGCAATTCTGGCCACTGGATTGATATTCACCTGCGTGGGCATTCCAGTCGCGGTGTTGGTCGCGGTGGCGGTTCTGGTGGCTTCAGTCGTCGGCACCATCGCACTGGGGCTATGGTTGGGCGAGCGCCTGCTTAGACGCTCCGGTACTGCCCGGCGCGCTTCGATCCTACCTGCTCTTGTGGGCGTCACTATCTTAGCTTTGGCGCAAACCGTCCCATGTATTGGTGACATTGTGACAGTGCTGACCGGATGCGCCGGTCTGGGTGCCTCTATCCTTGCTATGCTCTATGCGCGGCGACAGGCAGTGTGGACGCCTGAGGGCCTGTTGTAGTGTGAAGAAGGTCAGTAACCCCTGGTTGAAACCGGGAGCTTGCCTCGGCGCCGCGCTTTGACGAAAGACAGCTAGCGGGTTAGGTACTCTGCTCTGGTACAAACGACCGGGGTGCGCGAGCGGAGAGCTTCTCAAGGCGGCGGTGCCCGAGTTCGGCTACCACACTGGCAAGCGTCGTGGTTGCTTCAGGCATAGCCAAGGTACGAGCCGCGTTTGCCATCAATGCCCGGCGTGGAGCGCTCTCCAAGACCGGGACCAGAGCGGCAAGCAGAGTATCGGCGGTGAGGTCCCTATCGAGTATCACCTCCGACGCGCCCACCTGGCGGAACATAGCCGCGTTGATGGCTTGCGGAGAGCCGCCGATACCGGGGGGCAACGGCACGAGAACGCTGGGCCGGCCCATCACGGCGAGCTCGGCTAGTGTTGCGGCTCCAGAGCGGCACAGTAACGCATCGCTGGCAGCCAGCGCTTCAGCCATGCGTGTTGAGAGATAGCCGCGCAGCACATAGCGACCGCGCAGCTCTGGCCGCTCAGCAAACTGTGGCTCCGCCAGCTGGCGCGTCTCCTCATAGTTGTGCTCGCCGCTGATGTGCAGGATTTGGCAGCGCGGAAGCAGGCGCGAGAGAGCGCCCACCACGACCTGGTTTAAGTGTCGCGATCCTTGACTGCCGCCGGTGACCAGCAGCATGGGTTGGGTTGGGTCAAGACTGAATGACGCCTTGAACGGCTCCGGCGCCTGGGTGGCAACTCGCAAGATCTCCTCACGGACTGGATTTCCGGTAAGAGAGAGTTTCTTGCGGTATCGCTGGAAGTAGCGCAGCGACTGCGGAAAGGAAACGGTAACTCGTGATGCCACCGGCGCCAGTAGACGGTTGGCCAAGTTGGGCGAAACGTCCTGCTGGTGCGTCACCAACGGAGCGCCGACTCGCCGAGCGGCATATCCGGCGGGCACAGATGCGTACCCTCCACTGGTGAATGCCGCGTGGGGCTGGAATTCCCGCACAACTTCATGAGCCTGACGCATGCCAACCGGAACATTGGTTAAGTCGGTAAAGGTTCGAAGCGAGATGTAACGGCGCAACTTGCCGGCCGTGACTCCAACAAAGCGGATTCCCTCTCGTGGCACGATCTCGCGTTCCAGGCCGTTCTCATCGCCTAGAAACATGAGTTCCGCATCATACCAGTCGCGCAACGCATGCGCAACCGCCAACGCTGGATAAATGTGCCCGCCTGTGCCGCCACCCGAAATCAAGATACGCATAGCTCTATTCTATCGCCTTCGTCAAGATGTGAATTTTTGGAAGAGGCTGGCGAAACCACGTGTGTGGATTATGCAGCCACCAGTGAAATGTTATGTACGAGCACGGCAGTGCCGGTGTCCAGAATCAGCGCGGCTATCAGTATGATCACCAGTGCGAGGAGATATTGTCTCCTCTGCGCCACCGGTGACGAACGAATCTTCTGCGTTTCATCTATCTTACTTTGATAGAACTGGAGCAATACTAGATCGTATTGCATGGATCTTAGATTCTGCTCGCTGGTATCCTGCATGCCTGTACGCGGATCGGTTATCGAAAGGCGCCGTATATGCGATTCAACATCCGCCCGCCGAGCTTGCAAGTCGGCCAGCCAGCCACGCTTCCAGGTGCGCAGGCCGCTTCGATAAGGAAGTTCGATTAGCGTGAAGTAGGGCAATGCCAGCGCCAGGAAAACAACGACACCCCGGAGACTGACGCTCAGCGTGGCGATGTGTGGATCACCAAACGGCTGTGAGACCGCTACTAGGATCACATGCTGTAAGCCCGCCGCAGTGGTGGCGATCCAGACGGCTATCACCAGCAGGCCGGTGAGCATGGCATCGATCAGCAGCGCTGGCTTTACCGCGTAGGCACGCGCCATCGGTACCCAGCTTGGGCTGCCGGCCATATCGGCGGCGGCCCGAACGCTAGTTACAACGAGTACTGGAACCGCCAGCAGCAGGGACAACGTCAGGCAGACTGCCGCTGGTACCGCTATCCCAAGCGCCAGCGCAGAGGCCGAGAGGGCTACCCCCTGATGAACCGAATGGAGGACGCCCGATGTCGCAGTCATCTGGGTGCGCACTATCAGACCTCCCAGGAGCAGGGAGGCCAGAAGAGCCGGGAACGAGACCAGACCTATCCCGAGCCACCAGATGCGCAATATGGTCGCTAGAAGTCGTGAGCCAGCGCCCCCATTGCGAGTCGTGGATGTGGGAGAAAAGACCGCGGCTCCCAGCAAGACTCCTAGTGGTACCGGACCCCTGGCAAAAAGAGCCAGCACCAAGAGCCAGACCAGTGCAGTTGCAGCTGTGCCGATGGCGAAACTGGCGGCGACTCCAGACGGTCCGGAGAGAAGAGCGCCAACTAGCAGAACCAGTAGCGAGACCCAGAAGAGCGACAGTACAGCAAACACAGCGCCCACCAGAAAGTCCAATAGACCCAGCCAGAGGGATGGAGCGGCCGCCAAACCGATAAAGCCGCGCAAGAGAAAGAGTCCCTGGCCTAGATCAGTGGAATTATGCGGAGACGCCAGTCTATCCTGCCATATCTTGAGTCCCTTGCCTACCAAATGCGTCCTGCGGCGCCAGTACAGGCGCGACCGACGCGGCAGCGTGAACGCGCTGTTTGACGAGGCGGCGCGTGCCTCTTGTTGAAGCTGCGTGATGCGCCGGGCAACGCTGATGGCGCGCTGGCGGTACTCGGGATCAGCGCCCGTTTGTTCTAACCGCTCCTCACCTATAGCCCCCCATGCCTGCTGCGCCAGAGCCAGGTAATCGACGGTCGCCTCAAAATATGTGGACTGATGTGTACGGGCCAGGCCGGCGCCTTCGAGAAGCTTCGGCAAGGTTCCCAGCTCGCGTGCCAGCAAACCCAGTTCGCTCAGCGCCTGCCTGGCAACATCTGGGGGCTGCAGCGAGCGTATTCGCTGAGTCAACGTTGGGAAGCGAGAACTTGGCGCCTCCGAGCCTGGGGTCGAGCTACCTCCGTCTTCGGCGCGAACTGGAGGCAGAGATGCCAAAACCGTCCTCGGCATCGGCAGCCCAGGATCGCCTGCCTGGTTCACGCGGCTCGTGGCACTCCCGCGCCGCTGATTGGCTGGTGCTCGTTTCGCTGACCCCGAGAAGCGGGCGGTGCCGCAGGCGCCGGTTGGATGCTGCCCGGTGCCTGCTCGGACCTCAGACTTTGCTCTGGTTTCCCTGTCTCTCCAGATTGCATCGCGTCCGCCTCCCACTCTCGCACATAAGCCCTACCACGCCACCATGGTGGAAAACTTTCCCAGTTCCACGCCTGTTGTCTGGTGGTGCCATTGTACCAGTCGGCAGATGATCGGGCAAGATTGGTAATCCTAATTTACTTTGACAGAGTCATGGGACTCTGCTGGGCAAAGCGGACCCGCGCTGCCGATGTTGGTATAGCTTGCTATGACCCGTGCAGCGTGTGCCACAAGCCTCTCCCGTAGCTCCAAGGGTTCCATCACTTCAAGAAGCGTGCATATCGGCAGCAGTCGACTCTGGGCGTCGGCAGCGGAGTCGTAGGTGAGAGTTACCAACGCCGCCCCGGTCCCATCTCGTTCAGCCAGGGCAATACGCTCGGCCATTGCATTGCCGAAGGTGGAGATCACATCTGAGACAGCACTCTGCTCTATGCGAACCGACACGTGATACTGCGGCAAGCTAGCTGAGAATTCCGCGCTCCACCGCTGCCAGTACGCTGCGAGGTCGAAATCAAGCGGACGTTCTCCCGCTCTACCTCGCCGGCCGACGTCAAGCACGCGCGAGACGCGGAAGACTCGCAGCTGGCCGTCCGGATCGGTGTAGCGAGCGACCAGATACCAGATCGTGGTCTTGGCCACCAGTCCCAACGGATCGATGATCCTTTCTACAACGTCACCGTTACCTTTGCGGTAAAGAAGGCATAGCCGCTCGTCGTCCAGGACAGCCTGCTGTAGCTTTGCCAGGTGAGGTACCGGCTCATCATACGGCGACCAGCTCACTGGATCCACATGAATGCGCTGGCGAGCATGCAAAACCCGCTCACGGTAGCGCGCGGGCAAAGAGGCTATGAGCTTGAGAGCCGCCATCTCGAACGGTCCAGTCATTCCCAGATCGCTGGCCGGTCCTTGTGCGCTGGAAATAAGTAACGTTCGTGCTTCCTCTTCGGTGAGGCCATTCAGGGTAGCATGGTAGCCGTCGACTAGTCGGCACCCGCCTCCCGGTCCACGTTCGGAGTAGACGGGAACACCCGAGCTGCCAAGTGCCGAAATATCGCGATATATAGTCCGTTCGGAGACTTCAAGCTTCTCCGCCAGTTCGCTTGCCGTCATGCGGCCACGGCTCTGCAGAAGCAACAATAATGAAAGCAGTCGATCAGCACGCATGTCTCATAATCCTCTTCGTGAAACGCGTGTCGCCCTTGAAAAATATACGGCACCGGCAACGTCTAAGTATTATGCGCCCCTTTTGAGTTTGCCATCATGGATGCTTCGCACCAGCAAACATGATCAGTTGCCATCTTGAAGCCAATGGCGGCGGTTTTCTCAAAGGGACGCTCTTCTTCTCTTATCTTTCCTCTTCGGCGATGAAAAGCGTGCCCTGCAGTCAAAGGTACGCGCTTCGAAACTGGGGCCGTGTTGGCGTCAGGCCGCATAACATAAGGGTTTGTGCCACTTCAAGAGTTTGACAGTGGTCCGCAGGCGTGTTACATTATGCTGTGGCGCGGTATGCAGTGCAATGATGCATGTACCGGTTCCTGCTACACGATTCTAAGATACGTCACCGCTTCAGGGAGATGCGCCGATGGCCGACTATGTTCCCGTGCTCATCATGATGGGTTTGGCGTTTGCTTTTCTCGTCGTCGTGACTCTGGTTACTCTTGTCCTTGGCCCCAAGAAGCCTACGCCGGAAAAACTCGCCCCATACGAGTGCGGTATCGAAGAAATCGAAGCTCCGAAGCAACGATTTCCCGTCAAATACTTGGTTACCGGCATGCTTTTCATCATCTTTGATGTCGAAGCGGCCAGTGTCATTCCGCTCGCTGTCCTGATGCGACAATTGAAAGTTCTTGGGCTGGTGGAGCTGGTGGTCTTCACGCTGGTTCTCGCCATTCCGTTCGTCTATATATGGCGTAAAGGGGCCTTCACGTGGGAATAGAAGACGACGTGGAAAAAATCGGCACCCCCAATCCCTGGGCGCCAGTCCAATATTTTTCCAATGCCCAGACTCCAAGAGGCCCGCGCGCTGTCGCGCCTGCGGATGGCTTTGGCCTGGTTCTTACACAGGTACATAAAGTCCTGGATTGGAGCCGGAGCAACTCGCTGTGGCCGGCGACATTTGGTCTTGCATGCTGTGCTATCGAAATGATGTCCGCCAGTGCATCCCGCTGGGATATATCCCGTTTTGGCGCCGAAGTGTTTCGTGCCAGCCCGCGACAGGCCGACCTGATGATTGTTGCTGGGCGTCTCTCGGTGAAAATGGCTCCAGTCCTGCGCCATATCTATGACCAGATGCCTGAGCCCAAATGGGTTCTCTCGATGGGCGCGTGTGCCTCCTGTGGGGGGGTATTCAACAATTACGCCATCGTACAGGGTGTCGATAAGGTTGTACCAGTCGACGTGTATGTTCCTGGCTGCCCGCCGACTCCCGACATGCTGCTCAACGGCATCAACGTCTTGCAGGACAAGATACGCCGCCATATTCCTAACCCCCCCGATCCGCTACAGGTTACCGGCCAGAGGTATCTGGGCAGCGAGAACTAACGGCGAGAGGGCACAGCCAGCAGATGCAGGAGATCTGGTATGAGTGGTAGTACTGATCCGAAAGAACCTGTAGAGGCGTCCGAATCAGAGGAGATGCCGTTCCTACCTGCCGACCCACAGTCGGCGGCAACGGTGCAATTTCTGCGCGAGCGATTCGCAGACGATCTGGATGAGGTATCGGAGTACCGCGGCGAAGTCACCGTGGTAGTGCATCCCGAGGCTATCCTGGCCATCTGTGGCGCCCTGGCGATGTCGGTCGAGCCGAAGTACAACTTCCTGGCCGACCTCACCGCGGTCGACTGGCAGGACCGCGAGCCGCGCTATGACGTGGTGTATCATCTACTGTCGCTGCAGACGCGGGCGGTGCTCCGGCTAAAAACTCGAGTGGGCGGCGAAGACGTGCCCGATCCCGCAGTGTCGACGGTGACCCCGGTGTGGGCCGCGGCTAACTTCTACGAGCGTGAAGTCTTCGATTTGTTCGGCATTCGGTTTACCGGCCACCCTAATATGACGCGCATCCTGATGCCGTCGGATTGGGTGGGATATCCACTGCGAAAAGATTACCCTTTGACCGGTATCCACCTGCCCGATCCGCACTGGGGTGGCCAAGTGCCGCTGGATCAGGCCCTGCCTATGGGTACTGGGCAACAAACTCTGCGCACCCCCGACCGGACGCAGGCACCGCTCGTTACCAGAGGACCTGGTATCGCCGTAGATAATGACCAGCCGTAAGCCCTACCTTAGGCTGTACTAGAGGCAAAATATGCAGTTAGAGGACCCCAAGATCCAGATAGATGATACGCAAGAATTAGGTCAGGGACTGCGCCGCGACACCATGACGATCAACATGGGACCGCAGCATCCGTCAACGCATGGTGTACTGCGCCTAATCCTGACTCTTGACGGCGAGACCATAATCAAGGCTGAACCGGAGATTGGGTACCTGCACACTGGCATTGAGAAGACGGCGGAGAGCAAAAGCTACTTCAAGACCCTGGTTCTTACTGATCGCATGGACTATTTGGCGCCGCTCAGCAACAACCTGGGATATTCGCTCGCGGTGGAGAAGCTACTTGGCATCGACGTGCCGGAACGCGCGCTCTACGCTCGGATTATCCTGGTTGAGCTGCAGCGTATCGCAAGCCATCTGGTATGGCTGGGCACCAGCGCGCTGGACCTGGGCGCTCAGAGCGTGTTTCTGTACTGCTTCCGCGAGCGCGAGATCATACTCGATATCTTTGAGCTGTGTTCCGGTGTGCGTATGATGACCAGCTATATCATGCCAGGTGGTTTGCAGGCCGACCTTCCGCCAGGGTTTACCGAACGGGTTAAGGAGTTTCTTGATCTGTTCCCAGCCCGACTGCGCGAATATCACGACCTCTTGACCAACAACCGCCTCTGGCTCGACCGGACCAAAGGGGTCGCGACCCTGTCTATGGCAGGATGCGGTTCGCTACGGTTGCACCGGAGCTACCCTGCGCGGCAGCGGAGTCGTCTATGACGTGCGCAAGTTCTTTCCCTACTCTGGCTACGACCGCTTTGACTTTGAGATTCCGGTCGGCACCAACGGTGATGTGTATGACCGGTACCTGGTGCGAATGCTGGAAATGGAGCAGAGTCTCAACATAATTCGACAAGCCGTCCGAGATCTTCCCGACGGGACCTGGCAAGTAGACGATCATAAGATCGTGCCTCCGCCGAAATATGAGATTTCATCCAACATGGAGGCCCTGATCCATCACTTCAAGCTCTACACCGAAGGGTATCGCCCGCCGGCCGGTGAAGTCTACCTGCGCACCGAGTCTCCTAAAGGAGAGCTCGGCTACTACCTGGTCAGCGACGGTGGATCTCGCCCCTATCGCATGCACGTGCGCGCGCCCTCATTCGCCAATTTGCAGGCGTTGCCTACAATGATCGAGGGCATGTTGTTCGCCGATGTAGTGGCGGCGATCGGGAGCATCGATATCGTGCTTGGAGAGGTGGATCGTTGATGATTTCAGAGGATGTCAGAGCGAAAATGCGGGAGATCTGTGCACAGTACCCTACTCGCCGCTCTGGTATGCTGCCCTGCCTTCATCTCGCGCAGGCGACTGAAGGCTACATAAGCAGCGAGGGTATGCTGGGGGTTGCCGAAGCTACTGGCACCCGGCCTGACGAGGTGGATTCGGTGGTCTCCTTTTACTCGATGTTTCGCCGCGAACCGGCGAGCACCTATGCGATAAAAGTCTGCACCAGTATCTCCTGCTATCTCATGGGCTGCGATGATATCCTTGCGCATCTCGAAAGCCGCTTAGGTATTCTCCGGGGCGAGTCCACCCCTGATCACCAATTCTCACTCAAAGGCGTCGAATGCCTGGCGGCCTGCGGAATGGCTCCTGCGCTGCAGGTCAACGAGGACTTTGTCGAACGAGTGACTCCTGCTGTCGCGGATGCTATGCTTGAGCGATTACGTCGCGGAGAGGGCGTCGCAGGAATGGCTGCGGATTGGGACGTGGCTGGCGTCGGACTCGCTAAGGTCGCCAACGTTGCCACCGCCTATCCACCCACCCAATCTGGCAAAGCAGATGAAGAGAAGGCCGAGTAGTATGGCTGATACACTGGATACCATAGCTCAGGAGAAACCTCTTCCACTGGGCCCTCGCCCGCAAATCGTCATGAAGAACATCTTTGTCCCGGGAATCGACGGGATTGAGACCTATCGCAAGTACGGCGGCTACGAAGCCCTGGCGAAGGGACTCCGAGAGTTTGGATCCGATGAGTTGCTGGAAGAGGTGAAGAGATCGGGGTTGCGGGGGCGAGGCGGCGCTGGTTTTGCCACTGGGGTAAAATGGGGTTTCCTTCCCCAGCAGTCACCTAAGCCGCGCTATCTTTGCGTCAACTGTGACGAAAGCGAACCCGGCACCTTTAAAGATCGCATGCTCATGGAGCGTAATCCTCACCAGTTGGTAGAGGGAGTGATCTTAACCGCCTACGCGACCAAAGTCCACCATGCGTTCATCTATATTCGCGGCGAGTTGGCTCTTGCTGGCAAGCAGGTAGCACGCGCGGTCCGCGAGGCTTCTGACGCCGGATTCATCGGCAAGAATATCCTTGGCAGCGGCTTCGACTTAGAGGTGACCATCTCTACCGGAGCTGGAGCCTACATCTGCGGCGAGGAGAGCGCCCTCATGGAATCGCTTGAGGGAAAACGCGGATATCCGCGTCTCAAGCCGCCTTTCCCCGCGGTAGTTGGTCTCTACGGTGGTCCAACCGTAATCAATAATTGCGAGACGGTATCTACCATACCAGCCGTAGTAGCGCTTGGCGCTGACGTGTATAGCGCCTATGGCACGCCCAAGAGCACCGGCACCCGTATCTTCTGTCTGAGCGGGCACGTAAACCGGCCAGGAAACTACGAGCTGCCTCTGGGCACCCCCCTGCGCACGCTCATCGAGGAGTGTGGTGGTGGAATGCGGAACGGCAAGAAGCTGAAGGCCATTATTCCCGGCGGCTCGTCGACGTTTATTTTGCCTGCCGACAAGATCGACGTGCCTCTGGATTTTGAATCGGTAGCGGCGGCGGGTTCGATGCTTGGCTCCGGCGGAGTTATCGTGATCGATGAAGATACCTGTATCGTTGGTGCGGTGCTTCGCATGACAGAGTTCTATGCCGACGAGTCCTGCGGCAAGTGCACGCCGTGCCGCGAGGGTACCTTCTGGCTGGTGCAGCTGCTCGAGCGCCTGGAGCGCGGTGAAGGTAAAGATAGTGATATTGGCCTGCTAGCCGACATCTGTGACAACATCAGCGGCAAATCTTTTTGCCCGCTGGGTGATGCGGCAACCAGTAGCATCACCAGCAGCATCAAGCTGTTTCGAGACGAATACCTGCACCACGTTTACGCTCATGGTTGTTTGGTAGGGCCACGAGCCGCAAGAAGAGAAATTGTATCGTAATGGCAGAACAAGAAGAGCTGGTACAGCTTACAATTGATGGTCGGCAGGTGAGCGTGGCGAAGGGCTCGGTGATCTGGGCGGCAGCGGCCAAGCTTGGCATAGAGATACCGATTTATTGTTACCATCCCAAAATGGAGCCGCTGGGGGCCTGCCGCATGTGCTTTGTGGCGGTCGAGAATATGCCCAAGCTCGCCACCGCCTGTACTACTACCGTCTCTCCAGGAATGGTGGTTCACACCGATACGCCGGCGGTGAAGAAGGCGCGTCGCGGCACACTAGAGTTTCTCCTCATCAATCATCCCCTGGATTGCCCGGTCTGCGACAAGGGCGGCGAATGCGACTTACAGGACTTTACGTTGCGCTACGGACCTGGGGCCAGCCGTTTCGATCTCAGCAAGCGGCACTTCGAAAAGCCGGTTCCGGTGAGCGAGAACATCCTGCTCGACCGCGAACGCTGCATCTCGTGCCAGCGCTGTGTTCGGTTCTGCCAATCTGTGGCGATGGAAGATGGCCTCATCATGGAGGAACGTGGTTTCCACACTCAGGTGGGCGTAGATCCTGATGCGCCGTTTGATTCCATATTCTCCGGTAATGTTGTTGAGATGTGCCCGGTCGGTGCTCTGACCTCCAAGAGCTACCGCTTCGTGACTCGGCCTTGGGAGTTGCAGCGCACCGCCAGCGTCTGCGGCAATTGCTCGGTAGGTTGTAACGTGCAGGTTGACGTGCGGGTGGACAAAGTGTTACGCCAATATTCCCGCACCAATGATGGAATTGACGACGGGTGGCTTTGCGATCGCGGCCGCTGGGATCTGGACGCCATCAACAGCCTGGAACGGCTGCGTACGCCGCTCATTCGCCAGGATGGCAAGCTGCAACCGGCTACGTGGGAAGAAGCTCTCACGCTGGTAGCGTCGCGGCTGCAAGAAATCCGCAGCCGGCGAGGCCCAGCGGCTATCGGCGGAATCGGGTCGACGCACACGACGAATGAAGAGGCCTATCTCTTCCAGAAGTTGCTACGCGTCGGTCTGGGCACGAATAATGTCGATCACAAACATGGGCGCTTTCCGCCATCACCGTACCGCTCTCTACCTTGGGTCTGGAGTGACTCTATAGCCGGAATAGAAAAGGCGTCGCATATCGTGTTGCTGGGCGCCGACCCTTACCATCGGCAACCGATTGTCGACCTCAGAATTCGCAAGGCTATCGGGCGTGGGGCCAAGCTATATATGGTAACGTCTGCTCCCAACCGATTAGACCGGCTCGCCTCAGGCGTCATACGCTACGCTCCCGGCCAGGCCGGCCTGGTGGCGCGGGCGCTGCTTCACATCGTGACCACCGAGGGTCTCGCCCATGGGCAATTCGCTGCCGACAGATCGGCAACCGGCTCCTTTGCGCTGGATGTCTCGGTAGAGCGTGCCGCCGAACTAGCTGGTCTGGATGTACCTTCCCTGCGCGGTTTGGCCGCTGAGATAGCCGGGGCCCAAGGAGCGGTTCTGCTCTATGATGAAATGACCACGATGGAAGCAAGTGCCGATGATCTGGCTGGAACTATGTTGCACCTGGCGCTTCTCACCGATAACTTTGGCAGGCCGGGGGCTGGTGTGGGGCCGCTTTTTGAAGACAACAACTCGCTGGGAGCACGTGACATGGGAGTGCTACCCGATCAACTGCCAGGGTATCGTCCAGTCACCGATGACGCGGCGCGGCGAACGCTTGGAATCGCGTGGAATGCCACCGTGCCAGCCACTCCGGGTCTTACCTATGACCAGATGCTTTCAGGCGATCTCGGTGCGTTGTACGTGATGGGGGCGGATCCCGCCTCCAGCGCTTCCGCCGAACAGCTGGCTACGCTGGCAAATTTGGAATTTCTGGTCGTTCAGGACTTGTTTCTGACCGAGACGTCCCGTCGCGCCTCGGTGGTGCTGCCTACGGTCGCCTACGTTGAAAAAGATGGAACGTTTACAAATACCGAACGCTGCGTTCAGGTGATACGTAAGGCCATGCAGCCTTTACCTGGCGCACGAGCTGATTGGGAAATATTGCGAGGAGTAGCTAGAGCACTCGGCTTACATTGGTCCTATCTGGGTGCCTCCGAGATCCTTACAGAAATCGGAAGGACGACACCCATCTATTCTGGTGTATCGCGCCGGGCTTTGGGACAATCGGGAGCGCGTTGGCCGCTCGCTCCGGAGACTCCGGCGGACGCAAACGGCGCGCGCCTTCGCGCAAGCACCTATTTGACTTGGCCGATGCTAGAACCAGGCGGCGTGTTCGCCGACCCGATGGATGGGCTTGCTCGCTCGGTGGCCGCACAGCCTGAACGTGGAGGGAGTGAGTGAGGCGCTATGACCGACGTTGAGATACTGGTGCTGGGAGCCCTCATTAAGTGCGTCGTCGCTCTGGTGGCGCTGCTGACGATATTCGCCTACATGACGCTCATCGAGCGTCGCGTTCTGGCGCGTTTCCAGCGCCGCGTCGGACCGAATCGAGCGGGACCGCTCGGATTACTGCAACCGCTAGCCGACGGAATGAAAATGGCCTTCAAAGAGCAGATCATTCCTACCCGCGCTCGCACTCTCGTGTTTCTGATCGCACCGAGCATCAGCGTCTTCATTGCGCTCTCAGCCTTCGCAGTCGTACCTCTCGGGGCCGCTGGCACGCTCGGCACTGGGATCTGGGCACGAGCACTCACACCCTATATCGCCGATGTAAATGTGGGTGCGCTCTATATCCTGGCCATATCGTCCCTGGCGGTCTACGGTATCGTGCTTGGAGGATGGTCCTCTGGCAATCATTACTCTCTGCTTGGTGCACTTCGCTCGGCTGCTCAAATGGTTTCCTACGAGGTGAGTATCGGCCTCACATTGGCCGGCGTCTTTATGTTCTCGCAGACGCTCAGCATGACGGGGATCGTAGCGGCGCAAGTCAATAACGGCATCTGGTTCATCCTGGTGCAGCCACTTGGCTTTCTGCTCTACGGCATCGCCGCTACCGCTGAAGTCAATCGCGCGCCCTTCGATCTACCCGAGGCTGAGCAAGAATTGGTTGCCGGTTACCTCACCGAGTTCAGCGGTTTGCGCTGGAGCCTCTACCAGATGGCAGAGTATATCAATATGATCATCGTCAGCTCGATAGCGGCGACGCTGTTCTTTGGGGGCTGGACCCTCGGCGCTCTCACCGGTATACTGGGCGCTCCCATCATCTGGTACGTGGTCAAAGTGGCGGTCTTCCTGTTCATCTTTATGTGGGTGCGAGCCACGCTGCCGCGCATTCGCTACGACCAGCTTATGAGGCTCGGCTGGCAAGTTTTACTCCCTCTTTCGGTGCTCAACCTTCTGGCCACGGGAACTGTAATTGCGTTCGGCTGGCCCTGGTGGGTGAGTGGGGTTTTCGGTGTGCTGGTGCTCGTAGTGAGCGGTACTGTCTATTACATTCGCCTGCGCCAAACCAATCCCAGCACCGTGCAGCCGGAGAGACAGGGTGGCATGCCACTGCCGGATTCGGTGCGCCTTGTCCGAGTCGGTATCAGAGCTAACGACGCCGACGCGCCAGTGGCCGGAGACGAAGTAGCCAAGACCATTCTAACGGCTGGCCCATAGACGGGCCGGGCTATACCCTAAAGATGTACCGGACGTAAGAGCCGCATGAAAGAGTTACCGCTATGGCGATGGAGATGCTGAAGGGGCTACGAACCACACTCAAGGAGTTCGGCCAGAAGCCCACAACCGTGTCGTACCCGGAAGAGCGACGTACGTTGCCCGCTCGCTTCCGAGGACGCCATGTGTTGCACCGCTATGAAGGCGGCCTGGAGCGTTGTGTCGGCTGCTTTCTCTGTGCCGGCGCCTGTCCAGCCGATGCTATCTATATTGAAGCTGAGGAGAACACCGAGAACAATCGCGTCTCTCCGGGTGAACGCTATGCCCGTATCTTCGATGTCAACCTCTTGCGTTGTATATTCTGCGGCTATTGTGAGCAGGCGTGCCCGACCGGAGCCATTACACTCGAGAACATCTACGAATTGTCCAGCACCCATGCCGATGACCTGGTGTACCACAAAGAGCAGTTGTTGGAGCCGGAAGGCAGCGCCACTGGTGGCTCGTTGGGTGCCTGGACGCAGCCTGCCCCATCTGAGACGACAACGCCGTTGCCGGGCAGGCAAGGTTTCTTCGACGGCCTGAGCGCCTCGGCTGCTGCGGTAGGCCAGGGAGACGTGCCCTCACGAACCGAGATTCTTCTCTCGGCCGATGAGCCGGGGCAAGAGGAAGGCAAGTAGAGCAATATGTCGGTTGCGCAGATCGCGTTTTTTGTCGCCGCCGCGGTGGCGGTAGCTTCGGCGCTTGGCGTCGTCATTTTTCGTAACGCCGTGTACTGCATGCTGAGCCTGATCCTGAACTTGCTGAGCCTGGCCTTTTTTTTCCTGCTGCTCAATGCCATGTTCGTGGCTACCATTCAGGTGTTGATCTACGCTGGAGCGGTCATGATACTTTTTCTCTTCGTCGTGACCATGCTCTCGCCCGACACTAGCGACACCGATGGACGCGATCGCTTAGGATGGCAGTGGATAGCTGGAGCAGGGTGCGGCATCATTCTAGCCGGCGCGCTTGTCATTGCCGTGACAAGCGGCTCTCTGTCTCATGATGCCAAGGTCGCCGGCATGAATGGTCTCGCCGAGGCGACGGCGAGGTTTGGCAATACAGAGGCTTTCGGGCTGGCGTTGTTCCACGGCTTTTCGTTTCCTTTTGAGTTGACGAGTGCGCTCTTAGTCGTGGCGGTGCTTGGGGCGGTGGTGCTCGGTCGCCGGCTCACAACAAGGTAGCTGGTATTTGTCTACGGAAGGCGAGGAAGCACATGCCCGTGTCTGCGTATCTGATAGTAAGCGCCCTTCTCTTTACTATAGGTACCGTCGGCGTTCTCGTGAGGCGTAACCCGTTGGTTATGTTCATGTCTATCGAGCTCATGCTCAACGCGGTGAACCTCTCATTCATGGCGTTTGCGCATTTCCTCAACTCAGTGGACGGCTGGATGTTCGTCTTTCTGGTGCTTTCCGTCGCGGCCGCTGAGGTAGTAGTGGGTCTGGCTATCATCGTCTCTATTTTTCGTGCCAGGCGCAACATTGACGTCGACGACCTAAGTACGCTCAAAGGCTAAACTGGTGGTAGGAGGGCCAATGCTGAATCTGACGCTACTTATCCTGTTGCTGCCGCTTCTTGGCTTCGTCACCATCGGCATCTTCGGCAAGCGATGGCCTAAGGCCGCCATCGCTTGGGTAGCCTGTGGGCTGGTTCTTCTAGCCTTTGTCGCCGCTCTCATCGATTTCGTATCGATGCTTGAGCAGAGCGCCGCCGGGCGGAGCTCCGACATCGTGCTCTTCAACTGGGTGAGCTCAGGGTCGCTGTCTATCAACTTTGGACTGCTTTCCGATCCACTCTCGGCGGTCATGCTGCTGATCGTAACTGGCGTTGGATTCCTGATTCATGTCTATGCCACTTCATATATGGCAGATGACGAAGGTTACTGGCGTTTCTTTGCCTTCCTCAACCTATTTGTCCTGGCAATGGCGCTCTTGGTGGCAGCCGACAACTTCCTCTTCCTACTAGTCGGTTGGGCCGGAGTTGGCCTAGCTTCCTTTCTTCTTATTGGGTTCTGGTATACACGTCCTCGAGCCGTTGCCGCCGCGCAGAAGGCGTTTATCGTCAATGTCATCGGTGATTTTGGCCTAATGATCGCCATTTTCCTGCTCTTCAAATTCCTGGGAACGCTCCAGTACAGCCATATACTGACCGCTCCACCGGCGGGGACGACCGTGACGAGCCATTTACATGGATTGCTCACCACCACACCGATACCGGCTCCGTCGCTCGGCTCGCTGGCCGCAGAGAACGCCACCGTGGTCACGATAATTGCGCTCCTGCTGCTGGTAGCGGCAGCGGCCAAGTCGGCACAATTGCCGCTTTATGTATGGCTCCCGGACGCTATGGAAGGTCCAACGCCGGTGAGCGCCCTGATCCACGCGGCAACCATGGTAACTGCGGGCGTTTACTTGGTGGCGCGCACGTCGTCGATTTTCGCAGCTGCTCCCGGTACCCTGGTTGTGGTTGGAATTATGGGGGGTGCATCTGCTCTATTTGCCGCGACAGTCGCCTGCGCCCAGACCGACATTAAGAGAGTCCTGGCCTATTCCACAATGAGCCAGCTTGCTTACATGTTTATGGGCGAGGCTGCGGGCGGTTTCTCTACTGGTATCTTCCACTTAACTACACATGCGTATTTCAAGGCGCTCCTCTTCATGTGCGCTGGCGCGGTTATTCATGCTACTGCCGGCGAACAAGATCTCCGTAAGCTCGGGGGGCTACGCGCCAAGCTTCCATATACCTTCTGGATGTTTGTCATTGGCGGTCTCTCATTGGCCGCCATCGTGCCATTCGCCGGTTTCTGGAGCAAAGACGCGATTCTCGGCGCGGTCTTTTCCACCGCGCAGACCAGCACCAATCCGGTCTGGTGGGTGCTCTACGGCGTGGGCATACTGACCGCGGGACTGACAGGGTTCTATACCTTCCGGCTCATCTTTACGATTTTCCTTGGAGAGTACCGCGGTGCTCCTACGCGTGAACCCGTCGCCCGTCGCGATACACTGGCCGCTGTGCATGAGGTAGGCCCGGCGATGTTGGTACCTATGGCAATCCTGGCCCTTCTGTCGACGGTAGGGGGCTTCTACGGCTTGCCGTTTGCCAACGCAATCGGCGCGTTCCTCTCTCCGGTGCTGGGGACATCTCCGGCGCTTGCCGGCGGCACCTTGCCCTGGTTGTCGGCGTTGCTGGGTCTAGCCGCCGCGACCATAGGCATTGGATTTGCCTGGGTTCTCTACGGTCAGCGTCAACCGGTCTTTGCCGCTACTCCAGGAGTCTTAGCGCGCGTGGTGCAGCACGGATACTATCTCGAGGATCTTTTTAGATTGGTATTGGTGGCACCTACCGTGATTCTTGGCGATATGCTGCGAGGAATCGCCGAGGATACCCTTTTCGAGGGAGGTGGGCGTGGTATTGCTGGATCGGTTTCCGCCGCCAGCCGCGGACTGCGCCGCCTGCAGACCGGCTATGTGCGCAACTACGCGCTGGCGATTCTAGTCGGCGCCGCCTTGATCCTGTTATTCTATGTGGTCCATCCGGTAGGACATTGATAACCGACGGATGGCTACGAGGTTTTTATCGCTTTTGAGAAGATAGAGAAGCGCCCATGCAGTTTCCCATACTAAGCGTCATCTTATTCTTACCGCTGGCCGGTGCCTTGGGTGCAGTGGCTCTGCCGCGCATGGCTGGTTGGAGCTGGGCGGTTGTTACGGCAGTTGTAGATCTTGCGGTTTGCGTCTGGCTCATACTTCTGTTCGTGTCCGGAACCAGCGGTATGCAATTTGCCGAGAGTCGCCCGTGGCTGCCTGAGATTGGTATCAACTATGCGCTTGGAGTTGATGGTATCAATCTCTTCCTCCTGGCGCTCAACGCCTTACTTACCCTGGTGGCGCTCGGCGCTTCGTTCAACACGGTACGGGCCGGAGATCGCTCGCGCGAGTATTTATTTCTGTTGATGCTGCTCAGCACCGGTATGATGGGCGTGTTTCTGGCAACCAACCTGTTCCTTTTCTATGTCTTCTGGGAGCTCATGCTCGTTCCCGCGTACCTGCTGCTCGGTATGTTCGGCGGACGGCGACGCGGTTACGCGGCAATGAAATTTGTCCTCTATACCGCCGCTGGCTCGCTTTTTATGTTGGTTGGCATCATCTATGTCGGGGTAGTGGTGAGTGGAAACTCGCATCGAGCCTATAGCCTTGATCTGTCTACTCTGCTGGCCAACGGCGTCACCTCGCTGCCGCAGGCGACCCAGATCTGGCTCTTTCTCGCGTTTGCCGCGGCGTTTGCTATAAAGTGCGGCGTCTTCCCATTTCATAGCTGGGTCCCTGACGCTTATGCGTCAGCGCCCGCACCGGTAGCGGTGCTGCTCGCCGGCGTTATGGCCAAAACCGGCGCGTATGGATTTATCCGTTTCAATCTCATGCTGTTCCCGGCGGCGAGCCGGACACTTATGCCCTTAATGAGCATACTGGCGGTGATAGGCATCCTGTACTTTGCGCTGCAAGCGTTGGTAGCGACTGATCTGAAGCGATTGCTTGGATACGTGAGCATCAGCCACATGAGCATCATAGTACTGGGCATCTTCGCTCTCAATACTCAAGGAATCGAGGGCGGCATTCTCCAAATGGTCAACCATGGGATCATCATTGCCGCACTTTTTCTCATTGCCGCTTATATCGAAGCGCGGACTGGCACGCGTCGTCTGGCCGATTTTGGCGGCCTGGCAACGCGTCTGCCGTGGCTGGCAACTGTTTTCCTGATTGTCGCGTTGGCGGCGCTCGGCCTACCGGGATTGAACAGCTTCGCAGGCGAGTTCTTGGCCTTCCTGGGGGCCTTTGGGTCAAACTATGTCTTCGGAGTCCTCGGGACGCTAGTGGTTGTTCCAGCGGCTTGGTATATGCTGCGCTTCTTCCAGGGAGCTATGGAGGGTCCGCCCAGAGAGATGGCCCCGATCGGTGATGGCGGGGAGTCTTTGGTGCCGGAACCAGCTAGATGGAGAAATGGGAGTACCCCAAACGACCATAGCAGGCCTTTACGAGATCTGACCTGGGCCGAGTTCTCAGTCCTGTTGCCACTCCTGGCGCTTATCTTTGCTCTCGGCATCGTACCAGGCTCGCTTACGAGCCGCATGCAGAGCAGCGTCAATAGCGCCATTCCTCCAGTCGCCGTAGTTCATCACCAATCCAGACCGGCCCCGGCGCTGACTCACTCGTCAAGTGTTCTGCACACGGCAAGCAAGCCTTAGTGGTACTTTCCTAAAAAATTGGCAAAGGGAGAACGATCAATGGGACCATTCACATTCCAGCCGACCTGGCAGGATTGGCTTCGCATTCTTCCTGAGCTGGTCATACTTGGGACAGCGCTGCTGGTGTTGCTGGCTGATCTCTCGACTACGAAGCAGAGGAAAAGCTGGCTGGCGGTGGTAGCCATCGCCGGAGTAATCGGCGCGCTGCTGGTGGCGGTCGCCATGTTTGTAACCGGCGATCATCTGGCGGCCTTCGACAATATGGTCTATTCGGATAAGACGGCACTGCTCGCGGATGTCATCATTCTCTTCTCCGCTGGTATTGGGCTGCTTCTTTCCCCGGGTTACATTGAGCGGCAGGGCATTACCCAGCAGGGCGAATACTATACGTTGCTGCTATTAGCCTGCATGGGAATGATGTTCATGGCTTCAGCCGCCAACCTGATGATTATCTTTGTCGGTCTGGAAGTGCTATCGCTTTCCCTCTATGTTCTGTCCGCTTTCATAGTCGCTCGCTCACGTTCGCAGGAAGCGGGCATGAAGTATTTCATCCTTAGCTCGTTTGCTTCCGGCTTCTTGCTCTACGGTATGGCGCTGACTTATGGCGCGACTGGTGCAACAAGCTTGACGGGTATTCAGTCTTTTCTCTCCCGAAACATGTTCATGCCCCTCTCGGGTTTTGGTCCGCTGCTGCTAGCCGCCCTCGGCCTCTTAGTGGTAGGTTTTTGCTTTAAGGTGTCCGCGATTCCATTTCAGGCCTGGACCCCAGACGTCTACGTAGGCGCCCCTACCTCAGTTACGACTTTTATGTCGGTAGGTACCAAAGTTGCTGCCTTTGTAGCGATGGCACGTGTATTTGTGATCGCGTTGCACGCGGTGCAGGTAGAGTGGACGCCGATTCTGTGGTCGGTGGCTGTACTCACCATGATCTTGGGCAATGTGTTCGCGGTTACCCAGCGTAGCGTGAAGCGCATGCTCGCTTACTCGAGCATTGCCAATGCCGGCTACATTCTAGTAGCGATCGTGACTGGCACAGAAACAGCTGTGGCTGCCATGCTGGTCTATCTCATCAGCTACGCGGTAATGAATATCGGCGCATTCGGCGTAGTGCTGGCCTTGGAGCGGGACGACGGCATGGGCACGATGCTTGAGGACTTCTCGGGACTGGCCCGCAGGCGGCGCGGTCTGGCTGCGGCAATGGCCGTATTTCTCTTCTCTCTGGCGGGAATACCGCCACTGGTTGGCTTTGCCGCAAAGTATTATATCTTCTATGCGGCAATCGTCGGCGGACATCTCGAACTGGCTATTATCGGAGTGGTGGCGAGCTTGATTGGCATGTTTTACTATCTGCGAGTTGTCTGGCTCATGTACTTTGTCGAGCCGCAGCCGCAGCTATCTGGCAGCGTTACAGCGAGGGTTGCATCTCCGCCAGTCCCGGTACCCGCCGCCGCGCGCGCCGGTGGGGTGGCTCTCGCCGATCAACCATCGGCGCCGGCGATACCTGCTGACAGCTCCCAGGTTTCGCCCGCCGTGCACCTGAGCTCATCGCCACGCGTTATTACTCCCGGTACTTGGCTGGCTCTCGCTATCTCTCTTGTGCTTACGGTTGTGCTTGGTATCGTACCGGGCGGAATTTTTTCGCTGGCCACCCAGGCGGCGAGCTCGCTCTTTCGCTGACGTACCGACAAGCGATGGCGGCCACCAAGCAGACTGGCTCAGGGCACCTTTGCCAAAAGGGCTATGATAGGGTGGCCGTCGCTCAGGCTCAACCAGGGAACCACATTTCCCTGTAGCGTCTCGGGCGCCAGCCATACTTCTCCAGATCGCAGAATGAATGGCGCTCCTCCCTGGACGCCGGCGAGGACACTGTCGGCGGCACTGCTATCCATGAGCTGCGCGTCGAGGGCCATAGTCTGGGTATCGAGCAGCCAGAGATCCTTGGCGGCAATGACGCCGTTATCCGCGGAAATATTCTGGGTCGCGTAGAGTCGTGTACCGTCTACGGGAGCGAGGGTGATGGCTCCGGAAAATACGGTTCCTGGGGGAGCTACTACACCACCAAGGTATACCAGCCCGGTTTCAGTGGGACCGCGGGCGCCTGGATCAAGCACATAGACTACGGACTCGGCTCCGCTCTGCATGAGATAGAGCTGCTGCTGTTCGGCGTCGGCCGAAGTAATGGCTATCTGGGAGATATGGAAGTCGCCGGCAAAGGCAAGTTCCTGGGCGGTAGCGCCCGTCTCTACATTGAAACGTCGCACGACGGCATATTGCCATGTGCCGTTTTGCGACAGCAATTCTTCATCAAAAAGCCATTGTCCGTCTGACGATACCGCGAGTTTGCCACTACTTCCTAGGGCCACATCGTACGCCGATAGGTTCACATACGGAATGCTGTTAGGAAATGCCGATACTGGCAGGCTTCTAGGAGGCGGCGGCATGGGTACCGGGGAGGCCACAAACGTAGGCGCGAGAGTCCGTACTAGCGAGCCGCTCTGGGTGGAATATACCAGCACGCGGACTTCCTCCCGAGGAGGCGGGCTGAGCAAGTCCCAGTCCCACATAGACCTCGCTGCCGTCGGGCGCCACCGCTAGGCTGTCGGCCAGTTCACCGGCCGGCAGCGCGCTGTCTCCGGGAAGAGTTATCGTGTTGGCAAAGAGCAGGTGGCCTCTGCTGGAATCAAATGCTATCAATGCCTGGTGGTGATGAGCATTGGCTGCCGTTACCTCATAGATCGCCTGACCGCTCGGGGAGGTCGCGGTGGCGATTGGAAGCTCTGAAGGCGTTGAAGGATGTAATGGCCCGCTACTGGCAGGCAGTGAGTGCGACACTCCACCGTTACTCGCGTTTACCGAGATGACTTCGGCGACTTTCCATTGTTGCCCGTTGGCTGCCGAGACTGTGACTAATTTGTCGGTTTCGGCGAGCAATGTTCCCGATGCCGCTGCGGCGGGAACATTGCTCAGCTGGTTTGTAGACGGGCTCAAGTTCTGGGCGCTTGCCGATATGATACCGAAGAGCAGGGATCCTACCAATATCAGCGCCCCTGCTACGACGAGTGCTGTGAGGCCGCCGTTACGCCCAATAGATTCCAGGCCCCTCACTATTCGCCTTGCCGTATGTCCCCGTGCCAGTCGCGATTGTACGGTGTCACGCAGGTCTGGCACATATGGTACGGGCTCGTTACCTAGGGAGGCTATCACCTGATACGGCGCCTGCAATGTGCGCGAGCGCTCTCCACATATTTCGCAGACTGCGATGTGTTCACGGACCGCTAGAGCGACTTCCGGCGGCAACTCACTGGCGAACTCCGCTACCAGCAGCTCTGGCTCCAGCGGACACTCCAATGCACGAAGGCTACGCCGTCTGGTGGTAACGCGATGAAACCGTCCACTCGGTTGAAATGGCTCTGACATTCCCTAACCTCAACCTCATTACCTATAGTGCCGAAGCCGGCCCGGTTATCAAGATCCTCATCCTCTCGTACAGGTCCAAAATCCCTAAAATCTGGCCACACCTGGCGACTTCAAACGGATAATGCAGGCTCCCTTGGCCCCTAGCGCGCGGTCGGACGATAATCGTCATCCGGTCCGGCTTGCAGGACCTGGGTGTCCTCCGGCGACATCGTTGGTACCGGTGTCAACACAGAAATGATTCGCGTCCTCGCCATATGGGTGGGCGTTACGTCGCCAATCTGGCCATTTTCGTTCCCCTGGCTATTCTCGGCATCCAGATGGGATTCTTCAGATTGGAGGCTGCCCGGAAGCAGCACGGCTTGGGTTGCGTGAGTTGTCAGAATTGGAACCATTCGAGCCTGATCCGACTCAACCGGTACGGTGCGAACAGGCTCGGCGGCATCTACTACCAAATTCGGCGGTGGGGGTTCGATTATAGTCTCAATGTGTTCGCTGTACGTCCATACCTCGTGCATTTTTTCAGCCGAAATTGCGCTACTGTCCTCTCGGGTGGTAGCGGGGGCCGGGCGGGTAAGCCGAGTGGTAACCGCGTCTCCCGACGTTATCGGGGTCTGGCGATGAGCCGACGGACGTGACCACATCAATCTGCGGGTGACTTCCTCCTCCGCAATGGTTCGTGGCTCTTCGACGGGCGCACTCACTATGGCTGAATCAACCTTGGGCTGATCCTCGCCGAAGTCGGCAAATGGGGGAAGGTCCCACACGACAGTGGTCTCCTCGCTCATGCCAGTGTCCATGCGCAAGGGAGCAGTCAGGGGGGCAGAGACGACAATCGGCTCTCGATAGGCGGGGACGTCGGACTCGGCGCCTGCGGACAGGGTGTATGGCTCCTCCTCATCCTCGGCCGGCTGGGTGCCTTCAAGGGCATCAAGCGAGATACCGAGACTGGCGGTAACTGCCTCGTACCGCTGAGCAAACAGCTGCAGACCGGAGACAATACGCCGACGTGTAGCACTGCCAGTAATGCCCAGAGCCCGAGCAACCTCAGCCTGATTCAGGTTGGCAATGAGATGGAGCGCCAGACACTGTGCGTCACCGTAGGGCAGCTCAGCCAGCACCGCGCGTATCATGCGGTAGCGCAGTAGCTCGCGCGGCGGAAGCGCGTCTTCCTCATTGGGCGCCGAATCGCCGTTGCCGATTGTGTCCCACTGACTACCTGGTGCTCCCCGTGCCAAATGCCGCTCATCCGCATCTTCAGAAAATACACCGCCGGTCAAGTTGGACCACGGCGACCAGATGAGCTGCCGCAGCTGGCGCCCGGTCGAGCCGGTTCGGCCCGCCAGCGCACCCAGACCGGCACGTATACGGCCGGACGCACCAGCGTCGGGCGGCACTGGTCTCTCCTGCGCCACGTCGGGTAGCAACGCGCGTGGATGGGAGCCTGAGGCCGAAAGTTGTATGCGTGGCGCGCTCTGATTCGGCCGGCGAAGCTCGTCGAGCCCCAGCTCCGTGCAAGCCCGCAGGAGCCACAGGCGCAGGTGTTGTCCACCGTGCGGCCCGTGCAGCCGTCGTTCCATGCGCAAGAAAATTTCTTCACTCAGCACCTGGGCGCGCGGCGCAGTCCCAGTCAGGCGAGTCAGGTAACGAGTCACCGTCGGCTGATAGCGGGCGATAAGCGCTCCAAGCGCCCATTCGGCCCCCAGACGAGCCTGATCGGCAAGATGTAATTCCTGCTCATATTCGGCGTTTATACGAGTCGTAGAGCCTGCGAACATATCCTGCCAGGCCATAACAACGCTACCTCTCCATTACATGAAGGTGAGTGAGTCAGCAATATGTCACTACCATGGGAACTGCGAGCCGCCCTGACAGGTATAGAGCCCGTCATGTCATCCCTGCGGCACCAAGCGCCGACCGCCGGCACACCACTGCACTCTTGATAGGTACCGGCCATGCTGGCAGTTCAAGCGAAAGGATGAGCTTCTCTCTTCTATGGCATGCACGCCAGACTGATTGTTACGTCGTCTGCCTTACATAGTAGCAGCAACGATACCAGGGTTTCCGCTAAATCGGTAGTACCAGGTACTGAGTATAGAGTAACAGGCTACAACGTCAAGGGCAATTCCATAATTTGCCTACGTATAGTAGGACGCGTGAACGGCGACTGGTGCTACAACCAAAGGCAATTGTCTGAGTACGCGGCAATCTGGGGGGAGATAGCCAATCTGTATGACACTGTACATAGTTATCGAGCGTGACATGACCGTACGACTGAGGCAACGTTCGGGTACGAAAATGAGAGGGAGCAACCGATGCTGGCAAAGATTCTTACCTGCGCAGTAGTTGGTATGGATGGTGCGTTGGTCGAGGTTGAAGTCGATATTGGTCATGGACTACCGGCCTTCGCTATAGTAGGTCTGCCTGATACAGCGGTCAACGAGGCCAAGGAGCGGGTTCGCGCCGCCATCAGGAACAGTGGTGGCACGTTTCCGCTGAGACGCATTACGGTGAATCTCGCTCCCGCTGACCTACGCAAGGCTGGCCCAGCCTACGATCTACCTATCGCGGTGGGCATTCTTATCGCCTCGGAGCAAGTTGCGCAAACTTCGCCAGACATTTCTCCCTTCTCCGAGCATTACCTGGTCCTGGGTGAGCTTGGTCTCGACGGCAGCCTTCGACATACACGCGGCGTGCTCCCAATGGTTGCGCTGGCGCGTGAACTTGGCATATCGCGAGTCTTGGTTCCAGCGGTAAACGCGGCGGAGGCGGTTCTTGTCGGCGAGGACGTCGCTGTCTACCCAGTCACGCATCTGCGGCAACTTATGGATCATCTACGCGGGGACAGGCTCATCTCGACCTATGTCGCGCCGCCGAGCAGACAGGGGATCGCTGGAGGAGCAGGTGTGTCTCGGGCCGAGCGGCATGAGGCCCCAGGTGATATGGCGGACATACGTGGGCAGGAACACGCCAAGCGCGCGCTGGAAGTCGCCGCGGCGGGCAATCACAACTTGCTCCTCTATGGTCCACCAGGGTCGGGTAAGACATTGCTGGCGCGCACGCTCCCATCAATCCTTCCGCCGCTATCGCGGGACGAGGCACTGGAGGCCACCCGAATCTACAGTATTGCTGGGCTTCTACCTGAGGGTGAGCCTCTGTTGCGACAGCGTCCTTTTCGCTCGCCTCATCACACCATCAGCCATGCTGGCCTGGTGGGTGGCGGGAGATGGCCGCACCCGGGCGAGATTAGCCTTGCTCATCGCGGTGTCCTCTTTCTCGACGAAATGCCCGAGTTCAGCCAGCGTACCCTGGAGGTATTGCGCCAGCCGCTGGAAGATCGTGTGGTTACCATCAGCCGGGCCCATGGCAGCGTCACCTTTCCTGCCAATTTCATGCTGGTAGCCTCAATGAATCCATGCCCTTGCGGATTTTTGGGAGACCCAACCCATGACTGCACGTGTTCGTCCAGCGCCATTAGCCGCTACCAGAAGCGTCTCTCCGGACCGCTCCTCGACCGTATCGATATCCAGGTGGAGGTACCTCGAGTCCCGTTGGAGAAGCTCATGGAACGAAGTGCGGGTGAGCGCTCCGAAATCGTACGAGCGCGGGTAACGCGAGCGCGAGAGAAACAGTCGCACCGTTTTGCCGGTCTATCTCATCTCTCGGCCAACGCCGATATGGGGCCGGCTGAAGTCAGGCAGTATTGCGGCGTTGAGCCGGCAGCCGAGCCGCTCCTCCGGCTGGCTACCGAGCGTCTACAGCTGTCGGCGCGCTCCTTCCATCGCGTGCTCAAGCTGGCGCGGACCATCGCCGATCTGGCCGGCTCGGAGCCGATCAGTTCCGCTCACGTGGCGGAAGCGCTGCAGTATCGGCCGCGTCTACAACCGGGAGTGGGATAAATCCTCATCACACCTCTTCCGTCAGATGCTCTACCAGTGCGATTAAGCTGCTTAGCTGGAGACTCGTGTCGCCTTCGCGCTCACCGATTAGTGAACGTCTTCCGGCTGCCGAGTATGTCACAGGGTTTCCTGGTCGCCGCGCGTCATTACATACAAAAGGGCGACCGTGCCGACATGTCGGCTTACGCAGGAGGTGTGGATGGATCGGGCGAACCAGGCCCCAGAAGATCAAGGCAATCCGGTCGCGCACACCAGTGATCTCGCTTCAGCAGAGCTTGCAGCTCTGGTCTCGCGGGCACAGGCCGGCGACCGGATTGCCTTCACCGCACTTTTTCACCAGTTCAATGCGCGCATCTGCACCTATCTCACCCGGCTAGTAGGAAATGATGACATCGGGCGTGACCTGGCACAGGATACGTTCCTGGCGGCCTGGCGCGCGCTGCCTGAGGTGCGGGATGCGGCTCGATTCGTTCCCTGGCTCTATCGCATCGCCACCAACACGGCTCGCTCGCACCAGCGGCGTGCACAGATCGTCCACTGGTTGCCATGGAGCGAAGCTTCTCCTGGTGAAATGCGTCCGCAGCTGCGCGCCGCCGGGCCCGAGCAGCATGCCGGCGAGGCCGAGCTGGTCGGGCTGGCGCTGGCGCAACTCGCTCCGCAATGCCGGACTTGCCTGCTGCTCCAGCTCGAAGGTGGATTCTCGCAGCGCGAGATCGCCACGCTCCTGGACATAAGCGAGAAGGCGGTAAGCGCCTACGTCTCACGGGCTCGCGAGCAGTTTCGGCGCGTGTACCTCCGGCTGGAGAGCGATGCCGTCCAGCGGACACGCCCCGTACGAGACGGCAGCCGGGAAGGAGAGCGCGCATGAATGAGGAGATGAACAGTATTCACCTGGTCACCCCCTGTGAGCGTTGGGTACCGCTTCTGGCCGCGTTGCCTGTAGACCTGACCGCTTCTGATAGAGCTGAGCTCGACCAACATGTGGCAGGGTGTGCTTCCTGTGAGGCAGTCCGCGCGGAATACCGCCGCATGGACGCCCTCATCCAGGGCTTGCCCGCGCCTGCGCCGTTGCCAGGGCTTCCGCCGCAGCTGGTGCGCGAGTGGGAGGCAGCCGACGCGCAGTCTCTGGCGCCGCTCGACAGGCCACCGCACAGGGTGTATCGCCGCCGCACATTTGGGAGTGCGACGGATAGCCCACCGCCGGTTGGACCCACGGCACGCCGGCGGTGGGTCCTCGCCTGGATGAGCGCCGGTGTGGCGGCGGTGGTGGTGGTCGCGTTTGCCTTTGTCTTCCTGGCGCAGTCACGGGTGGGCCCGGGTTCCAATCGGCACGTCGCCACGCCGGCACCAACACAGGGGCTATCGGGCGGTAGGGCTCTGTATCTGGGCAGTGACGGCCGTCTGCACAAGATCACGCTCGACGGCGCACACGACACCGCTGGGTCGCTGCTACCGATGTCCGACTATATTACGCGGGTGCAGCAGGGAAACGACGTAACCGCTGTCTCCCCGAACGGGCGTGCCATTGCCTATATCACGTCCGATGACTACACCAACGGTGGAGACGGCGTTGCCATCGTAAAGGTAGCCACCGGTGCCGTCGTGCAGGTGTCCGTGCCTGCCGCGGACATTTTCTGGTCACCGGACGGCAGCCAGCTGGCTGCCGATGCCTACAGCAATATGGCACTGGGGTCAGTCAGCCTCATCAACGCCACCAGCGGTAGGGTCAGTACAGTACACCCTACCGAGAACGGCCGGTCTGCCAACGTGTTCCACATTGTCGGCTGGTTGGGCGCCTCCCACCTGGTGGTGCTGGCTGGCCAAACCATCGGCGGCACCGGTATGGCGGTACCATCAGGACAGGCGAGCCCAACATCCAAGCTGGACGAGTTAAGCGGAGGCGCTTCCCCGGAGCTGGACGTGTTGGACTTGCATAGCGGGGCGCTTCGATTCCTCAACTACGTGAATTCACCGGCGAGCGTCTATGTCTCTCCAGACGGTAAGGTCATTTTTGTCGCACCGTCACCGGCAGATCCGACTGGTTACGAGGTAGATCCGGCGACAGGGCAGATACGGTCTCTACCGCATATCTCGGCGACCTTCGCTGACAAGGTCGTGTCCCTCACCCCGATTGACTCGGTGGAGGGCAATAACTGGGCACAGGTCGGCGCCTGGCAACCGGGTAGACATATCATCGCGCTGAGCCTGGCCGCGTGGGGTTTGTCCGCATATGGCCAGCAGCAGGTTCACCAGCCCGCAGGGGTCTGGCTGCTCAACCTGGATCTGGATACCGCCATCCAGGTGACCAGCAACACCTATCCACTGGCCTGGAGTCCCGACGGGGGAGCGCTGCTGATGAGCAATCCGCCGGCTACGACTGTGACCTCCGGCGCGGTGAGTGGGCCTGTGCTCTCGGCGCTTTCGCCGGTTGCCTCAAGTGGAACCCGCACCACATTGGCTCAGAACATGGTCGTAGTCTTCGGCCTGGTGAGCAGCACATGAGCGCGTCAGTTACGCGCTACCGTCCTGCCCACTTACAAGGCACGCGAATCGGCTGGCACCACATCACGTCACGGAGGTAGCCACGATGCGACGATTGCTAACCCGGCCGCTGCCGGCGCTGCTGCTCCTCGCCTGCCTACCCCTGACCTCCTGCAGTCAAGGGTCGACGACGGCCAGCAAGAAGCCTACGTCGGTACCGGCGATCACGGTTGCCGAGTGCGGTAAGTTGCTCTCAATCAGTGAAGCCAACCGCATCACCAGGCCGGTCATGCCCACCACCCTGATAGACGCCCAGGTCGGCACCTGCGGCTATCAATCATCCGCCGCCCTCAACTTCGTTCTCGCCTTCAGGCCCTATACTAGGGGCTCAGTCAATCAAATTGCTCGAGCAACGCCGATCCCGGCTCTGAAAGGCTACCGTGCGCAGGTGCAGATCACCAGTAGCCAGCCGGTATCCGGCATAGGCGATCAGGCATTGTTCGTCTTGTCCAACAATTCGGCGATTCATCCGCGGATTTGATGAATCAAGCAGGAGGCAAGTCGCGGGCGGATGGTAGAGTGCTCTCAATCCCGTCTGAGAAAGGGGGCAAACGATGTTGGTCGAATCTACTCGCTTCAGACCGCTAGCCTGCAGTGGACGCTCAAGTTGGTAGGTCGATTCTAACCGAGGGAGGCGAAGGACTAGTATGATGCCAACACCCCGAGTCGAGAGACAGGTGCTCTTACCACACCGCTGGCGCAAAAGAGCCGTCCCATTCCTATCCATCTTGCTCACCAGCTTCATGACCATCACGGTGACAGCCTGCGGGGCTGCGGACTCTGCGACGGTACAGTCACCACTTTCGGCCGTACCGCCGACGCCCGGCATGATACTGGTGCGCAATCAGAGCAACACCGTTTCTGCCGTCGTCGCGGTGAATTTGCAGAACGGCCGGGTTCTCTGGCAATACCATGCGAGCTCACCGTCAGCGCAGATCGAGGAGTCCAGCCCGATGCTCCAGGCGATACTGGAAGAAGGTCTCGTTTACTTGCCGCAGAATTACCAGGGCGTGCACGGCGGGAATGCCTTCGGCGAGCTGATAGCTCTCGATGCCGCGACCGGGCAGGAGCAGTGGAAGTACAAGGTAGTGTCCACTAACCCGAATTTCGAAACCAATCTCGATAATGAGCCGGTCGAAGCCAACGGCGTCGTCTATCTCACCGCCGCCGCATTCGTTTCGGGTGGATCGGTGGGGCCGCCGGGAACCCAGCGACCGCAATATTTCCTGGTGCAGGCGGTGGACAGCCACACTGGTACCCTGCTGTGGAGTCGAACTCTCACTGGATCTCCATCCACGCCTACCGTTGCGGATGGTAACGTCCTGGTCCTGGGTAACAACGCTCTGCTGGCACTGCGTCCCGCGGACGGCTCCACCGCCTGGTCCTTCGATCCCGCCGGTACCGGGCCCAACACGCCGGTAGAAGACGGTGTCGAACCCAATGAGGGCGATGCGGTGAGTGAGGGGCAGCCGGGACCAGCTGTCTTCAGCCACCTGGCTCTGGTAAATATTAACGTGGGTAATCCGGCCGAGGGCAGCACAGGTATCGACTGGTTCGCGGTGAATACCAGAACCGGTAAAGAGGTCTGGGAGAACACTCACGGAATTGCCGGAGGCGTGTATAGTATCCCTGTGCTCAACCAGAGCGGCGACGTTCTCTGTACCAGCGCGGTCAAGTGGCAAGGGCCAAGTGTCGTGCAGGGTCTATCTCTCTCCACCGGCAAGACGCTGTGGAGTCATTCCATGAGCTCCGATCTGTCGATATGCGCCGCGTCCGGAAACACCTTCTATCTCTCGGAGAGTAACGTGACAGGCACCTCCGGGGGGCTACTGGCCTTTGACAGCCAAACCGGCAAGCAGCTCTGGCAGACAGCAACCCCACACCCAGGGGGCTCATCGAGCGCTCCCGCGCCTCCTCAGGAAGACGGGCTCGCCGCGATTTCGGCGCAGGGACCCACGGCCAACGGGCAGTACCTCCTCACCGGTCCCGTAACCGTCATCCAGTTGAGCACGGGGAAAGTTCTCTGGCAGCAAGACCTCATGATCAATTTCAACGGGCCGATTCTTGCCGTTGACAACGAAGTCCTGATTCCCGTGCATCATCCCGCGGATCAGTTCGATGCCTACTCGCTTCAATCTGGGAGTCATCTCTGGACGCTCCAGTTCGTCAGCGGCCAGTAGCGTCGCTACTCATCCTCGCCGGGATAGATGCAACCGGTCGTGCAGGTCTCCCGCACGACCACCTGCGAGAGACTGGGGAGCGCGGGAGCGAGCCGCTGCCAGATTCAGCGCGCCAGCTGATCGCTCGATGTACCGCAGACACCATGTACGCCACATGCTAGGTTCATCCGCGGACTTGATGAATCAAGCAGGAGGCAAGTCGCGGGCGGGTGGTAGAGTGCTCTCAATCCCGTCTGAGAAAGGGGGCACACGATGTCTGTCGAATCTGCTCGCACCATCCCGGCGGCAGGGACGATTCTGCCAGATCCTACACAATTGCGGCTGATACGGCTGACCACGGAGCAGGGCATTACGGCCGTGGTGGAGACGCCCGCGACGGCCGTGCCCTGTCCGGTCTGTGGACACCGCTCCGACCGTGTGCATTCTCGCTACACCCGTGTGGTGGCGGATATCCCCTAGCATGGGGTGTCGTTTCACCTCGACCTCCATGTGCGCCGCTTCTTTTGTGACTGGCCGTCCTGCCCACGGCACATCTTCACCGAGCGTCTTCCTGGAGTGGTGGCCCCCTACGCATGGCGCACCGACCGGCTCGCTGCCTGGGTGCGTGCTGTGGGCTTCGCCTTGGGTGGCAAAGCTGGTGCTCGGCTCTTGTTGTCGGCCCTAGGTGTGGTGGCCAGTGCGGATACCCTCCTGCGCGACGTACGACGGACTCCGCTCCCTACCACGGCGCCTTGCCACGTGCTGAGTGTCGATGATTGGGGCTTGCGACGCGGCCAGACCTACGGGGCGATCCTGGTCGATCTCGAACGCCACCGGGTCGTTGACGTGCTGCCGGACCGTGAGGCAGATACTTTATATGTCCGCGTGAGCGTACACCAATTTGTGTACCTTCTATTACTACCCGCATGGGTGTCCATGTGGATTTCTTGACGATCCAACGCGTGAGTGCGGCTGCTCGTCGGCCGCCATTATGCGGTACCAGAAGCGTCTCTCCGGACCACTGCTCGACCGCATCGACATCCAGGTGGAGGTTCCGTGCGTCCCGTTTGACAAGCTCATGGACCGGGGTGCGGGTGAGCGCTCCGAGATCGTGCGGGCGCGTGTCACCGAGGCGCGCGACAGGCAAGCTCGGCGCTTTTCCGGGCTACCCCATCTGTCCGCCAACGCCGATATGGGGCCAGCCGAAGTCACACAATATTGCCGAGTTGAGCCGTCAGCCGAGCCGCTGCTCAGGCTGGCTACCGAGCGATTGGCGCTCTCGGCGCGCTCATTCCATCGAGTACTCAAACTGGCACGGAGCATCGCCGATCTGGCCGAGTCCGAGCCTATCGGCTCCGCTCATGTGGCGGAGGTCTTGCAATATCGACCGCGTCGCCATCCCGGAGTGGAGTGAGTCGTCATGCTTTCTTGGGCAGGCTCTCCACCAGAGCGATCAAGCCGCCGAACAGCACGATGGAGAGCGCCTGGCCGGCTAGCCCCTTCGGCGATCATTACCCGGTCGTACGTAGCTTCGCGCTGATCCTTCTGGGCTAACTCAGTATCGCTCACTGGGTAGATGACTCCGTTACAGCGTGCTCCTGGTGTGACTATAGCAGACAGGAAACGCACATTGGCGCCGATAGGAGTTCCGTTATCAGGGGAGTTGCGGAAACAGCCCGCAGGCAATGCCTGCGATGGCTTGGGTTAGACGTACTCCTTCCATCGGAGTTCACGAGCTTTGTGCTGGTCCTCGTGACGCTGCCAGAGGTGTCTCATGGGAGCTAGAGAGTGCGAGATGCTATGTGGTATCTTGCCCTGTAAAGCAATTCTGCCACTGCCCCCAGTGGCTCTCTGCTGCCTCAGGGCTGGGTCTGGACCGATCAATGTCTGGTCTAGCCTACTGTTTGGCCGCTGTTGGGATGAAAGGAAGACCTGGCCATGAACTCCGCCGACCATGACCCCAGCCTTACCAGTTCTCCCGACATAGCCGCTTCGGCCACCCCCCAGCCAGTGCCACGCCGCAGCCGGAATACTGCCCACCGCTTCGAGGCGCTGGTGCAGCTGGCTCCTGACGCCACCGTAGTGGTGGATGGCAGTGGATGCATCCGGCTGGTCAACCGCCAGATGGAGAAGCTCTTTGGCTACTCCGCCGAGGAAATGCTGGGCCAGTCCGTCGAGATCCTCCTCGCCGAGCGCTTGCGGACAATGCATCAGCAGCGTCAGGCGGAGTTTGCGGCCAACCTGCGCGCCGCAGTCGCCAGCTTCCCATTGTCTGGGCGGAGGCAGGACGGGACTGAGTTCCCCGTCGAGGTGAGCCTAGGTCCGCTCGGTGAGGAGGGAGAGTCGCTGGTCATCATCAGCATCCGCGATATCACCGAGCGCAAGCGGCTGGAGCAGGCGCTGGCCGAGCGCCTAGCGGAACTGGAGGCCGTGATGGAGACGGTGCCTGACGCACTGGTGGTCTATGACACCGCTGGCCGGGTGATACTCGCCAATGCCGCCTATCATGCGCAGGTATCGCCAGGGGAGACTCTCGCCCAACGCATCCAGCACGTCGGCGGAGTCTTTGATATGCAAGGGGCGCTCCTCAAAGAAGCGCAGTGGCCGCAAACCCGTGCACTCCAGGGCGAAGTGCTCTCGGGCGCTGACGCAGTAGAACTGGCCGTGCATCCTCCTGCGGAGGAGCCGGTCTACTTCAGCGTGACCAGCGCCCCCTTGCGCGACCAGGCCGGTAACATTGTCGGTACGGTCACTCTCAACCAAAACATCACCGAGCGCAAGCGGTTGGAGCGCGAGCAAGAAGAGGCGCGTGCGGAAGCCGAGCAGCAGGCTGCCCAGTTGACGGTGATATTCGAGGCAATGGCCGATGGAGTGGTCGTCTTTGATGTTCAGGGACACGTAGTGCGGGAGAACTCCGCGCAGCAGCGCCTGCAGGGCATGGGTACCGCGCCGCCGCACTTCGCTGAATTGCCGCTGCCTGAACGCATGGCGCTCTTTGCGGCACGTGATGAGCACGATCGCCCGCTCGGGCCGGACGAGGGACCGTTGCCGCGCTCCTTGCGTGGCGAGGTGGTGAGTAGTGCGGAGACGATGGACCTCCGCTCGCGCACGCTCGATGGGCGTGAGGTAGAGCTCAACGTGAGTGCGGCGCCCCTGCGGGACCGGGATGGACGCCTCACTGGCGCTGTAGCCATCTTCCGTGACCTGACCGAGCGCAAGCGGCTGGAGCGCGAACGCTCTGAGCAGGCCGAGCAGTTGGACCGCATCTTCGAGCACATCGCCGATGGACTGGTCGTCTACAACGCACAGGGGCAGCCGGTACGGCTCAACGCGGAGGCACGCCGTATCCTTGGCCTGGACGCCGCTCCATCCGAGTATGCCCGGCTACCAGCATCTGACCGCGCCGTTCTCTACGAAGCGCGAGACGAGCAGGACCGCCCTCTTGCACCCGAGGAGTGGCCGCTCGTTCGCTTGCTGAGTGGGCAGGTAACCGGAACCGACACGCGCGAGATTCGGCTGCGCACGCTCGATGGGCGTGAGGTGGAGGTCATCACCAGCGCGGCGCCGTTGTGGGACCAGGAGGCGAATCTGGTTGGGGCCGTCACCATCTTGCACGACCAGACCGAGCGCAAGCGGCTGGAGCGGGAGCAGGAGAAGGCGCGAGCGCACGAACTGGCCCTACAAGACACCGCGCGGCATATGGATGAGTTCCTCGCCACCGCCTCCCATGACCTGCGCACCCCCTTGACGGTTGTCAGGACCCGTATGCAGATGGCCCTCCGCTACTTTATGCGCCTACGGGAAAGTGCGGCGGCCCATACTGATGCTCTGCCGGACGCCGAGATGGAGGGTCTCCACGCGAGTCTGCTGGCGGCCAACCAGAGCACGGACCGACTGACACGCTTAGTTGCCCTGCTGTTCGACGTGGCGCGGGCGCGGAGCGGCACATTGGCGCTGCAGTTGGCCCCCTGTGATCTAGCGGCCCTCGTGCGCGAGCAGGTAGCGGCGCAGCGGATGGCGACACCCGACCGGACGATTGAGCTGGAGATCCTGGACACCCGGCTTGTCTGGGTGCTGGCGGACGCGGACCGGCTCAGCCAGGTGCTGAGCAACTACCTGAGCAATGCGCTCAAGTACTCCCCAGTAGACCAACCGGTGACGGTGCGGCTGAAGGTGGCGGAGAACTTGGCAGTGGTGGGCGTCGCGGACCACGGACCAGGTCTCCCGTTGGAGGAGCAGAGCCGCATCTGGGATTCGTTCCACCGTGCGCCTGGTATCGAGGTACAGAGTGGGAGCAGCGAGGCCAGTGGGAACCTGGGGCTGGGGTTGCACATCTGCAAACAGCTGGTGGAGTTGCATCCGGGTGGACGTGTCGGGGTTGAGAGCGTGGTAGGAGAAGGCTCTACCTTCTGGTTCCAGTTGCCCGTTGCCCGCACCACGCCGTCTGCAAGCCTATAGCTAGCCACAGGGACTCCATCAGAGGAGCAGCTAACACGGGAGGCTGGCAAAGACAGGGGAAAAGTAGGGTACCAGCAAGCAGTCGCCCGAGAGCAACAATGGCATTGCCCCGTTTTGGCAGAGGGGTCGATAATCGTCGCTGAGCTGCCTTGAAGCATGACAGTTATTATGCTGCTTCTGAACGCTGCGGCCTGTTCGGTTTAGGTGGCAGATACCTCGTACGTCCGCGCGAGCGTACACCACTCTGAATACCTTCGATTACTACTCGCATGGGTGCCCATGTGGATTTTTAGGAGACCCAACGCATGACTGCACGTGTTCATCCAGCGCCATTAGCCGCTACCAGAAGCGGATCAGTGGTCCGCTCTTGGACCGCATTGACATGCAGGTTGAGAGGGGGGGCGGGGGGCCCACCTCCGGCACCCCCGGCGTCGCGCTCCGCGCTCCAGCTACGCCGTACTGGGGTTACTAGGGTCTACTGGGGTCTGGACACTCAGAAATGATTTGATGTCAGAATTGATGTAAGTCAATTCTATATTCATACTGTAAACCCCAGTAAACCTCAGTAACCCCAGTACGCTCAGCAGCAGCGCACCAACTCCCGCAACCCCCGCGCTCTGCTTACCGTGCTTCTCCCGCTCTCCTGCCTGAGCACGGGCAGCCCCCGGCGGCGTGGTACTGGCCACCCCCGCCGCCGGCCACCCCGCCGCCGGTCACCAGATCAGCCAGGACACAGGAGGCAGACCGTGCACCCGCAGCCCACGCCATGGGCTGCGGCGAGGCGCTCACGTGCCCCATTTCTTTCCCGAAGCTCGCGTAGGTATACTATGCCTGGTTGGATGGTCTAAGAGAATAGGAGCGGCCATTATATGCGATACTCTACCATGGGGCGTTAACATGAAGGCGGGAGAGCGGCGCGATTGAAGAAGGTTAGCACAGCGTACACGAAGCGATTTCTGCCGTTCCGGCTATATCGTGACGACGTGGACCAGCTCTTGGCGATTTTCGAGCGCAATGGTGAAAAGGTGTCCATTACGGCGGGAAATTACAAACTGAGCGAGCTTGCTGACTTTGACGGCTAAACGCCGTACAGCGGCGAACTCGGTGCCTTACTTCAATCTCGTAACGGCCAACCACTCTTGCCCCCACTGCCCAAGCACCCACGAGTGGCTGAGTCTCACGCTCGCAAAGAATAGTGCCCAGTTGTATGTGTCTGATGAGGTGGATACGCAGTTATTGGGCATAGCAGTCCAGATTGAGGCGTTCCCCAGGAGTAAACGCAGCTTCGTAAGTTACGCGGCGTCGCTATGGGCATCTTACACCATCCTCTTGACGTTCAACATAGTGACTTGGGCGTTCGACTTGCCCAGGGTGATATACCTGCTTCGCTATGGATTCCACGGTACCTCTCTGCACTTTGCGGGCGTTCTCGACGTGTTAGGAATTGCCCTGCTAGGGGTAATTGTTCTGTCATACTTTATTTGGGCGACGTACACCTACAACCGCCGTCACTGCATTGTGTACCTCGATGAAAGAAGTGCGATGCCTGGGTTTATCCGCCGCAATCAAGACCAGATTATAGTTGCGATAATTTCTGCGGTCATTGGTGCTGTGGTGGGCGCTGTGGTAACGGTATTGCTAGCTTCCCTTCTGCAATGACGACGCTAGATTGACTCCCGCTCCCGCTTCAGCATCATCCTGCCCGGCCGCCCGGCGCTGTTTCTCGGCAAGTCTTGCCTGGAATTCTGCACGCCGGGCCTCATAAAGCTGCTAGATGACTCCTGCCGCTTGTAATTCCTGGCGGAGATAATCTTCCCAACTATTGTTGTAATCTACGAAGGCCACCCCCTGTGTGTCTGACGGAAAATCCCAGGTAACCAAATTAGACAATTTAAACAGAGTGGCATTTGTTTCTGGACTAACATTCCTTGGTGTTGGTGATAATACGATAGGTATAATAAAGACGAAAGTTTGCCCATAAAGTATCCGAGTTCGAGGATTCGCATCCTGGCGAGCACGCGCTGAGAGTGGTTTTAAGAGCGTGTAGTACTGTTCCCGCATACTACCGGCAAGTTTCGGCACCATGTTCGCTATATTTGCGCCCTTAACAGCAGCAGTAGCATTAGCCGAATTTACTGTTTTCATCTCGCTATTTAGTTTAGTAGCCTCGCCAGATACTACTCGTATGGCTCGGGTAACTTCCTCTGAATCTGCTCCCTGGTCGTCAGGGGACATTATGACGATGGCGTAAGTGACATCCTCGCCATATCGCTCAAGTTTTTCAACAATGGTATCGCCCTGATTTGTTCCTTCTTGTAAAACTATAGGTGTTATCCCAAGCTGCTTGAGATATGTGGCCACATTGTCTCGCACTTTTAGGTCGTGGCCGTGAACCACAAATACTTTAGGTTTCGCTTGTTCAGGCATAGTTAGCTCCTAGCGTCAAGGGAAACACCGCTTGCTGACAGTGTAGCACAACTCACTACTATTGCTTGAGCCCTTTGCATTGCCGCTGCCCATGAGCAGGCAACCCCTCTTGCCGGGTCCACTTCCATGCGGCTGCTTACGTATTCTGGCGCATAGAGTGGAAGCACGCCGGGTATACTAGTGAGCGGGGGTTGCAGGGTCTAGCGTATGGATAAGGAGCAAACTGCCATGCAAGACAACACGGCAAAGACGGAAAAGCGCCGGCTCCAAACGGGTGAGAAACTCTTTATCATGCAAGGGCTTAATGCGCTTGAGACGCTCGAAAAAAGGATGGACCAGGGCGAGATTGAGATGGATGAAGCGAGGCATGAGCTATTTATGGCGTGGTACAACCTGGAGCTGCATGTCATTGGTGATTTGGACGCAAATGTCGCCGGATTTCTGGACGCAGAATGTCGTCTCGCGCCTCTGACAGTCCATGAATTCGGGACTGGCTCGTGCTCCTGCCTTCGGGGTGGTCTGTTCTGCTGGCGTGTGCTCACAGCGGGAGGGGCCCCAGTCGATGCCGTGCACCATCGGAGCTCGACGACGTTTTTCGTCTCATTCCGCCAGAAGTGCTATGAATACAGGCTCCCCGCTGCGCTGCTGAGTTCGGTGGATCTGGCTCGGTCAGATCGCACTCGTCGAGGAGCCGCCGCGCTGAGCTTATCCGCGCGCGCATCGGGAATCGGGGAGGGGTGCAGGACACCAAATAAGCAGAGATCCTCCCCACAAGGAGCATGGCCGGCGTCACGATCCACGCGGCGTGTCCTCAAAACGACCGGGGCTATTGCCGCGGTTGTGCTTGTCGCCATCGTTGCCGGCGCTGTTCTACCATGGCGTCTTCGGCAGGTCAGGTCCGACCGGCCCGGACCCCAAATGGACTCACCAGCATCAACATGGTTTCGGCATCTGAGGGCTGGGCCGTCGGCGGGCAGGACTCGAACTCCAGCAGCAGCGACGACGGCTCGGCACGACCGTGTACTACCATTACACGAACGGGCGATGGTCTCTGATTTTCATCCCCATCAACAATCCCGCCATCTCCGAAAGATGGCATCCTGTGCTGCAGACTGTCTCTATGGTCTCGGTGACGACGGCTCGGCCTCTGGCTCATTTGAAAATCGCCCCTATGCCTTTTTCTCCACTATGATGGACCCTCGTCGAAAGAGTGGAGCCCCTAGTGACGGCATCCGAGCTGCAGTACTTCGGGGCGAGCCGCATGTACCGGCCCTTCTCGACCTAAGTACCCTACAAATGCTCTCCGCCACAGACGGCTCGGCGGCTTGTAGCAAACTGCCGCGAGTGACGATTTGCGCTGCTACACTATACTGGCTCCGCCTCGGTGAGCACGAAGGTGGACGACCCGCACTGCTACAGACGATACCCCCACGCCGGAGAGTTACACCCTCATGTTCATCGGGCTTGACATGATCCCGCCCGTTGAGGGCTCGGCGGTCGGTCTCTCAGGCTACAGCGGGGCGAGCGACACCGAAGCCGCAGTCATCGCGCACGTCGCCGCGGTCAGTGGACATACAGGCGAGGTTCCCCAACGCCACTCTGCAGCGCGTCGTTATGGTCTCGGCGACCGAGGGCTGGGCAATCGGCACACAGTCCACCGCGGCGAGCGATAACGGTGGCCGCTGCTGCTGCACTACGTGACGGGACCTGAGCAAGGAGGTCAGCCCACTGGACACGCTGCCGGGCCGTGACTCCTACATCGGTGCGCTCTCATTCCTCTCGCCGGAGGACGGCTCGCTGACAATGTCGGAATACGCGGGGCAGGACAAGATGGCAGCTACCACCCGGTGTGCCGCATTACACCGGGGGCCGGTGGACGCAAGTGGTCCTGCCCACTGTTCCCGGCCGCGTAGCGGTCGTCATCAACGGCCTGACCATGGTCTCACCGCAGGAGGCTGGGGCCGTGGGCACCGGATGGCTCCCTCCGTCCGATGTAAGCTAATGCAGGTCACATCGGTTCTAGCACGCCCTCCCGCCCATTAATCCTGCATTACTTCCATGGAGCATGGAGCCTGCAGGTGTCCTGAAAACGGGCACGGGTGACTCCTCTCTACATTTGTCTCATCCGTAACGGCGCAGGCAGCCCAGCGAGTAAGACAGATGAACACGCAACGCACGAATGGAGTGCAGCTCGATGGCAGCTAAGGCAGTTGTGCCGTTGCGGTAGCTCTACCGGCTCAGAACTGACGACATTTTCGTGCATAATTTTGTGGCACGAAATTATAGTCACCACTTTTGCCAATGCTGAATTCAAGGTGGCTACGGGCGACAACATTTTCGTGCGATTCACCAGTCATGCAGCTTGTAAACTGGCAGGGGCAAGAGATAGAGCGCCTATGGGCAGAGGTAGACCGGCTGCATGATCTTGATGAGAATTACCGCAGTATCCAGTACTTCGCTATTTAGCCCGTGCTAGCGCTTCCAGGGGGCCAGAGCGCACAATGTACACTCGCAATTTGGGCCATGAGCCGCGACAAGCGCATCCTGCGTGATGTATGCCGGCGTGCTCTCCCTATTTACCGGCGCGGCTATCTGAAGCTGACCGTGGCGCGGTGGAGTAGACGGAGCAATTTGTTGCATTTGTCGTGCAGGCGCTGGCTCCCGGAGCCTGGGAGCCGCCTGTGTTCTGTTTTGGGTGACAAGTGGGATAGGACGCTCCGCGCTTGCGGCTTGCTCTTGCTGAGCCATAGCAATGACCTGTTGACGCCCTGCCGGGGTGTACCGATAAAATTGCTCCGTACCGGCTATGCGTGGACCGAGATAGCGCACAGCCGCGTTGTAGAGACGCATCTCCTCCGCTCGTTGTATGACTGCAATCTCCATAGCGGCGGCAGCCCGAGCCGTTTCTGCAATCTTGGCTTGCTGTTCTTGGAAGGCTTGGCGGCGCGACAGTTCGTAGATTTGATCGAGGAGTTGCCGCTCTTGCCGCCGCTCTTGCAGCTTTTGCGCGAGTGGGAGAAGTTTCGGTAGTGATCTGGCACCGGATGAGCGGCCATAGAGGATATCGTCTATGGTGCGCCTGGGCACATCACTCTGCTCGGCGATATCGTCAAGCGACTTGCCGCTTGCGTGCAGCTGGCGGATTATCTGGGCAGCCTGGGATTCCTGGGGCGCTACTTCTGACCCATCCGAGGGGGCCAATTCTTGATAAAAGCTGCCCTCGATAATGTCATTTGCTGCCACTTATACGCGGTCGCACCATACTGTTGCAGTATGTTGACCCACAAGCCGCCCGTCTGCCAAAGGAGCAGAGGGCCATTCTCTATCGGCATACCGCGCGGCATATAACCTCAACGGGAGCGCATACGTACATATTCCTGGCGCGGCAGTTCTCCCATTCAGCAGGCAGCAGCTTCCCCCTTGGAAGCGCCGCCCGCCTGATCTCTACTGAGTCGTACCAACGCATCGGCCCAATCGCGCGTTGGCGCTCGGCGCCTGGAGGATGCTATGTGGTCTTCCATCCGGTCCCGCACGAGGAGCGCGCTCACGGTCGTAGCGGTGCTCCTCACCATGGCCCTCGTCGTCGCTGCCATCCTGTTCGTTGTGCAGCGGATCTTTCCCGCGCAAACCCACCGGTTCCAGTCGTACGACCTTGAGGTGACCGATGTCACCCCTGCTCCCCCCTGGCATCCGGGCCAGTCCCTGAGCCTGCAGTGGGTGCCCACTGACGCCGAGATCGGTCCGGACGAGCCGCCCAACTCGGTCACGTGTACCTTCTCCCTCTACGGCCCCTACCCGGCGCAGGAGGCCTCGCGGGCCGATTCCGGGCCGCCACCTCCCGGCGACGTCCCGCTGGCGGCCAGCACCCCGCCTCTCGCGCTGTCCACCGCCGTGGGGGCTCCCGCGCCCGCGTCGGTGACCTTCGCCCTGCCCGACTCGCTGGCGCCAGGCTATTACCTCGTCGTGGCCGCCAACGACCTGGGAGGGCCGGGAGGCGGCACGACTTCCGGGAGGGTAGCCGAGGTGGCCGCCTGAGCGGTCGCAATGAGCGTCGCATATCTCCGTTCAGTCGTCAGACACGCCCTCATGCCCCGGTGCACCAGACCGTTGTAGTCGGTTGCCCCACCAAGCAATAAGACTGCTATGGGAGCAGAGAGCTAGTCTCGCACGACATGACGCGACACCAGATAAGTCCGACTGACAGCCCGTGGACCTTGCCGCTTGCCGATGCGCTTGGGCCACCAGGAGAACCGCGTGGTCGAGCGGATGAGGTCCGGGCGGGCTTGCAGGGCGATACAGCGCTTCGCCTGAACGTCCTCCAACTCCTCGATGGTAGCAAAGTGCCGATTGACCAGTACGGTGTTGGTCAGCGGCCACAGGTGTTCGGCTGGCTGCAGCTCCAGCGAGTGGGGCGGCAAGAACAGCAGATGAATGTGCTCGGGTACGCGCACGCGCGGGCTAGCATGCCAGCCTGCACCGTCCAGCACCAGCACGATCTGCTTGCTTGGACTCGCGCCAACCTCCCGGGCGAACGCCTCCAGTTCGATGGAGAAAAGGTCAATATTTACGGTCGTCGCCAGATGCCACACGGTGCGCCCGGAGGCGGGATGCACGAAGCCGACGAGGTGGCGCCAGTCATACCGATGCTCGACGGGAGCAACTGGTCGTTGGCCGGGAAGCGTCCAGATTTTACGCAGGATCGGCTTCAGCCCGATCCGGTGTTCGTCGACTGCCCACAGCGTGATGCTCGCCTGCGGAAAGGCCGTGGCCACCTCGCGCAGCGGTGGGCGCAGCCGTCGCTTGAAGTCCGCTTGGGCCTGTGGGTCAGCGCGTACATGACAGGGGCGCGGTACCCGCAGGCGAGCGCCGAGGCGGCGCAGGTAGGCCCAGCCCAGTTGACGAATGATGTGGTGTCCGAGACGATCAGTGAGCCAGGCGGCCACAGTCCGTCCGCACCAGCGGTCGCCCTCAGGCGCTGAGCCTGCCGCCAGCGCTGCCACCAGCTCGTCCTGCTGCGACCCGCTCAAGAGTGGGGTGCTCGGTCGTGACTGGTGCCGGCGGTCTTTGACGCCGTTAGGCCCATGCTGGTTGTAGCGCCGGGCGATACGACCGATCCAGTACGCAGAATAGCCGGTGATGCTGGCAATCACTTTGGCGGTCAGCCCACGCGCCAACAGCCACAGGAAATGCCAGCGGCTGCGCTCCACCGGATCCTTGGTGCTCCGGTAGCGTCCTTCCAGTTCGTCGATGGTCAGATGTGGTTCAAGCAAGATGTGTCGTGCCATGTCTCCGTTCTACAACGGTTCGACGCGACACGGTATCAGGCACCAGCCAAATCAAGAATGCCAGGGCGGCTATGCTGTCTGCTCACCCGCGGACACGACCATCACCGGTTCGCTTACGGATGCTGGGCAGGGGTAACGGGAAGCCCAACGTTGTATCCCGCTTGCTGGACCTGAATGCCCGTGACGCCGTAGATATTCAACCCTTCCACCATCTCCTGCCCACTCAGGTACGGGCGCGCGGTCGCATCGCCCAACGCGTAGAGGCGCACCAACGCCGCCAGATAGGCCGCGGCGGTGTTCTGCTGGCCAGCGGCCGAAATCGTCCCTGGATTGTCGTCGACCGCGGCGCCCGCGCAGGAATTGTCGAGACCACAGAGATTGGTATAGCCCCAGTGGTTCGCTCCCGGGATCGTCACCAGCGTCTTAGGCGCAGCACCGCCGGTAAAAGCCCTCAGGGGATCCGCACCCTGCAACATGTCCTGGGTTCCTTTGAGCACCAGAAGATTCTGCACGTTGGGATTGGCGCTACTGGGAATGGGGATGGGGGCGATGAGCCCGTAGGCAACGGGTTGGTGACCGCTTTCAAGAGGGAGCAAGAACCCCGCTTGCGTGGCGGAACCACCTCCAGTGGAGTGGCCAACCAACACCACACGTGTCAGGTCCAGCTGGTTGGCGAACAGACTTCTGTTGAGTAACTGCAGATATTGGTAATACTGCAAGAGAATAGAGGCGCGGAGATATAATGCCCCATCCTGCGGGACTTCCGGATCGTCCGCACTCGGACGTGCGCCGGGGAGCCAGCTTAGGTCAGGAGCTACAGCCACGCAGCCGTAGGTAGTTACATGGCGGAGCATGACGTCGTATCGCGTGAAGTCCCGATCGATCGGGAAAGCCGTGTCACACGCATTTAACGTGTCTCGAAAACCGTGGGCGAGGAGCAGGACGGGGAACGGACCCTTGGTACTGATATTGATGGGGTTGGAGGCGTTCGCATCATAGGGGTAGTAGACGGCGGCCTTCACATTCGTCGGCAGAGCTGCCGGCACCACCAGGTTATTTTGACAAACATTATTGAAGTCCATGACGCCGTTTTCGACGGGGATGTCGCCGACGGGGATGGTACTCCGTGTGAGGTTCTGGGGCATGCCTACTGTCGCCGCGTACTCACCAAGGACGAGTCCTCCCGCCTGATAAGGGCCCACTCAGACGGCGAGGTCTTGGGTGGATTGGTAAGGGTGCTGCTACATCCAGAGACAAGAGCGGCAGTTCCCAGACCCGCCGCTGCGAGAAACGTGCGCCGCGAAAAAAGAGTGTGCTCGGGCACAAGATCACCATGCCTTTCTCTGTTGCCCGGCAGGAGGCACTCCATCGCATGCACTCCTCTTCCAGGTATGAGCAGTATAGCTGCTTTAGGGCGCAAGGCACATCGGGCGAACTACCCATGTTCGTCACGAGCTTCACCTATTTTGCTAAGTAACGTGAGTTCGGGATAAACAAGATACCTCCAGTGAGGTTATGAGAGACCGTTTGGGAACTAGGAAAAGACCGCGGCTTACCGCTCCCGCCGCCAGCGGCTCCTGGCACACCTCACCTCCCGCACTACTCGCACACGAAGTCTCGGTGTCATTGTAGACAAAGAGGAGTGCAGGGCCTATTCTGGGAGAATAGGCTACTTTTGAGGAAGGGCAGGAATAACAGATGACGCGAGATTTTTTAATTCGCCGAGCGACGGCCCAAGATATAGCGGTGCTCGTCGACCTCCGTCTCAAGATGCAACAGGAAACCGGCCATCTCACCAAAATGCTGGCAGAGACTCCGGGATGCCACGCGGGAGTACCTACTTGAAGCTCTGCTGGCGGAGACAATCTTGGTCTGGGTGGCGGAGACACTGGACAGATCGTGGCTAAACGTATCATCTTTTTCCACAAGCCCCCTTCAGAACGGGGGTTGTCCGGAATCGAAGCCTATATCCTGAATATGTACACACTCCCGAGTGGGGTAGAAGGCATTGCTACTGCGCTGCTTCACACCATGATGACCTTTATCAAACAAACCGAGGCTCATCGCATGTGGATGTATGCGACGCACGATGGCAAACCGCTCTATGAGAAGGCAGGCTTTGTCCCAACAACGCGGCACACCCTGGAAATGGACCTCTTCTGGTAACCCGCCATCTGACGTGCAGCAGCAAGTATTGACAGGGTGTTTCAGACCTTCGGTCAGATTGTTGGGATAGGTGTGCGTCTTCACTCCAGCAGCCTATCTCACCCTGCCGTTCCCTTCTTTCCCCAGGTCCCAAACGGTCTCTGATGCGAGTTACCAAAAACCCACCAGCCCCAAACCGAGGTATCGCCGTGAGTATACTCGAAATTTACTGCTCGGTGGACGAGTTCTGGCAGCACTTTGAGCCGCTATGGGAGCGCAAGCTACTGGCGTCGGGGAGACGACACCGTTGCCGCAGCACCCGCCTATATCCCGCCATCCTCACCATCCTCATCCTCTTCCAGCAGTCAGGGTATCGAACATTCAAGGGGTTCTACACCCAGCACGTCCAGGTCCATTTGCACCAGGAGTTTCCCGGGTTACTGAGTTATCCCCGTTTCGTGGCCCTCATGCCACGCTACCTGGTACCGCTCGCCATTTACTTGCACACACAGCTGGGGGAGTGTTCGGGCATCAGCTTTATCGACGCGACCTCCCTCGCCGTGTGCCATCCGGCACGTATCCAGCAGCATCGCGTCTTCCGGGTAAGCGCGCGGCGTGGCAAGACCTCGGTCAGGTAGTTCTGCGCTTCAAACTCCACCTGGTCGTCAATGATCGCGGCGAGTTGCTCGCCTTCTGCCTCACGCCCGGCAACACCGACGACCGCCGTCCTGTGCCCCGCTTGGTCCGTCGGCTGTTCGGTCGCCTCTTCGGCGATAAGGGCTACATCTCGCAGCCCCTGGTCCAGCAGCTCCTGGTCACCCACGGGGTGCGCCTCATCACCAAACTGCGCAAGAACATGCGCAATATCCTTCTGCCTTTGGCCGATCGCCTGCTCCTGCGCAAACGGGCACTGATCGAAACGATCAATGATCAACTCAAGAATATCTGCCAAATCGAGCATACCCGCCATCGCAGTCCCTACAATTTCGTGGTCCATCTGCTGGCGGGGCTCATTTCCTATTGTCACCAACCCAAGAAACCCTCACTGTTTCAGAATCTTCCAGCTCTTGCTGCGTAAGTTCTATCCCGAACTGACGTTAAGTAATACGATGTCTCACCATACCGTTGTGGTTTGACGGGACACCCGCAGTCAGAGCCAGGGCGCTCCGCAGTCCAGCATTCTACAACGGTATGGTGAGACATGTATGAGTTATCCTCCCCGAATTATTTTCCCATGCCCGCGAGTGCCCTTGAATTCAGGATTCCGCAGCATTCCGTATATTCCCGTAATTATCCGTAGTGTCCCGCACGGAACCGCCGGGCTCCGTATCAATCCGCAGACATGTTGCTGCGTGCTCCACCGGAGCGCGTTTGATACCCCCATTGTGCCGCGTGGGGCAGCACACACCCCGCCCCGTGCCTCACGAGTGGACCAGCGATGTCGATCCAATAATGCGAGCCGCTCTACTACCTACTCTTTCGTGTGTATCCGGGCTGATTGACGACCTGACATATCGGAAAGTAATTCAGCGCCAAATTTCTCACTGGGCACGACCTGCCCGTTGCCGCGAATCCAATAGATTGGAATGCCTGCCCGTGTGGCGGACAGCAACTCGGCAAGCATGGTCGGCGTAACTCGATCGCTCTTGTCAGTCATAAAGTAATAGCCGCCAGACCCGCAACTAACGCTGGCCACTCCGTAGCATAGTCTCGCGCTTTCCAGACCTTCGACGCGTCCTCGACAATGCAATCTGGAAACTGCTTGCGGAGTCGCTCAAGGGCCTGACGGTATGCGATGGTCCGCTGCATTTTCCATGAAGCGGCCAAATAAACTGTGCCTGTATGTGTTTGCATATAACCCCTCCTTTCTAGGTGGGCGGGGTGGTATTCCCCGCCCGATAACCACACCTGCCATACCCTGAATGCCCGTAACGCCGGCAACGCCGTGGCTCGTCATCCTTCAGCGACCGAAACAGCCAATACTTGCTGAAAATTCCAACCGCCCTGGTTGGCTACCCAATCTTCCAGGCTGCCACCGCTGGCAAGCGCTGCCTCTAGTTCTGCCTTATTGGTGAAAAATGTAACGTGTACATTATCAAATTGGTCCGGGGGCGGTGATGTGCGCTTGCTTGTATCCCAGCTTGGTTCCCCGTATACTCGTACTTCGACCCGCCCATCCGGCACATACCGCAAGGTGCCTTCTACTCCCTGCTTGGTTGGCAAGGTGCCTCTGGAACTTCTTGCCGCTGGTATCTACTCTGCCCTTTTGCTTGTAGTTGAATCCGACCCGATAAAACTCCCGTCGCTGTTCGCCAGGGCTGGGTTTATTGATCGGTCCTGTTGGCGCTTGTTCTGGCCGCTTGCCAACCCGCTCCTTATAGACGGGCTGTGGTGGCGGCCCAAGTCGTCGGATACACGTCCGATAGCTTGCCCTGGGCGGCCTAGCGGCCCGCTCATAGTGCACCTCCAATCGTTCTTTGATCTGGGCCAAATCGAACTCGGTTTTCGGCCACTGCGCCGGCCCCGGCAAATACCCTTTCACGCGCATGTGTCCCGGCTTGCCGCTGTCCGGCCAATGAGGAAGAGTGGTGAGGTACTCCGCATCCAGCCGGAATGCCACAATGGACTCAAACGGCAGTGTCAACGCCCCAGTGAATGCGCCGTCACCATATTTGTTCATGAGCAATCGTGCCCGTTCTCGCGCCCAAATTCCACTACTCCACTCTGGCCTGTTATAGTCCTGGTGTGGTGGAATAGGCCCCGGTTCGGTCCAGAGATAGCGTTCACGTCCCTGGCTATCCAGCACGATTGGAGCGGCACGCCAAGCGGGGTATCGTGGTAGTCATGTGATAGTCGAGTGACCGGCCTGCGGGAACCATGAAAGCCACCGACCGCGTGCAGCAAGATATTCCGCACTACTGCCCGCGCTATCTCATTACCCGCGCAGACTCCCGAACGGCGACAAGTTTCTCACTCCATGTGCGGAGTGGGCGGCCCTGGGTGAATAAGAGGCGTTCCACTATATGGATAGACCACCCATGTTCAGGGCACTCCGCCCCATTGTTCAGCTTATAGAGTTGTGCATAGGACGGACAGGAATGGGGGAGTGGTGCATAGGCTACTCGTAACTCACAGCCGTCTACCCACGTTCACCAATGTACCCGGGCACCCATGGGAACTCTAGCCCAATAGCTTCAGCACCTGGAGTCCTGGCCCGTTGCACCGGCAGGCATCCAACGTGGTTCCAATCCTCTGGTATGCGGAACGCTACCCGATAGCGCGCCGGTCGGTACCCTTCATACTGTGATCCAAAGTCATGGATAACCGGACCAATTCCAAGCTCCGATGCAGCCCGAGCGGCGTAGGCAAGCCGGTCATCGAGGTAGTAGAGATTGGGGGCCATGCCATCTGGAGTGGGGCAGGGCAGCACCTCAAAGCGACCTTGACCGCTGGTGCGGTGAATCAAGTCTCGGATATCTTCTGGAAGCAGCGGGTCCTCGACACTTCGGTACGTCCCATCCGGTTGTTGACCGACACCCATGGTTGTTCGCCACAGTTCCTGACCGGTTATGGATGGCGTCTTCAGCAGGCAAACGTCTTTCCAGTTCGGTTGTGCCCGTAGCTGCTTCGTCACAAGACCCAGCGCTTCGTGTACCTCACGTGGGCTTAGGTCATTGGTTCCTGTCCAGGAAGCAATGGTACGGAGCGTGACCGCAGAACCATCTTCACGGCGAACAATCGCCATCGTGTCACTATGATCTGTTCCTGAAGCGAGGTACATCTGCTCAGGGTCTGCCCCAATCACCCAACTGTTGAATGGGCTGTATAGTTGGTTATCCTGGGTAGTCACTTGGGGAGATTCCGGCAACTGCCCGCACAAGTACGCGGTCTCGATACCAGCCGGTAATGCCTCAACAAGCTGGCTTGCTGGAAGCTCTGGAGCGCACGTGAATGGTTGCCCGCTGTTGGTCATGCCGATGCCTTTGACAGCATCGAGATAGATAGCTGGCTTGGTCTTGTGGTGCCAGGAATTCCACTTGGTTGGCGGTTGTATTCGTTCTTGCGTATCTTGTGCTGTTGTAGTAGTTGACATGGCTTTCACTCTTTCATCCAGAACGCCGATTGCACGGCGTGGAACTCACCCAGCGCGACCGTAGGCAGATAGAACCTGGCCGCTTCTTCCATAGCCTGTTCTAGGATGTGGGCTACGTATCCTGCCAGAGACTCCGGTGCCTCACAAAGCACCTCGTCATGTATGGCGGCAATCAGACAGGCACCCGCTGGCAGTCGCTGGAATACCAGGGTAAGCGCCAGCTTCATAACGTCAGCGCCCGTTCCTTGAATAGTCGCGTTCACCGCCTGCCGCCGTATTCTGCTCTCGTCCTTGCGCCACTGCTTCAGCGCCTCCTTGAAGCCATCCCAGGTCTGATACTGGTGCCGCTGTGGTGGCGGCAGTATCCGAAATGTCCGTCTCCTCCACCAATGGTGGTGCTATAGCCAAGTGCCAATGCCGACGCGGCGGTAGCCTCCTGGTATCTCCGAATACCTGGATAGCTGGCGTAGAAGTTATCCAGGTAGCCCCGCGCTGTTTCTTCACTGACTCCGAGGTTATGACCCAAAGACTGTGGCCCCATGAGATAGCTAATAGCCAATGTTAGGGTCTTCATGGCATCCCGAAGTTGCCATCACCAAAGGGTATCACTTTGCCTTGTTGCTTGGTGAAAGTATCCTTTGGGCCAGCCCCACCGCTACACCTAACCGGCTGTAGATATCCCAGCCTTTATCGAAGATCTCCATAAGCGCCGCGTCTTGTGAGCGCTCCGCGAGTATTCTCATCTCCATTTGTGAGTAGTCGCAGGATACGAGCAGGCAACCTGGAGCCGCTGTGACATGCCGCCGGACAGAATCACCGTCCAGGTCATCATGGGCCGGTATCTCCTGAAGCGCGGGTTTGGAGCAGGACATGCGCCCGGTGGCCACACTCTTATCCTCACCGCCGATTTGCTTCCAGGACGGATGGAGTCTCCCGTCAGCCTGTATCTTGCAAAGAATGGACTCCCCAAAGGACTTCAATGTGTGGTTCAGTTTTCGGAAACGGCAGAGCAGCCCAAGCACGGCCACGTCCGGTCGGCGCTTTGCCTCCTCCTCCAGCATTTCGGCTTCGGTGGCGCAGAGCGGATGCCAACGAACGCCAGCGCTTCTAGAAGTTGCGACGGTGAGTCCAGGTTCAGGTGGTCTGGCAGTGGAGCGGGCGTCCTGGGTCTTGGGCTGGTCACACTATGCTGCTTCAGCGTATGTTTCCGCACGTCTCCCCACTGTGGCCGGAAGTCTTTTGGTTGTGCCTCCCAGGACGCTTTTGCCATGGCAATGGCTTCCTGCTTGTCATCCTGCCAGTACAGGAGCGCATTGGTCTGCTGAACCTGCTCACGCTTCTTCACCGCCAGGAACCCTGGGAACAGCGCAGCTTGTATCCGGCGCTCGACACCATCAGCGAGGACCTTGACCTTATCCAGGTACTGCCGATACCCTGGCTCATCGAGATGGACGCCAGCTAGTTCCATAGCGATGGTAGCGCGCGCTCGGCCATCTCCAGAGCTATCGTGTCCGATAGGCCCTTTGCCGCTATCTCCGCTGCTTGGGCGTCACAAATGGGGGCAGCACCAGCACGTCCAGAGCGGAATAGGCAAGCTGCTCCTCTGGCAGAGGCAGGTTCCACTCCGGGCGCTTGTCCAAATCGATGAAGTAGTTACGCGGGTCTTTGGTGAGCGGGATGCCGTACCGGGCGGCGGTCGCTGCAAGGTTTCCCTCTCACGCCCTTTGCCATCCGGAGCATCCACACCGCCCAAGATCACCTGTTCTGCAAGCATGGTGTCGTAAAGCCGCAAGTGACGCAGTTCATATGGGCCTATGCCCGCCTTCACGGCCAGAGTCAGCACGTCAAAACGGATGTTGTGCCCGAGTAGTTGCACTCGACCGCTGAAGAGAAGGCGTATCGTGTCGGCAAGACGTTCCCACTCGGCTTCAGTAGCGTGGCGTACATCGCAGATAGAAGCTAGCTGGCCGTCTCCTACCTGGATGCAGACCAGCTTGTTGGTCCAGGGGTCCAAGCCAGTGGCCTCCACGTCCAGGCTAACGGGGCAGCCGTCCTGGACAAGACGGGAGATGGTATCCGGAAAGTCGGCGACTGTAACCAGGCGATACGTGCCCAGTTCCTGTATAGTTGGCTTGTTGCAGAGCGTGGGTTCAGTGGTCATCGAAATCACCAAGTCCTTCTATTCCTTCAAGGAGCTTGCCCAGGTCATGTGGCCTATGCTCTGATAGGTCACTTCCAGGGTCCGGCAGAAGAGACTCATCGCCACCCATGACGCGCCACTCGGTACTACTGTGGCTGCCCCGTTTACCTACCAACCACATATCCGGGTCGCCATAGTGAACCCCTTGCTTCTTCTTCAGCAAGAGTCCCGCTTTGGAGGTGAAGGAAGAACTACTCGCCCGTACTTCGGCAAGCTGGATGGGGAGTGACTCGGCAAGCACGTGGTTTGGACGGCTCGCGTCCGCGAAAATGCTCCTGACCTTGAAGGGCGTCTGCCCGTATGCTTGAAGCAGAGCGGATAGAAAGCGCTCCATCTCACTCTCGCCCTCATCGGCAGAAGCGGCCAATTCTCGTTCGTTCTCCAAGAATCCGCCGACTCCGACATATGCGAGCGTTCCACCGATGAGGCGCACCCACGGTTCATAGCCTCCTTTGCGTGGGCGGCTGGCTGGCCTGGGACAGCCCGCCTGGAAGAAGCCACAGAGTAGAGTGAATCCAGCTTGCAGCAGTTCGTACCGATGCTCACGGGTATATCCCAGGATATCGGGGTGCGTGAACTCTTTCCTATCCTGGGGTCGGGAGATAGGCGTATCACTTTATCCGGTAGGAACGAGCGAGCAGTTCCGTTGTCGCTTCCAGTTGGTTGCCGGTGGCGGCCAGCACAAACCCTACCCGCATATCCAGGATGTCGTTGGTCTTCAGCAAACGGTCGGATATCATGCCGGTGGTGAGCACACTTGCGAGCGCTGCGGAATCAAGCAGCCCGTTGACGTTATCAAACACCAGATACGTCCGCCCGTGCAGGGCGAGTGATGCCAGCATCTTGCGCATTTCTGTTTCATCGGGAGGCACGCTGGAAAGTGCTGGCAAGGCTCCAGAACCGCGAGCAGGATGCACTCAACGAGCAAGGTTTTGCCTGTGCGCGGCTTAGTCGCTTCAAGCAGAGCTAGTGGAGTGTTGCCGTCGATAGCCGACCGTGCGAGCAACGTCAGAAAGAACTATTGCGTGGGCCTTCTCCGCCGGTCCCGCAAATGGGAAGTCCACCAACCAATCATCCAGTACCCTGGCAGCCTGCTGTATGTCCTGTGCAGCGATAGGGTCTGGTATAGAGAAATGTCGTCCAGCCAGGATGCCACCGGGCTCATACCAGTAGCCGGACTTGTGATCGTACCCTGGGGTAGTGTGCAGGCTCCCATCCGAGCGCAGTACAGGAATGGGGGAGATGCCGCGCGGTGCCGGGAGCGGCCAGTCTCCGTGACTGGCGATATCCGCAACCACGTACCCAGGAGGGAGGGTACTCCTGGTCTCTATCTCGCCACTGCGCAGCTTTACATCCAGTTTCCAGTGGGCAGCGCGGGAAAGATAGCCCCGCAATGCACCCTGAGAGACATCGGCAATAGCGGGCAGCCCATGCTCATCCGGCACGACACTGGCAAGCCGACCGTAGCGCTGAAAGAGATACGCCGGTTCATTGGTTGCCATAAGCGCCTGGAGGGACACATAGGTCGTTTCAGGACCGGTATGCAGTTGGCTGGTATTGAGTTCTTCAGCGCCTGGGCGCATAACCCAACTGTCCGGTATGCCAGGACTTGGCAATGGTTTGCCGACCGGCACCGGGTTATCACGCTGGATGCTCTGGCGGTCCCGACCCAAAGCCTGCTCAGCTTGGCTGGAGATTTCGACCACTGCCGGTGGAGTCACAGAAACAGTCTCTGGCGCGCTTACTGATCGCGTGGCGGGCGATGCCATCTTCCGTTTACGCCTGGCCATCGTCGGCTTCCCTCTTGATGCGCTTGGGAGCCTGTTTCTTGGTTCGTAGGGGCAGTTTTACTCGCACCATTGCGAACTTGCGCCAATCGTCCCCGTCGTCGATCAACGCTAGCTCCACCTGATCATCGGGGAGCAGTGTCCCGTCATCCTGGAGGTAACGGACTGGGATGGAACGCACCGTAGCGTCCCACACTTCCTGGTAGACACCCTTGCCGATGGTGCCGTCCGTATCGCTGAAGAACGCGGCAGGGCTTCTACGCTTGAGATGTACCGGCCACGTCGCTCTCCAATGTTCATTGTCATGGTAAAGATTCCGGGCAGGCAGTATCTCCGAATCAGGGAAATGCCGCCGCACTGCTTCAAGCATGTGGTTGTAGCGCTCGGTGTAATACGTCGCTAGAGGGCTTGCCAAGTAGACGGTGTTACTGCGAGTGGTAGCATCCGATTGTCTATCGCCATCTCGGCTATAGTCGGCTGTATGCGGTATACTGTTCATTGACAGTGATTCCTCTCTTGAGCGGGACGGGGTTGCGTCTGGGCTGGCAACTTGACAGGTTCCCAGTTCTGTTATGAGTACTTCTTGACGTGTTCATACGATTGCTGCCTTTTCGTTGATGGAGTGGTCACCCCCGCCGGTCGGTCTACGGGGCCAATCACTCTGCCGAAACTCCTCGAAGACTTTGCTTCAGTTCTCTCCGGCGCTTGTCTCGTTCACGTCGCGCCGCGTGCTTGGGCGCCTTCTTGCTTTTGACTTTGACCTGAACTGGTACTACCGCTTTGCTCATGGCCTGATTCCTCAACTTACCCAGTGAGCACAGCCACCATAAATTGCGTCGCCCAGGTTTATAAGCTGCCGAGCAACAAACTGTTGACTTTCTTCACTGTAGCGAAGTACAGACTCCAGGATCATTTCCTGCCGTTCGCCTGTTGTAGATAGGCCAAAGAAGCTTCTCGCCGTCCTGTCTTTCGCCTGCCGGTTCCATGCAGCCACTAGCGCATCGACAATCGCGTCAAGGATGGTTGCCTGCGTCGGTATCTCTACCTTGGGAACTCGTACACTTGTTGCCATGCTTGCTTCTCTCTTCTCTGTGTTTATCGGGCTCTATCCGCCCTTACATTGGGCTGCTCTCATTTTGGCGCAACCGCTAGCCCTCAAGAGCGAATCTGGCATAAGGCGGGGTTTTCACGCCGAGCACTCCTCATGTCGGTTTGACGTGGGGATAGTAGGGTACTATAATGGTCGCAGATAGTTGTGATATGGCAAACACTGAGGGGACAGAAACCATGAAGGATTTTAGAACTGGAGTCCTTGTACCCGGCTTTCATGATGCCCGGGTGAACGCCGGAATTACCCAGAAGGAAGCTGCCCGGCGGGCTCGGGTGCACAGCAATACCGTGAGCCGTGCAGAAGGAACCTAGCGGTTCTTAGTACCCATGCCGTCCGGCTGGCTCGGGCTGTTCGGGCACCCAGTAGAGAGCATTCTGGAACCTGACAAGATTACTAAGGGGGCATAGTGTGGATAAAGAAGCTCTTAAACGTCGAACTCACTGTACTGAGGATGAGTTACGGCGTGCTCGGGAGGCCGGGCTCATCAATGATCCAGCTAAGCGCCCGCAGCGGGGTAAACCGGGCTCGGGAGGTTGAGGGAATACAACTACCCTCCAATCAGCCTAAAACGTATGCAGGTCGTTCATTATAGAGTCGCCGCTACCCGTAGCTTTATAGAGGCTGGCCTGGAACGGGGCCTGGTGGGCCTTGATCCCGCCAGCCCGCAAGCTCTGCGGGATGCGCTTTTACTCACGTAGACCGGAAGGCCACAGTGTACTCTCTACGTCAGCGCCAACGTGATGAGGCTGTGACTCCTGAGGGGGAGCGCGGGAGAATGAGCGCAGCATATCCAAGGCTGTAGAAGCAGGCGGCTTTTCTGAGGAGCTACAACAGGTCGTGCAATCTGGCGCCCTGAAACTCAATGGTGTGACAGCTACTACGCTAGGTTGGCACGACGGGGGACTACCACCTCCTATTGCTCCGAGCTATCAAGAGCAGCGTGAGATTCTGGTACGGGTAAGCGATGGGATTCTCTCTGAAGCAGCAGCTATAACCCGCAGGGGGGATTCCTCAGGATATGTTCCTTCTCTATGATAGGTGGGGTCTCGACCGCTGGCGAGAAAGAAGACGCGGTACGCGCCTTGCTTCCTGGCCATCTCTGCACGCAGCCCACACTCTCAAGCAAGCGGCAAGGCCAGGCGCAATTATCTCTACTATCTTGCTCCTTGAGCCACGCCTCATACCCACCAGTCTTCTGGGCTACCGTGATAATCCGTACCGCCTTCAAGACAACGTACTCGCATACGACAGCGTAGTACCTGCCGCTATAGAAGAAGCAGGTAATATTGCCAGTTACGCCGCACGGGACCGGCGGTTAGGAGGTTAAGCAGGCTAAACAAGCGCACAACCATCTAGTATACTCTTCCAGAATTGTGCGAACGCCGTCCCGGCTGGAACCCGGAACGGCGCTCTGACCCAGACACTGCGGTAACAGTGGCTAGGCTTACCCCAGCATAGGGTATCCACACCCTGTCCGTCCAGTGTCTCCACCAGAATCGGAGGCACCCCGCATGACAAAAGACGCGCACCCCGCAAGTGTGCCCGACGTGTCACCAAACCTTTACACCAAAGAGAACAATCCAGAAATATTGTTCCGCTTGGTGCCCGCGCAACCGTACAATCCACCCACAGCAGCCTATGCGGCAATGCCTTACCTGCGGCAAGTCTTATACTCCGCAGAAAACAAGGCAACGATACTGCTCGCAGGCATGCTACTTTGGCCATGACGAGCAGTGGGAGCGGGCGATGGGTCCTCGCGCCTGCGCATGGTGCCACCAGACGTTCGCGCCTAGCGACAAAAATCAGCGGTACTGTTCGCAAACCTGTGCACGAGGAAGCTCCTTAAGTCACGTTCGCGAAAGTCGGAAGAATTCCCCTGAGAACAAGAACTCAAGCGGCAGTATCAGCGTCGCCGCATTGAAGCCGGAACGCATGCCTTTATACGGCCCGGAACTCAAATAACCGGAACTCGCGGTAACGGTAAACCCAAACATTCCCAGTCGCCTGAGCCTAGGATAACAATAGCTATTCCTGAAGTCACACCGTCCTTGCCTCCTCTTCCTGATATCCCCGAAGAGACAGACGAAGATACAGGCACATTGGTGCAGGACTTGGAGGGCCCAAAGCCGCTGGAGTTCCCTCTTCAAGGTGAAGATGCACGGCGTGAGTGGCAGAACATGGGAGAATTACGCGAGGCTCAAGCGGATAAGGCGCTTGCGGCCAGCTCATCCCACGATACCGATGGTCGCACGATTATTCTAGCCGGGCAGGGGTCGTATCTGGGTGTGGAGGGATTCGCACTTGTCTGCCACCAAGGGCGTACGCCGGAGTGCCCGCGCCAGAGCGTGAGTTGCTTCAGCCTGCTATACATGGGGTGAAGCGAATCGCCTTCGTCGCTGCTCATGGACACCAGACAGGCACTTTGACGTTGGCTGCGGCTTCGTGGTGTCGGCGGGAAGGCATCCCCTCTGTGTTCTCGACGGAGCCGGTACGCCACTCCTCGAAGTGTTTCCTATACCAGACGGCTCCCCCTATAACGTTGAACTTGAGAGGCGTCAATGGCTGGTATCTAGCGGTATAGTTCTCCCTGGCAGCCACTCTCCCTCACAAATTGCGCATGAAATCGTCAAACGCAAAGTGGAGGGGCAATACCAGACGCTCCTCGCACACCCCGAGCTACCGGGACAATCAGCAGGAATGGAACTATTCAAACGTGGCATGCATGGTTAAACCTCAATCGGCAGTATCCGATTGAGTACCTCGTCACACTAGAGGGTCGCCTCGCGTACGCCTATTTCAAGGCGTGGGAAGGCTGGCCGCTACAATCGAGAAAGACAGACCTGCGCCGCCTGCCATCGCACTGGCTCACTGCGCGCTCACGAGTGTCGCCACTTTCCCAGAATGGCCGGCATGCCGTCGATCCAATTAATGCCTGCTTGAACTATCTTTATAGCTGCCTTGCTTCGCAGTGCCGCCAAGCGCTTCTAGCCGAAGGTTTCTCACTGTCCGCTGGCTTTTTGCATTCTGATAGGCAAGGGCGCGATTCCTTAACGTACGACCTAGCCGAACTGGAACGTGGAGCCGTGGATGACTTGCTGCTCAAGTTCCTAGGCCGAACCACGCTGCACTACGGTGACTTCGCGAGAGACCCTGGCGGCAAAATCATGCTGCATCCACAGCTTACGAGGCTACTCCTTGCCGAGTGCCGGGTACCACAGTCCCGTGTAGACGCTCACGCCCGTTGGCTCAAGAGTCTGCTCTTTACCAGCCCTAAACGTGAAGATACCACAGCCCCCGCCCGGAACTAAGCCGGGTGTCTGTTGAACGGCTGTGGCATATCACCCAAGTCATGCCGTAAAGGCAGACCTGGTGAGAGCAAGTATACCAGGGGAACTGCCTGTAGTCTAGTCCGCAGGGAGGCTTGCCTGGGCCAGAGGTTTATGCATCCAGTAAGCAGACACCCGTCTATTGGGACGGTCGGCGGGTTGGTTGGGAGGATGCAAACGGAGTGGTTCATTTTGACCACAAGACATCCGCATAGCAAGTAATTATACAAGGATGGAGCTAAGCGGCAGGGGAGGGCCAGTAGGCCAACTCAGGGAGGAAAGGAGAGACGTGATCTGCCTCCTTGCTGATCCACTTATAGTTTACTTCTTACTGGTGGGGAGAGGTACACGAGTTTTATACCCTGACGCGTCGTACACATGTATAATGACGGCCGCGGGCCATCGATCCCGAGCCAACCGGACAGGTGCAGATATCCGCGCATAGTCCATGACGTGAGCAACGAGATGGAGCTTGTAGCACGTGTTATGTGTGCTGGGACGCTGCCCTCCGCCATCATGCCAAGCCTGCGATGTGGTATCCTGGCATGCGTAGCCGCGTCGCTCAGGAAGTGATCGGGGTTTTCATCAGAGAAGCCGTTTCGTGTTGTGAGCCCACGCCGAGAGAACTCAATCAGGTTGGTATTCGTCTCAACGTCAAGATGAGGTACCCCGTGTCGTTGTTGCTCGAACCAGACACCTATGCATCAGTGCAGTCCCTCTTTACGGACATGACCTGTCATCTTGCGGTGGTGACTGTCCTTGCTGGCGCCCTGCCAGGAAGGATCTATGTTGATGATTCGGCAAACCCAGGAACTGCCATCTTGATCCCGTCCAACCGCCATCGCGTCTATGTGAGCGGAATGCCAGCGCCGCGCCTGCTCGCAGACGTCCTCGACTTACTCTCCAGCGAGGATATCGGGCAGGGCTATGGATTTGTCCTGTACTACGACGCAGCACAGCCCTGGCAACCAACGCTTGAGCACGTGCTTCACCAGCAGGACCGTCTCTCTTCCTGGCGACAGCTCTACCGCCGAGCCAGCCACCCGCACCCATAGCCGGGCATCTTCCAGATCCGATCACCATTGGTCGTATTGATGCGACTATGGTAGCCGACACCACCCTGATGAATAGAGACTTGCTGGTCGAAGAGATCCAGTCAGAGAGTCCTTCGCTTGAGCACTTTTTTCGTCAGCAGTTCGGCTTCTGTGCCCAGGATGGTCACCAACTTGTTGCCTGGTGTCTGGCCGAATATCACGCCCAGGGCCGCTATGAACTGGGCATTGAGACCATCGAAGCCTACCGGCGCCAAGGCATTGCCACCCGTCTTGCCGATGCAGTAGTCAGGCACGCCTACGCCCAGGGAGCCACGGAAATTGGTTGGCATTGTTGGGCGGCTAACACGCCATCTGTCGCCACTGCTCTAAAGGTGGGGTTCGAGAAGGTGCTGGACTACCCCGTGTGGTACGGCCACTATCGACCAGAGCGCACTAACGAGAGACCAGCGAGTGGAAGACACAAAGAGGTCGTCACACGCAGAGGCACACCGGTCTCGCCTCAGAGAAGCAAGCTTGCTCGAGCGAAAGGAAGCCGACGTGTCTCGCCTTACTCTCTTCGCGGCCCGTGTCGTTTTGTGATCCTCCGAGGCCACCAGGGAAACAGCGTGGTGGAGCGGATGAGGGTGGGCAGTGCGTGCAGCGCCACACAGCGTTTAGCCTGGGCGTCTTCCAACTCATCGAGCGTGGCGAAGTGGCGGTTGGCCAGGACGGTATTCGTCAGCGGCCAGAGATGCTCGGCAGGCTGCAGCTCAGGGGAATAAGGACGGAAGAAAGAGTAGGTGGACATGCTCGGGCAAGCGCAACCGCAGGCTACTGTGCCAGCCGGCGCGGTCCAAGACGAGGACAATTTGCTTGTGCGGACCAGCTCCCACGGCACGGGCGAAAGCGGCCAATTCGACTTCGAACAGGGCGATGCTGACGGTCGAGGCTAGCTGGAAGACCGTTCGTCCGGAGGCGGGATGGACGAAGCCGACCAGATAGCGCCACGCGAAGCGGTGCTGGACTGGCGCCAGGGCCGGTTCGTGCCGAGCGTCCAGGCTTTACGAATGGTGGGCTTGAGCCCAATACGATGCTCGTCAACAGCCCATAGCTCAACGTGGGCGCGCGGAAACGCGCTTGCAACTTGACGCAACAGCGGACGTAAGCGGGTCACGAACTCAGCCTGGGCCGCCGAGTCGGCCCGAACGTGACGCGGGCGAGGCTTGCGCCATCGGGCGCCGACACATCGCAGATAGCACCAGCCAGTCTGGCGACACACTGGCCGCCCGAGCCGCTCGCCGATCCAGGCGGCCACGGTGCGTCCGCACCAGCAGTCGCCCTCGGGATGAGGCGCAGCGAGTGCAGTCTGCAAGTCCGCGTGCTCGCCCTCAGTCAGAAGGACACGAGGGTGTACTGCAGCAGTATGGCGTCGGTCGTGCACACCCTGTGGGCCGTCGCGATTGTAGCGGCGCACGATCTGGCCAATCCAGTAGGCGGAGTAGCCGGTCACGCGGGCCACCGCCGTTGCGGTCATCCCGCGTGCCAGCAGCCAAAGGAAGTGCCAATGGCTCCGCTCCACGGGGTCGTGGCAGCTGCGGTACCGCACTGCAAGGTCGTGGGGACAATATGCGGGCCGAGATGGATGTGTCGTGGCATGCCACGGTTCTACAACACTCCGTCACGACCCCGTATTAGTTGTGTAACATGGTGTGCTTGACACCTTGTGTTAACTTGTACTCGTGGAAATGCTCAAGGATGACACTTCGCATAGAAGAGAAGTAAGCTAGCAAGAGAGGAGGGTCCTCGGTATAGAATAGCGCACATCCATCTTATCAAGTGCGCTGCGCTAGGTAACAATGACCAATCCACGATCGAAAATTAGGAGCTAGCCTAGGAAGGGAGAACCTCATTGTCTACGGATCTACATCCCTGGCGAAGTCTTCGGAAGGTTGTTTTTGCAGGAGCACTCCTCGCACTTACGGCATTTGGACTACACGCAGCCCCTGTCAGCCATGCAGCAGCAGCAGTTAGTATTCCTCCTACTACAGCAACTCCTGCATCAAGCGATCCTGACTACCACTACACCGTGCAAATTCCAAACTGTATTCAACCGCCGAATCAGTCTAAGGTTGACCACGCAACGCTTACTGATGCGCAGTTACAAACGTACGGCTTGCCGACCCGAGCGCAGTTCAAGGGCGACACACCTAGATTTACTGCTCTCGTGCGTAAGTTGAACAACCGAGCATGCACGGATACTGTCTACCCAAATAAGACTCTAAGCGATTTCGCTTCAGCATCTTCGCAGCTTGCGAAAGAGGTAGCAAAAACCAGGACAGCGCAAAACGAAGACCCAATGATCCCTGCAACGTACTGGGCTGGGTACCTAACATACGCTCCTACGAATGATTCCTGGGATGGGGCGGAGGCGTTTTTTAATGTAGCGGATATCCTCAGTCAAACGTATCGACAAACCTCCGCTGACTGGACAGGCATAGGTGGATGGCAGAATATTAACCTTGTCCAAAGCGGCATCATCAACGAAGTGAATGTCCTGCTTCAGCCAGAACATTACGCCGTAGTAGATAATGTAGGCAATGTCGTAGGCTCACAGAACTACAACTCTACGTATGGCAACGGCACTAATAGCCTATTCAACGTTAATGTAGGTGACGCAATCTACGCTAGTGACTTCAACTCGTGCAATGGCAGCGACTGCACAGGATTCATGTCGGTTGATGATGAGTCTACCGAGACATACGGAGAACTAGAGTACGGTCCTGGGGGTGCCAACAACACATTTGAGTGCATTCACGAGCGTACCCAAGGCGCACTAGAGTCACACGAACTCACAAAAACAACCAAGGTGACCTACCAGCAGTGTGATGGACAAGACCACAACAACCTCGACCAAAATGGTGGTCCTGGTGACAACAGCTACGAATACTTCGGACTCTGCATGGTTAGCGAGGACAACGGTAATAACGGCAAGTGCAATACGAAGGACAAGGACTCACTACCTTTTTCAATAATCCACCAACATGGGGGCAGACCAACATATTGGGAGACTACATCTGGACGTCTACCTTTGCTGGCAAATGGTACGGGGGTGATGACGGCGAAGGGGATTAGGTAGCCAGTTATGTGATGACAGCGCTAGCACGTAGAGCGCTAGTGCTGTCCGTTTTATATACTGGACGAGGAGGTAACAGTGAAGCGCAGGCGTGCACTGGTAATTCTTTTGGTATGCGATCTCGCAGTAGGTGTGCAAACGTACTTTATAGCCCGCTGCGACTTGCTACCGAATCTTGCTTAGGATGGGATTGCCATGTTACTGCTCCATACTCAGTGCCTATATGGTCCCTTCTTGTGGCTAACCCATTCATTATGCTTGGTCTGGTGATTGTCAGCATGGTACTTGTAGCTACCGGCTTTTATAGTGCCCAAGTCACACCAGACACACGCGTAGTAGCGTTGGCTCGGTACCTTGACTTACTATGTCTGCTGGTGCTCTCAATTATCGGCGTTGTGGCTCTTATTCTCTACCCTCCACTACGCTAGAGAGGTGTCTATGAATCGCGGACAAGGCATGATCGAGTACGGCTTGATCATCGCCCTAGTTGCCGTTGTTGTTATTGCTACCCTGGTTCTTCTCGGGCCACAGATCGCTAGCCTCTTCGCACGTGTCGGTGGAGCTATATAACGCTGAACTCCCCAGGCAAATACCTGGGGAGCGAGCTGTATTTTTTTGGTCGGCAGTCCAGCATACAGCTCTACCTCCATTTTTAGCACACCCGTTCTAGAATGGTAGTAGTATGACCCAAACACCTAGTGATAGTACACCTGCTCCACGCGGACTAAGAGGTGCTACGGCCATTACTCCACATCTCAACCTCAACAGGACAGACCTCCCAATATTTACGGCTGACGATCCCAGCGCCTGGGTGACGGCTCACTTTCTCACAGCCTACCAGCAAGCGTATGGGACCGTAACCATCAGCAGTGTGACGTTCCTGCCGAATGAGCAAGCAGACCAGTGGCTGAAACTAGGCGGCCTTGGTCTACCATCAAGCACCCCGCTCTGTGTCGTGGTGCTTGATGGTAGACTTCGGTCTTATCATACCCTGGCATGGTACTCCGCCAGCCACACCTGTGACGTACTCCTATACTGTTCTGGTGTTTAACGGAGTAAACGGTAACCTCTTGGCGAGGAGTGCGACGAGTTCACTGCCAGCTGCACTCGCTGCACCTCCATGCCGCCGACACCAGCTAGCCGCCGACCGATACCGCCACCCTACGACTGGTCCACTACCCGACGAGCTAGCGAAAAGGCGCACCCCCAGGCGAAATTACTGGACAGTGAAGCTCGCCTTGCCGGCAAGCTAAGACTTACAGCTCTGGGAGATATGTTAGCGCATGTGAACGATACTAGAATATCGGCCGTTCGATGTAGTAAAAGCCGGCCACTTCGTTAAGGATCTCCCCTATGCTTGAAGCAGACACAACTTCAGGCGAGGGGAGGGCGAGAGCGAGGTGTATGACGTGAGCCTACGCGACGATATTCGAGATTGGGTCCTCGTGCAAGGGTATTCCCAACGCTCAGCAGCGAAGCAGTTTGCTGTCTCCCGCGATACCGTGGGACGGATGCTGCTGGAAGCGCCGCAGGTACCCGAGCGCCGCTACCAGCGGGGTGTGCCCTTCCCCAAGCCAGTACGTGATCTGGTGTTACCGCATATCGAGAGCTGGCTGCAGGAGAATACCCGACTACAGCGCTGGGCACCCAAGCAGCGGTGGACGGCGCACCGGATGTGGGTGGAACTCAATCAGATGGGACTGGTGGTCGCTGAATCGACCGTCCGGCAATTGGTCCGCGAGCGGAAAATTGCTCGGCGAGAGATCACCCAGGCCAAAGCCTATGTGCCGCTCGCCTTTGCCCCTGCTGAACGTGGGGAGGTGGATTTTGGCCATGCAGTGGTGCGGCTTGCCGGCGAAGAGATGCACGTTCCCTTCCTGGCGGCTCGGCTGCGCTACTGCGGGGCGATGTTTGTCGCCGCCTTTCCCACCGAGCGGCAAGATGCCTTCCTCTTGGGGCAGCGCTGGGCCTTTGAGTTCTGGGGCGGGGTGCCCAAAAGTGTCGTGTACGACAACCTCAAGCCCGCTGTTATCCAGCTCTTACGGGGGCACTCTCGCCAGGAGCAGCAGGCATTCCGGCATTTCCATAGTGTCTACGGGTATGAGGCCATCTTCGCCAATCCCGCCGCCGGCTGGGAGAAAGGCAGTGTGGAGAACCTGGTGGGCTATGCCCGACGCACCTACTTTGTGCCAGTCCCCGAGGCGGAGAGCTTTGACGAGCTCAATGTGTTCCTGCGCTCAACAGTGCCAGGCAGACCAAACACGCATCATGGCTGGCCGCGCTACCTCCATTGCCGAGTTGCTCACGACCGAGCGTCCGTTGTTGACGCCGCTGCCGCACCATCCCCTCGACGTCGGGGAGATCCGGGAGGTTCTGGTGCGCTCGACGAGTCGGGTGCGATTCGAGACCAATGACTATTCGGTGCCGGTCCGCTATGTCGGCTCGCGCGTGAGTCTGCACGCCGACCCGTTCTGGGTTCAGCTGTGGTCCGGCTCCGAGGTCGTCGCTACCCATCTACGTTGTTACGCGCGCCGGCAGATCGTCGAGGATTTCCGCCACTATGTGCCGCTGCTGCTGGAGAAACCCTTTGCCGTGCCCTTTGCCTCCGCGGTGCGCACAGCGGGCTTGCCGCCCAGCTGGGAGCAGTACCGCCAACGGCTCGTCACCGAGCGGGAGGCTGGAGGGTTGCAGGATGGGAACCGCGAGTTTGCGCGGATTTTGCATCTGTGCCTCTCCCATTCCCTCACGGAGGTGACTGCGGCCCTTGAGGTCGCCGCGGCCACCGGTCAGTACAGTGCCGACGCAGTACGCCAGCTCCTCCTGTGGGCCGACGAGCCGGCGGCGACGAACCAGCCGCTGGATCCAGAGCGCTACGCCCACTACCACCTGCCGCAACCCCGTCCGGACCTGGCCGCCTATAACCGCCTGCTCCAGAGTTCCTCACGCGTGGCCATGTGCGAAAGCGGGGAGCAGCCATGAGTCGAACGAACCGACCACCGGCATCTGCTCAGACCCAGCCGACCACGGATCCCCAGCTCGCCCTCGTGCAAACCTACCTCAAACAGTTGCGCTTGCCGGCGATCGCTCACGAGTGTGTAGCGCTGGCGCGGGAAGCCGAGCAGCAGGGAGCGGGGTACCTCGACTATCTGCAGCGTCTCCTGGCTCAGGAGGTGACGCAGCGCCAGGAACACCAACTCCAACGCTATCTGCGCCAAGCCCAATTTCCCTATACGAAGCGGCTCGAAGATTTTGACTTCTCGGCCGTTCCGTCGATCCCGAAGACGCGGGTCCTCGAGCTCGCTCAAGGCGCCTTTCTGGCCCAGCACGAGAATGTCCTCCTCATCGGGCCGAGCGGTTTGGGGAAGACGCATCTCCTCATTGGGTTGGGCCGGGCCACCTGTCTGCGCGGCTCGCGGGTGCTCTTCCGCACCGCGGCCGCGCTCGCCACCGAACTAGAAGTGGCCCACCAGCAGCTGCGGCTGCCGAAATTGCTGGCCCAATATCGGCGCTATGCCCTCATCCTGGTGGATGAAGTCGGCTATCTGCCTTTCTCACAAACTGCCGCTGAATTGCTGTTTCAATTTTTCTCCGATCGCTACGAGCGAGCGAGTGTCGCGGTGACGTCAAATCTGGATTTTGCCCATTGGACGGAGGTGTTTGGCAATGAACGCATGACTGCGGCTCTGTTGGATCGCTTGGTGCATCGTAGCCATATTCTGGTACTGGAAGGAGAGAGTTTCCGCTTCCGCCAGAGTTTGGAGCACCACTCGGCACCGGCGCACGAGCTGGCCGGGGAGGAGTCAGCGACCGTCCACTCATGAGCGAGTCGTCCAGGGGTCTGACTCCCTTTGTCTGCTCGGTACTTTCCTGGTGGAATCCTGCCAGCACTGAGAGGTACACTTGACTCGACCCCGTGCTCGCTAGCAGTGGAGGGTCTGCTGTCCTTGGACAGCTAACGACAATGAGTTGCGGTCAAAAGAGAGATCGCGGAGGAGAGGTATGGATTGGTTCACTGAGACCCCGTACTGGCCGCCCATGGCGCCATTGCTGCTGTGGATCAAGGTTCTGGAGATCTGTGCACTTGTCCTGCTCGCCCTCGCCATGCTGACGTTCCTGGTCGGCTGGCTACAGCACCGCTCCTGGCGGATTGGGCTGTGGGCCTTGTTGTCTCTGGTGGCAAGTGGCGGCGCCGCCATTGCCGCTCACGCGCTCCATAGCACCTATGCGTTCTGGGTCACCGAGTTCCACCATAGCGTTCCGCTGTCGATCTACTCCTATGCCCAGTACGCCATTGGAAACGCCACTCACACTGCCACCTTACTCGGGTGGGCGTGCGTCCTCGTGACGGGTCTGCTGCTGTCCTTGAGCCTTGTGGGCTTGTGGCGTCTCTGTCCGAGGAGACCTGCCCGTGCTTCATGAGCACGTATCTCTACGGTTCTGCGGACTTGTCTGAGGCAGTGGTCGCAGCGATACTATCTGTGCCGTTTGTGGGTGGCCGATTTTGCAACATCGAATGGCCGACTTCTTGACAGCGTTCACAATGTTAGCGCATATGTTCTAATTCCGTAGATATAGGGTGCTGTGACAGTGTTATACTGGGAGCGCTTGGTTGTGCTAGGGGAAGGATCTGAGGGTAGAGGGAACCAAGGGGGAACAGCCGTGAATCAACGAGACGATGACAAGGGTCGTGGTTACCTGGAGTACGTTATCATCCTGATGCTCTGCATTGTCGTTGTGGTCCTGGTGCTTCACTTTCTTACAACCACTTCCTCGGGCCTATTCCCCTGCAATTGCAACTACCTCTAGTCTCGCGGCGCGCTTGTCCATCTGGCTCGCCCTCTTCGCTACTAGTTGACTGCCTGCTACCAGTCCCATTAAACCATAGTGCCGTAGATATGAGGTGCTATGCCGTTCCTTGCCTACTGTTTGGTGCGAGGGTAGAATGCGGGCCGCGCAGGCGGCTTCCCTAGTGTGCCACAGCTTCTCTTACCTCTTGCTCTGCAATTTGCTTGAGATGCTGTATTCGCTCATAGTCGTCACGCAGGCTGAAGGGCGGTCTTGGCTCGCCCCGCCAGTTATGGAGCTGCTGTTGCTCATTGTACCAATGCCGATATGCCCGCGCTCGCCATTTAGCATTTTCTGTTGTAGTGCCGTCAGGCCTGAGGTTACCTATGCGACTGATAAGGTAGCCATCCGTGAGCGGAAGCACCGTGTAGCCTTTCTGTTCAGCCCGGCACAGGGCGAAGATAGCATCAAGTTCCAGCACAAGTCCCCGCTGGTTCGTATGGTTCATAAGTCCGCTGAGTTCCCAGATGGGATCAACGGGTACGGCTTTATCGTCTTCAACGGTTTCCACGCCCGTGAACTCTTCAGCAGTTTGCGCATTCTTCGAGAGATTGCATGCCTGGCAGGCAAGCACAAGGTTGTCTCGCCCATCTCTCCCACCACGCGCCACCGGTATGCGGTGGTCTATATGGGCGACTGTAGAAGCCGTTTCCTGATAGATGCCGCGGAGCTGCCGGAAGCGTTGCCCAAGTTCGCTGGTGTAGAGTTCAACTAGCAGGCGGTTCGCTTGAATCCAGCCTATCGTGAACTCACCCGCCTTATTGATCTCGCGCCGCTGTGCCTGGTAGGCCTTGCGTACCTCGACATACTCCGGCGAGCCATGATAGGGTTGATCGATAGGCGTAACGGTACAACCGCAGTAGTAGCAGCGCCCCTGGTATTGATCGTAGATCTCCTTGCGAAGGCGTGGCGATAGACTCCTCCGGATCAATGTCCGTCTGGTGTACGGCGGGTCAACCTTCTCGAACGTGGTGCGTATCCTCGGCCAGTTGAGTTTCTCGCGAAAGATGCGAGACTCGAATGTGGCAATAAGTCGGACATCGTCAGGCGTCAGTCCGCGTTCCAGGAGGCCATGTACCCAGGTCCTGTATGTGTCCTTGTACCTGGCATGTATAGGTTCCCACTCCTTCTTGTGGGCAGCCTCTCGCTTGTAGTAGTCACGTAGCCGCTTCAAGTAGCGCTGTTCGTCACGTTCCCGTTCCTCAGGCGTGACAGCAGTCAGCCGTTCACGTTCTCGTTCCTCAGGCGTCAGCGTACGCTCACGTTCTTGCCTTTGCTGCTCCCATTCTGCCATGCGTCTCTGGTACCGTTCGCGAAGTTGCTCGATCTGAGTACGGTCGTCCTCCCAGCCACGACACTGAGCGCAGACGAGTTCTTCTGGCGTACCAAGTAACCAGGCGTGAAATTGGTCTATTGGTTTCGTCTCACCACATTCAATGCATCGGCGTGTATCATCGCTCATAGGCTGACTTCATTCTTAATTGCCGTAGATATGAGGAGCAAAGCACCAATACATTATAACAACGCTTCGCTTATGCCGTAGATATGACGTGCTCTGCACGAATCTTTCCCGTTTGCCCATATAGACTTCAAACTGGTTGCATTTTGTGAGACCACTGCCGGCGTGGCACGAGCGCCCACGAAGGACAAACACACCACCCCCTATAGCCGCATCAGAACCCAATCGTAGTGCGTCGTTTTGGTGGCCTTCTGGTAGGGATGCGATTGGATGGCCGGCGGCATCGTCGGGGTGACCAGCACCACGCCGCCGGAGGGCTGCTCCGTGCTCAGGCAGGAGAGCGGGAGAAGCACGGTAAGCAGAGCGCGGGGGTTGCGGGAGTTGGTGCGCTGCTGCTGAGCGTACTGGGGTTACTGAGGTTTACTGGGGTTTACAGTATGAATATAGAATTGACTTACATCAATTCTGACATCAAATCATTTCTGAGTGTCCAGACCCCAGTAGACCCTAGTAACCCCAGTACGGCGTAGCTGGAGCGCGGAGCGCGACGCCGGGGGTGCCGGAGGTGGGCCCCCGCCCCCCCCCCCCATGCAGGTTGAGATGCCGCGAGTGGAGTACCGGAAGCTGACTGGCCGCATGGATGGTGAGAGCTCATACGCAGTCCGCATGCGAGTTGAGCTGGCCTGTCTGCGCCAGCGCGAGCGGTTTGGAGGGTTGCCCCGAGTCACCTATAATGCCGATATGGGTCCGGCGGAAGTCCAGGCTTTCTGCCCGCTTGAGACGGCGGCTGAGCCTCTGCTCGCGCTCGCCAGCGACCGGCTCAGTCTCTCGGCTCGAGCCATCCATCGCGTGCTGAAGCTCGCGCGTACCATCGCCGATCTAGCCGGCAGCGAGACCATAGCCGCTGCCCATGTCGCCGAGGCGCTGCAGTACCGCCCACGCGTGGACCTGAGTTAGAAAGGAGACGCTCTCGCCGTTCTGCCGCTTATGCAATAGCGGTCTCCTCGGCACAAAGTTTCAATGGCTATCTACTTAGCTGATGCGTGGCGGGCCTTGCTGGATGCGCTTGCGCACGTCGGCGGGCGAGTTCGGCGCCGTCCACATCGCCTCCATCCACCACGTCGCGCCCGCCTCGGCGTAGGGGCGCACGATCTCCGCCGCCTTCGCCGCATCGTCGCCAGGTGTGCGCCCCTCGTAAATGATGTCGAAAGGTGTACTGGCGGTGCGCCGCTCCTCGATGTAGGCCTTCATCGCGTGCAGATCGTCCGGCGTGACGTCCTCCCGCTCGCCAGTAGCGCCGATCTTATCCGGCAGCAGCCCATCATAGCGTAAAACGCGCGCCAGCGACTTCTCGCGCGGCCAGGCGCCCGCCACCCAGATTGGGATGCGCGGCGTCTGCACAGGCGGCGGCAGGAAGGTCATCTCGTCGAGCGCATAGCGCTTGCCAGAATAGCTAAATGGCTTGCCGCTCCACAGGCCGGTGAGGATGTCCAGCCCCTCGTCCAGCAGCTCGGCGCGAGTCTTGCGGTCGGTCGGCTCGCCCACCTTGCCAAAGCCAACGTCGTCCAGCGCGCCGAGTCCAACCGGCAGGATGAGCCGCCCACCGGAGAGGTGGTCAATCGTCGTCGTCTCACGCGCTAGCTTCCACGGACGGCGGCGTGGAACGGCTGTCAACATCGTGCCCAGCCTGATGCGGCTGGTCTGAACCGCCATCGCACTCAGGAGAACCCACGGATCAAACCATGGTGTGGCGGGATTCTCTGGCGTCTCGATGGAGATACAGTCAGGAATGAAGACGCCAGCCCAGCCGGCACCCTCCGCCTCGCGTGCCATCGTGACGATCTCGTTCGCGTCGCCACCGGGAATGACAAAGCCATAGCGTAGCTCACCCATGTGTCTCTCCTTTGCCGATAGAGCGCTGTCTCGTCGCTCAACGGCAATCTTACACATCGATACCTGACATCTATTGTCATGTCTCTGCGAGGAATCACCGCCACTCCGAGAAGGCGATGCGATCCACAAAAGGTGCTATCATAATCTCAAATATAGCCTGGCAGACCGCTTGCCACTGATAGCTGTTGCTCGACATCTTAAGGAGTTCGCTCGTGAAAGTGTCCTCCACCACATTCTCCAGCTATGTGCCACTAACACTGTCATCAGTTGCACCAGAAGAGACGGACAGTACAGTATCTCCTCCAGGTCGGCGCAGCAGAGCACTCTGGCTTGGCCCGCTGCGCTGGATCCAGGAGAATACCTTCTCCCCCAGCTGGCTGCCCGATCCGCTGCGGCATCCACTCATCGGCTATGTGCTCGCCGGACTCATCGAGCTGGCCGCAGCGGCCCTTATGCTGCTCTTGACTTCCGTGGCTCCTATGTTTGCCTTTCATGGGATTCTCGTGCTGGTGGGCGTGGTCTTGATTGCCGTAGGCTGGGGTGCGGGTCCAGGCATCTTCGCGAGCCTGACCGGCGTGCTCCTGCTCTGGCTCGTGGTGCTCCCTCACCACTTCTCCCTGAGGCTCCCCGATCCCGCCAATGGCGCCGGCCTGGTTCTGGCTCTGCTGATAACTATCCCTATCAGCCTGCTTGTCGGTGGAAGCGGACGCGTATCGCGCAGGGCTGAGGAGGCGGCCCAGCTCCTGGCCCAGGCAGCAGCTAGAAGCCGCTTTGATGCTGAGCGACTGCGTACCGTCCTTGAGGTGCTGCCATCAGCGGTTCTGATTACCAACCTACAGGGACAGCTGATTGCCATGAATCAGGCCACCACATCACTCTGGGGTGGGGACATTCCACTCGGCACGAACGTCATGCAGTCTCCTGGGTTGGAGGTCCGGTGGGCCTGGAGCGGCCAGCCACTCACTCTAGACGAGTGGACGCTGGACCGCGCTCTCTCCAGTGGAGAGGCGGTACTGAACGACGAGTTCGTGATCGAGACCCTGGATGGGAAGCGCAAGACCATTCTGAGCTCGGCGGCCCCCCTTCGAGATGAGACGGGAGCTGTTACTGCTGCCGTCATCAGCGCGCAGGACATCTCGGAGCTGCGGCGGCTGGAGCAGGAGGCGGATGAGCGCGCGAAAGAGCTGGAAGCCATCTTCGAAACCATGACCGAAGGCGTCTTTGTGGTTGACGCTCGAGGGCACGCCACCCACCTCAACGCTGCTGCCCGCGAGATCCTGTGGCCCGAGGCGGCTCATCTTGGCCATCCAGTAGAAAAGCGTGTTGCGAGCCGTCCACTTCTTGATGAGGAGGGGCAGCCGCTGCCCGTAGAGCAGATCCCGAGCGTGCGGATTCTCCATGGAGAGACGCTGACCGGCGCCCAGGCCGTCGATGTCTACCTTCCGACTGCTGAGGGGCGCAGACAGGTCTTCAGTGTCAGTGGGACACCGCTGCGCGGCGCTGATGGAAACATTACCGGCGCGGTGGCGGTTATGCGCGATGTGACCGAGCGACACTGGCTGGAGCGAGAGGTGCTCAAGCGCGCCCAGGAGCTGGAAGCCATCGTCGGAGCGGTCACCGACGGCATTGCCTTGCTCGACGGCAAGGGACAGCTGATCCGCACCAACTGGGCGTTTCGCCGCTTACTTGGATTTGAGCAGCATCCGGAATACCTGACCCTTCCCTACGAGCAACGCCAGGCCGCGTTCAACATACGTACTGGGAGGGGTCAGCCGCTCACTCTGCCCGCGCCGCAGGCCAGCGCACCGCTTCGGGGCAAGACCTTCACCGGAGTCGATCTGGTCTTGACGAATCTGGATGGGCGCGAGGTCGTCGTCAATGTAGACGGGGTACCGCTCCATGACCAGCGAGGCCAGGTAGCCGGCTATATTGAGGTGTATCGTGACATGACGGCTCGCCACCATATGGAACAGCTTACCCGTGAGACGCTGGCCGCACTGGTGGCTATGGCTGAAGCCATGGTCCAGATCCGCCCGGCCACTCCCAGTAGCGACGAGGTCGATACAGCCGATGCGGTCTCGATGAGCGCAGTTGCACCTGATACCGCCCTATCGCTGGTGGCGAGGCGCCTGGCGGAGTTGACTCGCAGTGTCCTGGGGTGCCGTCAGGTCAGCATCGCCGCCGTGGATCCCACGACCGGGCGACTGCATCCGGTGACCGAGGTCGGCCTGCCTCCCGAGCAGGAGCGATCCTGGTGGGCCAGCTGGCCCTCAGTACAGCGTCTGAACGAGCGCTACGGTCCCGGTATTTCGGCCATGTTGTATGCAGGCGAGGCGACGCTGTTAGATGTCCAGCATCTTCCGGAACCCTCCTGGTATACCCTCTTTGGGGCGCGGAGTTGCCGGATCGTGCCGATGCGGCTGGGGAAGGAGCTGGTAGGCATCCTTCTGTTCGATTACCCCGAGCCCGACCATGACTATTCTCGAGAGGAAGAGAGCCTGCTCACCACAACCCTCGCCCATCTGGGCACGCTGGTGCTGGAACGGGATCAGTTGCTGCGCGGCTGGGCGGAGGCCCAGGCAAATGAGCTTGCTCTCTACGAGACCAAAGCGCAGATGGACACCTTCCTGGGCATCGCCAGCCACGAACTCAAGACGCCCCTCACCTCGCTCAAGCTCAGCCTCCAGTTGTCCCAGCGGCACCTACGCAGGCTCACCGCAGGCACGAATGGCGCGGCTGCCAGCAGTGACGCCAGACTGCACAGTGCCGTGGAGCACGTCAATCGCACCGTCCACCAGATTGAGCGGATGGAGGCGCTGGTCAACGACCTGGTCGACGTCTCGCGCATCCAGGCGGGCAAACTGGAACTTCACATAGAGCAAGTCGATCTGGCGGCCATTGTCCGCGAGACGGTTATAGAGCAGCGGGAGGCATCGCCAGGACGTGAAATCCATTTCGCAGCGTCTGGATGAGCAGTCGGTTCTGGTGCATGCTGATGCGGGGCGCATCGAGCAGGTGGTGACCAATTTCCTGACCAATGCGCTCAAGTACTCGCCGACGGACCACCCAGTAGAGGTGGGCGTGGAAGCCGAGCCACGGCAGACGCGAGTCTGGGTACGTGACCAGGGACCGGGACTGCCACCACAGGAGCAGGAGCACATCTGGGAACGCTTCCACCGCGCCAAAGGCGTGGTGGTACAGAGCGGTACTGGGGTGGGATTGGGGCTGGGCCTCTACATTTCGCGCATAATTGTGGAGCGCCACCGCGGCCAGATCGGCGTCGACAGTACCCCAGGCCAGGGGGCCACCTTCTGGTTTACTCTGCCTTTGCCTCCTCTCGAAGAGGATGACCAGTAATCCAGGGTCAGGTGTGCGCATTGGAGAATCGTGGCAGCTTATCACATGGCAGTAATCTAGACCGCCAGCCAAGACCGTACTTCGCCGAGGCGCGGCACTATTCGTTGCAGGATCGAGGTTACCTCGCATGGTATCGGCAGCTGCCCACAGCTTCCGCTCGAACCCGAGATTGGCCCCACTATTACCCTCATCGTGACCGGGATCCTGCTGATTCTCGGTCTTCTGGGTGCCCGGTGTCGGGCAGCAAGTAGACGCCAGGTACAGCTGGGCAGCTCATCGGTTAGCGAGTCGTAAGCTTCGATTGGATAGCTCTTCGCTACTCATGCTAGCTTCTCTCGTCAATGAAGATATCCCAGCGGTGTATGCTGTGCAGTTGAAGGATGCCCTGGGCGTACCATGGGTCGGGCCGCAGTTTTTCGCGCACCTCGTCCTCATTCTCCGCTCGTACTATGAGCATAGCCCCGCCTTCATCATCGAACGGGCCACCCATAATAACGAAGCCTTCGGTGATTCCATCAATAAACCGCTCATGCTCATTCCAATACGGTTGCTCCCGTGACCCTTTGGTCAGATCACGCTTAGGCCCAGCAACCGACATCGCCACAAAAGTCTTACTCATTTTAGCCTTCCGTTTCATAGGAGAGCGCCTGTCTATCCCTACTCCACGGTGGCCTAGACGCACGCTCTATTCCTATGCTACGGCAGTAAGCGGACACGGATGATCCTAATTAATTTGGATTTGGCACAACGACCCCATCACTACCATTCTATGCCATGCTCGTTGTCACGCCTCGAATCGCAATCCCTGGCGCAGAGCTCACATACAAGCTCCGCATGGCGGCGTCAGAGCTGGCCTACCTGCGCCAGCGGGAGGCGGCTTTGGACAGTTGCCCGGAGTGTGCACCTATAACGCCGGAATGTGTCCGGCGGAAGTCCCAGGCTTAATCATGCTCGCTTGCGAGAACGGCGGCAGGACAAAGCCGATACGCACCAAGGTCCGATCAGTGGCCCGAACCGGTGAGAAGGAGGAGCAGTGTGACAAGCAGAAACACAAGCGGTGGCAGTGCAAACATGAAGAGAACGAACCCAACAGCCAACTTATCCAGCTGCTCGTCAGGAAGCTGTTCCCAGAAGTCCGTATCCAGTATTGTGTGCTGGTGCGCAGGTCTTCGTTCGGAGGCCACCATGCCTACGGCAATGCGAATACGCAGCGGTGTGCGCAGTGCAGCGCGCTCCACCTCCGTCACGACGGCTGTGGCGCAGTCCTCACAGAGATGCCATGCCTGGCCCGCACTCGGTGATTCAGGAGATACAAGACGTTCAGAGAGAGCGAACATGCGATCAGAGCTGCGCTGCGTACAGATGTCACAGTGTTGTGTCGCTCTCACCAACTGTACGTCAAGTCCTAGACTCTTCCAGTTCGTCGTGAGATCCACTTCTCTTCCGATCCTCTCCATATCCATAGGTTTCATTGATTGGGTAGAGATCGGCCGGCGTGGTGCGGGCCCGCGTGCTATGTAAACTGCCCATAGGCAGAAAACGAGCGGCCTGTTCCCTCTGCGTTTCCTGCTCCTGGACAGACGCGCCGCTCGGCCTGTCATGCAGACACCATAGCCGTGCGGCCTTACACCGGCGCCATCGCGGGTTACGCGGATGAAACACCTGCTTACACGGCTGTTACATTGTGTAGCCTGCATGCCCTCACAGAGGCGCATTATTGCGATGTCGACAATGGTTTTAGACGGTATTCTGGGGCCCTTGATCCGGCCTACACCGTGCGGGCGGTGAGTGCGGCCTCGAACGTGCGAGAATGCTCTTAGATACTCACCCGGTATTCGGTGCCGGGTGCAGGCGCGCGCATGGTCGCACACGCACGTCACTACAGGGGGGTAGTAACGGTGAGGGTAGTTCTTCGAGGGGGTGACCATGATGCACGGGGCAGCGGACTCAGACGGGCACCCACCGACATTCGGCGCGTTGCTCCTCCGCTGGCGGGCGGCCGCGGGGCTCACGCAGGAGGAGCTGGCGGCGCGCATTGGACTGAGCCCCGAAGCCATTGCGGCGCTGGAGCGCGGCAGACGTCGCACTCCGCGAGGCGTAACCGTCGAGCTGCTCGCCGACGCGCTTGGGTTGGAGGCGCAAGAGCGAGCACAGCTCTTCGTGGCGGTATCGCGGCGCACAGCTGGCACGAGAGTGCCAGAGCGTGCCCATGCCGCGTCGGCACGCGACTCCGACGCGGCATGGGCACGCCGCCCATGGTGGCCGACCGCCGCGCCCCCGGCACTAGTGGACCGCGTCGACGAGCTGAAGACGATCCAGCAATTGTTGACGGTGGAGGGCGTGCGGCTGCTGACGCTGACTGGCCCGGCTGGGGTGGGAAAGACGCGCCTGGCGCTGGCCGCAGCTGCCCGTCTCGCTGGAGAGACGCAGCGCTTTCCAGACGGCGTCACGCTAGTCGATCTCACGCCGGTCCGCGATCCCGTCCTGGTGCTCAGTGCGCTCGCCTATGGGCTGGGCTTCCTGGATGTCGGCAGCCGGCTGCTGCCGGAGCGCCTGATGGACGCGCTGGCGGATCGGCAGCAGCTCGTAGTACTCGACAACTTCGAGCACCTGCTGCCCGCGACTGCTCCGCTCGCCGATCTCCTGGCGGCATGTCCCGGCCTGGTGCTGCTCGTGACCAGTCGGGTGCAACTGCAGTTGCGCTGGGAGCAGACGCTGCGCATACGGCCGCTGCCGGTTCCCGATCTCAGCCGGCCCTTGCCGCCGCTGGAGGAGCTGGGAGCCATCCCTTCGGTTGAGCTCTTCATGGAGCGGGCGCGTGCTCACCGGCACGACTTCGTGCTCAGCGAGCAGCAGGCACCTGTGGTCGCCCGGTTGACAGTGCAGCTCGACGGCTTGCCGCTGGCCCTGGAGCTGGCGGCAGCGCGCATCGCTACTCTCGGGCTGCCGATGATCGCCAGCCGCCTGGGAGATCGCCTGCGCCTCTTACGCTGGGAGGCTGCCGACCTGCCCGCTCGTCAGCAGAGTCTGGAAGCGGCGGTGGGGTGGAGTTATGACCTCTTGAGCGAGGAGGAGCGGCGCCTCTTCCGCTGCCTGGGCGTCTTCGTGGGCCGCGTCTCCCTCGACGCTACTGCTGCTGTCGCCCGCGCTGTCGCTCACATCATTGCCGGCGAGCCCGCTGGGGGGCGCAAGGTCTTGGAGGCAGACGGAGACAGTGGAGACGATGCCGGCTGGGCGCTGGAGGGATTGCTCTCGCTCGCCGAGCAGAGCCTCATCCTGCCCACGCCGCCTGCTGACCCGGCCTGGCAGCAAGGAGGACGGGTGGGGACCAAGGGCGCGGGCGACGACGCGGTGGACGACGAGGAGGAGGCGGAACCAGCGTTTGGCATGCTGGAGACGGTGCGGACGTATGCCGAGGAGCGGCTGGCCGCCAAGGGCGAGCTGGAGACGGCCCGCCGGGCGCACGCTTCCTCCTACCTGGCGCTGGCCGAGCGGGCCGAGCCGGAGCTGCGCGGGCGCGACCAGCGGGCTCTGGTTCTTCCGCCTGGAGCGTGAGCATGACAACCTACGGGCAGCCCTCCGGTGGCTGCTCGAGCAGGATGATGCCGCCGAGCGCGCGCGGGCGCTGCGGCTGGCCGGGGCCCTCGGCTGGTTCTGGAGCGTACGGGGCTATCCCATTGAGGGTCGTGGGTGGCTGGAGGAGGCGCTGCGGCGCGCGCCGGAGGTGGAGGCTGGTGTGCGCACGCACGCGCTTATCCGAGCGAGCATGCTGCTCCGGTTTACCGGCCAGCTGGAGCAGGCGAACGTTGCCCTCCACGAGGCGCTGGCCCTGGCCCAGCAACATGGCGACCAGCCGGGCGTGGCCGAGGCCACTATGGAACTGGGGGCCGCCGCGATCTATGCCGGCGATCTCAAAACTGGTGTTAGCTTGGCCGAGGAAGCGCTCGCCCGCTGGCGCGAGGTTGGCGATCGCTTCCGGATCGCCAACACACTCGCCACGCTTGGGGGAACTGCGAACATACAGGGAGCATATCAACACGGGGCCTCGCTCCTCACCGAGGCGCTGGGCATGTTCCAGGCGATCGGGGACCTGCACTATGTCGGCCTCATCAACTACGGCTTGGCCGTGTCGATGGGCATGCTGGGGGACCCGCGCCGCTCGGTGGCGCTCGTTCGCGACAGCCTGCGCCTGAGCAAGCACCTCAGGGATCGCTGGTTGCTAACGCATGCGGCGGAGTCGGCGCTGTGGCTCGCCGGGGAGGGCACTGAGCCGGAGCGGCGTATGCGCCTGCTGGGCGCAGTCGACACGTTGATCGAGGCCACCGGCCCCACCCTCCGTGTCTGGCTGCCGGAGCTGGGGCAGCGCCTCGCCGCCCTGCGCGCGCGGGCCGATCCGGAAGGCTGGGGGGCCTCGTATCGCTCGGGACGATCGCTGCCCGTCGAGGTAGTGGCCGGGCTCATCGGGGAGGTTCTCGAGGACGTCGCCCAGACGCTCGACCGGGAGCCTCAGCCGGAGGAAGGCCAGGAGCCCGAGCAGCGCCAGCAGCCATCGCCTCCATCAGGGCCGGGTGTGCTGAGCGCTCGCGAGCAGGAGGTGCTGCGGCTGGTGGCCCAAGGTCTCTCCAGCAAGGCCATCGGTCAGCAGCTTTTCATTGCTCCCAGCACCGTCAATTACAATCTCAACTCGATCTTCAACAAGCTGGGCGTCAACTCCCGCGCCCAGGCGGTAGCAGTTGCCGCACAGCGTGGCTTCTTATAACCGACCCGCGCAGAGCGTTTCACGCCTGCTGCTTGAACCTCCGAACGCTGGAGTTCGGAGTGCAGTGTGCTGATCTCTGAGTCAGGCTCGAGCAACGTCACGCGCAACTGAAAGAATTGTGTAACCTTTCAACTCATTCGCGCAACTCTTTGGGTCTATTCTGGGTCTGTGCTGAGTTCAGTACGACAGAATGCGTGATCGCACCGGGATGGCGGCGACTGGTTTAAGGAGACATACAGTATGGTATGGAAAATTGATGCTGCAGACAGCGTGAAGACAAACTGACCAACCATGCACTATTTGCCAGACCACGCGCAAGACGAGATCGTGGACATGACCCCGACGGATACGCTGGACCCCAATACGGAGTCAGATGACATTATGGACATGATGCCCTCCGACTCACCCGATGGTGAATTGGACGAGCCCGTAGACATGACGCCCGCCTACCCACCCGTTCCCATGCCACACTCTATGTCTCCGCTGCACTTGTCGGACAGCCAAGTGTCGCGGCCCGGTCCGAAGCGGCATGCAGTCACGCCCGTCATCCACAAGCTCGCTACGAATGGTACCGCGAAGGTGGTCGTGGCCGTACTGGCGATCTTTGCACTATTGTCAGGCATGGGCGCAGGGGCCGCGCACGACATCCTGCTATCGCGCCACAGGCCAGCTAACGTGGAACGCCAGTGCGACACGCAGCGCACGGATCGCGTAATATGTGGGCCACTCCACGCGCAGCATGGTGCGCTCGTTGACGCAACGGGCAAGCCAGTATACCTCGCTGGTGTGAACTGGTTCGGCTTCGAGACGGCGGCATTTGCTCCCGAAGGCCTGGACATTCGCAACTACCAGGATATGCTCAACCAGATGGCCCACCTTGGCTTCAACACCATTCGCCTGCCCTATAGCAACCAGCTCTTTGATTCCGCCAGCGTGCCCACCGGCATCAACTACGCCCTCAATCCCGACCTGCGTGGCCTGCAGGGCCTGGCCCTTATGGATAAGATCGTGGCCGGCGCCCAAAAGGCCGGCCTCAGCGTGATCCTCGACCAGCACCGGCCCGATGCCTCTGACCGGTCCGCTCTGTGGTACACCGCCCAGGTGCCCGCATCGCGCTGGATCAATGACTGGGTCATGCTGGCCCAGCACTACCGCAACTCTCCCAACGTCATCGGCGCCGACCTGCACAACGAGCCGCAAAACCCGGCGACCTGGGGGTACGGCAACCCGGCGACCGATTGGCGGCTGGCGGCGGAGCGGGCTGGCAATGCCATCCTGGCGGTCAATGGAAACTGGCTGATCATCGTGGAGGGCATCCAAACGTATCATGGCGACAGCTACTGGCAGGGAGGCAACCTTGAGGGAGCCAGAAAGTACCCAGTGCGGCTCTCTCGCCCTCAGCAGCTCGTCTACTCCCCCCACGACTACGGCCCCGACGTCTACCCACAAGGTTGGTTCCATGCGCCGAACTTTCCGAAGAATCTGCCGGGCATCTGGTGGAAATATTGGGGCTACCTCACGGCAGAGCAATCCGTTCCCGTCTATGTGGGTGAATTTGGTGGCCGCTCGGTAGGCACAGATGCTGACGGGCAGTGGCAGCGATCGATAATCGCATATATAGCCCAGCATCACATCAGCTACACGTATTGGTCGTGGTCGCCGGATTCACAGGATACGGGGGGTCTCCTCGAAAGTGACTGGAAGACGGTATATCGCACCAAAATCGCCATTCTTCCCTACTTACGATAGATCGAGATCGTTCTGTATGACTCTTGTACGATTCGTCGTCCCGCTTGCAACGTCTGCATCGCATGCTGTAGCCACGGGACGAGCAGTAGTGAACGTCTGCGTCTAGGCGGTATCCGCGGTACCCAAAGCAATCCAGCCGCCCGTTACCACGGATCTATAGGAATGGAGACGAGGAGTAGTGTGACTATGGAGACACCTCCATGCCCCGAATTGATGCCAGGCGTCGAAGGCCACACCGAGAAGGATAGTCTGGTCATCATCCCGACGTACAACGAGGCTGAGAACCTCAAGCGCCTTGTGCCGCAAGTGCTGGCCATGGGCGCATTTGATGTCCTGGTGGTGGACGATCACTCACCGGATGGAACGGGACAAATCGCTGACGCGTTGGCAAGTGCCTTTCCAGGACGCGTGAGGGCACTGCACCGAAGTAGCAAGCAGGGGCTGGGCACCGCCTACCTGCAAGGATTCCACTTCGCCCTGCGCGCCGGCTATGCACACATGTTCCAAATGGATGCCGACTTCTCTCACGATCCACACTACCTCTCAGCCTTGCGAGACGCGCTGAACCGTGCCGATGTGGTACTGGGCTCGCGATATGTGCCCGGGGGCGGCAGCCGTCACTGGCCGCTGCGACGCCGCATACTCAGTCGTGCCGGATCCACCTGTGCCGCGGTGGTGCTTGGACTCCCGCTTCGCGATGTGACGTCTGGATTCAAGGGTTTCAGCCGCCCGGCGCTGGAAGCCCTGGACTTCACCACCATTCGATCGGCTGGATATGGATTCCAGATCGAGGTGACCTACCGGTGCCATCAACAAGGTCTCCACATCGTGGAGGTGCCCATCGTCTTTCGAGGACCGCCGGGTAGGCCAGTCGAAGATGAGTGGACGCATCATCGCGGAAGCCCTGATGATGGTGTGGCACGTCAGGTTTGGTGACGTGCGGTGAGGAAGGATGCTCCCATGGCTCAACTCATCAAGCATCGCGCGCTAGCCGTACTGGTGGCTATTGTTGTGCTGATTGCAACCATTAGCGTAGTCTCCGCGGCATCTGGTGTGTCACCCCAGTTGACGGAATGGCTCTCTCGCCCGTCGCGGACCGTGTCGCACCCGGTGCGTCAGATGGCAGGGCACGGCCGGGAGCCCACGTCCCACGCCGCTTCAGTACAGCTCGCGGCACACGATGTCACTCCCGATTCCCAACTCCGCGTCATGGCCACCGGATTCCTGAGCGGCGAGCCGCTTGTGGCCACCATTAAGGACATGCATGGACAGCTTTATGCGCGCAAGACGTTACAAACCGACCGCAATGGGCGCCTGCGCGAGACCACACTGGCACTACCCGCGCAACTCGGGGCTGGAGCCTATCGGCTGATCGTCGTCGGCAACACGAGCCATCGTACCGCGAGCGCCACATTCCAGATGCACGTCATCCCTCCAACAGTCATGCTTGACACTTACGCGGCGACGCCCGGCCAAGTTGTCGACTTCGCCGGCAACGGATTCATCCCTGGAGAAGTAGTAACGGTCGATCTCGGACCGTCGCCAGCTCCACTCCTAAGGACAACGGCAACTGCCGAGGGTGCGGTCAGTGGTCACCTGAGGATTCCCAAGGTTCACGTGGGCACCTACACGCTGACGCTACGCGGTAAAACCAGCCAGACACCGGCCTCCGTTGGCTTCAATGTCCAGGGCTTCTTGCCCTGGGTCGTTTTGGATCGCTATACATTGGCGCACGGCGAGGGAGTGGGGTTCATCGCGCACGGCTTCGCGCCTGGCGAGCCGGTGCTTGTCTATCTGAACGCGCGCCAAGGGACGACCGCGACAGGGACACCGGTGTTGACCGTGACGGCTGACTCATCCGGTCAGTTGGTGGTGCAGGATACGTGGTTACCGGGTGGCGCAATAAGCGGCACGAATGTGCTTACGTTGGTCGGCAGGTGGTCGAAGGCAACGACTACGGCGGAGTTCACCGTGCAGGCGACCGGACAGCATCCGGCGACTCAGACAACTCCGTGACAGACACGTGTTTGCTGAATAGGTCCTGGCAGCAGTAGCTTGCTTTTGACCTGTCAACGATACAGAAGACGAGCGCGCAACATAGGCGACATCCGGGAAGGGAGCTATCTATGTCAGGCCCCATCGACCATCCTCACTCTCCACACCATCAACACCAACATCACGCTCAACCCCAGAACCGACGCGCCGGCGGGCGCATCGGGCATCGCTGGATACTGCTATTGGTGGTCGTCGTGTTACTTATTGTGGCGGCGGTGCCCGCGGTGTTCTACGCGTATGCACAAGGGGCAGCCAGAGCATCAGAAAGACCTGAAAGATCTTCAAGCTCCACATTAGAGAGCGGCCCAGGAACACCGCTACAGCCTGCTGATCGGTTTATGCAGTCCATAGTGACCGACGACGGCGCGCTTGGCTGGCACCAATTGTGTGCCAGCTTGCAGGCACAGCTGCCACTCGGCGTTCTAGTTAAACAAGCGAATGCACAGCGCATGGCCCTGGCACAACAGGGTGTGTGGCTTACCGCGGCGTTTGTGGGTACGCAGCCGCAACAGGACGGCGGTGTCTCGCACGTATACGTGGTCACCGCTCATTGGCCCGGTGGCACCACTCAGACACGCACGTTCACCGTGCTCACTCAGCCATCAGGCTGCGTCGAGGATGTACTGAATTCATGAGTGCCGGATTCATGAGTGCCGGCAAAGCAGGTGACCATACTTGGGGGCGGTTCCTCTCCTTCAAGCCGCCGGAATTCCGAATGCAGGCGTCCATTCTCCCTGCGGGCGCACCACGATGACGTTTGCGGTATTTCCGCCGGGACGGGATGCCGCACGAGCGAGCCGCTCAGCAGTGTTGCGGGGATCGGCATCGATGCGCATTATCGCTTCGATTTCCGTTGCGCCGAGTCTCTGCCACAGGCCGGGTGAGCAGAGCACCATCTGGTCGTCACGCTGCATGCGCAATGCGAATGTGTCTACCTCCGATGCCGCCTGAAGGCCACCGACACTGCGGTAGATCTGATCGCGCCGCGGATGCTGATCGAGCGCCTCCGCAGGGAGTAAATCGGTCGCCACAAGACGGGCAATCACCGAGTGATCGATGCCAATCTGGAGGAGTCCGGCGCTGGGACGGAACAGATAGGTACGGCAATGCCCAACATTGATGACGTAGACGTCATGGCCGACGATCATAGTACCGGCGACCACGGCTCCGAGATCGGATGCCGTGCGAAGGCCCTGGTAGCGCAGAGCCATACTCGCACGCAGTACTGCCATCTTAAACAGCGTGGCGTGGTGTTCGCTTCCCAACGCTGCGTCATTTGCCAGTAACGGGGCGACCTGCGTGGCGATGATGTCTACGATCTGCCGGCTTGCCTCACCGCTGCTTGACGTGTTTCCGATGTCCTGAGCAACGAGGAACAAGCCGTAGGGAAGGAGCCACCTCTCAGTTGACGTGACCCCAGCCAGCGCCAACAGATGCCCGTTCTTCTGCTGTTTGTCCAAAGGATGCGTCAGGCCCGGCGAGTCAGCCAGGTACTTCCCGTCTGCGCTTCTAGAGTTGGCCGGTAGCTGGTTAGCGGTTGCCCCTACCAATGGGTTGCCGCTCCACTGGCTGACCGCCATGGCATTGGTACAGATGCTGTCGGCAGCGGCGACTGGAGGCTCCGGCGGCGATAGATGTACAGAGTGAAGTGTGGGAGAGCTTCGAGACACTTGCGCAGGTACCGAGGATTGCCGCGGTGGTGCGCCATCTGCCGATGCGGGGTGGGCTACGGTAACTGTGTTCGATTGGTGCAGGTCATATTCGTCAGCCGGCAAGACGCGGACTGGCGATCCGGCGTCCAGCAGCTCGGCTCGGCCGGAGCGGGCAAGTAACACCAGCGCGAGAACAAAGAAGAGCCAGGCCAGTCCCACCCCCCCCACGAGCTGGGCCGGCGTCATATGTGCAATGGCCATCCAAATCCAGTGTCGGATGGCCGCCCAGCATGGCGTCCGCACCAGTTACGTGCTGGACCAGCGGCAGCGGCCACAGCCACGATCGATGGCGGAGAGCGGAAGCGGCCACGAACAGGACTGGAGCGAGCATCACAGCCCGCAATGGCTTGCGTCTCATAGTATGTAGATCCTTGATTCCACTACCGATGCTTCGCGTTCACTGTCCTCGGGTCCCATGTAGAGGTTTACTGTCCCGGCCCCCAGGTCCAGCGGACACTGGCGGCAAAGTTCCATACGAATGCGAGGCCAATGCCGGCGATGTTCGCAACAACGTAATACAGCCCGGCATGGCGCACGAGCACCCATAATGTGACAACCGTGATGCATTGACCGCCAAGCGAAACCACGTTGAATCGCGCAAAGCGGCGTAGAGATAGGGTGCGCCGACCGAACGTCCAGTAGTTGTTCCACAGAAAGTTGTTAGCTATGGCCAGTTCAGTGGCCAGTGCCGATGCCGCCACAAGTGCGACATGCACGTGTTGATAGAGAACGACGAGCACACCAGTGTTTACAAGCATGCCCGTCGCGCCTACGAAAAGGAATTTGCCGATGCGCGCGAGGGATGCTTTGGCAGGGATCCGGTGACTCCACCGGGCATGCGCTGATTCGAGCACGTGGCCTCCTCCCTGTTCACCGCCGGTGCATTGCGTGGTTCGTCGTGGTCGCTCGGCGCTGGCTGCGACGGGCACCTGTTGCCGTGTTACCTGGCTCGTCCAAGAGCCCACCGCGCAGGGTCGCGCTACCCCATGGGATAGCAGATGGTTTGAGTATACGGAGTATGCCTAATCATTGCGTGAGAGGAGGTTACAGGTTTCGAACATCTTGTGGCGCCAGCCTTGCACCTCGCCAGCCTTGCGCCTCGCCAGCTTTCAGCCAGCTGGCCAAGCGCCGGTAGTTGCTAGGGCATGAACTTGTAGCCCACCCGCCAGACCGTTCGCAAGTGATGCGGATGAGCTGGGTCCGTCTCTACTTTGCGGTGCTCTTGCATCTTCCTATAAAGCCGGTAACGCTTCTGCCCACACGATCGGTGACGCTGCGACGATTGGTGACTGTTACTGCCACATTGCAGAATCTGCGGCAAATTTGTAACACGGTGCCGCTCGCGAGCAAGGATTGCCTCTTACTCTGTAGTCATCGCGGTCCTGCGCGGGATATGACCATTGCGCAGGATATGACCATCTGGTCAGGAAGGAAGCGACCAAGGAACGGCATCTTTGGCTTGCAGAGTGCTACGCGAGTACTGGACCAGAATGGATGCCGAGCTTGGGCGCGGATCGCCGCGGCCCGGGCATGGAGTCATAGAAGGAGCGTGAGAGCACAGTGCGTACACCAACCATCCTCCAGCGCAGTATGGCCGAGGCGCTGGGGACCTTCATCTTCGTGTTTGTCGGCGCTGGCACCGCTACCGCAGTGGGATTATACTTCCGTTTCCCTGGGATCAATCTGTTGCTGGTGGCGCTCGGCCTGGGACTGGCGCTCTTCGTCGCCATCATGGTCGTAGGCAAGGTATCCGGCGGACACATCAACCCAGCTGTGACCATCGGCCTCGCCGCCGTGAGACGCTTCGAGTGGGTGGACGTCCCAGGATACCTCGCCGGACAGGTTGTGGGCGCGGTCCTCGGGGCGCTCTGTATCCTGCTCGTCTACGATACAACCGGAGCTAGATTCGCCGGCTTGGGAGCTCCGACACTGGCGATTGGCGTCGGCATCTGGCAGGGGCTACTGATCGAAGGGCTCGGTACTGCCATCCTGGTCTTGGCGATTATGGGCACCGCAGTGGACGCGCGCGCGAGCGCTGCATGGGCGCCGCTCGCTATCGGCCTAACTCTGGCCGCGGTCATCCTATTTATTGGGGCCACGACCGGCGGGTCGGTAAACCCTGCACGCGCCTTCGGGCCTGATTTCGTGGCGTTTTTCTTCGGCTTTCCGGTGAATTGGGCCGCGTTTGCCGTCTCGTATCTGATCGGCCCGTTGCTTGGTGGTATTGCTGGTGCCTTCGCCTACACCATGGTGGTGGGCGTACCACAACCGAGCACGACGAGTTCAGTGGGCGGCGCCGAGACACGGGCGGCGGAGTCACAGAATCGCAACGATTTTCAAGAACCCACCGGTCTGCCGACCGCGTAAATGCATGAAGCTAGGGCATGAACTTGTAGCCCACCCGCCAGACCGTTCGCAAGTGATGCGGATGAGCTGGGTCCGTCTCTACTTTCTTGCGAAGTCTTGACATCTGCACAGTCACGGTACGGGTATCGCCGATGTGGGCGTGATGCCACACCAGGTTCAGTAACTCCTCGCGAGTGAATACCTCGCGCGGGTGCGCCGCGAGGAAATAGAGCAGGTCGAAATCGTATGCGCTTAACGCGATCGATACCCCTTCGCGCTCGACCAGACGCAGTCGTGGCCGGATGAAGAGGTCATCGAAGCACAAATCGCCATGGGTTGGCTCAGCTGCTTCGCCCGTCACCTTCTCCACGATTCGCTCCTTCCTTCCAGGAGATCCGCGCTGCGGCCGCACCAAGCTCACGCTGTCCACGTGCGAACTCGCTGGTCTCCCACACTGTACCGGATATACCTTGCAGTGCTCTTGCAGATTCCTAAAAGCCGGTAACGCTTCTGCCCACACGATCGATGATGCTGCGACGATTGGTGACTGTTACTGCCACATTGCAGAATCTGCGACAAATTTGTAACACGGTGCCGCTCCCGAGCAAGGATTGCCTCTTACTCTGTAGTTATCGCGGTCCTGCACCGGCGATGGACACATGGTTGGGGAGAAAGCGATGCTACCGAGGCCGCATGAACGATACAGCTCAGCATTCTCTAGTAGCGTTCATGACGGACAACGTCGACATGGTAGGTGAACATAATCATGGAATATGACATCTTCGTGAGCGTCGCGGGTGCCCGCAGCTTTAGTGACATGGCTGGGCAAGCGCTGACTAGTCTCGTTATCGTGTGCTCGCTCGGGCTCGCTATTCCCTTAACCATCCAAGCTGCTTACACCTTGTATCTAATGATGTATACATGGGACCGGCCAGATGCTTACCGAAGTGCCCAGGCGCCCTCGCGCTTTCTCCGCCCGAAAAAGGCCTTCACCGTCCTCTTACCGTGCAGACATGAAGAGGATGTCATTCAATCGACCATCGAGCGGGTCATCAGAGCGCACTACCCTCTATCGCTGTTGGAGGTGGTGGTCATCTGTTCGCCCGACGACACGGGGACCATTTCCAAGGCGCAAGAGAAGATCACACAGCTGCGCACGCGGGGCATTGGGTCTGTACGGGTGATTGCGTACCGCGGTGAGCCAGTTAACAAGCCACATGGTCTCAATGCCGGCGTGCGCGCCACTCGCAACGAAGTGGTCACCATATTCGACGCCGAAGACGATATTCATCCGGACATTTTCAACGTCGTCAATACCCTGATGGTGTCGGAGAAGGTAAACGTTGTCCAGTGCGGAGTGCAGCTAATGAATTATCAGACTAACTGGTATTCGGTGCTCAATGTCTTGGAGTACTTCTTCTGGTTCAAGAGCCGCCTGCATTATCACGCCCGCGTCGGATCCATCCCTCTCGGTGGCAACACCGTCTTCTTCTCCCGGAAAGTGCTTGAGCGGGTCGGTGGGTGGGACGAACATAACCTCACAGAGGACGCCGACATTGGTATTCGCATCAGCTGTATGGGCGAACCTATACGCGTTGTCTACGACGATCGCTATGTCACGCGCGAAGAAACACCGCCCACGCTTGCGCACTTTATCAAGCAACGCTCGCGTTGGAGCCAGGGATTCTTGCAGACTCTGGTGAAGGGGGAGTGGCGGCATTTCCCTACGCGCAAGCAGCGGCTACTCGCCCTGTACACGCTGAGCTTTCCGAGCATCCAGGCTCTGTTGGGGATCTATTTCCTGGTGGCTATTATCACCATGCTGACGATCAAGACACCGGTGCAGGTAGCGATCATGCTGTTTTTGCCGTTCTATCTGCTGGGCGCCCACTTTTGCTTAGCAGCTTTCGGCTTATACGAATTCGCTGATGCGCATGGCCTTAAACCGCGTTGGACAACGGTGGTGGTCATGGCGCTAGGCTACCTTCCCTATCAGTGGGTCCTGTCCTACGCGGCATTGCGCGCCACGTTACGCCAGATTCGGGGCATCAACACCTGGGAGAAGACAAAGCACGTCGGCGCGCATCGTGAGCGCCTGCGCGTAGTCGGCGCGAGAGAATCCGCCGACAATCCGGCAGCTTAGCGAGTCTCACTGGGAATACATGGAACTCAACGAGGGAATCTGCACATGGATCAATTGGATGGTCATGGTCACCTGGGAATCATCGCGCCACGTGCCAGTGGCGCCGAATCCTCGACTGAGGAAACAACAGGCACCAAGGTCCGAGACACGCAGCTCCTTGCACGTCGAGTGCTGTTAGGGCTTGCGATGGTAACGGGGGCACTGACACATGGTTTCCACCTGTTCGTGTATCCCCTGTATATCACCGACGAGGGCATCTACATGGAGCGAGCGTGGTCCGTGATGCGCGAGGGTGCTCTCTCTCCCTATACCTACTACTATGACCACGCACCCGCAGGCTGGCTGACTATCGCGGCATGGGTCGCCATCCTACCGCATCAATTCGAGACCTTCGGCAATGCGATCAATACTGGGCGCGTGCTGATGCTCATCGTCCACGTGGCGAGTGTGTTCTTGCTGTTTCAGACAACCTATCGTCTTTCTCACAGTACGATAGCAGCCGTCATCGCCACGTTCCTGTTCAACTTCTCACCACTGGCCGTGTTTTACCAGCGAATGGTGTTGCTGGACAATCTCATGGTGTTCTGGGTCTTGCTGAGTCTGTACCTGGCCACGAGCAGCAAATGGCACGTGCTCATGCCACTCTTGAGTGGGCTGGCGCTTGGCATTGGTATCCTGACGAAGGAAAATGCCATCTTCTTCATCCCTGGCATCGCGTATCTTTTGTATCGCAATGTGCGACCGCGGCGCAGCTACCGATTCGGAATGGGTTTCTGGACCTATTCCGTTGTTGCGATCGTCAGCATGTATCTGCTTTTATCGACGCTCAAGAACGAGCTACTGCCCACAAACTTCGATTTTGATCTCAACAATCCCCCTCAAGGCCACGTGTCACTGCTCTACGAGGTGTGGTATCAACTGCACCGCAACCAGGGCTCCATCTTCAATACCCATAGCACGGTCTACCAGTTCTCCCTGGGCACCTGGATGCCCAAAGATTCCTTCATTCTGGTGTTTGGCAGTATCGCTACCATTGCCAGTCTCTACCTCGGCTTCCGCAACCGCTCTCGCGATCCGGGATTGTTTGTGGCGGCGCTCCTTGCAGCTGGCTACGCGTTCTACTTGGTCCGTGGCAGCGTCATGCTTGTGTTCTACGTCGTGCCACTGGTGCCGTTTTATGCCATGTGTATCGGTGTGCTTGGCAGTCGCCTCCTCGACCGATTCGTTGGGCCGAGCAGCCAGAGACTGCGATTCGCCGTCGTGCAGGCGGCGATCGTCGCCAGCTGCTTCGCCGTTCTGCTGCTCCCATTTGGAGGATACTTCTTGGTACACGACGCGACCGGCAAAGTCGTGCCGCACGACCTCTACAAGCTGCCACAAACCTTCATGGAGGAGGAGCAGGTCGCGTTCATTCGCCAGCATATCCCGCCGAATGCGTGTATCGTGATGGACGACGATATATGGGTGGATCTGCATGACGTTCAACCTTACTACACGTGCGCGGTTTCCCACTGGAATGCGTCGAGCGACCCCGCGATCAGCTTTAAGCTGTTCCACCAGAACTGGCAGAATATCGATTACATTGTTATGTCGAACCAAATGCTGCAAGCCATGCAGCAGAACGGTCCGGGCGAGGACTACATCCTTACGGCGCTCAGCCACGCGACGCGCATCTGGGACATCAAGCGTGGCAATGTGGAGCTTTCCGTGTATCAGGTGCAGAAGTAACCAGTCAGTAACCAACCAGACGACAAGGAGGAAAGAGCAATGACTTCTCCGCACACGCCAGACTACGAGTCAGACGAGATTGTGGACATGACCCCGACGGGTGCGCCGGACCCCGATACGGAGTCAGATGACATTGTGGACATGACGCCCGCCAGCTCACCCGATGACGAACTCGACGAGTCCGTGGACATGACGCCCGCCAACTCATCCGATGGCGAATTCGACGAGTCCGTGGATATGACGCCGACCGAGGCGCCGAGGGGGAGCGGGCCAGACGAAACTGTCGGGACGATATCTGCGCCCGCGCCAGCCCGCAAGCCAAAGGAGCATCGAATGGCGCCCCCTCTACGGGCGCCTGAGCACACAGAGGAGGAGCATGACGGCGCCCGCTCGAAACCCCCAGGGCGCCGCTGGAAGGTTATTGTCACGGCCGTGTTGGCGGGTGCCCTGCTGCTATTCGCGGGCACTAAGGTGTTCGGACACTCGCTTGCTATCGGCCCACTCCAACTGACAGGCGGGAGCACTGGAACATCGCAATCATCCCCCCCGGCAGCCAGCACGCCTACACCGGTTCAGGTCGGGAACCAGCAGTTCAATACGGCGACAGGGCCGCTCATTCTACTGAACCCAGGAGTCGTGCGGCAAGGCACAGACGTCAATGTAACGGGCGACGGGTTTCACCCCGGCGCGGTTGTTGACCTCACCATCAAACGCCAGGGCTCGAACGCGTCTTTGGCGAGCGCAAGCGTGAAGGCCGACAAAGGAGGATCGTTCTATAGTGCGACCCTCACGGCCCCCATGTCCCTCAGCTCCGGCAACTTCGTGGTGATCGCCAGTGAGCGAAATAGCAGCAAGACTGCGCAGGCAGTCGGCGAGGTCGCCGGAGGCGCACCGCAGGTGAAGCTCGGGTTGCAGGTGGGCCAGCCCGGTGCCGCTGTCACGGTAGGGCTGCATGGGTTCGCCCCGCTCGAGACCATCAATGTGTATTGGAACACGCTGAGTGGTCAGCCGCTCACGACGTTCCAGGCGGACGGCGGCGGAAGTGTTGGCCAAGGCCACCTGCAGGTGCCTATCGGCGCGGTCGGCTACAACACCTTCCTCTTCGTAGGTACCAAGAGCCAGTCAGTGGTCGCAGCGAACTTCCTCGTGCTCCAGTTATATCCCTCGGTCAAGCTGTCCAGCTATGCTTTGAAAGCAGATAATCTCCTTGCGTTTTCGGCCAAAGGGTTCGGCCCCGGCGAGCGCGTGCTTGTCTTTCTGAATAGTATGAACGGTCAACCGCTCGGGGTCGTGGACGCCGACAGCACCGGCACCGTCAAGAGTGTCCCTGCCTTCGTAGTGCCGTACCTGCTCAAAGGCAAGCAGACGCTGATATTCATGGGCGAACAGAGTCGCGCCGCGGACGCGGTCTCATTCACGGTGCTGCCCTATTCGCCTATTGTCGAGCCCAGCACATATGGCGGCTTACCTGGAACCACCATCACATTCTATGTATCAGGCTTCGCGCGCAACGAGGTCGTCCACGTCTACGCGAACCATACCAAGAGCACCATGGGTACGATGGTGGGCTGTTTCCAGACGAACGCTCGTGGTCAAGCAGGAGCTGTCGGCTCGTATCTTATCCCGGGGGATGCTCAAGGTGCTCTGGGATTCGCCCTCGTAGGCGCGAAGAGCGGTGGAGTTGGCGTCGCATCGGTCAACGTGAATGCCCCGCCAGAGCCCGTAACGGCCATGCCGCAGCAGCCGTTCACCTGCCCGCTGGACCACCAGAATCAGCCGGCGAAGACACCAGCACCTGGTTCGCCCAAGACGTAACCGAACCAGGCACCTCCACCCAAGTCTACCGGACCGTAGGGTCCCGCGATAGCGGAGAATGGGGGTGGTGAAGTTACCAATTTTGGTGGACAAGTTTCACTTCTGGGGGGTACAGGCCCCAAACGAGTTCGACGGTGAAATACGTACATAACGCGCCACTCCGTTCTTGCCCCCTTCAATGGTAAGAGGGCGAAGGCGGTAATACTGCCTCCTCACTTATGGAGTATACCATCACTACTTTGCCTGGTATCGTATTTGGCGCAATCGTTGGGTACGGACGTTGAGCGAGAGCCCGGCGGTGACGGAACGGCTGTGGTGTCGATGGAATTCCTGGTGACCTGCGTGATATTCTCCTTGGGGGGTGGCGTGCTCATTGCGTTCTCAAGCACTAGTCATCTTAGGAGTCTAAAGGCCATGGAGACGCTCACGTAAAATCCGTTGGTGAAAGAGCGGCTTCATGATCATCCCATGGCAGCTCACCGAGCAGAATCGCTATCTCGTTCTGACCGAGCTTGCGACCTTTGAAGCTCAGACATTTGTATATCGCGGTGAGGTCAGCCATCTCTCCGGCGCCAGGGCCCTATCCCATGTTATGCGTCGAGACATAATGGAACAGATCCAGCGGCCGCTGGATCCTGAGAGCTCGATCTGGATTGCCTCCGGTCGTCATGGCAAACTCTATTCGCTTCTGCACGCGGTGCTGGATGGACAGCGGGAAGCCAGGATAGACCTCTTATGCGCGGTGCCGTGGGAGTATAATCGGCATGCGAGAGTGTACGAAGGATGCGGCGAGTTCCTCTTGCTGGTTCTGCTCCTCGAGCAGCGAGGAGTGACCAGCTTCCACACTCGCTTACCACTGGACGCAAAACACACAGGAATACCGGAGAGATGGAGCGAACTCGAACGCGGAAAATATGTCCATCTATCTGGCGATGTCAGCAGCACTTCGCACTAGGGGCAGAAGACCACGCCAGATCATGCCGGGGCGGCAGGTAGCCAATCTGGTTTGAGTTCCATGATCTCCCATTCACCTGGTATCCTCCGCCGTCGATACGCCACAGCACGCCTAGTGCGGGGTGCTCCGAATAGCGCGGGCGAAGGTGGCCGCCGAGGGGCCCTGTCGACGTGACGCGCGCGAACGCGCCAGCGTCTGTGTCAGCCAGAAGGTGACAAATCCCGCCGTCGTCAGCGCCGCGAGCATGAACTTTGTCATATCCATCACCGGCAGTATCCGTACGTTCCCCTCCGACACGACTACTACCGCCACAGGCCGTCCCTGGGCGCCACCGCCTCCACCGATCCCGCTGCCTCCGGCGGTGACGCCGTCAGTCGGTCGAGTCACATGCTCGGTCTGACCGGTGGCGGGCCCAAAACCAGAACCGCCACCCATGCCAAATCCCATCACCAGTTCCGAGCAAGGGATGATTGTCGCACCTTGCCGCTCGATGGGGCTTCCAAAGACGGCCTCGGGCCGTACACTATCGAACATGCGGAGGAGGGACTCGTGTAACGTTTGCTCCGCTACTTGGTCCTGGGGCCCTTCAGCGGGTACTACTCCACGCGCCTGCTTACGCTCCTGTTCCACTTGCTGTTCGCCACCCATCAAACGTTCGCTCGTTGTCATATCGCTGCTCTCCTGTCCGCGCTCGCGCCATGGGGCGCTGCCCATAAGCTCCAATTCCCGATGTCTCACAGCCTATTCTTCCACCGTAGGGCAAACGATGCCGCGATTGCCGCAGCCCCGAGCGCAATCAGCGCGCCAAATGCGAGTGATTGAATGGGAGCTATGCGTATCTGCCGCGTCCGACTGCCATCAAGGTACTCGATGGCGTGAGCCCGGGCGTAGACTCCGCCACCCCCTGGCCACCAGACCATCACACGGCGTACTACGGGCGTCACCGGTACGCCTGCCACCAGCATTTGCTCGCCCCGCAGATCGCTACGACGTATGCCAAACGGCCTCGCTTCCACCACTTGTGCTCCTCGCCTGATCATAGTCGCGCTCTCCTTCCTCTCGCGCCGTTACGCCCACATCTGGACAGTGACCGCCACAGCTTGCTTGCGAGCGGGGGAAGTATTACCGCCACGCTACAAGAGGGTCACCTGTATGGATCACCTGAACGGAAGCTCCGAGCGGCATACGCTAGCCAAGAGCCGCAGAATGCGTGCCGCTTCTTGTTCCGTACAGCAAAGGCTCACCTATTTAGACCCCAGGTGCAGCAGCTCGCGATACCCAAGCACCCGAGCAAAGTTGGTATCATTCAGTCTAATCGTCATTATTTACACTGACCTGGCAGAGACGATGTAGCCGCGCAGGTCTGGTTAGGAGTCCAATCTCGTCAAGTACCGTTATGGATGCACAGCTAAGTTGTAAAATCCGTATCATAGTTGACATCTTGTTTTCTGAAGAAGCATGGCTACCTCTCTCGAAGGAGCAAAACATATGGGCTTCACTCTATGCCCGGCGGCGGTTGTCGCGGCCCCAGTTGAAAGCGTATGGGAATTACTTTCGGAGCCAACGCTGTACGATGAGTGGTGGGATGCGCGCACCGAGCGCATTGTGCCGGATGGGAAAGCCTCTCCTGGGCAGGTGCTGTTTGCGAAAACGTCGGCGTTGGGCAGGACCTGGGATGTGACGCTCCGGGTCGAAATGGTGAATCCTGAACAGCATCAGATCCAATTGCTAGTCACGCTTCCACTGGGCATCGTCAACCATGAAACTATCACCTGTGCAGCTCTCGACACGGCTTCCTGTCGTGTGCAATTTGGCTGAGACTTCACGCTCCCGCCAGACTGGCGGGGTCGCATACTGGCAACGTTCGGCGGCAAGGCGTTCGATGCTGGAGTAGAGGATTCGTTACAGAGGCTCAAGCGCCGGGCCGAAGCTCGCTATCGAGGATGAGCTGTCGAGCAGTCCTGAATTGGGGAGGCATAGACATGGTGAGAGCATTTCTGCTTGTTCTGGTGGCGTACGCGACGGCAGGTATTGTCGCGGTGGGCGCGGGCGTCCTGCTTCGCAACCAATCCCCGATCATTGTCGTGGGCGTGGCCGATATCGCTGCGACCATCGTTATCTTCATATTCAGCGTCATCGTACATAATTCCAGCATGTATGACCCGTATTGGAGTGTCGCACCCGTACCCATCGCGCTCTATTGGCTGTTGCAGCCCAGCTCAAACGGCTTCGCCAATCCGCGACATGTGCTCATTTTCGTGCTTGTATGCCTCTGGGCGCTCCGGCTGACCGCGAATTGGGCGTATCAGTGGCGGGGCTTGGAGCATGAAGATTGGCGCTATCGCGACATCAAGCAACAGGCAGGCAATTTCTATTGGCCCGTCAGCTTTCTGGGCATTCATTTGATGCCGACCATCCTCGTGTTCGGGGGCTGTCTGGCGCTGTGGCCGACGCTCCGCGACCGCAATGCGCAAATCACCTGGTTGGATGCGGTGGCCGCGCTCGTGACTCTCACGGCAATCGCCATCGAGACCACGGCTGATCTGCAAATGCGCCGATTCCGCCGTAGCCTGACTGCGAAGCGCGACTCAATGCCGCAGGGAGTGTGGTCCGTCTCGCGCCACCCCAATTATTTCGGCGAGGTTCTGTTTTGGTGGGGGCTCTACCTTTTCGTACCCCTGGCGTATCCGAACTTTCGTCTTGTGATCATCGGGCCATTGCTGATCCTGGGACTTTTCCTGCTGGTCAGCATCCCGCTCATGGAGCGTCACCTGATTGCCGGTCATCCCAGGTATGTCGAGTATCAGCGCCATGTGGTGTCGCCATTTTTCCCCTGGTTCTCTCGCGCGCAAGAGGAACCACGGCAGCGTGACGGAGAGAGCCTTCGCATTCGGGAAGACGTGCTGTAGACTTCAACTCATGTGATCGCAGTGGTGCGAGTCCGGAGCCGACTATCGGTTGTTTACGGGAAGTGCCGCTTCTGCGAGCCGATTGATCAGCGGGGCAACCTCCTGCAGGCTGCGTGACGGTCCGGCCAGCGTGTCGAAGGTCTCGAAGCTGCTCAGCGTGAAGAGCACGTCAACCAGCTCGTCGCCGGCCGCCTCAGCAGGCAGAACGTGCTGCTCGACGAGGCGTCGAATAATGACGCGCGCACCCTGGCGTCGCCATTCATCCCGCGCCCGGATCACCTGCTCAAATTCCGGGTCGAGAGCAGCCAATGCCCGGAGCCGACGCATAACAAGCCGATCCACCTCCCAGAAGCGACTGAACACCAGCAAATACTGATTCAACAGATCACGTGGGTCTGGCTGGCGAAACGCCGACCCCAATTCATCCATCCCCCCGGCGACCGCCAATGTATCGCATAACGCTTCCAGCAGCCCAGTTTTGGAGCCGAACTGATGGTAGACCGTCATGCGGGCTACATCGGCCTGACGGGCAACCGCCTCCATGGAAAAGCCGGAATAGCCGTCGGGAGACATAAGTAGCTCGCGGGCTGCCATGAGGATGCGAACGCGCGTCTGTTCCGTGGCAGCCTGGCGTTGGCCGAGGTGATAGGGGCGAGGACTCATTCGTGTCTTGACATCTCCACTAATCTATTGTATGGTCTGTATATCCAAATACATTGGATGGACTGCCTGTATCATATACTGGCGTCGACCTTCTGTAAAGAAGGCACAGTGAGGGCATACCTCTTACGCTGACATACAGTCAAGCCTTGGCCTTAATAATTGATCAAGCTGAATATACAAATTGAATAGGCTACGCACTCTGGTTAGGCTCAACCGGCCTGCATACATGGCCGTGCGAGTGATTTTTGCACAGGAGGATTCATGATTCCCACCGAACGCACCAGTGGCCTGCTGGTTGGAAAGGTCGCACTCGTGTTAGGGGCAAGCCGTGGAATCGGAGCGGCCACTGCCTTGGCTTTCGCTCGTGCAGGTGCAAGCGTCGTCCTCGCTGCCCGTGATGTGGCCGCGCTGGAGGAGGTGGCAGCACGCCTCCGCGCTGAGGGAGGACGGGCGCTCATTGTTCCGACTGACCTGACACGTCCGGAAGAGGTTGAGCGATTGATCGCGGAGACGCGTGCCACGTTTAGCCGGTTGGACTGCGCCTTCAACAACTCGGCTGCTGGACCTGCTCCCGCGCCTTTGGCGGACATCCCACTTGACGGGTTTGATCTGGCTCTTCAGGTCAACTTGCGGGGGGTGTTTCTGGCAATGCGCGCAGAGATCCCGCTGCTGATCGAGTCTGGCGGTGGTGCCATCGTCAATATGGCCTCGACTGCTGGGGAGCGTGGTGTGCCAGGGCTCGCCGCGTACGTCGCTACCAAGCACGGCATTCTCGGCCTCACCAAGACGGCAGCACTCGATTACGCTGCGCAGGGCATCCGCGTCAATGCGGTCGCGCCTGGCCCAATCCTGACCGAGCGCTTGAAGCAGCTGCCAGAGGCCGTCCGTATGCAGGTGAGCGCCGCGGTCCCGCTCCAGCGTCTTGGTCAGCCGGAGGAGGTGGCTACCCTAGTCACCTGGCTCTGCTCGGACCAGGCCGCCTTTACCACCGGCGCCACCTTCGCGATTGACGGCGGCCGGCTTGCCAGCGGAGCTTAAAACGGAGGAAGTGACATGGGGAATGACATGGTATACAACGGGATGCTATTTCTCCACATTCTCGGCGCGATGGGGTATGTTTCTGGTCTGGCGATCATCTATGTCTGCGTGCTTGGCCTACGACGCGCTCATACTATTCACACACTCCGACTCTGGACAGGGACAGCGGCGCGCGTCACCAGCATCGTTGTGCCTATCTCTGGCGTCGGTGTGACGGCGATGGGCCTCTACCTCTACATCGTGGCATGGCGCGGTACCCAGGGCAACTGGGCCCTCGTCGCCCTCGGCGCCTTCCTTGGTGTCGGGCTGGTTACCGGGGCGTTCCAGAGACGCTGGATTGCCGCAGTCGCTGACCGTGCTGAAAGCGTGCCAGAAGACGCCACGCTTCCGTTCGCAGTCACAGATGCGGCCCATGATCCGCGGCTGATGTTCGTCGCAAACGGCTCTCTGGCCGTGGTGATCGGCGTTCTCTTCCTTATGGTGGCTAAGCCGGACCTGATCGTGTCTCTCGTCGTCGTAGGCTGCGCGCTGGTCATCGGGCTATTGGTGAGTCCACTGTTCACTCGGCGAGTAGACCCTGTGAGCCCCGTCGTGGCACCAGAGAAGACCACTTTATCCGCGTAAGGTGGTTCGTGAGTTCTTCTCTCTGAAAGGAACGTCGCTTGATGTCTCGAAACACCCGCGCCCTAATCACCCGCGGGCTAGCGCTCGCAGGTGTAATCGCTCCCTTCTTCTATGTCGCCACCTATCTCGTGGCTGGAGTGTCGCGCTCTGGTTACTCTCCTGTGCACCGGGCGATCAGCGATCTTGGAATTGGCCCGAACGCCGGGCTCTTCAACGCCGCCACAGTCCTTTCTGGAGTGCTGCTTATAGCATGTGCTGCGGGATTCGCACTCAGCATGCGCCCCGTCCTGACGTCGTCCTGGCGCTGGCTTGGCGCTGGCTTGCTGGCCTTCCATGGTCTGGGACTGGCCATCGCGGGGGTCTTTACCGAAGCGCCGGCAACAGTCGCCATCCATTGGCTGATTGGAGCGGACCTTGGGTTGTTGGGTCCGGTCGTTGCGTTCCTCGCCGTGGGGCTGGTATGGTGGCGTAACCCGCAGTGGCGCCGATGGGGAAACTATACGTTGATTACCGCGCTCGTGACTGTGGGTGTGATCGCATTCACCTTCTGGGTCTTCGACCCCGGCTCGCTACTGGCGTCAGCACGTCTGGGCGGCGTGATGGAGCGCCTCCTGCTTCTCACCATCCAATCATGGTATGTAGTGACGGGCTGGCACCTCTTCATCACCGCCGGTGTCCAACTCCGGTCCGATCGTGGTTCAGACGAGCAGGCAGCACAGCCTGGCTCGGCTCGGGCACAAATGAGATTCACGTGAGCCAGATTGCATTCGGCCATCGAGCCATTTAAGAGAATGGCCCAGAATGCCGATATTACCTTTGATATTTCCTATGCCTGCCACGTGTCACAAGGTCGTGATAAGCCCGCCATCGATGACAAAGTCAGCACCAGTAACGTTGCCCGTCCGATCACTCGCCAAGAGCACGACCAGATCGGCTACCTCCTCTGGGCGAGTAAACCGGCCGGTCAGCATATCCTGGGCGGCCCGCTGGGCCACCGCCTCGGCCGAAAGGGGAGTCGCCCCCTGATTGCCGCTGGCCTTCGCTGTAGTCTCGGCCACACCGTCTTTACCCAGCCACAAGTCGGTCGCCACCGGTCCCGGACTGACAGTATTGACCCGAATGCCTTGGTGACCTACTTCCTTCGAGAGCGACTTGCAGAAGTTGAGAAGAGCGGCTTTGGCGGCACTGTAGTCGATGACCCTGGGATCGGGCAGCCAGGAGTTAACCGAGCAGATAGTTACGATGCTTCCAGCCTCGCGCTCCAACAGGTGCGGCAGCGCCGCGCGAGTAGTACGCACGGCTGCCAGAAATGTGAGCGTGAGCGACTCAGTCCAGTCCATGTCGGTTACCGTGAGGAAGCCATCCAGACGCGTCTTGGCGGCGCCAACGTTGTTAACCAGGAGGTCTAGCCCGCCCAGGTTCGAGACGGCCGCCGTAACCAGATGAGCTGGGCCGTCAGGCGTACTCAGATCAACCGAAACAAAGTGGACGGGATGCTTCTCGGCCAGCTGCTCCAGCTCATCACTCGGCTGCCGGGCTCCGCCAACCACGTGTACACCTTCTTCGGCTAGAGCCCTTGCTATTGCCAGGCCAATGCCTTTGCTCGCGCCGGTGACCAGTGCGAGTTTCCCCGTGAGATGGAGATCCATAGCGGCACGCTCCTCTACTGCTTTATCGGATGGATTGTTGGGTTGGAGACGAGCAAAACCAGTAAGCCGCTCGGCGCTCTATCTGGCCTCAACACCGTTCACCTCGCAGGCTTCGTACCGCCCGGGCACCACATTAACTCGCAGGCCGAGCTGCAAGCGCGGACGAGTGACCAAGGGGACCTCCGGTCAGGCTACATCGGCAGTCAGAACGTGGTTTTACTGTGTCAGTAGAGAGACCAAAGGACGTTCTGCTTGCTCTGGCGGCCAGACGACACGGCGAACTCCCTGCTGCCATTGCACAATGAGTAGCTGATGGCCAGACTGCAGACCACTCTGTGGATCGAGGCGGAACGCACCATAGAGTGTCGTACAGGAGAGCTGGTGGGCCGCGGCAAGTTGGTCGGTATCCTCACCACGCCCACATTCTCGCAGACATCGCGCACACAGCAGCCCGGCCGCGAAGGCTTGGGCGGCAGGATAAGACGGCTCCCCTCCTGCTATCCCCTTATAGCGAGTCACGAACCACGCAGCGTCAGGGCCTTCATCCGGTTCTGGAGCTGTCGACGCGACCCATTGTGCCGGCCCAAGCAGCCCTTCACGCTGGTTCCCAAGCGAAGCGAGCACCTCCTCTACCCCTGCTGCGACGAATGCCGCCGCACGCCAGGGGCGCTGCAGCACGAGGGAAGCCGCTGCCAGTTCATCTGCAAAGCTGCCGACCACGAGCAACACATCTGCCAGCGGGACGAGTGATGCAATTTCAGCAGCATGGCCTGGCTCGAATGCCAGGCGCTCTACCGCAAAGGCGAGGGTGAGCGCCGCCCTGGCAGCCCCGGTTGCCACGTCTTGACCAAATCCACTGGTCGTATGAAGGAGAGCAACGGTAGCTGCCCCTGGATCGAAGGCGCGCACGGCCTGCAAGACGCCGGAGAAGTAGGTCGAAGCTGGTGAGAGGACGTTAATGACCTGTGGGAACGCTGGGCGAGCTAGGCGAGAGGTAGCCCCACCGTGATTCCAAAGCACACGCGGACAGCTACTTGCAGCCATCAGCATGGGATGGCTTCCGTATGGCCCAAAGAGCACGTCAGGTTGTTCGTCCAGAGCCGCCCGCATACTGGCGCGCACGTCGCTCCCGGCGTCGCGCACGTCGAGGTCCACTCCCCTCCAGGGCGGCGGGAGGCGAGCGGCATGCGTGGCCCAGAGGGAGAGACCAGTGGCACCGGCGCGTCCAAAGGGAGCCAGTGGGCCAGTCAACGGGGTGATGAGTATTGCGTGGAGCCTGGTCACGGTAGACCCCCTGGTTTCCCGGAGCGGCACCTGCATGACCAAAGGAGCCAGCAGAGACGGCGTGAGCTGCTCCGACTCCTTTGGTCAGAAGCGCTCTACGGACTCACTCGAGGTTCCGACCCGCCACTTGCTCAATCTTCATCGACAAGATCACCCGCGGATCGCCCGGGTAGCCCCATGGTACCGCATAGTGCTTGGCCAAGGTATCATAAAAGGCACCGGCTGGGTCGGGTTCAATCCGCTCCACTCTCCCGCGAAACTCGGCGTAGGCATAGGGGTCATCCGCGTCCGTGATCGACACCGCGACCCGCGGGTCCCGCTGAATATTACGATACTTCTGCCGGGTGGTCGTATGAGTGAACTTGAGATACTCCCCATCCCACAAAAACCACATGGGAGATGACTGAGGTGCTCCATCAGGTCCAATGGTCGCCAGATGGGCAAACCCCTTGGATCGCAGGATTTTCTGTACCTTCGGGTTATTCAAGTCTGCCACGAGCTTGTCCTCTCTAGAATCTCTTCCTCTGCAATATCCTGTACTCCTCGTCACGCTCAGATGGATCTGTATTTCCTCCAGCCTCCTGCAGGAGGTGTGCCGGTGCCTATCTCGCTAATCTCGCACCTTCGCACCTGCGTGGCCGCTATCTCGGAATCCCTCGAGTTATTGCGCCAGAGCATACTCAAAGACGATTGGGGCTCGATCACGGCGACTACGGCAGAGGGAGCATCCACTACCGGATTTCGGTCGCTTGAGACCAGACGACCTGCCAATACTTGGATTCAGTATACTTTAAGTAGATTGAGAGGGTAGCACATGCGGATAGATCGACGCGTACCTGCGGTGGATGAAGTAACAACACCGGCTCTAGCTGATCTTTGTGAGCAGCGATCTTGGGCTTGCCGTCTAGCTGCCGAGCATGCGCTGCAAACACTCGATGAGGCAGAAACGTTCGCAGTCGAGCGTGGTATGCTGACGCTCACTCCCGACTGCTCGCTGCCGAGTCTCTTTGCCGCCTGCCATGAAGAATCCTACCGGCCGGGTGGTCGTGGATTTGCCAGCTGGCCTAAAACGCGTTGGCGATGGGGGTCCGAACTTGCAGAGCGACCAGGCATCTACGCTCTCAAGCTGCACCGCGGCAAGACGCTTTTTCTCACCAGCCAGACCGTTGCTTTAGTAGATCCTCTGTGCCGCCAAGAACTCGGGCGCGCTGCCCGGGGCGTTTATGGGCATGTGGCGGTCGAGCTCCTGAACTACCTGTCCGCGGCTGGTCCGTCACCTATCGAAGATGTCAAGCGTGAGCTTGGTCTGGACTCCGCGTCACTACGTAGCATTCGAGCGCGCCTGGAGCGTGTTGGTGCGCTGGTAAGCCGTGCGCTGGCAGTGCCCGCCGAAGGTGGTGGCGAGCGCGAGACCAGTGAGTTGGCACGCTGGGATCAACGACTTCGCAACCCAACTCAGCAGGGGAAAGATGGACTTGAGGAGCTGGTGGTAGCTGGAGTACGCGCGGCAGTGGTAGTACCCAAGAGTGAGATTTCCCACTGGTTCTCTTGGCCACTTCCGGCGAGTGTCATTACCCAGTTGATTGAAGTCGGCCGGTTACGCCAGCCGCAGGAAGGTTGGATAGCTGAAGGAAAAGCTTAGAGCGAGTGCGGATATTTTTGCCACTACCCAGGCTCGCCTCCGCGTCCTGATCGGCGTTCGTCGACGATCAGCAGTGTTACGAGCACGACTTCGATCACTTTGTCACTATATCCCAGAGGTGTGTGCGCTGGAGCGAGGAGGAACCACAACACGATCGTGAGGATCGCATAGACGATGAACACCCAGCGAATTTCGCGCTGCACAGGATGCAACAGTGGCACATACAGAGCCGTGATCAGAACGAGATAGCCAAGCGCATTCAGGTAGAACAGCAGCGGAAATGGCCTGGTGCTGGGAGGACCCAGTGAGATCCCCAGCAGGAGGTGGATCAGGGCCGTCGCCACCGCCAACACCACGATGCCCGCCGCCAGCGGATCGACGTGCGCTACCGTTCGAGTCTGGTTCGGTTGACTGATCATCCATGTGCCTTCCTTCGAATGACCCGTGCACTTTAGTGCCGCAATCCTTCTACCGCAAGCGCGCTCTCCCTGCGCGATGGGTCGCGGTTGGCGACAAGTTGCGTCCTTGCACCACGTCCACTACGCATGATGACAGGAGAAACTTACGCCAGTGCTTTTCCGTTTAACATATTGCTTACAGTTTCTGCGCGCTTGGCCATTGCCAGGAGCGGCGAGGTGCCAGTATTCCTCTTTTATCAGGGAGGCTGCCGCCGGCGAGAACGCACTTCGTAGCGCTTTTGTCACGTTGGCCATCTATACTGGGTTTGAGAACGAGTGCGGAGGGAGAGCGTAGGTGCTTTGTCGACATAGAGCCCCTCGGTCAACGCACGGACTAGAGATTCTGAATCATCACTGACGGCACGCGCTCCAGGAAACGAGGTGCACGCTTGTCTGAATCGCCACCGCAGTTGTCCCGGCTGCAACCACCGCGGAAAAGGAGATAGTACTCATGGAGTGCGTCTTCGCCTCTGGCAAGCGCTCTGGCTCGTGCTCGTCCTGATAAACCTGGTAACGCTTGCGGTAAGCCTGCCTTTCTACTATCACTTGCTGTTTACCGTCTGTACCGAACCAGTGAGCAGTTGTCCAGACTTCGACCAGCTGGATACACTGACGTTACACGTGCTTCAGCATGCCGGTTTTTCCTTGAGTAGCTACGCGTTCTACGTAATTGCCCTAGATCTTTTGAGCACACTCCCGTTCCTGCTGATCGGCGCGCTCATCATCCGGCGGCGATCAGATACTTGGATAGGCCTTTTTGTCTCGTATCTTCTGATCACCATGGGGTCGTTGGGCCTGTCATTTGCCCATTCAGATGCGATCCCTACTACAAGCTCCAACCCGCTCATCAGCGTAGTGGGACAAGCCAGCCTCCTACCGACGATACTGTACTACCCCTGCCTTGCCATTTTCTTTGCTACCTTCCCCGATGGCCGCTTCGTCCCACGCTGGTCGTGGGCGCTCATCTTTCTCTGGTTCGCCAATGTCTTCTTCTGGGTTAGTCCCATACCGTCTCTGAATCTCAATACCTGGCCACCACTCCTCGAGGCCGGCTGGCTTTCCGTGGTGTTTGGAGGATCCGCCTGCTTTCAGCTTTATCGCTTCGTGCATGCGGCTACCCCGATCCAGCGCCAGCAGATCAAGTGGCTGCTCTATGGTTTTGTGCCCGTCGTTGTGCTGCCGCTCTGTCTCACCCTGTACATGACCTTTGTGCCCGCGCTCAATCGACCAGGCGCGTTTCTGCTGAATACACCGCATTCGCTGCTGCTGGCAGTTGCGTTGCCATTGTATCGCTTCTGGTACCTTCCCATACCTTTCTGCGTGGGCATAGCGCTCCTGCGCTACCGGCTGTGGGACATTGACGTGATCATTAATCGCACGCTTGTTTACGGTAGCCTCACCGCGACCCTGCTGGTCATCTATCTCTTGCTCGTCTTGGGTGGGCAACACCTGCTGTCCAGCTTTTTGGAGCCGAACAATGCCGTAGTCCTGGTCGTTTCCACCCTGATCGTGGCCGCTCTATTCCAGCCCTTGCGCCAGCGCGTGCAACAGCTGGTAGATCAGCGCTTTTATCGCAGCAAGTACGACGCGGCACAGGTTGCCGCCCTCTTCTCTGAGACGCTTCGCCAGGAGGTGAACCTGGAGCAGTTACGCGAGGATCTGCTGGCTGTCATCCAGGAAACGGTTCAACCCACACACCTCTCGCTGTGGCTTCGTTCCCGCTCGTTACAGGAGAAGCCCGTTCCACCAGAAGGCAAGCTTTGAAGCATCCAGGAGGGAGAGTTCGCGGGTAGCCAGTAAGCCCTGCCAATCTGCTGTAGAATGTGTTTACAGCGATGCTAGAGAGGAAATGACTATGCCGAATTCTCAAGATGGGGCAGGACCAACGCACGTATCTTACCCTAAGGTGACACCTATGCCACTCGTGGAAATGAACGAACGCACTCGTGACCTCATTTCTCGTTCCGGTCTCGACAGCCAGGGTGAACCGCTAACTATCTTTGGAACAATAGCGCGCCATCCAAAGCTGTTTGCTTCCTGGCTCCCTTTCGCGGGTCGTCTGATGGCCGGCGGAAGTCTCGGTCGACGTCAGACCGAACTGGTGATCCTCCGGACCGCTTGCAATATGGGCAATGACTACGAATGGGGTCAGCATGTCGAGCTCAGCGCACCCTTTGGAGTCGATCAGTCAACGCTTGAGCGGATCATCAATGGGCCGTCGGCCACCGAGTGGTCGCCAATCGAAGCTCTTCTGCTCCAGGCGACCGATCAACTACATTCCGAGCGGCATATCACGAGCACAACCTGGGATGAACTGGCTAACCATTTCACCGAGGCGCAACTCATTGAACTCTGTTTTCTCGTCGGTCACTACGAAATGCTAGCTATGTTCCTGCAAACAGTTGGCGTTCAACTTGAGCCTGGAAAGAAGCCACTTCCAAGCCGCGATGACCGCTAAAGAGGAACCCGCCGCACTGGCCCATGAAATCAGGGTAAGCGGCGACTCTTTTGATCCAGCTTGCTTGCTGTGCCTCTTACCCTATGGCCGGCAAAGGAAAGGCTGACCATGCTCGCGTAGCCAGTGGAGTAGTGTACTCACACTTGCCGTCGCTAGGCCAATACAGCTATCCGCCGCGCCATAATACATGGAGAGCGTGTCGCCATCGTCATCGATGGTGAGTCCACATGGAAAGACAACGTTATTCACATCACCTTCCCGCTCATAGGCTGCTTCAGGCGCAAAGACCCACTCGTCTCCCCGCAACAAGCAGCGCTCTGGCTTTTTGAGATCGAAGAGAGCCAGGCCGATCCGGTAGAGCGAGCCAGAGGAGGTAGTGCGTACACCGTGGTAGATCATAAGCCAGCCGTCAGTTGTCTCGATCCACGGACAGGAAAGCCCGATCTTGTTGGCATCCCACCAGGCTCCTTGTCGTGCCTCTAAGATCAACTGGTGATCACCCCAGTGGCGCAGGTCTGGAGAGTAGGAAATCCAGATGTGGGCACCGCTCGGGCCAACCGGCCGATGGATAAGTGCCCACTGGTCGCCGATGCGTTGCGGCAGAAGCGCGGCGTCTTTGTCTTCGGGTGGCATTGTAGCCCCAACTCGCTCAAAGTGAATGAAATCCTCTGTTGTCGCGAGCGAGACGCTAGGTCCGCTTTGCGAGAAACTCGTATACGCAATGTAGTAAGTCTGGTACTCAGGCACATACGTTATGCGCGCATCCTCAATGCCCCAGAGCTCTTCGGGGTAATGTATGGGATCGGGACTAAGCGTTGGTACGGGATCGATTTGCCAGCCATCAACGCCATTGCGGGAGCGCGCGGCACAGAAATGCGAGAATCCCCGGCGGTCCTCAACACGGCACAACAGTAACGTTGTGCCGTCGGCAAGGCGTGTTACACCAGGGTTGAAGACCGTGTTGACCGGATATGGCCAGTCTGATGAACTAAGAATAGGATTACTGGCATGCCGGTGAAAGAGGACCTGGTACAGCGTTTTCTTGTTTATCATAGGAGACACTCCGCAAACCTTCGGATCTGGCAACATAGGCAAATCGACTGTGTTATATATGTCACCATGCAGGCCTCGCCAGCGAACGTACGAATACTGGAAACCTGAATCTTCTCGTGTAGAGTTCGGATATCATACCTTGGGTACGGCTCCATGTGTCAGTTTAGCCTACTCCTGCCAGTAACCGCACTGCAACTTCTGCTGCTGCCTCTTGCTCCGCTAGGCGTAAGTCCAGCGATGTAAGCAAAAAGCGAGCGTTGATTCGGCGCCCTGATTCTGATTTACCCAGTTAGGTTGGAGGCCATCATAACACGCACCAGTCGCCTGATCGACAAGCGCAATCTGGAGATCGTTATGGCCAAGGAACCAATCGGAGACAAGCTTAGCTTGGTTGTGCCAGTGCGTATCACCGGTGATGCGGTAGGCATCTAGACATGCGGCAACCATCGCATAGGCCTCGATAGGCTGCTGGTCAAATCGAGCGGGGATTCCGCCCTGACGGTAAAAGCCATGGCACCCAATGGGTACAAAGTGCCCACTCTCGTTGTACTGAATGTCGATGAGCCAACGCAGCGTGTTCATGGCTGCTTCGACATATCTTCTCTGGTGCAGAGCATGTCCGGTTACCAGCAATGCTCGAGAAAGGGTAGGATTATCGTAGGTGAGGACATCCTCAAACCAGGGCCAATCGTCTGTGCTGCACACTTCGTACCGGTACATGAGCTGGTCAGCCAGTTCAGCGCGGATCTGCTGGACTCGGCGATCATTGCTGAAGTGCTTAAGATAGCCGTCTATGCCAAGGAGGCTGAACGCCCAGGCACGTGGGGAAGTGAATTTCTGTACAGCCGGCAGGGCACGAGTGAAGAGATTGTTCGCTAGGCCTACAAATCCGTGATTATCCGAGCGGTTGATAACTGTTCCCAGCGCCCACAGAGCCCGGCCGTGGCTGTCTTCTGAACCCAGGTCCTCCAGCCAGCGGCGATCGTACGATAGAAAATTGCGGAATCGACCGGAATCACCATTGAATGCGTATTGAAGAAAAGCCAGATAGCGTGTTGAGAGGTCATCCGATACTGGGTGCGCATCGTTGCCCTCCAGCTGTCCAAGCAAGATAGCGGCAATGAGACCACGAGCATTGTCATCCGTCGTATACCCTTCCTGGTAGTTAGGGACAGAGAATGTGGCATGCTGCAAGAGACCAGTGTCATCCGTCATGCGGAGCAGGTGTTTCAAGTTGAGAGGAAGGAATCCCTGGGGAAGCCACTCTCGCTGGGGACTTTCGATGACAGAAGGTGTGCGTAGATGCTCGTCGCGAGCCTCGACAAACAACTCGAGATACTGCTCAGCAACCCGGCTCCATGTCATGGTGCGGCCCAGCTGGTAGCCTCGCTTGCGCATCGCATGACGGTTGGATTCGTTACCTAGCAGTTCGATGACCTGTTGTGCAATGGCGGCTGAATCCCGAAATGGCACGAGCACGCCGCGGCCTTCGTCAAGGAGTTCGACAGCATGTCGGTACGGGGTGGAGATGACTGCCTTACCTGTTCCAACGGCATAAGCAAGTGTGCCAGAAACGATCTGCTCTGGGTTAAGGTAGGGTGTGATGTAAATATCCGCTGCGCCAATGAACTGGAAGAGTTCTTCTACCTCGACAAACTGATTGTAGAAGGCGACATGTGACTCGATACCTCGCTGGCGAACGAGGTCTTGCAGCATCAGCCGGTAGGTTTCACCCTGGTGACTCAGGACGTGTGGGTGTGTCGCGCCCAGAACGATGTAGACGACATTTGGATAGCGCTTCAGGATCTCTGGCATGGCTGTGATGACATGTTCGATACCTTTATTGGGTGAGAGTAGGCCGAATGTGAGAAGCACTACTTTACCCTCTGCCGCGAACTGGTCTTTATAGAAATTCGGATCCACAAACGCCAGATCGGGAATTCCGTGGGGAATGTAGGTAATCTTCGCGAGAGGCACTTGATAGATGTCGTGCAACAGCTCACTGGCGTAGTGGTTCATCACGACAAGTCGGTCGGATAAGCGTGCAATCTCACGTAACACTTCGAGTTGATCGGGGTCAGGTTCAGAGAGGACGGTGTGGAGTACCGTAATGATAGGCATGTGGAGCCTGCGAAGCAATTCGAGGACATGGGAGCCTGCCGGCCCACCAAAGATGCCAAATTCGTGCTGGAGGAGGACGAGATCGACACCGTTACTATTCAGGTACTCTGCGGCCTGGTGATAAGACTCGATATCCTGCTCAGCAATCTCCAACCGGACCTTGGAAGGGTAGGGATAGCCCTCGTCTAGATCATTTATTGCTACGGCGAAGATCGTGGCGTCCGGAAGTTGGTCAGCAAGAGCCTCACTAAGATCGGTAGTGAAGGTGGCAATCCCGCACTGGCGGGGTAGGTAAGTGCCGACCACTGCGATCTGACGAATCTGAGACTTCTGTGACTTATGTATCTGAGCCATTCTCTATATACCTTTTCTTCTCGGCATAAGTATCGTCGTTCAGCGAGCACGACGATCCCATGGTGTTTGCAGGGTGTTGGAGTGTGAGTGTGTCCAAGCGGAACCTGCTGGATTACGTTTGGCAAGAGGCTCAGCCGGGGATTAGCCTGCCGAACGGCACGGCAATCCGCAAAGGAACAGGGGTGTACCATCGCAAGGGGATGGTGAGGCGGAGACGATGCGTCGACAATGGGTTCAGCGGTAGGAATATAAGGCGCGTTTCTTTTGCCCTTTCAGAACGTTTGTGCACTGCTGCCGGCAGACCGTAGGGCCTACGGAAATCCACGCCTCTGTGGAAGCCTCTGTGAGAGGCACGCATGACGGTGTTGAAAACGTGCTAATGATTTTTGAGTATGTAGCTGGACAGAGTATATCACACATCAACATAAAGCTTTATGTTGATGTGTGATATACTCTGTCTGTTGGAGACAATACCACCTTCCCTTTCACCTAGGGAGCAGAAAGGCTTTGGCGAGTAATCTCTCCACAGCACCCCCTCATTTTCTGTAATGCATACACAGGTGACATGCAGCCATTTGTATAAAACCTCCAATCACCCTGCTTATCACCTCTAATCAAAGAAGCGCTACAGATGTGCCCGGCACAGTATCACGCCAGCCAAGAGGCATCCTGTTTTGGTCGTGTATGATAGCTACCGCCAAAATGGAGGCAGGCAGTGCAGAAAACTAGGTTATGTCCAATGCATGGCGAAAGCGATTGTGTGTTCCGGATCACAGTTCGTTCAAGTCTGTTCAAGTTAAAATGGAAGGCTCTACGACAACGATGATGATGAATGATCCAACGGCTGAGGCGCAGGATTTTCCTCAGGGACTCCCGATCTATGACAGCCACGGTGAACACCTTGGGACAGTCAGCTCGCTGGGAGTGCAGAACAACTATCTGGTCATGCATAAAAGGGCAATCTTCCAGAATAATGTCTCCATACCCCTAAGTGCGATCCAGAGGTCGGATGCGGAGGGAGTCTATCTCAATAGAACCCGGCAGGAGGTCCACGATCTCACGCTGAATGGGTGGTACAGTTAGGCGCGCGAATCAGCCGTAACGGCAGAGATGGAGGGTGCGCAGCGCTTCCACCGTGGTATGGACATCTTGTGCCGGCCCATCTTCGCTGGACCAACGGCCATCCGGTTCTTGCTGCTGCTCGAGGCGGAAAGCGGCCTCTTCGAGTAACGGATGATCCGGCAGCACTCCAGCAAGCAGCAATGTGGAGAGCAGCCAGGCGAGACTACTGGCTGAGAAGGTCTGCGAGGCGCCCTGCTAAGGCGCTGAAGGCGCTCTCGGCCTCTTCCCAGCTCCCATCCTGGCGCTGCCGGCGAGCCAGCAACGCGAGGGCGCGTTGGATCGCCGCATCGGCTGCGCTGATGCCCAGCTGTTCCGCCTGTGCCAGACGGAAACAGGTCGCATCCAGCGAACTGTAGTCAGGGGCCCAGAAGGGGCTCCATCCTCCATCCTCCCGCTGGCCGGCAAACAGCTGCACCCGGATTTGGGGCGGAGGGAGACTGCCGTCCAGCACATACTGTAAGCGAGCCTGCTCGACCGAGTTTCCCGTGGACCGGACAAAGGTAATAGCCGCCTGTTCATTCATTCATGGAAACCAACTCCTTGCATTACGATCGTATAGTGTCAGACAGCCACTGAACTCTAAGCACTTGCTTTCTGAGGAGCGCCCTATATACTGTGGTTGCATGCCGGATGCGGCATGGCACGCTCCGTTGCAAACGTCGAGGTGGCATGTCACCTCCAGATAGAGTCATCAAGCAGGAGTAGCACAATGGGGTCATCACAAACAAGGCAAGACATCCTACGATCCGGCGCTGCTCTACTCCTGATGGCCGTGCTGGCGGCACTTGCCGGCTGCGGAAGTCAACTGACCGCTACGACTCGACCGACCGCCACGGCCGTTGTCGCCACCGCAACTCCGAGGGTTGCCGCCAGACCGGTGGTTACCGTCCGGGTAGTGGGGATCAGCATGTTCTCTGCTACCTCGGGATGGGGTAGTATAGAATCCCCATCGAGCCCCAACAGTTATACGGGTGTCGCGTATACCATGGATGGTGGGAGCACCTGGTACAATATGACCCCCGCTGGTCTTGTGAATCTTACGTTGGAGTATCCGTCCAGCATAGATTTCTATGCCACGTCGGCCGCTGAAGCGTGGACCTGGCTGTCGTCTTTTAACGGTAACTCCACCACCCTCTGGCATACCACAGATACCGGCGCCCACTGGTCACCCTCCACGGTAGCCACCGCAGAGGTGGAACAGCTCGACTTCAGTGACAGTCTGCATGGCTTTCTTTCGGCTGATCCAAACGGAGCGGCCGCGGGCGAGTATTCGATTGATATGTGGCGAACGACCGATGGCGGAGCCACGTGGGCGCAAGTAAGCCCATATTACGTCGGGCCGGCAGGCCCAAACGGCATCTCGTTTGCCAACGCCACCACCGGATTTGCAGGCGGTTGCCCCGACGGCGGCTCCCCCAGTAGTCCTATCTATCTCTGCGTGACTCATAATGCCGGCAATACCTGGTCGGGACAGTCCTCGCCCATTCCGCCTGAATCCGAGCCTGCTGACCTATTTCAAGTGCGTGCCGAGCCACCGGTCTTTATCAGTGCCATCGCTGGGGTTCTCGAGGTCATCGAGCTCAGCAATTTGTCAAACCCACAACTGGGGAGCCTCTACGTGTATCGCACGACGGACGCGGGATTGAGCTGGCACGGGGGCGACGTACTTGGGGGCACCAGCGCGATCACTATCCCCGAGTCCGGTATTCCCAGCCGTGTGTTGCCGACTGGTGAGGTGATAGTTGCTGCCACGGTAAACGGGCAGATTACGCTGTATCAATTACCTCTTGGGGCCAGCACCTGGACCAAGATTGCCACCGCCAGTAACTCCATCACACTGCTTGCTGGGATGACCCAGCTTGACTTTGTGAACCAGATGACCGGGTGGGCAGTGACCAATGCTGGTCTCATCGCTACAGCCGACGGCGGAGTGACCTGGGCGGTGCGGCACGTCTAAATGAGCCGTCCGGCTCCGCAGCGATGACTCTTTACACAGAACGCAAGAGCACAATCGGTACCTCACGTGAAGAGCCCTGTTGAAAGCGTACAAAGTTTGGGGTGAGCGGACTAAACTTCGCAAACAGTCGTGCCCTCTCATGGGTGGTGGCAATAGTGCCGGTGACCGCCATATGCCGCGCGTTGATTTGGATATCGGCTTGGGGGTTGGCCTTGAGATTGACGTACCAGGAAGGCTGCTCAGTACTGCCCCCGTAGAATGCCAGGATAAATAGATCCTTGCCATCCCGGAAATAGACCAGAGGAGCAGTATTGGTTTTCGGGTACGCCTGCTCAGTCGTAGTGAGAAGGAGAATGCGCCCAGACCCCATCAGACCACCAATGGCTCCCAATGTGAAGCGGGAACCGAGCCCTCCCCCGGTGAGGCGATACAAAAGGATCTGCACGCTTGAAAGCGCTGATCGGAGTGCGACGATCACACTGGACCGGTCGGAACGTGGCGATATCATGGGATAGCTCCTTGCTGCTGGCGACCTCACATGCAGTGGCGACCTGCTCCAACTCTCTCATCGCGCCGATATTCATAAGTCATACATAAGTCATACATAAGTCATACATAAGTCATACGTAAGTCATACATGGCGCGTAGCCTAGTGTCGGTAGCAACCAGCTGCTTCACGGTGTGTTGAACCGCCGCGTCATCCGCCGAATCTATGGATCGCTATGTGCACATTAGACGTAGGAGGTAAAGAGGAAGAAACGAAGAAAGCCATCTTTAATATCCCTGCTCCCTAGCACCTACTGGTGTATTTGCGGTCGTCAGGTGTGACTGGCATCTGGCACTCAGGTGACTTTCCTGCAATTGTCGCGAGAAAGTATTACACATATACTATAGCACGTGTGATGAAATAGAGTACAAACCCTGATCGGATCAGGTCACTACTGCACCGTGCGACGCTTCGACTCGATAAATAGTGTAGGCAAAACAACGCAGTCTGCGTAAACTGGTGAGTTATCACCTTAGGACTGGCGAGGAGATTGGAGACGGCCTTGCAGATACCTCCGTCTAGATGGATCTTCGTTACCCGCTTCCCCCACATGCGCTATGAAGATTGACCACCACGCCTTGCGCGCTGCATACTTGCCTTGACGGATTCGTCACTTGTGCCCAAGGTAACCAGCGATCAAGGTAACCAGCCGAGGGAGGCAGTCATGGCATATACAGCTCAGCCACGCGATAAGGATCACTGGTCAGTGCGCCTGCGCGCCCCGCGGCCTGCAGGTGTGCGCCCCGCGGCGCTCGTGGTCGCGGGCGTTCAGACGATACTCCTAGCGGCAACGGCCTCGCCGGCCGCTACTGGCGGCGGTCTCTATGGCTGCACCAGCGCCTGTGGCAGCGCCGGTCAACCAGTGACGCCCGCCCTCGCCGTCATCCTTGGCATAGTGATGCTCGTGTTGCCACTGGTCATCGGCGCGCTCTGCGAGGAATGGCGGCTTGGTGTTGCACTCGCCGTCCTTCCTGTCTTCCCCGCGCTACTCATCACCAGCAACACGCTGCTCACTCCCAGTAACACCATTGTCCCCCCGACGCCAGCAGCGGGCACGCAGCCCGCCGTTCCTTATCCTACCAGCCACTTCGGCCCGCCTTTCTGGCTGGACTCCGCGCACTTGCCAACGCTCCTGTTCGCGCTCGCCCTCTTCGCACTCCTCGGCTGGCTTGGCTGGGTGATCGGGACCGCCTTTCGCAACGCCTGAGCCTTGCCGCACTGCCAGCGTAGAGTTTTGGCGCAAGTGCCACTTTCTTGGCGTCGAGCGATTGAATCATCGGTCTGCCTCTTGCCCTCCCGCGCGCCCGTGCGGCTTGGAATCCAGCGGTCGTCCACTCCCTATAAGCCTGACATAACGGCGCAATAAGCGTGTCACGGGGCGCAATGCGTATGCCATAGGATGTACACCGCTGAGCGCTAGCGAGCCTGCTCCGTCATGTACAGCTCACTTCGTTTGGCCCTTGACATACGTCCGTAACGGACATATGCTTACCAGCATGAACACCAACAACCCACAGACACCACTGACCCCAGCAGTGTTTTACATTCTGCTCGCGCTGGCCGGCGGTGATCGGCACGGCTACCAGATCATGAAGCAGGTTCGGCAGGACAGTCAGGGCCAGGTCACTATGGGTACCGGCACGCTGTACGGGTCGATCAAGCGCATGCTCGCTGACTCATTGATCGAGGAGGCCGACGAGCGTCCCGACCCAGCTCTGGACGACGAACGGCGGCGCTATTACCGGCTGACCGAACGTGGGCGGCAGGCGTTTACCGCTGAGCTGAAGCGCTACAACGATGTGGTGGCGATCGCGCGCCAGCGGAGCCTGCTGCCCACGTACTCCCTGGAGACCGGCCGATGATAAATAAGCCTCAACAAGACCAACCGCGCGCCCAGGCTGAGCAGATCTACCGCTGGGTGCTGCACCTGTACCCGCCGGAGCACCGCCGCGCCTTCGGGGAGCCAATGTTGCGCACGTTTGGCGACTCCTATCTAGATGCGGTTCAGCAGGGTGGAGAGTCTGAAGCGCGGTTCTGGTTGGGAGTGATTAGTGATGAATGCCAGAGTCTGCTACGCGAGCACCTGGCAACTTTGGAAGTGAGGGTACGGTCCATGAACCAGTTGTTGCCTGCTGTCGGGAAGGGATTGAGTATCATCATAGCATTGCTCGTGTGGGTGGCAGTGCTGGACCTCTTATTCCCGATTACTGATGGTGTGCCGTTTGTCTGGCTGCCGGCGACGATGATTTACGCGGCGGTCTTCGTTGTCATCTCGCGCTTGGTGTATAGCTGGCCGCGTCCAGTGGGGACAAGCTCGCAGACGGGCGCCTGGTGGCGCCTGGGACTGGTGCTGGGAGGCATCGTGGGCCTGGACTTGGTCGTACTCGATGTGCTGAACGCGCTGGATAAAATCGGCGCAGGCCAGGCTAGTGGGGTGGTGGCCGATTTGTGGTCGTTGCAGGCACTCAGTCTACCGCTTTTGGCGGGCGCGAGCGGAATTGTAGCCGCCTACGCGAGCGGCAGGGTGCGGACCGGCCTGGCTGCCGGTGCGCTCTCCGGCGTCATCATGCTGGTAACGCAAGCCGCGAGTATAGGGCTTCTGCTGGTAGTGTGGAATACACTACAGCCCGCGGCCCCGCCAGTGCATGTCCCCGGTGGGCTCTCGTTGACCGCGGTGAGTAGCACGCCGGAGTACATTGGCTTCGCCAACTTCCTAAACCTCCCAAACTACCTGAGCTTAATGGCAGATATTGCGAGCCCGCCAGTTGCTCTGCTCATCCAGGCTGTGTTGACGGTGATAGTCTGGCCAGTTCCGCTCCTCGTCGGGAGCGTGCTGGGGGCACGTGCAGCTCACGCTGCAGATGAGACGCATCGACCAGAGGCAGTAGCCAATAGGCGGTCTGGCCGTGCGACTCCGAGGCTAATGCGCTCCCTCCGAGTTGTCGTCCTCAGTCTCCTCCTGGCAGTACTTGGGCCTATGATGTGGTTGAGCGTCATCCTGACGCAGGTCTTTGGGAGACAGCTTATCTTTTATGGCACTGCGTTCGACCTGCTCGAATATGTGGACCACACCTACCTCATCTTGACCTCTCTTGCCTGGCTGCTGGCTGTTCTAGTCACACTTGTGGCCGTGTATGTGGCTGTACAGTCCAAGGCAGCACGGCCGGCAGCGAGTGCCGCCCCCACTCGATGACGGCGCGGTTCCTTCTGATCGGCTATCGACTGAACAGGCGCCCAAATGATGGCATATCCTTTGCAGCAGCATAAGCAGTAGCAGATCTAGTAGATGTGCGCGCGTAGAGCTTCTCCACCAGGTACAGAAGGCCAGGTGGCAGAGGGAGTATCCCACCGCCCGAGCCCTACAGGTGTCGATGGCAAGATCCACATATCAGGAGAGGAGTATGACTTCGAAAGGCGGTACGGTGGGCAGTCGCACGGAAAGCTCCCGTGACCAGCTGATTGCTGCGCTCGGCGAGAAGCGCTACCATGCGGACTGGACCAACAATAGCCATCGCACCCGGCGCCTCTTGAGCGAGTTCATCGGCACCTTCGGCCTGCTCTTCGTCCTCTCCGGAGGGGCGGGCGCGATCATCGCTGGCGCCGGAGGGCCACTCAGCAAAGTGGCGCTGATCGCCATCCTCTCGCTTACTTCGGCGCTTTGGCTGGTAGCGGTGATCTCCGCTCTAGGAGACGTATCCGCCCACTTCAACCCGGCAATGACTTTCGCCTTCGCGTTGCGCGGAGATATGCACTGGTATATGGCTGTTGCCTATTGGGTAGTGCAGTTCGTCGCCGCCGCAGCCGGCTCACTCCTCGCGCGGGTGTTTTTCGGTACCTCTAGCAACCTGGCGGCCACCATGCCACCACCGGGCCAGGCGTGGGCTGCCACCGGATTCGAGGCCCTTATCACCGCCGGGTTCGTGCTCACTGTACTGGCGATGGCTGCGGGCCCGAAGCTCAATGGTCCTTTTATTCCGTATGTCGTCGGGGCGTACATCTTTTCCCTAGGTATGACTGGAGGCCTCTTCGAGGGGGCAGCCATGAATCCGGCGCGCGCTTTTGGGCCTGATTTGGCCGTGGGAAACTTCAGCACGCTGTGGGTCTACATCGTCGGACCCATGCTCGGCGCTGCGGCGGCGGTGTTGGTGGATACCACACTGCGTGGGCGGGCGACTGTGCAGGAGGCTGCCGCCGCGCAAAGCATCGACATACATGAGGCAAAGGCATCGCCCGATTAACCATGAACGGGAGTCAGGTGCTCTTAGCGGCCCGCTGATGCCGGTACAAGACGCCAGCGAGTAAGCTAAACCCGTGGGGGTGACGGATCCACTTTTCTCAAGCCACTGGGGGCTTTCTGGCCAATTTTTCTGTAAAACCTAGAGAGAAAGAAGGAAGTCAGGGCTATGGATTTAGTGAAAGACACCGAGATTAAAGACGGCCACGATGTGCCCGGCACGCTTCTAGACAATGGCACGTATCGAGTCGAGACCGATTCGCTCGGTGAGGTGCTCGTACCGGCGGATCGGTTGTGGGGCGCGCAGACCCAGCGCTCGCTCATCCACTTTTCCATTGGAAATGATCACATGCCCATTGCGGTCTACCATGCCTATGGCTACGTCAAGAAAGCTGCAGCCATCGTCAACGCTGAGGCCGGCAAACTTCCCAAGGAGAAGGCCAACCTGATCAGCCGGGTAGCCGATGAGGTGATCACGGGGAAGCTGGATAGTGAGTTTCCGCTGTACGTCTGGCAGACGGGCTCGGGCACCCAGTCGAATATGAACGTGAACGAAGTCATCTCCAACCGGGCGATCCAGCTCGCCGGCGGCACGCTAGGCACCAAGAAGCCCATCCACCCCAATGACGACGTGAACATGTCACAGTCCTCCAATGATACCTTTCCCACGGCGATGAATATCGCGGTGGTGCTCGAGTTTACGAACAATCTCATCCCCCATGTCGAGGGACTGATCCAGGCGATGTGGGAGAAGGCGGTCGCGTGGGTAGATGTGGTCAAGATTGGGCGTACCCATCTGGAGGATGCCACACCCCTTACCGTAGGTCAGGAGTGGTCGGGCTATGTGACCCAGCTGCGCGACGCGCTCGACCTGGTGAAGGCTTCGATGAAGGGGCTCTACCGCCTAGCGGCAGGGGGCACGGCGGTGGGTACCGGTCTCAATACGTTGCCCGACTTCGGCACCAAGATCGCGGCGGAACTCGCGCATCTGACCGCTCAGCCGTTCGTCACTGCCCCCAACAAGTTTGCGGCGCAGGGGTCGTTGGACGCCATGGTCAACGCCAGTGCGGCGCTGCGGGCGCTGGCGGTATCGTTGATGAAGATAGCGAACGATCTGCGCTGGCTGGGTTCGGGTCCGCGCTGCGGGCTGCATGAGCTCAACATACCGGCTAACGAGCCGGGCTCCTCGATCATGCCGGGCAAAGTCAATCCCACCCAGGAGGAGGCCATGGTGATGGTCTGCATCCAGGTGATCGGTGACGACAATGCGGTCGCGTTCGCTGGCTCGCAAGGCAATTTCGAGCTCAATGCCATGCGACCCATCATCATCAACAATGTGCTCCATTCCGCGCGCATTCTGGGAGACGCCAGTGAGAAGCTCCGGCGGTTCAGCATTGCTGGGATGACGCTGAACGCGGAGAAGATTGGCGAGTATGTGAATGATTCGCTGATGCTGGTGACGGCGCTTAGCCCGGTGATTGGGTATGACAAGGCGTCGAGCATCGCGCACTTGGCACAGGACAAAGGTACAACCCTGCGAGACGCCGCCATCCAGAGTGGCGACGTGAGCGGTGCGGAGTTCGACAAATCGTGGTTCCTGATCACATGGTCGGCAACCCGCATCAGGACCTTGGTCTGCCGCCCGCCACGAACTAGCGCTATCAGAGGTGCGAGACAGTGGCTCTCTCCAACCTTAAAGATGGGATGGATAGGCTCTCGCTGAAGACCCCATCTCAGTCGTTGTTTCGTGAGAAGTTGCTGTCATCTAGACAAGCCTTCGACAGACAGAGCGCAGGCATGCGCATGCGGCTCTGTCGACCATCGGGACTCTTGCGGATATTACGGGTAGCTTACCATGTAGGCGGTTTGGGTAGAACTGTTTACCGGCCCACCCGTTTCGTTGATGATGTGGTTGATGGTGCCCACACCCCCCAGCGAAACGATGACCAGATCGTGGAACGCAACCCCTGAGGTGTTGGGCGCCTCAAAGGAATGGTCCGCGATCAGCGATGTATCGACATTGAAGTAGCAGTAGCTGCCCACACCCCAGGCCTGGTGGCTGGTGACGGAGGCTCCCACCTTGTAGGCCGCCCATCCATCGCTGCTCCCATTCATCCATGCCGCCTGATTCGGGGCATCATAGGGCATCTCGTTCTGGAAGAAGTACGTGCGACCGCCGTTACCATTCCAGATCACCTGATACTGCTGGTAGTGCTCAACGAACAAGCCATAGGCCGTGACATTGTTCCCATTCACGATCAGGCCGTTGGTCGCCGGGTTGACGGTCCACCCGACCCCCGTTCCGTGATCGGCTCGCCACAGCCATAGGTCGTCCAGGATAACGTTGCTACTATTGACGACCAGAGTTTGGGTGGCTTGCCCGGCTCCGGCCCCTCCAATCCGAAAGAAGACATCGCTGAGTAGGGTAGGATTGGCAGAGTGGTTCGCGGAAGACCCAGATGGTCCAATCTGGAGCAGAACTGGGGAGTTTGTAGGACCCGCATCGAAGAGCAGGCCCGCAATTGTGACGCCGTCCACATCGGCCACCGTCATAGGAGTCACGCCGTTCTCGGCAGTGAGCGTGGCCAGACCAAGGCCGAGCACCACCGTGTTGGGGCGGGTGATCTGAATCGTGCCGTTGAGCTGATAAACGCCCGGTGTGAAGAGCAGGTTCAACCCTTGAGCGAGCGCGTTGTTGATCGTAGCCGCCGTATCACTCGGCGAGGCGATGTAGAACTGGCTGATCGGCAGCGAGGTTCCCGCCGGCGATCCGCTGGCCCAACTGGTGCCCGCTGAGTTGGTGCGCAGCGCGGGCACAAAGACGTTGTAGTTGCCGGAGGAGTCAATGTAGAGGAACGGCTTTTCGCGCACGACCGGCGCCTGGCTGACGACCGTTTCCGGTGGGGTGGGGAAACTTTGCGCCGGAGCACCGTTGACCCCCACGAACACCATGTTCCAAACTCCCCCCGACCAGCTTCCATAGGTAGAATCTCTGGACATCCACTGCTGCTCGGAGCCGGACTGAACCTGACCGGAGATATTGGTGTCCGCGATGAAGCCGCCACTGGAATAGCCGCCGTCCCACAGCTGCAGATTGCCGCGCACATCCATACGGCGGAATGGTCCAGCCTGAGCGACTGCCCACTGCGCGCTGCCGGAGGTCTCGTTCACCTCCATGTTCTCAGCCCCACGCCAGAAGTTCTGGGTCGCGTTGCCATTGTTCCAGCCGGCGTTCACGTTGACGTAGCCGTTGATGACGACGTTGTCGGGCAGGAGTCCGAGACCCAGTACCTGGGTATAGAAGCCAACGTTGATACCTTCGCTGTAGGTGCCGGGCATGAACATGACGGCATATCGCTGCGTGCCGAACTGATTCGTTTGCTGTTGATTGTAGATGTTATTCAGCGTCGTCTGTATTGATGAAGCTGACATCGAGGGGTTAAAGATAATCACGTTGGGACCGAAGTTTGGCGGCCCGGACATTGGAGTCGGCGTAGCGGTAGGGGGCAAGGTCGGGGTCGGTGTGGGAGTTGAAGACGTTCCTCCAAGGACCTCGAGGCCGTTGAGTTGAGCGTTATCTTTGACGGTGGTGAACTGAATGGCGATGGTGCCGGTCGCCCCGGCAGTAGCGCTGAATTGCTCGATTACAGCGATGTTGGCTCCTCCGGCGGTAGCGAAAATGTCAAAGTTGCTCAACACCTGGCTGCCGTTGATGCTGACATTGAAGGTACGCTTGCCGGCTGCGGTCCAATAGATCTCGGCAAAGTGCAGTCGTACCGTGTAGGACGTGCCTGCGGTAAGGTTCGGAATGGTGTAGGTAAAATTGCCAACGCGATCCGTCTGGTAGACCGCCTGCGGCGCGGGGTTGGTTACCTTGCTGGTATCAATGGTCTTGGTCGTAGCGGTGCCATTCCTCCCGCCAGAGAAGTCGGCATCGGCAATGAAGGGAGAAGCAGCCCCGCCTCCAGCGTTGATTTGGACACCCCCTGCGGCGTAAACGGGAGAAGGATGAGTGACCAGTTGGAAGGTGGCGAAAAGGCCAACCACGACACAGAGGACGATGCACAGCCCAATCAGCCGTCGACTCGCGTTCCGGCGCAGCACAGCACCGAGAGGATAGGTCTCCATGACATCTCCTTTTTTTGTTTCTTTAATAGCAGAACCACGCCCTTGTGAGGTGACAAAAAACAGCATCTTCGGCCGGTTGCTGCAGGAAACTAGAGAGAGGTTGCAAAAACTTGCGTAAGGAGTTTAGTTGCAGAAGACCAAGCGACGGTGGGCCACGTGCGCCCAGCTGTATGGCCCAGATGAATCCTCTCCTGGACTGGAGAAGTGTGAGGTTGTTTGTTTGCGTCTGCATCGCAAGATCCTCCGTGCGGAGGCAGGCTACGCATACCAAGACAACCCAGACAACTGCGAACAGTGACAGCCGTCAATGTGGTTGGGTTTTCGCAATTTTACGAACTACATCCCTGTTCAACATAAGCAACTATACGGATTTTCAAGGGAGCTGTCAAGGTTATTAGGGGCTCGAAAAGGGTTCTGGATAAGGCCGCCGACGGTTGCAAGAACTATGATGTCATGTCTTTTCGTCCTCACGGCTCACCATATGCCGGGCAGAAGCGCTCGCCGCTCCAAGGGATACTCAGAGAAGTGCTGCTGGTACCAGCGATGATTGGCTCGTGCGCGTGGGACGAGATTGGCCAGCGTCCACACCAAGAACGCCGCCCCTGGAATAGACCATGTTGCCAGCGCCCATCCGCCCCACTCAATGATCTCTCCTAGATAGTTCGGCGCAGACACCCAGCGGAACAGCCCGCCGCGCGGAATCTGATACCCGGACTGGCCAGATTGACGCAGACGCCGCAAAATGGCGTCCGAGTGGCGGCAGATGGCCATGCCCGCGATGAAGAACAGCGCCCCCAGTAAGAAGCGCGGGTCGAGCAGCCAGCGGCTGGAGTAGCCACCAGAGAAGCTGAACAAATAGCGGCCATTGAGATAGCCATTCAGGATGTTGAAGGTGAACCCCAGCGCCGCGACCATCACGGGCATGCGCTTGCCGCTGCTGCGCAGCCTGAAAGGGTAGATAAACGCTCGATATATATAGTGGCTCTCCCACATCACGCAGAAGACGCATGCGACGAGAGTGTCTCGGTAGGGGCCTATCAGGAAACAGACGACGAAGACCACTACCGCTGGCGCTTCCATCACCAACCAGGCGAGTCGGTTATTGATGGTAGGGCCCTGCCATGACTTGCCCACATGGCGACCGTACGGCGCATCCACGACGATGAGCAACGGGAACGTGAGCACCGCCGTCGCCACGTACCCAACCAGCACGATCGTGTACAAGGTCTGTTCATTCATCGTGTGAGTGGCTTTCGCTGACGCGTGAAAAGCCCGATCTCCTCCAGCCAGTTCACGGTGTCTGTCACAGCCTCCGCCAATGGGCGTGGCTGATAGCCTAGATCGACTGTGGCGTGATCGTGCAGGACATAGTGATTGCTAGTGAGAGCGGCTTCAAGGGATTGCTGGGTGAAGAGCGATTGCCTACCCTGCAGCGAGGCCAAGAAGCGTAGCGAACCGATGCCCAAATAGGCCATCCATTCGGGAAAGATGAAGCGTGGGCTGCGCGCACCACCAGCCGCTTCGACCATATTGGCGATCGTGCGTAGCGAGGCCCACTGATTGGAAAGGATGTAGGTCGCTCCGGCGGTGGCCACCTGTTCAGCGCGCACGGCACCAGCGGCGACATCGCGCACATCTACCCAGTCGTAGCCGCCGTTGACCAGCCCCGGCAACTCTCCCCGCGCGAGCTGGAGTATGTAGGCGTTGGCGGCGCTGAGCTTAAAGTCGTTTGGCCCCAGGATAGCGCTGGGGAACAAGATCACTGCGTCTAGTCCGTTCGCGATAGCCTGCTCCACCAGGCGCTGGCTCAGCACTTTCGAACGGGCGTAGGGCAGGGGAAAATCCTCCGAAATGAGCGGGCGCATCTCATCAAGCGGTTGCGTCAGTGGGTCGGTACGGAAGACTTCAAGCGAGCTGATGTGTATGAGCCGCCGCACATGGTGCGCTTGGCACAGTGAGACAATGGTGTGCGTACCTTCCACATTGAGGGCCCGCATAGCGGGCCAAGCATGGTGGTCGAGTGAGATCAATCCGGCAGTGTGGTATACCACGTCCACACCTTCGAAGCTGCTATGGAGCGACTGCTCGTTGCTCAGGTCTCCGTCCACAAACTCTATGGGTAGGCCGGCGAGATACTTGGTGCGATAGCGGGTAAGCGTGCGCACGTGGCGACCGTCATCGAGCAGGCGGCGTATTAGCGTGAACCCCAGATGCCCCGAAGCGCCGGTCACGAACACAGTCATGGGCATGTTCCTTTGCTGAGCACATGCTATAGAAGGCGTTCCAGATGGAGGCGTGACGCGGCCCGGTGAGAGAGTGTAGGACCCGAGCATGCCACCGATGCCATAGAAGCATGATACGCCATCCAAGCAACATCAACACGGAGGTCAAGAGAAGAACGTATTGATTGCGAGGTGGGGCTTAGAGGTGACGGCCGTCGGACAACAACTACCGGGCAACATTGCCGTCGACTGTAGTCTCATCTGATTGGGTAGAGACGAGTCGCCGCAAGCCGTGTAGGTTGACACTCAGCGGCTTGCGGCGACTTTTAAGTGGCATGTGCTAAGGGATTAGTAGTCTGGCATACTCGGCACAGCCTGGACCGGGTTCTTCTCAGGCAGGTCGGTGATCAGTACGTCGGTCGTCAGAATCATCGCGGCGATGGACGCGGCGTTCTCCAGGGCCGAGCGGGTTACCTTGGCCGGATCAGGCAAACCCGCCTCAATCATGTCCTCAGTCTTTCCGGTCAGCACATTATAGCCGATATTCTTGTCCTTCTTCTCTTTCTGTGCGCGGCGCACCTTGTCCACGACGACCGCGCCATCCTGGCCAGCATTCTCGGCCAAGGTGCGGAGCGGCTCTTCCAGAGCACGGCGCAGAATGTGCACGCCGGTCGCGGCGTCCCCGTCAAGATGAATCGCATCGAGGGCCTCAATGGAGTTCAACAGAGCCACACCACCGCCGGGCACAATACCTTCCTCAATGGCAGCACGAGTTGCCGAGAGAGCATCCTCGACCCGGGTCTTGCGGTATTTGAGCTCAACCTCGGTCCCCGCGCCCACCTTGATCAGACCGACACCGCCGGAGAGCTTGGCCTGGCGCTCTTGCAGCTTCTCTTTGTCGTAGTCGCTGGTGGTGTTCTCGATCTCCGTGCGGATCTGCTTGATGCGGGCCTGGATGTCCTTGGTGTCACCCTTGCCCTCGACGATGGTCGTGTCGTCTTTGCGCGAGATGACCCGTCGCGCCTGCCCCAGATCTCCGAGCGTGGCATTCTCCAGCCGGCGCCCGGTCTCCTCAGAGATCACCTGGCCGCCAGTGAGAATGGCGATGTCCTGCAGCATCGCTTTGCGGCGATCGCCGAATCCGGGCGCCTTGACCGCCAGCACGTTGAGGATGCCGCGCAGCTTGTTGACCACCAGGGTCGCCAGCGCCTCGCCATCCACATCCTCGGAAATGATGACGATATTGCGGTTGCCGATCTGTGTCAGCTTTTCCAGGACGGGAAGGATATCGGCGACGGCGCTGATCTTTTTGTCGGTGATCAGGATGTACGCATCTTCGATGACGGCTTCCATGCGATCTGGATTGGTCACGAAGTAGGCAGAGCTGTAGCCCTTGTCGAGCTGCATGCCCTCGACGAACTCGGTCTCGAAGTTGATGCCGCGGCTCTCTTCAATGGTGATGACGCCGTCGCGACCGACGCGCTCCATCACGTCGGCGATCAGCTGGCCGATCTGGGGGTCGGCGGCGGAGACGGTCGCGATCTGGGCAATCTCTTTGGGGCCTTCCACCGGAGTGGCGGCCTGGCGGATATACTCCACCACCGCGGCGACGCCCTTCTCGATCCCGGCGCGCAGCTGCATCGGATTGGCACCGGCGGCCAGGTTGCGCAGCCCCTCGTTGACGATGGCCTGAGCCAGCACCGTGGCGGTCGTGGTGCCGTCGCCGGCGACATCGTTGGTCTTGGTGGCGGCTTCCTTGAGCAGTTGCGCGCCCATATTCTCAAACGGATCTTCCAGCGAGATTTCCTTGGCCACGGTCACGCCGTCATGCGTCACCGTCGGCGCGCCGAACTTCTTATCCAGCGCGACGTTGCGCCCCTTGGGGCCAAGCGTCGTTTTGACTGTGTTGGCCAGGGTATCGATACCCCTCTTCAGCGAGCGACGTGCCTGCTCGTCAAAGATCAGTTGCTTTGCCATCGTGTCTCCACATTTCTTGAGCGCGAATGGTGTCTTCTGCGCTTTTCTCTAATTCTCGGGCTTTTATATCAATGTCTAATAGGTACCGAAAACCTGTCAAGCCTCCAGGTATGGAAGACTCCAGGTAAGCTTCTCGCCTACTTTTCACCAGTGAGAACTGCGAGGATATCCGACTCGCGAAGGACGAGCAGGTCTTCATCCTCATACTTAAACTCAGTGCCGCCATACTTGGCGAAGAGCACCCGGTCGCCCTCATGGACTTCCAGGGGGGTGCGGTCACCTTTGTCGTTAAACTTGCCGGCGCCTACGGCGATGATGGTGCCCTCCTGGGGCTTTTCTTTGGCCGTATCAGGAATGACGATGCCACTCTTGGTGACTTCTTCCTTCTGTGCGGGCCGAACGACCACGCGATCTCCTACAGGGCGAATCTTGCTAGCCATGCCTTTGTCCCTCCTAGTTGCTCTGGTAGGTCTCGCTTTCTTTGTCATACCTCTGCTCTATTGTTCCTGGTCGTTTCAGTCCCGACGCTTCTCCTGTATCACGTCAAGGCTGTCTGGCCAGGTGAGCTTGCAAGAGCGTATGATGCTCATATGTGAGGCAAGCAAGAATTTACATAATCTACCAAGTGTAATTATGCAACACACAGTATTAGAACCGCGTGCGAAACCTATTAGATTCGTGTTAGATTCGTGTTAGATTCGTGCTCGTCTCCAGCAGCCCATAGAGTCGATTGGCATTCTGGATCGCCTGACCCGCGGCGCCTTTGACGAGGTTATCTAGGCAAGCGATCACAACGAGGCGTTGTGTGCGCCTGTCCACATGTGTTTGAGGAAGGGTTCGTTAGTGTGTAATGGTCGTTCCTATGTGAGGGTGGGCTTCCAACTCAGAGAGGAGCACATGTGGGATGCTTCCATCCACAATATGCACACGAGGTATGTTGGTCAGGGCATCCAGACAGGCCGTGATTTTGGGGATCATCCCTCCATAGATGACTCCTTCATCAATCAAGGTTTGGGCTCGTGCCGCCTTGAGCTCCGACAGGTGCGTCCCATCGGCAAGGCGGATACCATTCACATCACTCAAAAAGATGAGTCGCTCAGCATTGAGGGCGCCAGCCAGACGTGATGCGACCAGGTCAGCATTAATATTGAGGCATGCTCCATCTGGCCCCACACCAAGCGACGCGACAATCGGGAGATAGCCGAGATCGGTCAGGTGAACCACTAGACTCGCGTCGATCTTATCGATCTCACCTACCAAACCGAGCCGCTCGTTGGCGATATGGGCTTGCACCATGTGGCTATCTGCCCCACAGAGGCCAACGGCGTTCCCGCCCATCTCAGACGCCAGGCTCACCAGCCGCTTATTGATTTGACCACACAAGACCATCTGCACCACATCCAAGGTCTCTGCGTCGGTCACACGCATTCCCTGCTCAAAGCGTGTCGAGATGTGTAATTTCTCCAGCCAAGCCGTAATAGCGGGCCCCCCACCATGAACGAGGACGACCTTGACTCCTAAGTCATGCAGCCAGATGAGGTCTTTCAGCACCGCTTGCTGGTTTTCCAATGTACTCCCACCGAGTTTTACGACAAACATTTTCTGTTTCAGTGCAGCCACAAGCTGGTGCGCTTCTTCTACCAAGTCGAGAAAAGCGGAAGAGGCAGTGGGGGAATCGTCCTCCGCTTCGTGTAACACCACCTGTGTCATATCTCCCATAGCTCCTTAATGCTCCTGATGCTCTACCTTCGTCATTCTGTCGCACCGCTCACGGCTTGTCCTGGTGATCCCTGACAGCCGCCAGGCTGAAGACATATCGCACAAAAAGCGTACAACAGCACCGCTCAAGAACATGTTAAGATGCGCTGGGACAGTACTCAAAAACATCTCAAGATTCCAGGCCGCTTCATAACGCTTCCTAGCTTCGGTGATCTAGAGCTGCGGCAGCCACCCTACCTGACTCCGACGGTCAGGTCTTTGTCTTCCATTTCCCAGGCGTGGTCCAGCGTGTGATACGCGGTGTGCCGAATCAGATATCGGAGCGGCCAGGTTCGGGCCGCTTTGCCTTCACGATGGAGGGTCCGAATCGCGTTGCAGTAGGCGTCGCGGTGCGCTTGCAGTCCCTCGTCGATCAGAAGCGCATCTTGGGGAGTGGGCACCCCGACCTTCTCTGCCCACTCGTGCTCCACGCGAATCGTATGACCGACGATGTGATCCCGATCACGCCCGCCCCCACGCGGACCCTTCTGCATCTGAGCCGATACGCGCACACGCACGTCGTCGAACAGCGCCCAGCACGCCTGCATCAGGGTCAGTTCACGTTCCAATTCTTCGCTCGCTAGCTCTTGCCGATCGATGCCCGAGAATGCGAACGAGATGCCCCAGAAGTCGGTTGAGCCTGTGCCCTGATAGTGCTCGACCACCTCGACAGTGGTGATGGCCGTAAACTCTGCCTCCATCCCCGCCAGCTTCGCCACCTGGGCATAGCGTGGAAGGTAGGATTGCACCCGTTCAATCGCGGCCTCCTCGGTCTTCGCACCGCGCTCGAGACCGGGCCAATCCGGAGCCACTGCCGCCACCTTCTTGCCTTTCGGTCCGATTTCGAGCATCACCCGAAGTTCATTCGTCATCTCTATTCTCCGTACGGTCAACAGGCTGCCTCTATGAAGTTAAGATGCGCTCCAGACAATGAAGAGCCTGGCCTCCTCGACACCTATGATAATTGTTCCCTCTATCGCTCCGATAGTCGGTAATGGCGGTGAGCAAGGAATGCCGCTCTGGATCGCCATGTTCGTTTTGGCGGGGTAGTGGTAGAGCGTTTTTCGTATGTAATTTTCAGCGTGAGTCCTGATGCCGCTGGCGCGCCAGAGAAGCCGATGAAAATAAACAGGATTAGTGGAATTGTCCAGGCTTCTGTCCAGGGTTGCGCTTGTTCCCAGAGCAGTGTTGACTTACACTAGCCTTATGACAAACTCTCATTCTGTGGACACCTACCCTATCCGAGGCGCCGAAGGCTAGCGTTGTGGTGCTGCTCGCTGGTAGGAGAAGTGGCGCTGAAGCAAGGCTGTGTCTGCCAAACTCATATCCCTCTGTGTCTTCCTGCCAGCGACCAGGCAGTTCATGCAATTCTTGTTTGCGAAAGGGTATACTCCATGACGAGCAGAGTCGATGAGGCTGCTGAGAGTGGGCAGCCGGAGGAGACCGCGCTGTACCAACTCGTCGTCGTTGGCTCGTCAGCAGGCGGCGTTGAGGCACTCTCAACCCTGGTCGCCGCCCTGCCGCCCAATTTCCCTGCGCCCATCGTGCTGGCCCAGCATCTTGATCCTACGTATCCTAGCCATCTCGGCGAGATTCTGGCCCGACATAGCACCTTGCCTGTCCGCACCGTCACCAACCAGGAACCGTTGTTGTCTGGAGTCGTGTACGTCGTGCCAGCAGATCGGCATGTCGAAGTCACCGATCATGTCGTGCGCGTGCGCACCGATGGTGAAACGAGTAGACGAAGTCCCAAGCCTTCGGTCGATCGGCTGTTGACGACTGCCGCACGTGTTTACGGCGAGCGGATGATTGCCGTGATTCTGACTGGGACCGGCTCGGATGGCACGTTGGGGGCGCGTGCGGTGAAGGCCGCTGGAGGCCTAGTCCTCATCGAGAATCCGGTGACCGCCGCCTACCCAGGGATGCCCGAGTCTCTGGCTCCTTCAACAGTCGATCTGGTAGCCGATCTCGCCCGCATCGGCCCGCTCCTCGCCGACCTCCTGACCACTCCCTATCCTGCTGCCTTGGGCCCTGTTAGTGCCGAGTCCACCCCAACCGAGGCGGAGGAGGAGGAACTTTCCTTCCAGACGCTTCTCACTCTGGTGCGTGAGCGGAGTGGCATAGATTTCAGCCGGTACAAGCGTCCCACGATTCTGCGCCGGCTCCAGCGACGCCTAGTGGCCACGGGAATGCGTCGGCTTCCTGACTACCTGAGCTACCTCGCGCGCCGGCCTGAGGAATATGCCCGACTGGTCGGCAGTTTCTTGATCAATGTGACCGGGTTCTTCCGCGACCCCGAGCTCTTCGCGGCGCTACGCGACCAGGTGCTTCCCGATCTCATTGTCCACGCAAGGACCCATGGACACGAACTACGCCTCTGGTCGGCCGGCTGCGCCACCGGGGAGGAGGCGTACTCGCTGGCAATCCTGGTAGCGGAGGCCCTGGGTGGGGAGATTGACCAGTTCTCCGTTCAGATCTTCGCCACCGATCTGGACGAGGAGTCGGTAGCATTTGCGCGGCGTGGCCTCTATTCACCTGCTTCGCTTGCCAGCGTGCCCAAGAACCTGCGCGCCCGCTATTTTACCGAGCTCGACCGAAGCCTCACCAGAACTGCAGAGGGCCGTGTAGAGAGCAGCCCGGTTGATCGGAATGCTGCCCTCTACGAGGTCACGCCGCACCTGCGCAGTCTCGTCGTCTTTGGGCAGCATGACCTGGGGCAGCGAGCACCATTTCCGCGCATTGATCTGGTGTTGTGTCGCAACGTCCTCATGTATTTCACACCCGAACTACAGAAGCACACGTTGCAACTATTCGCCTTTGCCCTCCGAGATGGCGGCTATCTGGCATTAGGCAAGGCCGAAACGTCTAAGCCACTGGAACGTATTTTGTGACTACCCATCAGCATCAGAAACTCTACCGCCGTCACGGTGAGCGGGTGCTGGCGCCAATTGCCCGAATGATTGCCAGCGCCGCTTACCCGCCCGTCTCCCTGCCAAGTATTCTAGGTAATAGTCCGCCAACTAACGAGCGCGTACGGCCAGCGATCGCTGCCCTTCGAGGGGCACATGTGCTGCCTTTGCTGCCTGTGCTGGATCCTCACCTGACACCAACTCCCTTTCCAGGAATGCAAAATCGCCACAGCGGAGTCACCGGAGCTATTCATAGTCGTTCCCCCGGCGAGTTCTTGGGGAACCTGCTCCTCGAGGCGGAGGTCGGCGTGGTGGTAGTGGATAAGGACTACACTATCCAGATCATCAATTCGGCAGCCAGGCACCTGTTGGGCATTTATGGTGTAGCAATGGGACGTGACCTGACTCATCTGACACAAACGGTGTCGGCTAGCACGTTGCGCCGAATCGTAGATGCCGTGTTCCGCCAGAGAGAGGTCGAGTCAGCGGAGCGGTTGGTCAGCTACAAAAATGTTGCAGCCAGACGGATCCAACGAGTTGGCGTCAGAAGATAGCGACGCCAGTGCCACTGTAGAGATGGTCGGCGCAGAGCCGAGGCACACGCAGATCAACGGCTATCCGCAGCGACAGCGACCTCCAGATCTGGACGGCCGAGTTGGCGATGACTCAGGCGATGACTTGGGTGCTGCACCAGGGCATGTGGAGCGGGTGCTGCTTGTGGTAAGTGACGTCACTCGACTGATACGTCGGCAGCAGGCGGCCACCCTACTGGCCGCCGCCGAAGCGTCCGAACATACGCGTCTCCGGTCCGGCGAGCCGGGAGAACTCGAACGAGCCTACGCGGGTAGGATTGCGGAAATTGAGCGATTGCAGGCCCAGGTGGGGTCACTATCACGTGCCAACCGTACGCTTTCGCGGGCGAATCAGGAACTGGCCGAAGCCAATGTGGAGTTGCGGAGCGCGACTGATGAGTTCCTGGTTGGCCGTGAAGAGGCGGAAGCCACGGCTGAGGAAATCAAAACTCTCAATGAGGAATTGCAGGCTACCAACGAAGAATTGGTAACGGTCAACGAGGAGTTGGAGGCTACGGTCGAGGAGTTACGTACCGCCAACGAGGACCTCGATGGGCGCAGCCGCGAACTCCAGCGACTGGCGGCCTCACTGGTGCAGCAACGCGAGGCCAGTGATGCCGCGCGCGCGCAGCTAGAGGCTATTCTACTGAGTATGGGGGATGCGCTGTTGGTGGTCGATAAGAACAGTGTGCCCATGCTCACCAACGCTGCCTACGCCCGTCTGTTTGGCGGTGCGGATACTCGTATTGTAGCGGAGGATGCGGAGGGGCAGCCTCTGCCACCCGAGCAGCAGCCGAACTACCTAGCGGTACGTGGGGCTGCCTTTCGCTTGCAGTTTGGCTTGAGTGCGGCGGATGGCACGCGCCGGTGGTTTGAAGCTACTGGTGAACCAGTACATAGCGGTAGCATCGAGCATGGCGGCGTCATCACCATCCGTGACATTACCGACCGTCGCGTGCCTCAGCACTAGGGGAAGTTATTGTCATCTGCGGCCGCAAGCAGGACCTGCAGCGTCCGGGACTTTTGTTGCTCAGCCGCAAAAAGCCGGTCATTCTCGACTCCCATCACTACGGCGTCAGCGCAAGCTTCAAGCCAGGCCCGCTCGGCTGCGTCCCAGCCATGCGGCACGCTCAGCCCTACTGAAAGGGCTCCTACCAGCTTCTCACCGGCACGAAGCGGTACCGTCGCCCAGGCACGTATACTGCTGGCCTTCCAGACCACCAGCCCAATGGCTCGCAGCCAGCGGGGCTGCGCACTCTCCGGCGAGGAATAGATCGGACCTCCAATCAGCAGGTGCCACCAGGGATGCTGGCGGTTCAGCGGAAGCGCAGGAGCATGGGTGCCACTCCGCTCCATGCCAAACGCGCCCACCCGCCGCAATATGTCTGCCTCCTCGTCCAGAAGATAGAGTGTCGCACTAATCACCGGTGTGCGCGTGTGGGTAACCAGCTCGGTCAGTATCCGATTGGCGCGACCCTCAATTCCATGTGGATCAGGAGCGCCCGCCGCAGCGTGGGTCACGGCGGCTAGGCAGGCTTCACGCTCGTGTTGGCGATGCTCCGCAGTCACGTCGTGTCCCACCGCCACCGCTCCCAAGAGCTCTCCTTGTGCCGTTCGCATGGGGGCCGCATCCCACGAAACCAGCCGTTCCATGCCATCGGAACAGCGATGAGTCACCGTGATAGCATGCACTGCGCGGTTCTCCTGCAGAGCTCGCGGCAAGGGCAACTCGCCCAATGCAGGAAGGCCAGTAGACGTGCCAAAGAAACCAGGTATACCGGATGTGCCAGGGTGACTGGAGGCGACGAGTACACTCTCAGTCGGCTCGCCCAGCCAGAAGAATCCAAAACGCGCTACCCACGGTTCACCATATGGTGCCGGTTCCGCCTTCGGGAGGGGAACTAACGCTCTGGCCACCCCAGTACCTGATGGCAGGTCGGGCTGATATACGTGGTTGACTGCGTACGGTCGCAGATACAGACGAGCGCAGGCAGATCGTCAACGGCCGCCTGCCAGCGGGCGCGATGTTCTTCCGCCTGCTCCCGAGCCACCCGTATTTCCGCATGCAGACGCGCCGTCTCGATGGCGAGGGCCGCCTGGACAGCAAAAAGTCGCACGCGCTCCAGGTCATCGGAGTCGAAGCGTTCGGGATCAAGCGCCTCGCTGAGTGAGAGTACACCGATCGGAGTGCCATTGGAGGCGAGGAGCGGGACGACCAACAGCGCCGCGTTCGGCATATCCGCACCCCATTCTGGGAGGGCCCGCCCGGGAGTGGCCTGGCGATGGGGTAGCCGGCTCATTCACAATCAAACCATGCCGGGTATGGAACGCTTGCACAACGGGAGCTTGCCGGTCGACAAGCGACACCGCGCGTGGCATTTCGCTCGTGTGCGGACCATAGCTCGCTGCCGCAACGAGATTGAGCGGGGCCACACCGGCTTGATAGGTTTGCTGTGCGCCAGTTTTGCGCTCAGTCTCGCTACGTGTGTCAGACGGAATTACTGGCAGAATGGGAGGGGAGTTGAGTAACCAGACCACAGAGTCCGAGACGCCAAACGCGCGACACGCTTCGCTACAGATGACCTCCAGCACCTCTGACAGGATGCGACCGGAAGCCAGTGCGTCGCTGATGCGGGCCACGGCGTCCAGCGTACGTCGCTCGCTGCGTGCCTCATCCTGCTCTTCCTGGTCTTGCACGAGGTCGTCCTTGGAGTTCCCACTTTCTCCGTCAGCTATTCCTCTTGCTACTCCTGTATCTGATCGACGAGACGCGCGTCTCCAATTTCCCCCCCGACGCGAGCGGCGCAGGCGTGCCGGACCTGGGGCATAGTCCGCAGCGTCAGGCCGCAGGTCACCGGACTGGAGTAACTGCGCGACGGCGCGTCGGGAGTACCCACCTTCCTGCAGGGTACGGGCAATGAGACGGATACGCGCAAGATCATCATCTATGTACCGGCGGACTCCAGAGGTTGAGCGGTGAGGGGTGAGCAGGCCCACCCGCTCCCAGGCTCGCAAGGCATCGGCAGATAATCCGGTGAGGGTGGCCACGTCGCCGATGTGGTAGAAATGGGCAGCGTTCTCAGACTCTTGCTCGCGCATGTTTGGAGAAGTCTCGCCATTTCTCGTCCTCCTGCTGCTCATAGTAGTCCCCCTGGTGACAGCCAGACCTGCTGGTTAGATGCACGCCAGTTACTACGTCAGTGGGCGCGCCGGTAGAAGCAGTCCACCGTGCTACCCGCAGTAGCGCACATTCTGCCGGAGATGTCGAGGTTTTTGTTCAGGGTTGAGCTTGCGCTCGCTGGACTTCACCGGTTGGCGGGTCGAGACTGCGAGGAGATGGCGGCAGAAGTCCGCGCCGCGATATCGGCTTAACGCCGAATCTGGCCTGGACGTACTGGAGGCACCGCTTAGCTTATTCTGCTATCCGTGTGGCACCAGGTGGTCTTCCCGGTGAGGTCGTACCAGCCGGATCGTCGCCGAGTCAATTCGCCAGTACAGTAGCGTGTTCCTGGTACGTACCTGCGATCGGCTAAACAACGTCGCAAAATCGGTTGGCTCGTCTGCTTGCCAGCCACTGTGACAGGCTGATTTGAGCGCCGACGCGATCATTGGTTGCACCAGAGGGATGGCTGCCTGTATATAGTCGGGATGCCGCCAATGGTTGACGGAGCGGCCCAGAGGGATCACGAGATCCTGATGCTCCCATCGCTGGATACCACCTGACTGAATTCGTGCGTTCATCTCTCGATCTCCTGTCTGTTTCCCCATCGCTGCTCGCCGCCCTGTTAGGGTAGTCACTACTCGCGGCTCATGGAATCCTCGGCGGCAGGCTGTGATGCCCGTTCCCGCGTGGTGTTATAGCCCTCTACCCATCCGCTTTGATAGTTGAAAGAGTCAGCGGGTGCTACGCGCTCCGGCAACGCTGCCGCGGCGAACTGTGCCTGTTCACGCACGTGCGCGGTGTCTGCTCTCTCGGCAGGGAGGTCTTGGAGCGCCGCCTTCTTGCCATCGGTAATGCCTTGAGTGAAGTAGTCTGTTCGGTTTCGATGCCAGAATCGCATGGGGGTACCTCCACTCGTGATGTTGCGACTAACAAAATTTGGACGCTGTCCACACAAGAGCCCACCGTGATTGGTGAGACCGGTAGATAGGTTAGACAGCCTGCACAGATTTACCGCCCGCCAGGTACGAGATCATACTCGTTCGTGACACCTGCCAGGTCGTGGAGTTCAAGTGCGCCAGAATCGACATGCAACTCGTTCACGACTCGCTTCACTGCCGGAACTGCTACTGCGACGCTGCTGGCGCCCTCTCGCGCGGCGGCTGTCTGGACACTGCCGCGCAGGCGAATCTCACCAAGGCGTGGATAGACTCCGATGTACTGGCCGTCACCGCCGGTGCGCGGATCGTGGGCCAGGGCCGCCGAGACAGCGGCGGCAAGCCTGTCATCCGCCACCAAGTCGTTATGCACAGCGGAAAGTCCGGTGATGTCCTGAGTCACCTCTTCCGCCAGACGCCGCATACTGTCGTTCGAGACGTGTCCTTGCAGCCAGACCGTCCCATCAATTGGATGAATCTCGATGCCGGGCAGATCGACCCGAAGTGACACACTGTCATAGAGCTTGTCGAACACATTGTGACCCAACTCTTCATCGGGGCGGTAGAGTTGCAGCTGACTTCGTCGATCTGCCGATAAACTATCCATGCGAATGCCGATTCGTTCTGCGCTCATGTCCGCGATCAACTCCGCCGGTACTACTAGAGCTGAGTGCCCGGGGAGCGCTACCACGAGATGGCGTAGAACGTGAGACGGTACTGCGATGGTGAACTGCCGGAGGCGTCCTAGCGACCGCTCGCTTCTTTTATTACTCCCGATCGTTTCGCCAGCCTTGACCCGCGTAAAGCGAGTAAGGGTAACCTGCGGGGGTGCCAAACTGCCGTCCTCGATCTCGTTCTTCATTTCGTCTCGGGAGATACGGAGGGCGATGCTCGCGGCAGTGGCGGTGGTGACATAGTCCAGCGAGAGGAATGTAAGGTGACGGTCGAATCGGTGAACCCTAATGCCTACGTGGGTGAGCGCCCGCTCCTGAGTGTCGACAATGACCGCGACGAGCTTACCAGCCTCACCGTCACTGGCCTGAATGCTTGCACCGAACCGGAATTTCTGCACGGCTGGGCGCTCTGGTGCGCACTCTACCAGCTCAAGTTGCCTGCTCTGATCCATTTTTCGACACCATCCTTCTTCGACGTGGCTGACTTGTTTACCCACGTGGTTGTGCCTCTACTACAAACAGTCGAGGCCCAGGTGACTGCTGGCGGCCTGCTCCAGGTTTTCGGGTCGCACTGCACGATATTCAGTCATCCAGAAAGCGTAGGATGGCGGTAGTATGGGCGAATGCAGCACCACCTGTGTCAAAGGTGACGTGCGATACCGCCGCCTCATCTACGGATCACCGAGCGCAAGTTTGACGATAGAAATTGAGGAGGAAGTAATGAGGAAGTGGAGTGGCCATCATTACGTACCCCTGCTCCCATGCACGCGCTCTTGCACGTACAGGTGTCAGGTGTGACTGGCATCTGGCACTCAAGGCGACTTTCCTGCAAACTGTCGCAAGAAAGCGTACCAGGTATAGTATAGCACATTGGCAGAAAAAGCGAGACAATGCCGCACCAGGCCAGGTCAGCACCGATCCAGCAGACAGCATAATTCAATAAATAGTGCGGATTAAGCAACTTACTCTGTGTAAGGCAGCTTGACTATGGATAGAATACGCGCTATACTCAGTGTGTTCCGACAGCGTGTCCGAGGCGTCCCTTGAGGCGTTTCCTGGATGGCATTGGTGGGGACGGAAAACGAGACTCGTATGCAATATACCTATGTAGAAATCATGAAAGTACAGCCTGGGGCGATGGATGAGACCCTGCGCAAGATAGAGACGGAACTCCTGCCTCTTTATCGCCAAGCGCCTGGATTTATCGCCTATACCATTGCCAAAACCGACGAGGTGTCAGCGACTGCCCTCAGTATTTGGCAGACTCAAGAGCAGGCTGAACACGCTCCTGCGGTACGGGAGGCCTGGACACGGCAAGGGACGCCCTCATCGATCGACTCATTCCAAAATGCTGTTGGCTCGCTACCCTTCCTGGCCCTCACCCGAGAACTGGTCAGCTATTCCTCCATGATGCCCACTGCGGCTGGCCGGCACGCCTAAGAGTCCCACCCCCAGAATCCCCGTCGCAAAGATTAGCTTGGCAAGCAGACCAGCAGAGGGAACACTATGGACGAGGGGTTCGAGCGCTGCTGCTGCCTGGTCGGCAGTCGTAATAGTGGTGATGCCGTTGGTATGCAGCACAGTTCCCGTAGTGAAGATGATAAACCAGGTGGCAACCTCCGACGACAGGTCATACACAGGCACAAGTACAGGTCTGGACAAAACTCTGGACAAATATGATCCTATCCACGTCAAAACCTGGGGAAACGGGCGCCAAAGTGTACTCGCGTGTTGCGGACGCCATGGGCCGACATTCATTCCCAACCACGAGTGACCGGGCGCTGAAATTGTCCAGACTTTTGTCTAGGTTTACGCTTGCACACGCATACCGCTTGCCCTATGTTAGTGAAGCGGGGCAGACTGCTCCTGTGTTTCCTCCCCACTAGCGGCCTCTACCTCATGCAGTAGGGCGAGGCGATGGGGAAACCACCTACACCAGGGCCCCGCTGCGGATGATACTCCCCTTTCATCCACCTGGCGTCTGCCGTCGTACCGTCTTCCTATCTTTCAATGTGTCCAGAGACGGAGGTCTAGATACTCTCTGGTAGCGGAGTAGGCGCGGTGGACAGAGCGAGCTGGGCGGATTGGGGAGATTCTTTGGGAGCTGCTGCCATGAACCACAACGACTTTGTAGATGACCTACTACGCGATACTGACGATGAAGCTGATAACATGGTTGTCCTTGCTCTCATGAGAGCGCAATTTGAGCGCCGCAACTCTCGCATGTACAGAGAGCGGCTCGCATCTGCTGATTCTCGGTCTGGTCCATGCCTACCATGGAGCGCTGACTGCGCTCATGCGCACGTGTCGTATTTGCCGGATGCGGCCTGGCAAGAGAAGGGGTCACTGGGTATTCACGTCCTCATCCTGGAGGATGATCCACAGATGCAGGAATTCTTCTCGCTCCTCTTATCTCCCGCAGCGGGGTTCCAGGTGGAATACGCGTCGGAGGTTGCGATGTGCCTGGAGCGCCTCCGGGCGAGAAGCGCGAGGAGTGATTCTCCGTCCAGCACCGAGCAACTACGCCAACTACCCTTTGACGTGTTGCTCCTCGATGTGCGCCCACATGGACGACACCGCGGCACTGAGGTATTCGCAGCGGCACAAAAAGATCCTGGACTGCACCTGCCTCCGATTGTGATCTGTACGGCGCTCGTAGACCGTGCATTGGCCGCGGTGCTGAAGGACTGTAGAACGGGTCTGCTGGCGTACAACGTGCGGGTGGTCCTCAAGCCATTCACTAGTGACATGCTGACCGCAGAGCTCCGCAGTGCAGTGACATCCCGTGGTGCAGTCCTGGCCAGCACATACAGGCCTCGGGCGAGAGGGGTCGTGCTCGCTAAGGCTACGAAAGGTACACTGTAGTATGTTCGACTCCGAGCGACCAGTTCCACCACTGTGGAGTGTGTCAGATAGAGTCACTCTGCCGTATGATCGTCAGCCATACGTGGGACCACGCAGCTCTCGCGCTCACCAATTGCTGCCCAGTCAACCCTACCACACGATGATGTCGCACCATCGGTATGGTCACGTGCAGCCGCTGGCGGATGGAGGAATGGCTCAGGTCTATCGCGCCTATGATAGGAAGCTGCATCAGCACGTTGCCTTGAAAATCCTGCCAGCGGAATGGAGCGATGACCCGGTGATGCTCGAGCGTTTTCGCTTGGAAACCCTTCGTCTACACGCCTTGCACCATCCCCACATTGTGCCGGTGCTGGATCATGGTCTCTACCGCCATCGTCTCTTTTTCTCTATGCCCCTCTATCCAACCAACGTGCAGCAACAGGTACGCCAGTATGGTACTCCTCCTCTTGGAGTAACCGTTCGCCTGGTTGCGCAACTCGCTGCCGCCTTGGACTGTGCCCATAGTCAGGGCATTATTCACCGAGACATCAAGCCCACCAATATTCTGCTTGACCACAGTGGACTGGCCTATCTCGCGGACTTTGGCATCTCGAAGTCCACCTCCCGGGCAGAGACCAGGCTCAAGACGGGAATTCTCATCCGTGAGCTGGAGTACGAGGAGGAGCAAACTTCCTTGCTCTTTGCGACTCCTGACTATTGCGCTCCTGAACACCTGATGGGACGCGCGGTCGATGCGCGCACAGATGTCTTTGGTCTTGCTCTCGTTCTCTATGAATTGGTCACGGGGCGCAAGCCGTATTGGCATGATGATGATGATCCCGGTCTTAACCAGCTGACTCGGGAACAGTATGCCAACTTGTTATATGACCGTATACAACACGAGCGACCCATACTCCCGTCGCAGCTCGTGCACTTGCCAACGCGTCCGATTGCTGAAAGTGTGGATGCGACCATTCTCCGCGCGTTAGATCCACAACCCAATGAGCGCTATGGAAGTGCCGGAGTACTGGCAGCGGCACTCGCCGCGGCGCTTGTGACAGAGTGAGTGCCGGACTTCTTCAATTAGCTTCCACATCGAGGCGTTAGTGCAACTGCAACCACCAGCAGACGGGAGATAGTGCCCAATGAAACAGGTTGATAATCAAGCGGCTACTGCTGTGGATCCGCAGCAGTATGAGGACAATGAGCGAGACGACGCCTCTATGCGCTATGACCAGTATTGGCTTGCCTTCAGCGATTGGTGCGCCGCGCATGATATTCCTGTAGAGGAGATGCGTAAGTCCGACTACCAGGTCCAGTTTGAGCGCGATTACTACGGCGACTAACACCACAGCCGAGACATGGTGGTCGGCAACTAGACCATAACACATGTCCCTCACATACCTGGATACGGTGAAGGACACAAGTCAATAAAGTGCTCGGTACTACGTTTCTTCCCCGGAGCTCACTCTCCTGTGAGCCATCTTCGGGAGCCTGCTATGCCACGATTCCTGCTCCCTGCTTGAATTGTCCAGGCTTTTGTCCAGGTTTAGGCTTGTGCTCGCGCACCGCTTGTCATATGCTGCTGGTGCGGAGCAGACTGCTCCAATACTTCCCCCCACGTGGCAGCCTGTACCTGATGCAGCATGGATATGGGAAACCAGCTGCACCCAGTACCGCAGATGATGACTACCGTTTGATGTATTCTAGCCACCATCCCCTTTTGGTCCAAAAGAGCTCTTCAGAATGGACTAGCCATGGCTGTGGGCTATGGCTCACTAGGACAACGCATCGGCAGCGCACAGAGGATGTGGCTGCCACAGAGAGGAACCCTGCAATGATTATCGCCGATTTTACGGTCACCTTTACGGTGTTAGTTCTGCAAATTATCGCTGGAGCGATTGCCGCCGCCGTCGTCGGCCGGGTCGTCCAGGGCGGCTTTGGCCTGATTGGTGACCTGCTGTTTGGCATAATTGGAGCCATCGGCGCCAATTTCCTGGTGAGCCATTTCAATCTGTTCAACGTCAACCAGTATGGCTTGCCGGGTGCACTCATCCTGGCGATCATCGGATCCATTCTCCTGGTCGTCATCGTGCACCTGTTCAGCGGACGTCGCTCCGCCCGAGCCAGTGCGTAAGTAGGGTACGCCAGCTGAAGTATCTGCTACCGTAGCATCCCCGGCGAGCAAGCTGGCTCTTTTCCAAGATGCCGTACTGCTCGCCGGGGCTGTCCCGGACTGTTCGAGACTGTGCCAAGTCGGTTATGAGGCTACCTCACCCAGAAAGGGTATCGATATGCGAATACGCATCTTCGCAATTGTAGGCGCGCTCATCGGCGCGTTCATTCTAGTCGTGGCCACCCTGAGTGTGAATGGGACGACGCTGCAGAGCTTTCAGAAGCTCGATCAGCAAGCTCGACTACAAGATAAGAGTGTCGCATCCACGTCACTCCAGCCCTGCGCCAATCCCCGGTTAACAGTGAGCGCTCCCATACGTGTGCTCATGGTTTCTCACACCGAAGCCATCAGCACCCAGGTCACCAATGATGACACAGTAGAGTGTGACATCACCCTTAGTCTGGTGGCACCCAGCTTCACGCTCCAGCCCAAAGATAATCAGCGCCTGATCGCGCTGGCGCCGACCCACTCGAGCACCGTGACCTGGAGCGTGACGCCAACCACCGTCGGTCTCTCTACCCTGGCGGTCACCGCCGGCAACGCCAGCGAGCAGATTGGCCTCAATGTCGTAAGTGGCAATGGATTTAGCCCCTACCAGAGCCAGACCTTCGACTATCTGGCGATCTTCTTTGGCTTCCTGCTGACGCTGGGGTCTCTGGGCGCCTGGCTGTGGTGGCCCACCCGCAGAACTCTCACCCACCCGACAGCGCCGGTAGCGAGTAGTACGCCCGCACCGCCGGCCCCCCCATCATCGGTATCCACGCCGGAGCCGACGAGAGTCCATTAGGCGTAAGCGAGCAGCGAACTGGATGTCTAGCAGGCAGAGTAGTTCGCCTGCTCAGTGGTAGACTCGATGCCAAGACAGGAGACGACAATGGACACGGTAAAGCCGGCTAGTGACATCACAGCCATTTCAACAGGCTCAGCACTCCAATCACCTGGAGCACCCCCCTCCCCGGCGGTGGGACGTCGGCGCGCCCTGTTGGCCGTTGTGGCCACGGCCGGCGTCCTTGGAGTCACCGCCCTAGCCGTCCCGCAAATCAGGACGACGTTGGAGCAAGATGCGACCGCACTGGGCCGTAAAGCGCTCGCCCACGAGCTGGCATCGCTGGAAGGTATCGCCCTGGATGACGCCATCAAGGCCGCCGAAATCACCCAGGCGGCGGTGCGTCTGGTGGTGCTGCCGCTGGCTCAGCTGGTGGCCACCATAGGCGGGGATGGGCTGGCGGTGCTGCTCTCGGGCCTGACGACTGCGACGAATGTCTTGGGGAGCGTTCATATCAGTGTGGCTGCGCTCAGCGGACTACGTGACACCGTCGCGTCCTGGCATGCGCATATCGCCTCACTGCCGATTGCGCTCACCAGCTATACCACCGCGGACATTGCCAGTGCCGAAGCGTATCTCAAGGCGCTGAAGAAGCAGACCCAGCAGTAGATGTATTAGAGGGAGCATCCGACGATCCAATTTCTTCACGAGCTGGCACACCTGTTGCTTGGCCTTTTCCATGCGCACGAACTCACTACGCTCTTCATCGCCATTCTGGTCGAGGAATCCGGCATTCCGATTCCGATACCTGGCGATGCCTTAGTAACGCTAGCTGGAACACAGACACCACATACCATCGGGCATGCGCTGGCGGTTGTGGGCGTCTCGAGTATGGCCATCTTTCTGGGCTCATCTCTGCTGTATACGGTAGTGCATCGTGGCGGGCGCCCACTGCTCACGAAATACGGCAAATATGTCCTCTTGAACGAGCAACGTCTCGCTCGTATGGAGCGCTGGTTCGCGAGCCGTGGGCGCACTGGCATCATCGTGGGGCGATTGATCCCAGGTTTGCGCATACCTACTACGATCATGGCGGGTCTTAGTGGCGTTGCGTATTCCGAGTTTGCGCTCACCATGGGCGTCGCTTCGGTCGTCTGGTCCGCCTTCTACTTCATCCTGGGAAATGTGCTTGGTCGGACAGTGCCGCTGGTATTGGCGCTGATTGCCGATATATTGGATTATGTGCCTCGTTGGTTCATTGTGGTAAGCATCCTTATCCTGGTGGCATATCTGGTCGCAGCAGGAACTGCTCTGAGAATACGGCAGATACGCCTACGACGTCTGAGACGCCCGAGACACCTACCTCATCTGAGACCTTTAAGACATTTGAAGCACGAGGGCAGCTAGATGAGCGATTGGGTAGCAAGCTACAAAGAGAGACCCCTGGGTGAAATGGAGTCTCTTATTGTGTGTGATTCCTCAAGACAAACGATAATGCCAGGAAAATCTATGAGCACCGCTTCCTGCGGCCCACCAGCATCCTTGCGCTCGATGGTGAGCGTCTCTGCTCACTCTGAACTCCACATCATATGGTTGCCTAGCATCGTGCCGCCATCATCGAGCATCATGCTCGCTGGTTACTGTTGCATAGGGCGTGCCAAATCCTGGCTCTCGCTATTACGGAAATCCATTATCTAAACATTTCCCAGTTGACACTCCACACCCGACCGGTAGCGTTTATGCCACGGCGGGAATGCGCGCGGCTGGCTCAGCTGGCTCAGGAATGCGCGCGACTGGCTTTGTGGCCATCACGCCCAGTATGAGCAGGTAGAGGACCATCGTGATCTCCGCGAGTGCTGACGGGATGGTGATGAAGCCATGGATCACGTTGTCGAAGTCGGGGACCAGGAACAGCGCGAGCAAGTCCACGAGGTAGCAGACGCCGCCCACGATGAGCAGGATGCCCAGCCACTTGGGGAACATCCCTCGTGACCTATAGGCGAGATATCCCAGCGGCACCAGCCACAGGCCAAAGAAGATCTGCGCGATGAAGATTCCATAGTGCTGGGTGTCGAGCAAGAGCAGCACCTGAGCATTCGACGCGGCGCCCAGGTTGACGGCGCCGGTGGCGACCCGCAAGCCTTCAAACTCGAAGACCGTGTTGAGGCACGTGATGGTGGCGGCGATGGCGACGAGGACGAGCATGGCTCTGGCCACGGTCTGGTTCACGTGCCGGAGCAGGACGTAGAGGGCCAGGACCAGAAAGACAAAGAAGGTCTGATCCAACAGGTCGGAGACGACGCCCAGGCGGACCAGTCCGGAGTTCGCGACCACGTTTCCAGCTGTGGCCGCCGCGTTGCCGGCGACGTACATCTTGGGTTCCACAAAGCCTTCGGCAAAGCCGCCGAAGATGCCGACCAGCAGATAGAGGACGCCGGCGATTCTCGCGAGACGCTTAGGTGAGGTCATCGGGTTTTTCTCCTTGAGCATTCTCAAACTTACATTGTAAACTTATGGTGTAAGTATAAACTTATGGTGTAAGCTTTGTCAAGAGGCAATTTCCAAACTGGCCTTCTACGCGAAAGTTAACCCCAGGAGGATGCCGGTGGCCACCCAATCTGACCCGAGAGCCAGGCCCCGAGCCCACTTGAGCAGGGAGCGCGTGCTGCGCGTTGCCCTCGCTCTTGCCGACACGGGCGGAATCGAGTCACTCACCATGCGCAAGATCGGACAGGAGCTCAACGTCGAGGCGATGTCCCTCTACAATCACGTTGCCAATAAAGATGACATCCTCGATGGCATCGTCGATCTGGTTTTTAGCGAGATCGCATTGCCATCCGAGCGAGCTGACTGGAAGACAGCCATGCGCGAGCGAGCGATCTCGGCCCGCAACGTGCTGCTGTGCCACCCCTGGGCGACCAGTCTGATGCAGTCGCGGACCAAACCCGGTTCCGCGACCCTACGACACCACAACGCGGTGATCGGAAGTCTTCGGAGGGCAGGTTTCACGGTCGACATGGCTGCCCACGCGTTCTCCATCCTGGACAGCTATATCTATGGCTTTGCCCTCCAACAGATGAATCTGCCGTACCATACCTCGGAGGAAAATGCCGAGTTCGCGCAAGACATCCTCCGGCAGCTCCGCGCGAGCGAGTACCCGCATTTCGCCGAGATGATCATCGAACACGCCATGAAACCTGGCTACGACTACGCGGAAGAGTTCGAGTTCGGGCTCGATCTGATCCTGAACGGCCTGGAGCGACTCCGTTTGGACTCGGGAGCAGGGCGGATCAATCCAACGCGCGACCAAAGAAAAGAAGGATGGGAGAGTCAGTCATGAGAGCAGTGGTCTACGACAAATACGGGCCTCCAGAGGTACTTCGACTCGAAGACGCCCCGCAGCCTGTCCCCAAGGAAGACGAAATCCTTATCAGGATCCGTGCTACGACGGTCACCCGGGCGGATTGCGCGACGCGTGAAGCCAACCGACAGAGCGGCCTCGCTGTCATGCTCCTTAGCCGCCTCATCTCGGGCTACCGTCGACCGCGGCAGCCAATCCTCGGCACGGAGCTGGCGGGAGAGGTCGAAACCGTTGGCACAGCCGTCACCGAGTTCGCAGTTGGCGACCACGTCTTCGGTACCAGTGGGTTCAAGTTCGGGGCTCATGCGGAGTTCATCTGCCTGCGGGAGAGCGCCCTCATAGCGCCCATGCCGAGCGGTACATCGTTCGAGGAGGCCGCGACGATTTGCGATGGCGGACTCAATGCGCTGTGGTGCCTGAGACTGGCCGATCTCCGAAAGGGGCAGCGAATTCTCATCTATGGCGCGTCCGGGGCCATCGGCACCGCCGGGGTACAGCTTGCCAAGTACTTCGGCGCCGACGTCACAGCCGTATGCAGCACCAAAAACCTCAAGCTCGTACGAGCGCTGGGAGCCGACCAGATGATCGACTACACGCAGGAGGACTTCACCCAGAACGGCGAGACCTATGACGTCATCTTTGATGCAGTCGGCAAACACGCGTTCCGCCGCTGCAGAGACTCACTCAAGCGGGGCGGCAGTTATCTGGCAACCGACGGCCTCGAGAATCTCTTCTTGGCGCTGTGGACCGCGCGGTTCGGGGAGAAGAAAGTGCGGTTCAAGCTACCACCGCGCTACACCAAGGCAGACGTCCTCTTGCTTAAGGAGCTCATCGAGGTTGGGAAATACCGGGCGGTCATCGACAGTTGCTACCTAATGGAGGACGTGGTCGAGGCGACCCGGTACGTCGAAACGGAGCGGAAGACGGGAAATGTCGTCCTCACCGTGAGCCGCACGTAACTTACTGGTCAGCCCGCTAACCTTTGTTTGATTAGATAGAGATTGGCCAGCGTGCTGAGGGCTAGGGGTGCTGCTCTATATCTGGAGAGATTGTAATAACCGCTCCCTGTGCCAGATTGGGTCACCAAATAGGCTCCAGCTTCCACTGGCGCGCCGGAAGTAGAGCTGCATATCGTGCTCCCAGGTGAAGCCTATGCCTCCCAGCGTCTGCACGCCAGTATAGCCAGCCTGCCGATAACTGTCGCTGACCAGCGCTTTCGCCATGCTTACGGCCTCAAGTGTTTCATCAGGTCGGTGGTCAAACGCATAGGCGGCGTTATAGACGGCTGAGCGGGCGCTGGTCAGGTCCAGGGTCCGGTCCACCAGGGGATGGCTTACCCCCTGGTAACTGCCGATCAGGTGGCCGTACTGCTCACGCGATTTGGCATATGCCACCGCCGTATCCAGAATCCACTGCATGCCACCCACACCCTCCGCGCCGAGCGCCAAACTGGCGGCATTGAGAGCATATTCCAGCGCCTGGCGGACATCTTTGCAGGTATCCATCTTCTGCGCTGGCGTCTGGTTCAGGGTCATACGCGTCAAGCGGCGGCTCAAGTCCATGCCTTCCAGGGTCTCCACCGTCATGCCTGCGGCACCCTTTTCCACTAGGAACAAGCTCAGCGAGCCCGCTTCTTCGGCCGCCACAATCACCACATCAGCCACGCCGGCATCAAGCACAAACATCTTGGTGCCGCTGAGTACATAGCTGCCGCTTGCCTCGCTGGCTGTCGTGCGAATCGAATCGAACTCGTAGCCGCCTTCCGGTTCTAGATAGGCGACGCTTGCCCGGCAGTTCCCCTCTGCAATCGCGGATAGCCAGCGCGACTTCTGTTCCGCGCTCCCGGCGGCTGCCAGCAGTGGGGCTGCAAAACCCACCGTCGCCAGGAAGGGGCCCGGTACCATTCCCCAGCCTAATTCCTCGAACATGACCGCGACGGTGAGCCAGGAATCTGCCATCCCGCCAAACTCGCTCGGTACGGTCAAGCTCATCCAACCCTGTCTGGCCATCTTCTGCCACAGGTGTTCATCAAACGCATCCTTTGTTGCAATCATCTCGCGCACGTTGGATGAAGGCAACTCCTTCTTGATAAACGAGCGGACCGTTTGCGCCAGCAGGCGTTGCTCATCGTTGAGAACTAAATACATGGTTCAAGCTCCTCCGCGCGGCAATCCAAGCACGCGCTCAGCGACGATATTGCGCTGCACCTCGCTGGTGCCCGCCTCAATTGTATTGCCTCGCGCCCGCAGGTATTCATACTGCCAGCGGCCCTCAAAAGGCGCATCGACCGAGTCGGGGGCCAGGCTGGAGTAGGGGCCTTCAAGCTCAAAAGCCAGCTCAACCAGGCGCTGGTTTAGTTCGCTCCAATGCAATTTGAGCAGCGAGCCTTCCGGGCCGGGGAGATGGCCCTGGCCCAGAGTGGCCACCTGGCGCATGGTGTTGAGCTTGAACGTCTTCACGTCGGTATAGAGCCGGGCAAGTCGCTGCCGCACCTGCGGATCTTTGAGGGCAGGCGCGCCATGAAGGGTGCTGCGGCGGCTCAGCTCGATGAGCGCCTGCAAGCGCTGTTCGAACGTCACAATGATGCTAAACGAGAGGGTTCCGCGCTCATGCATCAGAGTGGTCAGGGCCACCATCCAACCTTGATTCAGTGAGCCGACCAGGTTCTCCACCGGCACGCGCACATCATCAAAAAAGAGTTCAGCAAATTCAGCCTCACCGGTCATCTGAACCAGGGGCCTGGTGCTCACACCAGGTGAGCGCATATCTACAATCAAGTAGCTCAAACCCTTGTGCTTGGGTACCTCAAAATCGGTGCGCACCAGCAAAATGCAGAAGTCGGCTACATAGCCGTAGCTTGTCCAGACCTTCTGGCCGTTAACCACAAAATGATCGCCTTCGCGTACGGCCCGCGTCTGTAAGGAGGCCACATCAGAGCCAGCGTTTGGTTCGCTGAACCCCTGGCACCAGATTTCTTCGGCGCTCAAGATCTTGGGCAGATAGCGGGTTTTCTGTTCAGGAGTCCCAACCGCCAGCAGCGTGGGGCCAGCCATATTCAGCCCGATGACATTGGCTGCCAGTGGAGCCTGGGCGCGCGCCATTTCTTCGTTATAGATCGATTCCTGCATCAGACTGGCGCCGCGCCCGCCATACTCCTTGGGCCAGCCGATGCCAATCCAGCCAGATTCAAATAGTGTTTTTTGCCAGGCGCGGCGCATGGCCACTTTCTCCTGAAAGGTCATGGTGCGCACTTCGCGAAATGCGTCAGTGTTGTGTGCCGCCAGCCAGCTGCGCAATTCGGCCCGAAACGCCTCATCTTGCTATGGCCTGCTGCTCCTGGGGAATGGTGGTCATGGGCTACTCCCTCCTGAAAAATCGTTCATGGCGTCGTCTCATCTGAGGCGCTCACAACACTGCCTCTCTGGTTGCTGAACATTGCCGTAGGTGATACAGCCAGTATAGCCTGAACCTGGGTCATCTTCAAAAGCAAGTCAGGCGACAGTAGTGAAGCTGCAAAGAGCGCTGCTGCAAAGATCTAAAGAGAGGCGCATCTGGACATCCCTGTCAGCATGGTGAAAGAACGAGTGTAGACCGCGTGTACAAGACAACCGACCTCAATTGGTTTACCGTGCGCAGACTATCAGACCTGTTGCTGTGTAGCCACCTCTATGCGCTGGTGCAACACCGAGCGTACGATAAGGAGCACGAGAAAAGACACGATGAGTAGCACCAGGGACAGCGTAATGGCTCCACTCAGGTCTTGTTCAAATCCGAGATAGATGGCCAGCGGCATGGTTTGCGTGATCCCAGGAAAATTGCCGGCAAAGATGATGGTTGCTCCGAACTCACCGAGCGCCCGCGCCCAGGTCATTAACGAACCGCCGAAAAGAGGAGCGAAGCAGAGCGGAAAGATCACGCGAAGAAAAATGATTGCTGGACCCGCGCCATCTACCGCTGCCGCTTCCTCGAGTTCACGATTCACGCTCGCAAAAGCGGTAGTGGCTGCCTTGATGTAGAAAGGAGCAGCGACAAAGGTTTGCGCCACTACCACAGCCACTGGAGTGAATGCGATTTCGAAACCAAAAATGTCGAGCCAGTGACCAATGAGACCAAAGCGGCCAAAGGCCAGAATCAGTGCGATTCCGGCAACCGCAGGTGGCATCACGATCGGCAGATCAAGCAGGGTCTCGAGTATGACTTTTCCAGGAAAGCTGCCGCGTGCCATCAGATAGGCCAGCGGCGTACCACCAAGCAAGGTGATTACCAGGGTAATGAGCGTTGTGGCGAAGCTAAGCTGTATGGCTTGCGCTACGGTTGGATCGACGAGGTTCGTCAAGACGCCCGCTGGCGTCACTCGTAGCACCAGAGCCAGCAGTGGGAGAAGCAGAAACAGGAGAAATGGCAGGCTGGCGAGAACCAGAGCAGCCTCCCAGCCCCAAATGTGATTTCCTGGTCTCTCAGATCTTGTCTGGGGCCCGCCGGTGAGTAGGCGCCTTGCAATAGTTTCTGCCATGCCCCTGTCTCCTCATGTGTCTACTCACCGGTGTGCGAAGCTCGCCATACCCGCTCTCGCTAGTGGCACCCTAAATCTATCAGCGCACCCCAAGACCCCTTGTATCCGGTAAAGCTACTATTCTGCTGGCTAGGCGCTGCGGGAATTCCCCTTAGCTACTGGCAGGCGGAGTGTACCCAGGCCCAGCGGTTGGTGCGATAAAGCCAAAACTGGTCATGACTGTCTGCCCATCGCCAGAGAGCACATAGGCATCGAATTGCTGTGCCGTGCTCAGTTCAGGTGAGTTCTTGACAGGGGCAATGGGATACGTTGCGATCACGTTCAAGTTATCGGGAATGGCGATGGTGGTCAGAGTGGTCGGCATGGTGGCGGCGTCGGTAGTATACACGATGCCAGCGTCGGCCTGTCCAAGCGCGACTTGCGAAAGGACCGATGCCACATCCGTCTGATATGACACTACATTCTTCAGGACCTTGGTCTGATAGGAGGAGCCAAATGACGAATCGGCGCTGGCCTGCGTAAGATACTGCAGCGCATACTGTCCAGCCGGAACCGTCTTGGCTGCGAGTATGATCTTAACACCGGGATTGGCCAGATCCTGCAACGTCTTAATGTTACCAGGATTACTGGTAGGCACGATGACTACCAGTCGGTTGTGGGCAAAGACCTGCACCGATGAGCTATCTATCTCTCCGCCCTTGACGGCGACATTCATCTGCGTGTTGTTGGCCGAGGCAAAGACGTCTGCTGGAGCCCCCTGGGTGATTTGTGTAGCCAGGGTATCGGAGCCGGCGAAGTCGAAGCTGAAGGTGACGTTGTGATGTAGCGCCGTGAACTGATTCCCGATCTTGGTGAAGGCTGATTTGAGAGAAGAGGCGGCAAAGACCTTCAAGGTAACCGGCTGTGTTGTTGCAGGTGCTGCGGCGGGGCTACTGCTAGTGCCGCAAGCACTCAGCATCATGACGAGTGCGAGCATCGAAACGGTTGCGGCAACCTGCGCAAAGGCCACGCGGCCTTGGCGCGAGGAATGTGGATCTGAAGACCGAGGGAAAGGCGAGAATGAAGATGATGATGGCGGCTGAACTGCACGCATGTGATGAATCCCCTTTTTGTTAGACTGTCACGTGGTACTTGCCGGCTGCCTACGAATAATCTGCTACAGCGCTCGAGCGCAGCACAATGTCAGGAGCAGATGGCGTAACTGGTTAGCGAATGCCTCCTCGTTGCCGCTTCTGGCGTGTGAGGGCCCGCTGGGCCTACTCGCGGACTGGAGCTGCTAGCACCTCCTCACACTGATCCAGCCAAGGCAAAACTGCCTGCAACTGGCCAAGACGAAACTGGAGTACCAAGCGATCATACGGGCGATGCTGATCGAGCGCGTAGAGCTCAGCTGCTATATCTTTAATCCAGCCCTGGCAAGCAGAGCGTTGACGTGTGATGAGCGCGGCGACTGAGGCTGATCCCTGTTGGTCAGCAAAGAACAATTTGGCGAGAAACTCGACGCGAAAATCGCGCCCATGTTCGACCGGAGCGGCCACCCAGGCAGCAAATGCTGCCTGACCGGCTGCGGTGATATGCAGCACTTTTCGGGGAGGACGGCTCCCTTGCAGCTCCATGGTGCTCGTCAGGTAACCGGTCGCTTCTAATTTGGCTAGAAGCGCATAAAGGAGTCCCTGCTTGAGATGCCAGACCAGCCCTAACGCCTCAGCCTGCAGCAGGTACTGATGCATCTCATATGGATGCATAGGATGATCGATCAGCAGCCCGAGAAGGGCATACCTGAGTCCAGTGGATGGGACAGGAGTATCCATAGAGCGCTCACAATTTTAGTACTCAGCCTCTGGTGCTCAGGAATTTTGTACTCAAATCTTGAGTAAGGCATAGGCAGTGTACACACGCTGGCTGGTGCCTGTCAAGAGCTTCAAGGTGAGTTCAGGAGTAGCCATAGTGAACAAGCGGCTTCGCTGTAGATATTGCTGCTACAATCCTCGACAGACTATATTCTCTCCTGTGGCAGTTCTTAGCTTGACCACAACGCGTCGTACAAGGCCAAAGTCTTTAGAAAAACTAGAGCGATTGTAGCTAACCTGTCTTGAGTAGCAGCGAGAAAGAGAACTAAAAAACCGTGGATCCAGTCACGTATACGCCCATTGGCGTTATCCACACCCCTTTCACCTCGATGGTCGGCATGCCCATTCAGACGGTGGCTGCAGCTGGCGTTGAGGGATCTATAGAATTGGACCCTCAATTTAAGAGCGGTTTAAAGGACCTGGCCGCCTTTTCACATCTCATCCTGCTGACACATCTTCACCGAGTAACCAGCTATTCTCTAGAAGTAGTGCCGTTCCTGGATGACCGACCGCATGGAATATTTGCGACACGATCCCCTAGGCGCCCGAATCCGATTGGAGTTTCCATCGTTCGTCTGGTAGGTATCGCAGATTGCACGTTACACATCGAGGAAGTTGATGTCGTCGATGGTACTCCTCTCCTGGACCTCAAACCGTACGTCCCTGCCCTTGATAATCGAGTTACAGCGCAGATCGGCTGGTTCGCCGAGCGCCTGGATCGGCTGCAAACGGTACGAGCCGACAACCGCTTTCATGATGAAGCTGAGCCGGAATGATTGAAATTCGAATCGGCTGCCTCCTTGGAGATAGTACGAGGTAATCTCGAGTGACAATTCTCTCTAGAAGCGAGTGGATATTCTTGGCTGGCGTGTATCCTACTGACCGGGCTACCCTTGAGCGCGACTGTAGTATCGAGTACTTTATCGCGACTGGTCCAGGTGGCCAACACCGTAACAAAGTGGAGACAGGCGTGCGGCTGACGCATCGCCCCACAGGCGTCGTCGTCACTGCGACAGAGCGCCGCTCACAGCACGCCAACCGCGAGGCTGCCTTTGATCGTATGGCTGCCAAACTGGAAGAGTTGCAGCATGTCGCCGAGCCGCGCCTTCCTACCAGGCCAACCGCTGCCGGGCGTGAGCGTCGCCTGGAGGCGAAACGCCGCGCCGGCGACCGCAAACGCGGTCGTCGCACCTCCGTTTTCGACGAGTAGTCCGTGCCAAATCAGCAGGGCCGCGCAGACTCCTTCAGTCCCGATTCCAAAGCGGGCGTGGCTGTTCCCTTAGTTTACAGTGCTGCCTGTCATGATTGATTTTCCCACCCGTATCCACGACTGAGTGCCTCCGGTAAGGTTGACTACATGCTCAAATCCCTGCTGACGCAGAAATCGCGCCGCTTGTCGCGAACGCTTGCCGCTGCCGCAGACCAGATAGACGTTACCCTCACGTGGTATTTCTTCTAGACGTGTCGCCAGCTCAGCCTGGGGAAGGTTGAGTGCGCCAGGAATATGGCCGCTCCGGTATTCTTCTGGCTCTCGGACATCGACCAAAAGCGAATGGGCATCCAGTTCTGGAAGGTCAGTTACCGCCATCTCGGTGACTGGCTCCGAGCCATTCACCATGGCCCAGAGCAGCTCCGCCTCCCCCCGATTGGTCGCCTCGATAGCAAGCATATTCAGCGGTCGTTCCGGAATATCCGCCGCGAGCCACGGGATGAACGAGTTCCGGTCGAGTTCGGCAAACGGATTGCACTGTTTTTCGAACCCAATGGTGCTGCTGGGTCTGCCCTCCATGCTCCTGCCACACAGACCCTCGAAGTGCCCCGGAAACACCGCCACCCAATCCGGAAGCGCAAACAGCCTCTGGATGCTCTCATATTGTGCTGCTGGGTCGCCTCCGCCAAAGTCAGGACGCCCGACATCTCCCACCAGCAAGGAGTCACCAGTCAACACGACCTCCGGCTCGTGGCCGCGATCGAGATTCAGGATCAGCAGAGAGATCAGTTCTGGCCGATGACCAGGCGTATGCAGGACGCGCAAGCGAACCTGGCCCAGAGCCAGCTCGTCCTGGTCCGTCAACGGGTGGAACGGATACGCGACGCGAGCCAATTCATGGAGGCAGAGATCGGCGCCAGTCTGCTCGGCGAGCTGGCGTGCGCCGGAAATATGATCGGCATGGATATGGGTATCGATGACATAGCGGAGGGTAAACTGACGGTCGCGCAGTACGGCCAGATAGGGCGCACTATCGAGCGCAGGGTCAATCACCGCCGCTTCTCCAGAGGAACGCGAAGCCACAAGGTAGGAAGCGCAGCCATGCTGCTCGTCGAGGAACTGTTTGAAATACATGGGCGGTTGCACCTCTTTCGAAAGCCGAGGAATCACGGACCTATCTAATTGCACCTGTATGGATCACGGCTGCTCTTCCAAGCCCATATGCTCTGGTATGTGCCCTTGCGTCGAACTGTATATGGCACACTGTACCTGATCCGAACAGTCACAGATGTCAAATACTCGTAAATATTCCAGACGGTCCGGATGTTGAGATGAAATTGTTAGAGACTGTTATGGACTTGAGGTTGGATGAAGCAACTGGTGGTAAGCCGAGGATTTGAGCAAGATAGAAGAAGTTATTGTCTTTCTCTGCTCGTAGAATATATGTACGTGCAAACTGTACGAAGATCTCTGCTTCCCATGAGTCATCCCAAACTAAGAGGGAGAGGACAGAAGGAAACATCTTATGAACACACGTGATCAGCAGAATATCACCGCAGGCAGCGATACCACTGCGCTGCCTGCGATGGTCGACCGGGCCACCTGGCAGGCAGAACTGGACGAGTTGCTGGTGCGGGAAAAGGCGCACACCCGCGAAGGGGATGCAATCGCGGCGGCTCGGAGGCGTCTGCCGATGGTGGAGGTGGACCCCACCATCACGGTGATCGGCCCGCATGGACCTGTCACGCTGCTGGAGGTCTTCGAGGGCCGAAGGCAACTGATCGTCTACTTTCACATGTGGCATACTGGTCAACCAGCCGAGGGCCAGTGCGAGGGCTGCACCTTCTTCAACGGCCAGGTTCGCGAGCTGTCCTACCTGCATTCACGCGACGTCACCTACGCCACGTTCTGCGAAGGTCCGTACGAGGAGAGCGTCCGGTACCGCGACTTTATGGGGTGGGACGTTCCGTGGTACTCGGCGCAAGACTCCGCCGACGCCCTGCTCGCCGGGCGCGAGTTCGGCATGCAAGTGTGCTACCTGCGGCACGGGGACCGTGTGTTTGAGACCTACTGGAACACCGGCCGCGGTGGGGAGGTGATGGTTCCTACCTACGGACTGTTGGACATGACGGTGTACGGTCGGCAGGAGACCCATGAAGACTCGCCCGCTGGCTGGCCGCAACACTGGGCAAACACCGGGGAGCAGTTCCGCACGGACGGACGTCCCACCGCCCAATGGTCCCAGTTGGCGGCCGGACGCTCCGACGACCTGGGTACCGCCAGACGCTGAGGGAATACCAGCAGCGCCTCTAGCAGGAGCCCACATCCGACATCCGCGGGCTCCTGCATCCTCACCGCCCTGATCAAGGTTGACTCCACTCGGCCGTTCAGCGTAGCGACCGGAAGCTCGCGCGAACCTCTTCCGTGAAAGCTTGCGGCTGCTCCCACGCTGCGAAATGCCCACCTTTGGGGAGCCGGTTGTAATGAATCAGTTTGGGATAGGCTTTTTCTGCCCAGCTGCGCGGGGCGGCATAGATCTCGTCGGGAAAGACGCTCACGGCAGTCGGAATCGCGACACCTTTCGGGGCGAAAAAGGCAAGCTTGCTTTCCCAATAGAGACGGGCCGAAGAGACCGCCGTGGTCGTCAACCAATAGAGCGTGACGTTGTCGAGGACGTCGTCTCGTGTCAGGCCCTCGGACTGCCCGTTAAAGACCCGTGCCATGAGCTCCTGACTGCGCGCGTCGTGGTCAAGCATCCAGGCTGCCAGGCCGACAGGGGAATCCGACAGTGCGTAGAGCGTCTGTGGGCGATTCGCCATCTCCTGGGCGTAGCCCAGGCCGTGCTGGTTGAAGAAGTCGAGCTGATCCCAGGCGCCCTTCTCCTCCTGTGAGAGGCCGGCTGGCGGCGGTTCGCCGAACTGGAGTGCCTTAGCAACGTCGGCTGGGACCGTGGCCGGCATGTTGGTGTGGATGCCAATCAATTCGGGCGGTGCCTGCAAAGCCATCTGCTCCGTGACCGCATTTCCCCAATCGCCACCTTGAGCCACAAAGCGTGTGTAGCCCAGGCGCTTCATCAGCGTGGTCCAGGCGCGTGCCGTACGAATCGGATCCCAGCCGGTCGTGGTTGGCTTGCCCGAAAAGCCGTAGCCCGGCAGCGATGGAATCACCACATGGAACGCGTCCGCTGCGCTCGCGCTATGTGCCGTGGGATTGGTCAGCGGATCGATGATCTTGAGCTGCTCGATGACCGAGCCGGGCCACCCGTGGGTGACGATGAGCGGCAACGCACCGCCATGGTTCGATCGCACGTGGATGAAGTGAATGTCGAGCCCGTCGATCTCGGTCACGAACTGCGGCAGGGCGCGCAATCTCGCCTCCACCTTACGCCAGTCGTACGCCGTCGCCCAATAGTGGGCGAGCTCCCGCATGGTCGCGAGCATCACACCCTGCGACGAATCGGCGACGGTCTCCTTTTCGGGCCAATGCATGGTCTCGATGCGGCGGCGTAGGTCGGCGAGCGTCTCATCGGAAGCGGTGAAGCTGAAAGGACGGACGTCGGGATGGGTCATACTAGGCGGTGGAGTCACGCTGGGTTCTGGGGTCATGCTGGGTTGGGTCATACTAGTCTCCTCGATGAGTTGTTGCTATAGACTGGCAACGAGAGAGCGGTCCCGCAACGGGTACCATCAAGGTCTGGGACTTCATTCGCGCTCAGCGCATGGGAGAACGGCGCAGATTATGTGCCACTGCCACGGCACCATGCTCCCATGCAGGCGTAGCCATCACGCGCTACTGAGCACAGAAGCGGTATTGAAGGCCGGAAGGCTGCCACCAACCAGGAGGTTGTGAGCAGCTGACAAGACGTGAGGCAGCACATTCCCAATCAAGGCAGTCGTGACCTAGGCTGCCGCTGCGTAGACGACCCACTTCGTTTGCTGGCGTTGGGGTGCATCAAAGACACGTACATAACGATAAATCAGGACGAAAGGGTCCCCCCAAGGGTGAGAACGCGCTGCTTCCTTGCGATAGTGTCGAGCCCTTATCCGACTGCTCGTCACGCTTGCCGTAACGATTGCGGGACAGTAGATGCGTTACGCTGTCATCAAGGCAATGTGTCCGGCGCTGACTCCAGAGGCCACAGCCACTAGATAGGTATGGTGCCTGTTTGTAGCGAATATCCTCCTTCCATCTGCGCTCATCCAAATGTGAGGCAACAACATGTGCATCAGGGCAGCAACAGTATTCAGTCTTGGCGACCTCGGCGTCTTCGACCAGGCGCATCTGCGCGAAGTTATTGCCGATGTCTCCGGCGCAGTGTCTCCCGCGCTCGTCGGCCGCGCCTTTGCCACTGACCAACTTCAGGAGACGGCACAGCTAGCCAGCCTGGCAGAGTACATCGAGCAAGCGCTTCCTCCAGGCGACTGCGCTGCCTTTGTCCAGGGACGTCGGCAAATGGTGACGGCTGAGGAGCGAGACTCGGCACGCCGCACGGTGCTCGAGCGCCTGTTCTGGGAACTGACATATTGGAAGACACCCGAGGAATACGAGCGACTCACTGTCGGCGAGCAGGTGCATCTAGGCGCGCTGGATTTTGCACGAGCAGACGGCGCCGTGGTGCTGGATGCCGGAGCTGGCACTGGCCGCGTCACCCTACCGCTGGCGCGTCGTGCCCACGAGGTCTACGCCATGGATCCCGCTCCTCCGCTCCTGCGCCTGCTCCAGAGTAAGCTTGCCGCGGAGAGGGTAGATAACGTCGATCTCGTGCGCGGAGTCTTTCGTCATGTGCCCCTGCCCGACAACAGCGTGGATGCAGTCGTCTCCTGCTCGGCATTTGGCTCCCAAGAAGCGCGTGGAGGCCAGTGTGGCCTGGAGGAACTCCAGCGTGTCACCCGGCCTGGAGGTCGTATCGTCATCATGTGGCCCGAGGACCCCAGCTGGTTCGTGGGCCGGGGCTTCCACTATACTTCGCTCCCCGGTCATCTCACGGTTACATTTCCCACACTGGAGGATGCATGGGGGGCCACCACTCGCTTCTACGGGGCCGCGGCCGCTCGCTCTCTCGAAGCTACCTGCCGGCCGGAATTGTCCTTCAGCACGATCGGCGTCAAGGCGCCGCGCGATCTCTGCTGGCTCACCGTGCGCAAATAGCCCAATGTAGTGGTAGCTCTTTCGCTCAGAACGTGACAACAGACTCTATCAAGACAGAAATGGAGAAATATCTCCTAGCTCCGTTTGGCACTCCACACACGAGTCACCAGGATTACATCCAGCACCAGATAAGTGGCTGAAACTATCAGAGTCCCTAGGAGGAGTAACCCAATCACCAGTGAAATGGAGCTGTTGTCAAATGGCGCACTCTGCACATACCACACGCAACCGCTACCATTGAAGGTACTGTATAGCTCCCAGCTCCACGCTATACCCAACACCGCGAGACCACTCGCAACCAGAAATGGCCAACGAATCAGACGGCGCACGGCCAGAGGACAGGATGCCCGGTTGCTGAGGAGGATGGCAGCCAGGCCGAAGGCGAACAGAATGACGTAGAAACCAGCCAGCACCGGAGGCAACCACATGTAGGGGTTGGTGCCGCTATCGCCGCTGATGCACGGAGCAGCGGGTAGCATGCTCGGCGTACCAGACACGCGCAGAGATATCAGAAGGTGTTGCTCCATGGTTGTTCACTCCCTTCACTCCGACTGCACATTGTCGCACGAGAAGTGACTTACCTTGTGTCCACCGGCACTGTCGCATACGTCTACAGCCTCGACAGTCGTCATAGCATGGGGCTTTCTGGAATCTCATGCCGAGCCGGTTTGCGTTCAGCAGGCAGCCAAAGGCTGATGTGCGCTGGCTGCATGGTCTGTGCCACCACACTGACCAGATGCTCTGTCAGACGCGGGAGGTCGGTCTCTCTCCGCAGCGCCGTGCTAAAGGCCGCCAATGTTTTCTCCGCGTCGTACTTGCGGCGATAGAAGCGCTGGTCAATGCCGCTTTGGATACGACGGCGCAGCGGATTGAAGAGCGCGGCGACGAGCAGCGTGGTGGCGACGAGAACGACGGGCGGCGTGTTCTTTTGGCCGGTAAACCCTTGAATAACGGCCTGCGCGGCAATCACACAGGCGAAGTACATCCCCGCCAGTAGTGCGGTGAGCAGGCCGTAGACGAGCGTGCGGTTGATGATGACGTCGATGTCGAACAGGCTATGCCGCAGAATAGCGATTCCCACACCCACGGGGATAGCGAGGAGGCACAGATCGAACGTTACTGCGGACGCCAGGATCGGATTGTTGATGAACACGCCGACCCAGGCGGCGAGGAACGCCAGCGCCGCCCACAGGGCGGCGTAGACCAGCCACTTCAGTTGCTGACGCTCGATGCCTCTGGCTCGGCGGAAGCGCACGACGACTGACGCGCAGCAGCCAACGACACAGCCGAAGATGAGCAAGATGGTCACGAGGTTCATGAGATTGTCGGCGGGTATCACGCCGAGCGGATTGGGAAAGGATGTCAGCCGAGTGTCATCGCTGGAGAGGTCGCCCGCCAGCAGATTGACAGTAAAGAACAGGGTAATGGCGACTCCAGTGATCCAGGCGAATGCTCGCCACCGCGGCGAGGGCAAATGCCCGGTCGGGAACAGCAGCAACAAAAACGTGAGAATCAGGAAGAAGCCGATGCTCCGCAATGCGCCGCCGACAAGCGTGGCCCAGACAGCGCCGGGTACGCTTCCCGGCCGCGTGAGCAATCCGTAGACGCCATATTCGAGCGCGAGGTCCGCTACAGCCGAGACGAGCGCCGAGGCGGAAAGCAGCCACCCGATTGCGTTACGGGACTGTCGGGAGGCGATGAGTGCGCCGGCCGTGGCGTAAGCGAGAAGCACAACCGAACTCAGCAGGCCGGTTGCGAAGTCGTCGCCAACATTCACAGGGGGAACGTCCAGGACGAGTATGGCGAAGGAAACCGCCCATATGCTCCAGGCTAACCACGTCGCGGATCGTTTACTCATTCGGGCACCTCACGATCTGTAGTTCGTAGCCATAGTGAGACGCGTGCCGGTTGCATGGTTGCTTCCGCCACTCTGGCGAGATGCTGCGTGAGCGACTTCAGGTCCGTTTCCGTGCGCAGCATCGCGCTGAATGCCGCGAGTGTCCTGGCGGCATCGTATTTTCTCCGGTAGAAACGTTGATCGATAATTGTCTGAATGCGATGGCGCAGTGGGTTGAACAGGGCGACGACCAACAGCGTTGAGGCAACGACGAGTGCGGGAGGCGTGTTGGTGTTGCCCGTCCACCTCTGGATGATGGACTGCGTGCCTACGACACACACAAAGTAGACCACCGCCAGCACTACTGAGAGCGAGCCGTAGGCCAGCGTGCGATTGATGAGAACGTCAATATCGTAGAGGTGCGAGCGCAGGATGGCGGTGCCCGCGCCGAGCGGAAGCAGACAAAATCCCACAGCAAACCCAATATCACTGTTGAGAAAGAGAGCGCTGACTGCGATGCAAACGGCCATCAGCGCTGCGGCGTAGGCCACCCATTTGAGCTGCTCGCGCTGTCCGCCTCTCGATCTCCAAAAGCGCGTGATGATGGCGGCAACGGCGAGCAGACCACAAGGGATTATCAGCGAGCCGGCTATAGAACCCAGGATAGTCAGAGGCGTAGCGAGGGCAGCGATGCCGTACGGATTGATCGTTGTTTCGCCACTGAAAGCGCCTGGCGTAAAGGCACCCGACACACTGAAGGCAACCAGTACTAGAGTCAGCACCCAGATGAGCGGTCGCCAGCGCGGACTGAGCAGATGACCATCCGGAAAGAGGATGAGCACGTACAGACCCAATCCGATATTGATCGGCCAGATCACATTGCCCAGCCAGTCAAGCGTTGGAGCAAGCGGAAGATGTGCGCCGGTCAAAGCGCTATACATCACGTACATGCCACTGCTGGCGGTGTATCCCGTCCCAATGCCGGCTGCTAGGAACAGCCACCCGATCGTATTGCCGGGACGGTAGGCGACGATCAGCGCTCCAACCGTGGCGAAACCGAAAAAACTCACTATGGTAATTACAGTGGTCAGGTCCAGTTTGCCGATGGCGCTCGCGAGACCTATGCCGATACCTAGGCACGTGACGATCACTGCCCAGAGCGCCCAGGCGAGGACAGGAGTGAACCGCCTCTTCTTCATGACTTCGTCTCCCGCTCCGCTGGACACGTCCTGCGTGGGACATGTGCTTGCCGGAGTGTTGCCATAGACACACCTCCCCCTCGCTCCACTTTCGAGACACTTTGACCTTGACTATTGACCAGTATACGTATGTTACGTTCCGGCAATGTTACGACAATCGTTACGAGGTGCTCGCGAGGTCTATGAACCTCGCGTACCCGCTACAGGTCACGCCGGAGAGCAGATTCGCGACAGCATGCCAACCAAGCTGCGGTTGGTGGGCCAGAGATTGTGGTGGCTGGGCGTTTCGTCCCGCTTCCGTTACTCCAACATGTCAGCGAGCAGGCCAGATCATCGCCAGACGCTGACCACCTGCATGGCATGATAGTGTCACTACATGGCAGTCTGCAACGGCACTAGCCCTACTACAGCAATCCAGTAGCGAAGAGGAGATCGCTCGATGGCAATACCCCTGCTGGAGCGTGATAACTTCCTGCTCACCCTAGACAAGTTGTTGCCTCAGGCTGCCTCAGGCCTGGGACGGACGGTGTTGGTCAGTGGCGAGGCGGGGATCGGCAAGACCTCCCTCGTCGAGCGCTTCCTCGAGCAGCGCCAGTCCTCTATGCGCCCAAGGTGGGTGGTTCCCCCGATGTGCCACACAACGCGCCCCAGCTATGCTGAGGGTGCCTGGAGCTGGTGAACCCGACGATGCCGCCTTGGAAACGTGAGGTCGGGCGACGCGCGAGTACCGCGTGCCAGCGTCTATGGGATATGATGGGTATAGCTAGCATGTGAGATGTGTGTGGTATGCCATAAGAGGGATTCCAATGTCTGAACTCATTCCGACGACAGTTGTCGGCAGCTATCCTCAGCCGGATTGGCTCGTGGATCGTGAGCAGTTGCGTAGCCGGCTGCCGCCACGGGTGCGAGCGCGCGAGATCTGGCGCGTGCCGGAACCCTTCCTCGAACAGGCACAGGACGATGCTACACTGCTCGCGATTGGTGAAATGGAGCACGTTGGCGTAGACATCATCACTGATGGCGAAATCCGACGCGAGAGCTACTCCAATCGCTTCGCTACGGCGCTGGAGGGATTCGACATTGATCATCCTGGCGTAGCGATCGACCGTACCGGACATCCCAATCCGGTGCCGCGGATTGTCGGTCCAGTTCGTCGTATGCGGCCCGTCGAGGTGCGTGATTTGGAATTCCTGCGCCAGCATACCAGCAGACCTGTCAAGATCACTGTCCCGGGGCCGTTTACCGTCACGCAGCAGGCGCAAAACGACTACTATCCGGACGAGCGTTCGCTCGCACTAGCGGTGGCCGCAGCGATCAATGAAGAGATCAAGGATCTCTTTACGGCGGGCGCAGATGTCGTGCAGATTGATGAGCCATACCTTCAAGCGCGACCTGAGCAGGCCCGCGCATACGGCGTGGAGGTGATCAATCGGGCACTCGACGGCGTTGCGGGGACCACGGCGCTGCACATGTGCTTCGGGTATGCCGCCATCGTTCATGACCGCCCAGGCAAGTATACCTTCCTGCCGGAACTGAATAGGTGCGTGGTGCAGCAGATCTCTATCGAAGCTGCTCAGCCCAATCTCGACCTATCGGTCTTGCGCGCGTTTCCCGACAAAATCATCATCTTGGGAGTGCTGAACCTAGGGGACGAACGAGTGGAAACGCCACAGGTTGTGGCTGACCGGATAAGAGGCGCGCTGCATCACATCGATCCGGAGCGTTTGGTCGTTGCGCCGGACTGTGGCATGAAGTATCTGCCCCGCGACGTTGCCTTCGCCAAGCTCCAGGCTATGGTAGAAGGGGCCAGGATGGTGCGCGAGGAGCTGCGTTAGTCGTCCCACCCCGCAGGCGACTCCCTATGGGCAGGTCCGCCTGTGGCCGCGTAGTGATGATCGGGCAGGTAATGCTGTGGTCTACCCGAAGTTCGTTGCTGAAGGCAAAGTCGAAGCCGGCATCGAGTCTCATCCTCCGGGCTGCGTGCAGCCCATCTTGTCCGTATGGCGGACAGTGTTCGTACCGAATAATAGACGACCGTGGGAGATGTCTCAAGAGTATGCTACGCCATGTTGAGCGTGATCTGCGGACGACTCCGGAGCAGCATCCAGTCAGCGCTGATCGCATCAGCTGTCTCCAGCAGGAGTGGAAGGTAACGCTCGGTGAGCGTCTCGATGCTGGTCTCCGCCGCGTGCACACTTACGTTAAGCGCGGCGACGATATGGCTGGCATCGTCTCGTACCGGCGCGGCGATCGAGCGGATACCGGGGGCGAGTTGTTCATCAGTCAGCGCCCATCCCCGTGCCTGCACTTCGCACAGAACACGGCCGCGTTCGGCCACATCGGGGTTCCAGCGCGGCATAATGCCGGAGCGACTGGGCTCGGCAAGCGCTCGCTCGCGCTCGTCATATGGGAGCGCCGCCAGCAAGACTTTGCCGAGCGAGGTCTGTAAGGCGGGAAAGCGAGTGCCGATCGTGACTGCCAGAGTGATGATCTTGGGCACTGCCACGCGCGCAACGTAGACGATATCAGAGCCATCCAGCTGTGCCAGTGAGGACGATTCGCCGGTGTGCGCAACCAGGCGTTCCATATGCGGACGGGCGATATCCCACATGCCCATTGACCCGATATAGGCCATCCCCAGCTCAAGCACTCGTGGAGTCAGCGCAAAGCTGCCGGCTGCGGCACGGACGTATCCCAGCTCTTCGAGCGTCAACAGGATTCGGCGCGCCGTTGGGCGAGGAAGCCTCGCCGCCGCCGCCACTTCGCTCAGGCTCAGCGTAGGCCGGTTCGGCCCGAAGGAACGAAGCACATCCAGGCCACGCGCCAGCGCCTTGATGAAGTCAGGTCCCGTCTGGCCGCGCATGCTGCCTCCTCCCACGTCTCGCCTGCTCGCGCCACGTGTCGCTACAAAGCGCGACCCATGACATGAGAAGAACAGCGTCATTCCGCACTTAATTGTACATTCTACCGAAAGCCGGTCTCGCTGTCCACGGACAGCGCGCCACCTCTTGACAGAATTACGGAGGCAGTGTACCATTTTTGCGGACGACTGTCCGCATCGCGGACAAGCACGATGCCGCTGAGCTTGACGGGTGAGGAGCGTACCTCGCTGCACACGGCCCAGTCGCGACGGCGTAACGTGCGGCTGTTTCTCTCCCCGCTGCCAGGCCGTCGTATTGTGGATGACCACGCCTAGACATGATGGGAGATAACAGAGCACATGGCGGGATTCGATCAGACGATACTCGACGCGGCGGCAAAGCAGCGCGAAGTCGAGTTCACCACCTGGGGACGCGTCTCGGGACGTCCCTCGCGCGTGACCATCTGGATCTGGGGTGGTGGACAGCGCCTCTACATTCGCTCCGGCGGCGGCATGGGCCGCGACTGGCCGAAGAATCTGCTTGCGCAGGGGCGAGGGATTCTCCATCTGGCCGGCCAGGATATTCCCGTGCGCGCCCGCCATGTCACCGACCCTACCGAGGCCCGCGCCGGAGCAGAATGGATCAACCAGAAGTACGAGGCGTCGGTGCAGGCTTCGGCTGAAGGGGAGCCGCTCACGCCAGCCGAGCAGGCAACTTTTGAGCTGACTCCGGAGAGTATAAAGAGCGCAGCGAGCACTGAGAGCGCCTCCTGAGCGAGAACATCGGGGGCAGCTGCCCCATTGCCATCCAGTCATTGCCGATGACATGCCTGCGCACGCAGATATTCCTGGCCCCGCCAAATCGACATGAAGAGTATACTGACACTGGCAGCGTGTTATGCAAAAGGCGTGACGCTGTCTCCGTACCGCTAAGCATCGCCTCGTACCAGAGCAATCAGGCGACCTAGCACTGCGTCACCTTCAGAGCGCAGCCCATTGTGCTGATATTCGTTAGTCACCCAACTGCGGCATCCGGCGATCATACTAGCAGTCTCCTCAGAATAGACACGTTCTACATACATGTCATCATAGTAGACTGCAGCCGCAACTGGAACCGTGTTAGCGCGCAACTGTTGCACATGATACAGTGCAGGCCAGTCCTCATACATTGCCAGGATCTCCGCAGCCTCACGCAGCGGTTGCAGTGCCCTGTCCTCCTCGAACATCCAAGGATAGATCATTTCACCGGTAAACAGTGGCTGGTCGGTCAGTGCTGGCGTAAATTCGGGATATTCCTCCTGGAGACGGGCCGCTGACCAGCGCGAGGCTATACCCTCGCAATAAATCGCCTCGTGCAATAGCGCATAGATCGGCCGGCTGGCAAATGAGACCGCCTCGAGAACACTTACCAGGAAGGTCTCGCTGAGTTCTGGGCCACGTGGTCCATGAACGAACGCTCCTTCAAGGAGATAATGGATCTGCTCGAAGCCATCGCTAGCGCCGAAGACCATACCAAGTTGCTGAAAGCGCTGGGGCGACAAACGACTGCCGTCTGGCAGCTTGACCTTTCTTGTCGTGAGGTGGGCGATTATCGCTGCCGCGCGTTCCCTGTCCTCCGGGTAGCGCGAGAAGTATAACTGATTCTTGTCGAATACCCGTTTGTACGTCGCGCGGTAGATATTGTCCGGCCCGTGGTGGATCGGGGGCAAGCCGCCCGTGATAAAGGCTTCACGCAGCCCATCGGGGGCGAGAGAAAGATAGGTGGCTACACAGAAGCCACCAAAACTTTGTCCTAGCACGCTCCAACGTTCGTCTGCACCAAGTAGCACAGAGCGGATATGCTCAGCGTCGCGCACGATCGAGTCGGCACGGAAGTTCTTCAGGTAGTCTGCTTGCGCCTGCGGGCCACCGCGCGGCATCAGCGTGCGGGCAGTAACTGGAGAACTGAGGCCGGTGCCGCGCTGATCAATTAGAAGCACGCGATAGTCTTTGAGTGCGCGGTTAATCCAACCTCTACGAGTAAGTGGTCGCGGCGATTTGCCTCCTGGACCTCCTTGAAAGAAGACGAGAAAGGGCAATTTCGCGGGCCCATCTCCAGGTGCGCTGACTTCGCGGGCGAAGACGTCGATCCGCTCTCCATCTGGCCGTTCGTAGTTCAGAGGGACAGAAAACGTGTGTTCGACCAGTTTCAAGCCAGGGAGGTAGTGGGTAATGGCAGACATATAACTCTCCAAACTATCGCCTGCGAACTCTCGAGCCCAGCGTTACGCGCGGTATGAGCTTCGGGTTAAAGTTTACCAAACAGTTGGATCCCCAACCAATACTGTCCACGGGTTGCCGTGCAGTGTGGCTTGGTGTCTTGCGTAGGCGGCTGCAGCGCTGTATGATACACTCAGCCCGGTAACTACCGGCCCACTTGAGTAGAAAGGAGAGTGCAGTATGGATACGAGACACTACCCCTTTGAGGCTCTGTGCCTCACCGCGACGGGCGTGCTCTGCTGACTTTGGTGGGATGAGGGCAGACTTCTGCTAACACATGCCGCCATTTCTGGCTCCGCTTCTTGTTTCGCTTGGCCGGACTTCGCGTCGGCAAGCGCGCCCGGTGACTCTGATCGACGTTGATCGACGTTGATCGACAAAAGAGCAAGAAAGAAGTGAGCTATTACTATGGCCGAAGATAGCTTCAAGCCTGTCCTCATCGACCTCCTGGGGCAGGCACAGCGGGATCAGGAGGAGTTCATCACTGGGCTCGACGCTGCCGAGCGCGCTGCCGTCGGCACTCCCAACCACTGGACTGCCAAGGATCATGTGGCACATATGACGTTCTGGCGCCAGTGTACGGTACAGAAGCTGGCGGCCATTCTCGCGTATGAGACGCCGCCCTCGTTCGAACCCTTTGAAGCGTACAACCAGCGCATCTTTGCGGAGCGGCAGGACTGGCCCTGGCCCAGGGTGCAGGAAGTGTCGCAGCAGGCGTACACGGATCTGGTCACTCATATCGAGCGGCTCTCCGAAGAGGATCTAGCAGGCTCTGGGCGATTCGATGCGATCTCTGATGGAGGGCCGCTCTTTGACGTGGTACTGGGCAACAGCTATGAGCATACCCGGGACCACCTGGCGCAGTATTTTCTGGACCGTGGCGACCTCGCCCGCGCAACCGAGCTCTATGAGCGCTGGACGGAGCGAGTGGTCGTGACCGCGGCGCCCGACCATGTAAAGGGGATGGTGCTCTATAATCTGGCCTGCTTTTACGCTACTCATGGGCAGCTGGAGAGGGCAGCCGAGATGCTGCCGGAGGCGCTGCGGCTCGCGCCCCGGCTGGAGGAGTGGTCCAGGAGCGATCCTGACCTGGCGGCGCTCCGGCCGCAGCCGGTCGCCTCATTCTACAGCGGATGGGAAGGCTACCAGCAGCGGGTGGTTCGGGCGCTCGCGCCACTCTCGTCAGAGCAGCTGGGCTGGTCGGCGGCGCCTCACCTCCGCTCAGTGAATCTCATTGCCCGACACGTCGTAGGGGCTCGCGCCCGCTGGCTTCGCCACGTGCTGGGCGAGGGCGGGGACGAGCTCGAGACTCTGGGGGCCTGGGATGATGATGATCAGCCGCAAAGATCCGCCGCTGAGCTAGTGGAGGGACTCGGCCGGACCTGGGATGTCATTGCTGCGGCGCTGGCGCGCTGGAGGGTTCCCGATCTGGAAGTGAGCTTTCCCAATACAGACCCTGATCCGGGCGATCCGGAAGCCTTCAGCCGGCAATGGGTCATCTGGCACCTCATCGAGCATGACTTGCATCATGGCGGGGAGATCTCACTAGTCCTGGGAATGCATGGGCTGACTGGGATCGAGCTGTAGTTGTAGTACACCAGCGGGTGGGCCGCCGTCGGCGGCCCACCTGGCATTCCAACGAATTCCTGGTATCGTCGGGCAGCAGCAGTGACGTCCTCACTTTCGGTGGCAGTCAGGGGGGCGAACGGCGCCAATTCGATGGCCATCTCCCTCTTCTTGAGCGTGCGCCTCCACTTTCCAGCGACGCGACCCCCGATCACAATTGTCGGATCGAAGACGGCACTCGCACTCGCATCCCTCCCGCCCAATCTCGCCTGGTTAAACGCTGCGAAGCCAATCAGAAATTCGTCATACGTCGGCAGCAAGAAGGTCACCCGAGATAGCTGGCCTTCCGGCTGCATAGAGGCCGAGGACGAGAACCAATAGGTCTGTCCATCGATCGCTTCATGGGTCAGGTGAGAGGCGACCATTTCAAGACCCGCTTTGGCGTCGGCTACTGTCAGTCCCGACCACCAAGCAAAATCACGCACGGTCGCTGGTCCATGACCCGTATAGTAGCGCCGGGCGAGTTCGGCCAATGCCTCTTCTCTCTGCAAAACCCGAGCTTGCGGAGCGCGCTCATCCAGCAACGCATAGGTGAACTGTGAGCCACGCCTGGGACCGCTGCACACAATCGCATCCAGCTCTGCACGAAGGATGATAAGGCCAAGCCGTACTCTTTCAGCGACGATACCGGCGCTCGCCAGGGCCGATCCAAGCTCTGCGCGGGTACGATGCTGACCGTCCCGCACGGCTTTGGCGATGACCTGGTTACTGCGCAAGAACAGTTCGTTGTCAAGTTCGTATTTGCGATACATGGAAGCACTGACAGCATTGACGCGCGATGCCGTAAGTTCCAACATCCAGCGAATATCGGCGGGCATGACGAAATGCCAGGTGGGTCGCATGACATGGGTGCGAAGGATGGTGCCATTGGTAAAGGCTCGCTCAATCGCATCGTCCGTCGCCTTCTGCATCCGCAGACCCAGCGCCCATTTCGCGCCCGAATAATCCTGCGCCTGGACAGCTCCCAACCAGGCGACGACTTCATCTGGAGTCGAAAACGGACTCTGTGAAAGTCGCTGATGAGAGAGCCGCTCCAGGGCGATACTAGCTGCCATAATGCACTCCTGCGGATTTGGACTAGCCACGGTTGGGGCAAGGCTGATCTCGCCCCAGCGACAGAACAAGAAGGCCCGGATTGCTGCTATTTGCGCAGGGAGCGGAAGAATTCGCGCACGTCACCGACCAGCAACTCAGGTGCCTCCAATGCGGCGAAATGGCCACCGCGCTCGAACTCCGACCAATGTACGATGTTGTTGCCGCGTTCTCCATAGCGGCGTATAGCGACGTCCTCTGCAAATACTGCCACTCCGGTCGGAACGCCACTAGGTTGTTGATGCCAGGTGGAATCATGCATGTTCTCGTAGTACAACTGCGCGGAGGATCCAGCTGTCTTGGTGAGCCAGTAGAGCATCACGTTTGTGAGAATGACATCACAATTGATGGCATGCTCGGGAAGCTCCGGCGAAGGATAGGTCCATTCCTTAAATTTCTCTACGATCCATGCAAGCTGGCCGACCGGCGAATCGGTGAGACCGTACGCCAGCGTCTGCGGACGTGTAGACTGAATCTGAAAGTAGCCATTCCCGTCGGTCAAGAACTTGTTGAGACGCTCCAGGCGCTGCTTCTCGGTCTCCGTGAAGGTGGACAGTTCTCCTGCATCTACAGGCCCGAACGGGATAAATCCGATGGTGGCTGCGTTCACGTGCACGCCGACGACCTGGCCAGGAGCGGCGCGACCGAGCTCGGGGGAGATGATCGCACCCCAGTCGCCCCCTTGGGCGCCATAGCGAGCGTAACCGAGCCGGCTCATCAACTCGGCCCAGGCTCTGGCGATACGTGCCGAATTCCAGCCAGTATCGCGAGTTGGGCCGGAGAAGCCATAACCCGGGATCGATGGAATTACCAGGTCGAAAGCATCAGCCGGCTCGCTGCCGTAGTTTCGCGGATTTGTGAGCGGCCCAATAATCTTCATGAATTCGACGATGGATCCGGGCCAGCCGTGCGTCAGGATCAGCGGGAGAGCTCCGGGCTCCGGTGAGCGCACGTGTAGAAAATGCACCTGTGTGCCGTCGATCTCAGTCATGAATTGCGGGATCGAGTTAAGCTGGGCTTCCTGCGTGCGCCAATCATAGTTGGTGCGCCAGTACTCGGCTAGCTCCTTCAGATAGCGGAGTGGCACTCCTCGGGTCCAGCCAACGCCGGGCAGCTCGTCCGGCCACTGCGTGCGAGCCAGGCGGTCCTGGAGGTCGTCGAGGGAGGTCTGGGGAATGCCAATCGTGAAGGAATCAATAGGCATGGGGCATCTCCTTTGAGTGTGCTTCTAGGTGGGCTTGTTCATCTCACAAACGCTATAGTACGCTAACTTGGGTGACATCTATTGTCACCCAATAACGAGAGAGCATGTTGAAAAATGCCCAGAATTACCGCTAGGCAGCGATGTTTCTGCGACGCGGCGCTGCTGTGTGACCTGGATTGGCGGAGCGAGTAGTATCATCTCCCTCTAGGACCAGCGCCAAAACCCCGAAGAAGAGAAAGAACCCTGCGAGTACCGCTCCCGTCGCTCCGCCGGGGAACGGTCGGCGTCCCCATCCGCGCTTCTGGAGCAGCCGTTTGAGGTTCTGCCCAGTAGCTATCAGGAGGGCCTCCGCGTTCACGCGCCAAAGTGGCGCAGACGGAAACGTCGCATCCCATGCCACTGCTTGCCTTCGGCGAAGAGCGGTTCCACCCACACCTGGCGCTTGCGGATCGCCTTCTGGTACGGCTTACTCTGGTGGTACCCGCGGACTTGCTCCAGATACGCTTCGGCAAAGTGTCGGTGGACCTGGCGACCCTGGTTGCTGGACGTGCACTGCGCTTTGACCGGGCAGGCGTTACAGGTTACCGGCTCACCGCGGTACTCGACTTTCTTCGCCGTGTATTCCACGTGATAGGGTCGTAGCCATTGGCCCTGGGGACAGACATAGACATCGTGCTCGGGATCATAGGTAAACTGCCGCGGGCCGTAATAGTCGCGCTGGTGATCCCAATCGGGCAGCGGCACATAGGCGCGAATGTCCTCCCGCTCGAGGGCAGAGATGTTTTCGATGGTGCCATAGGTGGTGTCGCCGGTGAGCTGTCGAGGACGCAGATGGAAGCGAAAGCGCACATGCCAGGCCAGGTCGAGCAGCGGTTGGTTCTCCATCACCTCGCCCGGCGCCACCAGCACGCCCAGGATGATACGCCTCTTGCCGCCATCCACCACATAATGCGTTTGGTAGCCCAGATGGGTCCCGCCGCCTTTGAGCCGGAGTGGGGTGGCATCAGGGTCGGTGGTACTGATGCGCACGTCGGCGGTGCGCAGGTACAGACCATGTACCTCTCGCTCGGGTTTGCCGCTGGCGGCGATCCAGTCATGCCGCGCCGCATTCGCCTGGGCGAGCTGCTCCCTCACCGGTTCGGGCAGGTCGACGGGCAGCGGCTCAGGTACACGGGACAGTGAAGAACGAACAGCAGTCCTCTCCTCGCGAGCGCCTCCTGCCCCTGCTTCGGGCGCGTCCTGGGTAGTCGCCTCAGGAAAGAGCGCAGCGAGATGGGCGTGCAGGGCTTCCCGGGCTGCGACCGCAAAGCGGGCCGTGAGCGAATCGAGCGACGCGTCAGCGAGCACATGGGTCGCATCGACGTAGAGTTCACGGCCCCAGACGAGCCCGGCCTGCTGACACTGCTCGACAATCGCCTCGAAAAAGCGGCGGAAGACGGCGAGGCCATAGCGGGTGCGGATGCGCGTCAGGCTGGAATGGTCGGGCAAGGGTTCGTCTAGGTTATAGCCAAGATACCACCGCACACTCAGCCGGTCAGCGACCAGGCGCATGAGGTGGCGTTCGGAGCGCACCCCTTCGAAGAACATCACCAACTGCAGCTTGAAGAAGACGACCGGATCGATACTTGGACGCCCGTTGGCGGCATAGTCATCCTGCACCCACTGGCGCACAAACGTGAGGTCGAGCACCTGCTCCAGGTGACGATAGAAATGGTCGCGGGGAACCAATTCCTCTAACGAGACCGCAGGGACAGGGATGAACTGCCGTGCTTTTCTGCCCAACATCTCTACCCCTCCCTTCGGTCCAGGCACCAACAGAGGCCGGCGGTACTCGCGGTGCACAGAGCCTCACCGGCTCAATCTGCCCATCTGGAGAGTGCCACCGTGCAGCTCTGCCACCGCGAACTCACGCTGCCACGGCGCGGGACAGAGCCGATGCAGACCGCTCCCGCCACAACCAGCCAACAAAACTCGCCACCAGTGCCAAGGGCAGAGCCAACGCAAGGATCCGCCCTTCCGCCGAATACTCCAAAATGTTACTGAAAAGCTCGACGACGAACCACGGCGCCGAGAGCCAGGTGCCCAGACCGTAGACAAGCCCGGGCACCCACCAGCGCTGCGCACGGCGCCCCCACAGAAACGGGAGGACGAGATACAGAACCAGAAAGGGCAGCACCCAGAGCCAGCCAAGCGTGAGGTAGGTAAAGAACGCATTGGAGCCGAGCGGCGAAGACTGGAGGAGGGTTGGGATCGGCAACAGGGGCAGTAGATGCGTGCTAGGAGCGCCAGGGTAGCAGTAGCGACTCACCGGTGGGGTCCAGTTCGACGGCAGAGGTGGGCACTGAAACGAGGGATGCTGCATATAATTGTAGACGGTTGCTGGTACGGTGCCTACCAGCCAGAGGGCCCAGGTTACTACGGCACCGGTGACGAGGCCAATGATCCAGCGTCGCGTCCCCCACGGGCGAGGATGCGCCGCGCGAAGCCCCCGGCTGATACGGGGCAGCGGACCGAAGGCCGCCACGGCTTGCCGCTCGGCCTGCTCGGGTGAGATACCAGTCTCCTGGAGCGCTGTCGCACGTTCCTCCAGATGGCCGCGCACCTCTGTGAGCACCTGGTCGCGCTCTGCGCCCGGCAGATGCAGGCGCCGGCCGAGTTGGGTGATATACACATCGATGGGGTGCTCTCCGTTCGGCATCGCCTGGCCTCGCTTTCACTCACGTACTGTACTCGTTGTCCCGTGCACGCTGCCCAGGACACGGTGCCCGGTTCCTGGCACTTGAAGTCGCCAGCCACATTACCCGCTCAACCCAGGATCAAGCGCGCCGCCGCCGCTGGCGAGCACGCGTCCAACGGCGTGAGCGAAGGTCTGCCACTCGGCGACGCTGGTCCGGAGTGCGGCGCCGCCGCGATCGGTAAGGCGATAGTAGCGCCGACGTGGCCCCTTGCGTGGGCTCTCGGAGACTCCCCCAGTCTCTGCATTCCTGCCAAGAGGAGGCTGCTCGTCACTACTTTCCCAGTAGCCGGTAACCAGCCCCCGCCGCTCGTACTCATGGAGCAGCGGATACATGGCGCCTTCGTCAAAGCTGAGTGTCCCGTCGCTCTGTGTCCGCAGCCGTTCACAGAGCTCATAGCCATAGCTGGGCCGTTCCTGGAGGAGTTGGAGGAGCAGCATGCCCAGCGACCCTTTTTTCAGTTCGCGCATCGTGTCACCCTCCACCTATCTATATAAATGTCTCGTATACCAGTGGTTCTAGCATAGCTGAGAGTCAGGCATCTGTCAAGCTCTCCGGAATGCACACGTGGAACACTACGTGGGGAACATGAAGCAGGCGGCACTCCCTCCTTGTTGGTCTCGTAATGGTCACACGTCTCAACACCGGGAGGTGGCGGCCCTTGAGTTTTTCAACAGGCTCGAGATATTTTGAGAGAAGGCGATTATGCGTGCCGATCGGTTACTGGCGATCCTGCTGCGACTACACGTGCGCGGCAAGCTGACGGCCAAAGACTTGGCGAAGGAGCTGGAGGTATCGCGGCGGACAATCTTGCGTGATATTACCGCGCTCGGCATAGCTGGCGTTCCCGTATACACTGAAGGAGGACATGGCGGCGGCATTCACCTCGATTCTGCCTATCGGGTCAACCTAACCGGCCTGACGGAACCAGAAGCACTCGCGCTCGCGCATGTGTTCAGCCGCCTGCCGCTTGAAACCCGCGAGTATCAGCAGGCTGCGGATCTTGCCCTAATGAAGCTACTGGCTGCATTGCCAGCTCCGCAGCGGCACACCGTACAGCGCATGCAGGAACGCGTGCATCTCGACCCGAACTCATGGTGGCATGAGCGTGTGGCGCCCCCATCATTGGAGATGCTCGAACAGGCGATCTTCGAGGAGCGCCGGCTATGTATCGTCTACGAGCACTATGACGGAACGCTTACTGAGAGTAGTATCGAACCCTATGGGCTCGTGGATAAAGTAGGCAGCTGGTATCTCGTGGCAGTGCGGGCGGGAGAGTGGCGAACCTACCGCGTGGAGCGCCTGCGTGAGGTCTGTCTTCTGGACGAGCGCTTCGAGCGCCAGGAAGCATTCGATCTCGCTGCCCATTGGAGGGCGCAGTCCGCGCAGTTTGAGAGTTCCCTGCCACCGTTTCACTGTATCCTCCAGGTAGCGCGAGAGAGTTTATCCAGACTCGAAAAGTATGTCGCCGGACGATTTCACCTGGCTGAGGACCAGGTAGAGGAGGATTGGGTGGAGGTTACGCTCCGCCTGACATCGTTGGACGAAGCCCGCATGTTGGTATGGGGACTGGATGATCAGGTGCGCATAGTCGCCCCGCAATCATTGCGCGATGCGGTCCTAACACGTGCGCAGACTATCCTTAGCTTAAACCAGAGTGTTGAGACCGTTCACAAGAAGTAATGCCATCTATTGACGAATAGCGACAGACATGCTATGTTCGTGGCATGAAGCTTTCCGAGTATGCCAAACAACAGGGCATCAGCTATCGCACGGCGTTTCGCTGGTGGCAAGCGGGACAGATTCCCGGCTATCAGGCGGCAACAGGCACCATTATCGTGCAAGTACCCCAGGAAACTCATGCGGTCCCGCAGCGGGTGGCTATCTATGCCCGCGTCTCTTCTCATGAGCAGCAGGCGAACTTAGACCGGCAAGCGGAACGCCTGATTTCCTATTGTGCCGCGAAGGGCTATCAGCTGAACCGCGTCGTGAAAGAGGTTGCTTCGGGCGTGAATGATAGCCGCCCCAAGCTCCTTGCTCTGTTGGAAGATCAGACCATCACCCTCATTGTGGTGGAACATCAAGACCGCCTGACACGCTTTGGCTTTCGCTACCTGGAGACGCTGCTGCAAGGCCAGGGCCGCAGGCTGGAAGTGGTCAACGAGGCCGGGGACGAGACGGAAGACCTGCTGGCTGATTTGACCAGCATTATCTCCTCGTTCTGCGCTCGCCTCTACGGCCAACGCCGGGCCAAACGCAAGACGGAGGCCATCGTCAAGGAGTTAGAAGCCGGGGAGGTCACCGATGCAACTGGTTGAGCAGCAGGTGATCTGCAGGACGGACCCGCGTTTTGCTGCCATCGATCAGGCGGCCTTTGCTGCCAAGAACATCTACAACGCCGCGCTGTATGAAGTCCGGCAAGCCTACATCTTTGAAGGGCGGTATCTCTCCACCAAAGAAACCTATCATCGGATGAAGCCTACGAGCGCCTATCGGGCTTTGCCCCCGAAAGTGTCCAATGATGTCCTGCGGCAACTGGACAAAAATTGGCGGGCGTACTTTGCGGCTTTGGATGCCTGGAAGCAAGACCCCAGCACGTTTGTCGGGCGGCCCAAATTGCCCAACTACAAGGACAAGACCAAGGGCCGCTTTCTGCTGACCTATGATAGACAAGCCATTTCCCGCCGCGCCATCGCGCAGGGGAGACTGGTTCCCTCTGGTCTGCACATCGAAGTCCCGACCACCCATCAGCGCATCAAACAAGCCCGCATTGTCCCCCGCAGCGGGTACTACGTCATCGAAATCGTCCATGAGCAGGCAGAGGCGGCTCCTGCGGGCAATCCTGCCCTCTATGCCGCCGTCGATCTGGGAGTAGACACGCTGGCCGCGCTAACCTCAAACAAAGTGGGCTTCGCCCCACGTCTTGTTAATGGGCGCGTCCTGAAAAGCTGCAACCAGTTCTACAACAAGCGGAGGGCCGAACTGCAGTCGGCTCTGGGCCACAACGGGACAACGGCCCGCATGGAGCGCATGAGCACGAAACGCACTCGCCGTATTAATCACTACCTGCACACGGCCAGTAAGGCCATCATTGACCTGTTGATCGCTGAAGGCATCGGCGGCGCTGGTCATTGGTAAAAATCGCCTGTGGAAGCAGGAAGTGGAACTGGGGCGGGTCAATAATCAGCACGCCAGATACCGCACGCGCGCTTTATCAATCTGCTCACCTACAAAGCGCGGTTGGCGGGCATCCGGGTGATGGTGCAAGAGGAAAGCTATACCTCCAAGGCCAGCTTCCTCGACAGAGACCCCTTGCCGGTCTATGCCCCCAGCGGGAAGAGCAACCGGCGTTTAGCGGCAAGCGTGAGCAACGTGGCCTGTATCGAGCGAAGAATGGGCGGCGCATTCAGGCCGATGTGAACGGCTCGTACAACATTGGGAGAAAAGCAGTCCCCAACTCCTTCGGGCAGGGGATAGAGGCCGTGGCAGTACGGCCAGTACGGTTAGACGTAGGTTCGGTGAATCCTGCCCAGGGCGCAGGTGGCCGCGGCAATCGTACCAATCTGGCATTAGTTGACTAATGTTGGAATACTGTTAGCCTCTAATGGTCCTGGCATCTAACTGCGCCAACTACCTTGATAGCGTGACAGATGAACCCAAGCGAGGATAGAGCGGGCTACCAGTGAACACCGACTCCAGCGCCGTGCGCCCAGCGGCCCGTTCTGCACCGGGACGGACCGCCGCTCTATCACCGCGCCAGCCACCCCTCTTGGACCGCCCGGTATCGTCAAATAGCGCACGGAGTTCTGCGTGAGCAATTGCGACCCGGTCTTCAGGAAGGTAGCAACGGGGAAGTAACGGCGGGAGCGCCGCTGATGTGTTGGGTCAGCGTAGGGTGACCAGAGTACTCTGGGCTCCGCGGTGAGCGCCGTCGGTAACTGGCCGTGCCTGACGCCGAGTCAACGCCGGCCGTTTTACCTCGACCTGGATACCATCGATCAATCGGCCGCCCGCGTGGGCCTCCACCGTATGTACTGTGTCCAACGCCGGCCCAGGCAGCGCCGCAAGCACCAACTCACCCTCGACCGTCTCGCCGGGCTCCAGCCAAAACGGCTGGCCAGACGCTACCATCCGACCGGCGATTCGCAAGGCGGTATCAGTCGTGGTCATCACATCGTTCCCACCTACCCGCAGGACGATGGGCGCCCGAGCGGCATCGGCATTGCCAAGCTGGAAAGGGACGCGCCACTGTGATTCCAGCTCGCCTGCCTGGATCACATTGAGATTGCGCCCAACCATCAGGGGCGTGGGCAGGTCGCGCACATGGATATACGCCCGCACGCAGCGATGACCCCCCTTCGTCGGTATCCACTGGACAGTCGCTTCCTCCACGTGCCTTGCGTCAGGTGGCAGGACGAACGGCCCAATTGGACCCAATTGCTCCCATGGCACGCCCATGCCAAATGGGGCGATACGCACATCAATCTGCTCCACCACAAGCTCGTCGGAGCCAGCATTGGCGAGTGGGAAGCTGATACGGGTTACCCCCCGACGCACGGTGGGTCGGGATTCACCTCAATGTTGCCCCAGGCGTAGGGGCGGGCATAGGCTGGCCGATGGTTAGGTACGATTGGCTTCATTGCGCCACTCCTGTCGAGACTGCCGTCGCGCGAGCACTCCGTTCACTTGTCCGCGACGGTTCCTTGTACTCCAAAGCAAGCATGTCCGCATGCTCAAGCGAACGGCCCAAAGGCTTGCCGATCACGGCGAGTGAGAAAATGCTGCAGCGGTCGCCTCCTTGACAACGGCTTGCCGTTCTGCTATCTTCACCGCGGCTCCTGCTTGCTAGGTATTGCTCGTGCGCTTGCTTCATACAGGGAGGTACCCCGATGCGTATCTATATGAGTAGCTCCGAAGACGATCTCGCCGTCGCCAGCGAGCTGGAGGAGGGCCTGCGACGTCACTTCTCGAGCGCCGACGCGGCGGCGAATACGATCTACAATCCGCTCAACGATCCGATGCTGGCTGGCCAAGACGAGCCTGCGGTAATGGTGGCTCGTGCGGCGAAGATGGCGGAGAGCAACTTTATCGTGCTCCTGCTCTCACCCAGCGCTCTCCGCTCTCCGGTGTCCAGGCACGACCTCGAGCAGGTGCGCCGGATGCGCCTCTCGTACCCGAATAAGTTCTACCTGACGGTACTACTGCAACCGGTCACGCTCGCTGATGATCTTGCCGACCTGCGCTCCATTGACGCTTCCTCACGCTCGCTGGATGAGGTCGCGGCAGAGATTGCCTACTATACCACCTGGCGGCTGAGACAGAGTGGCGGCAGGATCCAGTTTGTTCCGCCCCCAAAGACCCTGCAGCCCGCTCCGTCCGCTGAATCCGCCGAGCTTGAGCTGGCAGCTCCACCCGCCGCGCCACCCCCGCCGCCTTCTCCACCGCCTTCGGCGGCTGCTCAGCCGCCACTCCAGCCACGTGCTGAGCGCGAGCCACCTCCTGCTGTGACGACCACGCCACATGCCGCTGGCACGCTCCAGTTTAGCGCGTATTATCCCAATACGATCCCCGTCGAGACCTGGCAGACGCTGCTGATCTACACCTATGTGGCTGAGGCATTAGCCCAGATACAAGCAGATGCTAGCACGTTTACGGAGCTTGGCAGCGCGCCGACCATCGCCGAGGGGCAGTCGGCGCGTGCAGTGGCGCGGGGTGTCGAGCTGACGATTGAGCCACATATGGCGGGCGTCACCTTCTCACCGGCGAGCGATGCGTTCGTCTGGCGGGAGGACTGGCGACGATCGCTGTTCCGCTTCTCGGGCGCAAGCACGCTGGCGGGGCACGAGCAGCCAGGCTGGATCGACGTCTACGCCGGGCCTATGGTTCCGATCGCCCGCATCGATCTCATGTTTGCGTTTCACGAGGCCAAATCACCTCAGCACCACTACGCCGCCAGTGCTCCGCGGGGCATGATTGTCACCAGCAACGTCTACGATGCAGTCTTCATTTCCTACAGCCACCGCGACATTGAGGCGTTCCGCCAGGCCTGCGACGAATATCAGCGCTTTGGGGTCACCACGTACACCGATGAGCAGCTGGAAGCCGGAGCGGAGTACGAGCGCGAGCTGAGCCGGATGATTGCCGAGGCCAAGATCTTCCATCTACTGTGGTCGCGCAACTCCGCGAGTTCGCCTGAGTGCCGCAAGGAGTGGCTCTCCGCCTTGCAGCGCGAGCCAACAGAGCGCTTCATCAAGCCGTGGTACTGGAAGAAGCCGCTGGGAGCGTTACCTGACGAGTTCATGCAGCATCGCATCTCGTTCAAATATGAGCCGCTCAAGCGCAGCCTTTGGCGCCCGGCAACCTGGTTCCGCTGAGTTTCGTGTTATATTTAAGCAAGGAAAGCGGAGCGCCACTCACTCGGCTTCAAGGGAGGTAGCTATGTCAAACCCCACTCAACCAGACCTTTCAGACTCACATCACTACCCACCCACCACTGCGGATTGGGTGTCGTCACCCCTGGCTCAGCAGGATGAACTGCTGCACAATCCCCTGGAGGCGCCACCATCCACTATCAAACCTCTCCTCCGCCTTGGGGCAGTACTGGGTATTGGGGGTAGTCTCCTAGCTATTGCTGGTAGCTTGATGCAGTTTGTTCAGATGAACCAGCTCGTCAACTGGTATCTCTGGCTGGTGCTGCTGACCAGTGTTCTGGCCATAGCGGCGATAGGTGGAAGTCTACTCCTGCTCTACCGGGTCACCTCAAGGGGTTTCCAACGGGTTCTTTTCCCTTGACTTTGCCACGATAGCAGCACAGCTAGTGGCTGTTGTGGTTACGCTGACAGTGGCTAATGGCCGTGTTGGGCCAGGAGAAGGAGTCTGGGTATCGGTAGTTGGCATCCTCTTATTGCTGGCTGGTGGAGGTATCCTGAGGTTTGTCAGCAGTCCAGAGGTGAGCGGGCGGGAACTGGCAGAGCAGCTGGAGAATGGCGAGCGGTTAGGAGATTTTACAAGAGGCGGTAACTTCCTAGAGGGCATTCCATTTGGCCCCCGATCAGGCACTTTCCACTAGGATGTCTTGACGATACGGATCTGGAAGCTGCGATACAGGGGGCTGCCTTCGCCATCTTCTTCAATCACGGGCAGTGTTGCTCTGCGGGGTCGCGCCTCTACGCGAAGAACGATGTATTCGATCGAGTGGTGGAGGGAGTTGCTGAGGAGGCGAAAAGATCAACGCCATTCAAAGATCTGGATGAGATTCTCCCGGTGGCAAATGATACAGCGTATGACCTGGCGGTCATCTGGTATCACGTATCAAGCGGTGGGGCGACTCAAGTGATAGCAAGAGTGCACGCAGTCGCTGAACCGAAGTCGCTCCACGTAATTTCGGAGTGACCGGACGCTGCCTTGCGGGGAGGTGCGCAGAGCTGTTACTGCCGATTCCAATGATATTCCATATAGTGGGCGACCTCCTCGGCGAGCGCACGGTCGGCCAGGCGTTCCACCAGATGCAGGCTCATATCGATACCGGCGGAGATGCCGGCGGCAGTCACCAGCGTACCTTCATCGACCCAGCGTACCTCCTTCAGAACGTGAGCCTTGGGATAGCTAGCAGCAAGTCCGTCGAGCGCACTCCAATGGGTCGTCACCTGGTGTTCATCCAGCAAATTCACCGCACCCAGCAAGAAGGCGCCATTGCACACAGAAGTGTTTAGCTGGGTTTGGCCGGTAACTCGCCTCAGCCAGTCGAGCACTGCCGGATTCTCTGCCTGCGGCCTTGCCAGGCCTCCTGGTACGACTAGCACATCGATTGGAGGATGGTGATGAAAGTCGAAGTGAGGCTTTACCTGTAGGCCACCACTGGTCTCGACCAGTTCCATCGTTTCGGCTACAGTAAAGACTTGCCAGTCAGGTTTCTGTTGCTGGTTGCTTCGGAAGCTGGCAGCGCTCTTCAGGACTTCAAACGGTCCACAGAAGTCAAGCTCTTCGACCCCATTATATAGGAAGATTCCAAATGCCTCAGCCATGCGTATGTACCTCATCAGAGCTCGCGAAGACACTAGATTGCATAGGTGTGACGTCTCGGCGGCCAGGAGGTTTACAGCAGGTGCATGATGATCGAGCTGGCAACTCCATGGGTCTTGACCGAACGTGAGCGGGAGGTGGCAGCCTTGATTGGGCAGGGTAAATCCAATGGCGAGATGTCCAGACTGCTGGTAGTGAGCAAGCGAACGGTGGGAACCTATGTGAGCCGAGTGCTCTCGAAATTTGGGCTTGACGTCGCGAGCACAGATTGCGCTGTGGACCCGAGACAAGGGGTTGACCTCTCGCGAGCCGTGACCCGGAGCCACAGCAGCGTCAAGCGTCACGGTATACGCCTCAATGGATTCTCGTCGCCTGGAGATAGCGGCGAGGAAGCGCCTGGCGTGACTGCAGGCGGAGCAGGAGGAGTGCCAGGATACATCGATTCCTGGTAGGCTTGCGGCGCGGGTGCACGCGACTTCCCGATCGACCTCCCGATCGACCCGCCCAGGGCACCGAGGGCGAGCCCGACTACGGTCGCCACCAGTATCCCTCCCACCAGAGTGATCGCTGTGTAGATGAGGGTCAGCGCGTCGGGGGTCGGGCCGCCTGGCCCATTTGCCGTCACATGGACGACGTTTTGCCCCGCCTGGCGCACCTTCTCGAGCAGGGCGTGATCGGTCAGCAGCAGGATCATGACCAGAGCGGCGTTGAGCAGAGAGCTGAACAGTCCTGCCCACAGGCCAGCCACCAGACCCGTGCTAGTGGTGCCGGTCTGCGCCGCCGCCAGCAAGCCAGCCACCAGATAAACGGCCAGCGAGATGACCAGCGTAGCCAGCGTCGTAAATCTAACCCCCTGGACCTGCACCAGGTAGTAGTTTGCCATCAGGAGCATGCCCCAGCCCAGACCAAAAAGCGCGCCGAAGCGCAGCGCTGGACTGCCCGATGATGTGTTCGACATATGGTTTCCTCTCCTTCTCATTGCCGCAGAGCGATGAGCCAGCTATCACCGGCTCAAGCTGCGGTGTCAGCTATTCGTAACGCAGCACCTCGAGCGGGCGAACCCGGGTAGCGTTCCAGGCCACCAGCAGCGCTACCACCACGCTGATGATAGTGGTTCCAAAGATGATGACCAGCACCAGCCCGGTTTCTACGCCAAAATTCAACGAGTTGACCTGGAGTCCCAGGATGAATAGGGCGAAGGACACGAGGAGCATCGCCAGCACTCCTCCAGAAAAGCCCACCACTCCGTTCTCCACCAGTACCTCGCTCAGCACGCTGGCGCTGGTGTAGCCGACCGATTTGAGGATGCCCTGCTCGCGGCGCCGCTCCAGCATGGCCAGCGCCACCGCGTTGGCGATGATGACCACACCGGCGATCATGGCCAGTGAGGCAATCGCAGTTAGCATGATGATAAGGTTGTTCAGTGTGTCGTTGATCGCCAGCGTCAACTTGGCCAGATTCACCGTCTGGGCGCTGGGAACCGCAGCCACGACCTCGTTGAGATCCGAGGTGGCCTGCTTGGGATTCAGGATGAGCGAGTAGACGTAGAGCTCGCGCCCGGGAGCAAGGCCTACGGGCACCGAGTCGTCGGCGATCATGCCTCCCCCGTTCACATCATCGGCGTTCACGCTCACCGTCACGCCCCCGGTCGACGTGGTGTAGAAGCCGACCACGGTGACCGTTCGCGTGGTCTTACCGTCGGGACCCAGCAGCACAATCTGCGAGCCTACACTCAGATTGAGCGGCGCAAAGGTAGAGGGCACCGGCATGATGACGTTGTTGGTCCCGGCGTCGCCGGCATCGAGATTACGGCCACTCACGATATGCAAGACGGGAATCTGGTTCGCCGCGAGATCGTAGCCGACTAGATGGCCCAGGTAGGACTGCACCTCCTGGGAAGTGATCCGCTGGCCTGAAGTGCCTTGGGTGGCCGCCGCCTGCAGTATGGCGTCGATCGGCTGGCCGTTGACCGAGACTGGTTGGGCTGGGGCCAGCGTGTTGACCAATTCGCCCTTGATGCCCGAGAGCTTGCTGAGTTCCTTGTCCACCGCCGCTTTGTCGGCGGCCTTGACAGTGATGAAGGAATTGTAGGTGGTGCCGCTATTCAGCAATCCGGTGATGTCGTTCCGGATGCCGATGCCCAGCGCCAGGATAAGCCCGATGGCAAATACGCCGATGAATAACGCGACCATCGTCGTCACGGTGCGCGTGCGCTGCCTGCCGATATTGCGCAGTGCCATCTTGATAGTACTCTTCCAGGTGCGGGGCACGAACGCCACCACCAGGCCGAGGAGCGAAATGGCGGTGAAGAGGGCGCTCATGGCGGGGATACCACTCCACCCGTGCGTGAATCCCAGCCCGGTGAGGCCGCCGAAAACGACGACGCTGGCACAGACCAGGCCGGCAAATCCAAGATTGAGCGACTCTGGTACCGGTAGCCGGCTGATCAGGTAGACCACCAGTGTAAAAACCGCGGTCAGTATTCCCAGGACCACGGCACCTATGAGCACAATGAGGAGCGCCAGCTGAACGCTTCCCAGAATGACCGCGGACAGCACGAAAAAGAGCACTCCCAGAAGCGCCAACAGGAACGCCGTCAAGGCGGCGCTGCTGGCAGTGTAGCCTTCCGGCAGGTCGCGCAGGACCGCCTGCGGCCGTATCTGGCTGGCCTGCACGATCGGCATGATGCCAAAGATCAGCGCGGTACAGAAGCCGATAGCTACCCCGCCCAGGAGCGTTCCTGGGTCCACAGCGAAGTTCAGGTGGAGAAGCTCGGCGTTCTCCACGACAGTCTTGACCACCAGGCTGGCACCGATACCGGCTACCGCGCCGACCACGCCGCCGGTGAGTCCGAGCAGACCTGCCTCCACACCAAAGAGCGCGTACAGATCAGCCCGGCGATACCCGGAGGTCTTCAGCATGGCGATTTCCACCTGACGCCGGCGCAGCAGTACCTGCATGGTGTTGACAATGCCGACGCCGCCAATGAGCAGAGCAAGCAGGCCGACTATCTCCAGGAAGTACCGCAGATTCTGCACGGCGGACTGGTTCTGCTTCAGCTCCTGCTTGGTAGTGGTTATGGTCGCGGTGGGCAACGCCTGCGATAGGGCGGACACCGCCTTGTCCTGATTGGTGCCGGTATGTCCGGGAACGTTGGCGTAAACAGCGTTGTACTGCACCGGCATCTCGTCGGTGCTGGGCACCGCTGCGTAGGTATCGATCGAGACCAGCATCTCCGGCTGGTCGAAGAACCCCGACGTGTAGATGACACCGCCGATGGTCGCGCTGAATGAGCGACCGTCACCAGGCGACTCAACCATCAGCTGATCTCCCTTGTGCAGCCCGAGCTGCGAAAGCAACGAATCGGTCACCACCACCGTATTGCCGGAGGCGAGAGAAGACAGCGAGCCGTTACTGGGGTTGCTGAAAACCGGTGTTCCCGCCAGCGGGAACACCGACGGGTCGACGGCAAACAGCTCGAACCTATGGGGCTGCCCGTTGACCACGGCCCGGACCTGTGTATCGACCGCCGCGGTGTACTGGGTGAGCGTGCCATTGGTTTTGAGATTGGCAAATATCGAGAGCTCCTGCTGGGTGTAGGGGCCAATACCGTTGAGTACCGAGATGTCGCCGCCGAGAGCGCCGCGCACGTTGCCGGTCAGCGCGGTATTGACCATATTGCCTGCCAGCTGCAGTGAGACGATGGCCATGACGCCGACGGCAATACAGAAGATGGCCAGCACGGTGCGCTGGCCGCCCCGCCGGAGCGACCGGGTGGCGTAGTTCCAGTAGAGCTTGAGCCGATTCATGCTAAGCACTTCCTTTGTCGGAGAGAAATGGTCATAGGGCTCCCGTTGGGGGCGCCGCGGAGTCCTGGTCGGCCACCAGACCGTCCACGATATGGATAGACCGGTCGGCGGCCCCCGCCACATTGACGTCGTGCGTGGCGATCACGAACGTGGTGCCGGTGGCCTTGCGCAGGTCGCGGATCATCTGCAGAATGTTGTCGCCGTTTTTCTTGTCCAGATTGCCGGTCGGCTCATCCATAATGACGATGGCGGGACTGGTGGCTAGCGCCCGTGCGACCGCCACGCGCTGCTGCTCACCGCCGGAGAGCTGATTGGGCTTGTTCCCGAGGCGATGGCCGAGTCCCACCAGGTTGAGCAGCTCCTGGGCGCGAACCGCTGGGCTACCGGGATGCTTGCCGACGTAGAGGGGTACCTCGACGTTTTCCTGGGCGGTCAGGGTAGGAATGAGATTGAATGCCTGAAAGACCATGCCGATCTTCTGATTGCGGACCGCGGCCAGCTTCCCCTCGCTGAGGTTGGTGATGTCCACCCCGTCGACCAGGACCCGACCGCTGGTTGGGTTGTCCAGTCCGGCGATGATGCCGAGCAGCGTCGACTTGCCCGAGCCCGACGGGCCTACGATAGCGACAAACTCGCCGTGATTGATGCGCAGACTGATGCCATTGAGGATATCGATACGCTCTCGGCCCAGCGGTAGTGATTTGCGTATGTCGATAGCTTCGAGAGCGGGTGTCCCACTGGTCACCCCAGTCGGGCTGATGTTGGTGCTGGTCCTGGTATCCATGTAGGCGAAGTACTCCTCATTTTGCTGACTTCCCGGGTGGTGCCTGGGAAGTCCTCTTCTCGAACGTCCTCAGTGTTGACGTCTCTAAACCCGTCACAACTCATCCTGATGAAGCACTTGGTGTATGGTTCCAGCATGACGCCACACAGCCGTTTTGTCAGGCGTCTGGAGGCGTATAGCTGGGTGGTCCAGAGGCGTAGCCAGGACCGAGAAGATGGTTTGCATGATGCATCGCTGATTTCTCTTTGGGAGTACCGCTTCAATACTCCTTGGGACGCCCGGAAGAATACTTCTCGAGACGCATGACAAAATGGCTGTGCTGCTTCATGCTGGAGCTAACCATTGCGGATCGCATGCGCTGCTCAATACCCTGGAGTAATGGGGCTGGCAATGGTGATGGGCTACGTGGTGCTCGCCCTCGTGACGGCCTGTCTGCGGCTCACGAGTGTTATAGTAAGGTTGGGCCAGTTGGGACCTGTTTCGCTGCCTGCAAGCAAGGGAAGAAGGTCTGCAGTGCTATCGTTCGTTCGTCCCTTTCGCCGCCTCCAGTGGAAGCTCACCTTCTCCTACACCTGGATCACGGTGGCGACCCTGGTCCTCCTGCTGCTCGCTGTCAGCGTGGTCGGCACTGAGCTAGCGGCAGCCAATGTGTCGCATCTGGCCGTTGAGGAGCTCCAGGTCCAGGCCGCTCAAGTGAAGCCGTATCTTTCTACCGCTTCGCCCGACCGCACGGGCATTGCACGCTGGCTCCAACAAGCGGGTACCCAGACGACTCCAGTGGTACGCTCCCAGATACCCCTGGTCACCTACACTATCACGATGGATGGCTTTATTACGGCGGTGGTGGACCAGCAGGGAGTGGTTCTGGCCTCGCGCGGGCCGGGTGCAGTCTCCGCTGGCACACCGCTCATGCTACACCTGCCCCAATCGGCTGCGACCGTCCTGCGTGCGGCGCTCTCAGGTCAGACGAATGCGGACCAGTTGGTCGTCTCGCTCCCGCATAACATAGTCCTGGTAGCCTATCCGGTGGTAGGGCCTGCTGGCCATGTCGAGGGCGCCCTGGTGGCAGAGACCCCGAAGCCGGTCCCGAGTCAGCCGGTGCTGCTGCTCGGCGCCCTGGAGAGTGGCGTGGGCCTCGCCCTGCCGGTGGCGATTCTGGCGGCGCTCATTGGCACCGTGTTTGGATTCTTGACCGCGCGTGGATTCTCCCGGCGCTTCCACCAGCTCTCCGGTGCCGTTGAGCAGTGGGGGCAAGGGAACTTCACGCTGCGGGCGACGGATGCATCCGGGGATGAGCTCGGGCAATTGACGCGCCGCCTCAATCTTCTGGCCGAGGAGTTCCAGGGTCTCCTGTCTTCGCAGCAGCAGCTCGCCACGTTGGAGGAGCGCCATCGTCTGGCGCGCGACCTTCACGATAGTGTCAAGCAGCAAGTCTTCGCGATCTCTATGCTCGTGAATTCCGCCAAAAAAATGCTCAGCCTCGATCTCGGCCACGCGCAGACCTGCCTGGAGGAAACCGATACCTGTGTCCAGCGCGTCCAGCAGGAACTGACCACGCTGGTGCTCGCCTTACGTCCGGCAGCGCTGGCCGAGCAAGGGCTAGTCGCAGCAGTGAGCGATCTGGCAGCACACTGGTCACAGCAGAGCGGCATCGCCTCGCAGTTCAAAGTCGAAGGCACACTCGTCCCCTCGCTGAAAGTGGAAGAAGCAATGTTTCGCATTGCGCAGGAAGCGCTGGCAAATAGTGCTCGCCATAGCCTGGCCACACAGGTGGAGCTAACCTTGACGAGCGAGCAGGACCGCTGTACGCTCACGGTGCATGACAACGGGCAGGGATTTGACTCCGCCACAGTGCACGGAAAGGGCATCGGCCTGCTCTCCATGCAGGAGCGCATCCATGCGGTAGGCGGAACACTGAACGTCACAAGTGATCTAGGCGAGGGAACTCGGGTCACGGCGAGCTGTCCAGCTTTTGGGGTGGGGGAAGGAGCGTAGGAAAGACGCGATGGATCCAATTACGGTCCTCATTGTCGATGATCACGCCATCGTGCGGCATGGCGTGCGTACCTTCTTTGAGATGGAGCCGGATCTGCTGGTGCTGCAAGAGGCTGATTCCGGTGAAGCTGCTGTGCGCCTGGCAGCAGAGCTAATTCCGGATGTCGTGTTAATGGATCTGATGCTGCCGGGCATGAGCGGCGTGGAGGCGATCCGGCAGATCAAGCAGGCCAGCCCAGAGACGCAAATCATTGCACTGACCTCCTATCACGAGGATGCCTTCATCTTTCCTGCCTTGCGCGCTGGAGCGCTTTCTTATGTCCTCAAGGATGTGCATCCTGAAGCGCTGGTGGAGGTGGTGCGTCAGGCGGCGAGAGGAGAGTCGGTCCTGCATCCCCAGGTGGCCGCACGTGTCATCCAGGAAATGCGTAGCACAACGGCTGGACCTCCTCCACTCATGACCGAGTTAAGCGACCGCGAACTGGACGTGCTGCGGCTCATAGCCCAAGGGCTGACCAACGCTGCTATCGCTGAAGCCTGCACCATCAGCGAGAAAACAGTGAAAAAACACGTCAGCAATATCCTGAGCAAGTTGCACCTGCTGGATCGAACGCAGGCAGCGGTGCTGGCGTGGCAGCAGGGATTGATGCGCCAGGGATAGCCATCTCAGCAACAGTAACACAGGCTTGCGCCGGCCAGGCCGTTGCGGCACGGAGCACTCTATCCCGACTTCCGTACAACCACTAGATGTCTTTTTGGAGAATTAGGCCAAGGTGGAGGCACCAGCGGCGGAGGAGCGAGCGGTGCTAGTCGTGTCCGCCAGTGGGTTCGCTCAGATCATGACCGAGGACTGGGACTATGTGATAGTTTCTGGCATTCAACTATTCACGGAGAATTTCAGTACCAATGCTCACGCACACGGGCATGGCATACTGCGGGCGAGGTATACTGAATGGTCAAGACGTTCGCTGTGAAGCAAAGGAGCGGACCCAATGCCCGACGACAACCTCGATCCTGCGCGCTTTGGCTCGGCGTTCGTGGCATTCATGGAGGCAGTGACAGCAGCAGCTACCTCCCCGCGAAGCCCGCTTCTCGATCGCATCCAGGCCCATCTCGGGGCCGACCCGACACAGCACCCAGTGATCGCGGAGGAGTACGACGCCTTCGAGCACCCCAACGTGCAGGTGGCGCTTGATGCCTATCTGGCCGGCCCGCAACGCCACGCGGATCTCGTGGGTGTGGGCGGCAACGGCATGCGCAACATGAACTTCAGCCTCTCTGATTTCCTGAGCCAGGGTGGCCTGATGGGCCGATTTCACCTCACTGAGGGGCCGGTCGATTACGTGAACTTCCACCTTGCCGAAGGGCGCGTGCTGTCGTGTGTTCAGTTCGGGCTCTACTTCATACGCAATGGCGACACGCGACTGGTCGTCTTCGTGGCTGGATCCTCAGAACAGCGCGGGCCGCGCCAGAAGCTACGCGTTGAAGTGGTAGCCAGGCGCTCCGAGGAGTGTCAGGCGTTCCTGGCCGAGCTGACCGACCTAATGGCGCGGCTCAACGTCTATCGCGGGCGTGTGATCTCGCTCTCGCCGGGCCAGTTTGGGCCCGGCCCGCAAACGCTCATCGCCTTCCACACGCTGCCCGACATTGTGCGAGAGGACGTAATCCTGCCCGACGGCGTGCTGGAGCGCGTCGAGCGCCAGACCATTGTCTTCGCTGAGCGAGCGGAGCGCCTGCTCGCTGCTGGCCGCTCGCTCAAGCGCGGCCTCCTGCTCTACGGCCCGCCAGGCGTGGGAAAGACGCTGACGCTGATGCATCTGATCGGGCGTATGCGCGGACGGACGGTGATCCTGACCACCGGGCTCGGGCTTGGCCTGCTCCGGCCCGTCGCGCAGCTGGCGCGGTCGCTCGCGCCCTCCATGGTGGTGATCGAGGACATCGACCTCATTGCCCAGGAGCGTGGTCAGCCATTCGGGCACGCCGGTCCATTGCTGTTCGAGTTGCTGAATGAGATGGACGGCTTGCGCGATGACAGCGACATCATCTTCGCGCTCACGACCAATCGCCCAGACATCCTGGAGCCTGCGCTGGCCGCGCGGCCAGGCCGGATCGACCTGGCCGTTGAACTGCCACTGCCTGACGCCCAGGGACGTCGCCGCCTCCTACAGCTCTATGCCCGCGGCCTGGAGCTGCGGGATGTCGACCTGGATGCGATTGTCGCGCGTACGGAGGGCGCTACCCCTGCCTACATCAAGGAGCTGCTACGTAAGGCGGCCGTGCTGGCCGCTGCGGAGAGCACGGACGGCGCAGAGCATGCAGAAATGGTCGTGACGGCCGCGCACCTCGAGACAGCCCTGGCCGAACTGGATGAGGGCGGCCGGCTGGCACAGCGGCTGCTGGGCTTGCGCCCGAGCGAGCCCACGCCAGGCGCGGCCGAGCTACCGCCTCCTACGCGGCCTCTAGCGCCAACCGGCTTCCCCGTGAGTCACACCGTCACCCGCATCGTCTGACCATAGTGTCGGGCACGTGCGAGCGAGACGTGCCTGACTCCGGCATTTGGGGATGCAGCCATTGCCCGGCCACACAGCCAATCTGGTAGGCGCAGCAGCGACGCCCGCCAACAAGGCGGTCAAACTTCTGTGCCGCTGAGGACGCGGCACAATATCTGCAGTCCCTACCGCGGTCAAGGCCTCTCAGCATGCGCTGAGGACAGATTGACCCCAAGATTGACCTCTAGAAAAGAGAAAGATGCGATCATGAAACAATCCATCGGTGATTTCGTGCTCCGGCGGCTGCACGAGGCTGGAATCGGGCACCTCTTCGGCGTTCCAGGCGACTACAACTTGGAGTTCATGCAACAGATAGCAGAGCGCGGCGATCCAGCCTGGATCGGCACCTGCAATGAGTTGAACGGCGCATATGCTGCCGATGGGTATGCACGCATCCATGGGCTGGGTGCCCTGGTCGTCACCAATGGTGTTGGCTCCCTCAGCGCGATCAACGGCATCGCCGGCGCATACAGCGAGCACGTGCCCGTCATCTGCATCTGTGGCGCGCCGCCCATGCGGGCCGTCGAGCATGGCGATTTGATGCATCACACGCTCGCCGACGGGGGGAAAGGCAACTTCTATCGCGCGTTCACCGAGGTGACGGCGGCGCAGGCGCAACTCACCCCTCAGAATGCCGTGGGCGAGATTGACCGCCTGATCCTGACTGCCTGGCAGCGCAAGCTCCCGGTGTATATGGAGCTGCCATCCGATATCGCCTATCTCGAGATCGACGTGCCAGATCAGACCCTCAAGCTCACTATGCCGACCAGCGACAAGGAGCGCCTCCGCGCCTGCACGCAGGCCATACTGGCACGGTTGCAAGCCGCCAAAGCACCAGCGCTCTTGCTCGATCTCGACGCCGACCGCTTTGGCGTGTGTGAGCAGCTTGCCGCACTTGCGGACGCCCGGCAGATGCGTGTGGCCACCATGAACACCTGCATAGGGACTTTCCCGGAAACGTCGCCGCTCTTTGCGGGAACCTATGCGGGGGTGGACAGCACGCCTGCGGCCCGAACGGTGGTAGAGCAAAGTGACTGTTTGCTGACGGTGGGCTTCCGCCGGATCGAGGCCACGACGGGCTTCTTCACCGATCGCCTGCCCGTGTCGGCCATTCATCTGCACGCATTTTCGACCGATGTCGGCGCCGACAACTACCAGGCCGTTATCCTTCCTGAGCTGGTGCAGGGCCTGCTCGATACGTCTCCCACTCCAAAGCAGGCTGCGCAACCCACAGCGTCTGTTCCCGTGATAGCCCCCCCAAGTGGGCGGCTCACGCAGGCGTCCTTCTGGACGGCGATGCAAGCCTTTCTCCGCCCGGGAGACGTCATCGTCGCGGAGGACGGGACCTCGAGTTTTGGCGCTGGTGGTCTCACGCTTCCCCCCAACTGCACCTTTGTGTCCCAGGCCGTCTGGGAGTCGATCGGCTACGCCACCGCCTCGTTGTTGGGCACCATGCTGGCCGCGCCACAGCGGCGCCATCTGCTCTTCAGCGGGGACGGCTCCTTCCAGATGACCGCACAGCAGCTCTCCACGGTCCTAAGCCATGACCTGACGCCGTTCATTTTCCTGATCAACAATCGGGGCTACACGGTCGAGAGAACCATCCTGGGGCGGGATGCACCGTATAACGACATCGCCAACTGGCGCTATGCTGACTTGCCGCGGGTGTTCCGCCGCGACACCACGGCCGAGTGCTACGTGGTTGAGACCTCTGAGCAGCTCCTCGACGTGCTGGATGCTCCCCATACCGGCCTCGTGTTCGTGGAAGCGGTCATGGACCCTGATGACTCACCCATCGAGGCGATTCGGGTAGGGCACGGATACGCTGACTCGGACTACGGTCCACGTGGACCCCAGTCGGCGCCCAATGCCCAGATCCCCGTTCCGACAGCCTGATGCCCCTGGTGAGAGGCTCACGGCGTGCAGGATCCCGCGATGGGTTCTTATCAGCAGCGAGGTTGGGGCGCGATAGGCGGCAAAAATTCTACACACTACAGCTGTAGATTTCGCCGTTTATTGCGCCAAACCTGCAAGCCCTAACCGCTGAGTGATCAACCAAGAGTACCGGGTCTCTTATCTTCCTGCTACTTTATTCGCGTGGCCCACAGTTTGACACGAGCGACGGCATATGTGAGCAGAGAGGTACTGTTAGGACTACGTCGTCACCCGTATGCTCTCCTTTCCAGGCTCCTGAGCGGCCGGAACATCGATGTGCGGACGCAGCATGATGAGTCCAATGATGGCTGCCGGGAAAAACAAGAAGGATTGAACATCCAACAGGAAGATGATGCTAGTCCGATCACCAATCAGCCCAGTGAGGATAGTTCCCAGCAATAAGAACAGTGCCCAGACCATGCCATAGAGCCCAAAAATGCGCCCGCGATAGGCTTCGGGAGTGTTGGATTGTAGGAGCGTGGTTAGTTGAACGAAGAAGCCAATACTCGCGATGCCAAAAACGGCGAAACTGATGAACGCGGGCACGGTCCCGGAAACAAAAGTCGAATAATTGAAGAGGACCAGGCAGGCCACCCCATCAACGAACCTGCAAAGCCCGATCAGCCGGAACGGGGCGGGTACTTGACTTGGATTGGTCATGATTGTCCTCTTCCTTTTTGCGTGTGCAAGGTGTCACTCGCGGTCGTACTCGTCGTGGTGGCGCCACCAGTAGCCGGTCTCGTTGCGACCAAGTGGCGCGCGGTCGAGCCACTGGTACGCGCCCCAGAGGACGTCCAGCCCGCGCGCATACGTCGAGTAGGTGTGGTAGACGACGCCGTCCTCGAGCGCGAACGCGCTCATGCCAGGCGCTTCTTCCTCATACGTCGCCGCGTCCGTGCCCACGCTCGCCGCGATCCCGGCCTCGGTGGGATCTTCCTCGGTGGCCTCCGGCGGCCGCACGTCCACCAGGCGGAAGTTGAACTCGACGGTTCCCGCCTGCCACTGCTCCTTGGTGTGCGACACGTGGAAATCGTAGTTGAAGTCACTGCCATACGAAGACGCCCAGGGGAAGCTCCAGCCCATCTGCCGCTTGTACTCCTGCAGTGTCGCGAGTGGAGCCCGCGACACTGCAGAGAGCATGACGTCATGATTGGCGAGGTGGACGACAAAGCCATTGAAGCCGTCCGCGATCGCTGAGCAGGACGGACACCCTGCCGTGTACTCAGGCCCGAACATGAAGTGATAGATGATCAGCTGCGTGCGTCCTCGGAAGAGATCGGCGAGGGACGCTGGACCCTCGTCGGTCTCGAAGCGGTACTCCTTGTCGAGTCGAACCCAGGGCAGCTCCTGTCGCCAGCGCGCCAGTTCGTCGCTCCGCCGCGTCAGCGCCTTCTCGGCCCCGAGCAACTCCAGCCGGGCCGCACGCCACTCTTCACGCGTTCCAGTCTTGTGGCTGGTCAATGTTCTCTCCTTCTTGATCGATGTGTTCTTATCCGTACAGCTGCAAATCCCATCGTCAATCTAATCTCATTTACAACATGTATCCTGGTAAACAAATCATTCAGGACGGCTTGCTCGCCATGGTCCACGAGACCATGCCGCCCATTCATGTCTCGCTTTGGCTGCGCGAGGCCGAAAGACGACCACGGGATCTATGAAACTAATTGCTTATGGACAGTGGGAGCGTAGCTGATGACGTGTACTCGATCTCAAGATTATTAAACTCCGACACCGGCGTGAGAAGTGACGTCTGACTTACCGTGAGGGTCAATGTCGCTGGAGTGAGGAGAAACTGACGCACTACTTCGGGTGGGACTATGGCCTCACCAATCGGCTGCGTCAGTGTGATCACAGGCTTACCGTCGATGGCGAGAATAGTGGGGACCATCTGGGAGGGAGTAAATTCTACGGTGAGATTTTGTTCCAGCGAGACCCTGGTGCTCCAAAGTGGCGACAGGATAGCCGGACGCTGCGGTGCCGCAAAGTTGAAGCGCGTGGCCTTGTTGTCATGGGTATAGGTGCAGCTCTGGATTCCCTGTACGTGCGCTGAGAGGATGCTGCCCAAGAAGCTGTATTGCAAGCTCCCATCGCGGACCAACGTGGTCCCGTCGCAGGAGAATGTGTCGGAGTCGCTTGCCGCCACTCTGGCTTGAGAATCGCTCAGATCTTCAAACAACGTGACTTTGATGCCCACAAAGCTTTCGCTGACACCAGGAGACATCGTTTGGGGATCGGCGATAGTCATCTGCACATTGAGGTTGTTCGCTGCAAGACTGTCTTGACCGGTAGAAGTGCAACCCGTCGCGAGGCCGATCAGGATCAAGAGGAGGAAGGTGGTGGTAGCTAGATGTCGCTGCCTCATGTTGCTGTCCTCCTGGAACATTTGATAGCTTTCTGCCTGAGTATACTCGCCGATCGTTCCTTGATCGTTACGAGAGCAGACGCGCAACTCGTAGACCCCGCCGGCCAGTAGTGCTAGATTGTGCCGTCAACTGTCTTGCACTGGATCAGCCGGCTCCAGAACAGCGGCGGGATGTTGCGGCGGTCTGTGCGACTCCCGTAGCCAGAACCAGACCTGCTCTGGCTGCACCGTCTCATGCACGACCGTGAGCACCTGCTCGCGCAGCTGGGTGAGATCGACCTGCTGGCGCAAGGTATCGCTGAAGGCAGCCAGCATCTTCTGGGCGTCGTACTTTTGGCGATAGAACCGCCGATCAATGATCGCCTGAAGGCGATGGCGTAGCGGCTGGAAGAGGGCAAAGATGAGGAGGGTGGAGACGACAATAGCCGCATCAGAGTTCTGATGGATAACCCCCTGAGAGAGCGCTTGCAAACCGACAATACAGCCGATGTAGACAATTGCAAGTGTACCTGAAAGCCCGCCGTAGACGAGAGTCTTGTTGATGACAGCATCCACATCCCACAGGCGATAATGCAGGAGGGCAATGGCAAGCGAGAATGGGACAAGGAGGAGGAGGAAGTAGATGCTCGTTTCCAGAATGATAAGTGCAAGAGGTCCGACATTCTGCACGGAGGAGAATGCCTTTAGCAGATTCGGAAGGAGCACTCCTAACAGAAGAAATCCTAGCAGCGCGACCGCCGTACCGAAAACTATCCATTTGGTCTGCTGGCGCTCTTTTATGGTCGAGACATGTCGATAACGGTAGACTTGGCCGTATACCAGCGAGCCAAAAAGCACCACTGGGAGAGATAATAAGAGAGGAGAGGGCACTGTACTGGGGAAGAAAGCTAGGGGGATAAATAGGATGGCGAACCCCACGGCCACCCAGCGTGTCCAGTGGGGTACGAAACGGCCATTGGGAAAGAGAAAGAAGAAGAAGACGAGTGATGGAAAACCAAGCAGGTCTTCACTCACCAGAGTAACCGGCAAGCGCCAGATAGGATGAACGGCTGCAAGAGCAGTAGGGATATCTGGAAAAGAACCGCCGAGCGCTACTAGGAAGAAGCAGGTAAGCAAGGCCATTCTATCGTTTGATTTGCGCCAGAAAATAAGAGCAGCTACCGCGAAATAGGTTACAGCAAATAAGAGATTAATCGTAAGCCAGTAGGCAGCATAGGCTGTGATTGGGATGCCCAGTGCGTGGAGCGCCTGAAAATTGGCCGGGGTCAGGCAATCCTGAAAACATGCGTGGGTGGCAGGGAAGAGTTGAGCATAGTAGACTGGCGCCCCAACAATGTAGATGATCAGATTCAAGGCACTTAAAGCGAGCAAGCCTAGTCGCGCAACGTGAAGCCAGAGCCTGGGAAGGCGTATGTCCGCTCCAGTGCGTAAATCCTGTCTCATCCAATCCTCCAGATTGTGTCGCAGGTCAACTTCTAAGCGTGCAAAGAGGAATGCGGTGGCAAAGAAGAACCAATCTCTTGTGAGACAGGGTACTACAGGCTCGTTACGGATACGTTACGACCAGCGCCTGCAGCTGGCACCAGTACACACGCCGTCATGACGACAGCGAGTTCTAGTATGCCGTTACCTGTGGCACCTTAGTGGATCAGTCTAAGCAAGCGAAAGAAGCGCAGTAACACCGGCGCAATAAGCATCGAATGGGGTGCAATAAATGCCGAATACTACACGGGGCTCAGGTCACAGTCAGGCCTCGTGCCGCTTCCCCGCATCCAGATCCGCCTGATTGAGCCACGACCGCAACGTTTCGCGAGGTCATGCCCAGAACCTCGGCAATCTGACGGTGGGACCTCCCGCTGGTCCGGCCGAGGAGCAGGACACCCAGCACATCACTCTCACGTTCTAACGCTCCTAAGATGAGATGAGCGTTGTATATTTCGTTGGCAGGACTCAACAGGTCACCATTATCTTCTACAACCAGGAGATTGTTGTGGATACTATGCACACGGAATCAGCGACCACTGGCATTCCTTCACGACAAAAGGAAGATGTGGACTATGTTTTTTTCGAGCTGACCCGCAGCATTTGTCCCAAGTGCCGCCGCATGCTCGACGCGAAAGTGCTCTTGCGCAATAATAAAGTCTATATGAGGAAACGCTGTCCAGAACATGGCGAGTTCGAAGCACTCATCTATGGGGATGCCGAACTGTATGCTGCTTCAGCGCGCTTCAATAAGCCAGGCACCACTCCTCTTGAGTTCCACTCTCAGATCCAGCATGGCTGCCCCTATGATTGTGGTCTGTGCCCCGATCATCAACAACATACCTGCCTGGGCATCATCGAGGTGAACTCGGCGTGCAATATGGAATGCCCGTTGTGCTTTGCCAACGCCGGCGCAGGATTCAATCTCACATTGGAGGAGGTTGAGGAGATTCTTGATAGCCTGGTCGCTGCCGAAGGCAGCCCCGAAGTAGTTCAGTTTTCTGGTGGCGAACCATCAATCCACCCCCAGATAGCTGACATGATGCGTGCAGCCAAACAGCGGAATATTCGGTATGTCATGCTCAATACCAATGGCAAGCGCATTGCTCATGATGATGCGTTTCTGGCTGAGTTGGCCGAGATTCGCCCTGCCATTTACTTCCAATTCGATGGTTTTGAGTCAGAGACCTATCGCCTCATTCGAGGTGAGCCAGACATCCTGGAGACTAAGCTACGCGCACTCGATAGGTTAGCCGCGATTGGTCTTGGGGTCGTACTGGTCCCTGCGGTTGAGCGTGATATCAACCTGCATGAAGTTGGCGCTATTGTCAAGTTTGCCATAGAGCATCCAGTAGTGCGCGGCATTAACTTCCAGCCAGCGTTTCATGCTGGCCGCCACATGGCCTTTGACCCACTTCAGCGTCTCACCATACCGGATATTTTGAAGGAGCTCGAGCAGCAAACGGCAGGCATGTTTGTCGTCAAGGATTTCGTGCCTGTTCCTTGCTGTTTCCCAACCTGTAATTCTGTGACATATGCGCTCATCGATGGTGAGAGCATTCTGCCCTTGCCGCGCGTGTTGAACGTGGATGATTATCTCGACTATATTACCAATCGGGTCACTCCTGACCTTGGTGCGGACATAAAAGCGGCACTGGAAGGATTATGGTCGTCATCAGCGGTGCCCGGGTCAGATAAGAACGCTGCGCAATTCGCGTTATCATGCGCCGCTTGTGGCTTGCCAGGCCAGTTAGATTTGGAGACGTTTGCGAGTCAGGTGTTCATGATCATGCTTCAGGACTTTATGGACCCCTGGACCTTCAATCAGAAGAATCTGATGAAGTGCTGCAAAGAGTTCCTGCTTCCCGGCGGAGTGCAGATCCCCTTCTGCGCATACAATACAATGGGGTATCGTGAACAGGCCCGCCGACAGCTCGAAGCGCGCGAACGCAATCGCAATCGCGCCCGAAAGCGTGGCGAGGCGTTTACACCTGCACCAATCACCTTTTCCTTCGAGCGGTATGACGGCCCCTCACAGGCACCTGGCGGCGCGGATCAGGCGATTGGAAATGGCAATCGCCATGCCCATGAAACACCAGACAGAGCGGTTCTCCTTCGCCCACAACCAAACAAGCAGGTACTGCATAGCAAGCACGCGAATCGAACAGCGAAGGAGTAGTTCTTTGGCGGCCACGAATTCGCGTACGCAAACTGGCGTTGAACCTCACGAAATCAAGATGTGCTGTGCGGCCGCTTACCAGAGTGACTGGGCCAAACTGTTACTCGGCGACTCTTACCATCCGGGTGGGCTTGCCCTTACTGACCGACTCGGGCAGACTCTCGGTCTCAGACCAAACATGAGAGTACTCGATGTCGCTGCGGGCAACGGCGCCAGCGCCATTTATCTTGCCCAGACCTTTGGCGTTACGGTGGTTGGGGTGGAGTATGGGAGTAGATTGGTTGAGACGGCAATTGCTGCTGCGCACACGGCGGGCATTGGTGAGTCCGTCCACTTCCTGCAAGGTGATGCCGAGCATCTTCCCTTTGACACTGCGCAATTCGATGCCCTCATCTGCGAGTGCGCTTTCTGTACCTTCCCGGATAAGACTTCTGCTGCCAGTGAGTTTGCCCGTATGCTTAAGCCAGGTGGTTCGATCGGCATGACTGACATCAGTCGCAGGGGAGAAATGCCAGAAGATTTGCAAGGATTGCTGGCCTGGGTAGCATGTCTCGCTGATGCGCAGCCACTAGATGCCTACGCAGCATATCTTCGGGAGGCAGGCCTGACAATCACACTTCGTGAAGAACACAGCGCTGCCCTTGCCCAATTAGTGCACGAGGTACGGACGCGTCTCCTGGCCGCCGAGATATTGGTGAAGCTCAAAAAGGTTGCGTTGCCCATCGCTGACTTCGACCAGGCAAAGGCGTTGGCACGTGCTGCTGCTGATGCCGTGCGCACCGGTCACCTTGGCTATATTCTGCTGACGGCAACAAAGCCCTAGCGGGGGGCTAGCGCTTGGGAAGAAAACGCTGTACGAAGCTCCGTACACGGGCAAATGACCGACCAGATAGGTAAGCTTCGAATGCCACCTGCTGTATACCGGTAGCATAGGTCGGATAGGCATGAATGGTGGCAACCAGATCATTCAGGCTCAAATGGTGGCGCATAGCGAGTACTATCTCTTCCAGCATCTCGCCGGCGCGGGCACTGACGATATGCGCGCCTAGAATAGCATCGTTCTTGCCCAGCACAAGCTTGATAAAACCTGTTATAGCATTGTCGGTCTGTGCGCGGTCAACACCTGCCATAGGGAAAATTTGGACCCGAACAGTATCGCCATGGAGTTGTCGCGCTTGGGCTTCAGTGAGGCCAACTCGGGCCGCTTCAGGATCGGTAAAAGTCACCCAGGGAACCACGTTATAGCGCATGGGCCGCCTCAGAAATCCTGGTAAAAGCGCATTGGGCGCGGCAATACCCGCTTGGGCTACCGCCACATGAGTAAAGCAATAGCCGCCAATGACATCTCCGATAGCATAGATATGAGGGGTCGTCGTCTGCAGCTTGCTATTTACCGTGATACCTGCCGCTGTCGTGTGTATGCCGGCCTGCGCCAATCCCAAATCAGTTATATTAGGCTTGCGGCCCGTCGCCATTAGCACGCTGTCTGCGGATACTGTTGCGGTGGTGCCATCTTCTTGCGCATACGTAATGACCTGCTGGCCACCGGCTTGTACGACGGTTTGTGGTCGCACATTCACGTGAACACGCACCCCATCAGCTTCCAAGGCTTCCTGCACGGCCCGTGAAACGACAGGATCTTCCCGGGGCAACAAGCGGGACGCGCGTTGAAGGATCGTGACTTGACTGCCCAAGCGAACGAATGCCTGCCCTAGTTCGCATCCAATTGGGCCACCGCCTAAAATGATCAAGGAAACAGGGAGTTGATCAAGGATAAATACATCCTGGTTGGTGAGATACTGTCCTGGAGTCAGGCCAGGCAGCGCTGGTATATCTGGGCTCGATCCTGTCGCAATGATAAAGCTCTTGCTCGTGAGCGTCGTATCAGCAATTTGCAGGGCATGCGGATGAACAAATCTCGGGAGGCCAAAGCGCACATCAACGCCTTGTACATAGACCTGTTCATCTTGGGCAATCTGCTCGATGACTCCAGAGATGGTAGCTGTGACACGCTTCATATCACTGGCTGGCGGAAGATTGAAAGCAGTCTCTTTGCCACTGCCAAGCTGGGCAACACTGCGCCGCAACTGGTGAGCTGCTTTGGCTATATGGATAAGCGTCTTGCTGGGCACACAACCCGCATATAGGCAATCTCCGCCCAGGCGTTCTTTCTCCACGAGAGCCACTCTCGCGCCGAGGTTCTGCGCCAGACGGGCCGCTACCAGTCCACCCGACCCGCCACCAATCACCACGAGATCATAGTCGTATCGCATAGCGTTATACTGCCTTCCTAAACGTCGTCAAACGTAGTCAGTTGCGGTGAAAACATCCGCACACCGCACGGGATCGCCCATGTGTGGCCCGAGCCGGGCAAGGAACCGCCTCAAGATGTTGATCGCCGAGTTCTCATCCCGGTCGAGCACGAGGCCACAGGTCCCACAGCGATACACGCGCTTCCAGAGCGGCATCGGCTGCTTGTTGCCGCACCCACTACAGGTCTTGCTTGTATCGCGTTCATCTAACCGAACCAGTTCTTTCCCAGCCAGGAGGCACTTGTACTCCAGCATCTGCACAAAGCCATACAGTCCCCAATCGTTGAAGACAGCCCGATGCTTGGAGCGCTGTTTTTCCTCATGCGCTTTCATGACCATCTGCCGCTGGGAAAGATCACCAATCACCACAGTTCTTTCAACCAGTTGGTGAGCGATGAGATGAGATGCCTTATGCAGACAGTCACGCTGTTTGTTGCGCTTTTGCTCTGAAACGCGCCGATAGACCTGCGAGAGATGAATGTACCGTCGTGATTTCTTGTGGCAGCGGTCCCGCTTGGAGCGGATTTTGTCGAGTTGCTTGTTGTACCACTGGTGGCCCTTGAAGCCGCCAATATGATAGAAGCGGCGTTGCCGGTTGACGCCAGTTGCCAGGGTTTTGATACCCAAGTCAATGGCGATCACCTGTCCCGTCTGCTGGTCCTGTTCCTGTACGCTATAGACAAAGGACGCGTAGTAGTATCCGCGAGCATCTCGGCTGATGGCAATCTCTCGGTAGCCCGTCGGTGGGATTTCGCTCAGGCCAGCGACTATCGTGGGATAGGGCTTGTCCTTCTTGCCACGCCCGCCCCCGGTCGGCAGCAAAACGGTGTTGCCTTCCACCTTGACGTACAGGGCTGGATAGCAGAGGGTGAAGAACTGATGACGGGGGCGGACTCTGGGAAAGCCCGGCGTCTCCCCCTTGGCAACCCGCTTGAAGAAGGCTTGCATCGCCTTGTCCAGCCGGAAATACACCTCTGCCAGCAGCTTGCCGTAGACCTGATCGATATCGGGGTCAAAGATCCGACTCTCGGCCAGCGTCTTCTTCGCCTCCCAGCAGCGCCAGCGCTCGCCAGTCCTGAGCTTCATGACCCACCAGTTGTAGAGGCCGCGGCATTTGCCCTGCATCATCTCCAGGCTCGCGGCGTCCTGCTCACTGACCTGGAGGCGAATTTTCCTGCACAGCAGCATCGCAGATCTCCTTGCGGATCACCTTCTGGTAGGAACGCAGTCCAGGCAACCGGACAGAAAAGACGTGAACAACCGAAAGCAGATCTTGGACTACCTCTTGCTTTGGGGAGAGGGTATCCCCATTGACGATCACCACATCCGTACCATGCCGCTCGCAGAACGCCGCAAACCACTCAAAGCCAAAGCGTACCAACCTATCCTGATGTGCGATAATCAGTCGCTGGACGCGGCCAAGTTCAATCTCTTCCATGATGCGATTGAACTGTTTGCGTTGGTAGCTGAGGCCACTGCCTATCTCTTCTATCCACTCATCTACTTTCACGTTCTGACGCTGGCAATAGTCTCGCAGCGCCGCCACTTGATGCTGTAAGTCGGGCTTCTGGCTGGCGCTGGACACCCGCGCATAGACGATCGTGGTGCCAGCGCCTTTTGCTTTGAGACCCCGGTACTCCAGGTACTGATCATGGGTATAGTAGCGCCGGTTGGTTGGGGTCCGCTGGGCAGGTAAGATCCCTGCCTTGTCCCAGCGTTGCAACGTCAGAACTGACTTGCCAATGAGTGCCCCAAATTGTTTCGGGCTATATGTATTCTCCATGATGATGTTCTATCATGGATGATAGCACTTCTGCAACTTAGTACTTATCTCCTTAGGTTGACCTTAGGTTGACCTTAGGTTGACCTTAGGTTGACACTGCCTCTCTGGAGGGAGGGACTGCCATGACTAGGAGGCAATTTCCAGTAGGCTCTCGAGACTATGCATATGACTCATGACAGGCGCTCGAAGATGGCGGTGAGAACGCCGCCCACTACCGCGCAGCCTATAATGGTCGCGAGCCACAGTGGAGCGTTATGACGTGCGCGAGCGGCATCTGGTGAGGTATGTGCGTACCATTGCCGCGTGCCGGATTGGAGGATGCGAAACAAGATGAACGGAGGCAGTGTGAGGAGAATGATCTCTGCCCAGAGCGTCCAGGCGTCGCCATGTGTCAGAGCCTGTATGGTACTAGGAATCATAACCAGCCCACCGAGACTCAAGGCACCCGCGAGTACAACCATAAACCACCAAGACCAGTGGCGCCCCGAGCGGAGTGCTTCGCCGATGATGATCAAGAGAACCATCGCCAACAAATAGCCTAGAGCAAGCAGGACATCAATACCTGTAATACCATGCGAAACGGAAAAGCCTTGTGTTCCGAAGAACAGTACTAGAAAAACGCTTGCGAGCATCTGAGCCGCTAGTGCCCAAATGAATGAAACGCTTATTCCAACACCCACTGGTTTGCCAGTATTCATCTACCGTCCATCTACCTGACTAGGGATATATATACTGTACGTGCGCTGGTTGGAGATCACCTTACACAGTGCCACAATCGTGTGATGACACTTGCAGCGAGTAAGTCTTGTCGCTATAGACCATACCAGAAGCCCGTAAGCTTTTCATGCGAAACTGGGGCGCAGCGGCACAACAGCCGAGCAACGTGGTAACCAAAAGGTATTGAAACAAGGTAGAGCAACTAAGATCGTAGTATCGAAGCCACATGCCGCAATCCTGTAAGTCCTAACGCGGCACAGCCGCAGGCAAGCAGGCATCTGTGAATTCCAAGCCAGAATTGAGCGTCCGGCTGATCTGATCGCAGCGATGACCAAATAGCGCTAGCCGCCAGCAGTGCCTGGGACGTACCAGCCACTCTACCGATTCTGCTGCGGTTGAGCTGCACCGGCCTGGCAGTAGCAAACGTGCGACTGAATCCAAGAGCTAGTGGAAGACCCCAGCGTAGCCCATGCATCATCAAGAACCAGACGGGTATAAAGCCGCGCCGCGCTTGCGTGAGGGTGAGCGTAGTCCAGGCGATCATATCCGCCTCGCCATCCAGGTAGCGGCCGAGCGCTGAAGAGAGGTTGCAGCGACGAGCCAGCCATCCGTCTGCGATGTCGCTTACGAGTATCGCCGATAATGCGACCAGCGACTCATCGTCAGTTAGAGGCGTGCCAACCAACCAACGGCTACCAGTGCCTATCCCTACCCAACTGCGCAGTGCTGTTAACGTCATCGCCGATCCCAAGCGAGGATACAACTTGCCTGTATCCTCGCCATCCTGGCGATGCAATCCAAGATGTACATAGTGGTCCCCACTCTGTATGAGAGTAGCAAACGCCAGCGGGATTGTACTCTTCCAGGCCACCGATCTGCCGTGTCGTTGTGCTGTATAGGCAGCAAAGCAAAGGGTTGCAGTGCCCAGTGTTCCCGTCATACGCCACCACTCAGAGACCAAATTGGGATGTGCACGGGCAGTTGCCTGAGCCTGAATCCATGAAGTGGATAGCATGCCCAGCCAGGCACGCGGACGGTAGTGACCTGCTTGTAACTGCTCTAAGACGGTGATGGTGAAGGACGACTTTTCGGTCACCTGGGATTCTCCTCGTTTCTATTCAAGCATGGTCGGCGGTCATGCAATTGCCACTAGAGCACTCCGCACCATCATGAGCAAAATTGCGTCTGGAGCGGGCTCTAGCCAGCGCGCAGAATCGCCAATTGGCGTGAATGAGCCAGCAACACGCCGCTTGGGCTCCAGAGTTCGCCGTCCTCCTCGAAAAAACCACCAGTAGCGAAGTGCGACGTGAAGACGCCCAGCGTGAAGTCCTGGGCGCCGGAGTCGGGCAGTGGCAGGCGCGCGCGAAAGTGTATTGTCAGGTCTACCGTCGGCACGGCTTCCTGCCGAGAGAGGCGTGGGAACACTGCGGGCACCCAGCCATCCAGGAATGCTGCGACGAGCAGGCTGTCAATGGGACGCGGCTCCACAAGGCGCATCCAGCCGCCGACCCGAGCCTGCTCCGAACCGGAGAATGGTGGATCGCCGATTGCCCAGCGATAATCGAAGTGCCTGGTAAAGGCGGGCAGGGTCTCTATGCCCCCCATAGGCGCAAGCTGGTCCGGAGGCGGCACCACTGGCATAGTGCGTTCTGAGAAGGTAAGGGCGCTCGCTCGCGGAAGCGAGAATGCCGCCAAGGCCAGCGCACACAGCCGGTCGCCTTGTGTCATGCGTGCTGAGAGGGTGGCGAGCGCGCGCCCTTTGCGTTCGATGCGTGTAGTGACCTGGCAGGCACCCACCGCTGGCGCGGCAGTGTAGTGGATGGTGAGAGAGGACGGATGCCACGCCTCGTCTGCCAGCGCCTGATCCATGCTGCGCAGAATGATGGCGGCAAGATAGCCGCCATTAGGGCCGAAGGCTACCCACCAGGATGGCTCGATCTCCGCTGTGAAAGTCTCGGCATCCAGGCGCGTCACCGCCGTCTGGACATCGAATTCAGTTGTTGCCATGCGCCCGCTCCCCCTCCAATACTGAAGCTTACACTACCATGTCCAGTGATTGCCTGGCGATCGGAGAGGATGTCGTTCATCTATATGACGCCCTGCGAGTTGCACAAGCGCATTTCTGCGGACTTTCGATGGGTGGAATTGAGTGCAGCCCACATAACCAATATCGAGGTAGCTCAATCATTTACCGAGACAGTGTTGCGCTTTCTCACCTGAAGCAGAACTATCAAGTGGTTGTGTGAATAGCCGTAGGTCACGGCGATGGTGTGCGCGTCCAGGTCGGGGTCGTACTCTCTGGTTACCGAGAACAAGGTCGTGTCCACGTGGACGTGGCGCACGGCGAGGCCAAATTGCACCTATCCTTCTGCTAGCGAATGAGCCGAAGGAAGAGTCCCTTCCCAAAGACAGGCGATAATACTAAACTGTAGAAATGGGACATGGAGTGGAGTAGCGTTAACCAACCACTCGCATCGGTTCCCCTCCCCAATCCCTGTGTAGCCGGCACGTGACCAGAAAGTGTATCAAGCATGACGCCACGCACAACTATTCGTGATATTGCCCGCCTGGCAGGGGTCTCTACCGCCACGGTATCGCGTGTGCTGAACCAGCGGCCTGATGTCGATCCCGCAACGCGTGAGCGGGTGCTCGCAGTGATACTCGACTTGGGGTATCAGCCGGATCATGCCGCCACTGTTCTGGCAAGCGCCCCCAAGCGTAGGGACAACCAGATACCTCTACTTCCGTCCTTTCCTCCCGACTTCCTCTGGGGTGTGGCAACCTCTGCCTTACAGATCGAAGGGGCATTCAAGGATGATGGTCGTGGTCCCTCCATTTGGGACGCGTATGTTGCCTATCCGGCGCCTACCTTCGCGCCACACACCGCGGTGATCGCCTGCGATCACTATCACCGCATGCCTGAGGATGTCGCCCTAATGCAGAGCCTAGGTGTCAACGGATATCGCTTCTCCATTGCCTGGCCGCGCGTCATGCCCGAGGGAGAGGGCTCCGTCAATTCAGAGGGGTTGGATTTCTATGATCGCCTGGTCGATAACCTCTTGAAGGCAGATATCGCGCCAATGGCAACGCTGTACCATTGGGATTTGCCACTACCGCTCCAGCAACGCTATGGAGGCTGGATAGATCGGCGAACAGCGTACGCCTTCGCCGAATTTGCCGAACATGTCGCCCGGCGGCTTGGGGATCGGATATCGAAATGGATGACTATCAATGAGCCCTGGAGCATCGCCGTCTTGGGCTATGTGCTGGGGGAGCATCCGCCACACCAGCGGGACTGGAGACAAGCACTGCAGGTGGCGCATCATCTCCTCCTGGCGCACGGTCTGGCCATACCGCGCATTCGCCGCCATAGCCGATCGGACACTTCCATCGGCATCTCGCTGAATCTCTCGCCAGTATATGCCGCTGATCAGCGAGACGAGACGTTACGCGCGGCGCGCGCCGCAGATCTCTGGCATAATCGCTGGCTGCTTGATCCCATCTTTCTCGGCGCCTATCCAGGCGATATGGTGCCGGACGGTGTGCCTCCATGTCGCAGCCAGCCAGGCGACATGGAGACGATCTCCGCGCCGCTCGACTTCTTGGGCATAAGTTACTATTCGCGTCTCCTCGTGCGTGCACCATTAGAGGAGGCGACTGGCCCATTTCAAGGCTACGAGCAAGTGGCACCCGTGCCCGAGGCGACCTATTCGCAGATGGGGTGGGAAATCTTCGCCAACGGACTTCACAATATCCTGCTGCGCGTGCACCGGGACTACCATCCGCCCGCGATCGTTGTGACCGAAAATGGTGTCGCCTTCGACGATACTGCTCAGACTGGCGATCTGGTTCAGGACCGCAGGCGTATCGACTTTCTGCGCCAGCACATCGTCGCGATGCAAACGGCGCGACAAATGGGGGTGCCCGTGCGCGGGTATTGTGTCTGGACGCTTATGGATAACTTTGAATGGACCCACGGGTACCAGCAACAATTCGGCCTGGTAGCAGTCAATCGCTTTACCCAGCAACGCACCATAAAGGAGAGCGGGCGGTGGTACAAGCGATTCATCGCACTGCAGAATGAACCAGCCCAGTAAAAGATGCAGAGGGCCCAATAAGCGCCAAAGACGACAACAACGTGTAGATTTCGATGCTTATTGAGCAACTTGTTCGCCGTTTGTTGCGCCAAACCGAACAGGTCGTACCCCTCTTCCATCAGTTTTTCAGATCCCGGGCCAACGCGTACAAGGGGTCAACATATCCAATCGTGCTTTCTGTACGCTAAGCACGTGGTGACGCAGGCTCGGCTGGCATTTTTGTACGCTAGAGCCAGAGGATTTTCAGGCGCAGCGCCCTTCTGACGTCCCAAACCTCGGGATGACTCGTGGCATTCCGAGGTATCACGGAGAAAGTTGCTCTATTGCTCATATTCCTGAAGGAGCTGTTCCAGATTGGGTCGCCCACTCCGGCGTGTGATGTCAATGAGCGTCGCGACGTCGAAGGGCACGCGGCAAAATTCCAGACCCAGCGTCGTCCCAGTCGCCGTCAAGATGGCATACTCAGCCCAAGGATCGAGTCGAAAATGCTCTTCCGGTTGGTCGTGACTATATGCGACACCGATGCTGCCCGGATTGAAATAGAAGCCAGCGCCGATGCGACGAATCTGTTGCACATGCGTATGACCTCCCGTAAACCATCGTGCATTCTGTCCATGAAAATAGGGGAATACCTCTTCAGAGGACATCGTGGGCAGAATGATGTCGTCAAACGACGAAGGTGAACCATGGAAGCAGAGCAACGCTTCCTCGTCCTGCACCGGCAGGCGAATTGTTGGGACAAACGCGGCGATGAAGGCGCGATCCGCTTCGCTCAGGCGCGAAAGCGACCACTGTCGCGTGGCCTCTTGAGCAGGAGTCACGCCTTCGTTCCCGGTTTCTTGGCCGGTGAGCAGCCATGCATCGGCGTTGCCCATAACCACCGGGCAGGCCAGTGCGCGCAGCCGTTGGACGGTCTCGGCGGGTTGCGCTCCCCCTTGAATCGCATCGCCCAAGCAGACGATCTGATCCACGCCTTGGCGCGCGATATTCGCGAGCACCATATCGAGCGCAAAGGCATTGCCATGAATATCGGAGATCACTGCGATCCGCATACCTCGGTTTCCTTTCGTTGCTGGCTCACCGCGCGATGAGGCCGAAGAAATAGGAGTCTGGCTCATCCTCAACAATCGCCACGCGAGTGAGTGCCTGTTCGGGCTCGGTGCCACTCCACCAAAACTCGACTAAGGTTCGCATCGCACCCGCTCTCTGTAACAAGACCTCCGTCAACCGGAATAGCTCCTCGAGGCATCTCTGCCCTATCATCCGTCTTGTAATTCAGCATAGTATATCGTGCTGCTTCTTTTCTGCTGTCGAATCATAATCCGATAGCATTCTCTCCGCTGTCCAAGTAGTCGCTCAGAAAAATAAGCGTGTCCTCCAGACGAGGAGCCAGTCGCTGGATCAGCCGGGTGAGGGGTGTAACTTCGCCATGCAGATCCCCAATCGCGAAGGTGCTCGTATCCCCGACCATGTTTGATCGGTTTGGTTCGCGGTCATCCAATTTCATACCCATACCTGTTGCAACCTGACTGTAACCACGTCAATGTCGTCTATCTACCACGATTGTCGCGCCAGAGCAACCGGGCCGCCCCCACGACCCGGGGCCTTTGACGCGCGTGGCGGCCCGTCTCCCACCTCAGTGACTGGCTACGGCTTCATCCGCAGATACGTTCCCTGTTGCGCTGAAATTTGGTAGAGTCGACGTATGACTATGCTCGGCCCTAATTTTCGTCCTTGAGAGTGAGTTGCCTAAGAGGCATTTGGAAGATGTAGATGCGACGCTACCGCACGGGGTTATGGAGCCACCCGGATTTTGTCAATTTGTGGCTTGGGCAGACAATCTCGAATTTTGGAACTGGCATTACCAGCATCGCTTTGCCACTTACCGCCGTACTCGTCCTTGCGGCCACACCAGTCCAGATGGGTATCCTGGGAGCAGTGGATGGAGTGTCGGCCTTGACAATCGGCTTGTTTGCTGGCGTCTTGGTGGATCGGGTACGCCGCCGACCGCTCTTGCTTGTAACAGACCTTAGCCGTGCTGGCATCCTGGGTACCATTCCGGTGTTGGCACTACTAGGGATGCTGGGCCTCTGGCAACTCTACGTTGTGGCAGCACTCACTGGGATGCTGACTGTCCTATTCACAGTGGCTCACTCAGCGTATTTACCCTCGCTCATCCCTCAAGAATCGCTTGTTGAAGCCAATAGTAAGCTTGCCATAAGCGATGCTCTCGCGGAGATAAGTGGTCCTGCGGTGGCTGGCCCACTGGTGCAGTTGATTAGTGCCCCATTTGCTCTCGTCTTCGATGCTCTATCGTTTCTCTTCTCTGCCTTCTACGTGAGACGTATTCGTAGGCCAGAGCCACGTCCTCTAGCGGACGAGCAGAGAAAGAGTGTCTGGGCCGATATTGTCAAGGGGTTGAGAGTCGTGCTGAGCAATCCGCTGCTGCGCGCCTTGGCGGGAAGCGCAGGCACCTTCAGCCTCTTCGGGAACTTTATCGGAGCACTGTATGTGTTGTATGTGATCCGTGAGATAGGCGCACCTCCCATCTTCGTGGGCTTCCTGGTTGCAACCGGTGGGGTAAGCGCGCTCGTGGGCGCATTCATGGCTGAGCGCGTTGTACGGCGCTTCGGTCTAGGCAAGACTGTTGGAATCGGGCTGTTGACATACGGTGCAACTGGTCTGCTCATTCCTCTTGCGGGTGGGTCGTCCGTCGCTCTCGCGTTGTCCCTCCTCTTTCTCAGCCAGCTCCTCGGCGATGCATCGGTATCCATCTACCTGATAGCAGGGGCCAGTCTGCAGCAGTCTATAGTACCGGTCAATATGCTTGGCAGGGCGAATGCCAGCATGCAGTTCTTTTCACAAGGCCTTGCACCGCTGGGCGCACTGCTGGCTGGCATTCTAGGTGGCATGATTGGACTTCGTCTCACCATCCTCATCGGAGTGCTTGGCGTGATGCTCGCTGGCACATGGTTACTGCTCTCACCGGTGCGCGAAAGGTAGGGCCAGGCCTCTCCTTCGGATACGGTCTGGGTTCTTGCCATTGGCAGGAACGACAAGGGCTCCGCGACACACATAACTTATTGCGCCAACCTAAACTGAGTCATCCGTTCTCGGGAGCACACCAATCCAGCAGACCGACTTACATCCATCGGTCGTTGCGCCAGGCAACACATCAACCTGTCTATGACAGCACCGAACGACAGTCATGGTTGGTTGTGATACTATTTGACCGCTAAGAAGGAAGTGGTACAGGTTGCTGTGTCAATTCCTCTGAGATTTGCCATAGCTGCTGCCGCAACGCCCTGTCATAGGAACGATGGGAAGATCGGGTTTCCTTGCAATTGACGAAGTACTTCCCCGTGACTTCGGCAACCTCAGGCGAGGTTGCGAGATAAAGCGAGGTGCATGCCCCCTGCTCGGCACTAATCCCGATCACAGCATAGATCGCCGCCCCAATGACGCGAGGCAATCCTCTCATGCCATTGTTGAAGTTGGAGGCAACGACACCGGGATGCAGGGCATTGACGGTGACGCCGGTACCTTGAAGCCGATCCGCGAGTTCATAGGTAAACAGGACCTGAGCAAGCTTTGACTGGCCATAGGCTTTGGGAAAGGCATACCGACGTGTGCCTTGCAAATCAGCAAAGTCGATGCTTCCCCTGGTATGCGCAACCGAGCTGACATTTATAATGCGTGCCGGCGCGCTGGCCTTCAATGTGTCGAGAAGGAGCATGGTGAGCAGAAATGTCGACACATAATTGGTGGCAAACGTGTATTCCAGTCCATCCGCCGTGACCTGGCGCTTGGCGTTGATGCCACCAGCATTATTGATGAGCACGTGCAAGGACGAATGGTGCTGCGGAAACTCCTCGGCAACACGGCGAACGTCGGCCATGGATGACAGATCGGCGATAATCAAGTCGACCGCAGCATCTGGTATCGTGGCTTGGATCTTCGCCTGGACCGCCTCCCCTTTGGAGCGGTTGCGACAGACCATCACGACACTCGCGCCCATCTTGGCCAACTCGGTGGCCGTCACCTTTCCAATCCCGGAACTACAGCCAGTGACCAGACAAACCTTTCCGTGCATGCTATTCGGAGTCATGTTCACTCTCTCCTGTCTCTTTGTCTACGTGTGACACTCCAGCGGCCTATCGAGTAGACTGTAAACTATCAAGTGTACTTCAAGGTCAAGCGTCGTTGAGGAGGTTCTCATGAAGATTGGTGAACTCGCGAGACAGACGGGAGTAGCTGCTCCTACGATTCGCTTCTATGAGCAGATCGGTTTGCTTGATGCACGTCATGTCCGGCGTGCTGACAATCACTATCGCGACTATAGCGAGGAAGCTGTGGAGCAGATTGAGATAATCAAGGAGGTGCAGGCTGCTGGATTCACCTTGGCTGAGTTCAAAGAACTCGATGTTATTTGTCGTAGCGGGGAACTGGTTGCTCAGAAAGCATCGAAGTATCTGCACCAAAAGATAGCAACGATTAGCGCGAAGATAGCCGAATTGGAACGTGTGCAAGCCTATCTTGTCAGTCAGTTAGCGGCCCTTCAACTCAGAGGTCAGGTCCATGTATAAGGAGGTTGTTGACTACGCCAGCTTCGTGGACTGGTCTATGCAAACAATAAACTTGTAGAAACCTCAGCTTCACAGCGGGTAGTCGCGTATGCCGTGCATACTACTCGCTTGCTAGGTTAACGGAGGGATCAGAACGCCGCCCGGACCTCTTCTGAAAAAAAGTTATGGCTGCTCCAGCGAGAACCGCTGCAGGAGCGTTGCGTGTCGGTGCTATCGGGAGAACGTCTCGACGATTGCCTCGGCGATCGCGTTGGCGTTCTCGTCGAGTGCGAAGTGGCTGGCGTCGAAATAGCGCAGGACGGCCGCCGGCACAACCTGCTTCACGAATTCCGCGGCCGCTGGCATGATGATAGGGTCATTTCGCCCCCACACGATGAGCGTCTTCGGCTGCCGGTCCTTCAGATAGGTGGTCCATTCCGGATAGTGCTGGATGTTCGTCGTGAGGTTCATAAACAACCTCGACATGAAGACCCGTTTCGCCGCGATCGAGAACGCATAGGAGTCGATCGCCCAATTGTCCGGATTCAGGGCGTCAGGGTGGCGCGCGCCGGTTTTGTGGAGAAACACGTCGCGTTCCACGGTGGCAAATTGCTCGGTCTCGGCCAGTTTCTCAGGGGTTTCAGGGCCGCCGAGCCGCTCGTAGACTTTCAGGCGCTCGGGGTTCCAACCCTCCACTGAAATGGTGAAATTCTGAAAAATCAGGCCGAGGATCCGCTCGGGGTGAGCCGTCGCGATCCGCATTCCGATCGGACCGCCGATGTCGTGCAAGTATAAGATGAATGGCCCAGGCGCGCGCTCGGCGATGAACATGTCGATGACCATCGCCACGTCGTCGAAGGTCGGTAGCAGGATGGACGGGGCCGGCGCACCGCTGTATCCCATCCCGGGGAGGTCGGGCGCGATCACATGAAACCGATCCGCCAGACGCGGAATGAGGTCATGAAACTGGGACGACGACGAGGGAAAACCGTGCAGCAGGACGATGGTCGGCTTCGATGGGTCCCCGGCCTCGCGGTAGAAAAGCCTAAGTCCCGCAACGTCGGCGGTCTTGAAGTACATAAAGCTCTTTCTCCTGACTGTCCAGCTCATGGTCGAGCGTCCAATCCAGGGGATTACTGTAGCTGCAGGGGACACTAACAACCGGAATAGTACGCGCGGCTCGCAAGGGCGCGATCACTGCAGCCGTAGCGGCGCGCGTCGATTGCACTGTGGTGCTGATCGACATCTGTATCAATCTATGCGGTCGTCGTACAGCAACTCTCAGTCCACCGTTTGCTGAAAGGCCAAATAGGCACTTTCGTAGGTAGGTCCGAGCACCTGTAACACAAGGCGATGCATCGTAGCCAGCCGGAGCACCTTGGTCGTGCGCGCTTCGAGTCCGGTGTGATCTGGATCATTACCGAGGGAGAACTCATGACGAATCGTCACTGCTTGAAGCGAAGAATTGCGGAAATAAAGCGAGTGAGCAACCCTGGATGTGGTCTTAGCCAAGTGGCGATGTCGGTAACCACGGCTGGATCGACGTGTTGTGCCGGCTCGTATTCTGCCGGTGTGGACGGACCTGTGCCGGGGAAGAATAGATGGTTGTCCGCCTCATAGATCCGAATTGTCACCTCAGGCCGGTGAGCGAGGCCCTCCTTCCACCGTGAGAGATCGTCCTCGACCGTCACTTGATAGTCACGGCCACCCTGGAGAATGAGCATCGGTTTGTCCAGTGCCGAGGCCAGCGAGACTGGATCGTAGCTTCGCAGATCTAGCCAATACGAACCGGAGAGGCCGAATGGTAACTCCCGGGCTGGCGTCGATGGGGACAGCTCGGTACTGTCAACCAGCGCGGATTGCCGGATCATCGTCTCCACGGCTGTCTCTGCAACTGGGCCGGGGGAGAGTTGGGCGAGATAACGAGTAACTCGGATGGCGGAGTGCTGCATGGGTTGCGCATCACCGGCCAAGATTACCAAACCGGCGATGGACGGCTCTGTAATCACGACACGTGGGGCGACCTTGCCACCCATGCTGTGACCGAGGACGAAAACCCGCGTGGGGTCCACAGTCGGCTGCTGCTGAAGGAGGTGGATGGCGGCGACGGCGGACGGCACATACTCATCCGTCATCGTGAAATCGCGCAGCGTTGCCATCTGCTGGCTGTGCGTAAAGGTGGCCTTGTCGAAGCGCAAGGTTGCCACGCCCCAGCTGGCTAATCCCCACGCAAGATCCTTGAGTGGCTTGTTTCGTCCACTGGTCTCGTCACGGTCGAATGGCCCTCCCCCACTGAGTAACACGACGCCGGGCCAGGGGCCGTGTCCGTGGGGGAGGCTCAACGTACCTGGAACAGCAAGAGAGCCGGAGCCAACCGTAATGTCGTGCTCAGCAAACTTCTTTGGGTTCGCGTAGGGTGGCGGCATCCATGACGCGTCTCCCTCAGGGGCAGCGAGCCGCAGGCCGTGGAGTGCACCCTGACCGTCAACCGCCATGATCACCGTGAGTTCCCCGTGTTCACAGGTGACTGGGACGCTCACGCGAACCAGTCCCTCTTTCGCGTGCTCGACCACTGGTTTTCCGATTGTAGAAACCGGGCCACGTTTGCTGATCTCAGCTCCCCAGGCATCGCGCACCTTCTCAGCAGAAACAACCGCCCGCAGCGGCGGCGCAAACAACGGCTCCATCTCTGCGAAACACCCGGCTCTAGCCATCTCAACAACGGTTCTGGCTATCGTTCCTGCATCGATGGTGGTCAACTCAGTCATCTCTTCTCTCTGTGCTGCGAACGAGAGCTCATCATGAGGTCGTTCTTCTCTGGTGGCTCCCCGTATCATTGTCAATATTGAGACTGATACCACATAGTCTCAATATTGACAATAGTCTCATATGTGAGATCATGGAGATATGGATACTATCGAACTTCTCATACATCCTGTACGGCTGCGCATCGTGCATGCCCTGTCTGGGGGACGAACTTTCACCACGACCCATTTACGCTCTCGGATGCCCGGTGTCTCGAAGGCTACCATGTACCGGCAGGTCAGCCTGCTCGTGGAGGGAGGCATCCTTGAGGTCGACCATGAACAGCAGGTGGGCGGCATCATCGAACGCTGGTATCGGCTGCATCAGTCGAGCACGGTGATCACACCCGAGGCCTCTGCGGGTGCATCACTGGACGATTATCGCCGTGCCTTTGCTGCCGCGATGGCCACCTTGCTTGGTGAGTTCAACGCCTACCTCGACCGGGGTCACGCTAATCCTCCCGCTGATGCGGTTGGGTTCCGACAGCATGCGCTGTGGCTCAGCCCACCTGAGCGCGACGAACTGATGGGAGAACTGCGCAAGGCCATTGTGCCACAGCTGAACAACGAGCCTGCACCAGGTCGCAGACAGCACCTGCTCAGTCCAATCTTGTTCCCGATTGAGGACGAACCCCCACAGACCCTCAACCAGTAAATCTCCCCCTGCCGGCCAGACGACAGGATTGCTTGGGGTTGCAATTTATTGCTCAGCTAGACGTGTAGTATTCGGCATTTGTCGCACCGAGAAGGGTGGGTTTGGGCACTTGTTTGCCGCTTGTTGCGCAGGTTATTCGGCGTTTCTTGCGCCAAAGGAAACTTATACTGACGGTTATTACGCCAAGCCAAACGGGTCTCATCGCCAGTCTGCCACCATGGTTCCTGGAAGGCTTCATAGCTGGTTGCATCCATTTCCTCCAGATCCGTTCTCTTGTCCCAACCATCTTTTCGTGGGATGGTTGTGTCGGTGAAAGCTCGTGTTTTCCATGTGATGTTTACCCCAACCGTATGGTACAGTGTCTCCGTGAACACTGCCTACTTAAGAGGGGAAATGCCCTCCCCTGGATGGATGATCCATCGGAACCGTAACCGCAAAACAAGCACCTCTGCCGCATAAGTCCCAGCACAAGATTGGCTTATGCGGCGAGAAAAGGGTGCCATGCTTCCTCATGACCTCAGTTGAGATCTCCACTGGGTATGGTTTGCTGGGCACGCTTTTCTCCCTCTCGTTTCTTTCTCTCCTTGTCGCTGGGTGGCATACCATCTCTTTGCTCGCTCACCTGGCTTGATGCAGTTTGCTTCTTCCCTGCTTTTGCCGATGTTACCGCAATGAGGTGGTATCTATCTGCGCACGTGTAATCCATATGAAAGCAGGTGAAACGATGTATTGATGGCAATTGCGCGACCCCTGACCGGGAGAAATCCCGCCGATCAGGCACAGGAAGCATTCAATACCACAGCAATGAGAAAAACAAGGAGACAGACACATGAACACAGCAAAGAAGCTTACTCGTAATGGCGGACCAGCTCTTGTAGAAGCCATGAAATTTGTCACCATCTGTCGCTCACGCGACCCACAGAACGATTATCCACACATTGGCGACCTCCAATGGTGGTGCCGAGATGGTTCGCTTGATGATCAGCAGAACTGGCATTTCTGGTATCAAGAAAATGGTGAGGCGCTTGCTCTAGGGATCATTGCCGGGGATGAGATCATCTGCTTGCTTCATCCCGACTTCCGTACGAGCGAGCGCTATCGTATGGTACACCAATGGGCAGTGCAACGCGTAAAAGAGCGCGCTGGGCAGCAAGGCGAGAACCAGTATGAGATATGGGAACAAACCTGGGGTTTAGCCTCCGGCGACGATCTGGAGATGGTGAGTTTTCTTGAACGCGAAGGATATGAGCGCCAAGAAATGTACTATCATTGCTACCGCCGGCCGCTGATCGAGCCGGTGCCAGCACCCGTTTTACCCACAGGATTCACGCTTCGCCCGGTTGCTGGAGAGGCTGAGGCAGAGATGCGAGCTGCGCTTCACCGTGATACTTTTTTCCCAAAGGGGAGCACGACCTACGAGGAAGGAACCTCGCGACAACTGGCAGTGATGCAGATGTCCAGATACGATCCTCAGCTTGATCTGATGATCATGGCCCCTGATGGCACGCCAGCGGCGGGCTGCATTTGCTGGGTGGACCCGGTGAACCGCGTGGGCCTGTTTGAACCGGTGGGAACGCGCCCGCAGTTTCGTCGTCAAGGATTGGCAACTGCGCTGATGCTTGGCGGGTTACAGCGCTTACGCGAACGGGGGATGCAGGCGGCATTGGTGACAGGCGATCATCCCGGGAACGAGGAGAAGAGTACGGAGTTTACTTCCTCGCGTTTCGTTTATGAAGCCGTCGGCTTTCAATTGCTGTGTCGGACGTACCTGTATCACAAGGTTTTTGCCACGACCGTCTAAACGTCTGTCCATCCCTTTTTTCTGCGCTAGCGTCTGTCGTAGTTCTTCTAGCTGCTCTGTCCAGTTACCCGCCCATAGAACAGAAGAATGGTAGCGGCAAACATGAGCAGGGCAGTCAGCACCAGTCCGACATTGGTCCAAAGTCCGAGCCGGAATTGCCCCATCACGCGACGATTATTGCCTATGAGCAGCAGGAACACCACGATGACTGGTGAAAGTATCCCCTGCAAGACATTCGCCCCGAACATCTTCACCTTGTACCTGCCAGAACATGGTATAGGGAGAGACCGTTGCCCCTAACAGCGCAACAGCACTGCTTATCGAGGCGAAGCCTAATCCTATCTGTGGCACAAAGGTGTCCTTCACTTCCATACCCGGCTCAATCGCCTTGATTTTGCCAGCAGTAGATTGCTGTTTCTGCGTTTCCTTCGATCTCCCGGTAGGCTTGGCTTTGGGGGAAGAAGACCGTCGTCGAGTAGCAGGTTGTTTCCTCTTCACTCAGTTGTCCCCTGCTCTCTTGTCAGGGGCTGATCTCCAGTGACCAGGTCCCATGGCCAACCAGACGCGCGCAAAATACATGCCGATTGTTGTTTCACTCTCCTCTGCCGGAGGAGCTTGCCCTTGCAGGGGAACAACGATGCGAAACCAGCTTCTGGGAGAGAGAATCCAGATGCAGCCTCAGTATTTCATGATGTCACATCTCGAACAGTTTTGAAGACTTCTGCTTTCACTCTTGCCCCACTCAATACAAAGCGGGTACCAATGTTGTTTTCAGCCGAGCCAGATGCCCTATTGGAGTGGATGAGTATATCCGTCAAAAACCGAGTTGGCACAAAAAGTGCACGTACTCACCAGGATACGTCTACCAAGGTAGGTGATATCTGATTTTCGTGTGATGAAGTACCAAGCGGAACGCCTGAGATAAGGAAGGTAGAACCACATGGGATGGACCTCAGCATTGAATTCCACACGACAGGCCATGCGAAACGCGGACCGAGTTACCCACCAGACAGTGGGTAACCCTTGGACTATTGCGCTCATGCGCTTCGGATATGGGGCAAAAGGCTTCGTGTATATCGTTCTTGGGGGGTTAGCAGCAAAATATGGGATTGGCGCTGGCGGAGCAGTAACCGACCCCAAGGGTGCTCTTCACTGGTTAGATATTGGGCCGTTTGGTCATCTATTGCTAGGTCTAATAGCCGTCGGCCTGTTCGGGTATGCGCTCTGGAATGCGGCACGAGCACTCTTAGATCTCGATAACCGAGGGAAAACGGCTAAGGGCACTCTGACCCGCATTGGCTTTGGGGTCGTAGGCCTGACCTACACATCGCTGGCCATTGCTGCGCTACAGTTGGCCATGAACACCGGCAATGGCGGAAAAAGTACGGATGCAACAACACAGGACTGGACAGCACGTATTCTCAATACCTCCCTTGGCGTACCTCTCGTCATCCTGGCGGGAATCGTCATTCTAGGAGTTGCCGGTGCGCTCGCTATTGAAGTGTATCGTGCACATTTTCGGAGCTATCTCAAGTCCACACACCTCTCTGAAGTGGCACAGCAGTCTATCGTGCTGGCCGGTCGCTTTGGCTATGCTTCGTTGAGTGTTGTTCTGGCGATTATTGGAATTTTCCTCATTGTGGCAGCTAAACAGCATAACCCTGGTGAAGCCAAAGGGTTAGGCGGCGCATTAGAACAACTGGCGCAGACCTCTATGGGACCGCTCTTACTTGGCGTTGTTGCCCTTGGTCTGATAGCCTATGGTGCTTTTTCGCTTGCTTGCGCCGGCTATCGCCGGCTAGGGTCAGCATAAGAGTTACCATGTCACCTATGTGGCTTAGGGCACCTTTGGTGAGGCGACCATTGCTTGTAGGGTGATAATACAGATACACTCCTAAATGAGTCAACCAAAGGAGTGACAGGCAGCGCAAAAAGGTGGGCAGGATGTCGCAGACTCTCCCAAACAATCCCGGTCAGGATCAACCAAGTCAGCCTGATAGCAACCGCTCTTACTTCGGAAATGAGATAGATAACTCTTCAAAGGTGAAAGCGGGCCAGCAAGTTGTCGAGAATGTCATTGAACATGTCGAACAAGACCGGCAGCCACGATGGCAGGTATTACGTCGCGGGCGAACATGGATTGGTCCCTTTGTCTTTGCCCTTGTTGCCGTTTCTGCACTGGCCATTGCGGCTCGCAGTTTTAGTATCCTGCCTTTGGACCTCAGTTTCAGCCGCGAGATTCAAGAGAATCGCACCCCGCTACTCACGGATTTTATGTATGCTGTTTCCTTCATCGGTACTGGCATAGCTCCGGTCATCGTAACCAGTCTTGTTCTTCTACTACTTTGGATTGGTCGGCTGCGAGTCGAAGCCGTATTTTTGGCGCTTGGCCTACTTGCCGATCTGCTGGGTCTGGCCCTCAAGCTCATCGTTGGACGACACCGGCCAACATCCAATCTCGTCTTTGTAGCACAGCAACTTTCCAGCCCAAGTTTTCCTAGTGGGCATACGCTTCACTATACGGTGTTCTTTGGCTTTTTGGCTTTTGTCATTGCGATAAACTTCCGCAACTCGTGGACACGAAATGTGCTCTGTGGCGTTTGTATTGGACTCATCGCCCTGGTTGGACCGTCGCGTATTTACCTCGGTGAGCATTGGCTGAGTGATGTATTGGGTGGGTATTTGCTGGGCGGTCTGTGTCTTATTTTACTCATTTCCGGCTATCTTTGGATGAAAGGACGCTTCGAGATCACGGCAGTTCCACCCTGGTTGCACCGTATCACACGTGATAGCACTGTCCAGATAAGGCCTGCATCAGGGACGCAGAAGCAAGCGACTAAGCTGGAGACCACGACACCAGGCATGTGAGAATGAGTGTTACGAGATACTGTCTGGTTCTGACAGAAGAAATTGAGGAGATAGCACAGTGACGACTGTGCTTTCGCAGCATCCTCACATTGGTACTAAGGAGAGGTACTGTGGTACAAAATTTGGCGTCTAGGCGCGAGCGCTCATCATCTAACCTACGCCGGCACCTATCTATTGCACGTGAGCCGGCGTCCAACCTGCATGCGATTGTCGCGACACCATGGTCAGCACGCACCACACGATTGCTTAGCATTCTGTGGACGATTGGCATGCTGACGTTTCTGGCGCTGGCGGTCGTCGTCCGCCTGCACCCAGTAATTCCGGTAGACCAACAGATCAACGCCGATTTCCAGGGATTGCAGGGCACGCCAGTCACACCGTTCGGAAAGTCCCTTGGCGATCTGGCAGGTCCGATCGCCGCGTTCATAGAGTATGTGATCATTCTGGGACTACTCGCGTTGTTCCGGCTCTTTTGTGAACTGCTCTGTATCGCTGTCGCGGGCCTTGGGGCTGAGGTGATGAACATAGTCACGAATGCCCTTGTTGCCCGTCCGCGTCCGCCCTCCTATCACGGCACTACCTTGTTCAATCTTGGCTCCCATAGCTTTCCATCCGGCCATACTGCCAATGCGGTGGGCCTGTACGGATTCCTCTTCTTTCTCGCCGTGCTGATGCAGCGGGCGCATCCGAAATGGAGGCCGTGGCTGCTGGTGGCGCAGGTATTCTGCGTCACTTTCGTGCTAGATGTTGGAGTCTCACGCATCCTTGAAGGGCAGCACTGGCCGAGTGACGTTTTCGGCGGCTACCTTTTGGGAACACTCATGCTGATGGTCGGTATTGCTCTTTATCATGGATTGGCCGTCCGTGCGGCTACTCGCATCGAGCAACCGGCAACCAAAGTGGTACAGACAAAAGTCTCATAGTGTCGATAGGGGGATAGAACCATGCAGCATCAGACAACGAAAGCCTGTTTGATAACGAACCCGAAATCGGGACAGGGGAGCCTGGACCTCTCTGATGCTCTGACACTGTTACAGGCGCAGGGCTGGGAGATAACTTTGCGCCAGAAACTAGAGGGAGGTGATGCCACCGACCTGGCGCGCGAGGCTGTGCGCCAGGGCTGCCATGTCGTCGTTGACTGTGGCGGCGATGGGACGCTCAACGAGATAGTCGAGGGCGTTTTGGGATCGGAGATAGCGGTTGGCACGCTGCCAGGAGGAACGGCGAATGTATGGGCACACGAGACGGGGATATCGCAACGACTAGACATAGCAGCCCGCCAGCTTGCGACTGCTGAGCGCAGGCGTGTGGATGTCGGTGTCGTGGCGGTGAACGGCAAGCACAAGAGCTATTTTTTGCTCATGGCGGGGCTGGGATTTGACGGCGCGGTGATTGGCAACCTGTCCAAACGGTTGAAGCATCGCATCGGGAAACTGGCCTACGCGCCTGCGATCGTGAAGGCCGTACGCTCCTTCAATCCGCTGCCAGTGCGGATCGAGATGGATGGCTTGCACTGGCAGGGGCGTGTCTTGCAGATCATCGCTGGCAATTCGCGGCGTTATGCCGATGTGACGGAACTGACTCCCGATGCCTATATCGATGATGGATTACTTGATGTGTGTTTAATTACGGCGTCGGGACCGCTGACTGCGAGTCATCAACTGAGTTCGTTGTTGCTGCATCAACATCCGAACGAAGCAAGCGCGGAACAGTACCGGGTGGCAACGATGACGGTATACGCGCCTGATGTGCTCCCGTTGCAGGTGGATGGTGGGCATGTGCAGCTCTCAGATGATGACGTCACAGCGGACGGCATCGTGTTCACGTTCTCGCTGATCGCCCAGGGGGTTTGTATGCTGGTGCCGCGCACCTACGGTGGCACGCTGTTTCAGCCGCAACATCTGGTCGACACGTTCGGGAAAAATGGCAGTCATACGTCATTGGTGACAGAGGTGACCCCTGATCGCCTGGCAGGCCCAAAAGACAATCACCATGTGAACAGCAACCACAACGGAAACGGCAAGCAAAAACCTCATGAGAAGACATGGCGACTACGCGTCCTCGCGGTCGGCATCAATACGATCACTGCGCGGCGAGTGAAGAACGGCAAAGAGGTGCATGTGGCCATCACAGGAGACACTATTGTAGCAGATAAAAAGGGGACAGATCTGATTGCTGCAGACTCACTGGCGACGCTGAGTACTGGCGACATCATTGACGTAGAGGGTGTGAAAGGCGATCAGGGGGCGTTCGCTGCAAATCGAGTGCGCATGCGGCGCCTCGCTCCAGTCCAGAAGTGATAGCACCTGATGGTCCATTACAGCACGCTAGTTTGCCACGTGATTAGGTTTGGCGTAGTTGCACCGACAGTGGCTCTACTTTTTTTCAGCTTATCCCTATGCGTCCACCCATTGACGGTCCATTGTTCTCTGGGTCGGGATTGCGTCTCAGGATGTGGCGGACTTTCGCAGGTAAAGAGTCAGATTGATCGTGGCGGAGCCTTGACTGGGAATCGGGAATGTAGGGCCAACTAGCAGTGAAGAGCGCATGCGTGTTCTAGTCAGGAGCACATCAGATGGATGCGCGTCGGTGGCTGAGCTAGCGTAGGCGTGGCACCGCAGGAGGATGAAACTGAGCCGCCAGATGCCGTCCAAGGCTCGGCGTTAGAAGAACCGATACGATCCCACCACCGTCAACTGTTCGTAGACGGGCAGCTCGGCCATCCAGGTCTTGAGTCCCTCCTGGAATGCCCGCGCTTCCGGCAAGGATGACAACGGGTTGGTGGCCCCATCATCAATTTCCCAGAGGTTGACATAGGTCACTCCGTCGGGGAGCCGGCAGGTCATGTACCGAAAGCCCCGCGGCTGCTCTCGTTCCAGAGCCGCGAAGATGCGTTTGCCCGCTGCTTCGATTTCCGGGACAGCCTCGGCTTTGATGGTGGCACGGACCAGTAAGACGTTCATGAGAACTTTTCCTTTCATTCGTGCATGTGGTTGTTCTTAGGGGTGCTCTCTGCATATGGAGCGTTAACCAGTGTTGGGGACGCCTCTCCGATTCTTCAATGGGAGTTCCTCCCTCTGTCTCCTTGGCCTAGTCTCACCCCTTCACGGTCCCGACGCAAGGCAATGAAAGAATGTGACTGGCATCCTTCTGTGGCTCGTGGTGTGCCCTTGAGATGCGATGTCCCTGGGGGCCTCTCTTCCCCGATGGTCGGCCCCTCTGTCACATCCGCCCGGGTTCCCGCGTCGTTCTTATGTTGGAGGAGAAGGACGGAAGTGAATCAATGGATGAACACGGCTGGCTGGCGGCGCGCTTCGAGACGGAGCGACCCCAGCTCCAGGCGATGGCCTATCGCATGCTTGGCTCCCTTCCCGAAGCGGAGGACGCCGTCCAGGAGTCCTGGCTGCATCTCGTCCGCGCAGACACCAGCTCCATCCAGAACCCGGGAGCCTGGCTGACGCGGGCAGTCGCGCGGATCTGCCTGGATATGCTGCGCGCACGCAAAGTGCGACGCGAGGAGTCCCTAGAAGCGTCTGTGCCTGAGTCCATCACCAGAGCACCTGACGGGATCGACCCGGAGGAAGAAGCGGAGCTGGCTGACTCGGTAGGTCTGGCGCTGCTGGTGGTCCTCGATCGGCTTGCTCCCGCCGAACGCCTCGCCTTTGTGCTGCATGATCTGTTCGCCATTTCCTTCGACGAGATTGCGCTCATGCTGGGGCGCTCAGAAACAGCGACTAGGCAGCTTGCCAGCCGAGCCCGCCGCCGGGTGCAGGGAGCGGAAATAGCTTGCCAGACAGATGTCCTCCGCAGCCGCGAAGTGGTCACCGCCTTCCTCGCCGCCTCGCGTGGTGGTGACTTCGATGCCCTGCTGGCGCTCCTCGATCCGGACGTTGTGTTCCGTGCCGACCGCGTTGCGCAGGCGCGAGGAGTGACAGGGGAGATCCGTGGTGCGGCTGCGGTCGCCAGGCAACTCGCAGAACGTACTCGCTCCGGGATCCGGTTCGCACAACCACTGCTCGTGGATGGGACGGTGGGACTCGTAGTGGCCCCGAGTGGGCGTCTGCTACTCCTGCTGTATCTCACGATCAGCGGAGGCACAATTGCTGAGATCGAAGCAATCGCCGATCCTGCTCGTCTGCACCAAGTACGCCTGGCGGTCCTGGACAACTGACAAGCCATCACCACTGCTGCTCCTCCCGAGGGACATTGAGGGAGACCATCATGCCTGCCTAACAGTACTGGACTCAACACGAGGAATAGTGAACCAGAAGGTCGCCCCTGCCCCTGGTGTACTCTCGACACCCGTCTGTCCACCGTGCTGGCTAATAATGCTACGACAGATGTAAAGGCCCATGCCCAAGTTCACTCCTGTCTGCTGTGCGACCGGGGCACCAGGGCTGCGATAAAAACGATCCCAGATACGGTCCTGCTCCTGTGGTGGCATTCCTGGGCCATGGTCGCGCACCTGCACTCGAGCCAGGTCTGCTTCCAGGCTTAGACTGATTTCAATCAGGCGGTCTGCAGGCGCATATTTGAGCGCGTTTGTGAGATAGTTCGTCACCACCTGCCCAAGTCGATCCTGATCCGCATCGACCATCACCATCTGCTCAGGGAGCAGAAGTTGCATCCTCCGCTGGGGCCAAGCTAATTGCTGCTCCTCGACCGCCTCCTGTACGATAGTGACTAAATCACATAGCGCTAGCTGCAGAGGAAGCGTACCCGATTGACTCTGAGCCACCTCTCCCAGATCCGCAATCTGCCGGTTCAGCCGCCTCGTGGGCGCATCCATTTGTTCCAGGACCTGCTGGAGTGATGCCAGACGCTGCTGCAGAATGTCCGGGGAGAGACCTGTACACCTCACCTCCGCCTGCAAGCGTTGGAGGCGACGCTGGGCCAGTTGAACATACCCATTGAGACCGGTCAGAGGCGTGCGCACTTCATGGCCGAGCAGGCTCAAGAAATCACTCATCTCCTGGTTGGCAGTGGACACCCGCTCCTCCAGCAACTTACGCTCGGTGATCGTGAGATGCGCCACCACGGCATGTCCCGTCCTATCTGGCAGCGGCGCGGCATATAAGAGGAACCAGCGCTGTTCAGTGGGAGAATGGCAGGGATATTCCAGGGTACAGAGTGAAAGGGTGCCTGCCAGGACCGCCGCAATGCCGTCACGTGCTTCCAACGCATGCTCAGAGTGGCTCCGTACTGCTTGGTCGCAGATTGCTAGGTAATTGAGGCCCACACTCGCCTCTGCCAGAGAGGGAGCACCATTCTCGCGGGCAAAAGTCTGCCAGGCGGCATTAACATACACAATCGTGCCGCTCTGATCGAGCACCGCCATTTGCATGGGCAGAGCCTGGAGAACCGCCTCGTACAAGGTATCGTGCGCAGGCTGTCTCCTATTCTGGTCTGACTTTCGTTTCTTCATACCCAGAATTATAGGCATGCGCCATGGCTGGCATCTAGCGGACTCATACCTTCCCACAATGGAAGCAGCTTCGAGCATCAACGTGCCCATGACCATATCTTCCTAGCTGCTGCCACTTTCCATCGAAGACGCAAAAGCAGGGATATTGCCGGAACTACGTGGTCGAGGGATGAACCAAGGGAAACTAACCCCGCTTATTGGGCCAAAGGGAACCTATGCTAGCACTTATTGGGCGAAACCGCACAGATCTTGCCCTTTCTATGGGTCTCTCAGCCTAACTGTGATTCTGATTATCGGCGGTCACGTGGCGGTGATCATGTCAGTGACAGCGAAGACCTGCGGGTAAAACGCACCCGTAAACTGCTAGACGCACTATCCTGCATCCCCTCAAAAAACCTGAAGCAGTTCATTGATTTACCCGAGCAGGACCAGCCGGATTGCCTTTGTTTTCGGTTATTAAGTTGAGCAAGCTCTTCTGGAGATGGAAGTCCTAGCCTTGACTGCACACGTCATAGCATTCAAGGTCAGGAACCAATCCTACGTGCGTCATATCAATCTGGGTTGCGTTGCTGTGAGAGGAAATCTCCTAGACAATTTGCGAATCCGTCCACTCATTTTGATCTTTGAGCGACGGCCGGATGCTATCGATGACCTGCCATACGACCTTTTTACCTGGCACAACTTCAACGATCTTGATGGTATAGATGTCCGTCCCCGCGTTGGAAGCGCACCGTGAACACATCGCCGGCATTTCGTAACTGAGCCTGGAAATCCGTACCCTACCATTCGGGAACTCGACCAATCTTGGAAAAAACTTCGCTTGGAGGAATGTCCACAGTGATGCTTGTACTACTGTACTAGTAGTCGAGTATACTAGTGATCGGGAGAGCCAGACTCAATCATGGACTCTGCTACCTATCCATTCAATGAAGTTTTGGCACCAGGGACTTGCCTTTTCTGAAGCAGCTCAAGGCTGAAGAGACGAGCGGTAATCGATCATGACAATGCCAATCCTTCAGGCGCGATTGCTCGGCGATTTCAGCTTGATCTATGCTGATCGGCGAGTGACCAGCCTCAACACTTTACGTCTTCAGGCCTTGCTCGCCTACCTCATGCTGCACAGAGATGTACCCCAACAACGGCAGCATATTGCCTTCCTCTTCTGGCCTGACGCCGCCGAGGCCCAGGCACGCAATAACCTGCGGCAGCTGCTGCACCAGCTGCGCCAGGTCTTTCCGGATGCCTCACGCTTTCTCACGGCTGACAAACATACAGTGCGCTGGCATACTGACGCTCCCATCCAGATCGACGTCGCCGCCTTCGAGCACGCACTCGAGCTCGCCGCCGCCGCCATGCAACGCAGCGATACGCCGGCACTGCAGAAAGCGCTCGCACAGGCAGACAAATTGTACGTGGGAGAGTTACTTCCCGGCTGTTACGATGAATGGATCCTCCCCGAGCGGGAGCGATTGCGGCGATGCCACCTCCAGGCGCTCGAACAACTGCTCCAGCTCCTCGAAGCAAGGGGCGACACTGTCACGGCCATCCAACTTGCCCAGCGGCTGCTCGGTCTCAATCCGCTCTCCGAGGACCTCTATCGCCGTCTGATGCTGTTGCACGCAGACAATGACGATCGCGCCAGTGCGCTGCACGTGTTCCACACGTGTGTCACGACCTTACAGCGTGAGGTAGGCGTCGACCCCGATCCGGCAACACGCGAAGTCTACCAGCAGCTCATGCGGCAAGAGGCGCCAGCAAGTCAAGCCACCATGCATCACTCGTTATCTGTCGCCGCGCCAACGCTCGTTGGACGCGAGTGCGAATGGGCGCAACTCTCCGACACGTGGCAGAGCATCTCCGAGGGAAGGCCCGACTTCGTGCTAGTAACTGGAGAGGCAGGCGTGGGCAAATCGCGGCTAACTGAGGATTTCCTGTTGTGGGCAAGCCAACAGGGTGCTGTTACAGCGAAGGCACGTTTGTATGCTGCTGAAGGGCGACTCTCGCTCGCGCCGGTGACTGAGTGGCTCCGGAGTACGGGTCTTCGAGCGTCGCTGCGGCACTTGGACGACATCTGGCTCTCCGAAATCGTCAGGATCCTGCCAGAGCTGTTAGTGGAGCGGCCAGCTTTACCGCGCTATGAACCGGTGACTGACTACGGACAGCGGCAGCGCTTCTTCGAGGCTCTGGCTCGAGGCGTTCTTCTGGCACCACAGCCGTTGGTGTTGTTACTCGATGACATGCATTGGTGCGATAAGGAAACGCTGGCGTGGCTGCATTTTCTGTTGCGCTTTGACCCAACTGCGCGGTTACTCCTGGTGGGATGCGCAAGGGTGGAAGAACTGTCGCCAGAGCATCCATTGAATAGCTTCCTGCTGCATCTGCGCAGCATTATGCCCATACACGAAATGACGCTTGAGCCACTAGATGCGGCAGAAACTGCTAAGTGCGCCTAACATAACCTGTCGCCGTGTGATAGATTGGCAGCATGAGTACACTACTGGTTCCTGACTCACTCTGGGCACTCATTGCCCCGCTGGTGCCCTCCGAGCGGCCCAAGCCTAAGGGCGGTCGTCCTCGAACTCCCGATCGTGCGGTGCTTAGTGGCATCCTGTTCGTGCTCAAGTCAGGCATCCCGTGGGAGATGTTGCCACAGGAGCTCGGGTGCGGCAGTGGCATGACCTGTTGGCGCCGGTTACGCGACTGGCAGCAGGCTGGAGTCTGGCAACGATTGCACCAGGTACTTTTGCAACGGCTCCAGGATGTTGGGCGGATCGATTGGGAGCGGGCGTCACTGGACTCAGCCAGCGTGCCGGCTCCCGGGGGGGCGAGCAGACTGGCCCGAATCCAACGGATCGTGGCAAATTGGGCAGCAAGCGCCACATCGTGGTCGATCGCAACGGGATTCCGCTCGCCGTTCTCCTGTCGCCGGCCAACGTTCACGACAGCCGGATGGTGGAGGCAGCGGTGGATGCCATCCCGCCGCTTCGCCTGCCAGGGAGAAAGCGCGGTCGGCCGCGTCAACGCCCTACGAAGCTGCACGCTGACAAGGGCTATGACTACTCTCGATGTCGGCGCGCATTGCGGGAGCGAGGTATCATCCCACGCATCGCCCGACGTGGCATCGACTCGAGCGAGCGGTTGGGACGGTTTCGCTGGGTGGTCGAGCGCACACTCTCGTGGCTCAACCGCTGCCGTCGCCTGAAAGTGCGTTATGAGCGGCGGGCCGATATCCACCGGGCATTTCTGACGCTGGGGTGTGCTCTCGTGTGCTGGAAGACGCTGCAGAAGGCAGGGGCGTAGGCATTTGCGTGCTGGCGGCTCCACGGTGGACAGCGTGCTAGCCGCGATGTGGCTGGGTGCCGATATCCCGGATAAGAGGAGGCAAGCCATAGATGGCAGAGTCGAGGTCGGATGGCACACTGCAGAGGCCGCGCAGGTGGCTCTACACCAATGTTCCCAACGTCTTTCCGCTCCTGGGCGACGACGATATCCCTCTGTTCCATGTGAATATGGATACCTGGTACTTCAAAGAGTTTGGACACCCCAATCCTCGCGCGTTGCCGGGAAGGATGGCCATTGGAACTGGTCCGATCACCAAGGCACAGGGTGTCGCTGCCTTCATTGCCCGGCAAATGGTAACCTTCCGTGACGCCTTCTCTGGTGTCTTCCGCCCGGCATCGGTGCAGGTCGGCTACACGCCACGCCTGACGGGTATACAGGGTAGTTGGTATGACTTCCCAGCACCCAGCACTCCGGAGGAGATGCAGGCCCTTCAGACCGGTGTGGAACTGGCCACATACGACGGCATCACCAGCCTGTGGATTCGGTTTGAGATGCAGGCGACCGTACGGGATGAACGTGGGCAGTTCGTGCAGCTCTGGCTCCCTGATGCAGGGAAAGCCTTTTACCATGCGGCCTACAGGGATACATCGACCCCGAATCCCGTACCCCACACATCTCTCCTGACGCCGTTGGCGAAGACCGGTATCGCACCCTGGTCGGTGGACCTGAGGTGTGCCTTTCTCTCCCTGTTTCGCGAGACGAATGCCGACGTTCTCGTCCAGGTGCGCGACCGCTGGCAGAGATGGCTCCAGACCCATCCCATCGGAGTGCAGCTCGGCAATGATGAGGACAGGGGAGCGAAGGGTGATAGCAGCGACGACCAGGAGGAGGATTACATCGTCACCTTGGCGGTGCCGCCACCTGGAGCGCCGCCCGACAATCGGGACCTCTCCGAACGCAACCTGCCGCGCTTTCGCACCGCGGTGGCACGTTGGGAGGAAAGGCTCGACTCAACATTTGAATGGGTAGTTCCCCTATAACCACTCGCTACTGCGCCTCGCCACCCGTTCAAGTTTTGTTAGGCGCACTAAACTCGCCGGAACTGTAGCGGGACGCGAGCTGGATGCAGACGAAGGATTACACTTGTTTCGGGAGACTGCCGGATATCCACTTTTTGTGGTCGAAACGGTCCGAGCGGAACTGGAGCGTGCGTCAGGTAGCAGACTGGACGGTGCCGGAGCTACCAACCACCTGCCGGTAGATGGCGTTCGCACCCTTCCACCACGAGTACATGACGTACTCGTCGATCGCCTCCAGCGAGTCTCGAGCTCCGCTCGTAGATTCGTGGAACTGGCAGCAACCATTGGCCGAGAGTTCACGCTCGATCTCTTGGTGGCCGCTGGCCGGGCAGATGCCGATCAAGCGGTACATGCGCTGGATGAACTCTGGCACAAACGTATCCTACGTGAACATGGCACCAATAGCTACGACTTTACCCACGACAAGCTGCGTGAGGTAGCTTACGCTGAGATCAGTGCACCGCAGCGTCGCTTGCTGCACCGTCGCGTCGCGCAAGCACTCGGAGCAGTATGGGCCTCAGACCTGGACGCGATCAGCGTCCAGGTCGCGTCGCATTACGAGCGGGCGGGAATGATCGAGCAGGCGCTTGCCTACTACCGGCGAGCGGCAACAGTGGCGCAGCACTTATATGCGAACGAAGATGCTATCAGCCTGCTCTCTCATAGCCTGAAGTTGCTTGATTTCCTGCCCACTGGAGCGACACGCGACAAACAGGAGCTCGGTCTGCAACTGGTCCTAGCCGCGCTCTACCGTATGACCAAAGGCTGGGCAGCGCCGGAGCTGGAGCAGGTGCTCAATAACGCCATAGCGTTGTGTGATATGGTTGGTGACGATGACGAGCGGGAGCAGACGCTCTATGGATTACAAGCCGTCTATGTTGTACAGGCCAAGCTCGATCGCGTGCAATCGGTCTCCGATGAGCTACATACCCTGTATCAGCGCTCATCCGGGAACATGCCGCTGCTTGCCAGCATGATGTGGGCCGGAGCAAGGCTGCATCTGGGTAGAATCGCCGAGGCCAATGCTCAGTTTGCAGAGATAATCGCAACGGACGATCCTGATCAACTCACGCAGATTTTCGAGTCACAGGGATGGAACTGCGCAATACACTCGCGCGCGTGGCAATCACAAGCGCTATGGTGCCTGGGTTATCCGCAGCAGGCACACGACCGGGGACTCGAGGCGGTCAAGCTGGTGCAGGGTTTGAATCAGCCTTTCAACCATGCACTGGCCTTAGCCTACGTGGCCTTGCTGAAGCAGTTATGCGCCGATGAATCGGTTGCCAGAGAGCATGCAGAGCAGACACTGGAATTCGCGGCCAAGTACGAAGCACCCTACTATCGCGCCTGGGCAACCATCTTGGTCACCTATGCGCTCGCTTTGGAGCAACCGACTGAAGAGCACATCGAGCATCTGCGCGGCTCAATCGCCGCATTCAAAGCCTCAGGCGCCAGATTGCGGCTGCCGTACTATCTTGCCCTCCATGCCCAAGTTTATGCGAAAGCCGGGCGCATAGAGGAGGGGCTCGCCCGCATCGACGAAGCCGTGGAGGAATCCCGCACACACAACGAGCGCTGGTGGGATGCGGAATTGCACCGGGTTCGGGGTGAACTGCTGCTCATGCACGGTGCCGACGAACATGATGTGGAAGCAGAGCTGGTCCACGCGATCAAGATTGCCCAATCACAACACGCCAAGTCACTGGAACTACGCGCGACCATGAGCCTGGCGCGGCTGTGGGTCACTCAGAATCGCGCCTCTGATGCCAGGCGTCGGCTCAGCGGCATTTACAGTTGGTTTTCTGAAGGGTTTGAGACGGTGGACTTGCAGGCCGCCCGCCTACTCCTGGCGGAGCTATAGCCCGCCTCTCCAAGAAGCGAGTCTGCATTAACGCTGTGCTGACGTAACATTATCCCCTGAGTAAAGTCACCCACTTCCAAGCCGCCGCCCCATCTGGTTATCCCAAACGGTGTACTAACGATGGCTATGCTACGCTGGGCTTACCTTGAGGCTCCGCAAGCCTATGCCACTGATTCGGCATGGTGCGCCTCTCGCCAGCCCAGCCTACACAACGACCAACATGATGCAGGCCGGCAACCGGAAGGCGCACTGTTCACAGAGCGGGATCCGGCAGATATGGACGACAGTGTCAGTCCTACTTGCTGGTGAACAAGCACAGACACAGGGGGAAAAGCGCATGGAACCAGAAGCTACCACCGTCATACTCGAGGAGACCGACATCCAGGAGCTGGCATCTCATCTTCGCGGTACGCTGCTTCATCCCGGCGACGAGGGCTATGATCAGGCCCGTCAAGTCCACAACGGCATGATTGACAGGCACCCGGCGCTCATAGTCCGGTCCCGGGACGTTGCCGACGTGATCGCCGCCGTCAACTTTGCGCGCGATCACCGGCTGATACTTGCAGTCCGGGGCGGTGGACACAGTGGACCAGGCCTGGGTACTTGAGCCACTGGCCGAGCGCAGCTAGGCGGTGAAATCTGGAGAATCTATCTTCGTCGCCGGTCACGGCCCCTTTAAGGATCACGGGCGTGTCCTGGTTTTCGTCACCGCACCTGTGCCGGCGACGCGCCCATGAGCCCTGCCAAGCGCTGCATCGTCATCGTGAGTTCGGGTGGAAGTCCGCCTGCGAGCACTGTAGGCAGCCAATACATGAGCGCGCGTGCAAAGTGCGGACTGACAAATGCTGAGCGCAACCAGATGAGTGACTCGGGTGGCGCATCACACAACTGAGTCGCGGCGATAGTCTCCTGATAGAGTGGGAGCACGACCGCGCCGCGGACGGCGCCGTCCTCCGCAGTGAGCAGGCGTTCAGCTGCTGTGTGCTCCCAGAACTCGACTCCACCCCGATTCTGGGCATGGAGAATGAGAAGGGCGTCCAAGCTGGATCTTCGGTGAGCCAGTGCATACGTGCCTGGTGGGCCCACCGGTCCCTCGAACAGGCAGTCCTCGATCCAGGTGCGTGCCCGGCTGATCCTGCGAAAGCCTGCCGCCTCCACGCTCTCCAGCACGCCGAGCCGACGCAAGGGCTCCACGGCAAACGGTGATAGAAAGTGCGTCGAGAGCGTGTCACTGGGAAAACGGTCGCGGTCAACCAGCAGGACGCGATGGCCCCGTTCTCCCAAACAGAGTTAAGCGTGTAGTTTTAGCCGCTTATTGGGCCAAAGTGACCTTATCGTCCGACAGCGGTTCGCACCACAGTGGCAAGCGAGTGAGGATCATCAGCCAGCGACGCTCAATTACGCCTGCCGCCTGCCACTGTTCCACGCTTGTTGCACCTGTTGATACATGGATAGTGGGTTAGCAGCAAGCGCCGCCCGCACCTCCCGGGTACGCTCGTCGGCCAGGACCTCCTCGCGTCCGGAAGCAATAGCCTCTATGGTCTGGGCAGCGACGTCTTCAGGCCGGATCTTAGCAGCATCGATCTGAGCAGCCATGTCGGTGTCAATGAAGCTCGCATACACCCCGATCACCAGCGTACCTTGTGCCCGCAATTCGACTCGGACCCCGTTCGTCAGTGACCACTCGGCCGCCTTAGAGGCGCTGTAGGAACCATTGAACGGGTTGGTGAACCAGCTCACGATGGAGAGCATGTTGACCAGCGCCCCACCCCCGTTCCTCTTGAGAATCGGGGCAAACGCCCGGCACATTGCCAGCGTCCCGAAGTAGTTCGTTTCCATCTCTGCTCGTGCGCCATCCACTGATGCTGCTGCCAGCAACGGACTGGAGCGCATAATGCCGGCATTGTTGATGAGGAGAGTGACATCTCGACCCACTTCACTCGCTCCAGCAATGTCATGCGCATCGGTGATGTCGAGCTTGAGCGGCTGGAGACGGGGATCGGTACTCGTCGTTGGGTTCCGGGCTCCCGCATAGATCTTCTGCGCTCCAGCAGTGAGAAGCGCTTGGACGAACGCTTTACCAAGTCCACGATTGGCACCCGTCACCAGGGCAACTGATCCGTTCAGATTCATGCAAGCCAGCCTTTCGTCTCAGATCCTACTCCACGCGTAATACTGCTTTCCCACTCACAACACGACTCATCACCTGCTCTACTCTGCGGGCGGTTCCCACCACATAGGCGCCGGCACTGTGGGCGAGCTGGACCGCGAAATCCCCAACACTTCCTGTCGCACCGGTAATGAGCACTCGTTGCTGCCAGAGGATCCCCCCTTTCTCTACGGCACGCAGTGCCGTCAATCCCGCGATGGGCAAGGTGGCGGCCTGTGCGAAGGAAACGGTGTCAGGGATCTCGGCCAGCTGGGTTGTGGGAACGGCCACGTGCTCAGCCCAGGCTCCTCGGTGGAGTGCCAACCTGTTCCAGCCCCCCGTTATGATGACCCCCACCACGCGCTTCCCAGTTCGTGGACCGCTGCCGTCTACAGCTTGCTGGAGAACTACCCCCGCCAGGTCCCATCCAAGGGGCGAGCCTTGGTCCCGAGAGGCAGCGCTATGGAGTTCTGCGGGGTTCAAAGAGAAAGCGGTGACCTCAACGATGGCGTCAGATGGTTGTGCAATCGGTGCTTCGACCTGCCCCAACGTGATATGACTCGCTTTCGTGTGATCGACGACCACGGCACGTATACTCATCAGCAACAGCTCCTTTCTTTTCTCTGAATGTCTGGGAGTGTCCATGGCAAATTGTATTCCGTCCTGTATCCTCATCTCAGAGGGGACTGTAGCGGTCAGAGTCTCTAAATGCTCCAGCCCTACCCAGCGGGTGGCCCTACTGCGCAATGCGAGGCAGTTGCGAGCCAAAGCACAGAGGCCAGCAGCATCAAGCCAACACCGATGGCCAGCGCCGGTCCAAGGCTCTGATACACGCCGAACTGCGCGACCGCGCGAGTCATCAGTCAGAACAACCCATAGTCGGTTCCCGCGCTGAGCACTAAAACGATGAGCACGGTCGGCGTAGCCGAAGATGCTGGCACCTCCAGTGGAACTCAAGCCTGTCGGCGCTGCGTGCCAGCAGGCCTGGATTTGTTTCTGTTTACTTGCCGGCAAACTTCGATCGCAGCTGCTTGCCGTTGACGAGAATCACGACGCCGAGTAGTAGCAGTCCGCAGATCCCTTGTTCGACCTTCATCCACAGGGGAAAGGTGCTGGGAAAGGCGATGATGCCAATGACAGCCACCAACATGATGGCCGAGACAAGTCGCACTCGAAGATACCCGGTACGGGATCCGCGGGCCATCTGAGCAGTGAAGATCGTCGTCAGCAGCGCACTGGCGACGACAATAGTGCCGCGGACCCACACTGGAGTAGTCACAATGGCGGCATTGTCGCGGAGCATGGCAATGGCGATGAGAGTCAGCGCGCTGAGGCCGAGATAGGCGCTAACCAGCAGCCTCACGCGCCGCAACTCCTTTAGACCGGCAGGGTGCTGCCGGAGTTCAGGAGCAAGGGTGGGAGTAGTCATGATCTTCATGATGTGATCCTTTCAATTCGGTGCGACCCGCTCCCGGGTATCCGGCTCTTTCAGTGCGCGAGATCGACCCAGTGAAGGTACGCAGATAGGTTGTAGCGTGGCTGACTGACATGATGGCCATCATCTGCCTGGGCGGGTACAACTGATCTCCCATCTTCCCGGATTGGCCGGCGCTGGTGGGAGTTTCGTGGTCCCGTCGTTGAGTATAGGCTGCCTGAGAGGCAAGCGCCTGCCCCCACAGTCACGAATTGGGGCCTATTCTGAAGCATGCGAGTGGTGTCAGCCCCTAGGTCGCTGGTCATAGGTCGGCTGAGATCAGGCGTGACCGCAGACACTGGCAACTCCGAAAGCGGACGCAGTATGATGGAGACCAAGTGCGTTTATTTCAGGAATCAGGTAGATCAATGGAACCTCTGGCTTCCATGCTGGCACAGGCAGGGACGGCTCCCGAGCCGTCTTCGCTCAGGCTCTCGCGGTTCGCCTTCCGCCGCTCGGTTATCTTCTTTGTCGTCGGGGTAGCGTATAGCGCCAATCTATTGACCAGTGGGCCGCTTACCCTGACTCACTTTCTGCTCTTTACCCTGACGTATGGCGCCTGGCTGGTAATCTTCTCGACGCAGAGACAATTGACTCAGCACCTGCCTCTGTGGTGGTTTGGGTCGTTGGCCGTTTTGGCCTGCCTCTCCCAGTTCCTCTACCTGTCGACCACGAATCTCGACTGGCTGCCGATACTGACCATAACTACCGCCTGCTTGATATCTGGTATAACTCCACGCTATCTTGGTCTGATAGTAGCCACGGTTCTCTGGTTGAGTTTAAGTCTCGCGTTCACTCTCACCCTGCATGGCTGGGATATGGATGCCCAGTTAGTTCTCCTGCTCACCTTCAGCTCGTTTCTTGGACTCAGCTTGATGTTACGCGAGATCATTCAGGCGCAGGCGGCACTGCAACGTTCGAATGACCAGCTAGCCCTGGCTCACACTCAGCTGCAAGACTACAGTTCCCAGGTAGAGGAGGTCGCGGCCATCCGCGAGCGCAACCGCATCGCGCGTGAAATCCATGACACGCTGGGCCACTCGCTGACCCTTCTCGCGGTCCAGCTCGAGACGGCGGCGCAGTTCGAAGTGCGCGGTGATCCCGGCTTGCATGAGGAACTGCAGGAGGCGCGACGCGTAGCCAAAGCCTGCCTGGCGGACGTGCGTCACTCGGTCGAGGCGCTCCGTCCCGACGATGAATCCGCCGGGTCATTGCCGGTGCGCCTGCGGCAGCTGGCCGCCCAATTTACCGCCGCCAGTCGTGAAACGGCTATCACCCTCGATCTCGATGAGGCCGTCCAGCCTCTCCGTCCGGACCTGTCCATGACACTCTACCGCTGTGCCCAGGAAGCGCTGACCAACATCGGCAAGCATGCCGGCGCGACGAAGGTGCTTCTCTACCTGAGCACGAGCGAAGGCCCCGAGGGGAAGGTGGAGCTGACCGTACTGGACAATGGCCGGGGATCGGCGTCGAGCAGAACGGAGCGGGCACCCGGATATGGCCTGCAGGGAATGCGAGAGCGGGTCACGCTCCTCGATGGAACGATGCGGGCCGGACCAGAGCCAAGACACGGCTGGCGTGTGGAGGTAGTGCTGCCGACCAAGAAGCGGGAGCAGTCCGAAGCTTCCGCGCAGCCGTCCAGCCAAACAAGGAGTGAGATATAGCTATGCTTCAGCCTATCCGCGTGTTAATCGTGGATGACCAGCGACTTCTCTGCGAGGGCTTTCGCAAGTTGATTGAGATGGAGCCGAATCTCGCTGTGGTGGGGATGGCAGGTGATGGCGAGGAGGCGCTCGCCGTCACCGAACGCCTCACGGCGGTCCAGACGCCGCCGGATGTGGTCCTCATGGATGTGCGCATGCCGCGCCTGGACGGTATCGCCGCGACGAGAATAATGCGCGAGCGCTGGCCCAGGATTCGCATTGTTATCCTGACGACGTTTGACGATCGCGAGCTGATCTACTCCGGACTGCAGGCGGGTGCGTCCGGTTACGTCTTGAAAGACATCACCGCCGAGCAGCTTGCCGCAACCATTCGCGCGGTGGCGCAGGGGCAGGTCCTCCTCCATCCTGACGTTGCGGATGAAGTCTTCGGCTCATCCAAAGAGGCCGCGGCGCCCCCTCCCGAAGTGGCAGGGTTAGCGGGTATCCACGATCTCAGCCAGCTGACCGAGCGGGAGCGTGAGGTACTGGCCCTGCTGGCGCGAGGCGCCTCCAATCGCGAGATAAGCGAGACGCTCTACATCGCGGGAGGTACCGTCAAAAATCACCTAAGCAACATCCTGAGCAAGCTGGGTGTACGTGACCGTACCCAGGCGGCATTGAAGGCCCGCGAGCTGGGCCTGCTATAGGGCCGTAGGCTCTCTCCTAACTATCTGGATGGATAGTTGATGAGAGCGGGAAAGGTACTCCAAGTTACTCAGCCTCCCAGCAGACACCGACTCGCTCGTGATGCAGCTCTAGATTGCAGTGCGCCAAGCATGTACGATATAGTTCGACCTGAGACAGGACTGTCCCCACGATCGCAAGCGTGCCAGAGTCGCTCGTGTTGCACTTGGATAGGCTGCGGATGATTGATAGCCGGACCTAGCGTCGAAGCTCCTGCAGCAGAGTACACGGAGCAAGAGATGAGGTGCAGAATGGAACCACTACTCGAAGCGAGGACGGCGACTGAGAAACGCAAAACACCTGCTCTGGTGCCTCGAAGTAGTGGGCCATTCGCGCAATGATCTGGCCTGTCGTCAGAGGAGCGAGCACGTGACGCCATTGGTAGTCGTGAAACTTTATTTCCCTCGACTTCGACCGAACCTGGTCAACCGGACCCGGCTGCTCGAGCGGCTAAAAGCAGGGCTGCACGGCAAACTGACCCTTATCTCTGCTCCCGCTGGCTTCGGCAAAACCACGCTGGTCAGTGAATTGGTCGAGGGAATCGACCGGCAGGTAGCCTGGCTGTCGCTAGATGAAGAAGATGGCGAGCCCACTCGCTTTCTGACCTACCTCATCGCTGCATTGCAAACGATCACGGCGAATATTGGGGAAGGGGCGTTGAGTATGCTCCATTCCACTCAGCCACCGCCACCTGAGGCGATACTGACGCTCCTACTCAATGAGATCACCGCACTTCCAGACCATTTCGTCCTCGTCCTTGACGACTACCACGTGATCGATGCCAGGTCGGTTGATCATGCCCTCACATATCTCGTCGAGCACCTGCCGCCACAGATGCATCTAGTCATTGCCACCCGAGAAGACCCTCATCTCCCCCTGGCCCGACTACGTGCTCAAGGCCAAATGAGTGAATTGCGCGCCGCTGATTTGCGCTTTACAGCCTCCGAAGCCGCTGCATTTCTCACCCAGGTGATGGGCCTTACCCTCTCGGAGGCAGACATCGCCCAACTTGCAGACCGCACCGAAGGCTGGATTGCCGGTCTGCAATTAGCCGCGCTGTCCTTGCAGGGCCATCAGGATGTTCACGGGTTCATCCAGACATTCGCCGGAGACCACCGATACATCGTGGACTATCTGGTCGAAGAGGTCTTGCGGCGCCAGCCCGAATCTGTCCGTAGCTTCTTGCTTCAGACCTCCATCCTCGACCGATTGAGTGGTCCGCTCTGTGACGCCGTCACCGGCCAAGAGGAAGGCAGCGCGCTGCTGGAGGTCCTGGAGCGGGGCAATTACTTTATCATTCCTCTGGACGACAAGCGCCAGTGGTATCGCTATCACCACCTCTTTGCCGAAGTACTCTCCGTGCATTTAATGGAGGAGCAACCCGATCAGGTCTCGACGCTGCACCGACGCGCGAGCGCGTGGTACGACAAACATGGGGAAGCGGTCAATGCGATCTGCCACGCTCTCTCTGCCGAGGACTTCGAACGAGCGGCAGATCTGATCGAGATGGAACTGCCGGCAATGCGCCGGAGCAGACAGGACGCAACATTGCTTGGCTGGCTCAAGACGCTCCCCGACAGGTTGGTCCAATGCAGGCCTGTACTGAGCGTTGGATATGCCTATGCGTTACTGTCTGGTGGCGAACTCGAGGCCGTTGAGACCCGACTGCTAGATGCCGAACGGTGGCTGGACACAACGGCAGACCTGAGTGGGCCTGCACGCGCCGTGTCGACCGAGATGGTCGTCGTGGACCAAGAGGAATTTCGCCGCTTACCGGGTGCAATAGCTCTTTATCGCGCTGCCAGTGCCCAGGTCTCAGGCGATGTATCTGGCAGCGTGACGTACGCCCAACGGGCGCTCGACCTTTTGCCTGAGGACGACCGTCTCGTGCGCGGAGCAGCAGCGGCGCTTCTGGGACTCGCATCCTGGGCGAGCGGGGATCTTGAGACAGCGCACCGGACGTATGTTGAGGGCATGGCAAGGGTACAAAGAGCTGGCAACCTCTCTGACGCCATTAGCGGAACAGTTGCCCTGGCCGATATCAGGGTCGCGCAAGGTCGTCTCCGCGAGGCAATGAGCACCTATGAGCGGGGATTGCAACTGGCGATAGAGCAGGGCGGGCCTATGCTGAGGGGAACAGCAGACCTGCATGTGGGCATGAGCGAGCTCCACCTTGAGCAGAACAACCTACAAGCCGCCACGCAGGACCTGATGCGAAGCAAAGATCTGGGTGAGCGCACGGGGTTGCCGCAAAACTGGTCTCGTTGGTACGTAGCTCAGGCTCGGATATGGGAGGCCCAGGGCGATCTCAACGTCGCACTCGACCTGCTCCACGTGGCAGAGCGCCGGTATGTGAGTGGCTTCTTCCCCAATGTGCGTCCGGTCGCGGCACTCGTGACACGGGTGTGGCTTGCACAGGGAAGAGTGGTTGAAGCTCTCGGCTGGGCGCGTGAACAGGGACTCTCCGCAGCGGACGGCCTGAGCTACCGGTGCGAGTTTGATCACATCACCCTGGCTAAGGTGCTCCTAGCTCTGTATGAGAGCGAGCGTCGAGACCGCTCCTGGCTTGAGGCAATGGGGCTCCTGCAGCGTCTCCTGCAAGCTGCGCAAGAAGGTGGGAGGATGCGAAGTGTCCTCGAAATCCTGGTGCTGCAGGCGCTCGCCCATCAGATGCACGGCGACATTTCGGAGGCTCTTGCTCCGCTCTCGCACGCGCTCTCGCTGGCTGAGCCGGAGGGCTACGTCCGCATGTTTGTGGATGAAGGTCCACCCATGGCTTACCTCTTGGAAGTGGCCGTCAAACACGGTAACGCCCCGCACTCTGCCCGCCAACTCCTAACAGCTTTTGGCTCAGCTTCAGGCAGTCCGCCCATCATACAGGCATTGATCGAGCCACTCTCGAAACGCGAGTTGCAAGTAATTCGGCTGCTCGGCACCGACTTGGCCGGCCCGGACATGGCCCGCGAACTCGTGGTGTCTCTGAATACTTTGCGTACCCACATCAAAAACATTTACAGCAAGCTTGGTGTAAACAATCGTCGAGCAGCGAACCGCCGGGCTGAAGAACTCGATTTGTTATAACGAACACAGCCCCACCAATCCTGGCGGGTGTACCGAAAACCGCATGTTGATGAGTTGTCTTCTCTGATGGCCTTCCGATTCTCAAATCACTACATTAATCACCACATGAGGTGAGATGGCGTCACCATATATGCCTGTATCCTTTAAGCGAAGCCAACAACGCATGCAACGACATGGGGCTTCATTCCTATGAGGAAAAGGCACAAGGCGCCGAATGAGTACAACATCAGCATCCCATGACGCTCACGACGAGCCTGAACGGTACGAGATTCGCATCAAGGGACACCTTGACAACCGGTGGGCTGGCTGGTTTTCTGACCTGACTTTTACCCGAGAAGACAACGGCGAGACGCTGTTAACCGGAATGCTGGTTGATCAGGCAGCGTTGCATGGAGTGCTCAGAAAAGTGCGTGATTTAGGGATGCCCTTAATCTCAGTAATGCGCGTCAGGCCTAAGTAGGCTAATCCGAAAAATGCCAAACATCGCACTTAGCGATGTCAGCATCAGAACGAGGAAGTCAAGGAGAAAAACGATTGCTACCAGCAAACAAATGAGATCGATCAAGCAGATCACAACAATGAAAGGAGACAAACATATGACTACCACTGAGGAAACCGCGCAGGCTCCGAAATCAAAGCGCATCGTCAGTGCCAACCAGCGCAGAGCAGAAGTCGTGATTGCGACGCTGTTCCTGCTAACCGCCGCCGCTAGTATTCCTGGGGCTTTCGTGCTGGATTCGATTCTCAACGCCTCCAACTATCTGACTCAGATCTTTCCCAATAAGGGAGCCGTCGAATTGGGGTCCTTGATGTGGTCGATCAACAACATCGGAATCGTCTTCATCGCGGTGTTTGCGTTTGGCTTGCTTAGAAAACTCGATGAGGCCCTCGCAGTCGGGTACCTGGCTTGTCGGATCATTGAGGGCACCATCATGATGGTCGGTATTGTCGCTACCTTGCTACTGATCCCATTGAGCCACGAGTTCCTTCAGGCCGGTGCGCCTCAAGTCCCGTGGTTTCTGACTCTTGGCAACATCCTCAGGCAGGCGAAATTCCTTGGTCTGAGCGAGCTCTCTTTGCCGATACTTGGGCTGGGTGGATTGCTCTTTACCTGGATGTTGTTCCGCTTCCGACTCGTCCCGCGAGGTATCTCGGTGGTGGGTTTGATCGGCTACGCTGTGGTGTTGTTGGGGAGCATTGCCGGCTGGTTTGGTCTTATTGACGTGGCACCGGGGGGAAATGGGATGATCTTTGCACTTCCCGTCGCAACATTCGAGATTATCCTTCTCCCCTTCTGGCTATTCTTCAGGGGCTTCAAGACACTAGAAGCGCCCGAGCGCATCGTCGCCGCGGAGTGAGCGCTACCGCACCCGGCCCTTCTCGTGGTCGCTGCCGGGTGCGGAGTGCTCTTTTCTGAGAAAGTACAGGGCTGCCTCGTCCGCTACTCACGCCCGTAGGCTCGACTGGAGCCAGCTTCCGCTTGCGCTGTCGGGGTGAAGGACTCTACATGACAGCTGCCTAACAGTAGAGGTGACGAGACCCTGCCAGTTCTCCAACCCCCACTGTGCCAAAAATGAACGAGGGCTAGGATGCGAAGACACGCGGCGATCAGGTGGGCGCAATGCTCCCTAATACTCGATTGCGACCCGCTGCCCACTGCGGGCCGAAGTCTGGATGGCGTCCGCGACGACGGCGGCGCGATACCCATCCTCGAAGTCGGCCCCATCCGGTGTGATGGACTTCCCGTTTACGATGGCATCGAGGAAGTGGTGGATCTCGTGGACGAAGGTGTGCTCGAAGCCGATGATGTGGCCCGCGGGCCACCAGACGCCGACGTAGGGGTGGTAGCTCTCCGTCACGAGGATCTGGCGGAAGCCACGCGCATCCCTGGGAGACTCCTCCTCGGGGAGGAACGCCTCTAGCTCGTTAAGGCGCTCCATGTTGAATGCAAGCGAGCCTTTCTCGCCGTTGATCTCGATGGCGTTGTGATTGCGGCGCCCGTTGGCGAAGCGCGTAGCCTCCAGCGTGCCGATCGCGCCATTTTCAAATGTCACCGATGCGGCGAAGGCGTCATCTACAGTGACAGGACGCTTACTGCCGTCTGCTGTCTCGCGCTCGTTAATGAAGGTCGTCGTGACGGCGCCAATGGTTGTCGGCTCTCCGATGAGGAAACGTGCCAGATCGATGATGTGCGTGCCGAGATCGCCAATCGCGCCGGTTCCCGCCTGTTCTCCGTCGAGCCGCCAGGTCATGCGGAAAGTGGGGTCCACGAGCCAGTCTTGCAGATAGCGAGCGCGGAAATGGTAGAGGCGTCCGAGGCGACCTTCTTGGATGATCTGGCGCATCAGCCGGATGGCGGGCACGAAGCGGTAGTTGAAGCCGCACATGTGGACGACGCCGGCGGTCTCGGCCGCCTGCCACATCTGCCGCGATTCGCCAGCGTTCATACCGAGCGGCTTCTCACAGAGGACGTGCTTGCCAGCCTGAATGGCGGACATCGTCGGCTCGAAGTGCAATATATTGGGCGCGCAGTTGTCGAAGACCTGAACCGTTGGGTCCCCGACGATGTCACGCCAATCCGTGACGCCTCTGGCGTAGCCGTAGCGGAGTGCGGCAGCCTCCACTTGTTGCTGATTGCTCCCGCCAATGGCGACGAGTGAGGGATGCGCTGGAGGGGGAGTGTAGATGTAGTCGAGGGTCTTGAAGGCGTTGCTATGCGCCTTGCCCATGAAGGCGTAGCCGAGTATGCCGACTCCCAGCGTAGGAATCTCGCCGTTTCGTGTTCGAGTGTCCGCCATCGACAGCCGTCCTTTCGCAAGTAATGGTATTTCGCCTTCACATCATGGTTGCGCGATTCCCTGGCAGCAGAGTGTAGCGCTCCTGCTACACTGGAAGAGCCCGAACAACGAGGCAGGATCTCTCTTTCCAACCAGATCAAGATGGGGTGTGGCCAGCTGGCCTCGTGGGGCAACTCTAGCATATGGCAGGTGCCACCCGCAAGTCATTATTGCAATTCACGCTCAACGTGTGGCGCTGCAGTGGCGCTGCAATTGTAGTTTTTGCCACTTATTGACCCGAAATGGCTGGTTTTGGGCCCTTATTCGGAGCTTATTGCGCACGTTATTCGGCGTTTGTTGCGCCAATCTAAACTTATACTGACGTTTATTGCGCCAAACCGAACTACTGACTGGAATCCGGAGCCGACGTCGTCGCGTTGTTCTGGCTCGCTTGCAGGGCGGCGGCGGTTTCGGCGTCGGCAGGGTAGAAAGATTCGATGGAAAGCTCGGCGAGGGTGATGTCGAGTGCCGTGCCGAAGGTAGCAACAGTGCTGAAAAAGGCCAGCTCTTGGCCTTTGTAGCAGATACGCAGCGGTACGAATATATCTCCAGGCCCAGGGACGGCTACCTCCGGCTCAGGCTGATCGCAGGGATAGGCGGCGACCTCTTCGTAGAGCCGGGCAAGCTCTGGATTGCCAGTGAGGGCGATCTGGCGGCGTAGACGACTTAGCACATGTGCCCGCCACTCGCCCAAATTGACGATGCGCGGCCCCAGACCGGCGGGATGCAGACTGATTCGCATGCAGTTCATCGGCGGTTCGAGCAGCTCCGGCGCGACGCCGTCGAGAATCCAGGCAAAGGGCTTGTTGGCTTCGACAGCGTTCCAGCCGCGATCCACGGCAACGGCGGGATACGGCGCATGTCCGGTCAGCACCTTGCGCACGGCTGCGCGCACCGACTCCATTTGTGGCGCGTCCAGTGGCGTTTCGGTGTAGGCGGGCGCATAGCCGGCCGCCAGCAACAGTTGGTTGCGCTCTCGCAGCGGCAAATCGAGCTGCTTGGCGAGAAGTAACACCATCTCGCGGCTCGGTGTGGAGCGCCCGGTCTCCACGAAGCTCAGATGGCGGGAGGAGATACCCGCCTGAAGCGAAAACTCAAGCTGGCTCAGGCGGCGCTGCTCGCGCCAGTGGCGTAGTAGCTCGCCGATGGCCTGTTGCGGCTGCGCACCCGCCATTACGCGATCTCCGTCGCGTCGGCTGGTATCCCCGGCATGTGTGGCATGTGCGGCGCTTTGCATATAGCTCCCCCTCCTGAGGTGTTACGTATTCCATACCCCATATGTTGTCTGCCGCGAAGTCGCGTCGCAATTACCTCCGAGGTAATTGCGATGCGAACACGTGGGGGCTACAATCCTGCCCGTCGCCTTCCCTGGCGCCTTCCAGGGGACGATGAACGAGCAGCGACGTCAGCGCGCGGGCGTCCCGGTGTATCTAACAGGCATCTAACAGATTGGAAGCATTCCGCATGAGTAGCACAGAGCTAAAATCTCCAACTGTGAGCAGCGCCGCAGAGCCGAGTCGCCGCACCGATTGGCGCCGCTTGGTTGCACTGCCGGTGATCCTCTCCGGCACATTCATGGTGACGCTGGATTTCTTTATCGTTAACGTCGCCATTCCCTCGCTGCAAGTGGCGCTGCACGCAAGTTCGGCGGCGATCCAGCTCGTGGTCGCTGGCTACGGGCTGGCGCTGGCCGTTGGGCTGATCACCGCAGGCCGATTGGGTGATCTCTATGGGCGGCGCCGTGTCTTCCTGATTGGCCTCGCCCTCTTCACGTTGACCTCGGCGGCCTGTGGCATGGCGCCGACATCGACGATTCTGGTGATCGGGCGTGTGATCCAGGGACTCGCGGCGGCGATCCTCTCGCCGCAGATCCTTGCAATGGTAGGCATCGTCTACACGGGAGAGGACCGCGCCCGCGCCTTCACCGTCTATGGCCTGGCGCTGGGGCTAGCTGCGGTGAGCGGGCAGCTGATCGGCGGGCTGTTGATCGCGGCGAATATCGCCGGCCTCGGCTGGCGCACATGCTTTCTCATCAATGTGCCGTTGGGCGCTACCACGTTCTTCCTGACACCGCGCCTGATCCCTGAGTCACGGGCAGAGGGCCGCCGCCAGCTTGATCTCGTGGGCGCGGCGCTCGTGACGCTGGGGTTGGCCGCTATCGTGCTGCCGCTGATCTATGGGCGAGCGCAGGGCTGGCCGCTGTGGACTTGGCTGAGCCTGATCGTCTCGCTGCCGCTGCTGCTGGCTTTCGTCGGCTATCAGCGTTGGCTCGGCGCTCGTGGGCGCGCTCCTCTGATCGCGCTGGCGCTGTTCGGAGAGCGCGCATTCGCACTTGGCCTGCTGACGGTGCTGGCCTTCTATGCAGGGATGGCCTCGTTCTTTCTGGCGCTTGCGCTATATCTCCAACACGGGCGTGGACTCTCGGCCCTCGCTGCTGGCGCGACCTTCTCGTCGCTCGGTATAGGGTATCTGGCGACCTCGCTCTATGCGCAGCGGCTCACGCAACGGCTGGGGCGGCAAACGCTCACGGTTGGCGCGCTGGGCATGGCGCTTGGTCTGATTCTGCTCAGCGTGACTGTCGCGGAGATCGGCATGAGCGGCCCGATTCTCCTGCTGACGCCGGCGTTGCTGCTGGATGGCGCGGGGATGGGGATGGTGCTGGCGCCGCTGACGAATACAGTGCTGGCAAGTGTCGCGCCAAAGTATGCCGGTGCGGCTGCGGGTGTGCTGTCTACCATGATCCAGCTGGGCAATGCGCTGGGTGTGGCGATTCTCGGCATCATCTTCTTTGGCGCCCTTGGGCAGACCAGCGCGCAGAGCGCCTACCCATCTGCGTTCAATGCCAGCCTGATCTACCTGATTCTCCTTGCCGTCGCCGTGGCGGCGCTGCTCCAAATCCTGCCGCGCAACCGTCAGAAATGACACGCACCTAGGTGGACTGGTCTCTGCGAATAAACAACTAGCAGGGTGCACATGGTACCCTGCTAGCATGTTGCTTTGGCGCAACCAACGTCGAACAATTGGCGCAATGAACACTGAGCCGGTCAGCGACCAGCCGCATAAGGTAGCGTTCGGAGCGGATGCCTTCGAAGAACATCACCAGCTGGAGCTTCGTCCGATTGGCGAACCAGCGCCTGCGTGTCCAGCCGCAGGCAGAGGATCGCTGCCACGCTGGCCGAGGCCCACCGTACCAACGAACAATGTACACCAGGACGGTGGTCTTGCGTTGGCAGGAGGTAACGTGACATACTCTCAGCATATAACAAAACGATACGTATCGTTTTGTTATATGCTGAGACGCCAGGACCCGAAGGAGGTTTCCTGGCCGAGTGGTCTGACGGCGTTGCCAGGAGGTCTGTGCCTCCCAAGCTGCCACAGAAAGCAGAGTAGTCACGTGATGACGGGTCAGCACAACACCGCAAGTCGTCGCCCTCTGGGCATTACTCTCGTCGCCCTCTTGATGATCCTGTTCGGATTGATCGAAGTGGTGACGGCGTTTACTCACCACTTCGTTGTCATCTCGACCTCGCCTACCTTCCTGTTTACCGCCTCCGCCGCCGTCATTGGTCTGTGCTACGCTGTAGGTGGCGGACTCATTCTGACTATGAAGAAGGAGGCGGCAGCGCTCGCGATCGTGCTGCTCATTGTGGATATCTTGGGACGTATCGCGCTCGTGGTGGTAGGTCTGTACCCATTGAATTCGCTGGAACAAATCATTGGCATCGTGGGCGGCACCGCCATTGCCATTGTCTTCGCCGTCTACATCCGGACGCAGTGGGCTGTTTTTCGGTGAGGCAGGCATGCCATGTCGCAGCGCAAGCGCCGCACCGCTGACTGGAGATGTCTGCACCAGGCGCATGTAACCATAGAATAGATAGCAATCTGGTGACAGTTCTCAAGGGTAACTCGCGAGCAGAGGCCATGTATTCATGACGCAATCCGGCTCACCGCGTCAACCGGGGCGCCCGCGCAGCGTCCAGCGAGACCAGGCGATCCTAGCCGCAGCGCTGCAGGAATTGACCGACATCGGCTTCGACGCGATGAGCATCGAAGGCGTAGCCGCACGCGCGCACGTCGGCAAGACCACCATATACCGACGCTGGCCATCGAAGGATGCACTTGTGCTGGCGGCGATCCAGAGCATGCAAGCCGAGGCGCCTATTCTCGACACGGGGAATCTGCGGGCGGATCTGCGCACAATGGTTGAGCACGCCTTAGCACTCGGCAGCAGCAGTCCAGTACTCCAGAAGCTGGCGTTTCGTGCCGCGACTGAGCTGGCTGCCAAACCTGAAACGCTCCAGGGCCTGCTGATGCAGGTATTGCCCATGCGATTCCACGAATTTGCCGAGCTCATCAAGCGAGCCAGAGAGCGCGGTGAACTGCGTGCGGACCTCAATACCGATGTCGCGCTGGGGATGATTGCTGGCCCGATCTTCTATCACTGGCTCCTGGGCGGGATCGTGTCGTCCTCACCACCGCCTGCTGATCTCGCCGAGCAGATCGTCGAGGCGATTTTTCACGGGCTGGCTGGAACGAGAGAGGGACCTCATGGAAGTCCTGGGACGAGGTGACCATATCCGGCTCTACCGCCCCACCACTGCGACAAGCGACTTGCCAGATGATCTAGCTGTCTTATGGCAATCTGGGTCATTTTTCAACACGCTCGACCGTTTTCGTGAAGGCAAGAAGGCAGAGATAGGGAATAAAAATGCTGGTTGGGTACATGCGCGTCTCCAAGGCCGATGGCTCCCAGGTACTGGATCTACAAAAGGATGCGCTGCTGGCTGCGGGAGTCGATCCGGACCCCCTCTACGACGATCATGCGTCGGGAACGCGCGACGATCGTCCCGGCTTGATCAACTGTCTCAAAGCGCTGCGCGACAGGGATACGCTTGTCGTGTGGAAGCTGGATCGCTTAGGGCGGGATCTCCGGCATCTCGTCAATACAGTCCACGATCTGACCATGCGTGGTATTGGGTTGAAGGTGCTGACTGGTCAGGGGGCAGCGATTGATACCACGAGCCCTGCGGGAAGCTGATCTTTGGGATTTTTGCTGCCTTGGCAGAGATTGAGCGCGAGTTGATTACTGAACGAACGCGTGCCGGCTTGGCTGCTGCACGTGCTCGCGACCATGCGGGTGGACGACCCTATAGCATGACGCCGGCGAAGATCCGGTTGGCTATGGCAGCGATGGGCAAACCTGAAACCAATGTCGCGGCATTTTGCACAGAGTTGGGCATTTCTCGGCAAACTCTCTATCAGCATGTGAGCCCTAAGGGTGTGCTTCGCCCGGATGGTGAGAAACTGCTTGCCAAAAAACGATGAGCCATCCCCTACCCTCCCCAACCAAGAACAGTCTGGATACTTTAGCGTGGCGCACCGGGAAGTTGACAGCACTGCACGTCGATACCCGTGCGTTCAATCAGGTTGTTCGATCCCTGTGGGAGTGCGACGAAACTCGTGGATCGGGTGATCTATCTACTCGACTACTAATCACCAGGGTCGCGATACTCATCGGCAGAAGAGGAAGCGAGAGTTTGGTATTGAGACGAGCTTTTAAGATATATCTGCGCCCAACCAGTCGAAGGCACGCAGCTCGAGCCATAGAGTCGCCAAAAGGAAGGCATTTGCGACGGTAGATGAGCTTGAAAGGCGTACCGTTACCCTGGCTGATCTATAGCTGATTTTCCTTCTAAAGTGCGCCAGTGAAACGGTTCCCGCAAGCTGACAGAACCCGGCTAGCGAAGCAGACTGGTTCTGCTTCGTGAGCGTCACTATCCGAGCCGGTAGATGAGTTTGGTGGGACCTACAGTTATCTGTTCCGAAGCCAACTTGGGGAGCTCGTGTGACGCACTTGTGATGACGGTGTACCTCCTTTGTGATCGCACTGTAAGTTGGCACTGCGACACTGGCTTTGTACGACTTGTAGTGTGCATTCCAATGGCACAGTGGCGTCAGCAGGTCCTGTTCAGCACGTAGGACATCGGCATCGGCATGATGAGCACAGCGGATTACACCTTCACAAACTCGATGATGCACCAGCAATTGGCCATTGGCTGCTATACCGCCGATGGGCAGGCCATCATGGAGATGCGGATTCGGGTGAGCCTATAGAAATACTGAAATGGCTTGACCTCTAGCACTGTGCAGACAGCCGTATGCGAGAAATATCCAGCGAGAGGCCAGCCACAGTACAACCGATGGCGTAGAGAGATGATAAGGAGCTGTCCTATGATGTGGGGCTATGGAACGACCATGAGTTGGGGAGGCATGTTGCTGATGTTCCTCACGCTGCTCTTTTGGTTCGCGTTGCTGGGTGCCCTCATCTGGGGGCTGGTACACTGGCTGAGCCGGAATGCCCTGCCAACTGGTACATCAGGCGGCCCCTCTGCCCTGGAGATCTTGCAACAGCGGTATGCACGGGGCGAGATTGATGACGACACCTTTGAGCGGATGCGGCAACGATTACTCTCACGCACCGCAGAGTCGTAGGGTAGTCCTGCCTTCGTTCGCATCACTTGTGGGACTAGGAGCCTGTGTTTTCTTGCTGCTTCGTTATCCACCTGTGACCATTATCGACTTTATTGCAGGGGTCGTCGGTCTGGCGGTCGGGGGCAGCATTGCGCTGGGAAGTCGGCAGAGCAATCCCTAGCCCTAGAATTCCGCCGCGTCGGTCCTCATCCACAGTGCATGTCCCATGTGTCTGTCTACTCTGTAGTGGCTGTTCATATCCCAATTTGTGCAATGCAAGTCCCATAGAGGAACATCGCAACTAAGCCAAGTCCTCGCGTGAGTCGCTGATCCCGGCGTGAAGGTCTGAATCTTGCGGGCGCTGATTGCTATGAGCACCTCAGAGAAGCCAGCGAAGTGAGAGTGGCGATGTTGGCCACTTATCTGCTGCCGCTTGCTGTGCGGACCTGGGCGCCCACAGGCGAGACGCCGGTACTGTACGTGAAACTGGTGCGGGACCATCTCTCGGCTATCAGCAGCATTACGCCTGACCGACGCTTGGTGATGCAAATGCAGGAGGTGGCCTTTGACGCTGAGGGGGTAGTAGGTTTCCTGCGCGTACAGCTGCGAAAAATCCGGGGCAAGGTGGTGGTGATCTGGGAGGGCTCGCCGACTCACAAGGGACGGGCAATCAAGTACTATTTGACGCACGGAGCGGCCCAGCGACTGCATCTGGAGCGCTTGCGCCATAAGCGCTACATCATCCGCAGCTTCTCAACTCATTACAGGTCCTGATCCCGGTGGCAAATACCAGTGGCGAAGTCGCTACGACTGATGCGCTCCGATGTAGCGCACCGCTTCCTCAACGTTGGCCTCCACGTCTCGCGATGAGTCGAGCGTTAAGGTCGGCTCCCTCCAAGCCGTAAAGACTTTCTCACGAGCCTCCACCATGTCCCACGTGACTTCGCTAAAGCCGTGAAGACCTCGAACTCGCGACTCAATGCGCTGCTTGTGCAGTATTCGGTCGCTTACAATCACCAGCAGCACGGTCAACTCAAGCCCATGTGTTCTAGCCAACCCGCGCCAGACGTCTTTGCCTTCCTCTTCAGCATTCACTGCATCGATAATGACCGAGTTACCGAGTGTGAGTTGCTCGCTGGCAAGTGCCTCCGCCACCGAGTAGGCAGCAACGCCAGTCTCAAAACTTCTCGTAATTCCCGCCTTGATGATGGCAGACTCGATGGGATCTACGGAAAAGATAGGCAGCTTCAGCTGCTTGGCCAGCCGTTCAGCGATGGTGCTCTTGCCGGTCCCAGCCAGCCCTGACATCACGATAAGCTTGGGTTTGTTCATAAACAGAGCATAGCACGCGTAGGCTTTGTCTGCCTCAGTGGACATGCGGCGTCATGTCATGCTTCTTCGATCGCTTGCAGGCCCTACGTGCCTGTTGTGGGTTCCGAAGGGTGACTCTCAGTTCTCGGCTACATGAGATCACGGTGTGCAGCAGATCCTGGTGTGATATGGCCTTCTCATGGGTTCTCAAAAACCGCTCTTCGCCGAGCAAGTGCTGGTTGCAATCGGCTGGTCGGGTGTGGGTGCAGACTGGGATGGATGGCCAGCGCGAAGCGCATTGAGGATCACGATCACATCGATGCCCTCCTGCAAGATTGCCCCTGCTGCAGGTTCAACGAAGCCAAACGCGGCAAAGACCATGGCGATACCGCTCAATCCCATCCCCACCCAGATCCCCTGCCGGGCCACATGCATCACAAAGCGTCCCATCCGGACCGCCTCGACGAGTCGGAGCATATCCGAGGAGAGCAAGACGCCGTCTGCTGCCGATGCCGCGGCGGTCAAGCCACCGGTCCCCACCGCGATACCCACCGAGGCTGCAGTCAGCGCCGGTGCGTCATTGATGCCATCACCACCATCAATACCTGATGGTGGTCATTTACTAACCGGCGAATGGTCCGAACCTTATCTTCCGGCAAACAGTTGGCCACTACCTGATCCATCTGGGCGAGTGTGCCGATGCGCTGCGCCACTACTTGACCGTCTCCAGTCAGCAGGATAGTTTCCTTGATGCCGGCCTGCTTCAGGTCATGGCAGAGTCGATCGAGCTCTGGACGCGGTAAATCCGCGAGAACGAGTAAGCCCACCACCCGATTATCTACGGCAAGGAAGCTGCCAATCTCGCCTCGTGCCACGCGCCGGTCCCGTTCCTCAAGTAAGAGCGGTGGAATCTCCATATCGAGTAGACGCATGAAGGTACGATTGCCGACTGCTATAGGTCTACCCACTTGCTGCCGCGCGGATGCAGGGGAAACGTCGTTGGTGACTTCTACCGGCCCAGCGGACCCGACAGTTCTGACGATACCCTGTACCCCTTTGCCAAAGATTTCCTGGACGTCACTGGCGAGCGAGAGTGGGACAAGTCCTTTGGCCTGGGCTGCTTTCACCACTGCCCGCGCTAAGATGTGCGAAAAAAATTGTTCGATGGAGGCAGCGGCAAGGCGAGAATATCAACTCTTGAACTACGGACAGATGGGTCCATAGGCCTGGATCATCGTATTAGCGGTATTCGCCACATTGGCGACGGCAGCAGGCTGCCTCTTCGTTGTCAACGTGTCGGTGTACACGCTCGTCGCACGGTCCCTATATTGTCCATACCCAATCACGCACTTCCGGCATATCTTCGAAATGTGCCTGTACGTAGCTCGAGTGCTGAGTAAGCAGACCGTTACATTCAGCAATCAACGCCGGCGCTAGTTCTCGCACACGTGGTGCACGCCGTAGTGCCTCGATGCAGAGGTGATAGCGGCTCATCTTATTGAGAACAACCATGTTAAACGGCGTAGTAGTAGTACCCTCCTCAATGAAACCACGGACGTGGAAACGATAGGCATTGGGCCGTCCGTGGACAAGTTCGTGAATAGCACGCGGGTAACCATGAAAGGCAAACACTACAGGTTTGTCGTCTGTGAACTGTTCGAGAAAGGCTGCGTCATCCATGCCATGAGGATGCAGGTAGGGCGGGTAGAGTTTCATCAGATCGACCACGTTGACTATACGCACTTTCATCTCGGGAATATGGTGACGCAGCCACCAGGCAGCGGCAATGGTCTCCTGCGTTGGGATGTCACCCGCACATGCCAGAATGACATCTGGCTCAATATGGTCGTCATTACTTGCCCAGTGCCATGTTGAGATGCCGCGAGTACAATGGGCGATGGCATCCTCCATATTCATCCATTGCAGTTGTGGCTGCTTATCAATGACTATAAGGTTGACATAGTCGCGACTACGGAAGCAGTGATCGGCGACCGAGAGCAAGCAGTTCGCATCTGGAGGGAGGTACACCCGTGCGACGGAACCTTTCTTGGAGAGGATAGTGTCGATCAAGCCAGGTCCCTGATGGCTAAAGCCATTATGATCGTTGCGCCAGCAGGTAGAGGTCAAGAGGATGTTGAGCGAAGAGACCGGTGCGCGCCAGGGAAGTTTGATTCCTTCCTGTAGCCACTTCGCGTGCTGCACGATCATCGAATCGGCAATCATGGCAAAGGACTCGTAGGTAGCAAACAAGCCATGTCGCCCCGTGAGCAGATAGCCTTCGAGCCATCCTTCGCAGAGGTGTTCGCTTAACACTTCCATCACGCGGCCAGCAGGCGAGAGATGATCATCGATCGAAATGATGTTCCCGACGCTACAACGGTTCTCAACCTCAAAGACGTTACCGAGACGATTCGAGGTGGTCTCATCTGGACAGAAGATGCGGAAGTTCCGCTGCCCGGCATTGCGTGTAAATATGTCTCGCATCATCTTGCCGAGTTGCCGCGTCGATTCATGACGCTCCGTGGCGGGTTTTTTCACCTCAATCGCATAGTCCGTAAAAGGTGGGAGGTCCAGATCGATCAGGAGTGTGCCGCCATTGGCGTGGGGATTTGCCCCCATGCGGCGCTCACCCTTCGGCGCCAGCGCTGCGAGCTCAGGAAGCAACTTGCCATTCTCGTCGAAGAGTTCCTCCGGGTGATAGCTCCGCATCCACTCCTCAAGGAGTGCCAGATGTTCTGGATTCGCCTTTACGTCTGCCACCGGGACCTGGTGCGAACGGAACGTTCCCTCAACCGGTAGACCATCGACCTCTTTGGGCCCGGTCCACCCTTTTGGGGTACGCAGAATGATAGCGGGCCAACGCGGCCGCCTGGTGAAGCCATGACGACGTGCCTCCTCTTGAATGGCGCGGATCGTCGCATAGCAGGTATCCAGCGTCTCGGCAAATGCCTGGTGCATCTGCAGCGGATCATCGCCTTCCACGAAGTGAACCTTGTACCCATGCCCTTCGAGCAACTTCTGGACATCATCATCATCATCACGCCCCATCACGGTTGGGCCAGAGATCTTGTATCCATTCAGGTGCATGATGGGGAGAACCGCGCCGTCACGCACTGGATTCAAAAATCTGCAGCTTTTCCAGGCACCCTCAAGTGGCGCCGTTTCGGCTTCGCCATCACCAATCACCGCGACCACCACCAGATCCGGATTGTCGAAGGCTGCACCAAACGCATGAGCTAGGACGTAGCCTAATTCGCCTCCTTCGTGAATGGAGCCAGGAGTGGGTACACTCACGTGGCTCGGCACCCCTCCTGTCGTTGAAAACTGGCGAAATAGATGTTGCATCCCCTTGATGTCTTGAGACACCAGAGGGTAGACCTCACTGTAGGTTCCCTCCAGGTACACATTCGCGAGGATCGCGGGCCCGCCATGCCCAGGGCCTGCCAGGTACATCACATTCATGTCATGTTCCTGGATAAGTCGGTTGAGATGGACATAGATGAAGCTGAGGCCAGGAGATGTTCCCCAGTGTCCAAGCAATCGCGGTTTGATATGGTCGGGATGGAGCGGCTCTTGTAGCACTGGGTTGCTTTGCAGATAGATCTGCCCAACCGTGAGGTAGTTAGCGGCCTGCCAGTACCGCTGCATACGACCCAGCAGCTCAGACGACAATGGTACAGATGAGACCGCACGGTCGAGCGTTGATGCTCCTTTTTGTGAAGGCGGTTTGGCCTTGGCGTTGCCACTCGTGGAAGCTTGCGAGCGTGCCGATGCTGCAGAGCTCGCTTCAGGCAGTCTCGGCGTGCCGATGGGCTCCGCACTGGACACGACGCTGGATATGCTGGCATCAAATCTATAGGCTGGGTCGGGAGACATCTGCTCGTTCTCCTCTTTCGCTCTTCTACTGGTTGGTTCATGGCCAAAGCTTACACGAGAAACTTGCACGACAACAAGGACATCCTTGTAAGCCGTAGTTCACCGATCGCTGGTCTCTCCGTCTCACTGCGCTTGCCCTCCGGCATCTAACAGCTGCGCCGTATGGCGGGCAAACATGAATTCTTCATTGGTAGGTATGACCCGTACAGTGACTTTGCTATCAGTGGTAGAGATAACTGGGGCGCCAACAACATTGCGGGTGGCATCCAGGTATATCCCGAGAAATCTTAATCCCTCGCAGGTACGTAGGCGTACTTGGGCCGCATGCGCACCAATACCACCGGTGAAGACCACCGTGTCCAGCCCACCGAGGTCGCTTGCCGGGCCCCCCCAAGATACTTCCTGGCGGTATAGCAGAAGAGTGCTACGGCTTCTTCCGCGCGAGCGTCTTGACTTATCGCAGTCAAAAGCTCCTGCATATCGGAGCTGGTCTCGGAGAGTCCAAGTAGTCCACTTTGTCTGCCAACTAACTCTCGTCCCTCAACAGGTGTCTATTTGCCGCTCTTGAGTGAGAGAGGAAGACTCCAGGATCAAGATCGCCAGTGCGAGTGCTCATCCAGTCTGGTGCATAGTGCAGGGCTGTTGTGTGGTCATCCAGGTGGATTTCTCGCTGGAATACTGGGTAGTGGTTGCCATGGGCGGGCCGAAATACTCCACCAGCTGACTCAATGTGCTCGGCCGCTCCAGTAAAGATAGGAACTTCCGGATCGAGTCCTCTAGAAGTAAAACCCAGGTGATAGAAGGCTAGCTTCAGACGAGATGAACCACAATTGATGGCGAGGATATATCTGCTATTCTAGGCTTCGCTTATCGTGTCCTTCTTACTTACGGCCGTGTCCATTGATTCCACCGTTCAGTCTCGGCTGCCGGTTGTCTATTCCATACGCGTACTGCGCCATGCCTACTCTCTTGATAGCTCACCAGCTCTGCGCTGTACCCTCGCGTGACCTAGGACTATCGGAAGACACGGTCCAGATTACTCTTCCACCAGGCAATGGACTCTACTCCAGTACAGTATCTAGGCTGGTCCCAACTACTGGTGTCTTCGCGAGTGACACGAGAGAGGAAGTCACTATCGGTACGCTGGTATTTTGGCAGTTTTTCTGGCGAAATGCTAGTCTCCGGCCACACCATTTCCTTGGTCCGTGGGTTCTCGTGAGATGATCGTGATATTTGTTCTGATAATCGAGAAGACCTTGTGAGGTGTTGCATGTAGTATGCCTGTTGTATCCGCGTTTTCTGGCGTGCGTGGGGTCGCAGGAAACCGCTACGAACAAAAAAGAAGGAGACAACGATGCGTGCTTTTGTGATGAAATCACTCGGGAACGTGGGATTCATGGACAAACCCATTCCGACTCCTGGTCCCGACGATGCGATTGTGAAGACCACCCGAGCGCTCATTTGCACGTCCGACTCCCACACCGTACGGGGTGCTGTCGGACCGCGAGAGAACCTGACCCTGGGACATGAGGCGGTCGGTGTGGTCTACCAGGTCGGAAGCAATGTCAAGCTCTTCAAACCGGGCGATCGTGTACTTGTCGGCGCCATCACTCCCGATTGGGGAGATCCAGCCTCGCAAGCCGGCCATTCCTCCCAGTCCGGCGCCCCCTTAGGCGGCTGGAAATTTTCCAATACCAAAGACGGGGTCTTCGCGGAGTATTTTCACGTCAACGAGGCCGATGCCAACATGGCGAAGATTCCGGACAGCGTGCCGGATGAGGAGGCGGTCTACTGTTGCGATATGCTCTCGACCGGCTTCATGGGAGCAGAAAATGGGCATATCCCGATTGGGGGCACGGTAGCCGTGTTTGCCGAAGGGCCAGTGGGACTCATGGCCACCGTCGGTGCAAAGCTACGAGGAGCTGGTCTGATTATCGGGGTCGAAACCGTCCCGAAACGCCAGGAGCTGGCACGCCAGTACGGTGCCGACATCATTGTGGACTTCTCACGGGAGGATCCGGTCGAGCGCATTCTGGCGCTCACAGGTGGCATTGGTGTGGACACCGCCATTGAGGCGCTCGGCGCGGATTCGACCTTCCAGAATTGCGTCCGGGTGACCAAGCCGGGTGGCACGATCTCGAACGTCGGCTACCATGGTGAAGGCGAATTTGTGCATCTGCCCCGCGTGGAGTGGGGTGTGGGGATGGCGGAAAAGACGATTGCTACTGGACTCTGCCCCGGTGGTCGACTCCGCATGGAGCGTCTGTTACGGATTTTGGAGATGAAACGGGTTGATCCCACCCCGATGACTACCCATACGTTTGGCTTCAACGAAATGGACCAGGCCTTCGAGGTTATGGACAAGAAGCTGGACGGTGTGTTGAAGCCACTCATTGTCTTCGCGTGATCGCCATACGCATCATGTGCCAATCTGCCTAGTGAGATGCTATCGATGGCTGCAGTGGAACTACGACCTCGCCTGCAGGTCAAACAACAGGCGAGGTAGGCGGCGAATGACCTGCACGAAGTCGGCCAGAAACAAGGTGTCGAGTACAGTGGTCTTGGCCAGGCGTCCCACCGCTTTTTGACCTCATAGAGAGCGCGGGCCTACAGTTGAGTCAGAGGAGGTGCAATGTGACCGGCTATATACTGAATATCGAAGAAGAGACCCTGCAGAACGAGTATTTTCGTGTGGTCCTCTATACTGCCCAACATAGTCAGCTGGTGGTTATGAGTCTCAATCCCACTGAAGAGATTGGGATGGAAGTTCATGAAATCGTTGACCAATTTATACGAGTTGAGTCTGGGGAAGGCAAAGCCATTCTCAATGGAGAAGCATACCTCATCTCCGGTGGTGTCGCCCTCGTGGTTCCGGCTGGAACCGAGCACAATATTATCAACACTTCTTCTGAGAAGAAGCTAAAACTGTATACCATTTACAGTCCAGCTCATCATAAGGACGGCACCATTCACAAAACCAAGCAGGATGCAGAGCTTGATAGTCAAGATCACATCTAGTCGTGCGAGCTTCCGCTGGGAAATCGCTGCCTCATGCGCTATGCTATTGTTCTTGCCACCGAGCAGGAGGCCTACCAGGCGGTGTACGAGATCGCGCCGAGTTGGCCGATCTGGCTGCGTGTCGAGCGGCCGGACCTACGGAGCTTTGTCATCCCAGGTCCGGCCGCTCGACACGCGACGCTGATAATGTCTCTACGTCCTCGCCGTAACCGAGGCCTTGGTGGCGGCGTGCAGTTCACGGTAGTGCTCACGCCAGATCAAGCGATACACCCCAAGGTACTCCGGGAGACGCCGCAACCCTGGGATATAGGGAACGAAGATGAGAGCCAGGGTCAGGATGGCCATGGTGACCCAGACGGCAAGATCGCCATTCGGCCCATTATAGGGACCAAACGGTACTTGATACCAGAATGTGTACAGCCATAACCAGGCTTGTCCTGGGTACGCGCCGGTCTCATTCATCATGCCCCACTGGCTACCCAGGAGATTCAGTTGCCCGGCACGCGTGGGCAGGGCATCTTCGCTCAGGAACAGCAGAGGTTTGGTATAATCCGTCTGGTAGAATCTCCCATCGGTGAGCAAGAGGCCATCGAGAGCTCCACTCCGCGATATATCCAAGAGCGCCCCAAACATCACCGGCAACGGTCCATAGGTGCCGGCCGCTACCTTGACATACCCATTAGCATCAAGAGACCCGCTGGCATTGCCCAGGGCGGTCGCATAGTTATTCTCCCAGGTACGACCGCGTCCGTCACGCCAGGCGCCAAGATAGAACATGCCCCACAGATGAATCACCATGAAGAAAAAGAAGGCCTCGACACTCCACAGGTGCAGACTATTGAAGAAGTGTCCAATGCCATTGGTATGCCACCACTGGGGACCGAAGATAGCCAGGACGGTGCCGGTCACGATGATAATGGCGAAGCTGGCAATCGTCAGGGCGCCAAAGAGATAGACCGCCGACCGGACATAGGAGGGTTGCTTGTCTGGCAAGACCTGGTCTGGGGGATAATCCTTGCCGTGCCGTTGGCGCACGGCCAGAGTCCAGTTGGTGGCCATCATACTCCCCCATCTGTGTTCTCGGCGGGCCTGTTGGAGACCTGATCAGCCGGTCCGGAGTGTTCCTGAGGAAGCGGCACGGCAATGGCCACAGCAAATACCATCAGCATGAGGACTATGACGATCAAGTTGGGGACCGTAATTAAGAAGATGCCGAGCGGAGCAAGCTCTATCTCATCATACCAGGTCGTGCGAGACTCTTGATGAGGTAGGGTACTGGTCAGAGTGTAGGCCATCTTTGGAACGCATCCTTCACGATCAGTTGCAACACAGAGTTGGCTCCTTGAAACCGTTGCTATCATGACCATCTTGCCCAGATACTGATCGAATGTGTTGAACACTGCACGTATCGCCGCTCGTCAGCTATAGGGTTCCAGTGGGTCGCTTTTCGCAACTTTGAGAAAGTCCAAAACCACTGAAGTCTGTCTGCCAAAAAAAGAAATCAGCACAGTCACTGTCCGCAAGGCTCTATCACTGTGGCTGATGGTGCCTGTATACCCGGTGAAGGGACCATCAACAATACGCACGCGTTGCCCTAGGGTATAAGAAGGTTCAGGTGTCATAGGTAGCTCCTGTCTGACCTTCATAGCGAATCCTCTGTGAGGTGATCCTATCTGATGTGCTACCTATTTGGCAAACAATCTGTTTATAAGATCCGCTCTGAGGACTTCTTCAACAGGCTCGTCTGGGGACTCAGGGCTTGACGTTGAAGACGGTATCTGTATACCGGAGGTTTCCAGCCTCTGGTATACAAGGGCAGCGCATCCTGGACCTCGGTGGACTGTGACGTCGACGTGACGTTTTGGACATTCAGTGTGAGCCGGGTGTGATGCAGCCCACGTATGCTTCTCATGTCGAGAGGTTCTGGAAAGCTCACACAAGTACGAGCATCGAACTCTCCCAACAGTATCAGCACCGCATCACAGACACAAAGGAGATACTCAGATGACTAAGTCTATTCGGTGGCGTGTCATCGTCCTACAAGCCGTTATGGTCCTCGTCCTGGGCTTCGCTTCCGGCGGCGCCCTCTATGCCAGCCAGTTCATCACCACCCAGATTCATGATCAGCTCGCTCCCCAGCAGATCTTCTTCCCCGCTAACGCCAAGCAGGGTCTGCCAGCAGATCTCTCCGCCTATGCCGGCCAGCAGGTCGTCAATGGTGACCAGGCGCATATGTACGCCCAGGATTTCATCGGGCTGCACTTGAAGGAGATTGGCCAAGGGCATCCGTACTCGTACTGGAGCGGTCTGGCGCGCAGCACCACCAACCCGACGCTGGCAGCCAAAGATGAGGGCATTGCCACCACGCTCTTCCAGGGGGACACCTTGCAGAGCATGCTCAACACCGCCTGGACCTTCTACACCATCGGGCAGATCGCGTTCATCGCCTTCTTCGGGCTTCTGGCAGCGGGGATCATTGTGCTGGGCACGCTGGTCTTTGAAGTCGCCGAGCTGGTCCGGGGTAAAGAGACCGTCGAGGCCATCGTCGTCACGGCGAACAGCTCATCCCCAACCAAAGAGGTCATCATCGAAGGTGAGCTTGCCTCAGTCAACTAAGCGGGTAACGCGCGAGGAGCGCAGTCCATCGCAGGAGAGACTCCGGACATGTCCGGAGTCTCTCCTGCGTCTAGCCACTGGAGACCATCCAGGCTCATCCTCATGGTGGTAGCATGCTGCAGCAGGTACAATGAGATGCGTCACGCTGATGACGCGCCGCCTGCGCTCGGACACAGGTTCGGACACGAGAATGTGAGATTTCCTATGACGGACACGATAATGCGCATCGCACCCTACGCACAGGTGGTACAGCGCGATGGTGAAGAGGTGATCCAGACATCGTTGACTGGGGAATCATTACTGGAGAACCCGTTGTTGAACAAAGGAAGTGCCTTTTCCGCCCGTGAGCGGCGTGAGTTTGACCTCCTCGGAATCTTGCCACCTCACGTAGCTACAATGGATGAGCAGCTTGAGCGCACGTACGAGAACTACTGCCGCAAGAACACCGATCTCGAACGCTACATATTTCTAGCTTCGCTGCAAGATCGCAACGAGACGCTCTTCTATCGCCTGCTACATGATCATATTCGTGAAATGAGTCCCATCATCTATACTCCGGAGGTCGGTGAAGTCTGCGAAAACTATAGCCATATCTACCGCAGGCCACGTGGACTCTATATTTCCTACCCACAACAGGAAGATATCGCGACCATACTTCGAGGTGTTTCGTATCGAGATGTGCGCATCATCGTCGTCACCGATGGCGAGCGCATCCTTGGCCTTGGCGACCTCGGTCTCGGTGGGATGGGCATACCCGTCGGTAAACTCGCACTGTATACGCTGTGCGCTGGTATTCATCCTGCGGCAACACTCCCTATTGTGCTGGATACCGGCACCAACAATCCTGATGTGCTCGCTGATCCCCTCTATCTTGGTTGGCGCCATGAGCGCGTGCGCGGCACCGGCTATGACGCCTTCATTGATGCCTTCGTTCAGGGCGTCAGCCACACCTTCCCTCATGCCATCCTCCAGTGGGAAGACTTCGCCAAAGGCAACGCCCGCCGTCTGCTCGATCGATACCATGACCGCATCCGTACCTTCAACGATGATATTCAGGGAACCGGCGCAGTGACTCTCGCCGGCCTGCTTTCGGCGGTGGCCGTTGTCGGCTCGACCCTCGGAGAGCAACGTATCGTCGTTCTGGGCGCAGGCTCCGCCGCAACAGGGATTTGTGAGCAAGTGATTACCGCCATAGCCGATGAAGGCATTTCCGCAAATGAGGCTCGTACTTCGATCTGGATGATAGATAGCCAGGGCTTGGTGCATGACGGCCGAACTGATCTCGACGCATCCAAGCTCATGTATGCCCAGACTGCTGGGCGCACCGAAGGTTGGCATGGAGCCAGTCCTGGCCACTTCACGCTGGAGGATGTCGTACACGAAGTACATCCAACGGTCCTCATTGGCACAGCAGCGTTGGCGGGCGCCTTTACTGAGCGTATCGTGCGTGAGATGGCGCTCTACACGGAGCGCCCGATCATCTTCCCGCTCTCGAATCCAACGTCAAAGAGCGAGGCAACTCCCAGCGACCTGATCACCTGGACCGAAGGACGTGCGTTGGTCGCCACCGGCAGTCCATTTCCCGATGTGCAGTATGGTGGTCGCACGTTCCCCATTGGGCAGTGTAACAATATGTTGATCTTCCCTGGCATTGGGCTTGGCCTGATTGCCTCGGGCGCTCAGTTGGTGACCAACAGCATGTTTATTGCGGCGGCGCGTGCACTTAGTGCATCCTCCCCGGCGCGTCACGACCCGAGCCAATCATTGTATCCACCGCTTGAGAACGTGTGGGATGTATCGAAGCAGGTAGCACGGGCGGTGGGAATCGCCGCCGTGGATGCCGGCTTAGCCCAGCAAATCACCCTTCCCGAGCTTGAAGAGCGTATCTCTCAGACGATGTGGGAGCCGCACTACCTTACGATACAGAGGCGATCAGCTTGAATGTGAAAGCCCTTCAAACACGTGCTGAAATGTGACGTGTGCTCTTCCCCGCAACAAAGTACAAACTGGTGCTGAGAAGTGGTTGGGAGGAGGTGGCGCGTCCTGGGTCGAGCACACGATGTAGCGCGGTAGTATTGCTTCGCCTCAGGCACTGGTGCTGGTTCAGGGTGGAGCTAGGCAACCTGCCACTGCATCTTGCGCAGCTGGTTGCCTAGCAAAACGTGTACATTGCGTGAGTTTAGAAAATGCTCTCTCCACTACCTACTCACGTGACAAGATAACTGGTGAACCCTGGAGGTATTGTGTGACCACCCTGTGATCCTGGTTGTCTTTGCGTGACCACCCTGTGAGTGCCGCGTGCCATCATCGATACAGACAGCATGCGCTACTTAGGAGGGTACAGATAATGAAAAGCGATATATATACTAAGCCGCATCTGCTACAACAGATTAATGCCCATGTCTTTGCCCTAGACTCGACCGACACCATCACCTTGGTGGGAACTGTCACCTCCGTGGAGGAGCGCGAGCGAACAGCTTTGTATATCGCTGCACTGGAACCTGAAAAGCGGCTCGTGAACAATCTGGACATTGATCCCGGATTGCAGACAGAGGCCATCCTGTCCTTCAGTGAGCCGGAAGCGGGTGCGGATGAACTCTCCGACGAGGAGACTGCTCGCCCCTATTTCCCACCTACTGACCCGGTTATCGCCATGGCTGACGGCGACATTGAGATTCTAGGAGGATTTGCTCCCACATCGATGGATGAGCAACTGACCGTCGTCTCGGTGGATGGCGAGGTAGGGGACGAAGCGCTGGCCGATGCTGTCCGGCTGAGACTGCACGAGGATGCTGCCACCACTGATCTGCCCGTCATCGTGCATGTGCGCGACGGCATAGTGTACCTGCACGGTAGGGTGCCTGATCTGGTAGATAGTGACAATGCGGTAGAGGTAGCGTTACGTGTACTTGGAGTAGACGAAGTCATTGACTTGCTCACGATCATTGCTCTTGAGTCACATGGCGCCAACCAGAGTGTGGCACCAATTGGTGCGGCACGTTGCAGCTGCTTCGTATCGCACAGCTGATCTGGCTACGTTCTAGGTGCCAACTACTCCGAGTGGGCCGTTGCCTGCAGAGGGCATATCTTCAGGTGTAAATGAGCCCTATAGCTGGGCAAATTCTCTTTCTCTTGTCTAGCCACCTAACGCCGAACACCTCTCCCCATGCGTCTCACCCGTAACTGGCTACCACGCCACGAAACGTTCGTTGCCATTCCAGTTGCCGCGAGGCCCGCGCTCCACCCATCTATAGACGAGTATTGGTTATGTGCAAGCAGAAGCAGATCTCCAGTGGTCCCTTGTGGCCTCTAACGATTTCTCGTGACAGCACTGTGATGGAGCGTGAGTCTGCTGTGACGCATTTGTGCTGAGGCAAGGCTAGACTGCGAGTAGTCACTCTTGTCTGTGATCACAAAGTTTCGGAGGACTTCCCGATTGAGCAGAGGTCATGCGGGCAGTACTCTTGCGTTGCTACAGAAAGGACGGCGTGAAGCTATGGCAACTCATGGCAATCGTTCCAATTCGCCATTATCCATCTTGGTTCCATTGGATGGCTCGGACAGAGCCGAAAGCGCCCTTCCCGTGGCGAGGCAACTGGCAAAATCTCTCGGTACAGGCATCGTGCTCGCGCGTGTAACCCCACTGGTTACCCTACGATTCGCCTCCGCCGACGCTCCGCTGCCGGGCGAGACCTATCAGCAACTGGCCGATGATCAGCGCCAGCTGGCGCAGGACTATCTACAACAGCAAGGGCAGCGGCTACGTGATCAGGGAATCGCCGTCACGGCTGTACTTGCTGCGGGCAATACTGTTTCCACACTCCTCGACATCTGCGCAACCGAGCAGGTAGGGCTGGTGGTGATGACTACTCATGGCCGCACCGGCCTGGCTCGATTTGCCCTGGGAAGCGTTGCCGATCAACTGGTACGCGATAGTCACGTTCCCGTGCTGCTTCTCCATTCCTTCAGCTCACCCAGCTCTGCTCCCGTCCTCGAAGCTGCCCTTGAGAAACCACAGGCCGCTACTTGGCAGCTGGACGATGTCCTGGTAGCGCTGGATGGTTCCGAACTATCCGAGAGCGTCCTGCCGTTGGTGCGAGAGCTGGCCGGAGTTGTGTTTCACCATATCACTCTGCAACGAGTACTGCCGCCCACCGCGGCGGTACAATATCGCGCCAGTGTCAAAAAGTATCTGGAAACACAGGAGCGCGGGTTAAGGGCGCAGCTTGGGGCCACGCAGTGCGAGGTTACGAGTCGATTGTGCGAAGGCGTGGTTCCCAGCGAGAAAATCGTCGAGGTCGCTGAAGAAGAGGGATGCCTAGTCGTTATGGCGACCCATGGGTGGGGTGGCATGAAGCGTCTGGTGCTGGGGAGCGTGACCAATCAGGTGGTCCATACTGCCCACGTGCCGGTGCTGGTGATACATGCAGCGGACCAGAAGTCGCTCTCTGAACACTCTGCCCAGAAGGCGCTCTCAGCCGATTCCGGCCCTGCGGATACACTGACTCGTGTAGTGTCGATTCGGTAACCACTCTGTGCGTGAGAGCACCAACATCCGTAAGCGTGTCGACGAACCTCGTATCCGTGGCGTAGGTGAGTCGCACGCAAGAGATCCAGCTGGCAATGCCGCTCTGCATAGAGGCCCACTAGGACACACAGAGGAGATAGTACGGGAGGTTACCCATGGCTCGAGAAACGTTACAGTCCAAAACACTGCTTCCTACGCCACCCAATCCTTTGGCTCCTTCGACTATTTGGATAACCGAGATCGAGCCGCCCGAGGCACGCCATGGACTTCTACGCGGTACGCTTGCCGCATTGGCCGCTATGGTGGCATTGGCTGCAATTCCTGGAGCAATCTTCGTTGTCCCCACACTTCCGCGCACCTGGCTGCATCAAGGGCTGATAGCTCCGTTCGCTGATTTTGCTGTTCCTGCACTTACCCTGGGTGTGTTATGCGGCGGCGGCGCGGTTCTCACTTTCGTCACCGTGCTGAGGCGACCGCGGATTGGAGCTCTTGTCGCTCTCGTCGCCGGAACCATGATGGTGGGATTTGAGTTGGTCGAAATCCTGGTGGTGGGTTTTACTCCCGTGCTCTACCCTACGCAGCTGGCATCCTGGTTCCAAATAGTCTACCTGGTCGTTGGTGCTGCTATGGCAGTGTTGGGTGAGATTCTGTGGATAGTGGACCAGAACACTGTCCAGCATGGAGAGTAAGCCAGGTAAACCCGGCCCAGCACCCTCTTGGGGCAACGTGAAGGAGAGATACTTCTTATGAAAACGCAAATGAAGCCAGCCATCCAGATGGCTGCATCACCAAAGCGGACGTGGCGGAGGGTAGGGAAGTGGACCCTCGTCAGCCTGGTTTCCTTGGTTGTGGTGATGTCCGCAGCATTCTTCCTCCTTTCTGGAACTTTCGTGGGGCCTGCTCTGGCACCATTACGTCTGCCCGTACTCAGCGCAGCTGCGAATGCCGGAGTTGCTTCACTCAATGGCACTTGGAAAGCGGGAAGTGGCTCAATCGCGGGATTTCGTGTCCAGGAGTCCTTTCTCACCCAGAGCGGCATCCTCGTCGGACGATCGAGCGCGGTGACAGGCTCGCTTAGCATTGCCCCGCACCAGATCTCCTCGGGATCCTTTCAAGTGGACCTCCGCAAGCTGACGGTAGGTGGCAAGCCCAATACCAGCTTCTTCGATCTGCTGGAGACTACCACGTATCCCAACGCTGCGCTCACGCTGCGCACGCCACTCGACTTTCAATCCCTTTCCGGCACCGGCCAGACCATCTCGGCAACCGCCAATGGCGTGCTGACGCTCCATGGTATTTCCCACCCAGTGAGCTTTACGGTCCTTGCCCGCTATAACGGGTCGGTGCTGGAAGCACTCGGCACCGTGCCTCTCGTTACCTCAGACTGGGGCATTAAGAGCCCATTTGGCGTGCACAAGAACGCCACGATTGAATTCCTGGTCGTGCTGCACCATGCCTGATCCCTCTTGCATCTTCTCTTCCCCACATATGACATGTGGGAAGAGAAGGCAGTTCGCACCTCTGTCCTCACTTACTGTTGCGTATCTGTGGATGGCGTTGGGGAGACCAGTTCGTACCCAACTCCCATTTTGGTGAGCAGATAGCGGGGGTGCGCCGCATCGTCCTCGATTTTTCTCCGCAGACGGTTCACGTTGACCTGGAGTAAGTGACTCTCGCCAATGTATTCTTCGCCCCACACCTGCTCGAGCAGCATATCGTGTGTGACCACTCGGCCAGCATTCTGGGCCAGGTAGGCGAGCAAGCGATACTCGATAGCAGTGAGCTCGACTTCCTGGCCGGCACGCGTGAGCTGGTGCTGGGCAAAGTCGATCGTGAGTTCGCCGACTTCGATCTGTGGCCGCAACATCTGTGGGTCTTGAGTGGCGCTCAACTGTGAGCGTCGTGTCACCGCTCGCACACGGGCCAGCAATTCTTCGACACTAAAGGGTTTGGTGAGGTAGTCGTCGGCCCCTAGGTCCAGCCCATGAATCTTATCCTTATCCTGGCCACGAGCGGTCACGATGATGATAGGGACGCTCGAAAACTCCCGAACCCGTTGGCACACCATAAAGCCATCCAGCGCGGGCATCATGACATCCAGGATGACCAGGTCGAACATATTGGCTTCGACCTGGTCGAGAGCCTGCTGGCCATCGGTAACTGCCGTGACGTCATAGCCGTCCAGCTGGAGATTGCGAGTTATCAGTCGCAGAATCTGTGGATCGTCATCGGCGGCCAGGATGTGTGGCTCTTTGGCTGGCATAGGTCGTCACCTCTTCTTTCCCTGATCATTCCACTATCACATCAGCTTCTTATAAGAAGCCTTGTTTCCACCATCATCTCAGACAGCGCACCAAGCCGGGTCACGGTTATGTGCAGCGGCCGATGTCTATCCCATGCCTGGAAATAGTACTGCACAGATCTTGGCTATATACTCACCCGCTCTGTCAGGTGCAAGTGTGCGGCTGCTCTTTCCAGCTGCTCGCGGAACTGCGGGGCCGCCACCTGAATGAGACTTCGCGCTCGCTCGGCGAGATTGCGCCCATGCAGTTTCGCGATGCCATATTCCGTCACGACATAGTGTACATGAGCCCGTGAGGTGGTGACCGCGGCTCCTGGGGTGAGCACCGGCACAATGCGCGAGACGAGTCCGTCGATTGGCTCAATGGCTCCGGTGGGCGTGCCGTCTTCGTGTGTAGATCCTCTGCTCGCTGAAGATTTTGCGGGTGGCACCCGCGCGGTGGCGGGTAGCGCAATGATCGGTCGCCCCCGCACGGAGAGCGCCGCGCCCCGCAGGAAGTCCATCTGTCCCCCGACACCGCTAAACACGGTGGGACCAATCGATTCCGCACACACCTGACCCGTCAGGTCCACCTGGATAGCGCTGTTGACGGCAACCATATGCTCGAACTGCCGAATGATGTGCGAATTATTGGTGTAGTCGGCCGGACGCATCTCGACCATCGGGTTATCATCGATGAAGTCCAGCAGCCGGCGAGTCCCCACGACAAAGCTGGCAACGATCTTCCCCCGATCGAGGACCTTGCGATTGCCGGTAATGACTCCTTGCTCGACCAGATCGAGCACTCCATCCGAAAACATCTCGCTGTGAATACCCAGATCACGCCGGTCGGCAAGTGCCTGCAGGACCGCATCGGGGATCGCGCCGATTCCCAGCTGCAGTGTCGCGCCGTCTTCCACCAGTTCGGCAACATTTTGGCCGACGCGCAGCTGAGTGGGATCGGGTGGCTTCCGCTCTACTTCATAGAGAGAGCCATCCCACTGTACGGCATATGCCAGCCGTGATACATGGATAAAGCTGTCACCATGGGTGCGAGGCACGTGAGGATTGACGAGGGCTACCACGCGCGAGGCGGCATCGACTGCCGCTCTCGTCACATCGACTGAAGGTCCCAGTGAACAGTATCCATGGGCATCCGGAGGAGAGACCTGGATAAACGCCACATCTACAGCCAGCGCACTGCCTGGGGCAAAAAGCGCCGGCATATCGGAGAGGAAAACGGGGGTATAGCTGGCACGACCCGCATTGACGGCTGCCCGTGTGTTCTCAGCCACAAAGAGCGCGCGCAGGGCAAAATGCCCGGCCCAGCGCTCGTCGGTATAGGGAGTGGGACCATAGGTGTGCAGGTGCATGATCTCGACATCTCCAAGCTCGTCTCCGCGCTCTACCAGGGCCTCGAGCAGCGGGGTCGGAGTCGCGCAGGCACCCTGCACAAACACCCGCTGCCCTGACTTTACCACCTGTACTGCTTGAGTCACGCTTCCCCAGGCCACCATAGTCCCTCCCCGCTTCCTCGTTGTGGGCTACATATCATGGCTGTTATGGTCATGCCTCAGGTTATGCCGCTAAGGCGCCGGGCCGGCACTCGTTGCAGTCTCCTTAGGTCATCACAGCTATGGTCACTCTCACTCCTTGAATAGTAGCATCCTTCTTTACGAGTGCAATAGGCCGCGTGTCCAGGAGGGGTGAGATGTTGCCACCTCCTTCGTGATCAGTTTGTGAGGTTGCGCATGGCCATCTTGATCGAGATGTGAGCCGCGTTTACTACGCTTGATACAAGATAAGGAATTGATTGATCAGGAGACTTGAGGCAATAGGCTTGGAGGTGAATACCATGAGTAGCACGATGTCGGTTCGACCAGTCTCAGCTCAGGTGGATCTTTCTTCTGTGGCGCCCCAACCACTCCCATCTACCGTACCCCCTGCGCCCTGCACATTGATGCTGCACAGTGGCGAAGCACTTCTTGTACGGGCCATTCGCGCCGATGATACCGAGCGCCTGCGTGCGTTTCATCGCCAGCTCTCGCCCGAATCCATCATCTTTCGCTTCTTCCGGTTTATGCCGGAGCTTTCGATCGAGGAGGCCGAGCGGTTTACCCATGTGGATTATGAACGGCGCATGGCGCTCGTTGCGACCCGTGGGAGCGCTGAGAGCGAGGAGATACTTGGTGTGGTCCGCTACGAACATATGCGATCACAGACCGCTGAGGTGGCTTTTGTGGTGGAAGACCACTGGCAGGGGCACGGTATCGCAACGGCACTCTTACACCGCCTGGCCGACTACGCCCGGAGGCGGGGGTACACCACGTTTGTCGCGATTACCATGGGCACAAACACGCGCATGATCGAGGTGTTGCGCAATAGTGGCTTTCCCTGCACGACGCACTATGCTACCGGTGAGGTCGAAGTCCATCTAGATATCACCCAGCCAGTTCAGGCATCATGATAGAGTACCTGTACGGCGATGGGTGGTGTACATCTCTACAGTACGGCTACTTCTTGCCTCTCTAGCGTTATCGTTCGATGGCAAGGCCCAGCTGGGTTTCTAACTCGGCGATGAGAATCTGCAGATTGGGATGGAGGTCATGTGGTAACTCGCGGGCATAGGCACGATACGCCAGCCGATGGGCCTGAAGGAAGATGCTATGCGCGTAGCGGGGATAGTCGAAATCGATGGTGCGGGTATATTTTCGCCATGCTTCCTCGGCAAACAGCGCCAGGTCCTCATCTCCTATGTCCAGGAGTCCCAGTCCATGGTAGAAACCCTCCCTTGCAAGCTCAGACGCTGTGCGCATCGCAAACTGGAGCATTGTGGTACGTAGAAAGTCGCTGGCAATTGAGTGAAGCTGTTTATCCATCGGTGACCTGCTTTCTGGTAGCATCTCTCGGCTGACTTGTCCGGTCAGTATGGTACGTACTCAACAAAGCATCCAGTGCGCGACTCACAATCCACTCACATCCCACTAGAGCAGCATCACAGCTTGATTACAAACTCCTACGGCTCCTACTCTCATGAGACAGTGACAGGCATACTTCGGGTTCTGGCGAGGATGTCCGGGCCTATGGGCCAGAGATCACTATAGGGGTACTCTAGTTTGCGTTCTCAAGCAATGCTGATAGCTTATTGTGACCTCCTCGTGTTTGGTTGTGATACGTCTGAGATGCCTGGTGCCCATACTCTCCTCATGACAATACAATGAGCGTCAGAAATGGAGCAGAGGCTATGGAACGGACCTGGGTGACCATCGACGGCAATGAGGCAGCAGCCAGGGTTGCGCATGCCCTCTCCGAGATTATTGCCATCTATCCCATTACCCCTTCGACGCCCATGGGTGAACTTGCCGACAGCTTATCCGCCGGCCAGCAGCCCAACATCTGGGGAACGGTGCCCGCCGTAATTGAGATGCAGTCCGAAGGCGGAGCCGCTGGCGTGATCCATGGTGCGATCCAGACTGGCGCGCTGACGACCACATTTACGGCGTCGCAAGGCTTGCTCTTAATGATTCCGAATATGTACAAGATCGCAGGTGAATTGTCTCCCACGGTCTTCCATGTCGCAGCGCGGGCGCTGGCAGCGCAGGGTCTTTCGATCTTTGGCGACCATGCGGATGTCCTGGCCACCCGCGCTACCGGATTCGCTCTGCTCTCGTCTCGTTCGGTACAGGAAGCGCAGGACCTTGCCCTCATTGCCCATGCCTCTACGCTGGCAGCACGAGTGCCGTTTCTCCATTTCTTCGACGGCTACCGTACCTCACATGAGGTCGCGAAAATTGAGGCGCTTGACGCCTCCACTCTGCGTGGACTCATCGACGACCAGCTGATCTACGCGCATCGGCAGCGGGCGCTGTCGCCGGACCACCCGGTCATTCGTGGCACCGCGCAGAACCCCGATGTCTACTTTCAAGGGCGCGAAACCGTCAATTCCTACTATGCCGCCACACCAGCTCTCGTCGAGAAGGCTATGGACCAGTTTGCCGCTCAGACTGGGCGTCATTACCACCTCTTCGAGTACGAGGGCAGCCCAACTGCCGAGCGTGTCATCGTTGCTATGGGATCCAGCACGATCACTGCGCGCGAAACTGCCAGCAGGCTTGTCGAGCAGGGCGAGCACGTAGGCGTTCTCAGCGTGCATCTTTTCCGTCCCTTCTCGATCGAACACTTCTTGCGGGCCTTGCCGCCGACTGTCCAGGCGATCGCCGTGCTCGACCGTACCAAGGAGCCTGGCAGTGTTGGTGAGCCGCTGTATCTGGAAGTGCTGGCTGCGCTCCACGAAGCCAGGGAGCGTGGCGAGATGGCGGACTCGCGGATCAGCCGCATCATCGGCGGCCGTTATGGACTCGGGTCCAAGGAATTTACGCCGGCCATGGCCAAGGCCGTCTTCGACGAGCTGGCTCGACCAAAGGCCAAGCAGCACTTTACCGTCGGGATCAACGACGACGTGACTCATACCAGTCTCACCTACGATTCCGCATTCACGATTGAGCCCATCGACACCGTGCGCTGTCTCTTCTGGGGCTTGGGATCCGACGGCACGGTGAGCGCCAATAAGAGCTCGATTAAAATCATCGGCGAAGAAACCGAGAATTTTGCCCAGGGCTATTTTGTCTATGACTCCAAGAAGTCCGGATCGATCACGGTCTCCCATCTACGCTTTGGTCCTCATCCTATCGCCGCGCCCTATCTCATTGAGCGGGCGAACTTTGTCGCCTGCCACCAATTCTCGTTCCTGCAAAAATATGACGTGCTCTCCGCCATCGAGCCTGGAGGCGTCTTCTTGCTGAATGCGCCCTATGACACCACAACGGTCTGGGAGCATCTACCGCGAGAGGTGCAGGAAATCATCATAGAGCGCCACGTCCGCTTCTTCGTGATTGACGCCAGCAAGGTGGCGAGAGTCACTGGGATGGGGGGCCGAGTCAACACGGTGATGCAGACCTGCTTCTTTGCCGTGAGCGGTATTTTGCCCCAGGAGGAAGCCATCGCCGCCATCAAGCGGAGCATCAAGAAATCCTACGGCAGACGAGGAGACGCGGTGGTCCAGCGGAATTTCGCCGCCGTCGATCAGACACTAGAGCTGCTGGGTGAAGTGGATGTCACCGGCATCATGAGCCAGATGCCGGAGTTGAATACACATCTGCGCAGGCCGGCCGTACCGGAACAGGCACCGGCGTTTGTCCGCGAGGTGCTGGGAGAGATGATCGCCGGCAGAGGGGATGCGCTTCCCGTGAGCGCGTTACCTGCCGACGGCACCTATCCCGTCGGCACCGCACGCTGGGAGAAGCGGCAGATTGGGACGGAGATGCCGGTGTGGGACCCTGACCTGTGTATTCAGTGTGGGAAGTGCACGATGGTGTGTCCCCATGCGGTGATTCGTATGAAAGTCTATGATCCCACGGAGCTGACCAGCGCGCCGGCGTCTTTCCATTCTACCGCCGCAAAGTACAAAGAGTTCCCCAACATGCAGTACACGTTGGCGGTATCACCGGACGACTGCACCAGCTGTGGGCTCTGCGTTGAGGCCTGCCCGGTCAAAGATAAGTCCCAGACCGGACGTAAGGCCATCAATATGGCTGCCATCCTGCCCATACAGGCCGAAGAGAACGCGAACTGGGACTTCTTTACCAAACTTCCGGAGATGGATCCGGCCACTGTGGCGCTCTCAGCCATCAAGACGTCGCAGCTGCTCGAGCCGCTCTTCGAGTTCTCGGGGGCATGTTCGGGTTGTGGTGAGACACCCTATATCAAGCTGGTGACCCAGCTGTTTGGGGACCATATGCTCGTTGCCAATGCCACCGGCTGCTCTTCAATTTACGGCGGTAACCTGCCTACGACGCCGTGGAGCGCCAACCGCGAGGGGCGCGGGCCAGCCTGGTCGAATTCTCTCTTTGAGGATAACGCGGAATTTGGTCTGGGTATGCGGGTAACGCTGGACAAACAGCAGGAATACGCTCGCGAACTGCTCGTACGGTTGCGGGAGAGCCTGAGCCAGCCGCTGGTGGATGAACTCCTCAGCGCGGATCAGGCTACTCCAGGTGGCCTTCAGGAACAACGCCGAAGAGTAGCCATACTCAAGCGGGAGCTAACGGCTCTAGACAGCAGCGCCGACCCACAGATTGCGCTGGAAGCGAGTCAGTTGCTGAGCGTCGTCGACGCGTTGGTGCGCCACAGCGTCTGGATCATTGGCGGAGACGGCTGGGCCTACGACATTGGCTTCGGTGGCCTTGACCATGTGCTGGCCTCCGGAAAGAATGTCAACGTCCTGGTGCTGGATACTGAGGTCTACTCCAATACCGGGGGGCAGGCCTCTAAGGCAACACCTCTAGGGGCGGTGGCAAAGTTTGCGGCGCGCGGTAAGGCGCTCCCCAAAAAAGATCTCGGCCAGATTGCCATGGCCTACGGCAACATCTACGTCGCCAAGATTGCCATGGGGGCAAGCGACGCTCAGACGCTCCACGCCATCCTTGAAGCCGATGCTTTTAACGGCCCGTCACTGATCATCGCCTACAGCCACTGCATCGCGCATGGCATCGACATGACCAAGGGTCTCGAGCAGCAACGACTGGCGGTCCAGAGTGCCGCCTGGCCGCTCTATCGCTATGATCCAGCCTTGGAGCGCGAGGGCAAGCACCCGCTGACCCTTGATTCCAAGGATCCTACCGTGCCGCTCGAGCAATACGCGTATAACGAGACCCGCTTCCGTATGCTAGCTCAAAGTGACGAGCCGCGCGCGCAGGAACTGATGCAGGAAGCTCGCGAAGAGGTAGCCCAGCGATGGGAACATTACCGGCAACTCGCCACAATTGATGGAGCCCATGGGCAACTTGACAAGTCCTGACTGCGCGGCGAAGCAGGTTGGTAGTGACTGGAGATACACTATGCTGGACTTAACGACGAGCTACCTCGGGCTGCCTCTTCGCAATCCGTTGGTCGCGTCAGCATCACCGCTCTCGAAAAAGCTCGACACTGTAAAGTGCCTGGAGGAGGCAGGAGCCGCCGCAGTCGTGGTCTACTCACTCTTCGAAGAAGAGATCACCCACGAGAGCCTGGAGCTGGATCATTACCTGGAGTTCGGCACTCAGACCTACGCCGAATCCCTGAGCTACTTCCCTGATTTTGCGACCTATCAGATCGGCCCCGAACGGTACCTGGAACACCTGCACCAGCTGAAGGAATCTATCTCCATTCCCGTCATCGGCAGTCTGAACGGTGTGACCACCGGCGGGTGGGTGGAGTACGCTTCCAAGATCCAGCAAGCGGGCGCCGACGCGCTGGAACTGAATATCTACTATCTTCCGACGAGCCCAGAGCAGACTGGAGCCGAACTGGAGACGATCTATCTGAATCTGATTCGGGATGTGAAGCAGCAGGTCCAGATCCCCGTCGCGGTGAAGCTCAGCCCATTCTTGACCTCGATTCCCCATGTGGCCAGAGAGATCTGCGGAGCCGGTGCTGCTGGACTGGTGCTCTTCAACCGCTTCTATCAGCCGGATTTCGATATCGAGCGGCTTGAGGTAGTTCCTCGTGTCGAGCTGAGTACCTCACACGATCTGCGCTTGCCGTTACGCTGGATTGCCATCCTCTACGGCCGAATTCCATGCGACCTTGCTCTTACCAGCGGCGTCCATACGGCAGAGGATGCGCTCAAGGCGGTGATGGCCGGCGCCAATGTCGCGATGATGGCGTCGAGTCTTCTTGTCAATGGCCCCGCTCACCTTACCAGGATGCTCCGCGACATGCGAGCGTGGATGGATGAGCATGAGTACACCTCGATCTCCCAGATGCGGGGAAGTATGAGCCAGCTAGGTGTCGCCGATCCGGCAGCATTTGAGCGCGCCAACTACGTCAAAGCCCTGAGCACATTCGATCGTTAGAGCATGGATCATCTCGTCTGCCATTGAAAACCACTAGAAACTATTGAAGCCGTCATCACCCTGCTGAGCGGGTGGCTCGCTTGGTGCTGCCCCGGCCCGCGGTATCATTTGGTCCAGTACCGCGCGCAACACGCTGGGTTGTGACATTGCCGTGAGACCCTGTCTAGTGGTCGTGATGTGGCTGTGATACATGAGACGTACCCTTGCAGCATTTTGTCCTTCCCAACGTTGGGTTCTTCTCCTTCCTGGTCACCTATGGAGAGTTTGCGGTTGGACTGGGCATCCTGTTGGGTGCACTCACCGGTATCGCGGCTGGTTTTGGTGTCCTGATGAATATGAACTACCTGCTCTCGGGTACGGTCAGCATCAACCCCGTGATAGGCATGTTTGGGCTGTTCCTGGTCTTCTCCTGGAGAGTCTGCGGCTGGATCGGACTCGACCGGTTCCTGCTCCCCGCGCTGGGCCTCCCCTGGAAGGCTGGTACGTTGTTCCAACAGCAGCCATCGAAACCGTCCACTCCGGCAGCTAGTGCCTCATGACCGCTCACCAAGCCGTCTAGCTATTCTAGCTGTTGATGCCTTCGAGCGCCTAGCAAAGAGACCCGGGCTGTCCGGCCTGGGTCTCTTCAGTGTCTGAACATCTGCCTGCCGATGCTCACTCAGTCGGAGATGCCGATGCCGGACCAGACTCTGCTTGTTCGGGAAGGGGTCGCACGTAGGTGAGCACATCTTGGTGCATAAAGGACGGGATGCAATCGAAAGGTAATGGATTCGGGTGAGAGCTGGCGATGAAACATACGCAGCCGCCCGGTGTCATCGGACTGAATCGCGCGAACATAGGCGGCGACTCCGCCACGAAGAGGAAAGGTCCCCTCGAGTTGGGTCGCATCGAGCGGAATATGATCTGGGCAAGAACGGCCGCCTCCCAGCTCTGCAGCCATCGCACATGCCATCTTTTCCTCACCTCCAGCTCCGCCATCTCGTCCCCCTGGCCCGCTCACATGTCAAGGTAGACCGGATGTGCGAGCAGCACAGGAACCTCCGCGCGTGGAAGGACATAGTCCGCCACGCTCCCCAGTACCAGCCGCCCGACGCCTCCGCGCCCATGGGTTGCCATGATCAACAGATCTACTGGCCCTACGGGAGATCTGTTGATCATGGCATCTTCTTGACCCTGGATTTCACGCTTTAGCCTGCCGACGATGGTTCCCGGCGCTGACCCGATGACCGCCTCAGTAAGGACCTGTACCCGAGAACAAGCTGGCATGTCCATGAGCACCACGCGAAGCGCCTCTAGATAGTTCCGGCACTCCAGCACCTTGCTCTGGTTCTCTGCCACACGGAGCAAGGTTACCGCAAGTGGCTCGCCGGCGGAGCCGCTTGCGGTTTGGTCGAGGATGCCCAAGAGCGGAGCCAGGGCTTCCTCGGCGAGCGCAGAGCCGTCTAGCAGTACCAGAATATGGCGTAACGTAAACAGAGAGGTGTCTACCATCACACGTGGTGGAATGAGAAGCAGTGGTGTGCTGCTTTTCCGTATCAGACTATCGATCACCCTTCCCAGCCGGAAGTGATCAGCGCCAGAGTGGGATCGCAATCCAGCAGTGACAAGATCTATATGGTCTGCCGCTACAAGCTCGAGGAGCCCCTCTACTACTGAGGGTGCGCTGATGTGATGCGCGTTTACCTCTTCCGGAGGAACGGACAGGCGCCAACGCAGATCCTGCAGATAAAGGAGTGCCTGCGGTTCAAACACCTGCTCTGCCATAAGTCGATCACCGCCTGCTATATGGAGAGCCTGTGCTAACAGGTTCGCATCGGTGGTAGGAGTGATGTGGCTCAGTGTCAGATGGGCATGTAGCAGGCGCGCGAACGCGGAGGCGTAGGGGAGAGAGCGCTCAGCTTCCGGAGTCCCATCTAGCGGCACAAGCAGGTGCCTCAGTCGTTGAGGAGCGGGCACTGTCTCTTGTCCGGTGAAGGGCGACGTCAGAAGAGCTTCTGCATCAGTGTCCTGAGCTGTACCTACCTCCTGATCGTCTTGCACTGCATCCTGCCGGCTCTGGACTTCTGAGGCTGGCAGCCGGAGGCGTTCTTGCGCTACGTTAGTCACTTCCTCGGAAATCCGGTGCGCCTCCGCCTCAACTCTGCCATAGCGGTACTGTTCAAGCAGAGTTCCTGGTCGCGAGGTGGCGTGTTCACGTGATTCGTCCTCGACCTCGTGCGCAACCAATGCCGGGAGTGTGTCCGTGATCGGCGTGCCTCTGCTGCTATCTGTTGACTTTTCGCGGGGGGTATCCATGATCTTTCTCCTGCCGTGCCGCAAGAACGCTGTCCGTCTTGTCTGGTTAGCACAAATCCAATATATACGGGGCATGTCACAATCGGATCAGAAAAATCAGCCGCGAAGTCTCAATCTGATCAAGCCAACTCTCGATGAAACAGACCAACATTCTCGCCCGAGAATGATGTTACTTTTCAAGCATTGATGCTTCCATTTACTCTGTTGGCTTGACGATACCTAGACCTTCTAGGTACGATAACGACCTGCACGACAGGAGCATTGGTGGTTTGTCATTTACTGTAGCAGAGCAGGAGCTCCTATATGGTTGCCTGGGAAACTGCGCATGGAGCGGTAAAGGTAGTGCAGCCGGGTCAGCATGTGTTTGTGCAGGGTGCCTGTGCAACTCCGACCGCCTGCTGGATTTCATCGATGATAACCCGATGGTCGAGATGCGTCCGGCCGACTACACCAATAATTCGCACATCATTCGGCAGTTCGAGCATATGGTTGCCGTCAACAGCGCTATCCAGGTGGACCTGACGGGTCAGGTGTGTGCGGAATCGATTGGTCCCACCGTGTTTAGCGGTGTCGGGGGACAGATGGACTTCCTGCGGGGCGCGGCGCTCTCCGTGCGGGGGCGACCGATCATTGCGCTACCCGCCACCGCGCGGGTGCCACCCGCAAAATCTTCAGCGAGCAGAGGATCTACACACGAAGACGGCACGCCCACCGGAGCCATTGAGCCAATCGACGGACTCGTCTCGCGCATTGTGCCGGTGCTCACCCCAGGAGCCGCGGTCACCACCTCACGGGCTCATGTACACTATGTCGTGACGGAATATGGCATCGCGAAACTGCATGGGCGCAATCTCGCCGAGCGAGCGCGAAGTCTCATTCAGGTGGCGGCCCCGCAGTTCCGCGAGCAGCTGGAACAAGCAGCCGGCCATCTCCACCTCACATAGACAAAGAGGCTGTGGCCCGAATCAGCGCTTTGCGTTGTGTGCAGATTGTGAGAATGTGTCGCTTCATGGTGAGCCTCCTGTGACACCTAACTAGCATGCTGTATCCAGGGTAGAGTACCTAGAGATGTCTAGACACCCGAGGAGATGACATCATGAGCCCATCCAGCATCGCAGCAACATCGTTAACGTCTTCGATCCCGCCAATACCTGACGAGACGGCGTCAGTATTGACGGCAACCCCTACGCCAGCCGACGCCGTGGAAGCCGCAACCGTGCCCAATCCGAATGAGCTCGCCCGCGACTCCGAGGCATTTGCGGCCACTGCCTACGCTGACGTAGCTTCTAACTACTTAGATTTTCGCCGCAAGATCTATCATGAAGAGCGACCGAGCTTGACGACCAATCCACCCACAAACCCGCAACTCGCACGCTCAGAACTCGCACTCTTTGCCGACAATGCGTTACGGCTCTTGCCCCAGACGGTAAAGTCGACTCCCATTCTTGGGGGTCTTCTCGAACACCTGGAACAGGTAGCTGATCTGCATTCGCTCTCTGCCGCGAAGTGCAATATGCTCCACAACATGGCGATGGCTACGCTTTACGGCGTCACCGATGGCCTACAGGCCTGGTATGTCGAGTGGGCGCTCGCTTCCGCGCACCGCCTCAGCCACGTCGAGCAGGAGACCTACTTCTTTGCCTATCCCTGGGATGCCTGTCTGTACAAGTCTCCGAGTGAACTTGCTGCGTTCGACACCGCTTTACGCACAGGAGATAGCGCCCAAATCAAACGGCAGGTCGCGCAGATCGGGGATCGACTCGTCGCCGCGTTTCGGGATCCTGTAGGAGTGCAAGCCCAGTATGCGTTTACTGGAGCAGAGAGTGAATGGAGAAAGATGGTCTTCCACCTGAAAACAGGCGCAGCGTTGATGTTGGCAGCATACCTGGTGACGGATGAGGCACGCGCTTTACTGCATCCGCGTCAGGTCAAGCCAGTCCCAACTTCCGTGCTTGCGCCGCTCCCAGCGGCATTGAGTAACCACCTTGTACCTACAACATCCGCATCATCGTGACTCCATCGCCCTCCCTGTCTACCCCGAGATAACGGGGAAATCACTCCAAGTAGAGCTGGATCAACGGCTCTACCTGCTTGCCTTGTGAGCTGATTGTGACCCATCTCGGGCTTGTATGTTATGCAGTTGTGATCAGAGCGGCATAGACTGGATGCAGCAGAAGGGCGGTACTTAAAACTGCCCTCGTTTTCCTCGTTATCCATCAATAGAAGGAGTGCTCCACAATGATGAAGCGTATCCTCGTGCCGCTCGACGGCTCACCGCTGGCAGAACGCGCTCTGGCGGTAGCGGCCAAGCTCGCTCGCTCAGCTGGTGGCACCCTGATCCTGGTTCAGGCGTTGCCCGTGACCATCGTCTACGAATCTCCTCTCGTGCCGGAAGTCATCCCTCCGGCGAACCTGGAGGAGAAGCCGCGTGCTCAGGCGTATCTCACCCGGCAGGCTGATCTGCCTATGCTCTCCGGTTTGCCGCTCGAAACGGCCCTGCTGACCGGAACGCCTGCCCTTTGCATACTGGAAGCAGCAACTGAGTATCGGGCCGACATGATTGTCATGACCAGCCATGGGAGGAGCGGTTTCAGTCGCTGGGTCTTCGGCAGTGTCGCCGAGCACGTCGCCCGCCAGGCGCATGTCCCAGTACTCATGCTGCGGCAGCACCAACTCCCGTTCTGGACCGAAGGAGCGGAACTGCTAGATCTTCCGAAAGCTCCAGGGCGAGCGGATACCATTCCCAATCTCCGCGTGCTCGTGCCGCTCGACGGCTCTCCGCTTGCCGAGAGCGTGGTCGAGCACGCTGCCAGTTGCACTCTCACGCTCGTGCGTGGTGTAGAACAGGCTGTCGGATCGCTCCCTGGATCCATACCGTGTCTCCTCCATCTGGTACTGGTCGTACGACCGCTGGACGCGCTGCCTGACAATATGCCGGAGGCCCTGGTCGTACGTGGCGCAGAGAACTATCTCAAAGAGACGGCTAAACATCTGGAAGAGGCCCATTCTGGCGTCACAGTTAGCTGGGAAGTCGTCACGGGCTACGATGTCGCGGGCACATTGGTCTCGATGATAGAGGGTGCCAAACCTCCGGAGGACCAGAGAGTTTTGCGTACATCAACCGAGACAGTACCAGCACAGGAAGTACCAGCCAAGGTCAATTCGTACACATTACTGGCGATGGCGACCCACGGGCGCACGGGTATCATGCGCTGGGTCTGGGGAAGCATCACCGAACGCGTGGTTGCGAAGACGGACATCCCGCTTCTGTTAGTACACCCGCAGCAGAATGGGTAGCAGAGCGAGTCGTTTGGCTACGGCTACGAAGAAAGATCTGAGCTGATCCGGGGCGCCCCCGCGGTACCTCTTGACGCCCTTCCAGGACGTACTTCCCGAGCTGGTTGCGAACTATCCATCTTGATAGCAAAGGGTGGGACTGCGCGACCTTTCCACTCCAGTTCGCTCCACCCTTCGGGGTGCACTGTGCACGTCACAGCAGCGTCACAGGTGACTGAAATACCCCCACATGCAGCATACGAGCCTTCTGAACTTGGGACGTGGTGCCGACGTATGCGCGTCCAGCTGCGAGACCGCAGCTGGACGCGCATACTACCTGACAGCAGGCCCTGCTTCCTTGCAGCATCCTCCGGTTCCATCTATAGTGTCGGTGCAGCCTATTTCAGACAGAGATTCTGCCCACTCAGGTCATCCCAGCAGTTGCCATCCTGCCCTAGAATCACGACCTGTTTTATGCTGGAGAATTGCAGCAAGGTAGCATTAATCTCCGCTTTGATACGGGCTCCAGTCCCTTCCCCTGGCAATGTAGTAGGGCGGCAGAACTTGAGGGTAGCAGTGCCCGGCGAAGGGGTGGTGCCTTTCATGTTCAAGGTGAGGATGAAATCGGGACCATCAACTGGCAAAGAACCGGCGCAGTTGGACCCTCCGCTGAAGGCGTCATTCAGCTCGCTGAACAGGCCGGAAGCACGTTCCTCCACAGTCGGACCAGCGATGAGCATCTGGATAGAGAACTCCTCGACGTGCGCCGTTGGCGAGACGCGATTGACCGCCGTCACCGTCATAGTCCCCGGATTGTTCGAAAAGTAGACTTTGATGGGATTACCGGCCGAACCACTGGTAGTGGACGTCACCACGGCAGTCGCGGTGGGAGTACTCGCAGGAGTACTGGTAGTACCGCTAGTGGTAGCGCAGGCGGCTACTGCTAGGGTACCGGCGATGAGGACCAGACCCAGCAGGGTGCGGCCAATGGATGATCTTTCTTTCATAAGAGGGACCCCTTCCGACCTCAGCAGCTAGCATCTGCTTACAGGAAGCATGGGAAAACGAACGTCTTACTGAAAGATAGCCGTGGAACCTCCCAAACTGCTCACACGCTGCCTTACTGGTGTCACAATCGCCTCACGACGAGCGCACTCGCCATCACGCGGGGAATGTACGTGAGCCACACTTCTCGTATGACCCCTTGAGCATGTCCCGCGAAAACGGGCTAATGCCAGGCTGGATGATGCAAACTCGCGAGCAATGGTCATAGTCAAGTCCTCGACAGTATCCCATTCACCGCCTTCTCGTTGGAACCCATTCAACACGTACGGAACGGCTGGGCACCGTTTGATGCCATGCAGCGACCCATGGACTCTCGCATACCCTCACCCAGCTGGGATATCTGCGGCCGCACAGTCGCCATCCCCATTACCATAACCTGTACTTCGTCGGAGCCAGTACACATCCGGGAACAAGCGTGCCGACCGCCCTGGTCTGCGCACGTCTGGTAGCCGATCGGGTAGAGAAAGGCTGGCATGCCAGCCTCTCGAACAAGCAGCGTGCCTAAGTTGACTCAGGCACGCTGGCCCTGATTCTCCTGTGATCACTTCGAGAAACAGACATGTCCCTTTTTGATCCCGCTGTGATGTGCGCGAAGCAGAATGTGGCAAGAGTCGGATTCTAAACGGCAAGACCCGTAGCCAACCAGGCTGATTCAGGAAAGGTGGATTCTCATGACTATGGTGACAGAAGCCAAGAACGCACTGAAAAATGGTACATCGACTGTGATGTCCACAGTTCGACGCGGTACGAAAGCTATGGAAGGCTCATTGCCAACCAATCTCCGTCGTCCGGTGAAACAGGCAAGCCGCATCGTCGAAGAACCGCGCACGCGTCGTGTTCCAGTATGGCCGATAGTGGTGGTGGTCGGGGTAGCAGCGTTTGCCACGACAACCACCGTGCTGGTACGTCGCCTCATCGCGGCAAGATATGTCAATGATGAGGAAGAGTTCACAGTTGAGGACTTTCCAGCCAGCCAACCGGATGAAGAACTGGTGACGAGCCGGTAAGACCTGCGAGTTCGCATGCGAGGTGGTGGACATCTCGATGTGATCGACTAGAGACCAGGGATAGTCAAGTGATTTGTCGCTTCAACCCCTGGTCTCTTGATCTCGATACCGTTGCGGTAGCACGGAGTTCATCACCACTCTTCCACTCATATTTGCGGTCGACCTGTCGTAAGGAAAACAAGTATGACAGCCAGGCAATTGCGGCAAGGAGTGGGTTGATAAAGGCGAGGCCGATGGGGACCACATAGATAGGAAGCGGCAGGAACACATGCCAACCGACGAACTCAATCGTTGTAGGCGGCCGCGAGGAATCAGAGCTGAGTGGCCGGCATGCGCAGTATGTGCAGGTACGCAATTGGTCCTCCAGGTTGCCGACAACCTGGAGGACCAATTCGTGGACTCAGCATTCGTGCCGGCGGGATGAGTTGCCAGTAGAAGGTGTCGAGTTGGGTTTTACCTCATACTCTCAGCCATGCCTCCGGTGTCGTGATCCGATGATGAGTGCCAGCACATAGGTCCCAAAGCCGCCGGAGAGCGCCAACACCAGAAGCAACAGGAACTGAGCCATATGATCCCAGCCCGCAGGCCGATACGCTGCCACCAGCAGTGCAAAGCCTACTGTGAACGCTGCTGCCAGGATCCCCAGAACCAACCGATTGGTCAGTTGCTCCATCCGCTGCAGATAGGACTCGAAGCTCTGCGGCTGCACGTTGACCTCGAAGCCGCCGCGCTCGATATCTCCCAGCACGTGGTGTAGCTGCTGCGGCAGCCCCAGCGCCAACTCCATTGCGTCGATGCTGGAAAGCATGAGCTGACCCGCCCACTGCCTGGCCGAAAAACGGCGCTGCACCAGCTCTTTGGCAAAGGGTACGTACACATCCATCAGGTCAAATTGGGGATCCAGTTGTACACCAAGCCCCTCGCTCATTCCCAGCGTCTTGACCATGAGGGCTAGATCAGGCGGCAACCGGAGGTGATGCCAGCGTAGTATGGTCAGGAGCTCGCCCAGCATAACGCTGAGCTTCACATCTCCGAGCGGTCGATCGCAGTATTGCATCAGCATGCGCTGCATGTCGCGGCGCAGCGCGTTGCGATCTGCATTCTGACGCGACCGACTGATTTCCAGCAGCACATCAGCCAGCCGTCCACCGTCTCGCTCGGCTATCGCCAGCAGGAGTCGCAGCAGAATGGCTTGCGTGGCACTGTCAACTTCGCCGACCATGCCGAAATCGATTAGCGCGATGCGGCCTTCGGACTCGACAAAGACATTACCAGGATGTGGGTCGGCATGAAAGAAGCCGTACTCCAGAATCATCGAAAGCAAAACGCGTGTAGCGTGATCGGCAATGGCCCGCCGATCCAGATCAGCCCGCTCAAGCGCGGCAACGTCGCTGATCTTGATGCCGTAGATGCGCTCGAGGGTAAGCATACGCGACGTGGTTGTCTCCCAGTAGACTTTGGGAACATGAACACTGGGGTCGGCAGCGAAGTTGGCAGCGAACCGCTCAACATTGCGTCCTTCTTGAAGATAGTCCAGTTCGGCGCGCAGCGTTTGGGCAAACTCTTGGGCAATCGCCAGCAAGTCGTAATAGCGAGCAGCACTCCAGTGCCGTTCAGCGGTCGCAGCTAGGTCGAGTAGGATGCCTAGATCTTCCTCGACCTGCTCCACCACGCCTGGACGTCGCAGCTTGATCACCACCTTTGTACCATCCAGTAAGGTAGCCGCATGGGCCTGTCCAATCGAAGCCGATGCTAACGGATGAAGGTCAAAGCTGGCGAAAACTTCGTTAATTGGTCGCCCTAGCTCCTCCAGAAGTACTTGTCTCACCGTCTCGACCGGTACCGGCGGCGCGCCGTCCTGTAGCTTGGCGAGTTCCGCGAGGTACTCGGCTGGCAGCAGGTCACCGCGGGTGGAGAGTATTTGTCCGAGCTTGATGAAGGTGGGACCCAGTTCCTCGATGGCCAGGCGAAGATGCTCGGGACGAGTCGCATGGTGACTGGTCTCGATGCTTGCTGTGCCCTCGGATCCGCTGGAATGGCTGGTCTCGGATACGGACAGTACCGGCTTGCGTGATCGAGGCAGAGAGGGCAAGGAAACTGGCGCCCGTGCGCCAATGAGGAAGCCAAGACCATGACGGGCCAGGATATCGACAATTTGTCGGTACCGGTTCATCCGACCGTGCCCCGGCGTCTTCGTTCGTGCTGTCGCCGCCATACCGCGCGCCTCTTCTTCCGCCCCGAGCGCTTCGCTACTCTCGCGTCACCTGACAGGAGCAAGTAATAGAACCGGTGGCGAGGCGGTACTCCTGCCGCCTCGCCACCACTCCAAGCGCTTACTCAGCGTGGAGACCCATCCTTGAGCTCTTTGACCTTCAGAGGAATCGTATGATCTTTGATCTCGTCATCTTTGCCCACGTGAATGGTTAACACACCGTGTTCGTACTCGGCATTGACCTTATCCGGATTGATATGACCCGGTAGCGTAATCGTGCGGCCGACGTCAGGGACAAAGGCCTCGAACCGCTCACGCCGCAGGTAGATCCCGTCTGCGTTTGGTTTGGCGGCCTTCTGCCCGGCACGTATAGTCAGGGTATTGCCGGTGGTGGTGATGTGCACATTCTCCGGGCGTATGCCGAACAGAGACGCCTGGATCACATACTCCTCAGGGGTTTCGAGAATATCGACCGGGAACGTGCGCCCCAGCGTAAACACGGCGCGCTCCGGCCCGGCGAAGCTCCCCTCCATGAAGCGACTTACCGCTTCACGTAAAGGTGCAAATGTGTCCGTCCCATCCCGTTGCATGGTAGTGCTCATATTGATCCCTCCTTTTGGGTTAGAGCATGGTGAAGGTTGCTGGCGAGCATGAACTCTGACCGCGCCTTCTATCCGACACAGTCAGCATAGGCCACCAGCATCAAATTGAGGTCACGACTCAGGCGAGATTCATCTCAGACGTGTCACAGGCAATGAAATGGTCTTCTCCTCGCCGCTGCAGGAACACTGGCAGTTGTGATCGTAAACGGCCGAGGTCAGAGACTCTGGCCTTGTGCAGCTACTGCCAGAGCTTACCTGCTCACTGCTGCTGTTACAGGTTGCACAGCATGCACTCGTTGGAAGTACGTGCGTAGTGTCTGATCGATATACCAGTTCACTGCCTTCTCGGGATAGGTCCCAAGAGCGTCGGGTTGACTACAACGACCGCTCAAAATCTAACGTTGTCCCTATCAACCAAGGCATCACAGCGGCGTCACGAGCAGCCAGGTGCGGTAGACATACCCGGCGCATCCCTGCCACTGGTCAAAACAGCAAAGCGATGTGTCGTCTTCATGCAATCTCCACTCTTGTCCGCAACTGCACTATCCTCGCTGTCGTCGCTTGCGTCAGAGTCACTTGATGAAGAAGCGGGCTTGCACGCATAGTACAGTAGAAATGCGCAGGATCACAAGTGGTAGGAAGCTCCTATCAACATTTCATCAAGAGACTGCTTCCACCTCCTGATGGGTGCGCGCCTGTGACGGCTGCTCTGGCGCACCTTGCCGAGCTTTGCCTGCCGACTGACTTGCTTGCTTCACCAGTTGAATCAGGGAGGTCAAGGTCGCTTTGGCATCGCCAAAGACCATCATCGTCTTCTGTTCGTAGAAGAGCTCATTATCTTCACCGGCGAATCCAGGACGCAGGCTCCGCTTCAAGACGATGACGGTATGGGCCTTATCGGCATCGAGTATAGGCATGCCGTAGAGAGGGCTCTCTTTCTTGTAGCGTGCCGCCGGGTTGACTACGTCATTGGCGCCAATGACCAGGGCGACATCCGTCATCTCGAAATCATCGTTGATCTGGTCGGGCTCGTAGAGCAGGTCATAGGGAACATTTGCCTCGGCCAGCAGCACATTCATATGTCCAGGCATGCGACCGGCGACTGGATGGATGGCAAAACGCACCTGTGCCCCCCGCTGTATCAAGAGTGTCGCCAGCTCCTGGACCGCATGCTGTGCCTGGGCCACCGCCATACCGTAGCCAGGCACAACGATCACCGACTGAGCCTCCTCAAGCATATAGGCCGCATCCTCAGGAGTATAGTGAATCACCGTCTTCGCGGCTTCGCCGGCTGCAGCCGTCTGGGGGACTGGCGCGCCTACCGCGCCGAAGAGGACGTTGGTGAAGGAGCGATTCATGGCCCGGCTCATCATCATGGAGAGGAAGAAGCCGGAGGTAGCGTCTAACGCACCAGCGATGATCAGCACATCGTTGTTGATGGCAAATCCGGTGGCCGCAGATGCCAGACCGGCATAGGAGTTCAAGAGCGCCAGGACAACGGGCATATCCGCTCCACCAATGGGCAGTACCAAGAGCACGCCGATCAGCAGGGCTATGCCGATCATGCCGAAGAAAACGGCACCAGTGCCGGGACTCAGCATGAGCACGAGGAATAATCCCACGGCGACGGCGAAGAGTCCAACCGTCACGACGTTCTGGAAGCGATACGTGAGCGGCGCGCTGGGTAGTATGTCCTGCAATTTCGCAAAGGCCATAAAGCTCCCCGTAATCGTCAGAGATCCCATGAGTACTTCAAAGCCCAGCGCGATCATGGTGATACGGTCCAGGTTTCCGGTACGTCCGATGTAGGTAACTATGCCCACCAGAGTCGCCGCAAGCGCGCCGAAGGAGTGGGAGATAGCGATCCGTTGAGGCATGGCGGTCATGGGCATGAAAATCGCCATGGCTGAACCGATGGCCGATCCCACTACCAGCCCAACCAAGATCCACTGGTATTGCACGATCTCACGGCTGAGCAGTGTACCAACGACGGCCAACAGCATACCAATCTCGGCCAGGACAAGCCCGCGCCGTGCCGTCATTGGCGAGTCCAGACCTTTGAGTCCCAGGACAAAGAGCAGGGCAGCTGCGAGATAACAAATGTCCAGCAGTAGGACGCTCATGACTTCCGTTCCTCCTGCCTGCGATCGCTACGCCGGAACATCCTGAGCATCCGATCGGTAATCATGAAGCCGCCGACCACGTTGATGGTTGCCGCGGTCACGGCCACGACGGCCAGAACAGTGCTGACCACTCCCTGATTGCTTCCCGCCGCCACCAGCGAGCCGACCAGTGAGATGCCCGAGATGGCGTTGGTGGTCGACATCAGCGGTGTATGCAGGAGAGGAGGAACTCGGCGAATCACCTCGTAGCCGAGGAACCCTGCCAACATCACGATGTAGAGTGACTGAATGAGCGTGGCATTCATACGGCAGCTCCTTTGGCGTGACGCTCGGCTACGACTGCTTCCACTTCGGAGTGGACGATCTTACCCCCACGAGTGAGGCAGGTAGCGAGAGCGATTTCATCCTGTGCATCTGGTGGCGTACCGGTAGCAGGATACAGGTAACGGAAGAGATTCACCACATTGTGGGCGTAGAGCTGGCTGGCATCCACCGGCACCGCCGCTGGCAGGTTTCCTGCCCCGACGATGGTGACGTCATAGGGCCGTACCTCCTCATCCAGTTGGCTCAGAGCACAATTGCCGCCTTGCTCTACTGCTAGGTCGACGATGACGCTGCCCGGATGCATCTCCTGCACCATTGCCTCGGTGATCAGCAGCGGCGCCTGCTTGCCGAAGATCTGGGCAGTGCAGATCACGACGTCGGTATGGGGCAACTGTGCCCGAATGGTTTCTCGCTCGCGCTCCAGGAACTGGCTGGACTGCCCCCCTGCATAGCCGCCAACCGTCTCGACGTCCTCTCCCACCTCCATCTCTACAAAGGTTGCTCCTAGGCTCTGAATTTGCTCTTTCACCGCTTTGCGCGGGTCGAAGGCAGCTACTTTCGCGCCCAGGCGCTTGGCGGTAGCGATGGCCTGGAGTCCGGCCACACCGGCACCCAGTACGAGAACACTGGCGGGAGAGATGGTACCAGCTGCTGTCATAAGAAGGGGAAACATTTTGCCTAGCCGCTCAGCAGCAACCACAACTGACTGGTAACCAGCAACGGTAGCCATAGAGGTAAGTGCGTCCATGCTTTGCGCCCGTGAGAGTCTGGGCACCAAGTCAAGCGCGTAGCTGGTGATCTGCCGCTGGGCAAAAGTCGCCACGATATCCGGATGGGCCAGTGGGGCCAGCAGTCCCAGGTAGATGGCGCCTTCTTGCAGCATCTCAGCTTCGTTTTGCTGGCTGGCTACCACCAGTCCAGGTGGCTGTACCTTGAAAACAGCAGCCGCCTGCTGGTACAGCGTTTCGACGTCGGGCAGTATCGTGGCGCCTGCCTGCTGGTACATCTCGTCGGTGCAGTAGGCCTGTAGACCTGCTCCGGCTTGAACGAGAACTCGATGCCCATCCCGTCGCAGCAGTGGCACTGCCGAAGGAGTTAGAGCGACTCGCCTTTCATGAGCCTGTATTTCTGTCGGGATACCAATGTCCATGCATGATTACCTCACGACTCAAATGGTGCCTACCGGTCTCCTGGTAAGTACCGCAAGGCTAGTAAGCTCGACCCAATCACATCTTTAAGGATGGTACTTTCCGATCACGATCCCATCACAACCGGTGTCGAAAGCATCACGACTGGCTCTCGCGTGTCTCCTATGTCCGGCCAGCAGACGCTGTGCGGACACCTTGACAGACCCATGCTTTCCCTACTGAGCTCCATCTTCAAACAGACGGTGATTCCAATCAGGTACGGGCTGATCATGTAGTGGGTACGACAGCAATGTAGACCTCCTCCACATGCGCTTTACGCTCGAGCAGGCGCTCTGTAGCGCGAACGAAGTGATAGAGGCTGCGCATGACCCCATATTTCTTTTCCAGGGTCACTGCAGACGCTGCACTCTCCGCAGGTTCCGTCAGAATACGAGCGAGCATATCCCTCGCAGACCGGTCCAGCGACCTTGCCGCTGTACCTACATGGGGCGAGCGTGACTCGGAGTATGGCGAAAGCGGTTCAGCCCCTACGCTGGCCGCTCGGCTGATAGGCCAGCAGTCCACTCTTCAGTGACACGATCAGCCACTAAGCGCGCACAGACCATAGCGGTCGGCACGCCTGTTCCCGGATGCGTGCTGGCTCCGACGAAGTACAGGTTATGGTAATGGGGATGGCGATTGTGCGGCCGCAGATATCCCAGCTGGGTGAGGGTATGCGAGAGTCCATGGGTCGCTCCCTGCATTAAGTTGTAGCGCTTCCTCCAGGAGAGAGGAACGTAACTGACCTCAAACTTTAGATGGGCTTGCAGGTCGGTGATTCCCAGCAGGGATAGCCGATTGAACACGGCCTGCCGCGCCCGAGCTCTAATGCGGCGCCAATCCTGTTTGCCGGTTCCATCCATGTGCCCAACTGGTACCACCGCGATCACTGTATCCTGACCAGGAGGCGCGGCATCTGGATCAAGGCGTGCCGGAGCATGAACGTAGAGACTGGGATTGTCGGGGAGGTCCCGCAACGCCGAAATGCGCGCAAAGTTTTCCTGGTACTCATCAGCCAGGAAGAGTGTATGGGGCGGCAGCGCCGGATAGGTTTTATCGACGCCCCAGAAAAAGCTGACCGTTGAGCACGAGTACTGCTTATGCGCCAACCTCCTGGCCGAGGCATCGGGTGGAAGCAAACAGTCGTAGACGTAGGGCAGGTCAGCATTGGCAACAATCACGTCAGCTTCCAGTCGATGACCATCGGCAAGTACCACTCCGGTGGCACGACTGCCAGCAGTCTCGATACGGGAGACGGGCGCGCGAAAAATGAACTCCACACCTGCTTGACGGGCAATATCCATGAGCGCTTTCACGACACTGTACATGCCTCCCTTGGGATACCAGACGCCATGGGCCAGTTCGGTAGCTGCCATCATCGAGAAGGTGGAGGGAGCCTCAAATGGACTCAGACCCATGTACACGTCCTGGAATGTAAAGGCGGCCTTGAGACGCGGCTCCGTAAAGTAGGCCGACATGTGATGGTAGTGGTGTACGAGTGGATCCAAGCTAAATATGAGTGGGATGTTGCTAAACGTGAAGAAGTCAGTCGCCGTCCGAAAATCGCGCTCCACCAGATGTTCCATGGCTACGGTGTAGTGGCGATACCCTTCGCTCAAATAGCGTAAGAAACCCTGAAAACTACCTGGCTCAATCGCTTCCAGCTGGTCGCACATCACTTTCAAATCCGAGGTAAGGGCAAGCTGGCTGCCATCGTCGAAGACCAGATGGTAGGTTGGGTCAACTCGCTGCAGGCTGAGTCGCTCACGCAACGAGGCACCGAGAGCCGCAAATTCCTCTTCGTAGAGACGTGGCATGATGAGCAATGTGGGACCAGTGTTGAAATGATGGCCGTCGCGCTCAAAATGATCGCAGCGCCCTCCTGGCCAGCGGTTCTTCTCAACGACCCGCACCTGCATTCCGCGCCTGGCAAGATGCGCCGCAGCGGCAATGCCGCCGATGCCTGCACCAATAATGATGATAGATGGTGTTTTCATCGTGTGCCTCGCAGAAAGGTGTGACGTAGTACCGACCCGCCGACTTTCACCGCGTAGCTCGGATGGCTGAACTCTGGATATCTGGGGCGGAGCCGGTACCCCTCACGCTCAATCGTGTCGAGTATGCCGGCAAATCGGGCCATGTATGCGTAGCCGGCAAGCCGACAACGTGCGCTCTGCACCTGGTCAAGATAGCTTGCGCCGTCCGTGAAATACGCACGGGCCAGCTGCACGCGACAGCTGACCCATTCCCGGTAGGGCACGGATGCGACATCTCGTGGGCCGATGCCGCTCGGCTCCAGTAGCTCAAGCGGGACATTGAAGTAGCCAAGCCTGATGTCTTCAAAAGTGTCGCGCAGCATATGGGTGATGTGAGCCGCCATTGCCGGAAAGTAGCGCGCTTCGCTCTGCGGTAGGGCATCTTCGTGCCCGATGAAATAGTGGAGAGCGTCGGTGACCGCGAAAGAGAGATGTCGGGTATACTGCTCCAGTTCTTGCTCTGTAACCAGCTGATCTCGACGGTTAGCATCGAATGCCATGACCGCCATCATGTTGCTGATATAGGAGCGCAGGCCACTGGCGCACTGGTCGTCGCTTTGAATCAAATCCACCAGCATTCGCTCCTGCGGCGCCAGATCGCCCCAGTCGTGGCGTGCCTGCCCATGGTAAGCCTGGTAGGTCGAGTCGAGTAAGTTCTGCTCGCGCCTGACAAAGGCCAGCTGCTGGGTCTTGTCGGAGACCGGTTGGTCAAGCCGATCGTCGACCCAGCGAAAGTATGCATATGCCCGATAGGCAGCGAGTCTTCGATCATGATCCACCAGATAGCGAATGGTGTAATATGCCTGTTTGCTCGCAGCTCTCGTGATGAGTACAGGCAATGCCAGGTAGGATTCTAAAACTGGATTGCTCGTTCCGGCCGGTGCTCTGCCCTCCAGCACTTCAGGCGAGCGCTGCTGCGCCAATGCTGTGACCTCATGGATCATCAGATCTCTCCCTCTCTTCTGCAGCCAGCAGAGGTGCTGGCCACATAAGCGCTGTGTGGAGAATACCTGCCGAACAGGCACAAATTGATCACAGGCGTCTGCCTGGACATCACAATCGCTTCACATTCCTTAAGAAGTCCTCGTATCGCCGGCGACGATGCCGCTGAACGATCTTCGCGGTGGCGGCAAACGCACTGAGGACTCGTGGGCAAAGGTCACTGACATCCAATGCGCGTTCGCCTTCTTGCCAGTTGGAGAATGCTTGAGGGTGAAGAAAGAGAAGGAGGGTGCCGCCGGTGCCGGACGCTAGCCGTTAGGCAGGCAGTGGTGGCACCGGCGGTCCACGGTGATCCTAGTCGTCGTAAGCAATGATTATCTGGTTGTCCACCGTCACGATACCTGGTGCCAGCCAGGCGGTGCGTTCGGCGGCAACTTTCTCGGCATACGAGCGCACTGTACCCTTGAGAGTGGCGACATTTCCCTGGATCGAGACCACGATGGTATAGGCATCGATCTCGGCATTGCGCACCAGCGCTCGCTCGATGCGCTGCTTGATGTCTGCCGGAGTAGGATGTACCGCAATGGTAATCAGGTTGCTGACTGCTTTGACTCCAGCTAACCTCTGTACCACTCTTGCGGCAGCCTCACGCTGGTAATACCAGTCCACCTGACCCTTGAGGGTCACATAGCCATGTGAGACCGCCACTTCCAGCTGGTCGGTGGGGATGACTGCGTCCCACTTGAGTGCGTTCCAGACCGCCAGTGCCAGATCGCTGTCGGTACGCTCGGCAGACGAGTGGAGGCGAACTTCGATCTCATTAGCGACGGCATGCACCCCCCGAACGCGCAGTGCTGCTTCCTGGGCTGCATGCCGGGCCAGGTAGCTCTCCACCGTGCCGGTAAGGGTCACTACACCGTCAGTCACAGCTATGCCGATTTCATTCGCCTTGACGTTGGCTGTCCAGCTCAATTCATCGAGGACATCCGATTGAATGTCCAGATCCGTGCGGTGCTTGATTGGCGCTGCCATACAGAAATCCTCATTTCTCATACTGTACTGTTGGTTATTCCAGGCAACACAGTATGCGTTCAGGTGGATCACACGGCCGTCACAATGCATCGATCAGAAGTCACAATCACACTCACAAGCGAAATCGCACCTATTCAGGCAGAGCTGGGCCTATCCCTCTCTCAGGAGTCTTTCTCATCGCCCTCAGGCCATAAGTGACTGGTGAGTGCACGCTGCCTCCGACGTTGCGGGACTGCGGGGACTTCTGGTCTCTTTAGCTGAACGTTGTCCATCTCCACCCAATGTAGAGGGCAAAAAGGGTAGCGATGAGGGTACCCGCGATAATCGACAAGGTGTTCTTAGGCGAATTCCTAGACCAGTGCCAGCCGCCAGCGAGTGTAGATCATCACCAGTCTCCGGCGAAATTGTACGCAGCATACTCCTCTCCCAGCAGCAACGAGCCTCTCATACGCCACCCTTAGCTGCACCAGCCTGGAAGGTTCTGTGATGCAAGTGAGATGCTAACGAGGACTCTCGTGATGCCGATGGGACACGGCGGTGCTAGAGCTATTCTCGTAGAGTGCAGCAAAGATAGTACCAAAGGAGCGAGACGGATGAGAACATCGGGTGTAGAGGGAGGTATTCCGTGGCAACCAGAATGAAAGAACCAGCACTAGAGGCAGGAGTGGCAGTACAGAGTGTTACTGGTCCAGACCCATCCTGGAATGGGCTCTATCGGGCGGGAGGCATCTCAGCCTTCCTCTTTGCTCTGCTGACCCTTGCTACCTTTGTACTGATTGCCATCACGCCTCAACCCCCAAGCACGGGTGAGAGCGGCACCCTGCCGGGTGGAGTCGCCACTCTCCAGTACATCTCCGCTCATAAGGCAGCCTATCTGGTCAATATGCTTGTGTTTGTGGGACCGGTCACCGTGACAATGGTGATCTTCCTGGCGCTCTTTGTGGCGCTCCTGCGGGTGAGCAAGAGTGTTGCCGCCATTGGGGCGGTCGTCGGGATTACCTCGGTCGTACTGTGTGTGACCGGTTTTACACAGCTGTTCGGCCTGGTGCCACTCAGCGATCAATATGCGACCGCCACGACGGTAGCCCAGCGTGCTGCGGTAGTCTCAACCGCGAGTGGGCTGCTAGCGCAGATCAACTCGGTCAGCTTTGGAGGCATCTTATTTGCGGTGGGGGTGCTGATTATCTCGCTAGCTATGCTTGGGGGCGTCTTCCCCAAGGCTGTTGCCTATCTGGGAATCGTTACCGGAGTGATCGGCATCGTGTGTGAAAGCCTGCGTCCGGTGATAGGTGTTGGCTACAGTATCTACGGTATCCTACTGATCTGGATACTGGCCGTCGGCTGGATACTCTGGCGGCTGGGTGGGCAGGGCGCATCGCCAGCAGAAAGAAGAGAATAGCAATGAATACACAGCGCTTCTATAACCCATTAGTGATAGGCCTGTTGCGGTCGCCGCTGCATCGCCTCGGTGATCAGCATACCATCGTGCTTACCGTCACCGGACGTACGAGCGGCAAACGCTATACGTTCCCGGTTTCCTATCTCCGTGACGGCGAGACCATCATGGTGATGACGCACCGGGAGCATACCTGGTGGAAGAATCTGCGGCACGGCAGTGCTCCCGTGACGGTGTATGTGGATGGGCAGGACCTCCCCGCCAGAGCGGAAATGTCTATCGATCCTGACGAGGTGTCCAAAGCCTTACTGCTGTTTCTCCAACAGGTTCCGGCCTGGCGCTGGGATACGCGTATTAAGTTGGATGCAAACGGCCAGCCGGAGCATCCGCAAGACCTGGCGCGCTTGGCACGGCAAGATTTAGTACTCTGTAAGATTCAGGTAGACAGAACGGTATCTCGTGCGCCGGGCGTCCAACAACGAAGCACTACCCCGGTTGCAGCAGAGTGAGCAAGCTAACGGTACTGCCTCCGCATATTACGTGTTTGCAAAGGGACTAAGCGAGCAGAAGCCGCCCGAAGATACCCTATCCGAAAACATGTGTCTCACCCTGTTTTGGAGGGCATCCTCGGCATGGCATGTCCAGTGTGCTCTAACGATTTGAACGATAAGGAATACACCTCTGTGTGTGATGCGTGCCACTTCTCGCTGATGGTACGCATGAGTTCAGCGCGTGGGAGCGAACCGTGACAGTTCTCGGCTCCTCTGTGATCGATTCGTGAGATGCTCCTGCTAGGCTCGTACCACGAGGATGGTGTATGACACGGAAGCCAGCGACAGGTGATGCCACAGCATCCCTGGTTCTCCTTCTTGCGTAACGTATAAGGAGATGCACTATGAAGACGCGTCAGATCTTCCAAGCGCTCTTGCTGGGAGGGCTGGTGGCCGCTCTTGCGCTCATCCCCCTGGTGCCGCCGGTCCAGGCGGCATCCAGCACGGGTAGCTCGGATTTCGCCACGGTCGATAGCTACGTCCAGACCCAACTAGACCAATCTCGCATCCCCGGTCTGGCACTCGGCATCGTGCAGGGAGACCAAATCGTCCACCTCAAAGGCTTCGGCAAGGCCAATGACGCCGGCCGCGCGGTCACACCACAGACGCCCTTTATCCTCGGCTCGCTCTCCAAGTCCTTTACAGCCCTCGCAGTGATGCAACTAGTGCAGGCACGCAAGATCGAGCTTGACGCTCCCATCCAGCAGTATATCCCCTGGTTTCGAGTGGCCGATCCCGTCGCATCGGCCAGGATCACCGTTCGCCAGCTCCTTAATCAAACCAGCGGCCTCTCCACCGCCACCGGGACCAGCTTCCTGCTTGGGTCGGAGACCGAGACGTTAGAGCAGGCGGTAAGAGATCTTCGCGCCGCCGAACTCGTGAGTCCGGTGGGAACCACCTTTAACTACTCCGACGCCAACTACATGATCCTGGGGCTGCTGGTCCAGACGGTGTCACAGCAGCCATATGCGGTCTACCTCCAGCAGCACATCTTTGATCCGCTCGATATGCAGCACAGCTATACATCGCAAGCGCAGGCCCAGCAAGCAGGGATGGCGACCGGCTACCGCTACTGGTTCGGCTTTCCGGTGGCCTTTGCTGCCCCCTACCCCCAGGACCAGGTTCCGGACGGGTACATCATCTCGACGGCCCAGGACATGAGCCACTACCTGGCCATGTACCTGGGGGATGGCCGCTACGGCAACCAGGTGCTCCTCTCGCCGGCCGGCATTGCTCAGATGGAAATCCCAGCGGTTGCGGTCTCGGCCGGCACCTCCTATGGGATGGGGTGGTACGTCACAAAATGGGGAGGCGTGGATGCGCTCTACCACGGCGGGGATGTCGCCAACTTCCATGCCGGCATGGTCCTCGTACCGCACGGGAACTGGGGCATCATCATCCTGGAGAACGTCAATACTGGCAATCCCCTGGTAAGCTCCCGGCTCCTGTCCCTGGAGCAGAGTGTGACGGGGATGGTAGCTGGCGGGCAGCAGGCGACCGGAACGGGCATTGGCACCACGTACCTCGTCTTCGACCTGGCCATCGTCCTCGTCCTTATCGTGCAGGTCTGGTCCTTGGTCGCGCTGCTGCGGCGGCGCACTCGCCTGGAGCTTCCGCTGCGCGGCTTTTCTCATACCGTGAGCCAGGGACTGCGATGGGTCCTGCCCTTGCTCTGGGAGATCGGGGGATCGGTCGCTATCCTGGTTGGGGTCCCCCACGTGGAGGGCGCGTCCTGGGGTGCCCTGATGCTATTCGCCCCAGATCTGAGCGTCGCGCTGCTCGCGATCGGCGGCATCTGGCTGCTGACGGGGCTTGTCCGCCTGGTCAAGGCCGGTCTCTCCGTACGTGCCCAGCAGCTTCGGACCGTTCTGTGCCATCGAACGCTGCAGACAGGAACTGCCAGCTGCGTGAGAATACACCAATGAATAATCCTGTTGGCTTGCTGTCCTCAGTAATAGACGAGACCTCGCCCATCTCGCTAACCTAACCAGGCGATTCTGGTTTTCTGATCTCCTCCTCCTCTTCTCCCCTTACTCCGAGCGTGCAAGCCACGCTGACATTCCTCTGCGCAGAGACCAGTGCGCAAAAATCAGGATGCACCTGAATCAGGAATGGAACCTGGCGTCTCAACAAAGCCGGAGCTGCAGAACCCTGCAGGTGCGGCATCAGTAGGCTCGACGTCGCATGAGCACGCGCTTGCCAATTTCGACCAGTAGGAGATAGGTACCAGTGGCCACGATGAGATACAGGAAGAAGAGTGGCGAGAGCGGCGTGAAACCAAGTGGTCCGGCCAGTGGGGTATAAGGGAGGACCATGCCGACCACCACAACGGCGATCACCGCGATGGTGAGCGACCGGCTTGGCCGGCTGCGAAACGGATTGCCGCTCGTGCGAATGACAAACAGTACCAGTGTCTGCGTTGCCAGCGATTCCACGAACCAACCGGTATGAAACGTTGTCTGCCCCGCATGGAAAACCGCAAGCATGACGAAGAAGGTGAGGAAGTCGTAGATCGAACTGATTGGTCCGATATAGATCATGAAGTCACGGATGAGACCGATGTCCCATCGGTGTGGCTTCTCAGTGAAGGTCTCGTCTACGTTGTCGGTCGGGATCGCCACCTGCGAGACGTCATACATGAAGTTAAGGAGCAGAATCTGCGTAGGCAGCATCGGCAGGAATGGTAGGAACAGCGATGCACCAGCCATGCTGAACATGTTGCCAAAGCTGGAGCTGGTGCCCATCAGTAAGAACTTCATCACGTTACCGAAGGCCTTGCGCCCCTCCAGCACCCCGCGGTGCAAGACTGCCAGGCTTCGCTCGAGCAAGATGATCTCTGCAGCATCCTTGGCGACATCAACTGCGGTCGCAACGGAGATGCCGACGTCGGCCACATGCAGCGAGGGCGCGTCGTTGATGCCGTCTCCCAGGAAGCCAACGACGTGCTTGCGAGCTTTCAATGCCAGGATGATGCGGTTCTTCTGAGCCGGCGACACCCGCGCAAACACGCTGTTCGCTTCAGCGACGTGCTGCAGCGCCGGGTCGCTCATGGCATCAAGTTCATCGCCCAGCACGATGCGCCCACCGTCCAGCCCAACCTGCTTGCAAATGTGCCGGGCCACCAGATCGTTGTCGCCCGTCAAGATCTTCACCTCCACACCGTCGCGCCGCAACGCGTCCAGTACGTCGGCGACTCCCTCCACTGGTGGATCGATAAAGGCGAGAAAGCCAGCGAGCGTCAGATCCACTTCATCCGCGGCGTGATAGGCGTCCTGCACGGGCACTCGACGGTAGGCAACAGCTAAGGCGCGATAGCCCTGTGCGCAGAAGGCCCGGTAGGCTGCCTCACACACGACGCGTGTGGGAGCGTCAAGATCCAGTACGGTCCCGGCGACCTCATACTGAGTGCAGACCTGCAGCACGCTCTCCGGCGCACCTTTGGCAATCAGCAGCCGTTGATCCGTGGTGGATACGACAATGGAGGAGCGCCGCCGCTCGAAGTCGAAGGGGATCTCGTCGAGTTTTTGGTAGCTGGCAGCATCCGGGTGATCGTGGTGGAGAATGGCCGTGTCGAGCGGGCTCTGGATGCCGGTTTCAAATAGGCTATTGACATAGGCCAGCAGCAAGACCCGATCCGATGGATGGCTCAGCGGGTCTACATACTGATCGAGCACCAGGTCGCCGGTGGTCAGCGTGCCGGTCTTGTCGCTGCAGAGGATGTCCATGCTGCCGAAGTTTTGCATGGCTGCCAGATGCTTGACGATGACCTTCTGCCGTGCCATGCGCAGCGCCCCCTGTCCGAGGGTGATGGTGGTGATCATCGGTAGGAATTCGGGTGTGAGGCCCACGGCTAGCGACACGGCAAACAACAGAGAGATGAGTGGAGGCCGGTGAAAAGCGATATTCACCACCACCACGAAGAGCACCAGAAACAGGACAGTGTTCATGATGAGGAAGCTGAAGCTACGCAAGCCCCGGTCAAACTCGGTCTCCGGAGCCCGTGTCGCCAGACGTGCGACGATATCTCCAAATGCGGTTGCGGCACCGGTGGCGACGATGAGAGCGCTGGCCGTGCCACTCACGACGGATGTACCCAAGAGCACCACGTTACGCGCCTCGGCGGGCGATGGCACCGGTCCCGCTTCGTCCACCGCCTCCTTCTCTGCCGGGACCGATTCGCCGGTTAGCGCGGCCTGCTGCACGTGCAGATCGCGCGCTTCCAAGAGGCGCGCATCCGCCGGTACCAGGTCGCCGGCACTGAGGCGGATGATGTCGCCCGGCACCAGCTCTCGCCGCGGAAGTTCGCGCCACGTCCCATCGCGCTGGACTGTTGCCGTCGGCGCTACCTGTGTCCGAAGGCGGTCAGCGGCCTCCTGCGAGCGGTAGGCCTGCGCGAAATTGAGCACCACGCTGAACAACACCAAAATCACGATGATGGACGCATCGAGCACGTCGCCAAGCAGTCCCGCAATGAGGCTGGAAACCAGGAGAATGATGACGAGCGGGTTGACGAAAAACAGGCCGAGCTGCACGATTCCCGCCCGACGCCGTATCGACGCGGGCTCATTTGGACCGAACCGAGCCAACCGCCGTGCTGCCTCGGTGCTCGTCAGCCCGTCTGAGGACGCCGCCAGCGCGGCGAGAAGCTCGGCACGTGTGCCATGCAGGAGATCAGCTTGGCGAACCGCAGTAGCTGAGGGAGCAGCTGTCATACTGGCCTCCAGGTATGAAGATATCCTCGTACGGAGATAGTCTCTGCTCGAGGACGGCGGACGTCTTTCCCTGCCGGACAAGACGCATACACACAGGAGATGCGAACCAGCATCACAGCCACAGAACGAAGTGATGCCATCATATCACGAACGTATCTCACTCTGCTCCTGACGTATCTCCCGTCAGGCACTGTGCCCGCGCACATAGCGAGCTCACAGCGCGAATGCAGGTGCCGGTTGAAGAGGGGTTCGACGAACCTGGGTCGCGATCCCGGGCCTGGATGCCGTATTCAATACTCGCGCCAGATCCACGGTTCCACGGCTGAGGTAGTGATTTTATGCGAGTGTCTGTTGGGTCGATGGCTCCTAAAGTTGAGGCAGCCTGCGAATTTGTGAACCGAACTGGTGGTATGGCTGGTATTGGGGCTCTTCGTGATGCTGCAGCTATGCTGGGAAAAACGGCCTGCACGCTTGTTACACGGGAGGCCGGGAGGATTGAGTGGTACAGCGACCTGCCGGAGGTCCCTTGAGGATTCCATGATCCTTGTTCGACAATTGACCATCGCTGGCTACACATGAAGCCAGTGCCGTACGACAGGAGACTGCCATTGTAGGTGTTGCTGCATGGGAGTGGTCAGCAGACCACTGCGTGCCTCTTCTCGTGCGATGGTCGAGAGCGTCTTCGCCACCGTGGAATGCGAACTCCTAGCCTAGCACCGATTTCTAACCCACGCAGAGACACAGGCTACAGTCTTTGAATGGATCGAAGTCTTTTATAATCGGCAGCGGTCGTCTCGGTCGTCATGAGCACCTCCTTGTGTCCTCACGAGCATACACCCACCGATCCAGCAGGCTCCTCTCGGGTCAAGAGATATCGTGAAGGAGATGGTCTATCCGCCGACGGACGCGCGTGGCATCGAAGGGAGTAATGCTGAGAGCGATGGCGGTCCGCGTACTCAGCACGTCGAACAGGAAGAGCGACGCCCGCAGCGCCCGCACTGAATCCGGCCGAGAGAACCCCGACCAGCAGGCGTCGATGGGTCCCAGCAGCTCGGCATCAACCCATTCGCGGAGATGGACGCCGAGGTACCACGTGTCATAATCCCAGCCCTTTCTGGCCTTGTGATCCCATTCCAACATCATCAGAAGCAGCTCCTTACTGAAGAAATCGCGCTGCTTGGCCGCCCATGGATCGTCACGGGCCACGTACTTGGCCCACATGATGGCAGCGGCGTAGAACCAGTGGACGCATTCGAGAAACTCGGCGGATGTTGGCCGTTGTGCCTCCACCCCAGTTGTGCGCTGGAACGCCCTGCCGGCCCCATCCTTGTCGATCAGGATCCGAAACGGACGATCATACTCCACGCTGCCCTGCAGGACGGTAGCTGGGCCGATCATGAAGTCGATCTTGCCGTCGGCGTAGTAGACCAGCCGAGTCGGATGCCAGTCAGGGTTCTCAAGCGCTTCGACCACGAGGACCTCACCAAATTGGTGGTACCAGGTGTCGTCCTGGAGCAGTAGCAAGGGGTCAGTCACGTACAGCTCGACATCGAGATCGGCTTCCGCATCGGCCGCATCAGGATCGCGGGCAAGCGAGCCAGTTAACACCGACGCCCGGATGTTGTGATCAGACTGTGCCCATTCCACAACGTGCTCAAGAACTGCCCGATGATCCATAGAGACGCTCCAGTTTTGGTTCTCAGTAGCATACGCGCGCTGTCAACTTCTCTCTGGGCTGTGTACTAGGAGAATCCTCAATCCTGCAAAAGCGGAATATGCCGGAGAAATGTCAACATCTGCGTGATTTTTAGAAGCAAGCCAATCTGCTCACTCGGTCACTCTTGGTTGTGGAATCATTCTATGCCAGCAACGGTGCAAGGCGTATCCATCCGCTATTTGCTTATTCCAACTTCGTTCCGTTCCTCCCAAGACTCCGGTAATGCACGCCAGCGGGCGGGAGGAAGAAGCCGCGCACGCATGAGAGAACATATCACTACTAGCTGGATGGCATTCTCGAAGGTAAACCTAAGAGCAGCACAGGGCAAGTAGTCTGGTCCAGCACGGTACGCAGCACGCAAGCATGTTCGGGTTCCAGACAGCTACGCCTGACCAACACTATCGCATCTTCCTTGTGCAGGGTGGCAAAGCGGAGAATCTCAGGTCCAATGTCGCCGACAGCCAGATACGCGTTGACCGGAACATTGTGCGGGCAATCGGTCTGGGCAATGAGAGATTGGGTGGAGACGTGCGACCAGCACGGCCACTCGTGCTGCGGCTGGTCAACATAGTAGGGCTGGCTGATACTCCCAGGCTCGGTGGGGCGAGGCTGGCCGGCATTTAGTACATATAAGAGATCTACGCTCGCTCCCCAACGGCACGCCAGACGAATCGCCGGACGCAGCGCTGCGGCTGTCGATGGGGTGCCGTCAAGGGGAAACAGCAGGCTCCGGATTCCGGCACGTCCGCTGCCGGGCCGGGCAGCTTCAGACTCAGGGCGCACCAGCAGGATCGGCCTTCGGCTGACGTTGATCACCGCTTCAGCAACCCGACCGAGTGAGCCTTGCTCTGGCAAAGCATATCCATGGGTACTAAGCACCACCAGCTCGGTAGCCGGATCATTGGCCATTTCAAGGATTCCGGCAGCAGCCTTTCCAACGTGAATGTAGAGTCTGCCAGCTTGCTCGTCATTGGTCCCAAGAGCAAGCTGGTCCCTCACCAGGTCTTCGGGCACCTGAATAGGCGACACGTGCAGGATATCCAGTTCTATGCCCGACTGCTCCGCCACTCGGGCTGCGATGGGAAGCGCCGCTCTGGCCGCCTCCGAGCCATCTAGCGCCACCAGAACTCGCGGCGGTCTGGCAGCATCATGGTTAGTTACGAGTCTCACGGCGGGCCTCCTTGCAGCGCTCGGCAGCCTGTAGATTGGCTTCGGTGAGATCGGCGTGCCGCAGGTTGGCAGCCATGAGAGTTGCGCCATCAAGCGCGGCTCCAGCCAGATTTATGCCTTTCAGCCGTGCCCGCCGTAGGTCGGCTCCCGCTAGATTCCAACTGGAGGAATCTCGCTGCCCCTCGGCATAGAGCTGCAGCAACTCGGTGGTAGCGGACATACTCATTCGACTCGCCCCTCGCTTTGATGTTCCGCCCAGGTTTGGGCTAACGCGCAAAACCGTCCGGGTGACGTGCCACCAACCAACCGGAGTATCCAGTGAACTATAGAGAACCACTAGCAAGCTGGCTGCTCAACTGTTCGAAGGCACTACGGTACGGCTCGCTAAATCCAGGAAACTGTTCGACGGCATCGTGGAGTACGTTGAGCGGCACTGCTGCGTTGATGGCAAGTACTGCCAGCTGAATCCATTCAGCAGCATCTGGGGCCACGGCCCAGGCGCCTACGAGTGTGCCGGATCGGCGGTCGGCATAGAACGCCAACTTCCCCGGCCGCTCTAAGTCCACTGTAACCGAAGTGACTTCGATCTGTCGCTCGCGGGCCTGTTCTAGAGTTAGGCCGGTCGCGGCAATCTGCGGATCGGTGAAATAGAGGCGGGGCACTGAAAGGTATCTGGCAGGATGGGGATGGCCCAGTATATTGTCGGCCGCCAGATGCGCCTGGTACTGCGCAAGATGGGAGAGCGGAAGCACACCAGTCACGTCGCCAATGGCCCAGACGCCGTCGGTGGCTCGGCACTGCTCGTCCACTACAATACCTCGATTGCCGACCTGAACTCCTGCCACTCCACCGGATAACACATCAGTTCGAGGACTGCGGCTGCCGGCGACTACCAGTACCTGGGCATGAATGCCGGTGTGATTTGTGAGGCTGACAACATACTCACCTTCAACGTTACGCGTAATCTGAACGGGTGCATGGCCTACTACCACCCGTACGCCGGTTTGTTGCAGATGACTGGCTATCTGACTGCCGATCTCTGGATCCTCGTGCATAATGAGATGGTCATCCCCGGTGACCAGTGTGACTTGTGCGCCATACAGGCGAAACATCTGGGCAACTTCGACTGATTGCACCTCACCGCCCAGTACCACGACTTCCTGCGGAATGTCCGCGTATCGGAAAGCCTCGCGGTTGGTCCAGTAAGCCATGTAGGCCAGCCCGGTAACATCTGGTATACAGGGAGTTGAGCCTGTGGCGATGACGATACAGGCAGCCTGGATCACGTGGTCCCCGACCATGATACGGCCTGGTTCCACAATACGAGCGTGACCACGAATCAGCGCTATACCAGCCTGCCCGAGCGCCTCGGATTCCAGCCGATCAACTTGAGCCGAAAGTGGACTCTCACCATTCACGAGGTCTGAGCCTGGGCCAGTTGCGGGGAATTGAATACCGGCTATCTGTTGAGCCCGCCAGACCGCGCTGGCTGGACCCAGCAGTGTCCTGGAAGGAATGCGGCTCCAGAACGCGCACTCACCTCCAACATCATCTCGTTCGATGATAGCTACTCGCATTCCTCCGGCATTCAGGCGTCGCGCGCACGTTTCCCCAGCAATCCCGGCACCAATGACAACAGCATCAAAATGCTCATCCATGGTTTGATCCTTTGCTTCAGGCACTTCTGCTCCATGACCTCTCGTGTCTATCAGCTACGCACTCGCATACCCGGAATCGCGAGCGGGACGAATCAATAGCAGCGGCAGTTGCGTATTTTGAACTACTCGTTCGGTGATGCTCCCCCAGACCCAGCGCATGATACCGGTGCGGCCATGCGTTGCCATCGCCAGCAAGGTGTAGGGGAGGGTCACAGGTGCCTTTCCACTCTGGCTGGAGGCTGGCTTCAGCTCTTGCCCACCAACCGGTTCAGCACCGTGCAGTACAGTAATGAGAGATTCAGCAACGTCTCCACCTGTCACCACTTCCCAACTAACCGCAACACCAGGATGGGCGTCTTGCAGTCTCTCTGCCGCCTCCCTGAGGTACTGCTGTGCATTCATTACCAGCACCGCCTCCGGCAAATTCTCCGCAAAGGTATCAAAGGGGCGTACTACCAGCGCGAGATGCATGCGACAGCGTATCGATCCTCGGGGAGCCCTAGTAGATTGTTCTACTCCCCGCACCAGAGATACCGCACAACTGGCCGCCGGTTCCAGGGCTTCTTCCGCGAGCGGCGAGCCATCCAGCGGTACCAGGACACACAGGTCTGGGAGGGTCTCGGTCGTTCCAAGGGCCATAGGGGCTTCCACCAGCTCCGCTCCCTCGGTCCAGAAAGGGAATTGCTGCTGGCGCAGCATCAGCACCGGTATTTGTGCCTGGCGAGCGACGTGTTCGGCTACACTTCCGAATATCCACCGGTTGAACCCACTGCGTCCATGGCTGGTCATGACGATCATGTCGGCCCGGTATTCAGCAGCTGCGTTGAGGATAGCCAGAGCAGGCGCATTGGCAAGAATGCAGGTCTCGGTCGGCACTCCAGAAAGCATCGGCAGCTCAGTCTGACGAGTAAGGTACGCCTGAGCATACCGCTCCTGCTCCACGTTGGTCAGTGGAACCAGCTGAGGTATCAGGGGAGATCTATATTCTATCGGCGCCGCCAGCGCCTGAACCAAAATAAGCATACCGTCGGTATCTCTGGCCAACTTCGCAGCCACTGCCAGAGCGCGTTCAGCCAGCGGAGATCCGTCCAGCGGAACTAAAATGCGTTTCATCGTGGAGTTCTCCTTTCAGCTGACTTAGTGCAGAGACGAGGCCATGTGCCGTGACTGGTCCTGCTATCTTATACGCTACTCACCCGGACTCACAGGATCGTCACGATGTTGCGAGCAAGGCTCACGACTAGATCACAACCCGCGGTCTGGGGTTCACTCAAGTGACGTTAGTGCAGCATCCCACTTACGGCGCCATCTACGCGGGAGGGACATTCAATGGCCAGCTGAGTCTGCACGCCCGAGCTGATGGCAAGCGTCTGTGTCAGAACGCGAAAGCCGCCGCCTGCTGCCGGCGCGTTTTACTGAGATACCGTCGTGAATGTCAACGCGACCGTTGCATTCACTAGTGCAGGGCGGAGCCGTTCACCCACTTGGTCGAATGCCGAATGGGAACGGCCCACCAGAAAAACTCTGGCTTCTTCGCGATCCAGCTGGGATGCTGCTCATGAGATCGGGGTTTCAGGACCCACGCCCATTCCAGAAAAGCTTCCCAAAGAGACCGTACCTCATGCCTGTCATCTCTGGATCACGAAGGTCAGCTCTGGTATCTCAAATTCAACACAATCTGTTGCTTGTGGTCACCGACTGTATGCAGGCAACCCTCGTGTAGCGAAGCGTGAGTCGATGCGGGCAACAAAGCGCCACCCAGACGCGAAAAATGCTCTCGCCGTACAATCATGCTGGAAGCAGTCAGGTAAACTTGGTATGAAAAGCAAAGAAGAGGTCCATCATCTTTTTACTCGAAGATGATGGACCTCTTGGCTCATGAGAACCGCTTAAGCCTGCGATGTCGCCGCTGGTCGCGCTGCTGACCGAGCTTCGACCCGCTGTCCAGGTCGTGCCGCTCGCTTCGCCATCGTCCGATTTGCGGAGGCCAGTACGCGGAAGAACAGCCAGCCGGCAACAGCAGCGACTCCGGCCAGCGAGATCCACATGATCCAGAGTGCCAGCATGGGATTGGCGTTGCTGGTGAGATTGTTGATGAACCAGCTGAGATGGACCTGGCTGGTCGCCTCGACGGCAAACACCAGAGGGATGTAATACAGGGTCGCGCCTAAGACCAGGAAGGCAGTCGCCAGTCGATAGGCCGCGACATCGTCATCCATCCTTCGTGACAGCTTCACCGCCAGCGCCAGCAACAGGCACAGCGCCGCCACTGGACCGGTGATAGCCAAAGCGTCATTGGCGACGAGATTGGGTGAGAAGTAGATCCAGCTCAGCCCGAAGGTGACCAGCAGCACCGCATCTCGCATGAGTAAGTACGACATCCACCAGACATCAGCTCCCAGCCGTAACCCGCAGCGCCGCAGGGTGCGCAGCACATAGGGCCGGCCCAGGTGAAGAATCAACGACATGGTCCACAAAGCCGGTAGAAAAGCGACGATCGTAGCGACCATCCACTGCGATCCGCCTTGAACCAGGGCCTGGGTAATGGCATTGGCAATTTGATCGGGTGTCATGGGTATGCTCCTCTATTTCCTCAGGGCCAACTTGACCCAGTAGCAATCGTGCGGTTCAGTGTTGTTCATGACTTCATGACTATGCTCGCATTACTGTGCCGCTCCCGCTGGAGTATCAACAGGATTCGCAAGCTCTTCTTCTTGTGGGCGGCCACCAGTGAGCAGAGTATAGCCGGCGGCTATCGCCCCCAGGAGCGCCATCAGACCAACAGACACATAACTTAGACCCACGGCCCAGAAGGGATTGGTGCTGGTGACCAGAAAATTGCTCACACTTGCCATGCTACTTCCGACAATTGCATTGGCCTGCACCCCAAGCACGTAGGGAACGAAGTAGAAGATCGCCCCCAGGCCGAGGAGATACGTCACCAATCGAAAGACGCCCGCGTCCTGGTCAGGATCACGCATGAGCTTAATCACTAGGACGGCAAATAGGCATACTGCAGCCAACCCACCGGTGAGAGGCAGGCTGTCGGTAGTCACCACATCGGGGAAGAAGAACATGAAGCTCATCACCACCCCGGAGACAATCAGCAGATCACGCAGAGCAACATAGACCAGCCAGAGCAGGTCGGCACCCAGACGAAGCGTAAAACGGTCAATCATGTCCAGAATGTAAGGTCGTCCCAGATGTAATCCGAGCAGTGCCAACCAGACGACGGGCAACATGGCGGCCAAGGTGCCCTCTAAGAATTGTTCTCCTCCGGCGTTGATTCCGGAGATAATTGCATTGGCCAGATCTTGCGGTGACATGGATCTTCACCCTCCAGTTCTTCCTGCCGTAGTGGCTTTGATGGGCACGCACTGCGCGTGCTCCCATGCTGTTCAATTCGCCTGTGTCGGTGCACTTATCGCAGCACTGCCCACAGGTGAGTCAGTAGTGCCCTTGGTTTGGTGTCCGTCTTGGTTCGTGCCTGTCACCAGTTTGACCGAGGGACACAGGTACGCCAGGTCACAACGCAGACAGCGGCTGGCCTCCTGCCGCGCCTGCAACTCACCAAACCCCATCGCAAACTCGACCTTGCGATCGCGTCCGGCTGCACTTGGGCGTAGCGGCATAACTGCCCGTGCCGTAGGACGCAGATCGAGGGACACGGCGCCGTCCGCGGGAAGAGTAGAGGCCGTCTCAAATTCATCCTCGGGTAGCTCAGCCACCGCCTGTGGGCTCAAGTGCTGCAAGTAGGCATGGATAGCGCGTGCGGCTTTACGCCCGTGGGCCGCCGCATGAATCACAGTCTTTGGACCGTAGGTGATATCGCCGGCCGCAAATATGCCTGGTGCGCCGGTCGCGAGGGTTTCAGGATTGACCAGCAGCCCGCCCCAGGCCGAGACGACAACACTGGTGCCCTCAGGAAGGAATGAAGGATCTGGAGCTTCGCCGATCGCGACGAGCACGGTATCGACCCCCAGATCAAACTCACTTCCTGGAACGGGAACGACACGCCGACGTCCAGGTGTCTGGGGAGTTGCCGGTGCATCCGACGCGTTAGGTAACACTTCCTGCTGCATTCGCTGACATCGGATGCTGGCTACCTGCCCATCTGAGCCGATGAGCCGCATCGGCGCGACCAGTTCATGCAGCTTGATGCCTTCTTCCAGGGCTGCTCGCACTTCTTCCTCCTGTGCCGGCATGTCGGCGTGGGTGCGCCGGTACAGGACGTGGACCGTACTTGCCCCCGCGCGGAGCGCCGAGCGTGCGGCATCCAGGGCGGTGCTCCCGCCGCCAACCACCGCCACCTCACCTCGAAGCTGCGTCTCTGGCACCAGGTTAAAGTCCTTGAGAAAGGTCGTCGCCGGTATGACGCCCTGTAACTCTTCTCCAGGAATGCCCAGACGCTGGCTGCGCTGGGCGCCCACCGCAATCAGGACGGCATCGTACTCGAGCTGGAGCTCGTCTAAGGTGACATCACGTCCAATCGCCGTATTGAGCTTCAGCTCCACCCCTAGGCTGCAGATAGCGTCGATATCACGATTAAGCTCCACGCGCGGCAGGCGATAGTCAGGAATACCAATCGCCATCATGCCGCCAGCCACCGGCATCGCATCGTAGACCGTGACGGGGTACCCGCGGCGGCCCAGGTAGTAGGCAGCACTGAGTCCGGTCGGTCCGGCCCCAATGATTGCCACTTTTTCTGCATGTCGATGCAGCGGTGGCTGAACTTTGCGCTGCCAGGGAGAGCCCTGGTCGGTGGCGAAGCGCTTGAGATCACGTATCGCGATTGGGGCATCGAATTCCCCACGCCGGCACACCGCCTCACAGGGCGCCGTACAGACCCGACCGCAGATAGCTGGGAACGGGTTCGGCTCGGCGGCCACCTGGAGGGCTTCATCGTAGCGGCCCTCGGCAATCAAGCTGACGTAGAGCCCTGCGTTGGTACCGACAGGGCAGGCCGCCTGACAAGGCGCGCGCAGATCCTCTTTCCGCTCGCCTAGCCACGTGCGCCAGCTCTGCCAGGTGTGCTGGCGTTCAGCGACATGCCAGGCGTGATCGATCCCCCACGGTGCCTCCCCAGGCTCCTCGGGCGACGCGCGGGTATAGGCGTCAAGCGGGTGCCAGCCTTCTGCGGGGGGGAGGTAGGCGACGGGTCCCCGTCGCGCATAGCTGACTGATGGACTGCCACTTTCGATGGCAATCGCGTTGGTGGGACATTCTTGCGCGCAGACCTGGCAACCAATGCAGGCATCGACCTGGATAGGGGCCAGCATCATCCAGCCACGCGCGGAGAAGTCAACCGGAATCGGGCTGTGCAATTCTGTCTCAGGTGCAAGTGTGCCCTCATCACTTGGCCGAGTCATATCCAGGCACCGTACCGGACAGAGGTCGACACAGATTCCACAATTAATACACGTTTGTTCGTTCACCTGGAACCGATATGCCATGGAGCTCTCCCTTCCAGACTACTCTAGGCTTGACACGAGACGGTACAGAGTGCGCGAGACTTCGATAAGTCAGATGCCTGGGGCCGCAAACATCACACTGAGGTGATATCGATTCTAAGGTGCTGCCTGCCGACGATCATCTACTGAGGACTAGTGTGCCGTAGGAGGATCACGGACGCCTCACAGCCACAGGTGGCGACATCACAAAGGGATCACGGACTACCTGCACGCGATCAAAGGATCACTGCGACTCGTTCAGATTCCCCATTTACGCTACGAGCCTGTAGCCAACTCCAATTGTGGTCTTGAGGCGCTGTGGATGCGTTGGATCAGCTTCGATTTTCCGTCGCAGGCGGTTCATATAAACCTGGAGCAGGTGGCTCTTTCCGACATATTCGTCGCCCCACACCTGTTCAAGTAATGAGTCCTGTGTGACAACGCGACCGACATTCTGGGCTAGATAGGCCAGCAGGCGATACTCCATGGGAGTCAGCCCTATTTCCTGGCTGGAAAGCATGACACAGCGTTGGGCAAAATCGATGGCAAGGTCGCCTACCTTCACCATGAGCTGCGGCATCGGCCCGTCACGATCGGCCGCGAATTGCGAGCGGCGCACTACTGCCCGCACACAGGCCAGAAAGACTTCCACGCTGAAGGGTTTGGCGAGGTAATCGTCGGCGCCCACGTCGAGTCCACGCACTTTGTCCTGGTCCAGGCTCCTCGAGGTCAGGATGAGGATAGGAACACTGGAGAACTCACGGACTCGCTCACAAACACGAAAGCCGTCCAGTTTTGGCATCATCACGTCCAGAATGACCAGATCGAACCTGCTCGCCTCGATCTGATCGAGCGCTTGCCGGCCGTCGGCAACCGCGACGACGTTGTGGCCCGTGAATTGGAGATTACGGGTCACGAGCCGCAGGAGTTGGGGATCGTCGTCGGCTACCAGGATGTTGAGCTTCTCGGCAGGCATGTGTTTTACCTCTTCTCTCTCCTTCAGAACCATCTCTCTCACCAACCGGCGCGGACCTCTGGCTGGAATTCTTTCGGCGTGGCTAGCTGTCCACGGGAGCGGATAGAGGAAGCGAGAGATAAAATGTGCTTCCCTCCCCTGGCTGGCTTTCTCCCCAGACACTCCCGCCATGCAATTCTAAAATGCGTTTACAGATGGCTAGTCCTAGCCCCCGGCCGTCGAATGCACGCACGAGACCTGCTTCAACTCGATGGAAGCGATCGAAAATCCGATCAAGGTGTTCGGTGAGGATACCGATTCCACTGTTCTGCACACTGATGATCAGGCTGCTTGGCGACGTCGTGGATGCCGAGGGTCTGCTGACAATTTGCATCGACACCTGAATCGTACCCCCAGCGGGAGAATAATAGAGGGCATTCTCCAGCACACTGTCCAATGCATCGCGTAGCAGACGAGGATCCGCCTGGACAAGAGGTAAGGTCTCCTCTCTCAGCGGTGTCATTGCAACCTCGTGCTGGTGAAATCCAGCTGCCTTCAATCGGTACTGAAGCGCAACTACCGCATCGCGCGCGAGTTGGCCGGCGTCAACGAGTGTAAACTCAGGCACAAGAGCGCCAGTCTCCAGCTGCGACATCTGCAGTAACTGATGGACCATGACTTCGAGATGATCGCATGCTCCAGTAATGGCATGCAGGAACTCGGTCTGCTCTTCCTGCTCGAGCTGGCGCCCATGGCGTAGGAGAGTTGCCGCCGACCCTTTGATGACTGCCAGCGGATTACGCAATTCATGGCTGATGGTACCCAGCAGTTCTGCTTTAAGTAGCTCAGTCTGACAAAGCGCTTCCGCGTGAGCAGCCACTTGTGGCGTCTCCTCCTGGTCAGTCACATCTTTCACGACTTCAACAACATAATCGACCGTGCCGTCTGGTGCTACCACCGGATAGCTCCAGCGCTGGTACACTCGCCGAGTACGCGACTCTGCGCCACCTCTATCCGCTGATGGTTCCGGCAATGCCGGGGACAGTAGCCCTTCATACTGCAAAAAACCGCTCTGTTTGGTGCGCATCATAGTAGGGAGCGGACAATCCGCACATGGGGTCTCTTGACTGTCCTCAAGGCTAGGGTGAGAGAGTGTGCTGAGCGCATGGAAGCAGAAGTGTCGGGTGCTGTCCTGGTTGCCATGTGCGAGTAGGGCAGAGTAGGCGGCATTCGCGTATACCAGCCGATAGTCTGATGTAATCACGCCGACAGGTTCCATGATGGCGTCCAGTATCCGGTGCCACTCAAGGTGAGTCAGCTCCTTCTCCGTTCGCGGATTCATAGGCGTTACAGGTCTCACTGGTGCGGGCGTTGCCGTACTTTGCAGGTGTCTTGAGGCAGAGGCATCGCCTACAACAGTCTGACCGGTAGAGCTGGCAAGGCTCCTAGCGTGTCGCCTTTTGTCGGCTTTATCCCCCCGAATTCGGTCCATGAGCCACCTACCTACTCCCTCAGATGTCATTCAGTACACTTACTGCACACCTGTTGCCCGTCTCGTCAACGACCTTCTTGAGGGAAAGCTTACCCTCTCTGTCGTCACGCCAGTCTCACATACGGCACATGACACATCTCATCCACATCACAGATAGCCCCGGCTCCGGTGCGCATTGTCAGCCGGACGGCCGTGCTCTGACTGTATGGGAGTTGCCAACCACGGGGAACGTTGTAACTGTCTAGCCTCATGCGAGCAGTCGGTGAGTGCCGTCACAGCACTCACCGGCTGGATACCAGCAGTGCGCTAGAGCGTCTCTTACTCTCGCTCCGATCCACGGGAAACGCGGTAGCGCTTCGAACCGGAGCGACGCGTTGAGACTCGCCTGCTAGAAGAAACCCATTGGCTTGGGATCGTAACTAACCAGCAAGCACTTGGTCTGCGAATAGTGCTCGAGCATCATCAAATGCGTCTCACGGCCTACTCCTGAGACCTTGTAGCCGCCAAAGGCCGCGTGTGCCGGGTACATGTGGTAGCAATTGGTCCAGACGCGACCCGCTTGGATCCCGCGTCCCATGCGATAAGCCCGCGAAATGTCTCGCGTCCAGACGCCAGCGCCGAGGCCATATTGGGTATCATTGGCGATCGCCAGCGCCTCATCCTCGTCTTTGAACGTGGTCACCGCCAGGACCGGCCCAAAGATCTCTTCCTGGAACACCCGCATCGAGTTGTTGCCTTTGAGCACCGTTGGCTCAAAGAAGTAGCCGTCGGCCAGGTCACCAGGTAGATAGGCGCGAGCACCGCCAATGAGCACGCGTGCCCCCTCTTCGCGACCGATCTTGACGTAGCTCTCAATCTTCTCCAGTTGCGCGCGCGAGACTTGCGGACCCATCTGGGTCGTGGGATCGAGCGGATCGCCCTGACGGATCGCGGCGATGCGCGGCAGCACACGCTCCATGAAGGCGCCGTAGATCGATTCCTGGATGAGCGCGCGTGACGGGCAGGTGCAAACCTCACCCTTGTTGAAGGCGTACAGTACCAAACCTTCGACGGCCTTGTCCAGGAACGCATCGTCGGCACTCATAATGTCGGCAAAGAAGATGTTCGGTGATTTCCCACCGAGCTCTGTCGTCGAGGGAATGATGTTCTCTGCAGCATACTGCATGATCTTCCGTCCGGTTGTCGTCTCGCCGGTGAACGCAATCTTGGCGATGCGCTTACTGGTGGCCAGGGCCTCGCCGATCTCGGCGCCCGGACCCGTGACAATATTGAGCACACCCGGAGGGATCAGATCACCGATTACCTCGGCGAGTTTCAGGATCGACCAGGGCGTTGGGCTTGCCGGCTTGACAACCGTGCAGTTCCCTGCCGCAAGTGCCGGTGCGATCTTCCAGGCCGCCATGAGCAGCGGGAAGTTGAATGGGATGATCTGCCCAACGACACCAAGCGGCTCCTGGAAATGATAGGCGACCGTGTTCTCGTCAATCTCCGAGATCCTGCCCTCTTCGGCGCGAATGGCACCGGCAAAATAGCGGAAGTGGTCGATCGCGAGCGGGAGATCGGCGGCGAGCGTCTCCCGCACGGGCTTGCCGTTTTCCCAGCTCTCGGTGATGGCCAGCATCTCGAGATTCTGCTCCATTGCGTCGGCAATGGCGTTCAGGACGCGTGCTCGCCCTGCTGGGGATGTCTTGCCCCAGGCGTCCTTGGCCGCGTGTGCGGCGTCAAGTGCCAGCTCGACATCTTCGGCGGTAGAACGAGCCACCTGGGTGATGGGCTGACCGGTAGTCGGAGTGAGATCCACCATGTATTCCCCAGTCACTGGGGGAACCCACGTGCCGGCAATGTAGTTCTCGTAGCGCGGCTTGACCGTGACTTTCGAGCCAAATAAGCCCGGACGCACATACGCAAGCGATTCTGTCAACGTTGCAGCCATGAACCTATCCTTTCAGATCAGATAGGTGCATCTCTCTGCCAGTGCCTCAGGTGAGGGAGACGTACCTAACCACTGGTGAATCCTGGCTCTACCTGCATGACCTTCTCGTGCAAGCGAGTCTTGTTCTCTTGGTCGGCAACATCTTTTTGTCGACCCAACAGTGAATGGTAGCAACGCAAGCTCACGAACACGTCACGATACGCAGCATGTTTCTCACAGGCCCATCACATGGGTATTCGGCGTGTAGAGTTCCTGCCATGCTTCATGTGCGAATGGGGAGTATGCTTGTGGAGCGTGGTTGACCCTCGCACAGCGGCCCTCCACGCACATCCAGGAGCTTTCGACTCTGGTGTCCGCCTGGACACGCACGCGGTGCGCTACTCGGCAGGATCCGCAATGTGAGGCAGTCCGTCTCGAATGGCTGCAGCAACTGCGGCGATCAGTTCACTGAGCTGGAAGGGTATGAAAAGACCGGCATTGACCCGTAGGCGTTGGCTCTGCGCCCGCCAGACAGGCGCATCCTCGTGCACGAGCAACAAGATGATCGGAAGGAACGAAACCGGAGAGAGACTGGTGCGCAGGTCTTCACAAATCGCGAGTCCACCGACAGTGGGAAGATGGACATCGAGCACAGCCACGGCGCAGGGCTCCGTCATCAGCGCTTCGAGAGCCTGCTGCCCATCGGTATGCACCTTCGGCTCGTATCCTTCCATCCGAAGAGCCATGTGCATCATCCGCGCAAGGGCGGCATCACGTGCTGCAACAATGACTGGTGTGGGCACCGTGGTGATAGAGGTTACCGCACCAAGCGACGGGGGGCAGACCATGCAACGCTCCTTCCGGGGTCGATCTCCTGCGATGCGATACCGCACATCGTACTACAGCAGGTCTGTGGCCTGCCCAGCTCGTAAAGCACTGGCTAGTGAGCCTAGTGAGGATTTTTGGCGCTGCAAGCGGAACAGACTGCCATAAGCAGCCTATCGGAGGCATATCACGAAAAGGTCACAAAGGACACGCAGACTGTCACAGCAGGATCACATCGACCGCTGCTGCCATCACGCATGAAGATTAGCGTACATCGCCGTCAGATTGGCCCGCCGTCGGCGTCTCGGACGATGTCGTGGCCAGAGGAAGGGTAATGAAGAAGGTGGTGCCGACGCCTTCCGTGGACTCGAACCAGATATGGCCGCCGTGGCGCTCCACCAGTTCACGACAGATGTAGAGACCAAGCCCCGTCCCAGTGATGCGGTAGCGGTGCACATTGCTTGCGCGCACGAACCGTTCGAATAGCTGCGGTTGTTGTTCAGTGGGGATGCCAATCCCCGCGTCTTGAACGCGCACCTCTGCTTGTCCTGCTTCTTGGTCGACGCGTACCGTGATCGCGATCGGTCCCCCTTGCGGGCTATATTTGATGGCATTGCTAAGCAGGTTGCCGAACACCTGTTCGAGCCGCGGTCCATCGGCTTCTACCAGCACGGATTCCTTGGACACATCCACAGTGAAAGTATGGAGTTGTGTGCTCAGCTGAAAGCGAGCGATGCACCGGCGTACGATGGCTACCAGGTCCAATAGGGCCAGATCCAACTCCAACCGGCCTGCCTGGATACGCGTCACATCAAGAAGATCCTTGACGAGCGTATTCATGCGCCCGCTGGCCTCGTCGATCTCGCCAATGGCCTCCTGCTGCCAATCAGCCAGTTCCGGCCCCCGACCCAATCGTGTTTGCACGGTAAGCATGCTGGCAAAACCCATGATGGCGGTAAGGGGAGTGCGTAACTCATGGGCGGCGATGGCGATGAACTGATCCTTGAGTTGGTCCAACGCCTGCAGTTCGCTGATATCTTGTATGAGCACCACTGCGGCGCGCTCTACCCTATTGGTGGGATCCTCGCCCAAAAGCTCACCTTCAATAGCTACCGCACTGAGCAAGATCGGCAGGTGTGTTCCATCGGGACGGAGTACAACTTCTCGCTGCTGGCGCATTACCGGTCCACCATGCACAATCTGCACAGTAATCATGCGCTCCAGTGGAAGTGGCTTCCCCTCTGCGGTGAGATAGCGCACCCCAGAGGCGCGTAGGAACTCTGCCAACGGCAACCCCTCAGGCCACGATGCACCCCAGGCATCTGTTGCCGCGCGGTTAGCGAGAACGAGCCTCGCTTCTAGTCCACGCACCAGATAGGCTCCTCCAGGCAGTTTGTCGAGCACGGTTTGTAAGAGATCGAGACGTCGCTGATGTGCTTCACGTTCCACCGCTTCTAGGCGTATGCGCTCCGTGATGTCCCGGTTGATCTCAAGAATGGCTGTGGGATTCCCTACCTCGTCCCGAACGAGAACCTGCCGGCTCTCGACCATGACCCGCTCTCCATCAGCTCTCGTATGTTCAAGCTCGCCCTCCCAGCGCCCATCATGGAAGAGTTCTGTGTCTGTCGCGGCCTGGCTCACGGGGAAGCGGGTCTGAAAGAGGGTATGCGATATCTGCCTAAGCGCCTCGGCCTCCGTCCACCCGTAGATCTCCTCGGCACCGTGGTTCCAGGCTGTGATGCGACTGGACGGGTCACGCACGAGGACAGCGTCGTGGGCCGCGTTAATCAGTTCCGCCTGCACACGGAGGCGCTCCGCTTGCTCCCGGCGTTCGCGTTCCACGCGGGTGCGCTCGGTCACGTCCCGAACGATCGCGATCACGAGCGAGCCGTGGTCACCAGGCAACGGGCTCAAGCTCACCTCAACGGGAAACTCGCTGCCGTCCTGGCGCCGGCCCAAGAGGTCCATTCCGCTTCCCATGGGGCGGGTGTGTGGTGCGGCAACATAGCGCGTGCGATGGTGCTCATGAACAGTGTGGACGCGGGCCGGTAGCAGTATCTCGACAGGGCGCCCAACAACCTCGGACCGATCGTAGCCAAAGAGCACTTCTGTCTGATGATTCACCAGGAGAATACGGCCCGACGCATCGGCCACGACGATGCCATCTGGAGCGAGCTCCAGGAAGGCTTGGGGGAGCGAAGCCTCCGATGCAGAGGATGACCCTGCAATGGAATTCGATGGTGCTTTCTGCGTACGAGAGTGTAGCTTCGGTCCCGACACCATGGTCTTGGTCCGTTGCTTTGTGGTCATGGGTAACGCTCCTTCAGTCGAGAGTGCCTCGGCCCAACGCTCGTGGCAGGGGCTGCAATACTCGGGTTCATCCGGTGCGAATCCCATAGAGCGAGTATGCGAATGCAGGGTCGATCGATGCAGACGAGTCGAGATGGTGCTTGTCCCAAGCTGAGCTCCCTCGCATCTGTAACACGATAGCGCGTCGATGTCAATCACCGGTACGCACGCATTCCATACAGTCAGCGGTGTCTGAACCGCCTAGAGCTACCAGGCCGTAACCACCGGTGGAGGCTGTGATGCCGCTGTGAGACGATCCGTGGTCGGTGTGAGCTGGCTGTGATGCGCCCCACGTATGCTTCTCACGTCGAGAGGTGATGAAGCTCACACAAGCACAAGTATCGACCTCTCCCAACAGTATCAGCACTGCATCACAGACACAGAAGGAGACATTCAGATGACTAAGTCTATTCGGTGGCGTGTCATCGTCCTACAAGCCGTTATGGTCCTCGTCCTGGGCTTCGCTTCCGGCGGCGCCCTCTATGCCAGCCAGTTCATCACCACCCAGATTCATGATCAGCTCGCTCCCCAGCAGATCTTCTTCCCCGCTAACGCCAAGCAGGGTCTGCCAGCAGATCTCTCCGCCTATGCCGGCCAGCAGGTTGTCAATGGTGACCAGGCGCATATGTACGCCCAGGATTTCATCGGGCTGCACTTGAAGGAGATTGGCCAAGGGCATCCGTACTCGTACTGGAGCGGTCTGGCGCGCAGCACCACCAACCCGACGCTGGCAGCCAAAGATGAGGGCATTGCCACCACGCTCTTCCAGGGGGACACCTTGCAGAGCATGCTCAACACCGCCTGGACCTTCTACACCATCGGGCAGATCGCGTTCATCGCCTTCTTCGGGCTTCTGGCAGCGGGGATCATTGTGCTGGGCACGCTGGTCTTTGAAGTCGCCGAGCTGGTCCGGGGTAAAGAGACCGTCGAGGCCATCGTCGTCACGGCGAACGGTCCTGTGCCCACTGCGGACGTGACCATCGAGAAGGAGTTGGTTTCGGTCAACTAAACGACGAGTGGTGACGAACGCTCCTTCAGCGCCGTCCATCCGGTTCGTGAGGTTCCTCAAGATGCCCCGGGCAGGAAGGTCCGGGGCATCTTGGCGTGCTGGTCACAGACGACGACCTGAGATCACTTCGCAGCCTGTTCTATTCCTTTGGTAGATAGTGAGGTTCGCTAGCCACTCTGGGTGTCCTTCACCCTGCGCTTGTTTGGGATTGGCTACACTACTGCCACAAGAGCACTCTGCACCGTGAAGTCGGAAGTGCCAACCAGCTGTTAACTCTGCACCCCTGTGGACCAGTCTTTGCGAAGAAAAAGCCAGCAGGGTACCAAGTGTACCCTGCTGGCCAATCACCGTGGTGCAATAAACGCCGGATACAACACACACCGGATACAACACACACTGTAGTTTTTGCCGCTTATTGACCCAAAACGGCCTGTTTTGGCGCCTTATGTGGCGCTTATTGGGTCAGTTATTTGCCGGTAATTGGGCCAAAGGTGATTTATACTCGCGCTTATTGGGCCAACGGTCACTGACTCACCCGTCGCAGTGGCACACTATCACAGCTAGCTCCACCTAAGAGCCTGACTCAGTTTTCGGGGAGCATTACACAGTCGGCCTGGACCGCCGCGCACGGCCCCTGCTATACTTGGGACATGACGATCAAGAGATTGGACCACGTCAGCGTCGTCGTCGACGACCTTGCAGCCGCTATCGTTTTTTTCACCACCCTCGGCATGGAGCGTGAAGGGGAGGCGCTGGTCGAGGGCCCCTGGGTGGACCGCGTCAACGGGCTCGAAGGCATCCAGGTCGACATCGTCATGATGCGGACCCCGGATGGGCACGAGCGGCTTGAGCTGACGAAGTTTCGCCATCCACAACTGGTCGAGAGTGAACCGGCGATCGCACCGCCGAACACGCTGGGCCTGCGGAGCGTCATGTTTGCCGTCGAAAGCGTCGACGACACGGTCGCACGCCTGCGCGCCAACGGCGCCGAACTCATCGGCGAGGTGGCCCAGTACGAGGACATGTACAGACTCTGCTACCTGCGAGGCCCTGCGGGCATCATCGTCGCGCTGGCCGAGGAACTCGTCTGAAGCGTTCACCGCCTTCAGAGAAACCGGTGGTGCCCTGGCCGCTCCTTCGACAGGGTCCCCTGGCTCGCAACCATCCTGCTGTCTCGCCTATTTGCGCCGCGGTGTTGTTAGGCGCACTTAATGCCCCATAAGAGGTTCCAGACCTCATAATCGCAGTCCATAGCGCAGGAGCACAACGATGCTACCAATCAACACCTGCCGGACATCCTGACGTGGGCGTCCGCCCTTCGGCTTAGGCTGCTCTGGCGGTAGCAGCAAACAACATTCAAGACGTAAGAGAGATAACGAAGTTCGTGCGGCGGCATCCACTATTGAGAAACTCCTGGCCAGTGGCAATGTCCGATCGCTGCACGCCATTGCCGAGAATGCTGGCTTAATGTCAATCGACACCCGCAAGACGTCAGCTGACGGCTACGAACTGACCTTTGCCGTCAACTATCTGGCGCACGCCCAACTCATCGCCAGCCTGCAAGATGTTATTGCTGCACCAGGCCGGATTGAACTGGTCGGCTCAAACACCTACTGGGAGAACCGTTTCCGCAAGATGCTCCACGTGCCACCGTCCAAGTGGGACGACCCGCTCAAGATTGCGCAGCCCGCAGCAGCCGACGCCGAGCCAAGCCAGGAAGCCAGCGGCTATGCCTACTCCAACTCCAAGCTGGCGATCCTGTATTACGCTCACGAACTACAGCGACACGTGGCCAAGAACATACAGGTGATTGTCTTTGAGCCGGGCTTTATGCTGGGGTCGGGGCTAGGCTGTGAAACTCCGCCTGCTGTCCAGGCCGTGGCGCGGGGAATTGGCCGACTGCCGGGCGTACCAAAGCCTGCTAACTCGGCACCGATGTTTGCCTCAGTTTTATTGGATACGAAGTGGTCGCACCTCCAAAACGGTGATTTCGTAGTGAAAAACAAGGTAGTCCAAGTACAGCCATTCGCGAAAGATCTTCAGAGAGAGCAAAGGTTGCGGAGTGTCACTGAAGAATTGCTCAAAAGCGCCAACAAATAGCCAGACACGGCATACAAGCGGGCTACTTCATCCTGCTCATGTTTAGGAACCGCCTGTCCTGTACACTCGAAGCAGCAAAAGTGCGGGTAAGCTCTAGATCAGCCTCAGCTCAGCCCGACTCCTGGACGGTATTCTGATAGAGTTTCCCCCAGGCGATCTTCCCTGATTGCATGCCCATGATGTTCACTCCTCGCATCATTCGCTGTACTCCATCAGTCTGTGTTCCATGAAAGAACAACTCGGCCCATACGGTATCTCCCTCTACTGCTTCTCGGAGAATCTCTACTTGGAAATCTGGCATCGCGGAGAAAAAAGAGCCCCAGTTTGTTCGCACACCAGCCTGACCGGTGAAATTCCTTTCCGGGGTAAACGGCAACTCACCCCGATACTCGGGCGCAAAACACGTGACCATCGCTTCGAGATCGTGACGATTTGCAGCCTCTATCATGGACTCGAAGATGTCTTTCGGAGTCGAAGGCAAATGCCTATCCTGCCTCTAGTGCTCTGACATCGGTATTCTCTCTGTTCTAAAGAAACTGCTCTCGCCCAGAGGCGACAAACGGAAACGTCAATTGAGTACATGGCCTCCTTTCAGCCCCGACTCGGCTATGTTCTGATTCCGGCAATAATTAGATCGAGCATGCGGTTGACCCCATCAGGGTCGGACGCATGTTCGTTCACCATCGCGATTCCGTAGACCAGCCGTACCACGTCGAGAATATTCACATCCGGTCGAATTTGCTCTGCGGCCTGGGCACGGTGCAGGAGTTCTTCTCCCGCCTTGTGCATGGCGACGTTCGCAGTATAGATGCTCGTTCCCGGAACGTGCTTCGCCGACATGATAGCTGCTCCCATGCTGCGCCCGCGCGCCGCAAAGTCCATCTGGAGCCGAAGCCAGCTAATCAGGGCGTCGAAAGGATCCGGAGCGCTGGCGAGTTCTTCAGCACGCACCCGTAGTTCATTGGCCTCCTCCAAAAACACCGCTTCAAGGAGGTCCTGACGCGTGGGGGAGTGGTTGTACAGCGTTCCTATTGCGACTCCAGCGGACCTGGCAACGTCCTCAAGGGAAATGTCAGCACCGCGCTCCGAGACCGCAACTCGCGCGGCTTTGAGTAGGCTCGTGTAGTTACGCTGGGCATCCGCTCGCATGGGACGCTGGGAGTGGGGTGGCTCGCTCATAGCAGACCTTCTTTCACGCAGGAATCGTGACCCTTGACAAAGTGAGGTACCCTCATGTAATATATTGAGGCATCCTCATTTTACCACGCTCGTCATCTTCCTACCAGAAGGAGAACCGTATCATGCGTGTTTTCGTCACAGGAGCAACCGGCTATATCGGGTCCGCCGTCGTCCGCGAACTCATCGATGCCGGTCATACGGTCGTCGGCCTGACCCGCTCAGACAATGGCGCCGCAAGACTGCAGGCCGCGGGGGCCGAGGTACACCACGGTACCCTTGACGACCTTGACAGACTGCACAGTGGCGTCATCGCTGCCGACGGCGTCATTCACCTAGCGTTTCCGCACGACGGCGCGGACATCGCTGGCACCGATGCGACCACCACCAATCTGCGCGCCGTCGAGACGATGGGGGTAGCAATTGGCAGCGGCAAGCCGTTCGTGGTCACTGCGCACCTCAACGGGGAGGCAGCGGAGAACGCGGCGCTCGCGCAGGTGGAGCGTGGGGTGCGGACAGTAATTGTGTCGCTGAGCCCGTCTGTCCATGATGGCGACGCTGACAAGCACGGCTTCGTGCCCCAACTGATCACCACTGCCCGCACGAAGGGTGTCTCTGCCTACATCGGCGACGGGTCCAATCGCTGGCCAGCTGTCCATCGACTGGATGCGGCGCATCTGTTCCGTCTGGCGCTAGAAGCCGCCCCAGTAGGATCACGATTGGATGGGGTCGGCGACGAGGGGGTGCCATTCCGCGACATCGCCGAGGTCATCGGTCGCCAGTTGGTCCTACCGGTCGTCAGCATTGACCGCGACAAGGCTAACGCCCACTTTGGTTGGCTCGGCGCCTTGGTGGGGCGTGACCTCCCGCGATCAAGCACACAGACCCAGGAACTCTTGGGATGGCACCCGGTTCACCTGGGATTGATTCCCGATCTCGAACGCCACTACTTCACTAACTGAAAAGCAGTTGGCTTCCAACTCGTTCCATACCTCAGCGCATGTGCTAGAGAAAGGAAAAAGAGATGAACAAAAAGACAATGATGGTATCGGCAAATGGCATGCAGTTTTACTGCGAAGTGATGGGGCACGGTCCAACCCTTGTGCTTGTCCCTGATGGGGGCAATGATTGTGGTCCGTATGAGACCATGATGGAATTGCTTGCAGACCAGTTCACCGTGTTGACCTTTGATCCGCGCGGTGGATCACGATCACCCGATCCCCATCCACACCCGGTTACGCCAGAATTATTTGCCGATGACATTGCAGCCCTTGTTCAGAAAATCCCTCTTGAAACACCTATTTCAGCATTTGGGGTGAGTTCAGGAGGACAAGCCGTTCTCGCGTTAGCGAAATTCCATCCCGACATTACCAGAAATGGTGTTGTCCATGAGGCCGCATTACAGGCGGATACCCCCATTAAAAATGCTGGCTTTGAGTATTTTCACAGGATCGCCACGTTCTCTCCCAAAATTGCTGACTCATCGACGATCTTATCCATTACGATGCTGGGACCAGTAGAGGCTACCCGGGACGCTGACCAAAGCGCACGCATCGCAAAAAATGGTGCCTACTGGGCGCAATATTATCTTGGGACGGTTGATATGGGACAGTATCTTGAGGAAGATTTTTCCCACATGGCCCCAGTTGACTTCACTATTGGGACCTGGACGCCTTCATGGTTGACGGCAGCGAATCAAGCAACTGCTGCGCGCGGAAATCGACCTGTCACCTGGGTCAACAGTGGTCACGCTCCACATCGAACCATGACAAATGAAATGGCCGATATTGTTCGAGCAAAAGTGAAGCAGTATTTGAGGTCAGTGTAAAATCTCCTTTTCAAGAAGTCGAGGGAAAGCATGAAAGCCATTGTCCTCCACGAGTATGGCCCCGCGTCACTACTCACATACAAAGAGGTTGAAGACCCCAAACCCGCCACAGGCGAGGTGCTTGTGCGTGTCGCGGCCACCAGCATCAACCCTGCTGATTGGCGAGCACGCTCGGGCGCAGTCAAGGATTTCCGTCCGATAGAATTTCCCTATATCCCCGGCCTCGACCTTGCTGGCACCGTGGTCGAGGTCGGCGAGGGCGTCACCGGTTTCGAGCCTGGTGACCGCGTCATGGCGGTGGCTCGACATACCTACGCCGAACTGTGTACCGTCAAAGCCACCGACCTCGTCAAGATTCCCGCTGGCCTGGAGATGACCACCGCTGCCGCGCTACCACTGGTCAACGTCACGGGCGATGCGATGATACGGCTTGGTGCCAAGGTCCAACCCGGTCAGACCGTCCTCATCACCGGGGCGTTAGGTGGCGTCGGTCGCTCAGCGGTCTTCGCGGCATCAGAGATCGGTGCTCGGGTCATTGCTGGCGTTCGTGGCAAGCGACTGGACGCAGCCCGGCAACTGCCCGGAGTGAGCGAGGCCATTGCCATCGACGATGATGCAGAGATTGAGAAACTCGGTCCTCTCGACTGCGTCGCCGACACTGTCGGTGGGGAGCGCGCCAGCAAGCTCATTGCCAGGGTCAAGGAAGGTGGCACATTTGGTTGTTTCCCAATGCAAAACCCGCGAAACGCTGCGCTGTATCCTACTATTCAGATCAATATCGTTATCGCGCCAGTCAGCTCCGCAACGATCTTGCGCTATGCAGAGGCAGTACGCGACGGCAAGTTGACGATCCCAGTCGAGCGTATCATGCCGCTCGCTGATGCCGCCGAGGCGCAGGCAATTGCCGAAAGGGGCGGTGTTGCCAAGATCATCCTCACCGCCTGAAATCGAGCTGTTGAAGCAGATCTTGGACGAGGCCTTTGCGCTTGCCCTGGATGAGAAAGCAGCCACAGGGCGATTACCCGCGGTTGGTCGGCCAGCCAGTGCAGGGTGAGCCGCGCGGTGTGAATCGGGGCATGATCCAGCGCCACATACAGCGGCCCGCGTCGCTATTTTCGGCCGCTGTTCGGCGCTTATTGCGCCAAACTAAACTTATACCGACGCTTATTGCGCCGATCCGAACAGTGTCACCTGTTCTCGCGTAGTAAGAGGAGGGAACTGAGGACTGCACAGAGGGAAGCGGATTTCTCCCACACCCCACTCTTCTGCACTAACGTATATTCTGCCGGCTAAATAATGTGCAGTCAGGATGGAGGTGTTGGTGGATAGGCCCCAAGATACGGTCAGTTTCAATCTGGTCAAGCTGTGTAAGGCGTATTTCAATTATCTCAACGTAGTGTTGAGCGAGATTGGTCTGTATGAAGGCCAGCATAATTTGCTCTTGCTGCTTTGGGAGCAAGAAGGTCTTACGCAGTCCGAACTCTGTCAGCGCTTGAATATTGAGCCGGCATCGGCCAGCAAGAGTATCGACCGTATCGAACGCGCCGGGTTTATTCAGCGGCATCCTGACCCTACAGATGCCCGCGCCAACCGTATCTATCTCACGGAACAGGGGCGTACGCTGGAGCCTCTGGTCAAAGCTGCCCTGGTAAAGGCAGAAGACCATCTAGTTGCCAACATGACTCTGGAAGAGCGTCTACTGCTGCGCCGTTTCCTCCTGCAAATGCGCGACAATTTACAAGAGGGCTAATGTGAAGACCACGAAGGGACATGCACGATGAATGTTCAAGGCACGGTAGTGATTATTACGGGCGCGTCGGCGGGGATCGGACTTGCCACAGCCCATCTCTTTGCTGAACAAGGCACAAAACTGGCGCTGGCAGCCCGCTCGACCGAGAAATTGCGCCAGCTGGCCAATGAACTGGGAGGGCGAGGTCACGAAGCGATTGCTATCCCGACCGATATGCGCCAGCAAGCCGAGGTTGAGCGGCTCATTGACCAGACGTTCACCCACTTCGGGCGGATTGACATGCTGATCAATAACGCAGGTTAGGCCGCTGCCGGCCCAGTGAGCACGGTGAGTGTAGAAGACTATCGCCAGATCATCGATTTGAATATCTTCGGCCCACTCTACGCGATGCAGGCGGTCATCCCCAAAATGCGCGCGAGCGGTGGCGGCCTCATCCTGAATATCAGTTCGAATGTTTCCAAAATGACCATCCCCGGCATCGGCGCCGATGCTTCGACAAAATCGGCGCTCAATATGCTTTCGGATACGGCACGCCGCGAACTGGCTCCCGAGAACATCCGGGTGATAACGGTCTATCCGCGCCAGACGGCGACGGATTTCGGCAAGAATGCCCTGATCAACCGCCAGAGGCGCGAAGGGCCGCCACCCTCTAATGTGCCACCTGACAGCGCGGAATTCGTCGCCCAGAAAATCCTGGAAGCGGCGCAGTATGAACCAGCGGAACAATTTCTGGTCTGATCGGCTCAACTTGGCCCGGCGGTACGCCACAATGCTGCTGATGCCGTGCCAGAAGAGCCGGTGGGTGCAAAGCGAAGGAGGCGGCATCTCTCGTAGGATGCTCCGAACTCACGGTGCAAAGTTGGGCACGAGCGGGGACCAGCCCCAGCAAGCGGTCCGGGAATAGATGGCTGTCACAACTACCGATTCGAGAAGTCAGGACTGCTCCACTGGCGGCAAGAGCGCATGACCTACCAAGAGGTGAGAAAGTGGCTCGGCCGAAGCAGAGCCACCCTGCACCGCTGGATCCATGAGGGCAAGCTGACATCACTGCCCGAGTGCAAGGGGAAATCCCACTGGTTTGCACGCTCAGCAGTCCTGCAACTGCCACGAGAGCACACTACCGTGATGCCGTGAGTGCCAATCAGCCGTTAACGACCGCACCTCTGTGGACCAATCTTTGCGAAGAAGAAGCCAGCAGGGCATCAAGTGTACTCTGCTGGCCAATCACCGTGGTGCAACAAGTGCCGGATAACCGGTGCAACAAACGTCGAATACAACACACACTGTAGTTTGCACCGCTTATTGGGCCAAAACGGCCAATTTAGGCCCTTTGGCAGCGCTTATTGGTCCGGATTGGCACCGCTTATTGGGCCAAAGGTGAGTTATGCTACCGCTCATTGAGCCGAACCGTACTGTGAGGTATTGCGTTTGTGCTTTTTGAGGAGTCCGGTCACACGAAGGAGATGAATGCATCCAGTAACGTCTCCTACCGCAAACAGAGGCTCATACGGATGCGCCGCGCAGCATGTCAAGGCAGCTTGCACAGTCATCCGCGCTTGTTCCACGCCACGTGCGACATTCCATAGCCGCGCAGTGCGGTTATCACTGACCGTTACATAGGGCTCAATAAGCGTTGCAAACTACAGCCTGTTTCTCTAGAATCTGCCTGCTAGGAGTCGTAACGCATCTCGTAACTTTCTTGAATCGACGCTATGCTACACTGCCTCCTCAGAAAGACTCGTGATGGTAAGCCTACGGGGAACACCAGCGGCAAGGCTTCAGTACACCTGCAGGAGGGATCGCGCTGTGAGTCATTATGAGCTATCAGGTGGCAGTGATGTCGCCGCTGGGCCGACCACCCAGTTAACTAGTCTAGACTCGCATCATGCGCGTCAACACGGGCGCTGGGTCGTCCTTATCGTTGGTGTACTTGGACTGATACTAGGACTGGTTTTCGTCTGTCTGCACGCAGCCAGCCCATCCGATGGGACACGTCTAGAGCCAGGGCAGCAGACATGGATCCCAGCTGGAGTGGTGGTGTCTCCGCTCGGCAAGCATCCCAAAGGGCTAGAGCCGGGCGATGTCGTCGTGGCAATTGATGGACGCTCACTGAAGTCGTGGGAAGTAGGCCTCTTCGATCTCAACGTGCCGCAGCCTCACTGGTACCTCGGCCAGACCCTCAGCTACACCGTGCAGCGGGATGGTCACTTGCTCACCGTCCCAGTGACCCTCGAGCCGTATCCATGGCTAGAGATGCTCCAACAAGAGTGGAGTTTATTGCTCTATTTCCTCATATTTGCGCTGGTGGGCATGTATGTCATTCTCCGGCGCCCGAACGATCCAGCAACAAGGGTCTTGTTCCTTGCCACCTCCACTCTGTTGGCGGCGGAAGGGGTGTGGAGCCTGGGGTTGCAGATCAGTGATATTACTGGTGTCCTGGGATTCTGGCTCGCAAGCGTAATGGCGCTCGTAGTGACTCCAGTGTGTTGGGCCGCTTTTGTGCATTTTGTCCTGCTCTTCCCACGGGTGCATCCCATTTTACACGGGCGTCGTTGGATTATTCCCTGTCTCTATATCCTGCCATTCCTGTGCAATCTCGTGTATCTGACTATCACTGCTGTTGCGGCACGTGGAACGCTCGAGTGGATTGCACCATGGAACCTGGCTACCAACGCGCTGATCCTCGTCTACATGGCACTCATTGTCCTGGTGTTATGGTCAAATTTTCGGGCTCGGCTCGATGCTGTCGCTCACCAGCAAATTCGCTGGATCGTCTTTGCGGGTTTGCTGTCAGGAGGGAGCGATCTTCTACTGTGGATTATCCCCGCCGATGTGCTGCAGCATCCAATCATTGGCCTCAATGTGTTGGGAATCCTGCTCCTACCCATACCTCTTGCCTTAGCGATTGCCATTCTGCGTTACCACATCTTTGACATCGACACCCTCATTAACAAGGCGCTGGTTTACGGCTCACTGACTGCCTTGCTAGCGGCAATCTATTCTGGACTCATTATCGGACTAGAAACTTTGGCAGGCGCCATCACCGGACGAACCGCCAGCAATCCGCCCGTGCTTGTCATATCTACCTTAGCCATCTTTGTGCTCTTTGAGCCGATGCGCCGCCGTATCCAGTATCTCATTGATCGGCGCTTCTATCGGAGGAAGTACGATGCGGAACAGACCATGGCCTCCTTCAGCGCCACACTCAGGAGTGAAGTGAACCTGGACCAGCTACGTGACGACCTCCTCGCCGTGGTACAGGAAACGATGCAGCCCGAGTCGGTCTCGCTGTGGCTACGGCAGCTGGAACACTCTTCCAAGCACGTGCCGCGCGATCTCGAGTCGCTCGAGCCGCCCAGGAGGGCACGCAGCAACTGAGCTAGAGTGGTATTGCAAAGTCAGGCACTGCCGCAGTCTGCGGGCACAAGTGTGCTGTCGGTGCGCTGCGCAAAAGGAGAGAGAACACTCTCGTGGAGGTGAAGGCCGATGGTTTTGGCCCAAGGAGCGATACCTTTTCCGGTCAACGACCGCAGAGTAGCCGTGGTTGGCGCCGGGGTCAGCGGACTCACGGCAGCAAAATGCCTGCTCGAAGAGGGGCTTGAACCGGTGGTATATGAACAGGCCACGCAGCTTGGAGGAGTGTGGAACTATGACGAGGCTCTGCCTGATGGGGGTGGAGTCATGTATCGCTCCTTACATACCAATACTTCCAAGCAAACGCTGGCCTTCTCCGATTTCCCCCTGCCGGCGGCCTTTCCCGATTTTTTCCATCACTCACAGATGCTCGAGTACCTGCAGGGCTATGCGGGCCACTTTGGCTTACACCCCTACCTCCATCTCAACACAGTGGTAGAAACAGTGGCACCCGCCGCTGGCGGCCGTTGGAGCGTGCAGGTACGGAGAGGATCATCTATCTCAACGTCGATGTTCGACGCGGTTATTATTTGTAGCGGGCGCGAGCGCTATCCGCAGCTTCCGTCCCTGCTGGGCGCCGACACGTATTCCAGAACGCTCCCGCACAGCAGCCAGTACAAAGGGCCGGAGCCTGGTTTATCCCGCGCACGCTGCGCCGTCATCCCTGGGATCACCATCTCACCCGTCTGGCGGATCATCTCCCGTATCGGCTCCAGTTGTTTTTCTTCGAGCGGCTGCTCATGCAAGAGTATCGCCGCCTAGGAGTCACATTCAAGGAGCTGCGCAGGCGAGACTTTTCACTGCCTCCCTTTGATCTGTGGCGCGCTCGCTTCACCCCGTGTAACGCAGAGTTCCTTCAGTGCCTACTCCAGGGAAAGTTACAGGTCAAACCTCAGATGGTCCAACTAGCGGGCCAGCAGGTCCAGTTTGCCGATGGTAGCACCATAGACAGTGATGCCATCGTGTGCTGTACAGGCTATACGTTGCGCTTTCCCTTCTTGCCTGCCACGCTCGTGGAGATCAGGAACAACCGCATGAATCTATACAAGCACGTGTTTCCTCCCGCACATCCCAATCTGGCGTTCGTGGGGTTCTGCAGCGTCGCGGGGTCTCATTTGCCGGCACCGTGCCGCATCAGCGCACCTTTCTTCCGTCGCGGCCTACAGATAGCCCATGCAGGCTCAGCCTTCGACGATCGTCTTCATCACCTGGACTGCGTGTTGGCTTTGTGCTTGAGATAGCCGCTGCAGGAGCGGTTCAAGCGGGCGAAGCCAAGGCACGATGCGCATGCGATGCGACAGCGTAACCTGCGTGCCGTCAGCGGTGGCGACAAAGTGCAGGCCGCCGATCGAAGAGAGCAGAGGAAACGGCGCTTTGATCGTCTGGAAATCAAACCCTTCATTCACCTGATAGTTCTTGACCTCCACGACGGAGGTAACTGCTCGGCCAAAGCGCATCAGGGTCTCTTCAAACCGCGTCCCGTCTCCAAATAGGCCCGGGGAGAGTAGTCTGACCTGCGCTCCCCTGACCCACAGAGCAATGTTAGAGAGGTCGGACGCAAAACGAAACACCTCGCCGATCGGCCGGTGGATGACAATAGCAGCAGAGGTTTGGATCATGATGGCCATCTCCCGTCTCCTCAACGCCGCCACATGGCGCAGACAGCGGTTCGCCACCGCCCAGCGGCGTTGAGACACCGCTCAGGACTGCGTCTCGTAGCCTGCTCAGGCGAGCGTCTGGCGACTCGGTTCTGCGGTATGGACGATTGCAGTAGGCGGCGGTTCACTGCCCACGCGCCTGCCCGGACGCTACAGACCTCCTCTCTCCGCCCAGTATACCAGACGACCGTGACCGCAACCATGGGCTGATCTCCTGCTCGAAGGTACCTCTTCGGAGGTCAGCCTACCACTTCCTGCGAGTTAAGAAACGCCCTCCTTACTTTTCAAAGTGGTCGACATCTAAGACAAAACGCCTGCGCTCCGAGCTATGAGGAGTGCGAGTTTATGCCTGCCAAATCTTAATTGGGTGTGGTGGGCACCTCTGTGGGCAGGTCCTGGCGGTGTACCTGTTCGGTGCATTATTGGTCCGTCTGGCGCAGCCAGAGCGACACATGCTCCGGCTGCATCGTCTCCTGCACAACGGTGAGTAACTGCTCACGGAGTTGCTCTGGGTCCACTTCCTGGCTCAACGTTGTACTGAAGGCCGCCAGAGCTTTCTCAGCATCGTACTTCTTGCGGTAGAAACGGAGATCAATCACGTTCTGGATGCGCCTCCGCATGGGTTGGAAGAGCGCAGCAATCACTAGGGTTGAGATGACCAGCACGAGCGGATCGGTGGCGGCTTGTGCAGCGAACAGCCCGACCACGCTCTCCAGGCCAATGAGGAGGCCCACATAGAGCGCCCCAAGCAAACCCGTCAGTAGGCCATAGACCAGGGTGCGATTGATGAGGGTGTCAATATCATAGAGGTGCGAACGCAGGATTGCCATAGCAATCGAGGTGGGAATCAGCAGCAGAAAGCCCGAGACGCCCGTTCCAGCTATAAACGTTGTGGCCACAGTCGAGTTGAGAACTTCAGGAGGTAGAAAGGCGTTCCCAAGACCGATGAGTAGCACAACGCCAAGAATGCCAATAGTGAAGCCGTAGACTACCCACTTGGTTTGCTGGCGCTCCCTCGGTGTGGAGACGCGCCAGAAGCGGTAGATCTGAGTACCCAGCGCACAGAACAGCAAAGCACATAACACCAGATTGGAGAACATGCTTGCAGTGGAGAAGATATTTTGCGAGAACTCCGTATAGATCCAATAGAGGATTACGCAGAGGGACACCCAGCGAGTCCAGTGCGGCACAAATCGGCCATTGGGAAAGAGAAAGAAGAAGATGAGCAAGCTAGACTGCCCAAGCACCGCTAGGGTACCGATCAGGACAAACCAGGCAAAGGAAGTCGATGCCAAGGTATCGAGCAGAATTTTGGGCAACGCTACGCCACCGAAGAGAACCAGCATGAAGGCGCAAAAGAGCGCTATGCGGTCCGCCAACTTGCGCCAGAAGAGCAGCGCCCCCACTGCGCAGTACACCACCACTGTAGTGACGTCCAGCAGCACCTGATAGGCTGCCACAAAGCCAAGCGAGAGTCCTGTCTGATGGAGCAGGTGTCGATCATATACGGTTAGCTGGATGCCTACGCACCGTACGTTCGGTTGACAGGAGGCTCGCAGCACTTCGTCGTAGTGTGGCAGCATGACCGCGTTGAGCGTTAGGATGAGCAACGTCAGCACGATCCAGCTTACACGGACAGCCAGGAGCCCGTGTCCGCTCAGGTGCCTGTTGGTCGATTCAGGATCAGCCGACTCTGCAGGAGTAGACAACGTTGGTTGGTGCATTTCCCTCTCCTCAGCCCTTTTTGAGGGCTCGTTGCCCTTGGGCCAAACGAATGCAAAGGCACTTGTCTAGGCTCCTGACGGCTATCCTAAGCCTGCATCACGCGCACAGATGATGGCCTGGGCACGGTTGGCGACTTGTAGTTTGCTGAAAATGCTTGAAATATAGTTGCGGACTGTTTTCAGGCTGATGACCAGGCGCTCGGCAATCTCGGTATTCGTTCGCCCCTGTGCGATGAGGGTGAGAATCTCCCGCTCGCGGTCGGTCAGATCAGGAAACGGCACCGCAGGGATAGTGAGTCGCGGTCCAGCGAACGAGTCGAACAGGCGTTGGGCAATCGTGGCACTGAAGATGGCGTCCCCGCCGCTCACTGCTCGAATGGCTCGCACGACTTCGACCTCGTTGGCGTCCTTCAGAATGTAGCCGCGCGCACCCGCGCGCAAGGCGGCAAACACTGAGTCATCGTCTTCCACAAGCGTCACGACCAGGATACGGATTGCTGGGTTGGCTTGAACAATGTGGCGAGTGGCTTCGATGCCATTCATCCCTGGCATGCGCAGATCCATCACAATGACGTCCGGCTGCAGAGAGGCCGCCAGTGTCACGGTCTCCTCGCCGGTGGCGGCTTCCCCGACTACTTCCAGATCCTCTGTCGCCAGAAGTAACGCACGCAAGCCACTGCGCACCAGCGGATGGTCATCGGCGATCAGTAGGCGCAGGGGTGGCATAGCGCTTCTCCTTCCTATTCCTCTCCTGTTTCCTTGGGCAGGGGGAGGCAGGCGTGTACCTGCGTCCCACCTTCTGGAAGCCGCGTCACCAGACACGTTCCGCCCAACTCGGCGGCGCGTTCACGCATAGACAGTAACCCTACTCCTGTATGCTGTACTTCCGGCAGGCCAATGCCATCGTCTCGGACCTCAAGCTGAAGCTGCTCCTCATCGCAGCGGAGGCAAATTTGGCAGTGCCGCGCCTGAGCGTGGCGCAGAACATTGGCCAGAGCCTCCTGGACTATGCGATAGGCAGCGACCTCCACGGCAGCGGGCAGACCTGGAAACTGTTCCGGGGCCAGTACGTCCACACGCAGTCCACCTGCATCGCTCTGCCCCGCGCGCTTTGTCAGTTGCGCGGCCCGTTCGCGGATGGCCCCCAGGAGCCCCAGTTCATCTAGTGCTGGTGGACTGAGATCATAGACCAGACGGCGAATATCGGCCAGTGCAGCTTGAATCGTGTGCTGCTGTTCAAGCACAAGCGCATCCGCCGCAACGGGATCTCGTGTTAGGAGACTGCGCAGCGCACCTGCACGCCAGTTGAGGGAGGTCAGCACCGATCCAAGGCCGTCATGCAAGTCACGGCGCAAGCGGCGTCGCTCTTCCTCACGAGCAGTGACCAGTTGGGTGCGGGAGCGTTGCAGCACACCAGTCAGACGCTGTAAGTCTGTAGTCACACGCACCGCGTGCAGAGCCATCCCTGCCTGATGCGCCAGGTCAGTGAGCAAGGCACGGTCGGCCAAGGAAAAGGGCTCACCAGGCGCGCGTGGTGCCAGCAGGAATAGGCCAAGGTCTTCGGTCTGGTAGACTAGCGGCAATTTGAGTAGATGATATGAGAAGCCGGACTGATCTCCACCAGGATCAGCACCATAGGAAGCGACCAGAACAGGCTCGCCATCCTGCCTCAGGGAGATAGCCACGTAGGGCAGCTTGAGCGCCTGAGCCACGGTTTCGACAATGGCTGGTAGCACAGCCTCGGGCGCCAGGGTTGCTCCCAGGCGCTGCACCAGTTGTGAGATCACCTTGTAGGGATCTCCGCGCTCGCCGTACATGAGGCGATTTACCGCCCGTTGGAGGCGCGTCTGCAGAGGCTGCACCAGGACTGCAATCAGCCCGGTTGCCAGTAATGCCAGGCCGAGGTTGCCCCGCGCTTGCAGAAGCGTGCCCACCCCGCCCACTATCAGAGTGTAGATGCCGAGCACACAGGCAGTGAGTGCACCGTAGACCAGCGTGCGATTGATGAAAAGATCGATATCCCAGAGGCGGTAGCGGAGAATGGCAAAACCGATGGAGAACGGAAGGCAGAGCAGCAAGACAACCTGGGAGAGTGTGAAGAGGCTCCGCACCAACACATCCGCAAACAGCCCGTGAAAAAAGAGTAGAGCAAACAGCCCAGCCCACACGATATAACCGCCCACCGACATGCCCAAGCCGTAGACGACCCACTTGATCTGTTGCTGCTGCACCCGATTGGAGACGCGCCGGTACCTGTAGACCTGGACCCCTATCAGGCTTCCCAATGAACCAAGAAACAGCACAAAGATGATTCCCGCGAGGGGGTTCGACGGCGAGGCGGCGGCCGGAACGAAGCTATATATCGCCCAAGTGATGACTGACATTCCCGCGAGCAAGCCCGTCCAACGGGGAACGAAGCGCCCGGTGGGAAAGAGATAGCCGAAGAGCAAGAGACAGGCTCCCCCGAGATAACGGAGCAGGGCAATCGGCATATCCCACGCTGTTGGCAGGGTTCCAAGCATGACAGCGACAGCGTTCGCTGGAAAAGACACGAGGGCGCAGGAAGCCCAGAAGGCTATGCTTTCTCTGGATCGGCCCCACAGACGCCAAAAGAGCAGCGTTCCCACCCCAAGATATCCCGCCACCAGCAAGAGATTGCAGACGACAAGGAAAAGGATGTAGACATTGAGGGAGAGCCCCAAAGTATGCAGTTCTTGCAGGCCACCAGGGGTGAGTTGGCCGCCGGGGTTGTCCGGAGCGCTGGCAGGAGCCATTCTGGGCATGTGGAGGTATGCGATATAGGGGGGAATACTGGCGGCGATGAGTCCAATGACGAGCAGCACGAGGAGCAGCCAGACCACTGAGGCCAGACTGCGGAGGAGATCGAGCTGGTGGAGTGTACCAGGCTTGGTGCGCTGGCCGTCTCCACTGCTCCTCAGGGAGCCAGTTGGTTCAGCTGACCGAGTCACTTGGTTCTCTCCTCGTGAGTGCGGCATATAGAATACAAGATTTGCTAGTTCTCGCTATTCTATGGGACCGCAGAATGGGTTGTACAGTAGGACACAAGGTGGTGGGATGGCTCCTTGCTCCTCAAAGTCGAACTGGTGCTGGAGATCCTCGTTCCAGTGCGCTCAGATTTGAACCGCTGTCTTGGGAAGCTCAGCCTGGCTGGCTGACCGGCGCACCCATCCCCCAACACCGAGCCAGGCCAACCCTCCGAGGACCATCAGGAGACCCACCGTGCTAACGAGCGGCAGCACGAAGTTCCCTGTGAAGCTCAGCGCTGCCCCAAAAAGCAGGAGGATCCCCGCCCAGCGTGAGAAAACTGCTGCACGCAGCGTCGCAATGCCAAGCAATACGCCGCCCACCAGGCCCAGCAGCTGACCGATGATAAAGAAATTCTCTAATCCTGAGGGGAGTGATCCTTTCAGGAGGGCTGGAGCCTGCGAAGCCAGGAACGGCAGAACGAAGGCATTGATCGTGTCACCAGCGACGCCCAGGATGAGGATGTAGATGGATGTCAACACGAAGCCAATGAGCCCCACAATGCCTCCTCGTGCAGCTTGTTGTCCATACACCCCAGGTAACCCGATCACGATCAACATCCCGCCCACGACACGGAACAGTGACGCGGTGGCGGCTAGAGTGCTGGTAGCATCGTCACCAGTGAACAAGACCGGCAAGACTCCAAGCGCGGTCAACAAACCGCCGATGAACAAGCAAATGCCACTCAAACGAAACAGCATTGACGACGACATGATCTCTTCCTTTCCTCGTGTGCAGGAAATTCCCGCATGGCATGACCGTGCGCGCACGAAGGCAACATGCCTGATGGACCAACGTCGGGAGATCAGGCAAACGAGGAGTGCTCGCTCTTGTCGTACCTACACAAAGGGTAGCGGACAAACTATCCCACCGTAAGGTGACTGCGGCCCTCGTTTTGCCGGGAAACGAGTCCCAGGAATGCTGGGAAGTATCCTAGTCTTGTTGAGAGTGGCCAGCCAGCAACATAGGGAGGACGGAGTGGGTGAATGCTCGATAGGCCAAGCACCTTCACCCGAGACGCAGAGGAGATCCGAGCGCAAATTCAGGTCAAAACCCAACGGATTACCAGATCACAGTCAGGGGGATGACCGTCGATGATGTGTATTCAATCTCGAGGTCGTTGAAATCCGACGTGGGGCGTAAGCAGCGATGTCTGGCTCACGGAGAGGTTGGATAGCGATGAAATAAGGAATTGATGCCATATCCCTGGTGGGATAATGGCTTCCCCAATCTGCTGAGCCAGTGTCATCACCAATTTCCCGTCAATCTCTATCACGGTTGGCGCGGTCAATGAGCGATGTCACCAGGGGATCGGAGACAGCTATCTGCACATTGAGTTCATTCGCCGGGACTGTAGTGTGCTGGTTGGAGGTGCATCAGATGTCCCCCCCTCATTTTCGTTTTCCTCCTAAGACACGCTAGAGTGGCTCCCGCATGAGTATCGAGGTTCACGCCCTAGTATACTTGCCCAATGTTTGCTAATCGTTACGAGAATTGGGCGGTTCTATTTTGCGCTGCTCCGGCGAGCGCAGCCAAAGGGAGATCTGTGCTGGTTGCATCGTCTTCTCGACCACTGCCAGCAGATGCTCGCGCAGGCGATTCAGATCTACCTCATTCCTCAGGTTGGCGCTGAAGGCCGCCAAAGTCTGCTCGGCATCATACCTGCGCCGATAGAAGCGCCAGTCAATGACCGCTTGGATTTGACCGCGCACGGGTAGGACCAGCGAGGCGATGGCCAGGGTCGAGATGACGATTACCACCGGCTGTGGGGCCTGGCAAGTGATCGCGCTCCCAACGACAGGTCTCGCTTCACATCAACTCGTGGCTATCACGACATTGCCGCACGCCGAACAGCGCCTGGTCGAGCACGGCATTTACCTCATCACGAATGTGCGCACGACCATGCGCAACTGAGCTATGGCGACAAACGCTTGCGCAGCAAGCGTGCCATACCCCGCTCAGCCTCGCGCCCTACATGCCTCGTAATGCTACTCGTAACTGTTCTGAGACGCGACAGCCCTACACTGAGGACAGCAATGAGTTAATTCCCCGCACATATCAGCCAGCACATGTGCCGGGCAAATACAGGAAGGGAAGACTAATGGATACGCTCGCGTCTACGATCTCTCATGACAGGTCTCGTCGGCTGGGCTCGGCCACAGGGTTCGGCGTGAGCGTAGTTCTGCTGCTCACCATCAGTATGCAGCTTAGCGGCTGCACTTCAAGTCCCAAGGCTCACCAGCCAGACAGTACGGTAACACCGACCGCGACGGCGGCGGCCAGCCTGCAGCCATGCCCGTTCCTGGCGCAAGGGAGCGTGGCGCCGAATCATGCGCTGGCCGGACACATCGCCCTCTTCGCGCTTCCCGATCCGCAGGCGCAGGTGCGGGATATCACGAGCGGACCCGATGGGGCCGTCTGGTTCACGACCTTCGACTGGCAGACTCTGGTGGGCTCGATTGGCCGAATAACTGCCGACTGCAATTTAACCGAGTTCTCGCTTGGATCGCATATGGGAGCATGGGTCATCACATTGGGACCAGATGGCAACCTCTGGTTCGCGGGCGATCTTGACCATCAGGTTGGACGTATCACACCGCAAGGAGCGATCACGTACTTTCCAGACGCAGACTCGCCAGCCGAAGCGATCATCACTGGGCCGGATGACAACCTCTGGCTGAGCGAGCCAGGGAGCGGCGACATCGCACGGCTGACACTCAGCGGGCATATTACCCAGTTTCATGTGCCCTACGATCCGACCGTCCCCACAGAGCCGACGACCACTGCCGAGCCATGGGATCTGACGGCAGGGCCGGATGGAGCCGTGTGGTTCACGGAAGCAGAGGGGATGCAGGTGGGCCGGATCACGCCCAGCGGAAGCATCACACAGTTCCACACACCGACTACCACCCAGCTCTTTGGGCGGGGTCTTGGCGGTATCACGACCGGGCCGGACCATGCGTTGTGGTTCGCTGAGGGTGGCAACGATGGCGACGAAGGACGGATCGCGCGCATGACCACCAGCGGCGCATTCCACGACTATCCCCTCGCAAAGAATAGCCAGACGCCGACCACCGTGGTGGCGGGACCCGATGGCGAGCTATGGTACACGGAGATCCTGGACAACATCGGGCGGATCACAGTGGCTGGCGCCGTAAGCGAGTTCCCGCTGCCGGGCGACCTCTCAGCGGGCACTATATGCGTCGGCCCCGATCACGCGCTGTGGTTTGGCGCGAATACGGAAAACTACGGTGGCCAGATTGGCCGGCTGGTATAAGAGAAGCAAAGAGTCGTTGACGTGGGGTATCTCGGCTACATAATTCCTCGGTGATGTGCACCACCGTGCGCGTGGAGATGCCGTTGATCACCATCTCCATGAGCGTCAGGATAAGGGCTTGCTCGCTGCGCTGGTACCGGGCTAAGAGCTGCCGCTTTCCCGCGTCCGATTCCAGCACGATGGGCCCGGCGGCTCTGCGCCGGCGTCCAGGCACATTCCTGCCGAAGCACTGCACGCACGTTGGAGCGGCCGACTCGAGAAGGCGCGGCTGGTCCAGTGGCGAGAGGAGCGTATGAGCTACCAGGAAGCGAGCCAGTGGCTTGGACGCAGCTAGCACCAGTGAAGACAGCAAAATTGTCGTGAGGTCCGGAGTGGTGGTACCTCTCGCACCGAGGTGGACTGGCCTCTGCGAATAAGAAAACTCGCAGGGTACACATGCTACCCTGCGAACATGTTGCTTTGGGGCAATAAGCGCCGGATATTCGGTGCAATAAACGTCGAATGGGGTGCAACAAACGCCGAATACTACACAAAGTGTAGATTTTCACGTTTATTGCGCCGAAATGGCTGGTTTTGGGCCCTTATACCAGGCTTATTGCGCCGGTTATATCACGATTGTTGCGCCGAACCGGACTTATACTCACATTTATAGCGCCAAACCGGAAGAGATGTTCTGTGTGTGACAAGTAAACCGTGATCTTATAGACACATGAGAAACCAAAGTCGTCTACAGGTCGTATCGCAAAGACTGATGGATCCAACATCAAGAGATCGTCCAGATTCTCACGCTTGCTGTGCCAAGTACCACTTGTAGCTCGGCGGTCCGTTTATCTGGCATCATGCTGCTATGGCAGTAATCGTACAATATTCTACCTCCATGTACCTCTTCTCTTTGTGCAAGTGACCAAGTTGACATGGTACAATGGACCGCATGCTTAGTCAGCGTTTGTCGTCGTGCTACCGCCTCTGCATTGCTGCTCCTTATCGACGCGCGTGCCCGGAAAGGCTCTCGCAATGGCAGTGCCGCTCGTTAAGCCGATCGTCTGTCCCGTCCTGATTGGGCGCGGCCAGTATCTCTCCGCCCTCAAGGAGTGTCTCGACGGGGCGGCCACCGGACATGGGCAGGTAGTGCTCGTAGCCGGCGAAGCTGGGATTGGCAAGTCACGCCTCATTTCAGAGCTCAGCACGTACGCGACCAACCGCGGCTTTCGAAGTGTAACTGGGCATTGCTTCGAGCAAGATGAAGCGCTCCCCTATGCCCCACTCCTCGATATACTTCGTATGGTCTTTAGAGCAGGTGGCGGAGGGAGCGCTGTGCAGGCGATGCGGCCATTCGCCTCCGACTTTATTCGGGTACTCCCAGATCTTTCGGATCTATTCTCCGATGCGACTCCGGAACCAGATCGTGCACATGAGCCTGAACAGGAGAAGCACCGCCTTGTCCATGCGTTTACCTGGCTCGTCTCCGAGATCGCCGCGCGACAGCCGCTGTTCCTTTTGATCGAAGACCTGCATTGGTGCGACGAGGCAAGCCTCGATGCACTGCTTTATCTCACCCGACACCTCGCCGCTCACCCGGTATTGCTAGTGCTCACCTACCGTAGCGATGAGGTGCGTGGCCACCTGAGCCACTTGCTGACGCACCTGGACCGTGAGCGGCTGGCGGCCGAGATGCGACTGCGTCCCCTGAGTGTCACCGAGGTGGAGGCCATGGTGCGCGCGATATTCGGGCTCACCCAGCCAGTTCGGGCCGATCGGCTCAATCTTGTGTACGGGCTGTCCGATGGTAACCCGTTCTTTGTCGAGGAGATGCTGCGCACTCTGGTGAGCGCAGACATGGTGCTGCCGCATACTGTCGTGATGGAACACTCCCCGCTCGACGCGACTTTCATACCCCGTACGGTCGAGGAAGCAGTCGGACGGCGCGTGGCCCAGCTTGGTGCGGCTGCGCACCAACTTGTCGCGCTCGCTGCGGTAGCGGGGCGTACCTTCACGTTTGCGCTGCTCCAGGAGTTGACCCAGCAGAGTGAGAGCCAAATCCTAGAGCAGCTTAAAGAGCTAATTGCCGCGCAGCTTATTATCGAGGTATCGGACGAGCGGTTTGCCTTCCGCCACGCTCTCACGCGCCAGGCCGTTTACGCTGGACTGCTTGCCCGCGAGCGCCGGACTCTGCACCGGCGTATCGCCGATGTGCTTGAACGGGCCAACGACCCAGCTGATGACGCCCACATCGGCGATCTAGCGTATCACTTCTCGAAAGCTACGGCGTGGGGGCAGGCGCTCACCTACGCGCGGCGTGCCGGAGAGCGGGCGCTTGCCCTCTATGCTCCGCGAGCAGCACTGGAGCACCTCATGCGGGCAGTGGAGGCGGCTAAGTATCTGCCCGATGCGCCACTCGCGCCTCTGCATCACCTGTGTGGTCAGGCCTACGAGATCCTCGGCGACTTCGAGGCTGCGCGTGCGCACTACAGCGAGGCACTTGAGACTGCACGATTGTCGGGCAACAGTATCATTGAATGGTCGACCATGCTCGATCTGGGTAACCTCTGGGCTGGGCGCAACTACGCTGAGGCAGGTGCGTTCTACCAGAAAGCCGCCGAGCTGGCGAAGTCACGTGACGATGTTGTGCCGCATGCCCACAGTCTCAATCGTTTGGGAAACTGGTTCGCCAACACTGGACGCATGGAGGAGGGGATAGAGGCACATCAGCGAGCACTGATTCTTTTCCAGGAACAGGGAGATCTTGCTGGCCAGGCAGCCACACTCGACTTGATGGGCATGGCCTACGGCCTCAATGCGGAATTACCGAACGCGATGCGGGAATTCACTCGGGCAATCGAGTTGTTACGCGCACTTGGCGACAGGCATGGGCTCTCGTTGTGCCTCGCGTCACGGCTTGCGTTCGCGAGCGGGTGTATGGCCGACACCACGACCTCCGCATTGATGACTCTCGACGAATGTGTGCGCGATGCCCGTGATGCTGAAGAGTGTGCACGCGAAATGGAGTGGCCCGCCGGCCTGGCGTATGTCCTGCTACAGATGGGGCGGGCCAGAGCGGCATTTGGAGAATTCGGCGCTGGGCTAGCCCGTATCCGAGACGCGCTTCGGATTGCGCGCGAGATCGAGCATCAGCAGTGGACGGCGGCTGCGCATTATGCTCGCGGGCGAGCCTATCTGACACTGCTTGCGTCCAGCCGAGCCATCCCAGAGTTGGAGACGGGTTTGGTGCTGGCGAGGAAGTTAGGCTCGGCGGTGTGGTTGGGCCTGATTACTGCAGATCTCGCGCGCGCCCATAGTCAGCAAGGCAAGTTCGCCAAGGCTGAGGCGTTGCTCTCTGATCTAGCGCCACTGGATGCGATTAGCAACCGGAGTAGCTTTACGCTGGCCGAGCGCGAGTTTGCCCTGGCATGGGCGCAGCTGGACCTGCAGCGCGGCAATCATGAGGTAGCGCTCAGGATTATTACGCACCTGTGTGAGACAGCGCCCAGCAGCACGTCGGAGCAGCCGATTACGGAGCTGCTGCTCGTGCAAGGAGAAGCACTGATGCGGCTCCGGCGGTGGGACGAGGCTGAGCAGGCGCTGGAAGGAGCCAAGCGCGGAGGGGTCCAGCGGATGAATCCCTCCAGTCTGTGGCGGACGCAGGCGCTCCTCGCGCGCCTCTATCACGCGACGAAGCGCGTAGAACTTGCCCGCCAAGCGTGGGCGGCTGTGCACACACTCGTCGAACAGCTGGCAGCAACCCTCGACGAAGAAGAAGCTGACCTACGCGATGTATTCCTCCAGGCAGCACTGGCGGACATGCCCAGGGCCGTTCGAGTCCCACATCCACGTCTTGTCCCGCGCGCGTCCGACCTACTGAGCGCGCGGGAGCGCGAGGTCGCCGAGTTGATCGCCCAAGGCAAATCGAACCGCGAGATCGCCGATGCCCTGGTCGTGAGCGAACGAACCGTCACTACGCATGTGACCCACGTCCTGGGGAAACTGGGGTTCACCTCGCGGACGCAGATTGTGGCATGGCTCTTCGAGAGTCCTGCAGACGAGCCCTAGCCCTGCCAATTCGCTGTGGATGAGTTTTGCCGCATCTATGTGCGTCTACGCATCATCGCACCGGTCGCATACGTACCCGTGGCGCTGCCCCTCAGAGTTCGGCCAGTGATCTACGCATCGAAGGTCGCCAAATGCCGTAGTTCCTACGATGTAGGTGGGTGCATGTGCCGGTTACACTGGCCCATGTGATCCGCGGACATTCATTACCGCGAGGCCAGCAGCAGTTGTCAGACCTCACATCAGCAGAAGGGAGCGAACTAAATGAGTACGGCACGGGTGATCGATGAGCAGAAGCTTGGGGCATTCGTTGGGAAAGTCGTCACCGAATGCGCGGCAGCGTTGAGTGTACCTCTCGTCGTGATCGGCGACAGGCTGGGATTGTACAGGACCCTAGCGGAGGTCGGGCCTCTTACCTCAACCGATTTAGCCCAGCGGACCGGCACGAGGGAGCGGTACGTGCGCGACTGGCTCGTTAACCAGGCAGCAGGCGAGTACCTCGACTACGATCCCGCGACTGAGCAGTATTCATTGCCGGAGGAGCATGCCATCGTGCTCACAGACGAAAGCAGCCCGTACTTCCTGGGCGGGGCCTTCCAGGTCACTCCACCTTTGATCATGGCCCAGGACCATATCGCCGAGCTATTCCGCACAGGGGAGGGAATGGCCTGGGGAGAACATGACCATGACCTGTTCCCTGGCGCAGAGCGCTTCTGGCGGTCCGGCTACGTCGGTAACCTCGTGGACAGCTGGATTCCGGCGCTCGATGGGGTCAAAGCCAAACTGGAAACCGGTGCTACTGTCGCAGACGTTGGCTGTGGCTATGGTGCCTCACTTATCCTCCTTGCGAAGGCGTTCCCACACTCGCGCTTCTTCGGTTTCGACACACACGGACCATCCATTGATCATGCTCGTGCCGCGGCGCGCGAAGCGGGAGTCGCTGATCGGGTCGTGTTCGACATGGCTAGCGCGCAGGGCTATCCAGGAACCGGCTACGACCTGATCACTTTTTTCGACAGCCTGCACGATATGGGTGATCCCGCCGGGGCGGTCCGGCACGCAGGCGAGACACTCGCACCAGATGGCTCGCTGATGATTGTCGAACCCATGGCTGGCCAGCGTGCTGAGGAGAACCTCAACCCAATCGGGCGTGCATTCTCTGCCTTCTCGGTCCTGTGCTGCATGCCCAATGCGATGGCCCAGGGAGAAGTTGCCCTTGGCACTATCGCGACAGACCAGCAACTGTGCGACGTGGTCGTGGCCGGCGGGCTCTCCCACTTCGCTCGGGTGGCAGCCTCTCCTACGAACCGCGTATTCCAGGCACACGCATAAGCGAGTAGTTCACGTTTCCCATACCGGCCCTATCCATGCCCCCTGCTAGGGACCAATAGGGCGAGGAATTCTCGGGGGCACGAGGCAGATGGGTCAGAGTCAGTTGAAGTGGCTTCTAGACATGAAAGACCACGTCAATGTCGCACGACGAACGTCGTACACAGGAGGCAAGGTAAAATGACGGACAGCATTGCTCTACAGGCCGGCAGCGCGGCGCTGGCGGAGGTCTTTACAGAACCGGCATGGCTGGCGGAACATCTCGCTGATTCGGGCATTCGTGTGGTCGAGGTTGATGTTAGCCGAGCGGCCTACGACCAGGGCCACATCCCTGGAGCCATCCTTTGGAACGCGTACGCAGATCTGCGCCATGCTGATTACAGCTTGTTGAATCACAGCGAGTTCGAGGGGCTTCTGAGCCGATCGGGTCTGACGCCCGGCGACACCATCGTCTTCTACGGCTACGCTCCTTCTCTGGGCTTCTGGCTCATGAACACCTATGGTCACCAGCGCGTGCTAATGCTGAGTGGCACCCGGCAAGGGTGGAGAGACGCGGGTCGACCCTGGACGTTGGATGTCCCGAGTCCGGTGAGATCCACCTATGTGCTCCCAGAAGCAGAGCCCAGACCGCTTATGTCGCTCGATGCTCTGCAAGCGGCTCTGCCAGGCGCCCTTGGTGCTGAGGACCCAATCATTCTTGATGTGCGATCGGACGCCGAATTCGCCGGGGAGCGGTTCTGGCCGTCGGGCGCCACGGAAGGTGCCGGTCGCGCTGGGCATATTCCCGGCGCTGTGCATCTGCGTGCCGACCTGTTGCGCACCGGCGACGGCGTATTCAAGAGTGCGGCAGAGCTACGGCGGCTCTTGCAAGACCGCGGAGTGGTCCCTGAGCGCACTGTCGTTACCTACTGCACCATCGGCAATCGGGCAAGCGAGGCAGCGCTGGTGCTCCAGTATCTCCTGGGCTATCCCGACGTTCGTGTCTACTACGGCTCCTGGGCGGAATGGGGGACTCGCACAGAAACCCCAATCGAGGTATGACGCTCGGCGACAATGTGACATAGCCTGGTCGCGGATAGTTTCTCATGCCAGTATGTGGGGCTCTTCCCGACGCCATGGCGGCTTGTGAATTGCTCTTGAGAGCAGCTAGGCTCATTCTCAGTTGCGCATGAAGTGTAACCCTGGCGAGAGACAGCGTCAGGGCAGTTCCTGAGCGCGCCATCCAGCACAATGGGGCACAAGGCATGCACCGGTCATAACGAGGAGCGGTTACCTGGTGGAGACACACACAAAGCCGGCGTGAGCGCGTCAACAGCGACTCGAAGGTATTCTCGTAGAAGTGCTGAGGTATTTGGATTTGTAGTGCACCATTGATTCGTCTGTGAGTTTACTGCATTTTAGAAATACTGGACATTCATCTTCATGTCTGATATACTTGTCGTAGCCCCCAACAACATCACCCTCCTACGCACGTGCCTTCCGCCGTGAAGACGTCACGCCTCGCTCCTCTCTCAACCATAGATGCGAACGAGGTCCCACCTGAAGCGCTGTCTGATGTATGGGTCGACAACGATGCAAGCGATCATCTAACCACGTCGTCGCAGCGACCAGCCATCTGCAGGTGGCCTCGTTTGAAACTTTACAGTCTATGCAATGGCTCACAAGGAGAACAATCTATGTTTGAGCAGAACAAAGCGATCTTTCGGGATATCCCTGAAAAGTTGGTGAACACTGGCAACCTCGACACTGCCGACCACTATTTTGCCCCTGATTTTGTCGACCATACGGCCCCTGCTGGTTTGCCTAACGGACTAGCCGGATTCAAAGCGTATATCACGATGATGCGCGGAGCCTTCCCAGACCTGCATCTCACCGTGGAGGATGTGGTGGCGGAAGGGGAGACGGTGGTACTGCGGGCAACGGCACGCGGGACGATGAGAGGGGATTACCTGGGGATGAAAGCGACCGGCAAGACGGCGACCTGGACGGAGATCCATATCGGTCGGCTGGCCGCAGGCAAAGTGACTGAGCACTGGGCCACTATTGACCAACTAGGTACACTGCAACAGCTGGGCCTCGTTGCCATTCCAGAACAGCAAGTGATCGCCCCTGCTGGGATCAAAAACTAGCAGCGGCGCGCCTGGGAGCAACGACGCCTCCTAGCCTCATCGAAACATGCTCCTCCGCACTCCGGGTCCCTGAACGGCCTTAGAGTGTGGAGGAGCGTCTTTTTATTCAAACTGATAGGGGCATCACGCTACAATAGCTCCTCGCGGGCCACAGTAGCGGCTGCGGCGGGAGAGGCATTCTAAAGAGGCAAGCCGATGTCTGGCGAGCCAAGAGTGAGTCGCTGTGACCGTCAATCTACAACGGTATGGTGCGACATCGTATAATGCATCAGTTTACTATAGTTCAGGAGGTTATCATGGACACGCTGCCGCAACATAAAGAAGGAGTCCGTGCGTTCTTTGCCGGACTCCCGACGGGCTCTGATCCAGAGCAGGCAGGCAAAACATATCCCGTGGTGCGTATCGCGTTTGTCCCGAACGGCACACGGCAGACCTATTTACTGCTAGGCAGAGACGCCACTGGTATCGTAGCGCGGCCCGCAGACGGCCAGAACACTGCAGCAGAGTTCTATCCCTGGACCTCGATTTTCAGTCTCTCAAAGTAGATGGCTGAGACATCACCGACGCATCATTGGTCGTTGCTTTCCTGCTCAGGCACTGATTTCTGCCCACGCGCCTTCGCGGTATTCTCAGCAGTGATTTGCCCCCACATCCGATCGAGAATGGCCTCATCCTCGTCCGTGAGATCGATCTCTTCAGCCATTAGCCTCTTGTGTTGCGTACTCTTCAAGAACCATCGGCGTGAGCAAGTTCTTTGGATCCTGGCCAGCATCTTCGAGCTCCTGGCGCAACTGCACCTCAGCACGGCGCCCTTGCTGATGCAATTCCTCGAGCCGAGCAAGTTCTTCGTCACTCATTGGATACCGGTGCCGGCGAGGTGCTTCTGGAGTACCACAATTTACCCCACGGGTCGTATGGCGGTTGATGCTAGGTGGCTCCTTGCTTATCCATGAATACAGCCTATAACAGGCCATGCATCCGATAGGGCAATGAACGCACCAGCTCGTCATCGGATTCATGCCAGGGCCTCGGTGCGCTCTCGCCTAAAGCAACTTGCGAGAAGCAATGGCAGGCACGAGTTATGCAGAGAGTCCAGGTATGCGTGCATGTTCGACCGACCTAAAAGAACGTTTGGTGCGAGCGGTGGCGAACGGTCAGCCTATGCGAGAAGCCGCCCGCCGTTTTGACGTCTGCGTGAATACGGTCAAACGGGCCGTGGTGCAAGCACGTGAGACGGGCTCGCTGGAGCGTAAGCCCATTCCCGGCTACCCTCGGCGCATTGGTCCCCAGCAGGAGGCGGCGTTGCGGGCGCGGCTCGAGGCGGCCCCCAACGCCACGGTGCTGGAGCACTGTGGCTGGTGGGCGGAGCAGTATGGCCAGCAGCTGAGTGAAGCGACGATGTGGCGGGCGATCCGCCGGTTGGGGTGGACCCATAAAAAAAAGGGTTGGCAGCCAGCGAGCGTGACGAGCAGGCGCGCACAGCCTGGCGTGAAGCGGTCGCCCAGCTCGACCCAGGGCAGCTCGTCTTTGTCGACGAAAGCGGCAGCAACATCTCCTTGACGCGACTCTACGGCTGGGCACCGCATGACCACCGGGCCACCGGATCCGTGCCGCGTAACCACGGCAAGAACACGACGTTGGTCGCGGCGCTCGCCCCCGACGGCCTGCACGTGCCGTGGATGATTGAGGGGGCGATGGATACGCAGACGTTCGTCTGGTACATCACCGAGCAACTGGCGCCGACGCTCCGGCCGGGGCAGGTCGTGGTGCTGGACAATTTGAGTGTGCACAAAGCGGCCAGCATTCGCCAGGCCCTTGAGGCACGCCAGTGTACGCTGCTCTTCCTCCCCTCGTACTCCCCCGACTTCACGCCGATCGAGCAGGCGTTCTCCAAGATCAAGGCCGTCCTGCGCCGGATCGGTGCCCGCACCACGGAGGCGCTCTGGGAGGCCATGCGGGTGGCGATCGAAGCGATCACCCAAGAGGATGCGGCGGCATGGTTCGCCCATGCTGGCTACGCCCTGTCTGCTCAAGCGACCTGAAAGTTGCTCTAGTATCTCGCAGAGCCGGAAGGGGATGACTGTACAGTTTTTTGCCTTCCCCGAACATATCACCTCGCTAGGCATCCCCATCCACTGGTGCAGCGCTTGCAGGATCTCTACCGTCCTCCCAAACTTACCCAACTATGGACAGGCCATGGTTGGCGTTAGGTTCCTTATACGTTAAACTACTTCCAGCCCTCTTGTAGAGAGCAGTGGATGAGAGTACCCTCTCGTCACGCGGAGCTGGGGGAACAAGGCCATTGGTTCCTGGCGACTCGATCGCTTGAAGCAGACTTGCCTGCTCCCCCAGTTCTCTTGAGTCGAATCGATCATAGAAGGCTGCGCTTCGAGCGCCACTGTATAAGGCCACGACCGTCTCAAGAGGCTCGCTCAGTTCACCCGCTAGGAGGACTCGATGTGGTTTGTGGGAATCGATTGGGCTGACCAGCACCACGATGTGGTGGTCATTGATGAACACGGCAAGCAACTGGACAAGAAACGGGTCGCGCATAGCGCCGAAGGTCTGACGGAACTGGTCGAATTCCTCCAGAGGATTGGGGATGTCCGCCAGCACGCGGATCACATCGCCTGCATCCTCGAAACCAACAAAGGCCTCTTGATTACGGCATTGTTGGAAGCAGGTCTGCCCGTGTATCCGGTCAATCCCAAAACCCTGGAGAAGTGGCGCAAGCCCTCGGGAGCCAAAACCGATACCATTGATGCGTTCTTGTTGGCGCGCAAGGGACGTAGCGATCTTGACCAGTTGCGACGTCTGGAGCCTGATAGTTCGCTGGTCCAGGAGCTCAAACAGCTGACTCGCGACCAGGATGGCCTGATCCAGATGCAGACGCGGCTGGTCAATCAACTGACGGCCTGCCTCAAAGCCTACTACCCAGTGGCGTTGGAGCTGTTTAGCAAGCTGCACCAAGCCGCAACGCTCACCTTCTTGCAGGCCTATCCCCAGGCTGGAAGCTGCCCAAGCGGCCAGTGAAGCTGAGCTCCTGGTGGTGCTGCAGACCACGCCCTTTCCCGGTGCGAAAGCGAAAGCGCGGGCAATCTGGCAGCAGGTGCATCGCCCCCACCTGCAGGCCGATGCCATTACCACGCGCACCAAATCCCGCTTGATGCTGGCTCTGGTGCACCAGCTGGCCTCGGTCATGGACACGATTGCCGCCTATGACCAGGAGATTGAGCGCCTTTTTTTGACGCATCCTGATGCCGCCCTGTTTGCCAGCTTGCCGGGGGCGGGGAAACGCCTTGCTCCTCGTCTGTTGGCCCAATGGGGCGATGACCGGACACGGTATCAGGATGCGAGCAGTGTGCAAGCCCTTGCGGGGACCGCGCCGGTCGCGTTTCAGAGCGGCAAGTTCGCCAAAGTGCATCGCCGCTACGCCTGTAACAAAGTGCTGCGCAACGCCTTCTACCAGTTTGCCTGGCAAAGTACGCGCGCGGAGCCGTGGGCGTTGGGCTACTATCAGCGCAAGCGACAGGAAGGCAAGACGCACACCGTCGCGGTGCGGTCGCTGGCCAATCAGTGGGTGCGCATTCTCTTTGCGGCCTGGATGAACCGGCAGACCTATGAGTCGGCGATCTTCTTGGCTGCCCAGCAGGCCCATGGGTCTCATGCCGCCTGATCCGCCCCAGGATATTTTTTCTGTGACCACCGCTATTCTGGTGACCTCGCACGAGCCCGGTGGTCGGTCAAGGGTTTGCGGAGGGCACCGGAGCAAACGTGCGCAGCCCTTGACCGAGCCCGCTCGTGCGGGAGACTCTCGTCGGCGGTGGTCACAGACCCATCGATGCATCCATTTCTCTCAGCCTCTTGCACATAGAAGGTCTGCTTCACCGCCGTCAGTTTCACGCGCGGCCGAGACCGCGCGCCAGCGCTGACCGCTCCACAGGCGTTGTGACTGTCCGAGGAACTCCCGGCCAGTTTCATCAGATTGATCGCCGCATTCAGATCCCGATCCCGCACCAGCCCGCACTGCTCGCAGTGAAAGATCCGATCTGAGAGGGTGAGATCCGTATCGATCCTGCCACAGCCACTACACCGCTTGCTGGAGGGCTCCCACCGGTCGGCTAGGATCACCCGAGCACCATACCAGCTGGCTTTGTAGAGCAGCTGCCGCTTGAACTCATACCAGCCCACATCCCCAATGGCTTGCGCCAGATGGTGGTTTTTCAGCATCCCGCTGACGTTCAGGTTTTCGATCACCAGCACGGACTTGGTTCTCGCCAGTCTGGTCGTGACCTGATGCAGCGTATTGCGGCGTTGGTTCGTGATCTGTCGATGCTGTTTGGCGAGCTTGCGCACCGCCTTCTTGCGGTTCTTGCCACCTTTCTTCCTCCGGCTCACCACCCGCTGGAGGCGCTTGAGCTTCTTGAGACGCCGCTTGAGGTGGCGCGGATTGGCAATGACCTCTCCATCGGAGAGGGTCGCCAACTGCTTCACACCCAGATCAATGCCGACCACTGGTCCGGTATTCTGAGGTACCGCCAGCTCCTCTTCCACCTGTAGACTCACGTACCAGCGCCCAGCCTGCTCACTCACGGTAGCCGAGAGGATCTTCACTCCACCGGTCGGCAGGTACTCCCGCTCTTTGAGCCGCAGCCGTCCCAGCCGAGGCAACACGATCGCCTCATCCGATACCACGATCCGTCCGGTGAGCCGGAAGCTTCCCAGTCCTTTCTTCTTGGTCTTGAAGCGGGGATACCCGAGCTTGCCTTTCCACTTCCCTTGCTTCTTGAGGGCGCACCGGCGAAAGAACTGCTGGAAGGCGGCATCCAGGTTCCACAAGGCTTCCTGCGGCGCACACTTGGAGACCTGATACATCCAGGGCACATCAGTCTTCTTGAGACCGTTGAGCTCGCGGTGCAGTTCGATGGCGGTGGGGCTCCTCTTGCTCGCTGTAGAGCGTTCCTGCTTGATCCGGAGTCCCCAGTTGTAGGCCCAGCGTGCGGCGCCGGCATGCTGGCGGCAGGCTGTCATCTGTCGATTGTTGAGGTCCAGCTCCGTTTTGTACGCCCGCTGTACCACCATCCCCATATCTCCCTGCCAGTCCCCGGCGATCCTGTCGAGAGGGAGGTCTTCACTCCTCGATTGCTAGAACACGTGTATCATGTTCTGCTGCTCTGGTCAAGGAGAACACAAGGAGACACATAGGTACACATGGCTACATTCTCTGCAACTATTCATAACCCCATCCAAAGTGACCGGGCGAACGGCTACCTGATTCGTCGGCAACCCTTCAAAGATCCCCATAACTTCCCGAGACACGCGGAAGCATCATATGCAGGAGTGGATGGAGCAATATGTCCACGTCAGGGATACCACCACCAGGACCACCAAGAAAGGTACGAGGGCAAGGAAGGAGAAGATCATGCCCGCGCGAGCCAACCGACGGCGCGAGGTGGAATGCCGCCCCCGGACTGACAGGACGAGGCCGACAAGCGCCACCGGAAACGCGACAATGAGCAGCAACACCACCTCACCGATGCTCAGGCCCGGTTCTGCTCCGCTGGAAACGAAGAAGGTGAGGAATAGTCCGGCGCTGAAGTTGAGGGAGGCAAGCACCGAGGCGATGAAGCTGCCGAGACCACAGAGAAACCCAGCGAGGGCCGCGCGAGCTTCTCGGTCAGGAGAGATCATGGGGACTTCAGGCGATGGAGGTGGCAATGGGGAGGTGGGATGGCGCCCATACGGAGGTTGGCGACTCATCTGCATACCCCTAATCTGCTGAGAGCATCCAGCCGCCAGCGACTGCGACGCAGAGCGTGGGAGAGGTTTCGCGCCTCGATGGCAAAACTATACCACAGGAGGTGCTGCTACACCTGCTGTTACAGACCGTGTGGGAACTACTGCATACGAGCCAGCCTCCGCAGCATGAGCCGGCTCATAGCCAGGTAAATCCAGGTTTCGCTGGTGGCACAGAGCCGCTCATAGTCGCGGCTCAACCGCCGGTTAAATAGCAACCAGGCGAACGCCCGCTCAACAATCCAGCGGCGAGCGAGCACGTGGAAACCTGGGCTCGGCAGATACTGAGACCAATCGATCTGGTCTTTGGGGATGTCGTTGGGCACCGGAGTAGCGTTTGAAGCGATGGATCGCGCGCAGCACGTCAACCGCCCAGCGCACCACCGTCTGGACCCAGTCGCTGCCTTTGCCCAGACCGTTGTAGCCGGAGTCGAGCCACAGATGGCGCATCCTGGGCAGTCGCGCTCGGGTCGGTTCATCCAGCACCGGCTTGATCCCATCCCGGTCCATGACATTGGCCGGGTGGACGTTGACGGCTAACAGCAACCCTTCGGTATCGACCAAAATATGTCGCTTGCGACCGACCAGCTTCTTGGCGCCATCGTAGCCCCGTTCTCCTCCCACACTATTCCCCAACGACGCGACCAGCGCGCGCGACGAGCGGCTCGGCCAGGGCGACCGCTCCTCTTCGATCCCACGATCCATGCGCGTCGCAATGTCGTCGAGCGCTGCATCAATCGGCTCGTAATGCGTGGCGTGGGCTGGCTACCCGCTACGAGAAACGCGCCGTCAATTACCGGGCGATGGTGGTGCTCGCCTCCATCGTCCTGTGGCTGGAGTCTTGATCCGTCCGCCGGGCTCCAGACCTAAAACCGAGGCATGACCATCCGAGCTACCACGGATGGCTAGTACGGACGAGGCGGGCGCAGCGGCCAGCGATGGAATCTTGACAAAAAGCAGATATTGGGCTAATATTGCCATTGCGCATGGCTAATATAGCCATACTCTGTGGCATTTTGAGAGCCAGGGTGTCATTTTGCCGCCGGTGAGCTCGGCGACAGGGGGACGTGACAGCGGGCGGAGATGCTGTCATGCAGGAGGGACAAACCATGAGCGAGGAGCGCGCGCAAATTCTGGAGATGCTGGTGGCTGGTCGGGTGAGTGTGGAGCAAGCAGAACAATTATTGGAGGCCCTCGACGGTCCTTCCCCGTCTGCATCTCGCGGGGCGGAAGCACAAGCAGCGGCACAACTGCGAGGGGACGAGCACACGGAAGATTTCTTCGCCACCCTGACGACGGAGCAACTCGTCGCGTTGCGCGACAGTGACGTGAGCAGGGCATTTGTCGAGCAGATGCGCGCGGCGGGATTGAACGCGTTGAGCGTCGAGGACCTCATCGAGCTACACGACGAGGGCATCACGCCGCACTTCGTCCTCGACCTGCGGGAGGCGGGCCTGGCCGACCTCACGACGGACCAACTGGTCGAACTGTATTGTCATGGGGTGGACGCGGCCTACGTGCGCGAGTTGCGGGCGCTCGGCCTCGCCGGGGCGACGCCAGATCAGCTGGTAGAAATGTATGACCACGGGGTAGATGCCGCCTTCGTGCGCGAGATGCGGGGTCTTGGCTATATCGACCTGACGCCGAGTAAGTGGGTCGCCTTGCGTGATAATGGCGTCGAGGACGACGAACCCGCCGAGCAGGATGAGTGGGAATAACTATTGGCTGCGTAGGCGAGGGCAGGATGAGATGCGCAAGGGGGCCCAGACTAGCGGTGGCGGGCCGCTGAACCCGCTGATCACGCACGACCCGGTGACCGGCGGCGAACTGCTTGTGACGCGGCTGGAGGCGCCCCAGAGTGGCCTCGTGATCGAGGGCACATTTAGCCTGGGATGGATCGGCCATCTGACGCCGGAGCAATTGGAGTTCGTGGGCCATCTCGTGCGCAATCGCGGAAACGTGCAGAAGGTGGCCGCCGACCTGAATATCGCCTATAACACGGCGCGCAACCGCCTCGATGACATCGTGGCCGCCATGGGTGCGCCGGACGAGGGTGCGCGCGGCGACCGGGAACGGCGTACTGCCGTGTTGCGGCGTCTGTCCAAGGGCGAAATTGAGTTCGACGAGGCGCTGCGCCTTCTGGGGCGGTGAGGCGCGCCAGAAGGCGCAGTGATGGCACATGTCACGCCTGCACAGCCAGGCGCCGGACCCGCCGGGGCGCTGCCGCCCGCCGATTCGTCAGACATTCCCTAGTCGGATTAAGTGAGTACTTATTTGACATCGATGTGAATTTCATGGGTCAGTCAGATACGTGACTAGAGGGATTTTGGCATCGTGTGGGAAGGTCTCTACGAGGATGACTTCAAACTAAGGCTGCGCCGCAAAGGCTGGCACCTTATCGCCCATGCACCCTTGTACTCAGATCCGAGAGTGATTGCCGTCCGCCACATGGTTAGCCCACGCAACATTAACGGCGGAGTCGAAGAATTCTTCAAGCTGTTCGGACAGAAGACAACGCGGAAGATTCTCCGTGCTATCCTCGACGCCCCTCAGAGTGAGGAACAGTTGGAGCCCATCTGCACGAACAACACCAGGCGACAAGAAATATTGAACACGCTTGAGATGGACAACTTGATCCGCAGGGACGGCGAGTTCTGGATGCCAGGATCAGAGCTTGATGGCATTCACGACATTGGGCAGACATTGGAGTGGTATATTGCCGAGTGGTTCCGCCGTGAGTTGGAGGTGCCTGCCCGACATGGGTGAAACTTGAGGAAATCCGGAATGGCGGAGACTTGGATGTGGTTGCTTTCGTAGAAACAGTACGCGTTTGGGCGGAATGCAAAGCCGTGCCTCAACAGGAGCTCCCACACCAGCGGCGGAGATTTCGGGGGCTCTACTGGGCGCCACGCAATGTATATGTCGCAAATGTCCAGGGGAAGATTGGGGACACATTGGATGCTGTGCTGCGACTGTATGACAGTCAAATACGCCACTATGTCTTCTTTGGCGGGCCTGTAGACTACGCCATGGAGTTTGTCGCAGGAACTGTCACCAAAATCGAACAAGCGGACTGAGACACTTTACGAACAGATGGCGACAAGTCTTGCCGAAAATATCATCCCACTCTCATCTACCTATGGTTCACTCTTGGCAGTGGAAACAGTATCAAAAAAGCTGAGCTCCAGCAAGGGAGAATCTCATCCTGTTGGAGCTCGACAATGGCCAATTAACTGTGCACAGGGTCAATAAGCGATAAACTAGACCCAATTAATTATGCACAGGGGTCAATAAGCGGCAAAAACTACACACAATGTAGATTTCGGCGCTTGTTGCACTAAAATGGCCGGTTTCGGGGCCTTGTTCGGCGCTTATTGCGCAACTTGTTCGCCGTTTGTTGCGCCAAAGTACACTTATACCGACGCTTATTGCGCCAATCCGCACTGGCCACTTGCCCATGTAGGGGATCGGCATAAACACACAGTATGTATGGCCATCCCAAAACTCTTACTCACGTAGCTGGGCATGTCTTTGCCAGGTTCGTTGGAGTTCACGCTCGGTAGACCGAAAGGCGCGAGGCTCTCTAGCTCCTCTGCAGGAAGAGCAACCGCACTCCTAAACCGATGAGAACACTTCCCGTAAGATACTTGAGGACGGAGTTGAAGAGGGGCCGGGTTGCTAGCTTGTCTCCCAAGCTTCCGGAAAGATAGGCGTAGCCCCCATACACGCATAAACAGATCAGGGTAAAGGTGAGGCCCAAGGCAGTCACTTGCAGGGGCACACTGCCAAGATGCGAATTGACGAACTGCGGGAGCAATGCAGCAAATACCAGGATGCCTTTCGGGTTGAGCAGGCTGGTCAGGATTCCTTGTCGGAAAATACGTCGAGGAGGAACTGCAGCGACCTCGCCTGGGGTCAGGGGGCCGGCTTTCGAGAGCAAGCTGCGTATGCCCAGATACACGAGGTAGAGAGCTCCTGCATAGCGGACAATGTCAAAAGCAAGGGCTGATGCTTGCAGCATAGCAGACACTCCGAGTGCAGCCAGTACGGTATAGACGAGGTATCCGATACAGATCCCCGCCGTCGAGAGCAATGCGGCCCTTCTCCCTTGCGCCATCCCGCGGGTCGTGATGTAGATGACATCAGGGCCAGGTGTCAAGGCAAGAACCACGATGATGCTCGCAAAGAGCAAGAGATTGGAAAGAAACATGGCGGAGTTTCCTCGGAATTGCTGAACACGTGAGGGCAGTCGACATGATTCCCAAGCATAGCAGAGCCGGCGGCATCGGTCTTGAACGATCGTGCACGCAGGATCGGATACACAGTACCGATCCAGAATATGGGGTGGAGTTCTTCGAAGCATGGTTTCGCGGGAATGCCTACCAGAAACACCGGCACGACAGGTACGCAATCTGCCTGACGATCACCGGTGTCCTCGCCTTCGAATACCGAGGCAGCACGGAGATCAGTACACCAGGCCAGGTAGTGGTACTGCATCCCGACGAGGTCCATGACGGGTATGCAGCCACACCAGAGGGCTTCGGATATCGGCAGCTGTATGTGGAGCCGGTCGTAATTTTTGAAGCCATCCAGACCATGTGTCCTCATCTCTGCTCGCTGCCATTTGTCCGTTCGCCTGTGGGTGTGAACCGAAAACTATCCGCCGCGATCATCAGCGCTTTTGCGGGCACCCATGAACCGCTGGCGATTGATAGTCTCATTGTGCAACTGGCTGAGGGTTTGATCGAAGCAGATCCCACTTGCAGCCTCTCTCTCCCTCCTCGTTACCTGGATATACCTGCCCTCAGACGAGCACGACAATATCTTGATCACCAGAAAATGCGAGTCGTTCACTCATCGGAGTTGGAGGCGGTAACTAGACTCTCCCGCTACGAGCTGGCCCGGCAGTTTCGTGCCATGTGTGGGACCAGTCCGTACCGGTATCTGCTCATGCGACGTCTCGACTTTGCCCGCCAACAGCTCGCTCAAGGCCGATCGCTAGTCGAGGTTTCAATCGAGGCTGGTTTTGCTGATCAAGCCCATTTTAGCCGGATGTTTAAGGCTACGTTTGGGATCACGCCTGCACGGTATCGTGCGCTGAGACTGCCGGAGCGATTGTAAAAAACATTCGGGAGTGCGACTATCGGCCGGTGCAGAAAATAGCCGGCAGGGTATCACACATACCCTGCTGGCCCGTCGCCGTGGTGCAATAAACGGCAAATGGGGTGCAATAAGTAGTATTCGGCGTTTTATTGCACCGAAAACGCCAGTTTTGAACCCTTATTTGCCGCTTATTGCGCACGTTATTCGGCGTTTGTTGCGCCAAAGTACACTTATACCGACGTTTATTTCATCAAACCAAACTATTGACCGGAATCTGGAATTAATCACTTGTCGCTAGCAGCTGCAAGATGAGACCACAGGCACATGTTCGCGAGACGCACGCCAGCTGGCCAGCCGCTCGAATGACCGATGCAATAAGCGCTGAATGGTGCAATACCCACAAGATGCGCAACGACTTCCTTTCGGCCCGCAACTTCTCTCTGGACGAGGATTATGCCATCAGTCACCGCGGGGCACAATGCGGAAACTGTGTCACTCTCCCACATCATTCCCCCCATTGAACGGTGCGATCCCTGTGGAGCCTCATCATCCGCTCGCTTACGGTAGCTTTCTGGGTGCCCGCCGAGTGGAGAGTGCCTGTACCACTTTGCTCCGGCTTTTTCCCACTCTGGTTGGAACTAGGTCCTGGATACACCGGGAACGAACTTCCTGCCCCTCTTGGGACCAAGCCTCATGACACTGGGACGCCTCTCCTTCTATGCTGGAAATAGATAATCGCCGAGTAGATGGCATGGCCATCGCGTGTCCCTCAAGGACATCCCATCACGGTGATGGGCTCCCTGCTGGTGGTCGATGGAGGCGTACCTGGTTACGTGCGGCCAGATGCGTTCTCCCAGAGAAGCGAGTTACGCGAAAGGAAAGCAAGATGTCTGTACGTACTCTTCGTTGGAGTGGCTGGCTGCTACTCCTAGGATCGGGTCTCTTTATCGTGGGAAGTCTCCCGTCGCTGGTTGCTGCCTCGAATGGTCCAATCGCAGACAGCATTCAGCTCTGCTCCCTGATCCTCGGGACCCTGCTGGTGGTCGTGGGACTGCCTGCGTCCTACCGGAAACAGGCCAGGCAGGTCGGATGGGCAGGACGGATTGGGTTTATTGTGATAGTTCTGACGACCCTTTTGCTTGGTATCGTCGAGAACGTCGTGTTCCTGGTCTCTGATGTAGGGACTGGAGCCGGATCGGCGCAACCATCCCCACTGTTCTTACTTGCTGCGCTGCTCGGAGGACTCTTGGCCATCATCGGTGGTCTGCTCTACGGGATCATGACCATCCGTGCGCGCGTGTTTCCCGCTGCGATCGGCTGGCTGCTGATCGTCGCGGGTCTCTTGAGCCTCACCCTATTTTTGGCCCCTGATGTTCTCAATCGGATTGGCGGCACCGCGAGTGAGATCGTCCTGTTCCTGGCATTTGGTTGGATGGGCTACCGTCTCGCATTCCCGGCGACAAACGACGTCGTCTCCTCTCCAGCATAATATCGACTTTTTCCGATGAAGCTGGCAAGCGTTAACGTCAACACCTCCTGTAGCAGATTGTTCAAGAGCGGGAGTGGTGCATCCTGGACGCAGTGGTGCTCTACTCCTCATCCTGCACGCATCATGTACACTAGAGGACAAGTATACCCGGCAGCAAAGGAGAAACCACCTATGGCGGGTCGACCAGTTGTCGCTCACGAGGCGCTCACTAGCGCTCCTCTCCGCGTGTCTGGGCGGTGGCTCGGGATCTTGCGAACTGCCTGGCTGACTCTTGTGACGCTGACGCTGGTCGTCTTATTTGCCAGCCTCCCGGTGTACTGGATGCAACTGCAGACGATTTGCCGAGCCGCCTCGTGTCCCGCCTGGCAGACTCTCCCGGCGGGCGCACAGGCTATCCAGCAACTGGGTTTCTCCCTTCATGTCTGGACCCTGACCCAGGTCATCGTCACCGCCGTGCTGGAGTTGGCCTGGTTGGCGGTCGGGGTGGTGATTTTCTGGTACAAGTCGGAGGAGCGAATAGCCCTGGTGACGTCTATATACCTCGCTGTCTTTGTAGTGAACCTCAACAACAATCTCGACGCGCTCGCAGCACATTCCCCTGGCTGGCGTCTACCCATCGAACTCGTGACCTATGTTGGCGGTGTCTCGTCCCTGCTGGTCTTCTATCTCTTTCCTGATGGGCGCTTTGTGCCGCGCTGGACCCGCTGGCCCACGGTGGCATTTTGTGGGGTGTTTGCCTTGTCCACCTTCTTCCCTGGTTCACCGCTCGATGTGAGCACCCGTTTGGGCGGGCTGTTCCTGGTGTTCTTGGCAGGGCTGGGGTGCAGCGGAGTAGGTGTACAAATCTATCGCTATCGGCGTCATTCCACACTGACACAACGTCAGCAGACCAAGTGGGTCGTGTTCGGGGTGTCCATTGCGGTACTTGGGTTAGTTGGGGTCAATCTGGCGTTGCCTGACGTGAGTACGGCCCCTCGGTCGGTGCTCGATCTGCTCGGGGGTATCGTGGTCATTCTCTTGTTCCTCATGATCCCTTGCTCCATCGGCATCGCGCTCTTGCGCTCCCACTTGTGGGATATTGATATCCTGATCAACCGCACGCTGGTTTATGGGGCGTTAACCGGGAGTGTAGTCGGCCTCTACATTCTGATCGTGGGCTACTTGGGCGCGATCTTCCGCACGGGGAGCAACCTGCTGATCTCGCTCATTGCCACCGGGCTGGTGGCAGTGCTATTCCAGCCCTTGCGTGGCTGGCTCCAGCATGGGGTGAACCGGCTGGTGTATGGGCAGCGCGACGAGCCCTACGCGGTGGTCGCCCGCCTGGGCCGACGGCTTGAGGCCACCCTGGCACCGGAGGCTGTGATGGCGGCGATTGTCGAGACCGTGGCCCAGGCGTTGAAACTTCCCTATGCCGCCATCACGCTCAAGCAGGGCGAAGACTTCAAGACTGCCGCGGCCTACGGTTCGCTTGTGGAGGAGACAGTGACGCTGCCGCTTTCCTACCAGGCCGAACCCATCGGCCAGTTGGTGCTTGGACCGCGCCAGCGGGGCGACAGCTTCAGCCCGGCGGACCGCCGGCTGCTGGAGGATCTGGCGCGTCAGATTGGGATGGCTGCCCATGCCGTGCGCTTGACCGCCGACCTGCAACGCTCGCGTGAGCGCCTGGTGACCACCCGCGAGGAGGAGCGCCGACGGTTGCGCCGCGATCTGCACGATGGCCTTGGCCCGACGCTGGGCGGGTTGACGCTTAAGGTGGGGGCGATTCGAAACCTGCTGCCGCGCGATCAGGCTGCTGCCGATGGGCTGCTGGTGGAACTGAGCGCCGAGATCGAGGGCGCGGTGAGCGATATTCGTCGGCTGGTCTATGATCTGCGGCCGCCCTCACTCGATGAGTTGGGATTGGTCGGGGCGATTCGGGCCCGCGCTGCGCAGTATCGCCTATCTGCCAGCACCGGCGGGTTGGCAGACCAGGGGGATGGACCGGTCGGCGGGCTGCAAGTGGAGGTGGATGCGCCAGAACATCTGCCGGAGCTTTCGGCCGCCGTCGAGGTCGCTGCCTACCGCATTGTCCTGGAGGCTCTTGCTAACGTAGCCCGCCATGCGCAGGCGCACACGTGCCGAGTTCGTCTGCAGGCTGATGCTGCCCTGGAAGTGGACGTGAGCGATGACGGCGTTGGGTTGGCGGCAGAGCGCCACACTGGCGTGGGCCTCTTGTCGATGCGTGAACGTACGGCAGAACTGGGTGGCAGCTGCCTCATCGAATCGACCTCAGCTGGGGGCGTGCACGTGATGGCTCGGCTTCCATTGCCGAAGGAGTGACCGCTGAAGGAGTGACCACTATGGAGCCGCTACGAGTGCTGATCGCTGACGACCACCCTGTCTTTCGCAGCGGCCTGCGCGCACTACTGGCCACGACGCCCGACATCGAGGTGCTCGGCGAGGCATGTACGGGAGATGAAGTGGTGGAAATGGCCGCCAGTCTGCAACCGGACGTGATTCTGATGGATATACAAATGCCAGGGATCGATGGCATTGAGGCCACGCAGCGTATTCTTCATACCAGCCCGCATATCACCATCCTGGTAGTGACTATGTTTGCGGATGAGGAGTCGGTGTTTGCCGCACTCCGGGCCGGAGCGCGCGGCTATGTGCTCAAAGGCGCCACGCCGACGGAGATAGCACGGGCGATCCAGGCAGTTGGCAGTGGCGAGGCCATCTTCAGCCCAACCATTGCCCAGCGGCTGCTCGACTTCTTTGCGATGCCTCGGCCCCTCGCACTGCCACAGGTCTTTCCCGAACTGACCGATCGCGAGCGTGAGGTGTTGACTCTGATTGCGCGCGGCCACAAGAACCCGGAGATTGCGAGCCAGCTTTCGATCAGTCTGAAAACCGTGCGCAATCATGTCTCCAACATCTTCAGCAAACTCCAGGTCGCGGACCGTGCGCAAGCGATCCTGCGTGCCCGCGAGGCAGGGCTCTGACCAAAAGGCGCGCGAGCGCTGGAGAGGTGGAACGGTAGACCAGAGAGGTGCGGGCGCTGTACCAAAGATTGCAACACCCTCGTCGCGAGCATTGAGCTCCTGGAGTGCGAAGACTCCCCAGCAATGGGCAAGGGAGGCAGAAGTCATGACCCCCGATTCGTCATCACCCACTGGCGTGGGAAGTTTGACCCCTTCCAGCATCTCGGCACCCTCCCTGCGTGGACGGTGGCTGCTGTTGGCCCGCGTGGGCTGGGTGGCGGTCCTGCTGATCGTCGTGGTGTTGAACCTCAAAGCGCTGCCCGACACCTATGGGTCGTATTTCACCTTCAGTCCATCGGAGGTGCGAGACCTGCACCGGTTGGACCTCTCGCCTGCGCTCTATGGCATCCTTCAGACCGTGGTGAACGCCCCGCTGCAACTGGTGTATCTGACGCTGGCGCTGCTGCTCTTCTGGCGCCGTTCGGATGATCGCGTCGCACTCTTGTGTTCATTCACCTTTGTGACCTTTGCAGGCATGCTCCCTTTGTTTGATTTCTACAGCGGGACGCTCGCGCCGAGCCTGGCGACCAATGCGGTTTTGCGTGCCGTCGCCCTCGTCCTGTTGGGGGTTGGAGAGGCATCCCTGGTCGTGTTCTTCTATGTCTTTCCCTCCGGGCGGCTCGTGCCGCGATGGACCCGCTGGGGGGCGCTGGGAGTGTCGGCATACTGGCTGGGGGTGGTCTTCTTTCCGATGGCATTGACCTCTCAGGACGGGGGACTGGTGCCCTTCCTGGTCCCGCTGTTCTGGCTGAGCGCAGCGGTGGCGCAGGTCTTTCGCTATCGGCGCGTCTCCACGCCCAGGGAACGTCAACAGACCAAGTGGGCGGTCTTTGGTCTGGCCCTGGCAGTACTCTTCCTCCTGGTAACAATCCCGATCAGCTTCCTGGTTGTGCCGTCCTCCATTCAGAATGACCCGCTGTATGGGAGTCTGAACCCCATCTTCCAGGTAGCCCTCCTGTTTATTCCCATCTTCATCGCCATTGCTGTCTTGCGCGCGCGGCTGTGGGACATCGATACGGTCATCAACAGGACGCTGGTCTATGGTTCCCTCACAGGGCTGCTGGGCGCGCTGTACGCGGGCCTGATCATCGGCCTTGAGTCACTGGCCAGAGCGATCACGACACAGGCTTCTGAGTCCGTGGTGTTGGTCGTCTCCACGCTGGCGATTGCCGCTCTCGTCCAGCCTTTCCGCACACGCCTTCAGGCGTTGATAGACCGCCGTTTCTATCGCAAGAAATATGATGAGGCCAAGACGCTGGCTGCCTTCAGCGCCGTGCTGATGAATGAAGTAGACCTTGAGCAGATACGTGCGCAGGTGCTAGCGGTGGTACAGGAGACGGTGCAGCCTACCCACGTCTCGCTCTGGTTGCGTGATGCCGAGCGGGAGCCGTGGGATCTATCACACTAGCGGTTTTACTTGTCGTGGCAGCAAAGTTGATGAGGTGTACTCGATCTCCAGATTGTTCAACCCGGACACCAGCGTGATCGCCAGCATCCTGTCGATGGTCTGCACGGAGCCCTTTCCATGGACCACTTTCTGCAAACAAAAGCTGGCAGGATACCATGGTATCCTGCCAGCTTGTTGCTTTGGTGCAATAAACATCGAATGGGTGCAATACGCGCCGAATACGACACACAATGTTGACTTCGGCGTTTATTGCACCGAAAACGCCAGTTTTGAACCCTTATTTGCCGCTTATTGCGCACGTTATTCGGCGTTTTTGCGCCAAATCCAACTTATATCGCTGTTTATAACGCCAATCCGTAGACTGTTGCCCTATTCCGGAGTCAAGCTTGTTGCGGCTGCTTTATGGTAGACCAATCCGCCTGTCCTGGCGCGCCGCGTCTGAGTCGATATTGAGAGGTTCGCCGCCTGTAGGTTTACGTGTCAACCAATGTCCGCCTGCGTGCGCGTAGCTCCTGAGCAACCGCGAACACGGGTATAACCAGCGGCAGCACCAGCAAGAGCTGGCGCAGGCCGTACTTCCGCGCGTACCGGCCTCGCTCGGCCAGCTCGGCGGCTACTTCATCGCTGGCGCTGTGGTGGCGGGCGATGGTAATGGCGTACAGCAGCAGGGGCAGGTAGTTGATCGCCACACAGAAGAGGTACACTCCCAGCACGAGCCAGATCGGCGAGACGGCCGTGCCGTCTGAGAAGACAGAGTGGCTGATCCAGAGTCCCAGCGCCGTGCCGAGGGCAATCGCGACAGCGTACTCGGCCAGGATGAGCCGGTAGCCGTGGAAGACGATGTCCACAGCGACCAGCTTACGCACGGTGACGGGTAGTGCGGTGGTGGTATCGGCGGCAGGGAGAGCCGCGGGATCAGGTGATGGCATCCAGATGCCCCTCTTTCGGCGTAAAGTGCCACAGACATGGTACAATATAGTAGGTCAATATGACTGTATGACAGACTTACTATATAGTAAGACGATCTGACCGATTTGCCAAGGACTAGTCGCAAGAAGGGTCAAAGGCGCACTTTTTCTGGCATCGCTCGGTGTGCTAAGATAAGGAGAAGGTCAGGCCATCTGACTATATAGCACGACGATTCGACCTCTTTGGCAAGAAGTCGGTAAGGGGATAATCACGTTATGCCGAGCGATGGGGAAGACCGGCGCATGATCGGCGCCCTGTTACGCATCCCGCGCGAGGCGGCTCTCCACCGAGTACTGGAAGGGCTGGAGGCGGCCGGATTTGGCGACGTGCGTCCTGCCCATTTCACCGTCTTCCAGCACCTGCCTTCAGAGGGGATGCGCCTCACCGACCTGGCCGAGGCGGCGCTAATGACCAAGCAGTCGATGGGGTATCTAGTGGACGACCTGGAAACCCTTGGCTACGTAGAGCGAGTACCCGAGCCGGGCGACCGCCGTGCCAAGCTCCTTCGGCTGACCCCCCGCGGCCGACAGGTCGACAACACAGTGCGCGACGTTATCCGGCAGCTCGAGGCGCAGTGGGCTGAGCGTCTGGGCGAGCAGGAATATGCGCAACTGACACGGCTCTTACGTGCTTTGATCGCTATGCTGGAAGCCTGATGCCACGGCCAGATTTCCCGCTCCCCACGCAGGTGGCACGGATACATCCAACGAATGAGCACCAGTTGCGGGCCGGTAGGCCAGTATCCGTGCGAATTGGGAAATATAGATACATAGCCACGGAGAGGTACCGTTGCGTCTCTTTAGCGCACTCGCGCATCGCTCCTTCGCACTGCTCTACACTGGACGGGCTATCTCCGCACTCGGTGACGGCACCTTTCTGGTCGCGCTCGCATGGTATGTTCTGCAGACGACCTATTCGGCTGCCGCCAACGGCGTCATTCTCATCTGCGCGGCCATTCCGCAGATCGGGCTCTCGCTCGTCGGTGGGATCGCCGCCGACTGGCTTCCCCGGCGCGGGCTGCTGCTCGTCTCGGATGTGGCGCGCGTGTTCGTGGTCGGCATCATCGCGGTGCTGGCTTGGTTGCACCTGCTGGCTTTCTGGCACCTGGCAGCCTTGAGCGCCCTCTTTGGCATTGAAGCGCTCGGCTCGTTCGCGCTGACTCCCCTGGGCTATGGCCTAGCGGGCGTGGCTGCAGATGCACTCGGCGCGGCGCCGGTCTTTGTGCTCGGTGGGGCAGTGAGCGCCTGCATCATTGCACTTGGACTGCTGCATCCGCAGGTGCGCAGGCTGGATTAGCGAGTCCACACTATTCCCCCAATCAAGATCTCATAAGCTAGTTGCTTATGCTCAGTGACATCGTCGTTGATGACGTGTACTCGATCTCGAGATCATTGAAATCCGACATCGGCGTGAGCAGTGAGGTCTGGCTCGCACCAAGGCTGTGCGTCGGTGCGCCAAAAAATTGCAACAACACTGGGGAGGGGATGATGACCTCCCCAATCGGCTGCGCCAGTGTGATCGCCGCCTTCCCGTTGATGGTCAACAGGGTCGGCACTGTCAGGGAAGGGGTAAATTGCACCGTAAGATTTTGCCCCGTAGAGATTCTGGCATTGGGAAGCGGCGCCAGGATGGCCGGCCGCTCTGGTGTAGCAAAGCTGAAGCGTGAGGGCTTGCCGTCATGGGTATAGACACAGATCTGGATTCCCTGGGCGTGCGCCGCAGGGATGCTCCCCAGGAAGGTGTATTGCAAGCTCCCATCGTGGATGAGGGTGATCCCATCGCAGGAGAACGAATCCGACTCGCTGACTGCTACTCGCGCTTGACCATAGCTCAGATCTTCAAACAACGTGACCTTGATGCTGACAGCACTATAGCCTACACCTACAGTAGGCGGTGCGGGATCAACGACGGCTATCTGCACGTTAAGGTTGTTCGGCGCGAGACTGTCCTGATCAGTGGAAGTGCATGCCGTCGCAAAGCCCATCAGGATTACACCGGCGAAGATGATACTGGCTAGATGTCGCTGTCTCATAGTGCCCTCCTCCAGGAGCGTTCTACAGCTTTCCACCTGAGTATACTCACCGATCGTTTCCTGATCGTTACGAGAACAGTCTGATGACTGGCACTGGTGATTTATTGTTCCCATCTGGCTGGATGATCCTGGACTGACAGTGTATCCACCTGACCAAGTGGCCCAGGAGTCGATGGATGTCATAGCTATCGCTTCGAGAAGGCGCGGCTGGTCCAGTGGCGAGAGGAGCGCATGAGCTACCAGGAAGCAAGCCAGTGGCTGGGACGCAGCAAAGCCACTCTACACCGTTGGATTCAGCAGGGGCAGTTGACGCCACTGCCCGACAGTCGCGGGAAATCCCACTGGTTTTCGCGTTCAGCAGTCATGCAGCTGGCACCAGTGCACACAGCAGCAGTGCCGTGAGGTCCGGAGTGGTCTAACCTGGTGTACCTAGGTGGACTGGCCTCTGCGAATAGAAAAATTCGCAGGGTACACATGGTACCCTGCGAGCATGTCAATTTGGTGCAATAAGCGCCGGATATCCGGTGCAATAAGCGTCGAATAACTGGTGCAATAAACGTCGAATGGGGTGCAATAAGCGCCGAATTCGACACAACGACCCCT
>CAWENW010000003.1:0-20592 GCA_963810535.1 uncultured Chloroflexia bacterium
ACATGGGTACCGCAGCAAGGATGATGGTGGTCGAATCGTCCCGCCGGTAGCAGGTCATCCACGCATGCTCTTGCCGGACTGGAGCACGCGTGGATGAGAGAAATCTGAAAAATTGTCTGGGAGAGCCTTTAGGACGAGGGTGAGTAAGCAGTCGGGTCAGCTTACCGCACGGCCGGCAAGGAACTGAGAAGAAGCGGCTCCGGTCTCTGGGCGAGCGCCGCGTACGATGGCGGCGACGGCGATGACCGTGGCGATGCCCATCATGGCCAGAATGACCAGCCAGGTCGCGGTGGTATTCGTGGACACCAGGCCTTCATTCTCCGCGAAGAGCTGAGGGTCAGCCGTGCGGGCCAAGAGGCCATAGGCCAGGACCGCAACAAACATCACTGCCATAGCCAGCGCGGTAATGATCGCCGGGTAGCGGGCAAAGCGGAACAGCCTTTCGCTCACCTGGGTGCGAGCGATCGCGATCGAGACCGCCGCCGTACTGGCGATTGCGGCCAGCCCGAACAGTCCAACAAAGAGCCCCAAAATCACGAAGCGATCCAGAAGTGGCGCCGACAACAGGTTGCCATGGTCGGGATTCCACGCGCGTATGAGAAAGACATAGCCTAACCAGGCAGCAAGCGATATTGGCGGCACTGCAAAGAGGGCCAGCATACCCCAGCGCTGGCCGGCAATGGCCGAGCGGGCGGCGGCGAAGGCCAGAGGTAGGCCGCCCACCAGCACCGCCGCCAGCGCGGCGAAGGCACCGGCGTAGAGGGCCCAGTAGGCAATGGCCACGCTGCTGTTACTGTGGAGCAGGTTCTGGAAATCGTCGTACTCAACCATTTTCCCAAAAGCCAGACCGGCGACGACGAAGCCGATGTAGGCGGAAAAGACGACGAAGGCGGTGGTGCGCAGTCGGTTCATATGCGAACTAATCCTCCCCAACAAAGTGTCCAGATGCAGGCGCGCGTCCACGGCCCCCAGGCACACATCCCCGACCATCTGGGGGAGAGGGGGCAGGATTCCAGCAGCGCCAGGAACTCTTCACCGTAGCGGTCGCGCCAGGCTCGCGGGTAGAGCCCGAGCAACCAGCAGTACAGCTGCTTCATATGATTCATTGCGTGGCCAACCTCCGTAACCCCAGCATCGTCACCTGCTCGAGGCTGGCAAGCTGCGCGCGTAGCTCCACCGCTCCGGCCGCCGTTAACGAATAGGGACGCCGCCGATCCTCCGACGGCAGCGGAGCGATCCAGCCACGTTGCTCCAGCCGGGCCAAGGCGCCGTAGAGGGTGCCGGGACCCAGCCGGACATGGGCGAAGGCCTCGATATCCTCCATCATGGCGTAGCCGTGCTTGGATCCACCCGCCAGGCTGGCCATGATGAGCAGCGCGGGATCGGAGAAATGGCCCAGTTCGGGCTGATGCTCATTCACTCCTCGAACCTCTCCCTCTATTACGTGTGGTGATATATCATCTGGCGTAATAATAGCTGCTGGTGAGGTATGTTGTCAAGAGTGGAAGTGCTCCGGCCCAGGCGGCGTTGCCAGAGGGACTCCTGCCCGTCGTGGTCTATCTCCCATGAGGAACAAAGAGGATTTTCCCGTGTCTGCCCGGTGCCTCGGCTTGCATGACGGCGGTGCCTACCTCGTCGAGGGAGAAGGGATGCACCGCCGAGGTCGTGAGCACGCCCTCTCGGAGCAGTGTGACGATCTCCTGGACTAGCTGCTGGCGCGCGGACTCATCCAATCTCGGCAGCCAGTAGCCTAGCCAGAAGACTTCCAGGATGCGCCGGCCCGCCAGTATGTAGCGGGGATCAGCTCCCACCCGGATCGGTTCACCAGTGAGGGACCCATAGACCAGCATGCGGCCTTCATTGCCCAGCGCTTGAAAGATCTGCGTGCCAGTCTCCCCAACAACCGGATCAATGGCGTACTTGATGCCTTGCGGCCCGACGATCTGGCGAACGTGCTCGTCAATCGGTCCTTCAGTAGAGACCACGACGGCGTCCGCTCCCAGGCGTTTCAGGTCCTCCACCTCCTCGCGCCGGCGGACGACATTGATCGTATGGATGCCCTCCCGGCGAGCCAACCGAATGATCATGCGTCCCAGCTCGCCGCTGGCGGCGGACTGGAGCAGCCATGCGCCGCGAGGCACGGCCAACACGTGGCGGAGCATGAGCAGGGCGGAAGCCGGGTTAATGACCAGGCTGGCGATCTGTTCATCGGGCAGATCGTCCGGGACCGGCAGCAGATCGCCAGCGCGGACCACGGCATACTCGGCCCAGTTGCCGCCCTGCCCGTTGACCACGCCGACGCGCTGGCCCGGCTGCAGCGAAGAGTCTCCCGGCGGCTCCCCCGCTCCCGCAGCTGGCCCCAGCGCATCCACCAGCCCGACACCTTCAAAGCCGACGGGGGCAGGAAACTGCGGCTGCACTCCCGCGTAGAAGCCGCGCACAAACAACAGGTCCGAGGGGTTGATGGGACTCGCCAGGATCCGGACGCGGACCTCTCCTGGCCCCGGTGTCGGCAGCGGACGCTCCTCGACTGCCAGTACCTGGGCTGGCTCCCCATACTCCGCGAAGCGAATCGCTTTCATGGTGTCAGCTCCTCTTCGGCGGGATGCTCGCCAAACTAGGGTATTGCCCCTTCTCTACACGCGCTACAAGTCGCTGCTGTTCTAGAGGTCAGGATGTTCCGCGTTCCGACTCGTGTCAGGGGGCGGAGCCGCGGCCCACGACTCGCCGAGAATCAGGAACTCCTGGCGGCTGACCCAGCCGGGATAGCGGCTCACCATGGCGTCGAACAGCTCCTGGTCAGACCGGCCTTCCTCGCGGAGCCGTCCGTAGTATTCGATGTAGCCGCGGGACTCGGCCAGGACCGAGGGGGGATTGCCTTGGGTCGGATCCTTGTGCCCAGTGACGACGGCAGCGGGGTGCAGCGCGGCCAACCGGTCGAGGGCGGCGATCCATTCGGCGCGGCTGGCGGGTGTGGTGTCGCCGACATACATGTGACAGTGGTTGTAGACCACGTCGCCGGAGCAGATCAAACCTAGGTCCGGTGCATACAACGAGGTGGTGTCCACGGTATCGGTGTGTCCGGTTTCAATCACCCGCAGGGGGTGCCCTTCGAGCTCAAAGTGGTCCGCGACGAGGGGTTCGGCCAGCGCGATCTTATCGGCAATCTGACCGGGGAACCGTGCGCGGTACTTGTTGTCCTGCCCATCGCTGCGCATCAGCCGCACCGTTCCCGCCGTGGCGACCGCGTGCGCGTTCGGGAAGCGACCGAGAAGTACAGAGAGGCCCAGATAATGGTCACCGTGGCCGTGGGTGATGTAGATGGTGGTGAGCCGGCGATCGTGCAGCGCCACCCAGTCGGCGAGCGCCGTAGCCTCACGGACGGTGCAGAGCGCGTCCACAAGGACAGCGTCGCGCTCACCAAAGATCAAGGTTGATGTTGTGGGATCCCAGGCGGGTGGATCGCCGACCTGGGGCGGCGGAGCGACGAACGGCTTTTCCGGTGCGACGAAGACCTCGTACTTCAGTGAAGGTTGGCGAATGGTCATACGTGTGAACTCCTTCTGCACCAGCACCTCGCCCAGAGAATCGGTCTCGACGCGATATGCGCCGCCCTCCAGTAGCATGCCGGCCTATCGTGTCCATTTTGGTCTTACGTGTCTTTGTACCTCTTCCATGCTGGTATCTCTTTTCGCATAGATGCGACCGTCATACAGAGATCGTCAGCCTCATCTGTGCCATCCTTGGGTCGCTGCAATGATTATGCCATCGCTTATGGACGCGTCAGCGCGGGGATCGTGCCACGCTATAGACAAGTCGCATCTGGCAGTGATGCAGGCATATGGATTGCAGCATCACTGTGGAGCCAATGAGGCTTGGAGCATGTAGTGACACAGAAGGAGCAAGATTATGCACGCCCTTCAGATAGCAATGCTCGGCAACCCATCCGAGGTGGTCGAGCTGGTAGACGTTCCTGAGCCGGATGCCCCTGGTGTCGGTGAGGTGCTGGTCGCCGTCGAATATGCGCCGATCAACACTTCTGTCCTCCTCACGATCAGGGGCCTGTATGGCGTTCAGCCTCCCTTGCCCGCCGGTCTTGGCAATGAAGGGGTTGGGCGCATTCTGTCAGTAGGAGAGAAGGTGGACCATCTCCAGATTGGGGATCGGATACCGATTCCAATCACCGCTCCTTCTTGGCGCGAGCGGCTGGTCTTACCAGCAAAGGATCTCTTCGCTCTGCCCCCAGGGGCTGATCCGCAACAGTTATCGATGCTGCGCATCAATCCTCCGACCGCGTCGCTCTTGCTGAGTGACTATGTTTCCCTCTCGCCAGGTGATTGGGTATGCAAGATGCCGGCAATTCTGGCGTCGGACGCTGGGTGATCGCCTTTGCCCGGGAGCGCGGCCTGAAGACGGTGAGTCTGGTTCGCCGCAAGGAACTCATTGACGACCTCATCGCTGCAGGAGGAGACGTTGCGCTGTTGGATGGAGCCGACGTAGCTGGTCGGGTCGCCGAAGCCACCGGACACGCGACCATTTCATTGGCGCTTGATGGCGTTGCTGGGGCGGCGATGCAGTCACTGTCTAGCTCTCTGTCCCCTGGAGGCACCCTGGTCGTCTATGCCTTCATGAGCGAACAGCCCGCCCAGGTCAAACCAGCGGATCTCATCTTCCGCCGGGTGACGATTCGCGGTTTCTGGCTTGGATCCCCAGCGGTTGGCACCTCCCCTAGAGCAACTTGCGAGAAGCAGCGTCAGGCATGGGTTATGCAGAGACCTCAGGTATGCGTGCCTATTCGACCGACCTGAAAGAACGTTTGGTGCGAGCGGTGGCCGACGGTCAGCCCATGCGAGAAGCCGCTCGCCGTTTTGGAGTCGCCGTCACCACGGTCAAACGGGCCGTGGTGCAAGAGCGCGAGACGGGCTCGCTGGAGCGCAAGCCCATTCCTGGCTATCCGCGCCGCATTGGACCCGAGCAGGAGGCGGCGTTGCGGGCGCGGCTGGAGGCCGATCCCAACGCCACGGTGTTGGAGCACTGCGCCTGGTGGGCGGAGCAGTATGGCCAGCAGCTGAGCGAAGCCACGATGTGGCGCGCGATCCGCCGGCTGGGGTGGACCCATAAAAAAAAGCACTGGCAGCCAGCGAGCGCGACGAGCAGGCACGCAAAGCCTGGCGCGAGGCCGCGGCCCAGCTCGACCCGGAACAGCTCGTCTTTGTCGACGAAAGCGGCACCAATATCTCCTTGACCCGGCTCTACGGGTGGGCACCGCATGACCACCGCGCCACCGGATCGGTACCGCGTAACCACGGCAAGAACACGACGCTAGTGGCGGCACTCGCCCCCGACGGCCTGCACGTGCCGTGGATGATTGAGGGGGCGATGGATACGCAGACGTTCGTCTGGTACATCACCGAGCAGCTGGCACCGACGCTACGGCCGGGACAGATCGTCGTGCTGGATAATTTGAGCGTCCACAAGGCGGCGAGCATTCGCCAAGCCCTGGAAGCCCATCACTGCCAGCTCCTCTTCCTACCCCCCTACTCGCCTGACTTCACCCCGATCGAGCAGGCGTTCTCCAAGATCAAGGCTATCCTGCGTGGGCTCGGCGCTCGCACCACGGAAGCGCTCTGGGAAGCCATGCGGGTGGCGGTCGAGGCCATCACCCAACAGGATGCCATCGCGTGGTTCACCCATGTCGGCTACGCCCTGTCTGCTCAAGCTACCTGAAAATTGCTCTAAGGTGCTGGAGGCCATCAAGACAGGGGCCAGGCTGATTGCCGAAGGCAAGCTACACCTACCCATCGCTGCCGTCTATCCGCTCAGTGCAGCACACGAAGCCATCATGCATGCACAAAGGGGAGGGAAGGTACTCTTCGCGTGTTCCTAGGCAGTGCCGTCAGGAAATGGACCCGATGCCAGGTGTATACCACAGGATGCCCGCGCCGGGGATGTCACTGTGGCGGGGCCAGCGTCAGGATCGGGTCGTGACTGCCAGCGCGTGGCGGCCAGCTCGTAGAGACCAGCCGGGATGTCGAACCCGAATCCTGAACCTCCCACTATCTCGGCAAAGACCATTCCGTCCTGAGTATCCAGGCACATCGGCGCCAAGAATTGCCATTGCGGTTCCATGGTAGGTTGCCGTCCAATCCACAGCGAATGGCTCGGGTCCACTGAACGGTTGCCAGTACTTGCAGCTGTCGATGGTCACGAAGTTGCTGACTTGCACATAGGGTGGCGCTCCCAGCTCCTCAGTGGTGCCCAGAAGACGCTAGCGGACACGATGGCTGGGTCCACGGAAACCGGTACGATCCGACACTTAGTGAGCTTCTGCGGCACGGCGGGAAGAGAGGCCAACCTGGTCCAGTGGCGGGCACGGTCATGGGTGACCCAACGCCCGCCCCGGCCGTTGATGCGGCGGGATAGGCGCAGAAGTTGGCGCTGTTGCCGTCGTTAGGGGCGACAAACAGTGAATTTGGGTAGCTCTGCCCCGGTATGGGGTTACCGGGCGGTAGACTGCCAGCCATCCACGGCAGCGGTGCCCCCGCCAGTGCGATGTCAGTCGGAGTGAAATATGGAGCAGCAGAGCTCTACCTGTGTGCCAAACCCGTAGAATCCTGGGATGCAGAGAGGACGCGCGTTGAAGAGAGCAAGATCGGAGAAGTTTATTCGGACCAACTTCTCGTAGACTGTCTGTGCTTGCTCTTTGCACGCGCCCTCCAGGTGACAGCGAAAGCGGATAAGCAGAGCAGTTCGATCACCAGACCAAAGGAGAACACCATGACCTATCCACCAATCGTCTCACGAGACGAGTGGCTCGCTGCGCGAGCGGAGCTGCTCGTCAAAGAAAAGGAAGCCACCCGTGCGCGAGACCGGCTCAATGCGCAGCGTCGTCGGCTGCCAATGGTCAAGATTGACACGGCGTATCTCTTCGAGGGTTCGAATGGCAAGGTGAGCCTGTCTGACCTCTTCGACGGGCACCGCCAGCTGATCATCTATCATTTCATGTTTGATCCGACCTGGGATGAGGGCTGTCCCGTCTGCTCGTTCCTGGTGGACAATATCGGCCATCTGGCCCATCTGCATGCACGCGACACCTCGCTGGTCCTCGTCTCGCGTGCCCCACTCGCGAAGATTGAGCCATTCAAGACCCGTATGAACTGGACGGTTCCCTGGTTCTCCTCGTATGGCAGCGATTTCAACTACGCCTTCCATGCCACGACGGACGGCGGCGAGGAGGGAGGGGTGAGTGTCTTCCTGCGCGAGGGCGAGAACATCTTTCACACGTACTCGACGACCGCGCGCGGGGTCGATGTGCTGCACGGGACGTACAACTATCTCGACCTGACCCCGCTCGGACGGCAGGAGAGCTGGGAAGAGCCAGCCGGTAGGTGTACACCGTCAGACGAGTGGCTCCGCTACCATGACACGTATGGTGCCTAACGTGTCGAAGTTTCCGCCCTCGATCACGGTGATGGTCCATATCTCGCCGGAATAGGCCCTGGAGTGCGAATGGACCAGATGGCAACGCTCACACATCTGTCCATTCGTGCCACCTATTAGGGGGCCGATCTCGAGGGGCCGATCTCGAGGGGCCGATCTCGAAAGGAACACCATCACGATGACCGGCATGGGCATACTCCACGCGATGTTGTCGTTTCTCTGTATCCTCATCGCCATGTTCTTCTTCTTTCGGCTCGTGAGCGGTTGTCGATGGGTGAGCCACGTTGACGCCGAGAATGAAGTCGGGCATGCAATGATGGCCATTGGGATGCTCGTCATGCTCGCGCCTGCTGGCTGGTTTTCAGCGGACCTCTTCCAGTGGAATATGCTTGTGTTTGCGGCTGCCTCGCTGTGGTGGACCTGCCGCCTCGTCGTGCGCACGCAGAGGTTTGCGCTCCTGGTGGAAAAAAACGGAATGCACTCTCCCATCCAATCTGAGGTCCGGTCTGATGCCATCCATATCGTATGCATGGGGGCATGTGCTACCTGTTTCTGCTGATGGGGAGCATGGGAGTGAGCATGATGCAACCAGTCATCTACCTCTCGTGTCTCTGGTGTGTCGTGTTTGCTGTCCTCTTTCTTTTCTTTGGTCGAGAGATCTCTCAAGATCTTCAAGCAGCTTCAATGGACCGGCTGCAATTGGGCGCCCATGTTGCCCATGCGCTCATGAGTGGCATGATGTGCTGGATGCTTCTCGAAATGATCGCCATGACGATGGCCATGAGAGGATGATTTTGGTTGCTATTGGCAGGCGTTATGTTGCTAACACATTGCTAGCTCACATGGCCCGCTCGAGTCGAAACTGGGCGACTCCCAGCGCAGCTCGCCGGTGAGTGCGTCGTCACGCGCGCCGCCAACTACTTGGCGATGGTGATGCTGGCTGCACTCATGTTGTAGCGGTAACCACAGGACATATGAGGTGGGAGGTAGGTATGGCACGACTTCCGTACCAGATCCTGATCTATATCTGTCGGCGGCCGACGCCCGATACCAGGGAGTATCTGCTGCTAAAGCGTACTGCAGCCCGTGGCGGCTTCTGGCAGGGTGTGACCGGGGGCGTGGAGGCGGGTGAAAGCTTCACCCAGGCTGCTCATCGCGAGGTCCGGGAGGAAACCAGCTACCAGGAATTCGTCCACTTCATGCCGCTCGACTTCCACTATAGTTTCCCTTTGGATCGGCCTCGTTGGGGACATCTCTATGCCCCTGAGGTAGAGGTCATTCACGAAGAATGTTTTGGAGCGGAAGTGAGCCTTGGTCACGGGGAACCAATTCTGGATCCAAGTGAGCATGACCAGTACAGATGGCTCGACGTGCAGCAGGCTCTCGCTCTTCTCATGTGGCCGGAGAACCAAGAAGCTCTGCGTCGATTTGCAGACGGTATCTAAATACTCAGCCCAGATTGAGGTTGACGGGGTGCCCGCTCCGCAAGCTCCTCCTGAGTGAAGCTGGCCGCGGTTCGAAAACGGCGCAGTAGGCTGACGAAGGTCGCGATCTCGCCTGCCGTCATTACGCCTCACCCTATATTCCATCTCGCACCGCGTCATGGAAAACCACGCATGATACCACGCTGCCGAATGCCCGGTGAAGCCGTGGGACCCAGCAGCGCACAGTGCAATGCCATGCAAGGCCATGCGACTCTCCTGCCTCCAGCTCTGGATGCGTGCGCGGATGCGTTCATGGTTGCGTGCCTTGCGCCTGGCTAGCCTGCCGCCATCCCAGCATACTGGGACTATGACAACAAGCCCCCGGTGCGGTACTACCGGAGGGCGTCGATGAGAAAGGTCAACCCGCCATGTTACGCCCAGACCCAATCTTTGTTAACGACCTGGTTCGTCAGCACCACGATGACCTCATGGCAGAAGCCGAACGAGATCGGCTCGTACGCACAGCCCGTCTGGCGCATCGGACCCCAGCAAACCCGGCGCGAATCTCCACCTCCCACCGTCCTGCCGCTATATGGCACCAGCTCGGCCGCGCTCTCGGCCGCACCTCCGAGTCGGGGAAACTGGCAGCAAGTGGCCAATAGCAGGTGGTTGTGCGGAGTGGCCGGTGTTCTGGCGAGCAGCGGAGGAAGAGTAGCAGTAGTAGAAGTGAGGCAGACCAAGCGGGTACGATTCTGGCCAGCGGGCATTCTCTTGAGTGGGCACGTGTGCAAGCCGTGGGCGGCACTTGTGGCTCCTGAAGCGAGTGTTGGCCATCGGCGCGTGGTGAACGCCGTGATCCCGACGAGCGCGCGCCCTCCGTCGGCAAGGGCGGCGGCGCCTGCCTGAGCTATCTCTAACACGTACCAGTGACTGGTGCGACCGGGGGGAGGGGTCCAATCCCCTCGGCTCGCCACCCTTTAGTGACATATCAGCTATACCGACCATGTACAGTGCAGCCTGGGTAACTACATCAGCCGTCTCGTAGTACGCCGCATTCTATGGCCTCTGCATGGCACTCTCCAGCAGCCCACGATCGCGTAACGCGCTGGTGGTTTCGTCAATCGGTACAGCTGAGCCACCCAGCAACATACTCGCTGAGCGACAGAATACTCCTTGCCAGCGCAGTGCTACGCTTCGAACCGCCTGTCCATCATTCGAACGGAGAATTGGATCCGGATGTTGCCGCCAGTCGCCGTTCCAGGCCATCCAGCAAAATTTGCAGCCCGATCTCAAAGCAGCGATTCAGATCCAGGTTCGCCAGGTAGCTGGAGAGCGCATGTAGATTCGGATACTCGTCTGCCGGCTGGCCCGTAAACCAATCAGGTATTGGATTCTGGCCAGTATTCTTAGGGTTGGCGGTAGCTACCGTGTCAATTGGGATCGCGCTCAAACTCAATTCGTTGGCGCCTGAGCGTATCTGTAAATTATAGCGGTCACTTGCCGAAGGGTAGTCGGGGCTCTCCCACTCCATCCTGCCACCGACAGCGCCGAGGTGGAGGCCATCGATTGAGACATGATTTGAATCGCGGTGCAGCTGGAGTCGTATCGCCGAAGAGTATGGTCGCTCGACGCGTAGCCGATCGACGCCGCCATCGATTGTTACGGCAACAGTTCCCGACGGCTTAGGAAGCTGCACCATTGCCTGGCTGACGCCTCCCGCGATATGCAATGAGGACAGCGAGAGGTCCCGAAGGTCGGCAGCGAGCCGCAACGTTCCACCTTCGACAGAGATGTCCCAGCTAACGGTACCAGCGAGCGTTACCTCGCACGAGCTGCGGCGATCGCGTCGCAGGCTGATCTGCACTGTATCAGCCTGCACTTGAACTATCGGCGACCGTCCGCTAAACGTCATTTCATAGAGTGTGGAGAGGGAGGCATCCGCTCTAAGCGTCAAGTTAGCTGCGCCGGTCGGGAAAACCAGGTGTCCATGTGCTGGCAAAATGGCCGGAGTACCGCTCGAAATGCCGACAGCAGTAGCAGAGCCTGGTCGAGATGGCTGTGTGCCTAGAGCCTGGTCCAGCATAAAACCGACGCTGTAAGCGTTTAGCATGTAGGCGATGTCAGCCGCATCGGCGGAAGGAAATCCCGCGCGAATCAGCAGCCCGAGCAACGCATCGATGGCCCTCAAGCGGTGCGGCCCGGTTGGCACAGTCGTTGCCAGAACCCGTGCGGCGTCGCGATGAGCCTGCGCGACCTTTCGCAAACTCAGCGCGCTCGATTCGAGGGCCGATCGCCAGGAAGATCTTGGATCGGGGAAGGAAATTTCCGCGCTGATTGCGTCGGCCAGCAGCGCCAGTAACTCACTCTTGTCGTGCACATACCAATAGAGCGAGGCTGCCGTTACGTTTAGCCGCTCGGCGAGACGCCGCATACTCAGATCGTCAAGCCCAACCTCATCGAGCAATTCAAGGGCAACGCGGACTATTCGATCCCGGTCCAGCGGTATACGGCTCTCTTGCTCTGGATTCCCCTCCAATTGACACTCCCGTCTGCAGATTCGCGAACTTCTCTCATCATACTCTCTATGTCGAAGACTTAACAGTGTTTATCCAAATTTCATTGTTGACGACTTAACAACGTTTAATGCATAATACCAATCACTGATAAACAGTGTTCAACAGAGGAGAGCGAGATGCAGACAACACAGACGGTCAAGAAGGGTTACAAAGGATTCCCTATGGAGGGAATGGTAGCTCACTGGTATGCAAAAATCCGAGGTACCACTTCCCAGGTCGAGGATTGGAAGCGACAGGCGGTACAGCTGACCAGCGACCTGCCGAGCGGCGCGAGTATCCTGGAGATTGCTCCCGGACCCGGCTACTTCGCGATTGAGATGGCGCGGTTGGGCCGATTCCATGTGACTGGTTTGGATATTAGTCGCACGTTCGTAGATATAGCTCGAGCGAACGCCCAGCGGGCAGGAGTAAGCGTAGACTTCCAGCTGGGCGACGCGTCTAACCTCCCCTTCAAAGGAGAATTGTTCGACCTGATCATCTGCCAGGCGGCCTTTAAAAATTTCAGTCGGCCAAGGGAGGTCATCGACGAAATGTACCGGGTTCTCCGTTTTGGCGGAGCTGCGGTCATCGATGACATGAATAGAAATATATCAGGGGCTGACATCGACCAGGAAGTACAGCGCATGCGGCTCGGCGCGCTCAACGCCTTTATGACGCGGAGGAGCCTTGGATCACTCCAGCGTCGCGCCTATGCTCCCGAGCAGTTTGAAGGTCTGGCTTCGGCCAGCGCTTTTGGAGGATGCCGAATCGAGACCAGCGGTATCGGATTACAAGTATGGCTAAAGAAGGCGGTTCGGCAGTCTGAACGGACGAGCGCCTAGCTCTACACACACGATGGCTAGTGTCGGCTCTGGACGGGGGAGAGACGGTGGTTCATCCCGCTGAGCTTTCCCTAGAAGGCACTGTCACTTTCAAGCCGACCTGAACAGAACGATCTCCACCTCTCGCGCTGTCTGTCCTAGCTGGGGCTATACTTCGTGTGTGAGGACACCGGCTGTCTAGCATCGCAAAAGCGCAAAGGCGGAGGACACGCGATGAGTGACCAGACGACACCGCGGATACCGAGTCCCTGTCCCGAGTGTGGGGGCAGTCGCGTCATCTGCCAGACCTGGGAGGAAGGGGTCCTGATTCCTGGTACGAATACCCGCCAGCATTGCGTGCCCTGGGAGGCCCATGTGTGTACTGTCTGCGGGTATACCTCGCTGTACGTAACCGCGCCGCAGCGGCTGGTGTCTCCGCCTTCACTAAGAAGCGCTCCTGGTGGTAGCCAACAGTATGCCGGTCCAGCGCTTTTTTGGCGCGGGCAGCGGCGATGGCAAGACTGTCATAGCTCATTGGGAGAAATCGACTGACGGCGCGTCGTGGGAGCACGACTTCGACGTCGCCTACAAAAAGCTTGGCTAGGTCGCGCGTAACTCCCTACCCGAAGCTGTCAGCCACCCCCGCGGAAACCGGGAGCCCGCAGCGCCTCGCTTCAGTAAGAGAGGTGGCATGTAATGCGAGGGTCTGGATGTGAACGGTGATGCTAACACCAAGACCAAAGGTAGGCACGAGGGCTGAGCAGTGGTACGGACATTGATTGGAACGCACCGGGTAGCTCGGGTTAAAGTGAGAGCGAAAAAAAGTCAGGGGATTGACATGAGCATCGGTATACGGGCCTCATAGTATGGCCATCTACCAAGACAGGGGCACGATCTATAAAGCCGCATGGCCCGCACTCTTGGGCGGTCTGGCAGGTATTCCCGTACTCTTATATCGGCAAAGAAAAAAGCGCGTCTTTAAAGCAGCGTCGATCATTGCCGGCATACTCTTACCCGTGTGGGAATCGCAGTTTGCCCCCGCCGTGTCTCGGCTCATGTTCCCGCGACCACTGCTTTCGGTCACAGACCAGGGCATCGACTATCGGCCTATGTCGCCCTGGTACCTCACACTTCGAATGTCGATGCGCTGGGAAGAAATGGCAGCGATGTACGTCGATGAGCTCACGGTGCGGGGGAAGAAAAGGACGGTAACCCATCGCCTTCTCTGCATACTGCCGAAAGACCAGGAGACCTTCCTGCGGCAGCATAAGCTGGTCAGCCCTCGCCGGCTACTGCTTCTTGTGATGATGTCGAGGACCGGCTCTCCGTTTTTGATTCCGGAGCGATTGGTCTTGCCACACACATTGGATGGCATTCTATCCCAGATCTGCCAACACTTCGAGGCTTACATCCAAGCGAATCAGGTCGAGATTCGTGCCCTCCAGAAGGAATCAATCGAATAGTCCGCACGCGCTATATCTCTGGGCACTAGATCACCTCAAACGTTTCAGGATAGCAAGCCTGTCAATCAGCACGGAGTGCTCTTAAGCCGACTTGTGCTCGTCATGTGGCGGCAGGAGCGAGGTGGAAACCTCCGATATATCAAGCGGCGAGGACATATTGACCTGGCCGTGTGCCGCGTCGGGTGAGTGGGACATAGCTGCCAGATGCTCGGCCAGTTTGCTCAAGCATGAGCGGCGGCACACGGCCCTCAGCATCGAGCGTCACGTACACCTCAGGGAGTGCTGACAGATAGGTCCCCACTCCAAAGAGCGAGGCGCATCGCTTGAGAGCATCCATGACCGCCCCTTTGCCGGACTCCTCAATAGTAGCGGTGCCGATTTCGGAGCGGCTACTTCCAAAGATGGTCAGTGTTCCCTTGGCGCTAAGCACCTCTCCCTTGGCGTTGACGCCGATCGGCTCCCAGTCGAAGCCCCATCCGGGACAAACCATGTCCAATCTCAAGGTGATTTGACTTACATCCAGGTAGGCGAGAAGCTTCACTCTGGTGCCTGGTTTATACTGGCCCTGCACCCGCCAGCGCACGATCGATGGGTCAAAGTGGGCGCTCAGTTCCGACCGCAGTCGCTGCCAATCAATGTCCACCGCGCAACCTCTCACCTGAACTACAAATAACCGGCGCAAGGACGCCGTTACTGACTCTGTTGTCAGCCTATTCTAACAGGCGGGCGCAACCCGCCAAAGATGCTAAAGCAGGCGCAACTCAACCATTTGCGATGATTACCTGGCCGTCTGCAGCGTGTCAGGAGTAACGTTACAGACCAGTTGCCGTCGATAGGTGAGGCAATATGCGCAACGCGCGCGCGGCGGCCTGCACCAACGGCGATGATCGTGGGACCATATCCACTCGACAGCGGATGTTGGCTGCGTAGAGCGCCAGCCACGGTGCGAAGGCAAAATAGTTGGGCAGGGAGCGAAAGGCGAATAAGAGTGGCAGAAGCGCAAGCACCAGCGCACCAGCCCCTATCTGGGTCCGCGCGCGAGCAAACATCCATAACGATGTGACCATAGCCACTACTTCCAGCAGCGCATAGAACACCGGCGGGCCGTAGGGAAGAATATGGCTGTTGGAGAGTTGAATAAGACCCATGCCAGCCGGGAAGAGCGGATCAGTCATAGGGATCGTGAGGCTCACCAGCCAGGCCCATGGACTCGCGAGCAGGAAAGGGAGATTGGGTACGAGAAACGCCGCCAGGCCGCTACCTGCCCAGCGCAGTCCTGCGCGCCACCCCTGCCCGCAGACAATCTCCAGAGCGAAGAACGGAACGAAGAACCAGGCATATTGCTTGAAGGCGCAAGCAAGCCCCAGCAGAACCGGCCCCAACCAGCGCCGCTCACGCAGGTGCCAGGCAAGCAAAATTATCGCGATGCAGATAACTTCGTTGCTTTCGATGAGCGAGGCCATCACTGTTGGCATGGCTGCCAGCGCAACTAGCGCTCCCCAATGCCGCCAGCCGACCGGAGTAAGCCAAACCAGCCAGGCAAAGAGGACCCAGTAGATCAGATAGTTCACTACCAGAATGTTAGTGCCGCCGGCCCACAGCCATGGCACGTAGAGCAAGAACGACAGCGCGGGATAACTATGGAGGCTACGTGGGTCGAACGCACTTGGCACCTCCTCCGGCGACTTAGCATACTGATGCTGAACTGCCGCCAGGCGTTGCAGACTGGGTTGGGTGTAGCTGGTGCCAAACACCGTTCCGCGCACTGGTGTGCCCATAGCCTCTGGGAAGTGGGCGAGGGCGATGCGATACGCGCCGTCACTGCTGTACGGGTTCTGGCCGGAAAGTGCCAATTCAGCGTCCATCTGGGTTAGAGAGACGATGTCGGTGTAAAGTGACTTAGCGGGCGGCGCATTGAGCTCGAGCCAGGTCGTTCCGGTCAAGACGATGAGGGACGCCAGCGCCATACCAAGTGCCGGAACCAATATGAGACCGCGAATCCACGCAGTATGCCTTAGCCAATCGGTGATTGGCATCGGGTTCTCTACTCCGGCGGCAAGCAGCAGCCCCAGACCCGTGACTCCAGCCAAGACATCGGCCAGACCGCGTACCGCACTGCCGTAGAATGGACCGAGCGGTGGATAGAAGGCGGCGCCGATCATCAACAGGGCGCTCCCCAGGACTATCATGGTGTATCGCCGCAAGAGAGGAGTGGTCTGTTGTCCGATATAGGTGTGTTTCTTGCTTCCCTGAACGCTCAACTTGTTCTCCCAATCGCCGATACGACCAAAGCACAGCCGCGTCCCAGGCCCAGTTTTCTGCGATAGAGCCTGGGCAGTTCCCTCGGGCTGGCCGCCGGATTCTCCACGGTTATCAATCGTGGTACCCCGGACGCAGGCCTGCAATTATCCCATGGGCATCTTCCGTGCCTTGACACTCTGACCCCATAGGTATCCGCCTGGGCCCTGAGGTAGACTCAGCACTAGCTGGGAGGGGATCTATCGGCTTGCGGGAACAGGGGCTTTTCAATCAAATCTGACGATGAGATCGTCTAGTGGACGGCGCGGGCGCCGCTTGGGATCCTGGGCGGCATACCCGACGGTGATAAGGGCATGCGGGATGAAGCGAGTAGGGTCGAGGTCAAGGGCGGAACAGACGGTATCGGGGCAGAAGAGTGGTGCGCACATCCAGCCGCAATCCAGGCCGACGCTGTAGGCGGCGAGCAGCATGTTTTGCACCGCAGCGCCAAGGCTCTGGATGGCCATGATCTCTTCGGACTTTTGGCGGCCGGGATCGGGATAGCGATCGAGATCTTCCAGATAGAGGCAGACAAGGACAAGCGCCGGCGCGCTTCGGATGCGTTCACGGGATTTTTCCAGCCGCAGCCCGATGATGTCCTCGCTCTCTCCATCCATGGCCAGGGTCTGATGCCACTCCGAACCCATCGCCGCCGCTAGCATCTGTTTGGGCTGCTCATGGGTGAGTACGACAAACCGCCAGGGCTGGCGTCCATGGGGCGAAGGTGCCCACGCGGCGGCCTCCAGCATGTTCTCCAGCGCCCGCCGCGGAACCGGGCGGTCCTGGAAGGCGCGTACTGACCGGCGATTGCGCGCCAGGACCTGAAAATCGAGCCCACGTCCCGGCTTCAGCCAACCATTGGCTGGTATGGTTGCCTCTTGGGTGAGCGCCGGGCCCCAGGAGGTAATCCGTCTGGGATCAAGGGCAATGACCGGCTGTGTCTCTAAGTCCATAGTCTGGTATTGTGGGTATCGTTCCCGCAGGAGGAGCAAGGCGTGCGCATGCGCTTCACCTCCTGGCTCTATCAGCTCAGCCTTGGCCTGTATGAGCAGATAGCCAAGCTGTGACCAATCATCTTCATAGCGGTCGATGAGAAGGCTGGCTTCCCCGCGCTCCCGGATATTCCGGACTCGCTGAAGATTTCGCGTACCGGTTCGTTTGGGCTTCTCATCCAGCGGTGAGTAGAAGCGGATACCGTCAAAGGCGTAGCAGATCGGTACAATCGAAAGATGGCCTTCGGCGTTGGCGGTAGCCAGTCGCGCTACGCGCTCGGCCCGGGCAAACACCGCTTCGTGTTCGTTCAACTGAGCTCGGTCTTCCACGCAGGTGCTCCCAACTCTGGTAATGGCTGTTATAGGCCGCGGTAGGTAAACGGAGATATTCATACTACCCAGATGGTAGCACGGATTTTCCAGGTTGGCGGCAAGCTTGTCAACCTGGATGGGTGTCGAATCCGACTATCTCGGAGAAGGAGGTATTACCATCTTTTCGGGATGGTGGCAGAATAATGCTGAAAGAATGGTGCGCGAGATCGCTGCTCCACCGGCACAATCAACCGCGGCAATCATGAACGGAGGAAACCTACCATGTCCACAGCAAGGCTTTCTCAGTCGCGGCTGGGCCGCATGCACGAGATACTGACCGGCTACGTCGAGCGAGGCGACGTTCCTGGTCTGGTCGCGCTGGTCAGCCGGCGTGGGGAGACATATGTCGATATGATCGGCACCTCGGCTTTCGGCGCTGCCACACCCTTGCGTCGCGATTCCATCTTTCGAATCTCCTCTATGAGCAAACCCATCACTGCCGCGGCGACAATGATCCTGGTGGAGGAGGGCAAACTGCGGTTGGAGGAGCCGGTGGATGCTCTGCTTCCCGAACTGGCGGAGCGGCAGGTGCTCCGACGGGTCGATGGGCCGCTGGAGGAAACCGTTCCCGCCAACCGGCCGATTACCGTTCGTGACCTGCTCACCTTCCGTCTGGGCTTTGGCCAGATGATGGCAAGAGTGGAAGACTATCCGATCTTACAGGAAGCCGCCGCGCAGCACATCGGAATGGCATCTCCCCATCCATCCGAGTTCGCGGAGCCGAACGAATGGATACGTCGACTCGGGAGGTTGCCGCTCATGCACCAGCCTGGCGAGAAGTGGATGTACAATACCGGATCAGACGTGCTCAGCGTGCTGATTGCGCGCGCCTCCGGACAGCCATTCCAGACCTTCTTGAAGGAGCGTATCTTTGAGCCGCTTGGGATGAGCGATACTGGCTTTAGCGTTCCCGCTCCCATGCTGGACCGGCTGGTGACAAGTTATGTGAACAGTCTCACCAGCAGTGAGCCCCAGGTCTACGACGAACCCAAGAGTGGAGAGTGGAGTCGCCCACCGGTTTTTGCCTCGGGCGCCGGTGGTCTGGTCTCTACTGTGGATGACTATCTAGCTTTTGCACGCATGATGCTGTCCCGCGGCAAGTATGGCAACGGGCAGCTATTGTCCCGTTTTTCGGTCGAGACCATGATCACCGACCAGCTGACGCCTGAGCAGAAGGTAGTGTCAGGCTTGCTTCCGGACTCGTTTGACAGTCATGGATGGGGATTCGGCGTTTCAATCGTTACCCGGCGTGACGATATCTGGGCGGTGCCCGGCCGCTATGGGTGGGATGGTGGCCTCGGCACTTCCTGGTTCTCGGATCCCAGCGAGGATCTAGTCGGCATCCTAATGACCCAGCGAGCCTGGTCTTCTCCCCGTCCACCTAACGTCTGTCTCGACTTCTGGACACAAGCTTACGTATCGATCGACGACTGAGGTTGGCCGGTCTGTCTCAGCGGTGGCGGCCCGTGCCTCATTGGCGACTCTCGAGGGCGGTGATGGCTGTGATACTGAGCATCGCCAGTTCCCAACCAGTAGCAGGTGAGAGGAAGAGTATGAAGAGCGAGAGAGCCAGTTTTAGTTCCATTGACGAATACATTGCGATGTTCCCGGAAGATATGCAGGCGACGCTCGAGGCGTTACGGGCGGCTATACGTGCCGCCGCGCCTGACGCTGAAGAGCGCATAAGCTACCAGATGCCCGCGTTCGCCTTGAAGGGCAACCTTGTCTATTTTGCTGTTATGAAGAATCATATCGGATTTTATCCCACGTCAAGCGGGATCCATGCGTTTTCCGATGCGCTGTCCAAATATGAAAGCAGCAAGGGCGCGATGAGATTCCCGCTCGGACAACCCCTCCCCCTGGAGTTGATAAGCAAAATCGTCAAATTTCGCGTTGACGAGAATCTTGCCAGGGCCGCAGCGAAAAAGCGCAAGATCGGAGCTCCGGCTGCTACCGGCAAATTGGTATAGAATTTGCTCGCCGTATCGACATGGCACAATGGAGTGCCTCCCTGGGTTGACATGGCGGCAAATGATTTGCCGTCCAATCCGGGGCAGGAGTAACCAGTCACAGAAGGAGAGGCATTATGCCGGATACGAATGGCCAGCAGATGGATCCAACAACCGCCTATACCCAATTGGATCCAGAACAGCGCTCGACGATTGCGCAGGAGTTCGTCAATCACTTTCGCCGATACGATGATCCGGGAGCCCAGGAATATACCCGGATGGATACCCAGCACGTGTCTCCGGCACAGTTGGCCCAGATGCATCAGTATGCCGCGGATAAGCATCCTGGTGTCTTAGGGGAAGTCATGAAGCACCCGGTGATTACTGCCGCTCTCGGTGGTTTTGCCGCCTATGAACTACATAGGCACATGGAGCATCGCTAAGCATCGAGCTTGAGGCGCGAAGCTCAATGTGAATGTCGCGGCCACAGATGTGTGGCTGCCAAGGTTGTCGGTACAAGGGCACCTGGTGATTGGGAGGGCTGCGTCGCAGCCCTCCCAATCATATTTTAGGTTGCCCGATAATACGTGAGGACGTGACCCGCGTTGTCTCGTAACGTAAGACTGACCTGTGCGAGCTGGTAGGTTGTGGCCTGAGATAAGGCCGCAGTGTAGCGTGACGCCTGGTCCATGACGCCTGCTGGAGAACAGGCCATGAGTGTCTCGAAGAATCGGGAAAAATGCAGACGCCCGTGGGATGCGGAATAGGTTGCGCCATAGGAATTGCACCCATCTGATCCGCTTACGTGATTTGTCTTGGCGGCAAATGTGAGCGTGATCGGGTGGTCGGCAAGTAGCGGTAGCGCTGTGCCGTCCTGGATGAACGAGTTCAGCTCCCACGTATATCCTACCAGTCCAGCCGGGGATCCTTGACTACCCTCGATGCTGGTGCCGCGAGCGATCGCGAAACCACCTCCTATGCCGACCAGAACGAGTGCTATTACAGCGGCCATGAGCAACCTACGCGGATGCAGCATATGTGGTGTCCTTTGCTTTTATCGTTATTACTCGCATGTATGACGGCATAGATGGGTCTGTTAGTTCCTTCCTCTGCCATCACACTGGTGCAATTCCCACCGCCGCCGCCTCAGGCTAGGTGCGCAGTATCTCGTCGGAGAGTTGAAGATCAGTTGGTGAATCGCACGAAGATGTAGTCGGGCGTAACTGGCTTGAATTCGGCATTGACAAAAGTGGTGACTACAATTTCGTGCCACGATAA
>CAWENW010000004.1:0-688051 GCA_963810535.1 uncultured Chloroflexia bacterium
AAAGCTAGCAAAGCCCAGCCCCAGACAACCCAAGAATTGCCCGCTCTATGGCAGGGATGCTAGAATGAACCACATATGCCTGGATCAGGTATTGTAAAGCAGCCGATGGAGGTATAGACGTGGGGGAGCTAGCGGGTAAGCAGGCGCTTATTTTTGGCGTCGCCAATCACAATAGCATTGCCTGGGGAATCGCCCAGAAACTGGCGGCTCAGGGAGCACGGCTGGCATTCACCTACCAGGAACGAATGGAGCAGAATGTCCGGAAACTGGCCGCGGGCATTGACGGCGCAGTGGTAGTTCCCTGCGATGTGCAAAGCGACGATGAGCTCGACTCCGCCTTCGACACGGTGGGCCGAGAATTCGGCGGAGGGCTCGACATACTGATACACTGTGTAGCTTACGCGCCGACCGACGACCTGCGAGGGCGTGTCTCTCACGTATCTCGCGCGGGTTTTCTTACTGCACTGGATGTAAGCGCCTACTCATTGCTGGCGATGGCTCGGCGCGCCGAGCCGTTGATGCAGAGCCGCGGCGGAGGCAGTGTCGTCGCTATGACCTACCTGGGCAGTGAAAGGGTCGTGCCAGGCTATAATCTCATGGGAATCGCCAAGGCGGCACTGGAAGCGTCAGTACGCTATTTGGCGTGGGACCTGGGGCCCTCCAACATTCGAGTCAACGCCATCTCCGCTGGTCCATTGCGGACACTGTCCGCACGTGGAGTGGGTAACATAAATGACATGTTTCCTTTGATTGATCAGGTAGCTCCGCTTCATCGCAATATTGAACAAGGAGACGTTGGCGACCTGGCAACACTCCTCTGCCTACCAGCTACGAATAAGATTACTGGCAACATCGTCTACCTCGACAGCGGATTCCATTTGATGGGCTTGGGAACAATGTAGAGCAGTCGGGAGGCTTTGGCGGCGCGAGTCAGGGCGACTCAATGGTAGCTCGCGCTCGGTGTCGAATACAGGGAAGGGAGGGGCGTGCGCTCCCAGTGGGGCCTTCGCGCCAGTGATCATTATGAACGAACTTGTGGATGATTCCCATGGGGAAGACAGCAAGGCTGTAGTAGGCCACGCAGCACCAGCAAAGCGCCCGTTCACTCCGCTACGGGTCGTCACTATAGTTGTAGTTCTCGCAACTATCGCGATTCTGTTGCGAGCCCTGCTGACGCCGAGTGCGACCGGCCCCGGCAACACCTCTTCTTCGGCATCTCCAGGAGCAGCGGCCCCTGAAGTAAACCACTACGCGCCTAATGCTACGTTATTGGATCTGCACGATCGAAGCGTTCAGCTTTCCAGCTTCCGTGGGAAAGTGGTCATACTCAATTTCTGGTATGTGGCTTGCGCGCCCTGCCAATATGAGATGCCGGCGCTGCAAAGAGCATATGATGCGGACTATTCGAAGGGTCTTGTGGTCGTCGGAGTCAATACGTCGGACGATAGCGCCAGCATCCTGCAGTTCGTGAAAGCTCTTGGCGTAACGTATCCTGTCTTACGTGACGTCGGGCAGCGCACCACTATTGAATACCGGGTAGTCGACACTCCTACCTCATTTATCATTGATCGACATGGAGTTATTCGCTACAAATCCATCGGTCCTCTGGACAGCGCAACTATAAACCGAGAGACATCGGAACCGCTGGCGCAAAGCTAGGCACCGTACCGCTACACGTCGTTCTTGGGCGCCAGCGACAACATGTGTTATAATGCGCGGCGCTACTAGAGATGCTCTTCATAGAAAACGGCCGGAGCTCTGCGCGGGCTCATACGAATCAGGAGGACCGCGCCATGATGAACAAAGATCAAACCCTCGACAACCTCTGGCTGGCCCGTGCGATGTATGATCTCGGCGCGGTTTCTTTTGGCGATTTCACACTTGGCGATAGCACGGTCAACTCTCCAGTATTTGTTAATCCCAAGGTCTTGATCGGCAATCCAACCGCGTTACGCGTGGCAGCGAAGCTGATGTATCAAGAAGTCACGCTGGCCCAATCGTTACGCCGCTCGCGGGTTCTTCCTTATGATGTCGTCGCCGGCGTCCCAGTTGGGGGCCTGCTTATTGCCACCGCATACTCGTTAGAATCGGCGACACCGCTCATTTACCCGCGACAGCAAGCCGAAGGAACTGGAACACGGGGTATCGAGGGCCCATATCGGCGTGAAGCCCGCGCACTGCTGATCGACGATTTGGTCACCGGCGGCCGAAGTATTCTCGAGACCGCCCACTTTATGGAGGAGCACGGCGTATCAGTGCATGACGCAGTGGTGCTGGTCGACCGCGAGCAGGGAGCGTATAGACGGCTGAAACGAGCAGGGATCAATCTCATCAGCATCATCAAGCTGGACGTCATGATGAATCTATACCGCTCCAGCGGTCTCATCGACGAGGAACAGTACCAGACGTACGTTGCGTACCGCGACCAGTCTCGACCTGAGCCGAGCGAGGCTGGATATCGTCAGCTGGAAGAAGAAGAGAAGAAGCAGAAGAAGCAGAAGAAGAATTCGACGCTGAAGAAATCCCGGACGGTGAAGACCAATAAGCCAAGAATGCGGCGGAACGTCACAGCTCGCGAAGATGGAGGCCACCCAACTTGCATCGGGTAGCTTCCATCTTCGTTATACCGATTATTGCTGGGTAGAAGCGGCGGAAGACGGCGGTATCAGGGGCGTGGAAGACGCTGGTCCTTCGCCTGCTGCAGACAGAGCTGCCGGCGCGGCCGCCTTGTCCATCTGCGCCTGGGCCGCGGCAGCCATCCCGGCGCCGCTCTTCAGCAGTTCGGCCAGCGGCTCAATCAGATCGATCGGCAACGGGAAGATAATAGTCGAGTTTTTCTCCACGGCTATCTCGGTAAGAGTCTGCAGATACCGCAACGTGATTGCCGCTGGCTCCGTCGAGATCAGGTGAGCGGCGTCGGCGAGCGTCTGCGCCGCCAGAAACTCGCCTTGAGCAAGCAGCACTTTGGCTCGCTTCTCTCGCTCAGCCTCCGCCTGCTTGGCCATCGCTCGCTGCATGGTCGACGGCAGCTCAACGTCTTTGATCTCGACCGTGGTCACCTTAACCCCCCAACGCTCAGTCTGCTCGTCAATAATGGACTGTACATTGCGGTTGAGCTTCTCTCGTTCAATCAAGAGATCGTCGAGTGATGATTGGCCGAGTACGCTTCGCAGAGTCGTCTGGGCAATCTGAATGGTCGCACGGTAGTAATCAAGCACATTATTCACGGCCGCATTAGGACTGACGACGTAGAAGTAGACGACCGCACTCACTTTCACGGTGACGTTGTCGCGGGTAACGCCTTCCTGCGGCGGCAGCTCAATCGTCACGATACGCAAATCGATCTTACGCATCTGGCTGATAAAAGGAGGCACCCAGAAGACGCCGGGTCCCCTCGCCCCTATCAGCCGGCCCAGCACAAATATAACTCCTCGCTCGTACTGATTGACAACCCGAACTCCTGACCAAAGGAAGATCACGATGATTGCCAGGGCAACGACTCCACCAATAATGATGTCTGACTGGGGCATAGTAAACGCTCCCTCTACTACTACAATGCGATAACTAGCGCGGTTTCGGTTGGCCCTATTGCAGATTGGTATGCTGATCAGTCTCGGCGACTGTGGGCTGGGTATTGTCGTACGGCTGGGATTTACTGCTGGCTCCCCCTTGCGGCTGACCCAGCAGTAAATCAAGAATATCCTCGTGTAGAGCGGGGACTGGCTCAACAATTAGCTTGAGCCCATCAAATTCAGCAACACGGACGCGCCCCGTGGCCGCAACGGTCATATTCAGGATCGCTGCGTCAGGGGTCAACTCAGCCGCCCAATCCTCGCCCAACACCTTGACACGCCCCTTGGGAGTGAGCGGAACCGTAACCTCTCCGATCTGACCCACCACCCCTCGAGTGCCGCTTATTTCTGGAGTATGTCTTACGGTAACCGCATAGCGGATGACGACGAGCGCCGCGACTCCCATGCCGACAGCGGCCCCAAACACTACGTAGGTGTTGACCACCGAGGCACTCTGCCCCGGTCCGGTATCAAAGAAGATCAACGACCCAATGACCAAACTCGCCAGGCCTGCCAGCGCCGCCAGCCCGTGGCTGGCTAGCCGAACTTCCAGCGCCAGAAGCGGAATCAAGACCAGCATTAAGACCAGCCCTACCCAGTTAGGGCCAAGCGCGGCGGCGCCGATGAGGAAAACGACGAGCGCGATCGTGCCCACGACACCTGGCACCGTCGCTCCTGGATGAGATAGCTCCAAAAAAATGCCGAACGCTGCGACCATGAAGAGGAGAAACAGCACGTTTGGATCGGCGATGAAGCTCTGAAGTGGACTCGCCGTCACATGTGATTGGCCGAGCAGCAGATGCGCCCGGTAAAGTCCCAGAGTTGCTACGCCTGATAGAGCTAGACTCCGGACGCTCTCCAGGCGATATGCCGGCGCGGTCGGCCCAGCATTTCGATCTGGCGGCGGCTCGCTCCCGCGAGCGCGTCTCTTACATGTCACACTCATAGCGCCGCATGCCTCCAGTCTCTCGTTGCTTTTGAAAGGCACTACTCTTGATTGTACTTTTAAAAAGGCGCTACTCTATTGTACTTTTAAATACGTACAATACGCCATCTCTGTTTGTACCGGCCCATTGGAGAGCTACAGACAGCACAGACGTGCAGGGAGTATACTAACTACTAGGAATCTCACCAACGCGCTTGCGGCAAGCGCGTTGGTGAGATACAGGGGAATTGGACGGTAGAATCTTCTCTAACAAGGAGTCCTTTGTGACCGCTGAACAGACTCAATTTGACGTCGTGGTGATTGGTGCTGGGATAGGTGGGTATGTCGCCGCCATTCGGGCGACGCAGCTTGGCGCTCGTGTGGCGATAGTGGAGCAGCAGTATATCGGCGGCACCTGCTTGAACGTGGGATGCATTCCGTCCAAAGCATTGATCCATGTGGCACAGCTCTACTCCCAGGTTCGTGAGTTCGAGAAAATGGGCATTCACGTTCAGGATGCACCGTCTTTCGACATGGCGGCTGCGGTAGCCTACAAGGATAGGGTAGTAAAACAACTGACCGGTGGAGTCGCTCAACTCCTCAAGGCCAACAACGTCGCGGTGTTCGAAGGTACCGCACGGGCGATATCGCCCACCCAGGTTCGTATCACCCTACGAGATGGGGTCGAGCGTGACATCGAGACCAGCAAGTTGATACTTGCCAATGGCTCCAAGACGATAAAGCCTCCTTTTCCCGGCATAGACGGATCTCGCGTGATTTTTAGCGACGAGGCTATGCAATTGGCATCGGTGCCACGCAGCCTCATCTGTATCGGAGGCGGCGTCATCGCCGTCGAGCTCGCTTGCATGTTCAACCGGCTTGGGACGTCAGTGACCATCCTCGAGATGCTGCCCAGTATTATCGCCAATGAGGATGAGGAGGTTACCAAGGCGCTGGCTCGCTCACTGACCAAGCAAGGTATCCAGATCCACACCGATACTCGGGTAGAGTCCATCTCCGACGTCGATGGCATGAAACGCGTGGTGGCCACTACTGCCGAGGGACAGAAGACTTTTGATGGTGAATACGTGTTGGTGGCCGTCGGACGCACCGCGAATCCCGTGGGTCTTGACGGCCTGATCCAGGCAGGATTGGCCATGGACCATGGGCGAGTTATCGCCAATGAACGCATGGAGACAAATCTGCCAGGCGTCTATGCCATTGGCGACCTGGTAGGACGCACATGGCTTGCGCACGTCGCAGAAACTGAGGGAGAGGTGGCAGCTGAGAACGCCATGGGACACGACGCTACCATGGACTACACCGTGGTTCCCCGGCCCATCTTTACTATACCCGAAATCGCTTCGGTTGGTATGACAGAGAAGCAGGCACGTGAGCGTGCTGGCACTATCCACGCAGAGAAGTTTCCATGGGCGGCTAACGGCAAGGCCCTGGCCAGCGACGAAACCGAGGGCTTTACTAAAGTCATTCTGGGTGAGTATGGCGAGATTCTCGGGGCTACTATATTCGGCGCCGACGCCACTAATTTGATCAGCGAGTTCTCGCTGGCAATGAGAGCAGAGCTCACAGCTGATGAGATTGTGGCCACTATCCACCCACACCCAACCTATAGCGAGGCACTGCGTGAAGCAACACTTGCTGCCGAACAACGGCCTATTCATATTTTTCTGCGCCATGCCGCCGCAGCCGGCCCGGCGCGCTAGAGGAAAGCTTCGCACGACGCATGGATGAGAGCGATGAGAGCGATGAGAGCGACAAACGGCTCGCCCCACCGGAAGATACTGGCGACTCCGGAAGCGGGGAACTAGAGCCGGATCAGCCGCTCTCTGGCGAGCATGAGACTGGTGGCGCAGACTGGGAGGCGCAGGCCTGGGATACCAGCTGGGCGCAGGCAACACAGCTGTGATCATGGAAGATACCGGCGAGATTGATGCAGTCACTCTCTGGGGAGGAGCCCCGTCAGTTCAGGAAACAACAGTACTCCCGGGCACTGATACCGCTACTCGCGAAACCGAGCCGGAGAGTGAGCTGGAGGATGAATTCACCATTCGCTTAAACTCGACCCTGTCCAGCATGGGGAATCTTGGAGCGTCGCTGGGACGGGTGGGACGGTTGCGGCTACTGCTGCGCCGCCGTCCCGCCGCCGCCGCCTTGCTCGCCTTCTTCCTCCTCGGCCTCCTCCTCACCTCCTGCGCACCGCTGCTCCCTCTCCTGCGCCTGGGCTTTGACGCCTCCGACGCCTACCGCCGCGCCCAGAGCCTGCAAGCCCTCTTCGCCGACGGCTCCGCCTCCCTGCTCAATACCGCCAATCTCCACGACGCCCAGTCCCAGCTCGACGCCCTCTCCCATGACCTCTATGAGATCAACAGCGTCGTCTCCTCCCTGGGCGCTCCCGTTGCTCTGGTCAGCCCCAGCCTCCGCGACGACCGCTTGCTCGTCCGCATCGGCTCCGATCTCTCCGCCTCCGCCGACGAAGGCTTGCAGGTCGTCCAGACCATCCTCACGCCGCTGCAAGGCGGTGCACTCGCCGTTCAGGGCAGCGGACCCGGCATTACGCCGGCCGATCTGCGCCAGGCACAGAGCGTGCTCGCCGATGCCCAGCTGCGGGTGCAGGATGCGCTGGCCGCCTACACCCAGCTGGATCCCACGGCGCTGCCCGCGCAGCTGCAGCCGGGGAGCAAGCTGGGGGGCTATCTGCGGCTCTTACCGCAGGCGCCCCAGGTCCTGGCCGAGCTCTCCGCCCTCATGGCCGGCGTCCCCCAGCTGCTGGGGGTGGGCCAGCCCGCCAACTACCTGGTCATGGCGCTCGATCGCTCCGAGCTGCGTCCCATCGGCGGCTTCGCCGGCAACTACGGCATCCTCCAGCTCGATAATGGCGAGCAATCCACAAGCAATCCGTTCTTTCTGGAGGATGTGTACACGCTGGACCAGCAATACTTCAAAACCAATCTGCCACAGCAGCCGACCAATGATTGTGATGGGCAGGGGGTCCAGCCGCCAGAGTACTACTGGTGGTGGCCCTATCGCAACCTGGGCTGCCAGTATGGCTGGGGACTGCGGGATATGGGCTTGTCTCCCAGCTTCCCCACCGATGCCCAGACCGCCATGCAGATCGTGCAGGATACCCCCAACGCCGTCTCCAACAACGCCTCCTTGCAAGGGGTCATTGCCTTCACCCCCGTCCTCATCCAGCGGCTGATGAGTGTGACCGGCAACATTACCCTCAACTCGGCGCAGTATGGTGGCACGGTGGTGGTCACTCCCCAAAACCTCGAATACCTCATCCACCGCTACCAGCTGGTGGACAATACCGGCGTGACCGATCGCAAAGCCTTTACCCATGACCTGGCTGCCGTCATGCTCACCAAGATCAAGACCCTGCATGGCTCCCAGCTCAAAAGCATCCTCAACATTGCAGTGCAATCGCTCAAGAGCAAGGATCTGGAGGTGTACTTTGCCAATCCCAACGCCGAGTTGATTTTGCAGCAGCTGGGGCTGGCCTCTGATATCCAGACTGGCAATGGCGACGGCTTCTATGTGGTGGACACCAACGATGGCGGGGACAAAGCCAATACCTATGTCAGCGAGCAGCAGACCGATGTGGTGACCTTACTCCCCAACGGGGGTGCGGTGCATCACCTGGAGATCGCCGTCACCTATAATCGCCACGGCGACGTCTTTGGCAGCGGCATCGACGACTATCTGGACATGCAGCGGACGTATCTGCCGGGAGATGCCTCCATCCTGGGCTTCGCCGGCTTTAATCCTCCAACCTACTCTGGCGTAGGTGTCAACTGTAGAAATGTATCCTCACGCAACGATCTGGTGTCTACCATCGCCACTGACTGTTCCGACGACCAGGGTATTCATGCCTTTACCACACCGGTGACGACCAGCGACGTGCCCGGCCGCAGCATGGTCATGGGTGCCGTGACGGTTAACTGCGGCCCCGACGCTAGTCTTCTGGCCACCAATACGACGGCAGACTCAGCCGCCTGTGAGACCACGCCGACCGCCAATACTCAAGACATCTTCATCGAATGGTATACTCCCCATGCCTTCACCATGAACGCCGCCGGACATGGCACCTACAGCGAGCTGGTACAGGAACAGCCGGGCAGTGGCGATTTCATCCTGGGGGCGGGGGATTATCTGACGGTGTATGTGGATACCAGCCAGCTGCACAGCGCGAGTCCACAGGTCAACACGACGCCGGTAGCGAGCAACTCCGCCTTCGGGCGGCTGTATGCCAATCTCACTCCAGTCCACGGCTTCAACCAGGCGCAGCTGGATAGCGATATGACCGTCTCAGTCAACTTTTGAGTCCTACGTGCTACGAGTGCCTGACTAGAGCGGCACGTGCGGCGCAAAGAGATGGAGCAACTGTGGCACCGCCGGACCTAGCACTACGACAAAAATCGGTGGGAAGATGAGGAAGGCAATGGGGAAAAGCATCTTGACCGGCGCCACCCTGATGAGTCGTTCAGCGTTCTGACGGCGCCGCACCCGCATCTCTATAGCCTGAATGCGCAGGACTGTGGCCAATGATGCGCCCAGCTGCTCCGCCTGTACAATCGCCGCTACCACACTACTCAGGTCGTCTAGACCAATACGTTCCGACATAGCGTGCAGTGCGTCACGGCGAGCTACACCGAACTGCATTTCATAGAGCACCCGAGCAAACTCAATGGTCAGAGCATTGCGCGACTTGCGCACCACGCGTTGCAGCGCCTGATCGAACCCCAGGCCAGCCTCGACGCTGATGGTAAGCAGATCGATGGAATCGGGCAGCGCGCTGGTGATCTCATTGCGACGCCGGGCGATCCTTTGACGCAACCACAGACTGGGAAGTATATAAGCAACGGCGCCAAAGAGGACTGCTACCAGCACGAAGTTGAGAGGCGGCTGTCCTGAGATGATCGCCACCACTATGCCAAAGCCGGCAGCTAGAGTTGCCAGCAATCCCCGTATACCGACATAATCCGAGATTGTAATGCGCGGCGCGAGACCGGCTAATATGAGCTGTCTCTGTATATTGTCCAGTCCGGCTGATCGGAGTAAACCGGGAGAAAATCCGGGCGATTTGCGTGGTAAACGGGCGGACAAACCGCTCGGTAAAAGGGGCTTGCATCTCAATCTCTTCAAGCGTCACCTGCAAGCCGGGAGCAAACTCCTGCAAGCGCGCCTCAATGGGATTGCGGCGGGCGGGCCAGGCAAATCCGACAACCACGAGAAGTACCCCGAAAAATGCCGCGAAGCCTGCGATAGCCGGCAAGAACTCTTTGATGATGTTCAGCACTGGCAACATTGGCTGAGCCCCCAACAACCTTATACTTTGATATGGACGATCTGCCTGATAATCACGAAGCCGACTAAGATCATGATGGCGCTGCAGCCAAACATAGTGAATCCGCATATCGGGGCATCACGAAAGACGCCGAGCATATAATTGGGATTGATGACCAGCAGCATGAGGGCGAGTCCGATCGGCAAAGCAGCGATGATATAGCCTGAATACTGTTGCTGCGCCGTCATCGAGCGAACCTCTCCCACCAGCCGCACACGGTCGCGAATGGTCGCGGCAATTGTATCGAGTACTTCAATCAGATTGCCGCCGACTTCGCGTTGTACATTAATAGCCGTCACCAGGAGTTCCAAGTCGCCGGACTCCATGCGCTCAACAAGATGAGAGAGTGAGACCTCAACCGACGTGCCGAAACCTACTTCGCGCACTACGCGCTCGAACTCCTGGCTGGTCGGTGCCGGAGCCTCACGTGACACCAATTCGAGGGACTGGAGCAGCGCGAATCCCGATTTCAACGAGTTCCCTATCATAGTAATCGCGTCGGAAAGCTGGGAGTCAAAAGCCCGCTGCCGATTCCGCTTGCGTGAGATGACATAGTAGCGAGGCAGGAACAGGCCGGCAGCGACGAGAATCACCGCCAGCAGAATATGGCCGCCAATAGGCAGAGCGAATCCAACCAGGGCCCCTACGCTGGCCAGTACGGCCGTCATCAGCATGAACTCGCCGGTGGTGATACGAAGGTCGGCCCGCGCCAGATCTCTGGCCAGCGTCGCGGTAAATCCACGATCCGAAGTGTTGGCGGCGTCATCCGCCACGACACGACGCCGATTACCGCGATTGCCGCGCAGGGACGCAAAGAGACGCCGTTCCTTCTTCTCCGGAACTGCACCGGGATATCCAGCGGGAACCGCAACGCCGTATTTGTTGATGCGGTCAAGCACCGACTCAGTACGATTGTCGATGGCACGCTGCAAGCCGACAAATACCAGCCAGATTCCTGCGGCAGCCACGATCCCAATTCCCGCGGCAATCCCGGTTGAAAGCACGATATCCGCCAGCGAAATCATTCCCCACCATGCCGTCATTACCTACACCTACCTCGATGTACACGGTACGAGTTTCTCTTTGCCTGTGGTCAGCGTCGCGCGCCTGTCCCGACTACTTGCCAATGTCCTGGTTGAAGCCGGCGCGCGACTACATTAATGAGTGCGCTGACTGCGCCAACCTATCGGTGCCCCATTCCCAGCACACTGGGATGAAGATGAATATTGGCAAGCTCGAAGCGATCAGCGAAAGCGGGACGTATACCGGTCGCACGCATGCGGCCCATGACCCGGCCATTCTCATATCCTGTTTGTTCGAAGACAAACAGCTGCTGAGTATTGACCACTTCGCCTTCCATGTTGAGCACCTCGGTAACGCTGGTAATCTTGCGACTGCCGTCGCTCATACGCTCCTGATGTACTACCAGGTGGATGGCACTGGAAATCTGCTCGCGTATCGCTCGAAGCGGTATCTGGGCTTCACCCATAGTAACGAGCGTTTCTAGGCGGCGCAGCGTATCACGCGGGGTGTTGGAGTGGATCGTCGTCATGCTGCCTTCGTGACCGGTGTTCATCGCTTGAAGCATATCGAGCGTCTCGTCCCGCCGGCACTCGCCGACGATGATACGATCGGGACGCATACGAAGTGCGTTGGCCACGAGGTCGCGTATAGTAATGCGGCCTTTGCCTTCGATATTCGCGGGGCGAGCCTCCATACGGATCACATGCGTCTGGCGCAGCTGAAGCTCAGCCGCATCTTCTATGGTGACGATACGCTCAGTCTCCGGAATAAATCCCGAGAGCACATTCAACAGGGTCGTCTTTCCGCTGCCGGTGCCTCCCGAGACGACGATATTCAGCTTGACCAGGACGCAGGCCCGCAAGAATTCAACCATACCCGGAGTAAGCGTTCCCAATTTGATGAGATCCTCAGGCTGCAGGGGAGTCTTGGCGAACTTTCGAATGGTCAATACCGGGCCATTCAGGGAAATCGGCGGGATGACCGCATTGACGCGCGAGCCGTCGGGAAGGCGAGCATCCACATACGGAGACGATTCGTCGCAGCGCCGGCCAAGCGGTGAGATAATTCGCTCGATGATATGCATGACATGATCGTCGTCACGGAACTTAACCTCGGTAGCGTATAGTCGGCCGTTTTGCTCCACGTATACCTGCTGAGGCCCATTGACCATAATCTCAGTCACCGAGTCATCATTCAGTAGTAGATCAATTGGTCCATATCCCAGGATCTCCGCTTTAATCGCCGCCAGGAGCTGCTGTCGATCTCCGCGTGCAAGCGTCTGCCCCTGCTCGCCAAGTATTCGATTGAATTGTTCTTCCAGCGTCCGCTCTATCTGATCCTGGTGGCCGGCATCCGAGCCGGGATTGATCTCGTTGATCAACGCCGACTGTACTTTACGCTTAATCTCTTCGAAGGCGGCTTCTTTTACGGCGGTATTAGCCGTTCCCGGACGCAGGGCGCTCTGCCCCTGATTGCCGAAGCGCGAGGTAGGAGCTGAAGGTATGGCCCCATTCTGGGGGACGATCTGCGGAGGCGGGGTGACTCCATACTGGCGACCTCCGCTGAGCGGCGGAGCCGATTGCGTTCCCCAACCCGTTACGATCGCGTCTCTCTGGTCACGCGCTCTACGAGAATCCTCGTTCTCACGAGAATAATTACCGTTGCCGCCATTGCCACCACTTCCAGGATCGTCAAATCGTCGATAATTATTCATCTTTGTCTGCCCCCACCACTAGCCTTTTCGGTAAACGTAACAACACCACTTCCGCCTCCAGGGCGTTAGCGTAGTACACGCCCCCCTTTCGGAGGCTCCTTTGGGGATTCGTTTAGTATCTCGACTGTGCGCTTGGCGAGCTTTTCGATAGATCGGGAAATCGGGGCATTCTTCTGCGCCACCACAAAAGGGACGCCTCGATTCACCGAGGCGGCCACGACCCGTGGGTCATCGGGGATCTGCGCAAGGAAACGGCGACTGAAGCGCGTCTCGACATGCTTGGGCTGTATTCCATAGATGGAATCGACTCTATTGCACACGAGCTGCAACTTGGGTATTACGTTGTCCAGGCGATCCGCGATCTCAAAAAACTGCCCAAGCCGATTGATAGTCGTCACCTCAAGCGTCGTGACAAGCAATACCAGATTCGACATCTCCAGGACGGTCATGGTGTAATTTGAGTACGTCGTGTCGGTGTCGACTACGACGTAGTCAAATTGGTCGCTGAGCTCCACCAGTATAGCCTTCATGGCATCTTCAGTAAACTGGGCGGCGGCGTCCACAGCCATCGGCGCACGTACCAGACTGATGCCGAGGTCTTCGTGGTAGGCAACCATGCTTTGAATCTGCTGAGCGTCTAATGTCCCAATCCCCGCGCGCAAATCCTCAATACTGCTGGATGGGTTGATATTAAGCAAAACATGGACGTCGCCCGAGGACAGGCAGGCATCTACCAGCACCACACGCCGCCCGGTGCCGCGGTGGAGCATAACCGCGAGGTTTGTGGCAATGACGCTTCTCCCACATCCACCTTTGGGGCAATACACCGCGACGATCTTGCGCAGCGATCGCTGGTCAACCGGTGGGGCGCTCTCTTTCTCGGGAGGAAGTACCGGAGGGCCTCCCATTGCTCGAAAGGTCATGAAAGCGCTTCGGACAGTATCAGCCAGTTCATCGCCGGTGAAGGGCTTGGTAAGGTACCCTCTGGCGCCCAGCTTCATTGCGTGCTGGATATATTCAGATTCGCGTTGCACCGACATCATGACCACGCAGGTCTGCCATTTCTGGTTGATGATCTGTGTCGCCTGCATGCCGTCGTAATGACCACGGAGATTGATGTCCATAAGGACAACGTCCGGGCGCAGCAGCGGTATTGCCTTGAATGCCTCATCGGCATTGGGCGCCGCTCCCACGATCTGAATATCCGGCTCGAAGTGCAGCAGCTTCTGCACATTCTGCACCATATCCGCGCTGTCATCCACCACAAACACGCGAATGGGCCTGTTTCCCCTGGGATCCAGCGGTTGCATGCTGGTGCTCCCCCTCCTTACCAAACCAAGTTACTAACCTACATAGTGAGCAATGGGTCGTGCCGCCCGCCACCATTGTACCGCATCGGCCAGCGCAACCGGACAGTCGAGAGTCAACAGACCCACGAGTTTGGCCCTAGAACTATAGCCGACACCAGTCGACAATCGCCAAAACCTATCCAAAGAGGCTACCGAGCGTGTAGACAGCAAAAATAGCCGGCGTCAGAGAACCCACCGGCACATACACCAGATACACTACGTGCACCAGACCGTCGATAGATTGTTTACAGTGAGAGGGCAATAAGAGACGCGATAGGTTTAGAGATTGGCGGCCACACTGTCGAAGAGGCTCTTGATTTGCGGGCCAAGCAGAACCAGTGTCGCGATGACCACCACCGCGACCAACGCTATAATCAACCCGTACTCAATCATGCCCTGGCCACGTGAACGACTAAACAATTGTGCCAGTACCTTGTTATACATAATAATATCCCCTAGATAGGTCCGCCTCAGCACGATCAACCTCAATAAAAGCGGCGCGCCGGAGCGCAATAGATTCTCGTCTACCAGAGACGCAGTGGTCGCGGAACAGTAACTGGTGAAAGCATTACGTCATATCGCGATAGAGAAGGGCTCTGAGAAGCTATTATCCTACAGGTGTCAAGGTGAAGCCCGAAAACGTGGAGACACCGGCGCCTAGCCTAAATGGGCCGGTCGAAGCCAAACTCGGTGCCGGTGATCTATACCGGAATGCTGAGCTCTACACGGGTCCCTCGGTCCTTAGCGCTCTCTACACGGAGCCATCCCCCGAGCACCTCGGCACGTTCGCGCATGCTCAGCATACCCCAGCCCTCGCCCGATTGTACGGCTCTCTGCGCCGACTCGACGTCAAAACCAGTGCCGGTGTCTTCGACAACCAGCACTAATCTACCTGGGAGCAAATCCATCCTGATGCGAATCAGGGTAGCCTGGCTATGCTCGATAGTATTAGCGACCGCCTCCTGCGCTACGCGAAAAATCGCCACACGCTTTCCCATGGGTAAGAAAGGTTCTACCTGAGGCACCGTCACCTGTACCTGCACCTTGTAGCGAGCGCCGACCTCCTGACCGTAGCGCTTGAGGGTCGCAGATAAGCCCAGGTCGGCGAGCGTCATTGGGTGAAGCTCGAAGATGAACTTACGCGTCTCTTGCAGTGTGCTGGTGACCATCTGCTTGAGCTGTTCGAGTTCTCCAGTGACTCGCCCTGGATTGGTGACCAGCAGCTTGGCACATACCTCCGCCTCCAGGACAATGTTGGCTAACGCTTGAGCCGGACCATCATGAAGCCGCTGCGCTACTCGGCTACGCACGTTCTCCTGAGCCGCGATGACTCGCGCCAGCAGAGATTGCTCCTGCATCTGGGGAGTGAGCATACCCGTACCTGGCAATACCAAGTGTTGAGCGCCCATGGCAACTGGTACATCCTTGATGTTCGCGTTGGGCATGATGGTGAGCATCTCGGTCTCCTGCTGCGCAAACGGCAGGCTGCTGGTCATCGGCAAGTCGAGTTCAGAGGGCAGCTCAGGCAGCCCAGATAGATCAGGCACATTGGCACCACGGGGCAGCTGCACGGTCGGAGCCAGCTCCACGCTGGAAGAGGACGGCGAAGGTGGATGCTCCGCCTTCGGCAATACCGGCGAAGGCAATAGTTTGGAGGAGCGTGTCTCAGCGACACGTTGTGGCGAGCCAAGATACGGCAGTGCCTGGAGGACTTGGGTCAAGAATGAATGGTAGCGCTCATGGGTCCTGACTTTCGCCTGCCATTGGTCGCGCTGCTCCGAGAGCATAAACGCGCGCATTTCTGCCTCACTTGACTCGAGATATGCGTCACGGATGTCCTTTCGAGAATACTGCTCCAGGCGCTCCTCCATATCTCGCACCCGAGCCCCGGCCAGCACTTTGCGCTGATTCAGCGTCTCCACTTCCTGCGTGGACTGCGTGAGCAAAAGGCGGAGCTCATCAAGCTCAACCGTAACTCGATCGAACTCAGATCGACACGCGTTGAGCAAGATGATCTCATTATCCCAGGGGTGAGGCGGCAAGTTAGCGGAATCAGCGGTCATGGCAATTGTCCCAAACTCTCTTGCTGAGAACTGTTGTGACAACGAGCGGCCCCTCATCCAATCGAATCAGGCATCCTCGTCAATCTTGATCCATTTGTTCTTAAGCGCATGAACCACCGCCGCAGTTCGATCGTTGACCTGCAGCTTCTTGAGAATGGAAGTAATGTGATTTTTCACCGTCTGATCGCTGATCTTGAGCGACTTGGCGATTTCTTTGTTGCTGTTGCCGCGCGCGATATAATCCAGTATTTCTATCTCTCGACCGGAAAGCGGCGAATAGAGCGGCTGGACTTCCGGCGGCTCCTCTGCGCTCATGGCCTGGAAAGACCGCAGCACACGGCTTGCCACATTCGGCCTCGATAAGACATTGTCGTTGATGATATAGACGCCCCGGCTGACGCGGCGCACCGCGTCTACCAACTCATCGGGAGTAATATTTTTGAGCAGATAGGCGGCGGCGCCAAGCTTCATCGATTGGAACAGTTGCTCCTCATCTTCAAAAGCGGTTAGCATCAGGATGGCGACCTTAGGGCTGGCGTGACGCAACTGCCGAGCTAACTCCAGAGCGTCGTTGGTGGCCAGCAGAGCGTCGATGAGAACAACGTCGGGGGTATGCTGTTTGGCTAGCTCCAGGCCAGCACGGCTCTCAGATGTTTCGGCAACTACGGCGCAGTCGCCAGCACGCTCAAGAGCACAGCGACACCCCTGTCTGAACAATGGATGCTCATCAACGATCATGACGCGGATTGATTCCATGCAAAGCCACCCCCGAGCGACACCACTAATGATTTCCGGTGATTCGTCTGACTCCCGTAATCCGTTGGACATATCTCTTGTGAATAGGCGACGGGCGCCTACCAGCCAGTAGGCGCCCCGTCCTCCGACCGGCTATGGCAGCCGGAGAAAACATGCGGCAGCGACGGCAAGCAATCGCCGGCCAGCTGGAGGGCAAAGCCCTCAACTGCGGCGGCTCAAGCCCCGTATTCGCTCATCATGTCACGAATCTGCCTGGACAGCGCCAGCGCTTCGTCGAAGGGGCGCTGCCAGATGTTCCGGCCAAAGATTAATCCCGTCGCACCACTTTCCATTCCAATGCGAGCCTTCTCGATGACTCCCCCTTCTTCCTGCATTTCGCCGCCGCTGAAGAGCAACAAGGTTCGCCCCGCCGATTCCACTACCATGCGCACCGCCTTCTCATGTGAGACCTGCATAGTATTGTAGGGCTTGGGCGCGGCAGCGTCCTTCTCAGGGTTGATCGTCGGCACATTCACTTTCACGATGTCGGCCCCTAACTCATTGGCAACGCGAGCGGCATAATCTACCGCATACAGACTATCGCGTCCACCCTTGGCGTCGATGGCCTCGCCACGAGGATATGCCCAGACAATCACAGGCATACCATATTTTTCAGCATCGGTGCGCACAGCGCGGAACTGCGCGAAGTCCTCCGCCTGGAGTGGTGACCCCACATACAGTGTGTAGCCGACGGCGTCGGCGCCCAGCCGTACCGCGTCCTCGACTGAAGCAATACAGGGAGAGATGGGAGCCTTATCCGAAGGTATCTCCGTCTTTCCATTGAGCTTAAGGATCAGCGGCACCTCGCCGGCATACCGGCTCATGTACTTCTCAGCAATGCCGTACTGGAAGACAATGCCGGAGAAGCCACCTTCTTTGGCCAATCTTAGCTGAAAATCTGGATCTTTGGCCTCGGGATTGACGAAGAAATCACGTGGACCATGCTCCAGGCCCTGGTCGATCGGCAGCAACAAGAGCGTTCCATTCGCCGGTCCATAGGTGTAGAGCAATCGATGCAACCGCGTTCGTTTGCCGACGCTAAGGTCGAGATCGTTGAGGGTAGGGCGTCTTACACGCGTCGTTGCCATGCGGGATCTCCTGTAATATCTCGTTGTATCTCTCGGATGTATCTGGCCCAGTGACGATACGTGTTGCAGTAAGGAGGATGCCAGCATACAACCCTCACCATTGAGGGTTCACAGCGAAGTATACCATGCCGGAGACGAGCTCGGCTTAGGCTCCAGCCGTATCCGGAGGAAGGGCGCTATCCGCTGGAGCGGCTAATCGCTCGGCCGCTTGTGCGACGGTGGCCAGTAGGGCCTCACGCTCGAATGGCTTGGGTAGCACTCGTATCGAAAGATGCCGCAAGAGATCAATGAAAATATTTGGAAACGTTGCCTGGTTCGCCGAGATCACAATATAGTCATGGGCAAGCAGCTGGCCGCCGGATTCTCTCACTGCCTGCAACACCTGCATGCCGTCCATATTCGGCATCTGGTAATCCAGGAGCACCACCAACGGCTCAAGACTCGACCGCAGTGCGGCGAGTCCCTCCTCACCATCACTGGCTTCCGATACCCGATACCCCGCCGGCTCGAGAGTGGCACGAATGAGCTGCCGCAGGGTAAAACTGTCGTCTATCACTAGAACCTGAGTCATGCGTACCGCATACCTTTCTATCCGTTCCCGACAAGGGACAACCTGGCGTCACCGGTGGTTGTCCACTCATGATTCCCGGCTGGCACAGTGCTTCCTGGCAACTCAGGCAGCAGCACACCGCATTACACCATGTATAAAAGCAGACGAATGGATATGAGCGTCATAACGCAGCTCGCCAAAGGGATAGAGTAGTGACGGGAAAAGAACCGCAAACTGCTGGCGGCTATCCCGTGGTAAGATACGGTTGAGCAAGGCTCACGCGGCAACGTTGATGGTGAAAGAATAGATACGCTCTTATGGCAAAAGTCACTACTGGTACCGGCGACACCGGCTATACCAGCCTGCTCGGCGAGCAGCGCGTGCCCAAGTACGACGCCCGTCCCGATACTTTTGGCACTGTGGACGAAGCGACCTCGGCACTCGGGTTGGCAAGAGCCGCGACCAAGGACGCGCGGGCGCGTGAGATTATCCTACACATGCAGCAGGATCTCTACGTCTTAATGGCTGAGCTTGCCACTCTGCCGGAAAATCTCGAAGCAATCGGCATGCATATCACCGAAGAGCGGGTTGGCTGGTTGGAGGCTACCGAAGAAGCTTTGAAATCGGCGGTGGAGATCCCAGCCAGATTCGTTATTCCGGGCGATTCACTCGACGGCGCCGCCCTTGATTTGGCCCGTACCATTATTCGGCGTGCCGAGCGCATGGTGGTTCGCCTGTTCCACGATGGTAAGACGCAGAACGGCGAGCTCATTCGCTATCTGAACCGTCTCTCGGATGTGGTCTTCATCCTGGCTCGCTACCTGGAGGCGCGAGACGGAGGAGGCAGCACGGAGGCTCATGCGTGAGCAATCTCTTCGGTGCTGCTCCACTGGCGATGCCGGTGCCACGCGATGCATTTCGTGACCATCTGCTCGTGCGAAGCTACGAGGTAGGAAAGAGCGGAGTGATCGGGCTTGGCACCGCACTTCGCTATTGTGAATCCCTCGCGACTGATGCCTCGGCGGCTATTGGATTCCCACGCTCCTGGTATGTGGCACACAACACTGCCTGGGTCGTGCGCGAGATGACTATACTTCTGGGCGCGCTGCCGCAAATCGGTGAAGAGCTTCAGCTGGCTACCTGGGTCTCCGAGTTCCGGCGCGTACAGGCTCAGCGCGAATACGCCATCTGGCAGTCTACCACTGGCCGGATGGTAGCACGCGCCAGCGCGCGCTGGGCGTACTGTGATACCGCCAAAGGTCAGCTGACACGTATCTCCGATGAGATCGCGGAGGCAATGACTCCATTCGGGTTCACGCTCGCTATTCGGCGCCCTCGCACTCTGGCCGATAGCAAGGCTGATCCGGAACGAAGCAATGGAGGATTCTCGACCCTCCAGCTTACCGCGAGGCAGTATGAAGCCGATTCACAACAACACATCAATAACTGCGTCTACGCCGATTGGCTGGATGAGGCATTCTCCCAGGCTATTACCGCCACCGTGTCGTCGCCTGACTTGCTCTACAGCGAGCAAGCAGAGATTTCGCGTCCTCGCTTCTACTACATCGAATACATCCGTGAAGTGGTAGCTGGAGACGCGCTTCACATTGAGACTCGAATTGCTCCGCGAGGCAGGCGAATGATCGCCGCCGAACACAGCATCCGGCACTCGGCAACGGGTGTGACCGCCGTTCGAGCGTACAGCGAACACATGCGCCAGAGGCGATAGTATTGGATCGCCGCCATCAGCCGCCGGCGACTTCGGGTGTGCTGGCCATATCTCGCGACGGGCGAGGCAGAGCCTGGCTCGATCTGCCAAGTGGTCGGAGCACAGTGACCGCGAGAGGGGGCAGTGTCAGCGGAATCGAGTAGGTATATCCATGCATAGGTTTGGGATCCGCCTCTACTTTGCCGAGATTGCCCACATTGCTCCCACCGTAGATCTCAGCATCGGTATTGAAGATCTCGGCATACTGGCCGGAAAACGGCACACCGATTCGGTATTCATAGTGAGGCGTCGGGGTAAAGTTGCAGACAATTATCAACGGATGGCTTCGGGCGGCCGCATAACGCATAAACGCGATGACGCTCTGCTGCGTGTCCGATCCATCTATCCAGGCGAATCCTTCGGGAAGCGCATCGCACTGATGGAGTGCTGGCTCGTCGGCGAGAATCTGGTTTAAATCACGCACCAGCATCTGCAAGCGACGGTGCATATCATCTCCAGCGAAAGCCGGATCAAGCATGTACCAGTCCAGGTAACCAGCATAGTTCCATTCAGACCACTGGCCTATCTCTCCACCCATGAAAAGCAGCTTTTTGCCGGGATGAGCGTACATGAAACCGTAGAGGGCGCGGAGATTGGCAAACTTCTGCCAGCGATCACCCGGCATCTTATTGAGAAGAGAGCCCTTGACATGCACTACCTCGTCATGGGAGAGAGGAAGTATGAAACGCTCAGAATGCGCATAGCTAAACGAGAATGTGAGATCGTTATGATGATAGCTGCGATAAATAGGATCGTAATGAAAATACTGTAAAACGTCGTGCATCCAGCCCATATTCCACTTGAGCGTGAAACCGAGCCCACCAGATTCCACCGAAGCGGTAACGTAAGGCCAGGCGGTAGATTCCTCGGCCATCATCAAGACATCTGGAAGGCGCTGATGTATGACCTTGTTACACGTGCGCAGAAACGACACCGCCTCGAGATTTTCCCGCCCGCCATAGCGATTGGGCAGCCACTGGCCCGCTTTCCGGCCAAAGTCCAGATACAGCATGGACGCTACCGCATCCACTCGCAGCCCGTCGATATGGTATTGATCCAGCCAGAAGAGAGCGCTGGCCATGAGAAAATTACGCACCTCGTTGCGGCCGAAGTTAAAGATCAGAGTTCCCCACTCTTCGTGCTCGCCCTGGCGTGGATCGGCGTGCTCGTAGAGATGCGTGCCGTCAAAGTATCCCAGACCGTACTCATCCTTAATGAAATGACCCGGCACCCAATCCATCAAGACTCCGATACCATGCTGATGGCAATAATCCACCAGATACATAAAGTCCTGCGGCGTGCCGAAACGGCTGGTTGGCGCGAAATACCCAGTAACCTGGTATCCCCATGATCTGTCGGCGGGATACTCAGTGATGGGCAGCAATTCTATATGGGTATAGTGGAGATCTTTGACATACTCCACAATCTGGTGGGCAAAATCACGGTAATTTATCAGTCCAGTATCGGCTTGAGAGGGAGGCTTCCACGAGCCGATGTGGACTTCATAAATGCTGATCGGAGCGTCCAGCGCCTGGCGTTGCCTTCGCTCCGCCAGCCATTCCGAATCACCCCAGGTGTACCCGCCCAGATCCCAGACCCTCGATGCCGTGCCGGGGCGCACTTCGGCCGCCAGCGCATACGGGTCGGCTTTCAGGACGTGGTAGCCATGGTTCCACGACAGTATCGCGTATTTATAGAGCGAGCCGATGGGGATTCCCGGAATGAACAGCTCCCAGACGCCGTTACTGCGTAGGCGCATTGGATGAGATCGCTCGCTCCAGCCGTTAAAATCGCCGACTACACTGACTCGACGCGCATTCGGCGCCCACACCGCAAAGGAGATGCCGGCAATGCCGTCGACAATTCGCGGGTGAGCGCCTAGACGCTCATATATCTCCTGGTGAGTCCCTTCGCCGATAAGGTAGAGATCGAAATCGGAAAGCAGAGAGGCGAAGGTATAGGGATCGTAGACGAGCTCCGGCTCTTCTAGCCCCCGCCGGATCAAGAGCCGATAATGAGGCCGGTACTTGGCAGGAAGCTCGCCGCGTCCCATGACGCTAAACAGCCCGGCCGGATGAAGCATGTTCATCGGCAGCGCGCCATCATCCAACTCACCAGGCTCTTCGGCCGCGGGAAGGAGTGTCACGCTGTTTGCTCCAGGAATCAAAACGCGTACGACCCACCAGGACGCGGCGCCAAGGACCAGTCGATGAAAACCGAGAATATCGAACGGCGCACCATGCCGTCCGGCCACCAATGCCTCCAGATTAGAGGCATCTAGTGGGTCGGAAACGGTGCCTGCGGTACCTTTGGAATCCGAGTCTCTCGGTGCGTCCAGAGTCATGATCGCTTCATCCTCATTCACAAAATATCCGCCAGTGACGGAGTCAAACTCGTCTATCTGGAAAGCGGATAATCCTAGGCCAGTAAATCTGGGTGCACTTTTCGGTAGTAGCGCACGTACCCCTGTGCGCTCATCAGGTAATTGGTAGCAAGCTCATAGCGAGTAACCAGCGTCGTGTCTTCGGCATCGTTACGAGCAATATCGGCGTCAGAGGCCTGAGCCAGCATCTCGGCCAGCCGGGCATCCGACTGGTTCTCGCGAATACCGGACAACATCAAACTGCCCCAATCGGCCAGGCGCCGGCGCAATTGCTCCAGATGTGGGGCGAGCCCAGTGGCACGTCCAAAGTGCGGCAAATAGAGCGCTACCGGACTCAGCTCGGCGATGCGATCAATGCTGCTGTACCAGTCTTCCAGATTAAGGTCCGGTGGGGGGGTCGGGGGGCGCACAAAATTCGAGCCCTGGAGCCGCACGCCGGAAATATCTCCGGGAAATAGCTCCCGGCGCTGCGCGTCAAAATAGGCCAGATGATGAATGGCATGCCCCGGCGTCTCAACCGCTCGCAGACTCCGACTTCCCACCGTAATGCTCTCCCCATCGGAAAGTATCTGAATACGGTCCGAGGGAACCGGCTCCATCGTTCCCCAGAGCCGTTCCATCTCCTCACCGTAAATTCGGGTAGCGCTGCTGAGCAATCGTGATGGATCCACCAGATGCGGTGCTCCAACGTGGTGGACGTAGACACGCGCGCGTGGCATTCGTCGCACTAGAGCCCCCGCGGCTCCCGCATGGTCCAGATGAACATGAGTCAGAACCAGGTGAGCAACATCGAGTGGGTCAAAGCCGGCGATTCGAATACCGGCAAGCACCTCTTCGACACTGGCGCCTGATCCCACATCGATAAGCGCTAGGCCGTCTGTGCCAGTCAAAAGGTAACTCGCGATGACCCCTGGCTCCCCCTGGAATAGGGTATCTATAACCCACAGATCTTCATCAAGCTGCTCGGCTGCGCCGACTTGCATATTTGTACCCAAAATCACTCGCTAACCGCGCCACAACAAAGAACTGTTACACCATACCACATGCAGCGTACGGCCCTTTAGAAGCGTGCCGGCGATAACACCGGCCCAGCAGGTGACTACGCTCTAGAGGTACCGACCGGCGTACTTGTCGGGTAGCGCTCCAACACTACCCGGCAAATTGTCAAGCCAGCCATGCTCGCGGTGTACGGGCAAACCAAGCTGCTTGCCGTCCCCTTCGGTAAGATACGGCAAGATGTGACCATTGAGAGGCTGGCGATGTACCACATGCTCCTGATTCTCCCTCGCCACCGCTCGCAGTCCGTCGAATATCGCGGCCGGGGCCTCCAGGGCGGCAATGTCCGCTGCCTCTCGCCGCAGGTGCTCAGCCCATAGTCGGCGCCGAAGCAGGCGGGCGCTTGAAGGATCGAAGACGGCAATATTGATCTCTGCATCCGAATGCATGCCGCGGCTATTCAAGTTCGCCGATCCTACCGTCCACCACAGATCGTCAACGACGGCAACCTTACCATGGGTATAAACCGGGCGGTAAATGATTCCGCCGGGCGCGTCGGTATCGGATTCCGCGCTTCCGAGAGTAAATACGCTGAGTCGCTCAGGTGCGCCACACCCGGCAGCGCGCTTACGCAGCAGATCCACACCGCCGTCCGTAAATTGACGTCCGCAGTTAGGATGATCGGGCAGAGTGAGTCCCACGTGTACGCCACGCTCGATGGCATCCCCGATCGCTTCGATGATGGCCATACTTTCTGGACTTCGCTCGCCCCACCGGACATTGTCGAGGCCGATGAAAATCTCGGGCCACAGATACTGGTTCTCCAAATAGATGAATTTGCTGGCCTGGCCGATAGCACGCAAATACGCCTCTTTTATGGTTGCAATACCCTCGGGTGCAAAGTCATAGGTATGAGGAGGTATTGTGCGAACCACCTGAGCCATGCTGCCCCCACTCAACTCCGGTGGAATCGTGTCCGCGAGCTCCGCCGGCCACTCCGGGGCATTATGCCGCCTGGCAACCGGACGCCACCTCTGCACGATATTCCGTAAGACGTCAGCCACCGCGGGGCCCTGGATGCGGGCGTGCACGTCGTGCCAGGGATGCTCAGTCGCCGATCGGCCGGAGGCCCGCTCCGGCGAGACCGGGAGATGATGATGCGTATCCCACCGGTCATAATCGCCACTGGTCTGCACGGTCAGGTCGATACCGCCGACAAACGCCAGACGCCCATCGACGACACAACATTTCTGGTGCAGAGACTGGATGATATGGGACACCTCACGGCTGCTGTCGTCGAGGAGGCAATCAACACCCACCGATAGCAGCTCCTTCCGCTGCTCCGCCGGATCATTGGTAACGTGGCTGCCCAAATGATAGGCGTCCCAGAGAAGCACACCTACCTTAACACCGCGCTTGGCCACGAATCCAAGTACATCGATAACGCGAAGCTGGCTTGCCTTCCAGAAAGCTATGGTCTCGTCATCAAACCCCTCGGCCCGCAACCGCTCCTGTATAGCAGTGTCATCGATGGCGGCCTCTCCCAGCAATCGCCTATCATCGCCGCGAACCATGGGCAACTGTGTACAGATGTCCCACGCAGCTAGAAGAATATAGTCCTTGGCGGCAAGAAAGGCCTGGCACATCGCAAACATGGCAGCGCGTCCGTCGATGAGCGGCTCGACGAGACACCCGTCCCGAACCGGCATATCTCCCTGGGTCCACCAATCAGAAGCGCTCCGCTGTGCCTGATCCTGCTGATCCATATGTCAACTCCCCAACTTTCCCGGACTACCTATGCGAGAAACCGCCCTCCGTATAATGGTAGCGTGTGCCCTGCTGGAAGAGTGATAATATTGGCCCGCAACAACCCATACACAGCTACCAGCGCCAGGATGATGATCACCAAGATGAGTAGGATAAGCCACCCACGCCGGGAGATGAGGCGACGACGCGCCGGCTTTGCCTTGCGAATCCGACGCTGAATCGCGCGCTTCTCGGTGCCGGTATGAACCAGCCCCTGTATCTGACACAGAGGGCAGTGAGCGACATGAAGCTCTATCGCGCGATTCACCCGTGCATCGAGCCGCCCCAAGTGATAGTCCACCAGAAGTTCTATGACCTGATCATGGGTAATCCTGGGGCCTCGTTCTGGCTCTCGTTTGCGACGCCTCACACCACTCTCCACTCGCTGATTCGTCTAGCATGTTGTCCAGCTAGCCGCGTATCTCGCACTGCCTATAAGAGTACCGAGGCTCCACCTGCTCGTCAAGCGGTACCCATCTCTCAGCGAGAGAGCTGTACAAAGGTGACCGCTCCACCTGGTCCCACCACCAGCTGGTAGATACTGCGGCCTGGGTACTGCTCTTCCAATTGCTGGATGGCACTTGGGCCCGCCGTAAAGGCATACAACGTCGGGCCCGAAAGACTTGGATCATTGAGTGGGAAGAGCACGTAGTTGAAGATAAACCAGTCGCCGGTCACTATGATCGCCTGGTGGGGGTGGAAGCTGTAGATACGTGTTACCTGCAGCGGCTCGGTTATAGGAAGGCCGGTATAGTTGCGGTATAGCGCGATCTGCCGCGGAAGAAAGTAGATCACATTGCAGGCAGTGAGGACCACCATGAGCGCCACTACCAGGTTGCGTGCATGCGCCTTGCTCCGGTCTGGCTGGATCGCTGGAGCGAGACGCTGGCTAAGCGTAACTAGCGCGTTGAATAGCGCAGTCACTCCGCGCGCGGTGAGCAACAGCAGAAAGGGGAGCGCATCATAGAGATAGCGAGGACCTAGGTAGATACCATGGTAGAAGTACCCAACCAAAGCAAGAATGAGTAGGCTGCCGACGGCTAGGCAGAAGATATCCCAGCGCAGATGCCGCGGCCGTCTGAGCAAGGCCAGCGGCACAAAGGCGAGAGTGAGGTAGAACGGCCAGCCAAAGAGATCGATCAACAAGATGGTAAGCAACTGGTCCAGATTGACGAAACCGGCAGCAACGGTATGCTCGCCGTAAAAGCCGATTCCCGGCCCGAATCCATAGCGATCGGCTGGGTAGAATACCGTGCGGGGAAGCAATAACGGATTGCCAGTTTGGAGAGCATTGTATGCCAGGTAAACCAACGCGAAAAAGGCAAGTATGCCGAATGGTAGAATAGCCAACCGGGCGATCTCGCCTCGGCGAATCCACCAGCTACGCCACTGCAGGCACATCAATGTCAACGTTGATCCGCCACAGACAAGCACGGCGCTTATCTCACGGGTGAGCAGCAGGCTTCCAGCGCAGATGGCGGCAACGACAAGCGGAAACTGTCGTGGGCGCCTGTCGAACGAGAGTAGGGCCAACAGAAAATAGACTCCAAAGAAGAGCGCAATTGTATGGCTTAGATACGAAGCCGCCAAGAAGAGATAAAATGCTGACAATGCTCCAAGAAATAGTGCCAGAAGCCCAGTCAGGGGCGAGAACATGAGCCGTCCCAGCTTATAGATCCCAAATAGCGCGAAGGACCCAAGAACCGGCTCAACCGCCCAAGGTACGTGAAGTAGTAAGCCCAGAGCCAACAGGGCGGAGGTTCCGGGAGCATACTGGGCAAACCAACGTCCTTGGTCAGCCACCATAAAGGGGCCCTGGAACACCCCCAAATTCACCGGTGCCGGAGCCGAAAGCTGGCCCGACGCAAATATCTTGGCCTGAAAAATATAGGCACTAGCGTCCAGTATATGGGGCTCGGCATGGTACTCCACCAGGGCAATCCAGACGGTTGCCACCAGAGCGGCGAGAGCCAACGCGGCAGCCGAGAAATCCCAGGCATCGCCTATCCTTCCGCCCAAATCGGTGCGCAAGCGCCGAAGTTGCGCCAGACCTCTCACCGTCTGCGTACGAGAAATCCGGCTGGTGATGCCGACCGCGCGACGAGGTAATTCCCGCAGCCGAGCACTGGCCGATTGCACACCCGACGGCAGCGCTGGTACCAGTAGCAACGCGGCATGCAGGAGAGCCAGCATTCCCAGCAGCACTAAAGACCATATCAACGTCTGGATGAGAAGATAGGCAACTTCGGCGATAAACGGCACCGGGTCATGAGGGAAGAAGGCTTTCTGAGTCATGCCAACACTGCCGTTAGCAAGGAGCGATTGGACCTGTGTGAATCGATCGTTGCGATCGACTTCAATCATGCCGCACTGGGTACTCCCGCAGAACACCTCGACTTGGACCGGAACCTCCAGGCGCTCGATGGAAGCCGACACAACGGACCCTCCGGTCGGCAGGGCAAGGAGAGTGCTGTTGTTGGCTTCCATTACACCGGCCACAACCCGGCCTGACCGAATGGAGCGGACCTGCAAGTCGCGCCAGCTGCTGTAGCTCCCGACATCTCGCATCCAGGCAATAAACCTGTAGTACGGAGTATTCTCGATGCTGTGAATGTAGCTAGCATCCTGCGAAAAATTGTTAATGCTGTCGGTGCCATCCAACTGGAATTCGCGAAGCGCCGGATCGGAATGAACGAAGAGAATCGCCGTAGGGACGGCAGGAAGGGATACTACGAAGCTAGAGTCGTCGATAGTGAGGCGCAGCGAGTCGGACGACGTGGAAATGGTGAGAGGAATGCGCGCAGCAGTAAAACTGAGCTGCTGCAGTAACAGCAGGAATAAGAAGGCAATACAGTAAGCGGTCGCGGCACGCACCCAAAGCGGCTCCGCACCAAATCCGCGTTCCAACTTCGAGAGAACTGCAGCGCGCCTGCTTGGCAAGAGTAGACTCCTCTAGGTTTCCGCCGTCTCCACCTGTCGCAGAAAAAGCATACACCACCGCCTCAACTGTGCTGCTTTCTCGTCTTGCATCATCAGCATTCATCCCCAGCAATCCTACTGGGGATTGCCAGCAGATGTCCCACGTAGATTGCGCGATGGCAATCATGCGCCTATAATTGCTCACACGTCACGACGCCCAAAAGACAGGTTCTCATAGAGCACATGACATCATATCAAAATTCACAACCGCGGCCACGAGCGCCCGGCCAGCGATCTGTATCAACCAAACCGCTGCTGGAAGTGCAGGTCTATCGGCCGAGCCCGCTTATCGCACTCACTATTGTGATGCTTCCAGTCATCGAAGCGCTGGCGGCCATTTTCTTCCTGGGCGGCACCGGCAGCATTCCACACTGGCTGCCATTTCTGATACTGCTCTGGATAGTCTGCCTCCCAGTGCTCTGGATTGCTATGCAGAGTGCCCGCACCACATCACTCAGCTTTTCTGCCGGCCGCCCCTGGAGACCATGGACTGAGCTTCCCTGGGACAGCATCGAACGGGTAGAGCAATCTGGTCTTGCCATACGGGCAATTGCCAGCGACGGTCGTCACATCACCATCATTCCACTCCTACTCAGGGATGGCGCCCGGTTGCGGCGGGAGTTCCTGCTCAGGCTCCCTCAACATGTGCTGAGTGGCACGCTGGGCCAGCAAGCAAAGAGGCTGCTTGAGCCGTCTTTTGGAACGACTCGCGACGGGAGAATCTCCGGAACGCTACGTGCCCATCCGCGGAGCCTGTGGCGCAACCTGACCTTGACTCTAGGATTGGCGCTGATTGCCGCCGGCGCCATCTCTCTATGGTACTTTGGCATCTTTCCTGGTGTCTTGACGGCGGTCTTTGGCCTGCTTCTGGGATGCGCCTGCCTGATTATCTTTGTATGGCTGCTCCAGACCGTGGTGATCAATGAGCGTGGCATCACCCGAGTCATGCCACTCCAGAGACGGGCTACCGCACTGGAGTGGAGCACTATCGAGCTGATAGAGTACTCCTCGCGCGAGTATGTCCTTCGGCTACGTGGACCGGAGCGCTTTATCTGCGCCGGTCCGTCCTTGCTCCCTTCCGCTGAGCGGGATGTTATGAGGGCTTATATCCATGAGTACCGAATCAGCAAAGGGATACCGATGGTTCGGCGTAGCTGGATACTCGTATGACCTATGGGGTTCACGGCCGTTTCAAGCGGATCGATTGCGCCGCAGACGAGACGCAAGGATTCCCTCGTCCTCTCGGTACTTGGCCACGGTTCGCCTGGCAATGTCAAAACCCTCGTGCTTGAGCCGATCTGCCAATTGCTCATCGCTAAGCGGCCGTTTGGGATTCTCGCCAGCAACCAGCTGCCGGAGGGCAACTTTCACCGGCAACGAAGAATCAAAAAAGTCGTCAAACGGCACAATGCGACTACTTGGCAGCAGGACAAACTTTCCATCGGTAGCCCGGCTAACCGTGGACTCATGTACTTCAAGCACCTCGGCAACTTCTGCCCGGGTGAGCGGCTTGAGAGCTCTCGGTCCATATTCCAAGAAGTCCCGCTGCAAATCTATCAACGTGTCTGAGACGCGCTGCATAGTAACCCAGCGTTGCCTGAGCGCCGCAATGAATGACCTTGCCCGGTCGACATAGGTGTAGATGTGCTCCTGATCGTCGAGGCTGCCACCTATTTCCTTGACATGCTCATAGGCCCACTGATAGCCTCGATGTATCTGCAGATCGTAGCGCTGTTGCTCGACCACTTCAGCCTCGAACCCTGCTCCGCGACGTCGTATGACGACATCGGGACGTATGCTGGCCGCGACATCGACCAGCTCATCGCAATCAGGATCAAATCCATGCGTAGGATAGGGATAGAGGTGCTCACGTATGAACTGCCACTCGGCTTCAACTATTTTGGGAGCTTTGCCGACCGCATGAGCGACTTCACGGAAACGCCGGAACGCAAGCGCATGGAGATAGTCTCTCACCAATAATTCTGCTAGTTTCCTCGGATTACCAACCCACTCAAGACGCCGAAGCTGGATCAAGAGACATTCCTGTGCACTGCGTGCGCCGATACCTGGAGGATCGAGGCGCTGAAGGAGCGAAAGCACATGCTCGACCAGATCAAAGGTACATGAGAGCTCCCGTGCAGTGTCTTCCACTATGGTGCCGGGTAGGTAGCCGTGGTGGTCTAGATTGCCTACCAGATATTCAGCGATTGCACGCTCATCTTCGGAAATCATCACATGCAACATTTGCAGCAAGCCGTCTCCCCGTTTGGCGGTGCCAGCCACTCGTATCAGAGGGTCTGTGTTGTCGTCGCCATCGGGCGCGCTGGACGCAACCGCTCCAGCGCCGACATCCACTGGAAGGTACTCGTCATGGTAACTCTCGGGGACCGCGAGCCGCATCCCGCAAGCCGGACAGATATGCGCGCCAGATTCGACACCGACACCGCAATGGTAGCAGCTGTCCCGTTCCGAAAGCTCAATCGCCGGATTGATATCTCGTTCCTGGGCGATAGCTCGCATCAATTCCTGGCTTGGCAACTGGAGCAGACGCACTGCCATGATCTGGCGGTGAGAAAGTACCGGCGCTTGGCGCAGTTCCAGGGTTTGGTCGAGATGAATGTCTATTACCACAGCATGCAGCCCCTCTTCCACACCATCACGGTACACTATGTCAGTGGCAATTCACGGGCCGAAGGTCACCCAGAACTAGAAAGCAAGTACTGTGCCGAAGCGATAGGTTCACCGAAGATCGGGTATACTTCCTAGAGTTTCGTGTGGTTAATAACCATTAAGTACTATAATTTCTCGATGTTATGTAAAGAGGTCGGAGTATGGCGGGAATTCTACTGGCGCTCGCGCTGGGGTCGGTTGTGTTTTTATCGGTTGTCTTGATCGTAACTGCGCTGATGCTCCGCAGTCGATGGGAGAGTATCGACAGCTCGAATTCATCAGATTCCGTCCAACAGCGACGCAAGATCCTGCGCCGATGACTCACTGGTCCGGTCGGCTCGTAGAAACGATCGTAAGCGGGCACCGCGTGCACTAGGCTCCACAGTCGCCTGCACGAGCCGTTTCATTCCCGGAAGCCGGGCGGGCACTGGCGTCGCGGCCGAACCTAGTGCCGCAGTCCAGCGGCTTCGCCAGGCATAGAGGTCGACCGAGCCGGTCACATAGTCACCTCTCTGCGTGGTGTCACCTCCTCCCTCAGCGCTCTCGACATAGGCGAGAGTTTCGAGCGCCAAAGCCACACCTTCCGGGGGAAGCAGATGGCGGAGTTCGGCGGCGGTAACCCCCGGTTTAGCTGCTCGGCTGCGAGCAAGCGTGGCCGAATCGTCACGATAGGTCGCGGTTAGAGGTAGATAGTCTACCCGGCGGCGGTAGGCGCTATTTTCGGGCCGGGCGAGTAGCGCTTCCAGCTCGGCGCTCCCATTGGCATCACGCGGAGCGACCAGGAAACGCGCTCGTCCAAACAGCTCGTCAAGCTCCCGAGAACGATCACTGTAGTAGCGCGGATCGAAGATCTGGACAATCTTGTCGTAGCCGACCAGCACCACCAGCTCGGGTTCGCCAGTCAAATGGGACTGCGCGATGTCGACCTCGTCTACGTACAATCCTCGGTTAACCACCATGACCGAGTGGCTTGGCGACACGGCGACACTCGCAAGCAACTGCACCAGCCGATCCACTATCGTCGCTCGTGCCACCGACTCCTTGTCGATGCTGGCAAGGGCAAGTGTCCAAAGCACACGATCGATCCCACCGCGCGTCGAAGCCGCCTCTACCAGGGCGGTGTGCGCCACGGTTAAGGGATTGAAGGTCCCAGCAAATAGCCCGATCCGTCTGGCGCCGCTAAGCTTATCGTTGGTTCCAAAGAAATCGGCTGCCGGCTCCTGCTGATGTTGGAGAACCTGAATATACCGCCAAAGAGCCACCAACTGAGCGGTGTCATCTAACCAAGCCGCGGCCGTGCGGTAACGCGCATCCCAGGATAGCGGGGACGAAGTAGCCATTCTTCCGATTCCTCTGTGCATTGGTGTGGTAGATTACCGGAGTCACCCCGCTGATCGCTCTCGCCGTGGAGATAATACTAACAACCTGGCTGTGCGCGCCACGAAAGAGCATGAGACATGATCCAGTTGAATCCACCGGACGCTACACCCGGCCGCAACCAGGGCGCCGCCACGATCGGCGCTATCGTGCTGGCCGCCGGGCGGTCTAGTCGAATGGGTGGACGACACAAGCTGCTACTGCCTCTTGGAGGTCGCCCACTGGTATCCTATGCGGTGGAGGCGGCTTCCGCAAGCTCGGCCAATCCGGTCATCGTGGTGCTCGGCTACCAGGCGGAGCAAGTTCGGGTGGCAATGCCCAAAAGTGGCCGATTTACGCTCAGCGTGAATCCCGATTTCGGTAGCGGCATGGCCAGCTCGCTACGACTGGGCATACGAACTCTCCTCGCAGAGCAACGTGAAGGAATTCAGCTTGCTGGCGTCGCCGTACTGCTGGCTGACCAGCCGCTGGTATCTACCGCTCTGGTCGAACTGATATTGGACAACGCCCGCGCCACTCCAGCCGCTATAATTGCCGCCTCCTACGCCGGCCAGCGAAGTACGCCAGTCTACTTCCCCGGCTATCTCTGTAGCGACCTCCTGGAAATTACTGGAGATGAAGGCGGCCGGTCGGTCATCGCCAGGCATCCTGATCTTGTGCGGACCGTTGATATCGATCAGCCCGAACTCGGTCTCGACGTCGATAACTCCATAGAATACCAGGATCTGCAGGCCGGCTGGAGCCGATATGCGCTCCTCCGGTCGCGAAGACGCTTCTAGGGGTGGTAAGCACCGTTTGACCGATCCTTTCCTTACCAGTGAGCCGGCATAGTCCGATATGGTATCATGAACGTCGGAAGGCTGCGAAGTTCGGCGCCTTGCATCGACGTAGCAGATGCACCGACTGTTCACAGAAGAGGTAGAGAAATGCCCAAAAATATGCGCCGCGCCACACCGGCATCCAGCATAAAAGTATGGGGCTTCATGAGGAAGACTCTGGGCATTTAGACGTGTAAGGTACCGTTGGCGACATAACGCGTCTGGTTCCCGAGAAACCAGAGGTTCGCCGTTTCAACCCCATAAGCTCATAAGCTGCGTTTCTAGTTGCGGTGGTCTCGCAGTCTACCTCTCCCCCCTCGTGCTGGTGTTTTTCCCGTGTAGCGCGCATCCTCATCTGTTGCCTCCACTCGCCCGACTCTCGCGGCGGAGTGATGAGTCTGTATCTTGCGCAATCCGGTTTTGGATGAACACTACAACGAGGAACACTCTATTGCTGACACCTGAATCGACGGCGAAAACCACGCCGGCCTGGCCGGCGGCTGGTCTTTCTCGCGCTACGACTGGCACACAATCCAACCCAACCGCGCCGTTCCGTTCACGCGGTAAGAAATTTCTCTCGTACTACCGACCATACTTGGGTTGGTTTTTCGCGGACATGGCCTGCGCGCTTCTCGTATCTGCGATGACACTGCTCCTTCCGCTAGGCGCGCAATTTATCACTAAGAATTACTTGGAAGGCAATGTCGCGTCCGCGCTCAACCATATTTATCTGCTGGGCCTGCTCATGCTGGCACTGGTTGGTGTCAATACACTGTGCACCATGTTCATAGACTATCAAGGGCATATGATGGGCGCCAAGATGGAGGGTGACGTACGGAGTGAACTATTCGAGCAGTATCAAAAGCTCTCGTTTAGCTTTTACGATGAACAAACGACCGGGCAGTTGATGACCCGGATGACCAATGATACCCTCGCGCTGGCTGAGCTCTATCACCATGGCCCTGAGGACATCGTCGTAACCTGCCTCACGGTGGTAGGTGTCTTTATCATCTTGCTGAAAATCAACGTGGCGCTGACTATCATGGTCTTCCTGTTCTTGCCGGTTATGGCGGTATACGCGTTGTTTTTCAACAGGAAGATGCGCGGCGCCCTACAAACCTGCAAGGACCGAATCGGCGATATCAACGCGCGTGTTGAAGACACGCTTGCCGGCATTCGGGTGGTCAAAGCGTTCGCCAATGAAGACTATGAAATGCGAAGGTTCGCCTACGCAAACCACCGTTTTCTCGCCAGCCGGAAAGACGGCTATAGAAATGAGGCATACTATTTCGGAGGATTGATGGGATTCGCACAGCTCCTGACCATCGCCGTGATCGTCTTCGGCAGCATCGCTATTGTTCACGCTTCCTTGGATCTGGCAGATTTGCTGACCTACCTGTTGTGTGTTGGCATTCTCACCGATCCAATTCAGAAGGTAGTCAATTTCGGCAGGCTGTATCAGGAGGGGATAACCGGTTTTAATCGAGTTATGGATATTTTGGAGGTCTCGCCCGACCTCCCGGAAGCTATTGATGCGATTGATCTACCGCGGGTTCAGGGAAAGGTGGAGTTTAAGAATGTCACCTTCAAGTATCGGGAAAATCACAAGTACGTTGTCAGTGATCTGTCGCTGGAGATACAAGCCGGTGAATTCGTTGCTCTGGTTGGTCCTTCCGGCGCCGGAAAAACAACGCTGTACTCGTTGATTCCCCGTTTCTACGACGTAGACGCCGGCAAGATACTGCTGGATGGGCACGATATCCGGCACGTTACCCTGCGCTCACTACGCCGCAATATCGGTTTTGTGCAGCAAGATGTCTATTTGTTTGCCGGGACCGTCATGGATAACCTTCGCTATGGAAACCTTGATGCCGAGAGGCAAGACATCATTTGGGCAGCCAAACAGGCGAACGCGCACGATTTTATCTTGGCGTTACCCGATGGCTATGACACCGACGTCGGTCAACGCGGCGTAAAACTTTCCGGCGGGCAGAAGCAGCGACTGAGTATCGCGCGCGTCTTCCTCAAGAATCCGCCCCTTATCATTCTCGATGAAGCAACGAGCGCGCTGGACAATGAGAGTGAAAGAGCGGTGCAGGAGGCGCTGGAAAAATTAGCCTACCACCGAACGACGCTGGTCATCGCCCATCGCTTGTCAACTATTCGCCATGCCCAACGAATCGTGGTGTTGACCAATTCCGGAATCGCCGAGCAGGGCACCCATGCGCAATTGATCGCATTGAACGGCGTCTATGCGAACTTGTACAACATGCAGTCAATAACAGTGCCCTAGACCGCCTCCGAGCGCTGAGGCTGGCCAGCTCGCCAGGCCAGCGCGGCCGGGTCATCCAGCGTCGGCACATAGGAGAGCAGCGCGTGCAGGCCAGCGGAGCTCTCCAGCTGGTACTCCCCCAGCTCCGCCGGTATCACCATCGTCTCGCCGCGCGAGAGCGACAGCGGAGCTGAAGGCGTAGCCAAAACCGACTGCACCGAGCAGACACCTGCGAGTACGCTGATAATGTGACAGCTCGACCCGTTGGTGGATCTGGTAAAGCGGCCCCGAAAGCGCAGCTCTTCCTCTAGAAAATGTTTGCAGGCAACCAGTACACGCCGGTCGGCGTGAACGAGGAGCGCTTCCGGCAGCGGAACCGAGACTGAAAGAGGTCGACCATTTTCAAGCGGCCGGTAATCTATGACCGACAGACTCGGTTCTATGTGCAGCTCTCTCGGCTTGCCATCGGCCTGCAACCTGCCATAGTCGTAGAGGCGGTACGTTACGTCGGAGTACTCCTGCAGCTCGTATAAGACGATGCCGGGGCCGATAGCATGGACGGTCCCGGCCGGGACAAATATCACATCGCCGTCACGCACGTCAAACGTGTGCAGCAGACCCTCGAGGGTGCCGGAGGTGATTGCTTCCCTGACCTCATCCTGACTCGCCTCGCGAACCAGCCCTAGAGCCACCTGCGCACCTGGTTCGGCGTGTACGATATACCAGGTTTCAGTCTTGCCTAACTTGCCGCGCTCGTGTGAGGCGGCGTAGGCGTCATCCGGATGCACCTGCACCGAGAGCCACTGCCTGGCATCCAGGAATTTTGTCAACAGAGGAAATCGATGGCCGAGAACTTCCTCCGCCCGCCATCCGATCAATCGCGTACCGAGTAGCTCCACCAGTTCACCCAGCGTATACCCCGCGTACGGTGGATGTACGGCGACACTCTCGTTGGCTGTCTCCCATGATTCCCCTATCTGAGCGCCTGGGGAGATGACCTTGGCGGCATAGACAGTCAGACTGTCTCCCCCCCAGATGGTTTCATGCAGGTCGCCGCGTAGCTTTATCGGGGCTAGCGACGCGAGCAGCGCTGGATCAGGCATGTATGCGCTCCCATTTCTCCCTGAACGTGACTCGCCGACTATGTTAACCTACCAGAGCCCATTCTCGGCCGCAAGCACAAGAGTACTGACAAGCTACTGAACCACTTTCCCGGATTCACCCGGGAGGTTCTGGCCCGCATCATCGCACCCGCAGTCCACCTCTCCCGGGCATGGACCCGCACTCGATCCAGCTACCAGCGCTCAGGAACACCATCACTATGGCACGTGGACTGCAGGGGTAGGAGCGCTGTGAAGGAGGAATACCAGATGACGACCAAGGCGGCAAGAAATGCGGCGGCCGACAAGTTACGGGCTCCGATCAGTAACCACCAACTTTTCTTCTGCGGCTTCCACGTTGCCAAGCAGAACCCCACGTTCCAGGTGATCACCATGCACTACTGCGGGATGCGGGGCGAGGGCGACCACGAAATGCACCAGTGCCTCCTGTACGACTCGGTAAACCCAGGGGCGAAGTTGCTCGGCGTGGAGTACATCGTCTCCGACAAGCTTTTCCGGTCCCTCCCGGAGGAGGAGAAGAAGTATTGGCATCCACATACCTATGAGGTGCTGGGCGGTGGGCTGGTCGCCCCGGTCATGGGCGATGAGGCGGAGATGGAGTTCATGAAGAGCCTGCTCACCACCTGGGGCAAGTCGTGGCATACCTGGCCCGACCCGACGACCCCAGTGCCGCTGGGCGAGCCGCTGCTGATGTGGGCGCTGACCGGCGCCGGTCAGATCGACATGGAGATGGTCGCCGAGCGGGATAAGCAGTTCGGGGTATCCACGGATAAGGTGCAGGCGGAGCGGGTCGAAGCCATCGGATACGCGGTGCCGAAGGTGCCACCGCCGGAGTCCGTCGCAACCATCGGCCGCCAATGGACAGCCAGCGGCGAGGACAGGCCGACTCCCCAGAAGAAGCCCTCGTGACGCGGCTTCGCCTAATTGCCATGTTTCTCATGGGTGGTGCTCAATCACGCGACGAGTTGAACTCTTGAGACACGTGAGCATGAATCAGTTGGAGAGTGGGGATCCGGGCGAGGACCCCCCAAGCTGAAGCTTGGGGGTTCCTCGCCCGGATTTGTAGCTCGTCAGTACTCTGGTGCTGGAGCGCCGGTCTAAAGCTCTCTACCGTCAAGCGGGCGGAGCAATCAGACCCTGGTCAGCAGAGTGATCGCCCGCAGAACTTCCTCACGCGCCTCATCAGGAGACCCGCTCGACATTGCGTCAACGATACGGCAACGCAAGACCTCAGCCGCAACGCTCTCCATACCGGCGCGAGCCGCCAAGATCTGTGTAACGACATCCTCGCACGACTTGCCGTTTTCAAGCATTCCGATGATTCCGCGTATCTGCCCCTCGATGCGACGCAATCGTAGCTGCAGGTCCGGCTGCGCTTTGTCGGTGACCGTTTCCATCTTCGCCCTCACCTGCTCTTACATACAGCACGCTCTCGCACGGCTCGAGGATGGCAACCAGCGAAATCGCACTAGACCGTCGCGTTCAACGCAGCGTCGATATGCCGGCGCAGAACCTCTGGCTTCTCGAGGCCGACAATGCGATCAATCTCCTGGCCGTTGCGGAAGAAGATAAGCGTTGGAATTCCCTGAATGCCATACCCACCGGGAGTCCTTTGGTTGTCGTCAGTATTCATCTTGGCAAAGACCATCTTATTCTGGTACTCACCGGCCAGCTGCTCGAACGCCGGCGCCATCATCAGACAAGGACGGCACCATGGCGCCCAAAAGTCCACTACAACCGGCTTATCCGACTTCAGCACCGTCTCAGAGAATCCCTGATCCGTGACCTGAACAAGCGCGTCCGACATAATATCCTCCTAGGAAATTTGACGTGCGCATGCGAGCTATCGCATGCCTCTGCACTCTAAGGAATAACCACGCCAGCATGGTATACCATACCGGGGTATCGTACGTAGAATAACACATGATCACACCGATTGTCAAACCGCGCGTCCTCACCGGCGCCTACGGCTTGGGGCCGGCGGGAAGTGCTATGATACTACTGGATGGCGATGGATGACTGAAGGGGATTCGCGGAAGAAATGGAGGCTTCCCATGCCGCTTCCGGATGGAACGAGATATTTTGACCATGCGGCGACTACACCAGTAGATACACGGGTCATGGAACGCATGTTACCGTATTTCTCGCAGAGCTTCGGCAATGCCAGCAGCATCTACGCGCTGGGACGCCGAAGCCTCGCTGCTCTGGATGAGGCTCATGAAGAGGTCGCCGAAGCGCTTGCCTGCCGGCCCACTGAAATCATCTTCACCGGTGGCGGCTCCGAGGCAGACAACCTAGCCATCAAAGGCATAGCCTGGGCAGAGAGGCGCCGCGGCAATCACATCATTACCTCCGCCGTCGAACATCATGCAGTGATCCATACCTGCCAGCAGCTGGAGCGCCTGGGCTACACCGTGACCTATCTACCCGTCGACGGCACTGGACTCGTCGACCCACACGCAGTCGAAGAGGCCATCACCGACCAGACTGCGCTGGTAACCATTATGTACGCCAACAATGAGATCGGCACAATACAACCTATCGCCGAAATTGGGCGTATCTGCCGTGCCCATAAAGTTCCCTTCCATACCGATGCGGTACAGGCAGCTGGCCTGCTTGATCTGGATGTCGGCGCGCTGAACGTCGACCTGCTCTCACTCTCGGCTCACAAGTTCTATGGTCCAAAAGGGGTGGGAGTACTCTATCTGCGGCAAGGTACCCGAATTCAGCCGCAGATTGTGGGTGGGTCACAGGAACGCAACCGGCGCGCTGGAACTGAGAATGTCGCAGGCGCGGTGGGGACCGCGGAGGCCCTACGACTCGTGCGATTGGAGCGAGACCAGGAATGTCTTCGGCTCGGCAGCCTGCGTGACCGGCTCATCGCCGGCGTCCTGGCAATGCCCGGCACAGGTCTTACCGGCCATCCGGAGCGTCGCCTCCCTGGCAGCGCCAGCTTTACCATTTCCGGCGTCGAGGGCGAATCCCTGCTCCTCAGCCTCGATCTGATAGGCGTAGCCGCGTCCAGCGGCAGCGCCTGCGCGTCGGGCGACATCGAGCCCTCCCATGTGCTCTCGGCTCTTGGTCTACCAGCGACCACCGCGAGAGGACATCTTCGCCTCACGCTAGGACATAGTACGACGGATGAGGATATTGATTTCCTGCTCCAAGAGCTCCCACCAATACTCTCCCGGCTTCGCGCGCTGTCAACCGACCCTGCCACCACACTATCCTCGGCACCGGTGACGAATCGCTGAAACAATTCTCTTCACCATTTTCTCTAAGGATTAGACGGGACATTTGTACGTCTCGTATCCACCCACCAGCTTCAGGCCGAGCCAGGTGCCGGCCGGTTGCGGTTATTGCGCACTTTGGACGTCGAAGTAGCGAGGGAAGGTCATGGTTGATACTTCTATACATGCGGGCAGTTATACATTCGATCCGTTTGCCCGCCACCAGTTTTACCACGATGTCAATCAATCTCTGGTACACACGGCGCTCCGCCAGCTGGATGCCAGCCTCCCTAAAGGGCAACCGGTACGCGTAGCGGAACTTGCCTCCGGTACTGGTGCGGTAACTGAGCTCATTTTGGATGAATTGCAGCGTCTCGGGCGAACTGCCACGGTCATTGGCGTCGAGCCGTCAGTGGAAGCCATCGATATCGCGCGCCAGCGCTTGCAGGGACCAGGGGTACAGTTCGAGCAGGGGGACGCCGACCACCTGGCCAATCTCGTCACCGACGCCGACGAGATCTTCTTCTGCAATGCCATCCATCTCGTTCCAGATAAGCAAGACGTTCTCCAGAAGATCGCACGCTCCCTGCGGCCGGGCGGTTTCTTCGCCTGTAACAGCTCATTCTTTGACGGAGCCTACCCGCCTGGTAGTGAGCGCTTCTACCATCTCTGGATACGGCGTGCGCTCGCCTGGATTCGCCAGGAACATCCAGAGCTGCGCCGAACTGGCCGCCATGAGAAAGCTACCGCGCTGACCTGGCTCACCGCCAACGAATACACCGAATTATTTCAGGAGTGTGGACTGCAGCCCGTAGAGAGCAGGCAGGAAGAAGCGCAGATGCCTCTGCGCTCCTGGCAGGACATCGGCCGCTACTGGCTCTTTATTGAGGGAGCGCTGCCCGGTGTTCCCATTCCAGTCGGGGCTGACGCGCTGGAACACGCTGCTGCGGAGGCATTTGCCGAGCTGCATATCACCGAGGTGCCGCGCATCTGGCTGCAGATGGTAGCTCAGAACCCACCAGCCAAATAACGCGCTATGCCGGTTAGCCAGGCTAGCTCTGATATTTGCCCAGAATGAGCACGGCATTGTGGCCGCCGAAGCCCATGGAGTTCGAGGCGGCTATCCGGATGTCAGCAGCGCGTGCAGTATTGGGTATGTAATCTAGGTCGCACTCGGGATCCGGCTCTTCATAATTGATGGTCGGCGGCAGAATGCTGTGCCGCAGCGCAAGAGTGGTAATGATCGCCTCAACCCCTCCAGCCGCACCCATCAGGTGGCCGGTCATAGATTTGGTCGAGCTTATTGCCAAATCATACGCGTGATCCCCAAAGACGGTCTTTATCGCCGCCGTCTCACTGGCATCGTTGTACCGAGTAGACGTGCCATGGGCATTGATATAGTCCACCGATAGCGGATCAAGCTCCGCCTTCTGGAGCGCTCGTCTGAGCGCTCTCGCGAGTCCCGCTCCCGCCGGCGCCGGCTCGGTAATATGATGGGCATCAGAGGTGCCCGCGTAACCCAGAATCTCAGCATAGATATGTGCCCCGCGGGCTCGCGCCCGTTCCAGGTCTTCAAGCACGACCACCCCCGCGCCTTCGCCCATAAGGAAACCATCACGGCCGTTGTCGAACGGGCGACTCGCGCGCGTAGGCTCCTCGTTACGTCTCGACAGCGCATGCATGGAAGCAAAAGCCGCAACAGTCATGCTGGTGATGCTGGCCTCACTGCCGCCCGCGATCATAGCTTGTGCATCTCCGCGCCTTATGATTTCAGCGGCCTCGCCAATTGCATGAGCGCTGGTAGCGCAAGCTGAGACGGCGGAGAAGTTCGGCCCGCGCGCATTCAGACGCATCGAAAGGTATCCAGTTGCCATATCGGGGGCAATCATCGGTACAAAAAATGGGCTAATCCGTCTGGGGCCTTCATCGAAGAGTTGGTGGAATCCCTGTTCGAGCACATGCAGCCCTCCACTTCCCGACCCAACCACGACCCCCACTTCGTCGGCAATAGCGTCGATATCGAGAGCAGCATCGCTAACTGCCTGGAGGGCTGCGGCATAGGCATACTGCACAAATCTCTCGGTGCGGCGCACCTCTTTGCGATCCAGGTAGACTAGAGGGTCGAAGTCGGATACCTCGGCAGCGATTCGCACCCCATGGCGGCTGGAATCAAAGCTGCGAATAGGCCCCGCTCCTGAACATCCCTGGCATAGCGCCTTCCAGGTGCTGGCAACATCGTTGCCAAGCGGCGTTATCATGCCTACCCCCGTAATTCCCACACGTGTACCCATTCAAGCTCTGCCCTTTCTCGTCTCACCAGGGAGAGACGTTCGTATGCTCTGCCTTCGTATGCTCTGCCTTCGTATGCTCTGCCTTCGCGAGCGACACCAAGTCGCGCTTAACACGTTAACTATGCGCACAGTAGCTGATGCTTCATCTTGCCCGCATCTCCACGCTCTTGTATCGCTTTACTACTATAACGGCGTCTTTTTGGTCTCATGCTTCCAATTCGTCAAGTCTTCCGGTGCCTTCCTTTTCTCCTATCGCTCCGACCTCATTGCTTGATGATACAGACAGGGTCAATACCGCCGCCAGTTCAGCGGGTATCTTTAGCCTAAAAAGCCTGCAGGATAGCTGCGCATAGCGCAAAACTGCCGCGTATCTTATAATTGGTTCCAATCCATCAAAGAGCGGTCAATCCGCCAGAAAAGCCTATCGTACTCCACAAGAGCGCCCAAAGTGTAGCCGCGTCGTGTAGTTCTCGCCCCGAGAGGAGTCATCTCATGGCAGTGGTCCGCAGCGCACTGATTCAGACCTATGGAAGCATGAGCATGGAGGAGAACGTCGAGCGCCAGATACGTCTGGTCCATCAGGCGGCAGAGCGTGGAGCGCAGATTACCTGCCTCCAGGAGCTGGCAACCGGGCCATACTTCTGCCAGGTGCAGGATCCGGCCTATTACTCTTTCGCCGAGCCGGTGCCCGAGGGGCCTACCATCAGCCGGATGCGAGAGATCGCCAAGCAGCATAGTATGGTCCTAATTGTGCCCGTATATGAGCTCGATCAGACTGGAGTCTATTACAACACGGCCGCAGTGCTAGATGCCGACGGCGCTTACCTTGGCAAATACCGCAAAACTCACATACCGCAGGTGCAAGGTTTCTGGGAGAAGTATTACTTTCGGCCCGGCAACTTGGGATATCCGGTGTTCCAGACGAGGTATGCGAAGATCGGGGTCTACATCTGCTACGATCGCCATTTCCCAGAGGGCGCCCGGTGCCTGGGCCTGGCAGGAGCTGAGATCGTATATATCCCATCAGCTACATCCCGTGGACTTTCGATGCATCTGTGGAAAATCGAGCAAGTCTCACATGCTGTTGCCAACGGCTACTGGGTCGGAACCATCAATCGAGTGGGAGTCGAGCCATTGGGCGACAACGACTTTTATGGTACTAGCTACTTTGCTAACGCGCGCGGAGAGATCGTTGCCGAGGCCAGCGATACGGAGGAAGAGGTGCTTGTAGCCGACCTCGACCTCGAGAAAAACCGTGAGGTACGTAATGTCTGGCAATTTTATCGCGATCGCCGTCCTGACCAGTACGGCCCGCTTGTTGAGCCGTAACACCTCTATGACACAGTACAGTCCTCTCGCTAGAGGAGGATGGCGATGCTTGACTTTGCTATAACACTCAGGCCCGACCTGGCAACTATGCCGCCCGATCGCATCGTGAGCTTGACCAGGCAAGCTGAGAAGTTCGGGTTTACCCATGCGTGGCTCTTTGATTCTCACGTTCTGTGGCTGGAGCCGTACCCACTTCTCACGATGATGGCTCTTGCCACCGAGCGGCTGCACCTAGGAACGTGTGTCACTAATCCAGCGGTTAGAGACCCAACCATTACCGCCAGCCTGCTGTCTACGCTCAACGTGATCTCGGGGGGGCGGATGGATCTGGGAATAGGTCGAGGAGACAGCTCCCGCAGAGTCCTCGGTAAGAGTCCAACTACGCTTTCGGATCTGGAGGCGGCCGTCACCTGTATTCGTACGCTTGCTGCCGGCGCGCCGGCAGAGTATGAGGGGGAAGAAATTAGCCTTAGCTGGGCCAACAGCGAGCTGCCGGTCTGGATCGCTGGCTATGGACCGAAGGCACTCCGGCTGAGCGGCCGGATTGCCACCGGAGTGATTTTACAGTTTGCCGACCCGAATCTCATCAAGTGGTGCCTTGGCTTTGTGCGTGAAGGAGCTATCCTTGCCGGACGCGATCCGGATACCATTCAAGTTATGGTGGCCGCACCGGTCTGGGTCTCGGACGACCTTGCCGAAGCACGCGACCACGTGCGGTGGTTTCCCGCTCTGGTATCGAACCATGTCGTGGACTTGATCAGGCGCTACGACCCAAGCGAGTTGCCCGCCGAACTTACTGCCTATGTAGCGAACCGGGCGGGATATGATTATCACCACCATGCGGAGGTCGGGAGTGAGAATGCGGAGTTTGTGTCGGATCAGATCGTGGATGCTTTCTGCATTGTAGGGCCCGCAGCCGAGCATCGGCGGCGACTGCTGGAATTGGTCGATCTGGGGATAAGGCAATTCAACATCTATCTGATGAGTGGCGATGAAGAAGCCACGCTGGATGTCTATGGAAACCAGATACTGCCTAAGCTCGGGCCTAGCTCGGGCAGTTCCACGAGATTGCGCTCATCGGGGACGCGCCGGCACACACGCAGGCAAGTACGGGGAGAATGACTATGCAGATTCTTATCACGGGTGGCACCGTCGTCACCGCGAGCGATACGTACCAGGCGGACGTGCTGGTGGAGGACGAAAAGATCAAGAGTGTAGGTCAGGCGGAGGCGGCCGCAGGCGCGCTGACCATCGATGCTGGCGGCAAGTATGTGATTCCCGGCGGCGTCGACGTTCATACCCACTTGGATATGCCGTTCGGCGGCACCGTCTCGTCGGATGACTTCTTTACCGGGCACCAAGCAGCAGCATTCGGGGGCACGACTACCCACATCGATTTTGCCATTCAGCCAAAAGGAGCTACTCTGCGCGAGACACTGGACATGTGGCACGCCAAAGCTCGCGGCAAGGCCGCGATTGACTACGGCTTCCATCTCGCGATCACCGACCTACCCGATTCGATTCTGGAAGAGATTGGCGAATGTCCGCAGTGGGGAGTCAGTAGCCTCAAGCTCTTTATGGCTTACAAAGGCTCATTAATGATCGATGACGCCACCCTATTCCGGGCCATGGAGCAGGCGGCGAAGCACGGATTGCTGATCATGGTGCACGCCGAGAACGGCGATGCGATAGATATTTTGGTGAAGCAAGCGCTGGCAGCGGGCCATACCGAACCCAAGTATCATGCCCTCACCCGTCCTCCTGAGCTCGAGGCTGAGGCAACCAACCGAGCAATTCGTCTGGCGGAGGTAGCCGGTGCTCCACTCTATGTCGTACATGTCACCAATGAAGGGGCAGTAGAAGCCATACGGCTGGCGCGCGGACGCGGCAAGCGGATCTATGGAGAGACCTGCGTCCAGTATTTCTTCTTTACCAAAGACGACCTGGCGCGGCCAGGCTTTGAGGGAGCCAAGTGGGTCTGCTCGCCTCCCTACCGCGAGAAGAGCGATCAGGAGTCTTTATGGCGTGCGGTCGAAGCGGGTGATCTACAAGCCATCTCGACCGACCACTGTCCGTTCTGGTTCAAAGGAGGTCGAGACGGCCGGCCGGCAGGTAAAGAGCTGGGCCGTGGCGATTTCTCCAAGATTCCTAATGGCTGCCCCGGCATCGAGGATCGTATGATGGTGCTCTACACGGAAGGGGTACGTAAGGGCCGCTTCTCGCTGAATCGCTGGATTGAGCTCTGCTGTACTAATCCTGCCAAGCTCTTCGGCGTCTACCCACGAAAAGGAGTCATCGCACCTGGAAGTGACGCCGACATCGTAATCTGGGATCCGGAGGCGACTCATACCATTAGCGCCAAATCCCATCACCAGCGGACTGACTACAACCTCTACGAGGGGATGAAAGTCGTAGGAATGCCTTCGGTAGTGCTCTCGCGTGGACGCATTCTCGTCCAGGACGGCGAGTGGCTGGGCACCGCTGGCGACGGCCAGTTCTTGCACCGGCAGCGCTCCCTGGAGCTTGGAAGAACTACCGCCCAAGTTGTCGCTCTCGAGACCCGAGCGTAGACACAGTAAGCGGAGATACATGGGGGGATTCGTCATGGCGACCGGCGACCTGACTCGGCAGGAGATTATCGATCTCTCCCGAGAGACTACTTTGTACGAGTGGAGCGCGCAGCGCGCAATGCAGCCACTGGTAGTTGATCATGCCAAAGGCATCTATTTCTGGGATGCCGACGGCAAACGGTATATGGACTTTAACTCACAGCTCATGTGCGTCAATATCGGCCATGGGGATGAGCGCGTCATCAACGCCATCAAGGCTCAGATGGACCAAGTCTGTTACGTTGCCCCCACCACGTCAACTACCGCGATTCGGGCCGAGCTAGGTAGACTGCTTCAGGAAATTACGCCGGGCAACCTCTCGAAAGCGTTTTTCACAAACGGTGGTGCTGAAGCCAACGAGAACGCCATCAAGATCGCTCGCTGGGTGACCGGACGCCAGAAGATCATCGCTCGCTACCGTTCCTATCACGGCGCTACCTTTGGAGCCATCACACTTACTGGAGACCCGCGCCGGTGGGCTTCCGAGCCTGGTATACCAGGGGTGGTTCGCGCGATGGACCCCTACCATTACCGCTGCAGGTGGTGCGGTGAGAAGCCCGCCTGCACCCTCGACTGCCTAAACCACATCGAGGACATCATAACCTTTGAAGGACCTGAGACTATCGCCGCTGTCATCGTAGAAACCGTGACCGGAACGAACGGCATAATCATTCCTCCCGACGGCTATCTGGCGGGCCTGCGCGAGCTGTGCAGTCGCTACGGCATTCTGCTGATCTGTGATGAGATCATGAGTGGCTTCGGCCGAACCGGCGAATGGTTTGCCGTCAATCACTGGGGCGTCGTACCCGATATCATGACGGTCGCGAAAGGTTTGACCTCCGCCTATGTCCCGCTGGGCGCAACCATCGTCAGCGATGACATTGCAGAGCGATTCGAAGATCGGACACTCTATGCCGGACTCACTTACAACTCACATCCGGTTGGATGCGCGGCGGCAGTGGCCTGCATTAACGTTTACAAAGAAGACCACCTCATCGAGAATGCCCGCCAGCTCGGCGGCATTCTCGAAACTGAGCTGAAGGGTCTCGCCGACCGCCACCCGTCGGTAGGCGATGTACGCTCCATAGGGCTCTTTGGTCTCGTCGAGCTGGTAAAAGACCGGAAAACTCGAGAACCGATGACACCGTACAATCCAAAGGCGAGCGAGCTCGGACCGATGCCGCAGCTCAACGCGTTCTTCCGCGAGCAGGGTCTTTTTACCTTCGTCCGCTGGAACACATTTTTCGTCAATCCTCCGCTGTGCATCACCGAAGAGCAGCTACGAGAAGGGCTGGCGATCATAGATAGCGGGCTCGAGATCACCGATCGGGCCATCGCCTAACGCAAAAAAGTGCAGTGTCCACCGGTAAAAGCTACGGGGCTGTATCTTGGCGCTACTGCAAGCCTCCGAGCGGGACTAATCGCGCCGGAGCGATGGCTTCGAAGCGATCTATCTGCGCAACGAATGACCTGGAAGCTGCTCTGCCAGAAATCTGGGGTCCGGATTTCAATCCCGAACCGAGCCGCCAGGGTCGCCGCGTCCGCGAGTCCGGTGGACGAGAGTAAATCATCGTAGCTAGCCTTGAACGCGTCCGGGTCATCCTGATAGCGCGAGTAGAGTCCTAACCCAAAGAGCAGGCCGAACATGTACGGGAAATTGTAGAACGAGCGACCGGTACTATAGTAATGAGGCTTCATAGCCCACATATAGGGATGAAGTATTTCCGGGTCCAGCCCATCACCATACGTCTCGCGCTGGGCGTCCTGCATAGCTGCGCAGAACTCTTCCACAGCCAGCTCGCGCTGACGCCTGCTCTCGAAGACGTGCTGCTCGAAACGAAAACGGCTGGTAATATCTACTACCACCTGGCAGCTGCCCTGCAGTGACGCCTCCAGAATCTCTACTTGCTCGGCTTCTGTCGCCCGTCGCAAAGCGGCTTGCTGCACGATGGTCTCGCAGAAGATACTGGCGGTTTCCGCTAGCGTCATCGGAGTGATACGCTGTAACATCGTGCGCTTGGCCAGATTCAGGTTGTGGTAGCCGTGTCCAAGCTCATGAGCGAGAGTGCTCATTCCGTCATAGGAGGCTTTGAAATTGGAGAATACTCGCGATTCATCGCCCTGTAGAGCCATACAGTAGGCACCATCACGCTTGCCGTCGCGGGGCTCGGCGTCAATCCACCGCTCGTTGAATGCCCTAGCGGCAAAGTCGCTCATGCGCTCAGAGTAGGTGCCGAACTGCTCGGTGATAAAGCGCACGGCGTCGTCCCATTGCCAGGGATGCGGCAGCGATCCCCACCGGAGCAAAAAGGTCGTACCAGGCCAGAACCGGGAGCCCAAGCATGCGCGCCTTCGCCTTGAGATACCGGCGGAAGTCGGGCATAGCCTCATGCGCCGCCAACATCATAGCGTCCAGCGTCTCGCGGTCGATACCGGCATCGAAGAGCGCAGCTTCCAATGGCGATTCCCAGCCACGCCGCGTCGCCAGTATGTTGACCTCACCTTTGATGCTGTTCATTGCCGCGGCAAGCGGCACCGCCACCCGCTGCCAGCCGACAAGCTCAGCCTGGTAGGCCGCTTGTCTCACGTCACGACTCGGGTCATAGGCTAGTGACCGCACGACGCTCATCGGCAACTCTCTGGGTGTCCCATTGAGTTCCACCGGCACTACCAACTGAGAAGAGACATTGCCATGCAGACGGCTCCAGGCGCTGCCACCCGTCACATTCAGATCGGCAGCCAGCGCTTCCTCCGCTGGACTCATCAGATGAGAAGCGGTGATCTGGGCGCGGCGCAGCCAGTACGCATGGTCGCTCGCTACCGGCGACTCCGCGATCAAAGTCTGGATATCAAGCCGCTCTGTCCACGCGATAATCCGAGTGCCTATCTTGTACAGCCTGGTGGTGAGCTGCTGGAACTCACTCTGCCGAGCCTGAGCAAGCGTGTCTCTGGAGTTGGTCGTAACGAATGCGGTAATATACGCCCCCATGGTCGCCACCTTGGCAAGAACTGCATTATAGCGCTCAACAAGCGCTGATACCGCGGGGGCAAGGTCGGATTCAGGCACTCCCAGCTGCAGGGTGCCGCCAACATAGTCATCAAGCTCGGCAGTGCTCGCTTCGATGTCTTGGAGTCCGCGCGCAAACTCGGGCGAGTCCAGCCCAGGAAAGACGACCGACATGTCCCAGTGCGGCAGTGAACCGGCGTTACTCATGAAAAAGGTACTCCCGCTTTATGCTTACAGTATTTGTCTTGTCTCACCAGTCTATCACGCGGTCCGACTCCGATACTGGCTGCGGGCGTTGGACTACGCCGATAAGCTGCTGACACGTATTCTCTCACCCAACTGCCGCCTGGCTCGTAGTAGGAAATAACTTATAGACTATTAATCAAAAGGCGAGAATATCGTGCAGCAACTTTCTCCCCAGTCGAACCAACCCAGCCAAGAATCTGGCACGATACGCGGTACGGCGGTTGTTCCCAGAATACCCGTGGCCGGCCCGCCTCTCCGCAAGTATTCGGTCGTCCGTGACCTCTATTGGGGAACGGTGCTGGGCGACTTCGCGCCGGCGATCGGAATTCCCGGCGCGCTCATCCAGGCCGTCCTTGGCTATGTGCCGGTGCTGGGAACCATCACCGCGTTGCGTGACGCGACAGCGGGTTTCTGGAGGCATGACGCCGTAGGCATTGTTCTCAATTGCTTGGCACTGTTTCCAGTACTGGGTGGCCTGGCGAAGACCGCGGACGTGCTCCATGGTCTCCGAGGGCTACACGGACTTCACCGCGCCTATACCAGCTCCCAGCAAGCGTCCCAGCAACCGGGTGAGATGACAGCTGGACAGACGAGGCACGGCGGCTTCGGCTGCCTTGGCCTGGCAGTGTCCGTCATCGTTCTCGCCTGCGGCTTGGTCTTTAGCGCGGGAATCCATGCTGTGTCCCTCTCTCTGACAAACGCATGGCCGCTCGCCGCCAGTACCATGTTCGTCGGCAACGGTGCGCTGATAGTTACCCTTGGCCTAGCCACGCTTGGGGTCAGCATTGGAGAAGTCATCTGTGTAGGAAGTCGGGCCTGGCTCGGGGTGATCTTCCTGCCGGCAGTGATATACATTGGCTTGCAGCTGGCGCTACCGCTCCAGCTTTTGGGGTAGAGTGATATCTGGGCTTATCCAAGTTAGCTGTCCGAGGGGTGCTGCCCTCCGCGAGTACCGCGGTTGTTGCGCGCGCTCGGGCAGTGACTTTAGACAAACGTAGAGCCTGGAGCAGTGTAGAAGTGGAGTTCTCCTATGTTGCGGATCTTTTCCAGCTCAGCGCGGCTCGCGGTACTCGGGGGCGTCACGCTCTTAGCTGTTGCATCGCTCTCCGGCTGCAGCGCACCAACTGTCCAGATAGATCAGGCCAGCCCTAGCAAGGGCATCACCGCCAATGTGCAGGTAGTCACCGACCAGGCAGGGGGGGTGACGATACTCGCCCCGGTTATGATCGACGGACATGGGCCATACATTTTTGTCGTGGACACCGGCGCCTCAGTCTCGCTGATTGATAGGCCTATCGCCAACCGTCTCGGCCTGACGCAATCGGGCGATCCGCAACAAGTGGAAGGAATTGGAGGCACGCAGACCGTGATTCCAGTCGCGATAAGTAGCTGGAGCCTGGGTAATATCAAGCTGCCGTCAACTAACATCGACAAGAGCTCCTTCTCAAGCCTGGAGCTCGGCAGCAATGCCGTCGGCTTGTTAGGCTCGGATATCTGGGACAGGTTTGGGGAAGTCACCCTCAATTACTCGGCTCAAACGCTCACGGTCTACCAGCAGCTCAGCACGTCCTCTGTGGGTACTTCCGCAAATCCTATGTGACACTCTCGATCCCGTAAACGGGATGTGTTTCGTGGCAGCATCGCACCGGTAGCCTGTCTCCAGAAAGACCCGCTCATCAGAGCGGCGGGTGAAGGTGCGACTTACCTCGACAACGCCAGCTTCTAAGGGGCGGAAAAATGGGATGGTCTTCTCGCCCCTAATGTATAATGCAGAGGAATCGGGGCGGTGGCCACAAATCTCATGAATGTGGACAGGACATGTACAACACAGGCAACCATTGTAGCTTGGCAACCGCGGAATGTTGTGGAGGATAATTGTGTCGCAGATAACTGACCTAACGCTGCAAGAGGTTGTAGCAAAGTCGCCGCACAAGTGGGTTTACCTCTTCTCGGAAGGTAACGCCAAAATGCGTGAGCTCCTTGGCGGCAAGGGAGCCGGCGTAGCTGAGATGACCAATGCCGGACTACCGGTGCCGCCGGGCTTTACCATTACCACCGAGGCTTGCAATGAGTATTACCGAGCCGGAAAGCAGTTCCCCGAGGCGATGTGGGAACAGACGCTGGCTGCCCTACATACCATCGAAACCCAGACCGGCAAACACTTCGGCGACGCGGCGAATCCACTGCTGGTCTCGGTTCGCTCCGGTGCGAAATTCTCGATGCCCGGCATGATGGATACCGTGCTCAACCTGGGGCTCAACGACGAAACCATAAAAGGCATTATCTCCCTATCGGGCGATGAGCGCTTCGCCTATGATGCCTACCGCCGCTTCGTTCAGATGTTTTCGAAGATCGTGCTTGATGCCAACCCTACGGCGTTCGAGCAGAAAATCGAAGAATATAAGGAGCGGACCGGCGCGGCCAACGACGCCGAGATTCCCGCCTCCGCCCTCAAAGAGATGACCGAGGATTTCAAGCAGATCGCGCGCGACGCGTCTGGTAAGCTATTCCCCGAGGATCCTCTAGAGCAGCTTCAGCTGGCTATCGAGGCGGTCTTTGCTTCCTGGAACAACAAACGGGCCATCGATTATCGCAACTTCAACAAGATTCCGCACGATCTGGGCACAGCCGTCAATGTACAGACCATGGTCTTTGGTAACATGGGCAATGATAGCGCGACTGGTGTCGCATTTACCCGTAATCCAGCCACTGGCGAGAAGAAGCTCTACGGCGACTATCTCGTCAATGCTCAAGGCGAGGATGTGGTGGCCGGCATTCGCAATACGTCCCCAATTGATCGGCTGGCCGATGAAATGCCGGGAGTGGCCGAAGAATTCCAGACGATTGCCGATCGTCTGGAGAAGCACTATCGAGACGTACAGGATCTCGAGTTTACCATCGAGCGTGGACATCTGTATATGCTGCAGACGAGGAGCGCCAAGCGTACCGCCGCGGCTGCCGTTAAGGTCGCCGTGGACATGGTTCGGGAGGGCCTTATCAGCCGGGAGGAGGCGCTCTCGCGTGTAGAGCCGGGGCAAGTAGTGCAGCTACTCCTGCCGCGCTTCGACGAAGAAGACATCGCGCGTGCGCGCAGCCAAGGTAATGAGCTGGCTAAGGGAGTCAACGCGTCACCGGGGGCCGCGGTAGGCAAGGTGATTTTTGATGCCGACCGGGCTGAGGCCGCCGGTAAATCTGGAGAGCGCGTTATTCTGGTTCGCCAGGAGACCAGCCCGGATGATGTGCATGGCATGTTGGTAGCCAAGGGTATCCTTACCAGCCGAGGCGGAACCGGCAGCCATGCCGCGGTAGTTGCGCGTGGACTTGGTCTGCCGGCGGTGGTTGGCTGCGAGGGCATACGAGTTGACTACGAGCGGCGCGTGTTTACGGTACGCGAGTCCGGTGTGGAGGTATCCGAAGGGGATGAAATCTCCATCGACGGCACTACCGGTACGGTCTATCGGGGCACAATTCATACCGTCGAGCCGAATTTCGACGAGGAACATGATCTGCGCACGCTGCTGGGCTGGGCAGATGAGGTACGGAAGCTGGGAGTCTGGGCCAACGCCGACTACCCGCGAGATGCGGAACGCGCTATCATGTTCGGCGCACGCGGTATAGGGCTCTGCCGGACCGAGCACATGTTCATGGAGCAGGAGCGTCTGCCGATCGTGCAGGAAATGATCCTAGCTCCCAGCGTGGCGGAGCGCCAGAAGTCACTCGACAAGCTGCTTCCCTTCCAGCGCTCCGACTTCGTCGGCATTTTCCGAGCCATGCGGAGTCCCGATACTGGAGAAGGGTACCCAGTGGTCATCCGCCTTATTGACCCGCCGCTTCATGAGTTCCTCCCGAGTTACGAAGACTTGCTGGTCGAGGTGACCAGACTTGAGGACGCCGGCGGGCCGGCTCCTGAGCTGGCCGAGAAACGAAAATTGCTGGGCGCGGTTGCCGCTATGCGCGAAGACAATCCTATGCTTGGACTGCGCGGCTGCCGGCTTGGACTCCTCTTCCCTGAAATCAACATCATGCAGACCCGCGCGATCCTGGAGGCAGCCGCTGAAGTCGCCAGAGACGGCATCAAGTTACAGCCGAAGATCATGATTCCGCTAGTCGGCCATGTCAACGAGCTTCGGGAAGTTCGTCGCCAGCTTGAAGCCGTGGCCGAGGAAATTACCGCCGAGCTCGGCGGCAAGGTGGAGTATAAATTCGGCACGATGATAGAGCTGCCGCGCGCCGCGCTGACTGCGGGACAGATCGCCAAGGTCGCCGACTTCTTCAGCTTCGGCACCAATGACTTGACGCAAACCACCTTTGGCATGAGCCGTGACGATGCCGAGGGAAAGTTCCTTCTCCAGTATGTCGAGGGCTTACCTGAGCCGGGCCTCGACGAGCCGGTCAAGATCCTAAAAGCCAATCCTTTTCAGACGCTCGACCGCGATGGCGTCGGAAGGCTGATACGAATCGCCTTCGACGAAGGCCGCGCTGCCAACCCTCGACTGGAGGTAGGCATCTGCGGAGAACACGGCGGCGACCCAGAGAGCATCGCCTTCTGCAATGAGGTTGGCCTCGACTACGTCAGCTGCTCCCCTTTCCGAGTTCCGGTGGCACGTCTGGCCGCGGCACAGGCAGCGCTTACGCAGTCCGAACGCGACAAGTAGAGGCGGGAGAAGTATTTCGCCGCTCACACGAATGGCGCCACACCCGCTGGATCAATGAGATCCAACACAAGTGCGGCGCCGTTCGTATTGTTGGTACCCTACATATTCTTATGTCACCTTATCCCTCACCGTTTAGGAGCGTTCCGTAAAGAATAGAGAGGTATATCGAGACGAGATAAGAAGGCCCAAGAATGATGCAACTAACTCAATCCATTAACCTGGTTTCCGGTCCCGAGGAACGCATTACTCCACCAGTTACCAACCTGCAGATAGCTGAGGTGCTATTCAACATCGCGACCATGCTGCAGATGCAGCAGGGTAATCCATATCGTATCGAGGCGTACCGCAACGCCGCACGCGGGATTACTGCGATGGCTGAACCGGTCGCCGAGTACTGCAAGCGAGGAGAGATGCCTCCAGTTCCCGGACTTGGACAGCGACTTCGCCGCAAGATCACCGAGCTGGTTACCTCCGGGTCAATGACCTTTTATAACGACCTCTGCGAGGAAACGCTACCTGACGACGTGCGCGACCTGATGCGGGTGCCCCGAGTGGGCCCGATAACGGCATTGCGTTTGAGCGACCAGCTGAATATCCACTCGGTGCCCGAGCTGTATCAAGCGGCGAGAAGTCAGCAACTACGCCGACACTTCGGCTTCGGCGCGCGCAGCGAGGAGCGCTTGCGCACTGGTGCTCTGGCGGTACTGGAGGGTAGCCCTACCATACTTCCCAAACCGGATAGAGCCGCTTAAAGCAAGCGGCTATGCGCACTGGCGCGTTCTCATCAGATGTCAGACCGGCTCTACCTCATACCAGTTGCGTCCAAGCTTCATCTCGACTTTGATGGGAACCCGCAACGGCAGCGCATTGACCATAGCCTCACGAACCAGTCCACGTACCGGATCGATCGACTCCTCAGGCACTTCGAGCACGAGCTCGTCGTGTACCTGCAGAATCATCTTGGCCCGTGGCTCCTCATCCATGAGCCGCTTCTGGAGGTGGATCATCGCGATCTTGATCATATCGGCATTCGTTCCTTGAATCGGCATATTGATCGCCTCACGCTCGGCGGCCTGGCGGGCAACCACCGGTAGTTGCGCCATATCCTGTATAAAGCGTTTACGCCCGAGCAGAGTCTCCACATATCCGCGGGTACGCGCCTGATGCAGCGTACTCTCGATGTAATCGCGCACCCGCGGAAAGCTGGTCTCATAGTTACGAATAAAAGCCGCCGCCTCGCTATTGGAGATACCAGCGGTGTTGGCGAGACCGAAAGCGGATTGGCCATAGAGCACGCCAAAATTCACGGTCTTGGCGAGGCGTCGCTGGTCATGTGTAACCTGAGAAAGAGTTACGTTGAAGAGCCGCGCGGCAGTTGCCACGTGAATATCCTCATCCCGCTCGAAAGCTTCCACGAGCTCGGGCTCGCCGGTGATATGCGCCAGAATGCGAAGCTCGATCTGCGAGTAGTCGGCCATCAGGAGATAGGAGCCGGAATCGGCCAAGAACGCGCGCCTTATTTTCCGGCCGACCTCGGTACGCACAGGAATGTTCTGCAGATTGGGATTGGACGAGGAGAGCCTGCCGGTGGCCGCAACGGTCTGATTGAATGAGGTATGTACCCGGCCATCGCTCGGATTGATCAGTTCGAGCAATCCATCGACATACTGTGTCTTGAGCTTGTTGAGCTGGCGGTACTCCAGCAATGTATCCACCGCGGAATGTTGACCACGCAGGCCCTCGAGCACTTCGGCATCAACCGAATAACCGGTTTTAGTCTTGCGGCCATGTTGCAGTCGAAGCTCGCTAAAGAGCACGTCGCCGAGCTGTTTGGGTGAGCTGATGTTGAACTCATGACCCACCGCCAGATAGATCTCCTTCTCCAAGGCGTCCAGCTGCACGTCGAGGTCCTGGCCCATACGCTTCAAGAAGTCCGCATCCACCAGGATTCCAGCCAGCTCCATACTTTCCAGGACCGGGATAAGCGGAACTTCGACGTCACTCATCAACGCCGAAAGCGCCGCTTCACCAAGCAGCGGCTCCAGCCGTCGCATGAGCCGTAACGTCATGTCGGCGTCGGCGCCTGCGTAGTCCGCGGCGGGACGAATCGGGACCTCAGCCATGGTAATCTGGCGCTTGCCGGTCCCTATCAGATCGGAAATCGGCGACATAATGACGCCAAGCTGCTCAAACGCGAGCTCTTTGAGGCCCAAGTTTCGCCGGCCGGGATTGAGCAGATACGCAGCTACCATGGTGTCGAAGCTGAGCCCTTTGAGGTCTATTCCATGACGCGCCAGAACCATCATGTCATACTTGGCGTTGTGCCCTACCTTGTGAATATTCTCATCGGTCAGCACCGGCCGCAGCGCATCCAACACAGTGGACTCGGACAGCTGTGGATCGGACCGTGTACCATCTGGAGTCCCCGTGTGGCCGATTGGGATATAGTAGGCCTCGCCAGCTCCCATTGAACAGGAGATGCCGACAATCTCCGCGCGCATTTCATCCACCGTATCGGTCTCAAGATCAAATGAGAAAATGGAGGATGCTTGTAGCGAACGGACCAGGACATTGAGCGTCTCCAGCCGATCGACGATCAGTGTACTCGTACTTCCAGGCAGAGTGGCCGGCGAAGAGAGGTCCACCTCCTCTCGCCGGCTGATGAGACTGATCTGCGGTATATTAGTATCCTGCTCCGCCAGCTGCTCCAGCTCTTCAGTGCTAAAGAGACTGAGCTGCTGATCGTGGTCTTCGGCGAGAGTGCTCTCCGTTCGGCTCGCTACCGCCTTTGCCGGCTCGGCTGGGTTAGCGCTTACCATCTCGGTTTGAGGCGGGAGATCGGCCGCTCGCGGAAGCTTGTCGACCAGCGTATGGAACTCCAGCTCGCGGAAGAGCCGAAGGATTTTGTCAGGGTCATAGCGCAGGGAACGCGCGCCTTCCAGGTCGAGCGTCACGGGAACGTCTCGTACGATCGTAGCAAGGTACTTGCATTCGCGTGCCAGGTCGGCGTGTTCAGCAAGCACCGGCTTGATCCGTGGTGGAAGCTCATCCAGATGAGCAAGAATAGCTTCAAGCGACCCATATTGCTGGATCAGCTTAGTGGCCGTTTTGGCACCAATCCCAGGCACGCCGGGAATGTTGTCCGACGTATCGCCGACCAGCGCCTTGTAATCCACTAGCTGTCGTGGCTCGAAGCCATAGCGCGCGATAACCGCATCGCGGTCGAAATACTCGAACTCGCCGCGACGCGGCGAACGGGCAAATGTCACCCGTACCCACTCATCTATCAACTGCAGCGTATCTAGATCACCGGTCGCAATAACGGAATGCACCAGGTGCTGTTTGGCCTGTAATGAGAGTGTACCCAGCAGATCATCGGCCTCAAAGCCATCGATTTCGTATATGGGAATATTGAAGGCGGCAATCACCTCACGCACCCGAGGGAATTGGGCGCGCAGGCCTTCAGGAAGCGGTGGGCGATGCGCCTTATACGGACCATAGGCAACGTGCCGGAAGGTCGGCGTAGGCCGGTCGAAAGTAACCGCCAGATATTCCGGCTGTATCATGCGCAGCACATCCAGCAGCATTCGTGTAAAGCCAAAGACCGCGTTAGTAGGCTCACCCCGAGACGTGGAAATCTCCTCAGGGAACGCATGGAACGAGCGATGATACAGGGCATGGCCGTCGATAAGGACAAGTAACGGCTTCGAGCCTTCTATTGCGGCCTCAGGTTGTGATTGCGTAACGGAGCTCATGAGCGGCACTCTCTGTTCGCGTCCGATAGATATCGTGGCGGATTGGTGAATGTATGTAGTAAAGCATGCATCATCACTATTCTCAATATGCCGGGACATTCCGGCAAATAGAGCAGAGAGCTCACGGCCATGTAGCGCTATACCTCAACAAAGCGCCCGGAATCAGCCACCCATTTACTCGCCTGCGCCGGTCTCGCCGCCACCCCTTAACAGGCGACGCACGCGCGCGGCTACGCCGATCGGCGCCCTCTGCACCCGTTCCCAGATTCGCTGCAAGAGCGACGCCCTCACGGCGCTGTAGAGATGAGACACCTCTCCCAACGCCTCCGGGGAGAGCCCGCCGCCCCATCTCTCGCGGGCATAGAGGTCACTTAACCTCTCCAGCGCCGGTCGCTGCCCCGGTACAAGCTGGCTGAGCTGCTCCATATATTCGGTCGGCGTCTCTGATAGCTTGGGAACTACGCCAGCCCACCCGCCAAGCTGAGTGGTTCGGGCAAAAGCCGCCAGTACCGGCGAAAGTCCGCGGTAGAGTAAGCGCCACCACATAGAGAGCAATATGGCCGCGAGCAGCGCAAACACGAGAAGAAGCGTCGCACTTACGCCCGCGCCTACCAGGAGCGGATTAGATTGAGCGGATGCCTTGGACCCAGACGCTCCGCCACCCAGAGGGTGACCTTTGGTAGGATCGGGGTGCCCGCGAGGATTGGGATTAACTGGAACGGGCACGGGCGAGCCGGTACTGGCGCCGTTACCACTCGTGCCGCGCTGAAAAAGTGGGAAGCTCGAGGTGGGCTCGAAATTGATCCAACCATACTGGCCGAAATAGATCTGTGGCCAGGCATGCGCCTGGGTGCCCAGGATAACATAGTCATTGGACTTGGAGTTGTACTGGCCCGAGGCAAACCCCATCGCTATCCGGCTGGGCATGCCGAGGTCCCTGGCCATCAGCGCCATAGCGGTAGCAAAGTAGGTGCAGAAGCCCACCTTATTATTCAGAAACCAGACCAGCGGGTCGGCGCCATTCGGCGGAGAAACAGTGAGACTATAGTGGAACTTCGCCCAAAAGACATCCTGTAAATTGGTCATCGCATCATACATATTGGTGGTTCCGAGGGTCCACTTATGAGCGTCCTGATCCAAAATGTTGGGCAAGCTGCCTTTCGGCGTCGAGTACAGATACTCATTCAGAATCGCGCTCGGGTACTGCTGAGCGAGCAGTGCCGGGTCGTCGGCCAACAATTGCGCCGGCGACTTCTCCTGCTGAAGTTTATTCTGAGTTGCTGTGGAGACATAGGCCTCCGCCTGATACTTGCTCCCCGGCGCCTGATCGCTCACTGAGTTCCACCGGGACGGCGTGGACAAAGCTGCGGTCTCAGTCGTTTGCGAGGCGAGGCTGAATGATGCCGCGACGCTGCCAGGAGCAAAGAGCGGATTGCCAGCTAACGGCTGGTCGACGGTTACATGGTAGGCGTTGATCTTGAAATTGGATGCATTAAGCCCAGAGGGCAGCGCAGTATTGGCCGCCTGTGTCACTTCGCTGACTGCTGAGCTGCTCCATAAGCCGTCTTCTCTATACTGATCCAGTGTCTGGGTAATCAGGTACTGCTCCGGATCATTGCTTGAGCTGACTGGAGTATAGGAGAGAATTGGGACATTAGGCAGATGCGGGTTACCGCCTAGAGTGAGATTGCTCCCGAAGAAATTGAAGCCGCCTCCTGCGGTTGCACCTCGTCCGCCCTGCACCCCGCCAAAGAGCGTTTGAAACGTGGTCTGCACTCCCTGCCACGGATTGTTGGGCGAGTTCCAGGCGCTCAGTATGTTGGTGTTCGCCGCCCCCGCCGGCAGGATGTTGGCCAGAGTCAGCACCACGACAGCAAATATGGCACCGGCTTGCATGAAGTCCCATCCCAGGTCGGGCGAGAACCGGAGGCCCCGCGCCCGCCAGACACGGATATTTTCGGCGAGCGTGAAGCGTACCAGCAGCAGTAAGGTGGACAGCAGAAACAGGATAATGAAGAAGACCGCCTTGTCTTGGGTTGCCCAGTTCAAATTAATGAGCAGGACGACGCCATTAGCCAGAGCGGCCAGCCAAGGCCGGCGTGAGTGAAGCACCAGCCAAATACTGATATAGGCAAGCAGAAAGGTCAAAATGGCCAGGAAGAGAAGGAAAACCGTGTTGTCGGAACTGCTTTCGTGTTTGAGTATCGATTGCTCAAACCAGATCCTGGTATGCTGTAGCAATGCGCCTCGATTGCCGTCAGTAGTCGCGTCGGCGGTCTGCTGAAAGGCGAAAACAATCCCCAGAATCAGCGCAATGCCATGCACGACGCTGCCCGGCACTCGTCCCTGCTGCACAGCGATGTAGCCAAGCAAGAGCCCCATTCCGGTAGTCAGCGAAAGTATGCCCAGCCCCGGCGCCCAGGGCGGCGTAACTGACTGTATGCTTGCGACGGTGGTAAAGACGACCACGACAAGCAGTAACAGGGTCAGCCATCCATCCTCGGGGAGGAGACGAATCCAAGGCCGCTGTCCGGTAAGAATATTGTCGCTCCGCTGCTCTATACTAACTTGCATGTGCTGCGCTCCGTCCTCAACGACGCTTGAACTGCCTGAGACCTGTGCCCGATACTACCACGAGCGCGGACCTTCTTCTAATACGTGAACGAGCGGATCACCGCGCTCGATGGCGATGGACGGCACCCCCTCGGCCAGCAAGGCATCCCGGACCAGCTCGTTCCCTCCAATGGCTCCGTCGAACGAGTACGGGTTCAGTACAATTGCCAGCGGGCGCACTCCACGACGCTGCAAAAGGTGCAGCACGGTTGGCCAGTCAGGTTTGGTCGAAGGAGTAATTACAATCAGTACAGTGTTGCGAGCAAGCTTTGCTTCTTCCACCGTTAGCACTTGGCTAAGAGACGCGGATCGCTTGGGATGCACGATCGCCAGTAACTCCAATATGCGGTCGAGTTGCCGCTGGCTACGGTCTAGTGGTAGTGAAGCGTCGGCAACTCCGCTGACTATCAAACCAACCGAAAGTTCCTGCTGGCGGAGCAGATAAGAGGCCAGACTTGCCGCAATCGTGACGCCGTATTCTTCGGTGGAGCTGCCTCCTTCACCAGCCTGGACATCTCGGTCAAGGTCGAGAAGCAGCACGACGTCGATAGTAGGATCTAGATCAAACTCCTTTACCATGAACTGCCCCAGCCTGGCGGTTGAGGGCCAGTGTATGCGGGTGAGCGCATCTCCTGGTACATAGTTGCGCACGGTCACCACATTGGTTGTCGCCTGCAACGACCGCTGTGATCCGCGCCCCCGCCCAGGTACTGCCCCAGGAAAGAGCTCAAAGTGCGCCAGCGGGAGAACCGGCGGCAGCACCAGTAACGAATGCTCCGGCGCCAGCGCCAGCTCCTGGCGGAAGAGTCCCAACGGATCGCCGGTGGTTGCTATCACCGGCCCGAGTGTGAACCGTCCTCGCCTCCGGCAGACCGTCTTGGCCCGCCAGGCAATACGCTGGTGCGGTCCAACACTCGATACGTAGCCGGCATGGTGTCCTGGCAGGGATGAGCCGTCCGCCACCTGCACCCACAGTTTGGGCAGCATCGAGTGATTTTCCAGCGCCAATCGCTCTTCGATGCGCTCGCCCACCTGCGCGCGCCCACCTAACGCCGAGCGCGAAAATTTCAGGCCGCGTGTACTAAATGCCAGCCACACTATGGATAGTCCAAAGGCTAAAGTGAGCGCCCATGCCAGAATCCAGAACGGCCTCCAGCCCAGTGAAAAGGCCATCAACCATAGCAGAAAGGTCAGTACGGCAAGCTGCCAGGGACGCATAGACTATCGCCTTCCATTGTAGGATCCCGCGCCTCCCGGCACCGGTACCAAACCGAGCACGTCGTCCAGGACGAGGCTGGGAGTCGTACCACGAACACGCGCTTCGGGCTTGATAATAAGACGATGGGTCAGCGCTGGTTTGATAAGCGTTTTGACGTCATCCGGCTGCACAAAATCTCGGCCGCGTAAGGCGGCCAAGGCCTGGGAGGAATGGAAGAGGGCCAGAGAGCCCCGCGGGCTGGCTCCTAGATACACATGCTGGTGCTGGCGCGTCGCCGCTACCAGGGCGACAATGTACTCGCGCACTTCCCGATCTACCCGTACCTCTCGGATCTGTTCTTGCATGCTGAACAGCTGGTCATCAGAAAGTATTGGCTCCAGCGACTCAATAGGATGCGAGCGCTGCTGCCGGTCAAGGATGATTACCTCGTCGGCCGGCGATGGATATCCCATGCTGATGTTGAGCAAGAAACGGTCAAGCTGGGCCTCCGGCAATGGGAAAGTGCCTTCATACTCGATAGGATTCTGCGTCGCCATGACTAGAAAAGGGCGAGGTAGTGCATGGGTGACGCCGTCAACCGTCACTTGACTTTCTTCCATAGCTTCTAGCAGTGCCGACTGAGTCTTGGGTGTTGCCCGATTGATCTCGTCTGCCAGAACAAACTGACTCATAATAGGACCAGGTCGGAACTCGAATTGGCCTGAGTGCTGGTTATACATGGAAACGCCGGTAACATCGCTGGGCAGCAAATCAGGGGTAAACTGGATACGCTTAAATTCGGAACCAATCGAGCGGGCAATAGATCTTGCCAGCACTGTCTTGCCGACCCCAGGCACATCTTCGATTAGAAGGTGGCCGCTGCAGAGCACGGCAATCATAGTAAGTCGCACGGCCTCGTGCTTACCGACTATGACTCGTTCGACATTGGTCATAACCTGTTCGGCAGCATCGCTGATATCGCGCACGGAAAGAGAAGGACGATCTTCCAGCTTCACTCATGTTCGCGGCCAGGCTTTAACCCTCATTTCCCGGCTTACCACTCGCGGTGGGCCAGAAAAAGTAAGATGCCTCGAAATGGCCGCACTCCTTTCTGTGACCGGCATTCAGCCGCTGCTCTGCTACTCCAACCCAATTGGGTCTTCTAAACTTCTTCAGACGGAAAAATCTTCCCGATTGATGGCCCGGTTCTATGCCCGCCTCACGACTAAGCAGGTATACGCTACCGGGTTGCGTTAAGTTACCAGCAACGTGTGAGTGATCTGCCCATCGCAGGACCTTTGTGTACTCTAGTGACGCAGCCCTCTTAGCGAATTTTACACCGTAGCTCGTATAGTTTGCCGGATCGCTGTTACAACCTCCTTCTTGCGAACTGCGTGCCACTGGAGTTATTCTGTGCAACAGCAAAAAAGTCAGCGCCAATGCCCCCGAGCTTGGCGCTCTACCATTCCCCAGGAGGCGACTTTTGGATCTCGAGGCACTACAGAGCGCGATACGCGAGGCGGGTATCGACGGCTGGCTATTTTACGACTTTCGGCGCTCCAATCCCATCGCTTACACGGTGCTGGGGTTGCCTCCGCATGGACTCTTTTCTCGGCGCTGGCTGTACTATATACCTTCGACTGGTGAGCCGGCGGCTTTGACGAGCGCGGTAGAGTCCCATGTGCTGGCCAGTTTGCCCGGACATCAGCTCATCTACCGCACCTGGCAGGAGTACCGCGGCCAGCTTGCCTACATGCTCAAAGACACACGGCGCGTAGCCATGGAATACTCACCGGAGAATGGTATACCATACATATCCTGTGTCGATGCTGGAACCATTGAGCTCGTACGACTTCTGGGGCCCGATGTGGTCTCTTCGGGAGATATGGCGCAGCGCTTCGAGGCAGTGTTATCCGAGACACAAATTGCCTCGCATCGCCTGGCGGGAGCGGCGCTGCAACGCGTCTGTGTCTCTGTGTGCGGTTGGTTACGTGGACGCCTGCTTGCCGACATGGCAGTAAACGAATTCGAGATGCAGCAAGCGGTGATACAGCGAATGGGAGAGGAGCACCTGCGCATTGATGACGGCGATCTGCCCCTGGTAGCGGTAAACGGCAATGCCGCCAATCCTCATTACTCTCCGAATGCCCTCTTGTCCTCGCCAATCTGCCGGGGCGATCTCTTGCTCCTGGATTTTAGCGCGCCTCTCGCCGAGGAGGACTCAATCTTTGCCGACTATACCTGGATGGTCTACTTGGGGACGCAGATACCAGGTCGCATCGCGAACTTGTTCGGCGTCATCACCTCCGCCAGAGACGCCGGTATCGCCTTTCTCACGGAGCGCGTGCTGGCTCAGGCGCTCATCCGTGGCTTCGAAGTGGACGACACCGTTCGCGCTGTGGTAACACAGGCTGGCTACGGCGATTACTTCGTGCACCGTACCGGCCACAATATTGGGAGCGCAATGGTGCACGGCAACGGTGCCAACTTCGACAATCTCGAGACTCATGATACCCGCTTAGTACTAAGCAATACCTGCACCAGCATCGAGCCAGGCATTTACATACCTGAAGAGCACATTGGCTTGCGTACCGAAGTCGACGTGTTGGTACTTCCGGGAGGCGTTGAGGTGACCGGCATACCCGCGCAAACCGAGGTGCTGCCGCTCTTGGCTTAGCTCGTGCCGGTCGTTCCGGCACCCTCCCATGCCTGAGCGAGCGAGCCGCTGAAGCGATCAAGCCAGAGCCAGAATCTATCCGCCCAGTGTATGCGGGCCATTGCCTCCGGCACATCCGTTTGCACGGCAAACTCTTGCGAGAAGACCAGGTCTTCGGCGATACCGTTGGCAAAGACCACCGGAAACGCCAGCGTAACGGCATCGGCCAGAAGTCGCGCCTCTCCTTCGGCCGGTGGCGCCTCGCGGCCATAGGCGCCAAGGTAACGATGCACGCGCAGGACATCGAGTCCATCATCAACCAACGGCGGCGTCACCCCCGGGGTGTCGTCCCAACGAACTCCGGCAAAATACAAGAGGCTGTAGGCCAGCTCATCGATGCGACGCCCAAAGTGCGCGGCATCGAAGTCATAGATGGCACTGACGGAGGCAGGTGTGAAGGCGAGATTATGAGCCTGATAGTCTCCATGTACATGAAGCTCGGGAGGAGTTGGTGGGTCCTCGAGGGAGGCAATTGCTCCGTCTAATCGCGCCAGGCAACTCTCAGCCACCCGTGTAAGTCCCGAAGCTACCCCTTCGGGTAAATCCTCTCCCTCGGCCTTGCGCGCTATCAGATCAGTGTAAGCATACGACAAAGCGGCCGGTGAGCGATCTTCCGGCCACAGATGCTGCCGCCACTCGAATCCCGCCGACGCCTGATGTAGCAAGCCCAGGGTAGTGGCGGCGGCCTCCAGAAGAGCGCCATCACCCGGCTCTCCACTGACGTAGCGCCGTCCGTCCAGCCACTCTTGCAGCTCGTAGATGCCTTCGGCAAGGACAGCATAGGTTCGGCCGTCAGGTCGGGGCAGCAGCTCAGGCACTGGCAGGTCACACAAGCGCAAGTGACGCATAAACGCATGGCGAAATCTGGTATCTTCCTCAGTCAGATCAGTAGGCTGGCGACGCACAATATAACGTCTCCCACCCCACTCGAGGACTGGACGGGAGGCCGCACCAAGGTCGGTTACTATCGTGCCGACCTCACGCCAACTTCCCGGCACAAGCCCCCACAAGGACAGAACCTCTGGGATGTCTTCGTCTTGCATAGCTGGCGATTGATCCTTCCCTGACGACAGGCCGTCATGCGGCCACAGGCCTACCGCGGCGCGTGACGGCCGCCGGCGGAGCACGCTATGTATACGATACGGCAGTGGCACTGCTCTTTCAAGCGCAAGCGGCAGCCGCTTGCGCCGATACTCTCTCTCCCAGAGTGCGGCCACAGCCACATCCCGGCACAATCAGACATACGTCGCGGGCCGGAATCAGCACCTCATCAGCTGGTGTAAAATGACAGAGACAAGTGATGTATCAAGGCAGTGAGCAGCCCAGGGCAAGCGAGGAGGAACATTCTCACATGGGTGCATATCCAGCACATGGTCGCGTGTACCAGATCAATATATCGCGAGGAGGTGTCCCAAAACTGGCGATTGCCGAGGCATACATCAACACGTTGGGCATCGAGGGCGACTACCAAACTGATCAAGCAAACCATGGTGGCCCCGACCGCGCGCTGTGCCTCTATACACTGGAACAGATCCAGAAGCTGCAACAGGAAGGGCATCCTATCGCGCCCGGCTCGACCGGAGAGAACATTACCTTACATGGCATTCAGCAGTCGGACCTCATACCAGGATCACATATCATACTCGGCGAAGCGGAGATCGAGCTTACCACCTTTGCCATTCCCTGCCGGAACATCGCCGAGTCATTCAACGACGGCGACTTCACGCGAATCTCCGCCAAGCTACATCCAGGTGAGAGTCGCATCTACGGCCGAGTTCTGCGTACTGGGCGGATAGCCACTGGAGATGTAGCTCATATACTACCGGCTTCTCGGGGAGAAAACCGTGAACAAGACTAGCATTCTGGACCTACGGCCCGAATTGACCGAGCTGCACGTTCATGTGGGAGGGGCGGTAAACCCAGCGATTATGTGGAGTATTGCCCATCAGCAAGGAATCCGGTTGCCAACCAAAGACTACTGGCAGTTTGTCGAATTGATTACGGTGTCCCATCCGGACAAAGTCAATAATCTTGCCGAATACGACAGCATCTTCCGCTGGACAGAGCTCATCCAGTCCAGCCCGCTAGCGATCGAGCGCTCGGTCTATGAAATCATCGGTGGAGCGTATCGCAAATGCAACATTACCACGCTGGAGCTGCGATTTAATCCCATGAAGCGCAACCGTGAAGGCGAACAAGACCTGGACCATATTATAGCCGCCGCGATACGTGGTCAAGATCGCGCTTTGCTGGAGTATCCCCAGATGCGTTCCGGCCTGATTCTGATGATGGATCGCACGTTTTCGCATGCGCAGAACACCATTGTCGTGGAGAAGGCGCTGCGGTACCGATCGCGGGGAATTATTGGCGTCGACATTGCCGGGCCGCCCAATCCCACCTTCTCCTACCGCAAGCACGCCGACTTGGTGGAACGCGCACGCGCCGGCAACCTGGGGGTAACCATCCACACCGGGGAGGAAGGGCACGTCGCCGACATGTGGGAAGTCGTCGAGTATCTGCGCCCCGATCGAATCGGACATGGTATCCAGTGTGCCTACGATCAAAATCTCATGGCTACGGTGCGAGACCGTGGAATCATTCTCGAGATTTGCCCTACCTCAAATCTTCGTACTCGCGCAATCAAGAACATCGACGAGCTACGTCTGATACTCGACAGACTGCGCAGTCACCAGGTCCTCTTCACCATCAATACCGACGGTCCAGAAATGCTGCAGACCTCAGTCATCAACGAATATCAGCTTTTATTACAAAGCGGTATCTTTGCCGATGAGGATGTGCGCGCCTCGAATGCAACCGCCTACGAGGCGAGCTTCCTCAGCCGTAGCTAGTGCGACGGCGCTACACTGTTCTGACCGGAGTCAGTTAGACGGCTCTACCCCGATAACCTGGTTGGCGGCTCCCTGAGCCAGCGCGGCGCGCAATTTGGCGTCGTTGTCGGCGGAGAGCGAGGTGCGCAGAAGCGTACCACCGTATTTGCTTATCACGGGAACAACTTTATCGGGGGTCACCTTGCTGACCAGCACCATTATGGCAGAGCTATCGGGCTGGAGATTGGCTTGCAACTGGTCGATGAAATCTTTGTCGATCCCATAATCGGAAAAACGACCGGCCAGCGCACCAGTGCCGGCGCCGATACCAGCCCCAATGGCGGCACCAGCGATCGGCATAAGCACGAACATTCCGAGCACGAAGCCGAAGATGCCGCCCATGACCGCTCCGCCCGCCGCGCCGGCACCGGCCGGATTCATGGGCTGGTGCAGCTGCACTTTGCCGCTGGCATCTTTGGTAACGTACACCGCATCTTCGAGATCGATGAGATACTCACTCTTGAGCTGGGAGAGCGTGGCAAGCACTTCTTCCGCTCGATGCACATCCGGATACGCGATCGCGACTAACTCACTCATCAATTCCCTCCACTGGATTCTTCAGGAACGCATTCGACGAAATAGCAAACTCAGTGATAAGGATAAATGGAGGAAGCCGCTCTCGGCACTAGACGTCGGCAGTGTTCTTTCGGCTAGATTCTCTCCTAGCCCTATGGTGAGGCGACAGCACGGCCAAGCTATCGGCAAGACGTTCGGCAAGCCGATCGGTTAGGCATGCATGCCTTTTCGCTCTCTTTGTTCGGCAAAGAACGCAAGCAATTCGCCGGCCGACAGGGTGCAAGGCACATCCTGGGCTGTAAGCCAGCCCTTGCGGGCGATTCCGACGCCAGTGTAGATGTTCTTGAGTCCTTGAGGACTATGGGCATCTGAGGTGATGGGAATCTTGACTCCCCGCTCGGTGGCGAACCGGTGGAAGCGCCAGTCCAGGTCGAACCGATGCGGATCGCCGTTGAGTTCGATGGCCACTCCAAGCTCCCCAGCGCGCTCAATCACCGCTTCCAGGTCAGGCTCATATCCGTCGCGGGAAAGTAGGATGCGTCCGGTTGGATGGCCAAGTATTGAGCAGAATGGATTTTCCATAGCCCGTATGAGCCGCCGCGTCTGTTCCGCGGGCGACAGCTGAAATTGGCTGTGGATCGAGGCGATGACAAAGTCGAAGGTTGCGAGAGTTGTATCGTCGTAATCCAACGATCCGTCTTTTTGAATGTCGCATTCGGTTCCTTTGAGAATGCGGAATCGTTCACCATACTCAGCGTTGAGCCCGTCGATTTCTTCGTGCTGCTGCCGAACCGCATCGACAGTTAAGCCATGAGCATAGGCGGCGCCCTTGCTATGATCGCAGATCCCCAAGTATTCCTTGCCTAAAGCCATTGTTGCCTCCGCCATCTCGCGGATGGTGGCCTGTCCATCACTCCAGATGCTGTGAACATGCAGTATGCCTCGCATATCGTCGGCAGTCACCAGCTTTGGGAGCTGCCTCAGGCGGGCAGCTTCAATTTCTCCGCGATCTTCACGCAGCTCTGGGGGAACATAGTCCATATCCAATGCGCGGTACAGCTCAACTTCATCTAGACAGACAATAGGCTGATCGTTCTTGGAGATGCCGTATTCATTGATCTTCATCCCCCTGGCATGTGCCCATCCGCGCAGCGCGACATTGTGCTCCTTGGAGCCGGTAAAGTGGTGCAAGGCATACGGATATTCCGGATCGAGAACGACACGCAGGTCGACCGCTATGCCGCTTTTGAGCACGACGCTTGTCTTGGTAGGTCCTTTACCGGTAACAGAGCTCACCTGCGGCATGCCTACCAGCGCGTCCATGATGGGAATACGATCGGCATCATCACGAACGCTGGCCACGATATCTACATCCTTGACCACTTCCTTGTGCCGGCGAAGGCTCCCAGCAACCTCCAGGCGCACTACCTCTGGAAGGGCTCCCAACTTCTCCGCGATAGAATAGGCGTCCTGTGCGGCAATGTCGTAGCGGAAAAGTGTTCCATGTTCGTTGAGAAAAGCGATGCCTTTGAGAATCTTATCCTGTGTCTTGGTGCCAAACCCAGAAAGAGAAGCTACTTCTCCACTTTGGCATGCCGCCTCGAGGTCGGCCAACGTGGAGATATGCAGCGAGTCATACAACTCGCGTACGCGCTTGGGGCCAAGACCGGGAATGCGTAACATATCCTGCAAGCCGGGTGGCACGTCAGCCCGCAGTTTTTCGTAGAATTCTAGCTTTCCAGTCGTGACCAGCTCGCTAATTCGTGCCGCGAGCACCTTGCCGACTCCCGGTGTATGCGTGATTTGGCCGCTCTCTACAATGTCCTCGATATCGCCCGGAAGCGCCTCGACGGCTCGAGCGCCATTCTGGTAAGCTCGTACCTCGAAAGAGCTGGAGCCGGTGAGCTCAAGCAGGTCGGCTATCTCCAAAAGCACAGCCGCTACCTGTTCCTTGTCGATCTTTTGCACCGACATGCATCCTTTCTCTACTGTACGACTCTCTCACGACTCTTGGGAGACACCGGATGGCTCTTCCAAGATTCTTGTCGCGGCTGCCTCGACTTCACAGGTGGGAGCGCTTACCCATTCCTCCAGGATATCCCTTTTGACTTGGTCGGATTCAGCTTCAGATGGCCCCCGTCGCCGCGGACACATGGGCAAGATCATAGAGAGGCGGAGACTTCGGAGCCAGCTCAAAAGGACTCATCCCTTTGAGCTTCTTGGGCAATTGCTTCTTGCAATCAAAGTGAACAGCCAGCCAGCCAACCAGCTCTTTCTCGATCAAAATGGCGTCCCAGGTATCGGCATCAGGCAAATCCTCGTCATCGATGAGCAATTTGCCGCACTGCGCGCAGCGCACTCTACCATGCCGTACCGCTTGCTCAAGCCAGCGGTACATATACGTGTTGAAATCATCGAGCGCCATCTGGTCCAGGCTCCCAATGGGGTAGCCTTGAGCGGCGGGATGAGGAACCCAGACCCAATCGTCGTCACCCGGACCTAGAGCTATCGCCGGTGGGCATATTTCCTCGGCGATTTCTCCACGCTCATCACTCTCTATTCGATAGCGCAACATGCCTTCGCGCTCGAACCAGGCAAGCAATTCGTCGTCCACGTTTCCCTCGGGTCTGGTACCCGACCCACTTGACCAGAGCCGGTTTCCATTTTATACTATATCGAACAGAAGTTCCAAACAGGTCACTAACAATATACCGCACTCTATTTTACCCTCCCTCTACAGCAGAAAGAAAGGAGACGCGGCGGCTACATCGTCCTCACTCGCTGCTGGCAACGATGGACAATTTAAGCCGCTTGCGCACGCCTGATGAGCATGATGATATCTGGACTGCTCTGGTATGATGACGACACCCACCGTCCTCTTGCCGAGAAAATCGGTGAGGCGGCCCAACGCTATCGCGAGCGAGTCGGCTACGAGCCGACGACATGCCAGCTTCACCCATCCCACATTCCGTCCGCCACCGCATCCAAGTCGAAGCGCGCAAAGACAACAATGCTCCCATTACCGCTACGCCTTCAGTCTAACGAACACTTGCGGCCAAATTATTTCTATGTCGGAGTGCTTGATGGGGAGCGGTTACGACGGGCAGTAAACCATCGGCCGATACGTGCGGGGAGAGGAACCGTCGGTTCCAGCAGAGACAAAGCCCAAACGAGACAAGCTGGAGAAGAGTTCAGCGCCACCTGTGAAGTCGGGTAGAGTACATCGACTAAAGGCTAGCTAATGGCTGATAACGAGCCCAGTGCGTAAAATGTACTATTATAGCAATGTCAGTCTAGCAATGGCCATCTTCATAGAGAATATCAAAAAAGAAAGAACACAATACAAAGGAGCAAGGGCTCGCCTTCCCGGTGGTAAAACCATTGGGTCGAGAGCCCACATGACATATGATCGAGCGCTACACTCGTCCGGAAATGGCGAACGTCTGGTCTGAGACGAATAAATTAGACCTGTGGCTGCGGATTGAGGTACTGGTCTGTGAAGGATGGGAACAGGAAGGCGTGATCTCAGCCGACGACATGCAGAGGATTCGTGGAGCCACTTACGATCTAGAGCGAGCCCACGAGCTTGAGCGCGACATCCATCACGACATGATTTCCTTTCTTCAGTCGGTACAGGAACGTCTGGGGCCGGAAGGGCGCTTGTTACATCTCGGTCTCACCTCGTCCGACATCCTGGATACCGCTTTGGCCATACAGATGCGCCAGGCGGGCATGCTCATCCGGGATGTGCTAGGAGCGCTTCATGACACAATTACCGAGTTGGCGCTCAAACACCGTTATACGCTTATGGTTGGACGCACTCACGGTATCCATGCCGAGCCGACGACATTCGGCTTCAAGCTGGCAGTATGGATAGACGAGCTGCGTAGGGCGCGAACGCGACTGGACGCGGCGCTAGATGACATTTCGGTAGGCGCCCTCTCTGGAGCGGTGGGGACCCATGCAACAGTGCCACCGCACATTGAGACCTTTGTCTGCGAGCAGCTCGGACTTCGTCCGGCACCAGTCTCAACGCAAATCATCCAGCGTGATCGGCATGCTCACTTTGTCGCATCCCTAGCGCTGATTGGCGCCTCGCTGGAGAAGATGGCACAGGAGATTCGTCATCTGCAACGGACTGAGCTTCGTGAGGCCTTTGAGCCGTTCGCCGCCAACCAGCAGGGCTCATCGGCGATGCCGCACAAACGCAATCCGGAAAAGGCTGAGCGAGTCTGTGGGCTGGCCCGTGTGTTGCGAGGTTATGCCACCACCGCCCTGGAGGATGTGGCGCTGTGGCATGAGCGAGATATCAGTCATTCCTCTGTCGAGCGTATCATTCTTCCCGACGCCACCGCGACGTTGCACTACATGTTGTGGCTCTTTAACCAGATCATGTCCGGCCTCGAGGTTGACAGCGAGCAGATGCGGGAGAATCTCGATATGACCCGCGGACTCATCTACTCATCCCGCATTCTGCTGGCGCTGGTCGATAAGGGCATGGAGCGGCAAGCCGCCTACAAGTTGGTGCAGCGCAATGCCCAGAAGGTGTGGCACAATCAGGACCGGGGCGAAGGGTTGCTCGCGATGCTCAAGAGCGACGCCGACGTCATGGCCAAGATTACCAGTGAGGAGTTGGACGCCATCGCTGACCCACGGGCGTACCTCACCTATATCGATACAGCTTTCAGCCGGCTGGGACTAGGATCTTGACCAGCCCGGACGCGAGCAGTCACTTACCTAGAATGGTGCCTTGCAAAATCGCCTCGCCATCAGCGGTTACCAACGCAAACAGGCGATCCTCGGCCGCGATGACGGTCTCTCCGGTTGGAGTAATATTGGTCTCGTCGCGTACTACTAGCGCTACATTGACCGAGGACGGTAGCTCAAGCGTCCGTAGCGGCCTTCCCGCCGCGGGTGAATCCGGAGGTACCGTTACTTCTACCAGGCTGAGTCCCGCACGGGTCAGAGTCATGAGTGGAACTATGATATGGTGCGGAATCTCCGCTTCGATCATGTGCAATATGGTGCGAGTTGGACTAATTGTGACATCTATTCCGAGCTTACGAAAAAGATCGTCGTTTCGTGGGTCATTGACGCGTGCGATCGTGCGGCGCACATTGAAGCGGGCTTTGGCGAGCTGGCATATCACAAGATTGTCTTCGTCATCGCCGGTCACCGCAACGACGATATCAGCACGCTCGCACCCGACATCGGCGAGCACTTGCGCCTCGCAGGCGTCCCCTCGCGTAATTGCCGATCCAAGCTCCTCGCTGAGTTGAGAGAGACGCCGGCTATCCTTCTCCAGCAAGAGTACCTCGTGCCCCTGCTGAAGCAATCCTTTGGTGAGGTAATAGCCAACCTGACCACCTCCGCCAATCAAAATATACATATGATGTACTTCTTGCTCTTCTCTAGCCTAACTGTCACCTATTCCACGAGACCTTCGGAACTCCCGTGTACCGGCTCTACGGGCTGGCCGCAGGTTTTAATGGCGTGAGCGGCACGCTACGGCCCTGAGCCATCGAGACAGCCGGCGAGGTGGTGCGATTGACCGGACCCAGCAAGGCGTCACGGAAAAGCTTTGCTCCCACAATGGTGGGGCAGATGCTCTCAAGACCCATTCCATTGTAGGTTTCCTGGCGTATTGGGTCATAGATCCGGCAGAGCACCTTCGGGACACCGAACGTATGGCGGGCAATCTGCGCCGCCATGATATTCCGATTGTCTCCATTGGTGGTGGCTATAAATGCGTCGGCTTGCTCAATTCCGGCTCGCCTGAGCACGTCGGCGTCGGTGCCGTTACCGATAACGGTACGGCTTTGCGGAAAATCGCTGCCCAAGCGTCGAAACGCATCACCGCTCTGGTCTATAACAGTGACTACGTGTTCCTCAGCGGTAAGGAGCTGCGCCAGCATCGCGCCGACGCGCCCGCAACCTAAAATCACGACTCGCATACTCGAATCTCCCCAACTCCCTCGTAAGAGTTTTTATGGTATGCATTCGGTAGCTACGGTCCGCCGCGAATCTGCGGTAGGCCGATGCCAGCCGGATTATACACGGTTTGAAATGCTCCGGCCAGGGTAGCCGAGCGGCGCCATGCATACCGTCAATTACTATTAATACGCTTTGGCAAACAATGCCCAGGTAGACGCCGGGCGCCCACATCCAATACATGAGCCCGAACCCTCAGGATGTTCCAGCGGCAAGCAGCGTATCGTGGCTTGTGTCTCGGCTTTTATCTTTGCCTCGCACTCGCCGTCTCCACACCACCAGGCCTCGATGAAGCCCATGCGAGCCTTATCTGCCAAAATCTCCACGAACTCATTGTATGATGCAACCTGGTACGTACGACTCTTCCGGAATGCCAGAGCTTGATCATAGAGAGCCTGCTGTATCACGACGAGCATCTCTTGCACTCGTCGCACCACGCCGTCCTGGCTCAGCGTCTCTTTGGCGGAGCGATCAGTCCGCGGCACCAATACTACCTGACCGTTCTCCGCATCTCGCGGGCCAATCTCCAAGCGTATTGGGACTCCTCGAAGCTCCCAGTGGTTGTATTTGAATCCTGGCCGCTCTTCACGCCAATCGCTCTTTACCCGTATCCCATCAGCGCGTAGCGCCGCCTCCACCGTGGCTACCGCTTCCTCGACCCGCAGGCGCTCGGCCGGCTTACGCCAGATTGGAACGATCACCACCTGAATGGGAGCTATACGAGGCGGTAGACGCAGACCAGAGCTGTCTCCATGCACCATGATAACGCCGCCGACCATTCGTGTGCTTGCTCCCCAGCTGGTCGTCCATGCATGCTTCACCACCTTGTCGGCGTCTTGAAATTGTATGCCAAAGCTCTTGGCAAAATTCTGCCCAAGATTATGGGAAGTAGCTGCCTGCAGCGCTTTACCGTCGCCCATCAGCGCTTCGATGGTAAAGGTGCGCAGTGCGCCTGGAAACTTCTGGCTCTCGCTCTTACGGCCCGCGATGCCAGGTATCGCCAGCTCTTTCAGAAAGAAATCCTGGTAGACGTCCCGCAGGATAAGTAATGTCTCCTCTTCGGCCTCGGCTTCGGTTCGATGGACGGTATGGCCTTCCTGCCAGAGGAATTCGCTGGTGCGCAGGAATGGGCGTGTGCGCTTTTCCCAGCGCACTACGTTTCCCCACTGATTATAGAGGAGAGGCAGATCACGGTAGCTCTGTACCCATTTGGCATACATATAGCCGATCATGGTCTCCGAGGTAGGACGCACCACCAGCGGCTCGGCCAGCTCTTCACCACCGGCCCGCGTCACCAGCGCCACCTCGGGAGCAAAGCCTTCAACGTGCTCTGCCTCACGCGCCAGGAAGCTTCCCGGTATAAAGAGCGGAAAGTAAGCATTTTCATGTCCAGTGGCTTTGATGCGCCCGTCCAGGGCCCGCTGCATATTCTCCCAGAGCGCGTAGCCATAGGGTCTGATAACCATACAGCCGCGAACCGGCGACTCATCGGCCAGCTCCGCTTTGTAGACCACATCCAGGTACCACTCGGAAAAGTCGTCTTTCTCGGCTAGATCTTCGACGAATGTGCTCTCATCGGGCATGACGCATCTCCTAGTTAGCTGCGGCGGGGGGTTCGGCCGCAGCGACTTCCCCATACACGAAAAAGCCCTCGGAGCATTCTGCTCCGAGGGCGGGCCAACGACCCACGGTACCACCTCGGTAGAGCCGAACACCTCGCCCAGCGGGTCCGGCAAATGGCTCTAACTCAAGCCGCCTGAAAGCGTCAAGACGCTTGCGGCGTGTCCTATGCTAACGGTGGACCTCCGGCGGCTTTCTCCTCTGACACCCAACTCGGCGCCCCTGGGGTTCAGCTCGCTGCTCACGGGCCGGTTCCGCGACGTGTCTGCCGCCGGTTCCCACTCTCCCGGCTCACTGCCCACAGCCCCTGTCGCTTACTTTTCCCGATCTCTGCGGTGAAGTATTCTAGCAATTTGCACTCTTGGAGGCAGCGCATTCGGCGCCCTCTACGGCCAGTGTACCTTCTTACGGTCCGCTACGTCAAACGGAGGGGCGTAGGGCCGGCGACCTAGAGCGCAGTCGGCGGCGAGAGCCGGTGATACCGGGCAAACTCTTCCGATTCCAGCACTGGTACCAGCATTTCCGCGAAGGTCTCGACGTCGATCTGCCCAAGGATATAGCTGCGGCGAAGCATCTCGAGGGACGAAAGCCCCTCATCCGAGCTTGAGAGCACGCGCCCGTGATTTTGGCGGCGAGGCGCGAGGGCCGTCCAGAGCAGTGTGCCAAGCAGCACAATCCAGAAGAGATTCGCCAATCCAATAAACAGCAGGTGAACCAGCGGTGAATATGCGCCGGCTTGATACCCGCCGGCTTGATACCCGCCGGGCGGTGTCCAATGTCCATAAGGATTCATAGCGATACCCACTCCCTCGCTTCCGAAGAAGATTTGTCATTATGTACAATAGATACATCATGCCAACGCCAAATGCCAAGAGCGCACCGGAAATCCGTTTTGCCCTCCAAGCATTTGGGTGGTGGGTCGAGCCTTCGAGAGAGAGTCTACCGGCTAATTATGTGAACCAGATGAAGATACTCTTAGAGTCCAAGGAAGCAGAGCAGAATCCCGGGCGTCCGGTCACCGGTTCTCAACCGGCGTGAGTGGAGGAAATTCGCGATGAAAGTCCTGCAGCTTAGCCTCGATGTCAATCATCTGGCGGTGGAGAGGCTGCGGCGCCATGAGGTTGAGGCTGAGAATCTTGCGATTGATGTCAGTGAGCGCCTCGACAAACCGTTGTTCGGTACTGGCAAGCAGCACACCGTAGCTCCGCCGATCACTGGCGAAGACGGCGGTGCGAGACCGCAACCTGTCACGCTGGAACCGAAGCCGATTAAGCAAGGCTTCGGCCCTCTTGATGTCTTCTTCGATCTCCTTGGCACGCTCGATCTCCGGAGGGGCTATATGGTTGTTTTTGAGCAGACTATACGCCAGCCCCTTCTCCTTAGCGAACGGGTTCCGCTCCAGCTGCAACGGCCTGCCTTCTCCACGAAGATTGTCAAATGCTCCCTGCTCGCGAGCCTCGGCGATCTGCTGCTCCACAACGCTCTCCCAACGCCGATGTTGGTCCGCCGCCCTCTCCGTCTTCGGCGCATTAGCGCCCATTGGTACCGAACGCTTGTGGTGTTCTACATCTTCGCTGTTCACGTAGACCCCTCATTCCACTCTGACCCTTACTCTACTCTTCCAGGTTCTCCTGCTCCGCCAACACCCGCTCCGCCGCTTTCTCCCCGCTGGCAATCGCCCCCTGTATGCTACTCGACTCGGTATATTCTCCCGCAAGCACCAGCCCTTGGGTAGCGGTTTCATTGGACGGGAGAGCGGTAAACACGCCAGGCGGCTGGCGAAACTGCGCCAGGCGGATTCGGTACGTCGCCAGATGGCGCACTTTGCCTAAATCCTTGCCGGGGAACCAGGGGGCTATTTCCTCCATACATCGAGCAGCCAGAGCCGCATCGTCGAGCTCGGGTATGCCTAGCACTGTTACCGAAAGCAGGTGCTGCCCTTTGGGGGCATAAGCTGGCGAGACGTTCGAAATCTGCACGGCCTGATTGACAAAGGCGTCGGGATTAGCGTTGAGCAGCAGCCGCGGTCCGGAATACAGGCTTTGTGTCGAGCCAAAATAGACGCAGGTGACCGGCACAACCTCGGTGGCCGGAAGTTCCGGTACGAACTGTCTAGCGGTCTCGGCGTCGGTAGCAATTACAACGGCGTCTCCTTGCATCTCTTCGCCCCCTGTGAGAGTAACGCCGACCGCACGCCCATCCGCTCGGACGATCCCTTCCACTCGGGTTTCGAGCAAGAGGGACCTTGGCGGCAACATTGCCGCAAGCTGTTCGGCTATCACGCCCATTCCCTGCTCAGGAATCACTGTCTTACCGCTCGAGAGCATCTTAAAGACAAACAACAACATGCGGGCGCTGGTGCTCAGCTCGCGGTCCAGAAATATTCCCCCGAAGAACGGGCGAGCGAAACTATCGATAAAGCCGCGATCGCTGAAGTGCCGCCGACGTAGCTCGGCGTATGCCGACTTGTCGTCTCCTCTCATCTTCCCCTGGAAGATGGCTTCGAGGGAGCGGCGCCGTGTATAGCCACGTAGACGAGTGGTTCGCAACTTGTCGCCGAAAGTCAGGAGAGGATTTGACAGCGTGGATCCTAGCAGTGACAGCTGTTGCCAGGGATCGCCAAACAGATGCCACGCTCCATTGCGAATGAGCACTACTCCGGGACTAAACTCTCGCAGCCGGAGCGCTTTGAAATCCAGTTGCCGGCGAGCACCGGGATACGCGGTGAACAGAACCTGGAAGCCACGATCCAGGAGAAATCCATCGGCGCTATGATCAGTCCAGACACGGCCGCCGATGTGGTCCGACGCTTCGAGCACGCGCACTTCCCGCCCGGCCTCCAGGAGCACCTTGGCGCATGTGAGTCCGGCAACGCCAGCGCCTACAACCAAGATCATATTGTACCGTTACCTCTCACCGTACCGCATATATCTCTTCCATCTATATCTTAGCCCGGTATCGCTGGAGCCGTGTATCGTGTCCAGACGCGGTCATCCCTGCAGAAGCGTGGTCGGCTCACCACAGCGGATTAATGACCAGTCCGGTAATGAGCTTGGGGTAGAAGTATGTCGACTTCTGAGGCATGCGATCTCCAGCACGCGCTACATCCCGAATCGCCCCCGGCGGAGTTGGCCGGAGCAATAGGGCGAGAGTGGAGGCTTGATCCGGCTGGCGGACCGCGGCTACCGCCGCCTCGGCCTCCCGCGTGTAACTTACATGCCCGCCTGCCTGAATCATTTGGGGGGTAATACCTAGCCCACGCCCGAGAATAAGCTCATGAAGCACCGTCACATCCAGCCTGCGCCACCATGCCCCGGCGCCATCCTCCTGATTCTCGAGACGTTCCATGGCCTCACGTCCCTCCGGCCTGAGACGGAGCAGCAAGATATCTTGTGGGCGGATCAGTATCGCCGCGGTCGTCTCGGGGCTGGTACCAGCCAGTGTCGAGACAAGCTCGCCTACGGGTAGCGTGGGAGGGAGCGTTTCAACGTCGAAATAAGCGGAGAGCGCGAGTGGGAGCTCGGCCGCTCGCCCAGGATCGACTCCGCGCACTATGCGGTGCGTCGGCAGCACGAGCAAGCCAGGGTCGTCCAATGCGCACAGCGCCATGAGCGTGAAGTTGATAGCATCCTCCGGCCGTGTCTCCTTGTAAGAAGCATAAAACGCCGTCTTTTGATCGCGGTAAGTAAGGCAAGTCTCGTACCGGTGATGGCCATCGGCGATGTAGAGTTGTCGGTCGCGGAAGAAGTCGGCCACCTTCTCGGCTATGTCGCCTGGGGCGACTCTCCAGAGCCGGTGCTCCTCACCTGCATCATCGATAAAGTTCGCCAGCGGTCGCGTCCTTACCTTTTTTGCCAACACCTTCTGTAACTCACGGTTGGGATCTTCATACAGCGCCATAATAGGACTGAAATTGGCGGCGCATGCGTCCAGAAGATGTAGACGATCGTCTTTGGGGCGGCTGAGCGTGCGCTCGTGCGGAAGAACAACGCCGTGCGACCACGGCTCAAGGCGCACTCGCGCTAGCAACGCCAGCCGGCGATAACTGGTGCCCTGAGAGGTGAAGCGTTGCTGATAGAGGTAGAGCGACGGCGAATCCTGTCGCATCACCCCCTGCAATCGCCATTCCGCGAAAGTGACGGCGGCGCGTGAATAGCGATTGTTCAGATCATCATCTCCGGGCTCGTCGCGGCCCAGCTCAAGCCTAATGATATTCTCCGGATGGCGCTCGTAGTATTCGGCCTGTGCCTCGGGGGAAATAACATCGTAAGGTGGGGTTACCAGCGCGGCCAGATGATCGGCCGCGCTGTATCGTATACCGGCTAGAGGTCTGACGTCAGCCATGAAGATTTCTCCGTTTCTCCCATGTGAGCCGGAAAGAGAGGTGCCAGCAACATATCATTCTCCATCATCGCCGGCATGCCGGGCAAAGATCGATTGCAGCAATCTCCGCCGTGGGCTAATTCCAACGCGAGATGGGTGGCTCGTGCCTCTCTTGCGCACACGCACGGCAGGTACCGGACCGGATACGGTGGAGCTGGACCGCGTCACAGATCGGCGCAGATCCGTAGCCAGAAGCCCCAGAACCGCAGCATCCAATCCGAGGTAGCCGAAGAGTATCACAAATGGCAGGTCTCCCCAGGCAGTCATGGCATCGAGCATAGTAGTCAAGAGATAGGCCGCGGTAGAGTACGCAATCACCGCCGCCAGTGACAGGATCACCCCGGGTAGAAGAAAGAAGCGCTGCCTGCCGTGGCCGATCATTCCAGAGATGAATACACTCAGCGAATAGAGCAGTGCGAGATATGCCAGACCGGCGAATGCCAGCTCGGCAGCTCCGGCGAGCGTTGGTAGCGCGGCAAATATCACATCGTATTGTTCAGCTCGCCAGGCCTTCCCGATCTGAATCAACAATAAGAGACAATTGACTCCGCCGACCCCGATACCAAGGACCGCCAACAGCGGCGGAAGAAATAGCAACACGGCGGCGGCGCAGGGAACCGCCAGCTGGATAAATTCGTCTCCAACGCCGAGCAACCAGTATGCAATCCGCTGAGGCATGGCTTTGTCCGATGTCACCTGCGGCCTTGCATTGTATGCTCTCGCTTGATGCGCGTCGCCTTCGCCCATTACGCGGTCACTCTCTTCGACCAGCCAGGCCCCGTATATGTATACAATATACGCTTCAGCTACTATTGCCGGCGCGCCTCACGGGTTTTGTTCCCATTCTGGGAACCAGAATGGTGAGCAATCATCATACCCCGCAAATAGACGCTGCGACAGTGGTAAACGGAACCAATGTGCTACCATGTGAAGGATCTATTGGATCGGCAATGGAGCTGGTCCAGGCCCGTACACATTTACAGCGAGAGGGTCTGTTGCTGCATGGCTACTGTACACGGCACCTCCCGAGGTGCGACTCATCGTTCCGTTCGCTCCTCTACGCCCATTCGGCCAGCGGCGCCTCCTGGATCCAGAGAGTCCGCAGAGTCTGGCGAATCTGACAATTCTGCCCCGGATATGCGGCGACCGACAGTGACCGATATCTGGCGAGCACAGGAGATCATTCGGCCTCACATTACCCACACCCCTATCCTGGCATCTCGCACCCTGGGCGCTATGACCGGCGCGAAGGTCTTCCTCAAAGCCGAGAATATGCAGCGATCTGGGGCCTATAAGATTCGCGGAGCGACCTATAAGCTCTCCCAGCTCAGCGACGATGAGCGTGTCCACGGCGTCATCGCTGCCTCGGCCGGGAATCACGCGCAAGGCGTAGCTATAGCCGCAGCCACGCTTCACATTCCCTGCACCATTGTCATGCCAACCACCGCGCCGCTGGCTAAAGTCACCGCGACACAAGGATACGGCGCCTCCGTGGTGCTGTACGGTGATACCTATAATGACGCTTATGAACATGCTGTCAAGCTGGCTGGCCAATCCGGCGCCACCTACATCGAAGCATTTAACGACCCCGATATCATAGCCGGCCAGGGAACCATCGGCCTGGAAATTCTCGCGGATCTTCCCGACGTCGAGGCTGTGGTCGTAAGCGTCGGCGGCGGCGGCCTTATCTCGGGCATCGCTACCGCGGTCAAAGCGCTCAAGCCGTCGGTTCGCATCATCGGCGTACAGGCAGGAGGAGCTGCTTCAATGCGGGCGGCCCTTGACGCTGGGCACCTGGTAGCATTGCCTGGAGTCAGCACGATAGCCGACGGCATCGCCACCAAAGTAGCGGGCAGCCTTACCTTCGAGATCGTGCGTGACCTGGTGGATGACGTGGTGACGGTGGATGATGAGGAAATCATCCATGCGGTGCTGCTACTCCTCGAGCGTTGCAAACTGCTGGTGGAAGGCGCGGGAGCTGCTCCGGTTGCGGCACTCCTGTCCGGACGGCTGGATTTGTCTGGCAAGAAGACCTTAGCGGTTTTAAGCGGCGGCAATATCGACATGAATCTGGTCGGCAAGTTTATACAACATGGCCTTGCTCTTTCAGGCCGTTATCTTGTTATCCACACGCTGCTGCCCGATCGCCCAGGAGAGCTATTACGCTTATTGTCATTAATCGCCGAGCAGAAGGTCAATGTGCTGGACATAGAGCACCATCGCACTGGCCCCCGCCTGCCGATCCAGCAGGTCGAAGTGGCCATGACACTGGAAACCCGAGATCGCGGCCACTGCGACGCGCTGCTTGCCATGCTTTCAGAGCGAGGATATGCGGTGCGTGAGTCCGAGCCCATTTTCGATTTGGAGAGTAGCAGCCGTCTGGGCCTATGACGATACTCTGGTACCTCGCTACCGTTTTCGCCCACCGCTCTGAGAACAGCGTATAATGAGGAGGTATCTGACACCTGGTACAGACCCACCAGGATACACACAGGCGCAGCTGCCGTCGCTGCGGCGGCTAGAGTAGAAGACCATACATTTGACTTTCGAGCATGCGACGTCTCGAGAATAGGAGCGCTTCACCCGATGGGTTTCAATATGAAGGCCCTGCAGCAAATGCAGAACAAAATGATGAAGATGCAGGAGGAGTTGCAAAACTCCACTTTTGAGGGAACCTCAGGCGGCGGAGCGGTCAAAATCAGCATGACCGGCAAATTTGAAGTCACCGCCGTCAAGCTTGACGCTGAGGTGGTCGATCCAGAGGACGTTTCTTTGTTGGAAGATCTTATACTGACCGCCTGCCAGGATGCTTTTGCCAGGGCGACGGAGGCTACTGCCAAGTTGATGGAATCGCTCACCGGAGGCATGAAGCTTCCGCCAGGATTCTAAGAGTATGCAGACCACAGCGGCGCCAGTTACGGCGCTCATCGAAGAGCTAGCTAAGTTGCCTGGGATTGGCCCTAAAACCGCCCAGCGGCTGACATTCTTTATACTGCGCAGCCCAGCGGACCAGGCGCGGCGCCTCGCCGAAGCCATCACTCGGGTAAAAGACAGCACCACACAGTGCTCGATCTGCTTTAACATTACCGAGAGCGATCCTTGCTCGATCTGCGCTACTTCGGAGCGAGACCACGGAACCATTTGCGTTGTAGAACAACCGTTGGACGTACTGGCCATCGAAAAAACCGGTGCCTTCAAAGGCGTCTATCATGTTCTGCACGGCGCCCTCTCACCACTTGAAGGTATTGGCCCTCGTGATCTGCGACTGGAGGAGCTGGTGGCACGCGTCGCGGGTGGAGCCGCAAGTCTCGCCGTGAATGAAGTCATCCTGGCTACCAATCCAAATTACGAGGGAGATTACACCGTTGCCCATATCTTGCAGATGTTGCAAGGCGCACCAGTACGTATCACTCGCCTGGCGCGCGGACTACCCGTCGGCGGCGATCTCGAATACGCCGACGAAGGCACTCTCGGCCGCGCACTCGAGGGACGCCGCGAAGTAAATGGGTAATCGATGCTGAGGCCAGTCGAGCTGATGAACAGGAGGAAGGGTGCTATGGACGCAAATAAGACTGACATCCTGGTGCAGCGGCTGCGTGAGCAACGATTGGCTACTCTGTCGCTGTCGGACCAGATCAAGGATGATCGCTGGCGGGAGCCATCTTTACCGGCGGATGCGACGCTACATGATCTTCTAGCAGATGTGCTGGCCTGGGATGAGTGGGCGATCGCCGTCTTTGAGATCAGCCTTCTGCGCGATCTGCCCGCCGTGCTGCAGAAGCCTTTAGACGATGTAGCTGCTTTCAACCGGCGCTCTCAGGCTCGCTACCACGGGATAACCCGCGATGATATGCTGAGCGCTCTCCAATCAGCCAATCCGCGCCTTATCACCAGCGCCATGGCTGGCGGAGGCGACCGGTGGTCCTTGCGGGTGATTGGAGATCTTCGGTTTCCGCCAGACTCGCGGCAGCCGCACAACCCAAGCGTCGGTGAGATTCTGCGCCTTTTGCGCTGGCACGAATATATGCGGGACAAAGAAATCATGAACGCCTTTGGCATCTCGACTAAACTGGACGTTGCCGTCCAGCCGGCTATCTCGTAAGGAAGAGTGAGCCGGAGCTCTGGCTGCGCATAGGCAGTTTTCTTCCGATCTGGCAGGGTTCAATCAGAATCTGAATATGAGAGCAGTACTGAGCCTTGACCCTATGCGTGGGGTGGCGTACAATTTGAAAGTACGTTCTAAACCCCCAGAAAACAGCGGCTAACAAAGTCGTTCCCAGCAGTGGCGGAGCTTTTTCGGCCAGCAAGGTCACCATTTCGGTTGGTTCTCTGGAAACGGCGCAGGAGATCGGGAGGAGATAGAGCAGAATGCCCGCAGATCGAAGCAGCAATACAACCGCCACACTTGCGTACGGTGCCAGCGCTAGCGATCGTGAGAAGTCTCTGGAGCTGACGGTATCGCAAATCGAACGCCGTTTTGGTAAAGGTGCAATCATGAAGCTCGGCGAGCACCGCGCTCATGTACGGGTTGATTCCATCCCTACCGGCGCCATCGCATTGGACCTGGCCCTGGGCGTAGGTGGAATACCTCGCGGCCGCATTACCGAGATCTATGGCCCGGAGAGCTCGGGTAAGACAACCCTTTGCCAGCATATCATCGCCAATGCCCAGAAGCGAGGTGGCATTTGCGCAATCGTTGACGCGGAGCATGCGTTGGACCCCACCTACGCTGAGCGTTGCGGTGTCAATATCAACGAAGTACTGATTTCTCAGCCGGATACTGGCGAGCAGGCACTTGAGATTGTCGAGATGCTGGTTCGCAGCGGAGCGGTAGATGTGGTGGTGGTGGACTCAGTGGCTGCGCTGGTGCCGCGAGCTGAGATTGAGGGTGAGATGGGAGACGCGCATGTCGGACTGCAGGCGCGACTCATGAGCCAGGCATTGCGTAAACTTACTGGGGCCATCAATAACTCCAAAACCTCCGTCGTCTTTACCAACCAACTCCGCGAAAAGGTTGGCGTGCTCTTCGGTTCCCCGGAAACGACGCCGGGTGGCCGGGCCCTCAAGTTTTACGCCTCGGTACGGCTCGACATACGACGTATCGATACAATCAAAGTTGGTACTGAAGCAACCGGAAGCCGGGTCAAGGTCAAAGTGGTCAAGAACAAGGTAGCGGCACCTTTCCGTACCTGCGAATTTGACATCATGTTCAATGAGGGTATCTCGCGAGAAGGCAACCTGCTCGATATCGGGTTGGAGATGGGAATCGTCAAAAAGTCCGGCGCCTTCTTCTCGACAGGAGACACCCGCCTGGGCCAGGGGCGAGAAAACGCCAAAGAGTACCTGCGGCAGAACCCCGAGGTTGCCGACGGCATCGAGGAGCAAATTCGCAGCGCGGTTGCCCCGGTGGCAAGTGTCGCAATGGACGAGGATATCGCGGAGGATCTGGAGCAGTAATCACCGAGTCTGGCACTCTCTGCCCGAGCCTATTAGCGTCAACCGCGTGCGCCAGGTCTACGCCGCCAAAGGGCTGTCAGGTGGGAATGAACCACAGGCACGCTCTCTGCCCTGCGCCTGGTCGAATGCCGGCCTCCGCCACGCCTGTACCATGCTGAGCGCCTGTCTGCATATAGTATAATGGTGCGTGGTGTGGTGTATGGATGGAACTGTGGCGGTGGTTCGATTTTCCGCGACGCGTAGCAGGGGCAAAAGAGAGTAAGCAAGCAATGAGCTTCTTTACGAAGATACTCGGTGATCCGAATGAGAGAGAATTAAAGCGGATTCGCCCGACTGTTGAACATATAAATTCACTCGAAGACGACATGCGCAAACAATCGGACGAAGACTTGCGCTCGCTGACCGCCGAACTCAAACAGGAAATAGAGAATGGCGCCGATCTGGACGACTTATTGCCAGAGGCGTATGCGTTGGTCCGCGAGGCCAGCCGTAGAGTGATTGGCCAGCGTCACTACGACGTGCAGCTTATCGGCGGTATTGTCCTGCATGAAGGCAAAATCGCCGAGATGCGTACCGGAGAAGGCAAGACGCTGGTAGCCACGCTCCCCTCATTTCTGAATGCGCTCACCGGTAAAGGCGTTCACATCGTCACTGTCAATGATTACCTCGCCAATCGTGACGCCAACTGGATGGGGCAGATCCATAGCTTCCTTGGACTTACCACCGGTGTGGTCCTCACGACCCAGAATCCTCAGGGACCGGAGCGTAGGGCCGCCTACCAGGCGGATATCACCTATGGCACTAATAACGAGCTGGGGTTTGATTACCTACGAGACCACATGGTGCCTGACTTGATCTATTGCGTACAGCGCGACCTCAGCTTTGCCATCGTGGATGAGGTCGACAATATCCTCATTGACGAGGCGCGCACCCCACTCATCATCTCCGGTCAAGCTGAGGAGTCGGCCGAGCTTTATAAGGCCTACGCCCGGGTAGTTCCTCATCTGTCAGCCGACGCGGACTATACCATCGACGCCAAGTCGCGTACTGTGGCTATTACCGAGCCGGGCATCGACAAAGTCGAACGTATGCTCGGCCTGGACAACCTCTTTGCCGACATGGAGCATACCCGCCATTTGGAAAATGCGCTCAAAGCGCACGCTCTTTTCAAGCTCGACAAGGATTACATCATCCGCGACGGGGAGGTCTTGATCGTAGATGAGTTCACTGGGCGAATTCTGCAGGGAAGGCGCTACAGCGAGGGTCTGCACCAGGCCATCGAAGCCAAAGAAGGCGTTCAGATACAACGCGAGAATCGCACGCTCGCCACTATAACGTTCCAGAACTACTTCCGCCTCTACAAGAAGCTGGCGGGAATGACCGGTACCGCACTCACCGAGGCTGAAGAATTCAACAAGATCTATAAGCTCGATGTCATCACGATTCCAACCAACCAGCCGATCAGGCGCATGGACCGTGGTGATTTGATTTTCCGCACTGAAAAGGCGAAGTTCAACGCGGTAGTGGAGGAAATCAAGGAGCGCCAGCAAGCTGGACAACCAGTGCTGGTCGGCACTACCTCGGTGGAGATATCTGAATACCTCGCCGATCTCCTGAGTAGGCAAGGCATCGACCACAATGTCCTGAATGCCAAGCAGCATGCCCGTGAGGCCCACGTCATCGCGCAGGCCGGTCGTAGTGGAGCGGTGACCATCGCGACCAACATGGCCGGACGCGGGACTGACATTCTGCTAGGAGGCAATCCGGCGGAGTACGTTGACTCCATCTTGCGAGAGCGGGACATTGATCCCGAGTTCGCCACCCCTGAAGATCGAGCCGAGGCTTTGGTTGAGGCGACCAGGCGCAGTGACGCGGATCATGAGAAAGTGGTCGCCGCGGGGGGGCTGTTTATCATCGGTACCGAACGGCACGAGTCACGCCGAATCGATAATCAGCTTCGCGGCCGCTCGGGCAGGCAAGGCGATCCAGGTGAGTCCCGATTTTTCCTCTCGCTGGAAGACGAGTTGATGCGCCGCTTCAATGCCGACCGCGCGGGAAAATGGATGGAACGTTTGGGCATGGACGACGATATGCCCATCGAGGCCAAAGCGGTGAGCGCGATGTTGGAGTCGGCTCAAAGCAAGGTTGAAGGCTTCAATTTCGACATCCGCAAGAACGTCGTCGAATACGACGACGTCATTGCCGCACAGCGCGAGGCCATCTACGCCGACCGCCAGAACGTTATGGAACGAGCCGACATGCATGAGCGCTGCATGCAGATAGTTGAGCACGAAATCAGACGGATAGTTGCCGCGCATACCCAGGCCAACATGGCTGAGGACTGGGATCTGGACGGCATCGTCAAGCAATTTGACGTCTGGGGAGTACCAGTACCTAACGACGTTTTTCCCGAGTACATCAATAAGCTGCGCCGCGAGACTCTCATTCAGGATCTCCTGGGTGCGGCCGAGGCGGCATACGATCAAAAAGAACAAGAGCTGATCGATAGTGCGGTGGATCTAGAGATTCCCGAGTCTGGTGAAGCCATCATGCGACGATTTGAGCGCCAGATCGTGCTGCAGGTGGTAGATAGTCTCTGGCAAGATCATATCGATCGTTTGGACGTATTGCGCGTGGGGATTCAGCTCCGCGGCATAGCTCAGCGCGATCCTCTGGTCGAGTTTAAGAGCGAGGCCTACAATGCGTTTGAGCAGCTCAAGGAAGACATCGAACACCATATTACCGATTTGCTCTTCCGAGCGCAGATACACCTGCAGGTACCGGAGCCTGCCCCCGCACTGCCGTCTAATTTGAAGACAAATGTGGAGGCGATTGCCCAGGCATCGGGCCAGCCCAAAGACGCCGGGAACCTGGAAGGAGACCCCACACCGGCAGCAGCGGCCGGCGCCTCCTCCAGCTCGACGCCGGCGCGCCAGAGCCAACATAGCAAGGGAGGCGGAAGCAACCGAAACCTCGACTCACGCGGACGGGTGCCAGCTCGTCCCAGCCAGGGTCGACCCAACCAATCAAAGGCCACGCCTCAGCCCCGAACCGCCGCCGTCTCACAGCGTGCCGTCGCGGTAGGCGCAAGTAACGGGCCGGGCACGGCGACCAAGCTGGGCCGCAACGACCCCTGTTACTGTGGCAGCGGGCGCAAATACAAGCTCTGCCATGGCCGTTAGGCGAGACCTGTGAACGCCGACATATCCGCCATCGAGATCTATCACGGAGTGCGAGATGGAGAATGGGGACTACGGTAAGGACACTCGCCGCTAACCACCTGCGCCGAGTAGCCGATTCCGAAACCTTGGGTTTTGACACCACCGAGCAGCTTCCGCCGGCGGGTCGTATGGTGGGCCAGGAGCGGGCGGCGGAAGCTATTCTGTTTGCCCTTGAAATAGATGATCCCAGGTATAACCTGTATATCTCAGGTGATCCAGGCACCGGCAGGCAGGCCGCGGCACTGGCAATGGTGAGCCAGATAGCGGAGTCACGGCGACCACGTCACGATTGGTGCTATGTCTACAATTTTGAGCAACCCAGCGAGCCCCGCTACTCTCGCCTTTCCCGCAGGCACTGGGTATGGATTTGCGCGAGATATCGACGGGTTTGTGCTGGCAAATCGTCGGGAGCTGCGTCGCGCATTTACGGACGACACATACACCAGGCGACGTGGTGATCTACTGCGGCAAGTGGAGGCGCAGCACACGGCGCTGCTCGAACAACTTCAGCAGGAGGCACTCTCGCTAGGTTTCCTACTGGAAGGAACGCCCTCCGGCTTACAGATACTTCCTTGGAAGTCGCTGCCGGAGGCCGACCGCGCCAAAGCTGGTCCCCCACCCGGCGGTCTAGTGCCCATGAATCCAGACGAGGTGGAGAGATTATCACCGGTGGAACGGCAGCGTTTGGCTTCCAACCGCGACCTGGTGGAGGCCGAAGTCAACCGGCTGCTGCCGCAGATACGGGCACTGGAGGAGGACGCACGGGCACGGCTTCGCCAGCTGGATCGCGAGGTTGCGGAGACCGCTACCAGGCACCTCTCAGTGGGTATTCTGGAGAAATATGCGACGATTCCCCCCGTCGCAGACTACCTGCACGCGCTCAGCGCCGATATCGTGGCTCATCCCGATGTGCTAGGCAAACCTCCCGGTGAGTCCGACGGCCGGTCAGATGTAGATACGGACCTGGATACCTTGACGGCGCCTGCCGAGGACAGCGCCGAGTCTCAAGATCGCTCACTGGGGACGCTCGAGCGCACTGATTCCGATGCGGAGCCGGGGAGCGGCGTACCGCTCGATGAGGACCTGCGAGTGCGTCCTGACCTTAAAGCGCTGCTACGTCGGTACAAAGTCAATATCTTCGTCTCCCATGGCAGCGATGAGTCCGCGCCGGTGATCGCCGAGAGCAATCCCACCTACTCAAATCTAACCGGGCGCATTGAGTTTGGCGTACGAAATGGACTTCCTTATACTGACCACCTCATGGTTCGCCCAGGAGCGTTACATCGGGCGAATGGTGGATTTATCATTCTGCAGGCAGCAGATGTCCTCAGTCAGCCGCGCTCGTGGGATACGGTCAAGCGCATGCTCCGATTTGGAGCGATCTCTTCGGAAAGCATCAGCGATGCTGACGGGTTGCCGCCGAGCGCTTCGTTACGCCCACAGCCAATACCTGCCGAGGTCAAAGTCGTGCTCATCGGCGATAGCGAAACCTACACGCTACTCATGAGTCGCGACGCCGAATTTCCCCACTTGTTCAAGGTGCGCGCCGACTTTGACCGCGAAATGCCCCGCAATCAGCTCACAGAGCACTTTTATGGGTGTTTCGCCGGTGACGTAGCTCGCCGTACGGGAGGTCCTCCCCTAACAACTTCCGCGGTGGCGCTGCTCATTGAAGAGGGGAGCCGACGGGTAGAGGATCAGGATCACTTATCTACACAACTGGGTCATTTAAGTGATCTCACCGTCGAAGCCTGCCATTTCGCCAAGAAGTTGCAGAGCACTCTGACAGAGCGCGCTCACGTAGCCAAGGCCATCGAGACGCGGGAGCAGCGGCTCGGTTTGCTGAAAGATAAGCTCGACCAAATGATCTATCGAGGAACCACTCTGATCGACACGTCGAGCGTAGTAATCGGGCAGGTAAACGGGCTGAGCCTTGTGCATGAAGGAGATTACTCGTTTGGCAGGCCGGTTCGTATTACCGCGCGAACCTCGCCCGGCTGGTCTGGTGTCATGGATCTCGAGCGAGAAATCGGCGCAGGCGGACCAAGCCACTCCAAAGGCGTGCTCATTCTGAGCGGTTATCTGGCCGGTCGCTATGCTCAGCAGTACCCGATGAGTCTGGCTGCTAGTCTTTGTTTTGAACAGCTATACGATGAGGTAGACGGGGACAGTGCATCATCGGCAGAACTATACGCACTGCTCTCGTCTCTCTCTGGTGTCGGCATCAAGCAATCGCTCGCGGTAACTGGCTCGGTCAATCAACGGGGAGAGATCCAGGCAGTTGGGGGGGTCACGTATAAAATTGAATCATTCTTTCGCATCTGCCGTCAGCGTGGACTTGATAACAATCAGGGAGTAATCATTCCGCAAGCCAATATCCATAACTTGATGCTCCAGGAGGAGGTAGTCAAAGCCGTGCGAACGGGCCAATTTCACATCTATGCGATCAGCACGGTTGACGAAGGGATTGAGCTTCTAACCGGTATACCAGCTGGCAAGCCGGACCCAAATGGACGCCATCTCGAGGGCACCATAAACGCCAGGATAACTCGGACGCTTCGAGCATATAGCGAGCGAGTGCAGTCATATCTGTTTCCCCTGCCTACTTCCGGCCGACGTGATAAATAGGCCGGCGTAGCGACGAGGCCCCGGCGCGGCTTATCCGCCCATGCCGATGAAGGTGTCGATCTCGACGAAATCTCGACGATCTCGACAATCTCAAGCGTCTCTTCTGTTTCGAGAATATGAGGTGTCTGGCGAGCCTCCACCATCGGCTCGGACGTCGGCATCAATTCTTCCACGAGCGTCTGTCCTGGATCCGGCGCTGACGGAGGGATAGGACTTCCAGAACTCCTGTGCAGACCGCTATTCCAAAGAGGCCCAATTGCAAGCGGGAGATACGCTATTGCCAGCACGCTACCCGTTACAATCAAGCCGTAGGTCAGACCGAGCAAGGTAATAGCAACACCCGACAGTATCGGGCCCACCAACATTCCCGTCGAGTAGGCCAGATTATAACTGGCATAGAGTGTTCCATACGGGATCGCGCGCACAGCTGTTTCAGCGCCCGCCGTCTTCTTGGCGGGCACCGGCCGGGCAGTCTGGGTGAGATACTCCAAAGCGGGAGTGAGTAGGAAAGCAAAGCTAAACGCAAGTAGAGCGAGAGCCACCAGGGCATGCACGAGAGTGGAACTGACGGCCACCAGTACAAGCGCAAGTGGACCCATGGTCAGGCCAAAGAACATAGCGGTGGATGAACTGTATCCCCGCAACAGGGCTCCTACCAGTCCCTGGACGAGAACAAACAGTGCCGTCATGCCTCCAAAAACCAGCCCAATGGTAAGGGGAGCGAGCCCATAGCGCTCAGCCAGAAGCACCGGCAGCGTTGGTTCAATTAAGGCAAGCAGCAAGGCCCCTGACGCGGTCAATACCAGCGCTCCGGCGAACCTGCGGCTCCGGGGCAGGCCCATAGGATTACCGGGCTGGGTGCCCGGGCGCGGCTCGTGCGACTCTGCCGGAGAGATTGCGGTCTGCGGCCGGACAATCCCGGCTCGTGCTCCACGTCCGAAGATGGCGAGAGCCGCAATGCATTCAATAATAATCAAAGCAGCCATAACGAGAAACGGCGCCTGAAACCCTCGCCAAGTATAAAGCACACCGCCGATCGCCGGACCGATCAGAGTGCCGATACTGGTAGCAGAGAAAACCTGTGCGAATCTTTGATACCGCTCGGCAGGACTATATTCGATCGCTATGATGGCCAGACCCGCGGTCCATGGCATCGCGGCCGCTACTCCTTGCAGGGCGCGGGCCAGAAATAGCATCGGCAAGGTCGCGGCAAAAGCAAATACCACGGTTGAGAAGAAAAGCAGCAGCAAGCCGAGACCCAGAACGCGCACTCCCCCTAACCTGTTGGTGAGCCATCCGGCCAGCGGTGTTGCCACCAGGAGGCCAATGGCATAGCACGCGAAAAGTATGCCAACGACCGCCTGGTTTGCACCAAGAGCAAGTACCCGGGCAGGCAGAAATGGTATGACTATGCCGTAAAGCAACGTGTCTAAGGTGAATACCCCAAAAAGCACAACCGGCAGCAGCCAATGCGATTGTTTCGACATAGTGGCGACTTGTCCTTGCTCGCTCATTGGATTCCGGCGGGCCTCGAGCTAGTAATCTGAGAATCGCATAATCTAGTGCGCGGCAGGTCTCGCGACCGAAATATTGGCATACGTTATCTCAACTCCACCCTCACTGGTGAGACCGATAAGACCAACCGAGTAGCTGGTATCGTTTGCCTGCCCAACCTGCACACCATTGACATAAAACTTGAAGTTCGACCCTATCGCCGTAACCTCGAGAGTGTTCGGCTGATTGAGCAGTCTTCTGATAGCTGCGTTGCTTGTCGGTGGAATTAGGTACTGGCTCTGGTTGTCGCTGAGCTTGGCAAACGTCCATTTGCCGTTGCCGTCGATGCCGAAGAGATACGAGTTGCCTTTTCCGCTAGCACGAATAACGATGCCGTATAGAAGACTGTATGTGCCGCTCAATTGCTTCGCGGTGACGGTGATATCCACATTGCTTTGTTGGGTTACCGGCGCGTAGCAAAGGTAGGCACCAGTGATGTGGTAACCATCATCACCGTAGCTGCAATGGCTATCATTTACCCAGCCGCCCGCTGTACCCTGCAAGGAACTGCGATATAGAACGGTTCCGGGCAACCGTGTTGCGCTCGGCGTCGGATCTGCCGAGTGCGCGGCGTGCGGTGGCACCGTGGCGAGCTGCGAACCACCTTGCCCCACTTTCGCGTTACCCCGCCATACAATGCCCGCACCCAAGAGCAACGCGAGGACAACCGCAACTGAGAGCACTGCCGCGATAAGCGGAGTCCTCTTGCTCGACTGGGGAGCTAGGGCAGGGTATGGCGGTTCTCGATGTAGATCGCCATGCGCATCGGCCCGACGACGCGACTTGCGGCGTACCGACTGGGCGTCGATTGCCGGAAGGGTCGGTAACGTAAAATGCGGTTGACCGGGTGATCCGGATATGGGCCGCAGACTCGGGTAATTACCAGAAAGATCCGGCCTCTGCCCCATAGGCTGGCCACAGCGCGGACAGGTGAGTATGGGCAGATATTCGGATGTATCTGCCACCATCAGGCCACAAGATAGGCACCTCATCGATTTTCCTGATTGATTCGCTTACTGTGCGTTGACTATGCTCAGATCAGTATAGACTACCGTGACGCCAGCTTCGCCGGAGAGGCCAATTTGGCCTGATGCATAATGCGAATCAATCACGTCGCCAACCATACTACCATTGATGAAGAACTGGAAGTGAGAGCCTTTCATTTTTACCTGCAGCGTATTGGTCTGGTGCAAACCGCTGCGGACCGCGCTATCCAGCGCAGGGGCAATCACATTTATAGGAGGCTGGTTCAGCCCGGGAACCTCGACAAACGACCACTTGCCGTATCCGTCTATCGCAAAAAGATAATAGTGCCCTCTTGGCATGCTGCGCAATGCGATGCCATAGAAGAGCTCACTCGACCCGCTGAGTTGCTCGACAGTGACCTTGACACTGACATTGGTCTGGGTGCCGATGGGCACATAGCAGATTGACCCACTCGCAATGTGATACCCATCGGCCTTGGCAGCACAATCTTGACTATTTTCCCACCCAGATTGACTGCCGTGCAGAGAACTCTGGTAGATGCTTGAACTCCGCCCGAACGCGTAAAATCCGGCGGCGCCGGCGATGAGCGCAACCAAGAGTACTGCGGGAACTAGCACTTTGAGTCCCGGGCGTCGCTTGGCTTTGCCGCGTTCTCGCCCGTTTGAAGCAAGTGCGGAGGTCCCGGGAAGCGGTAGCGGAACCACCGGCAAGCGCGGCTTGGTTATCTCGCCTGCCTCGATGGTGTCATCAGGGTTTGCGCCGTCGATACTATCGTTGCGATCGGCGGAGTCGATCGCGCCTGATTCTCCGATATCAGCGGGCTCCAAATCATAGCGAGGAGAGGGGAGCAGGGGCGCCCCCATCTGGCTGCCTTGCGGCCAGACGAACTCTACACCGCTGGGCGCGAGGTCCGGCGTCGTCTGCACAGTCGTCACTGGGGTGCCACAGTGGGGGCACATGGCACCCAGTGCCTCCTGAGATTTATTCGATTTCCATCCGCAGCTTGGGCATGCTACCGTTTTGATCACTCCTTGAGAAACACTAAACATTAACCACGTAAACCACATACGCAGCGTGAGTCGCGGCCTATGGCAACGGTTTGGGCAGCCATAGACGCGACTCACGTTGTGGTAACTACAAAGGAAGCGCTACAAGCACCGCAAATAAAAGTTCCAGAGAACGAGCACCTGTCAGTGGCCCGCAATTTCAGGTGGGGGCCTGCATCGCAGCTCACCGGCTCGTCTCCTACATTCAAACGCTCTGGTCTACGACCAGTAACCCACAAATCAACGGCAGCCTCGTTCAGGACTTCAATCCTAGCCTCTTAGTATCATACGAGTGTGCTAATCCGCATACTTCCCTAGGATCAAGTCGGTGCTCCAGGAATCGGCAAGAGATTCAGCAGACTGAATAGCATGTGTGCGGTAGCTCCCCAGATAACGTACGGGCCATAATCGAAGAAATGGACGACGTGAGCCGTGCCAAATCGGCTCCAGACTTCCGTGCGGTAGATCTCCGGCTCAGCCAGAGCGGCCAGAGGAGCCTGGATGAGCTCGGCCACTTCAGTGGGATTGGTAACCAACGGCGGCAGATCTTTGCCAAGCCAGCCGACCTCCGGTGTAATGAAAAAATTGCTTACCGATACCAGGACGGGCGGAAGCATGCCCAAGATTTCAACATACGCCGGATCGAGTCCAACTTCTTCCCTGGCTTCGCGCAGTGCGGTTTCAGCTGGCGTGGCATCTTGCGGCTCATGCGCTCCCCCAGGAAAAGAGATTTCTCCCTTATGTTTAGCCAAATCAACTGACCGACGAGTAAAGAGGAGGTAGGGCTCTCCATCAACGGCATAGAGAGGAACCAAGACCGCGGCGGCGCGAGCCGAGAGCTCGGGCCCGTGCTGCACCGTATAGGGTGGCAGCGTCTGCAGACGCTGCCGCAGATGATTGATCAGACTTTCGGCGTCGTGTAGCAGCGTTTCTCGACGCATATCTGCCTCCGATGCTCATAGCAAGCACGATTGATCACATTGGCGCAAGACGGATGTACCGCGCTGTGGGACATGTTGCCAGTGGGAGACAAACACAATCTGACAGTATTTTCATAATAGCCCGGGTTCGCATGATTGCGATCCGGCGCGTCTTGCGCTACCACACGGCCTTTGGTATAATACTGTGAGAAGTGGGGGCATGCAATGCGGCTCGTGTGGTACGCGGGCGTTGGAATCAGGTAGGACAGCTGAAGGTAGTTATGCTTTCAGCGATTTCCTGTTCTAATGCTATCGTACAGACTATTCTCTTATGATATAGGTCACGTAGACAGGCACCGTAAGACGTTCGCAGGCAAATACGCCGCCAATGGTAGCGGCCATAAGCGCTTCCCCTAGTTAGATAGCGCACACCTCGACGTTACTCGTCACCTCAGCCCATGCTATCACTCCCTCTTCCGAAAAGCCGTACTGTCGGTCCAGGCAGCCCGACCGTTCCAACGGGACCAATGCGACACGTAGCATTGTTTGCTCACATGACGCGCCACTGTCCCGCGAGGCTGTAGTGCTGCCGGCTTGATGTGAGGATTTTGGTCCGGCGAATGCCACTTTGGACATGTGACGCGTCAGTAGGTTAAGCTGCCTGCCGTTACACGCCGGAGTGCAAAGCCATGGTTGTCTCTCTCTCGGTCGGGCTGGCTGTGTTCGTGACATCCGCTTCCAGTTTTTTGGGGGAGCGGTGAAGTGGGGGAGCGAGAGACGGGCACTACAGACGGTGAGCTAGTCACCATATGGAACACTGCTCCAGTTCTATATGATTGCGCTCACAGGGCATCTTAACAGGGATATTTGCTCTAAGATGTTCTCGTGAGGGCGAGCGCGGTGATTCACCAATATAGTGCTGCCATGCGTCAACCGATGGTCTGCCGGCATGAAGATCCATACGCATGTGTCCTGCAGGGCGGCACAAGGCGTGGACCGTCCCGGCTCATAGGAGCCTAGGTCCACTTGGAGCATCGAATACCAAATTTACGAAAGGGGAAGCGGCGCACCTTCCGGCGCACTTGTGTGTCGGGTATCGCGCCGCACGTAGGACGATGAGCGTAGACGACGATCGCACCACCGCGCAGAGCCAGGTTCAGAATGGGCATCATCCGCATCCGGATTTTGATCCGGACGACATGCCCGATATGAGTGAAATGCAACGTTTGCTGGACGAGCAGGATGCACAATTTCGGAGCATCAAGCGCGGCGAAGTCGTTGAGGGCCAGATAGCCCGCATCGATCAGGATGAGATCCTGGTAGAGATTGGTCTCAAGAGCGAGGGAGTTCTCTCCACCAAGGAGCTGCCTGCCACTGGCTACGGGTCGATCTCCGAGCTTCATGTGGGAGATGAAGTGCTGGTCTATGTGATGCAGCCGGAGACCCCTGAGGGCCATGCCATTGTCTCCATCAAGCGGGCACGCCTCGAGCGGCAGTGGCGTATCGCCCAGGAGCAGTATGAGCGTGGCGACCTCCTGGAAGCCGAGGTCATCGATCACAATAAGGGTGGCTTAATCGTCAATCTTGAAGGCATACGAGGGTTTGTGCCAATTAGCCAGATTCTCAACCTCAAACGGGAAGACACCGCCGACAATGCCGAGACCCAGGCGAAACTCCAAAGTATGGTGGGCCGTAAGCTACAGCTCAAGATTATCGAGATCAACCGGAATCGGAACCGTCTGATCCTGTCCGAGCGGCTGGCGGTCCAGGAATGGCGTGCCAAGCGGCGTGAGGAGCTCCTCAACGAGCTGCAGGTCGGAGAAGTTCGCAAGGGTATCGTCAGCAATCTCTCCAACTTCGGGGCATTTGTCGATCTGGGCGGAGCCGACGGACTGGTCCACATCAGCCAACTGGCCTGGAGCCGCGTCAACCATCCCAGTGAGGTTCTCAAAGTCGGCCAGGAGGTCGAGGTGCAAGTGTTGGCGGTCGATAAAGAGAAGAAGAAGATCGCCCTCTCCATCAAGCGCGCCGAGGTGGATCCCTGGACCACTGTGGAGCAACGCTATCAGGTCGGGCAGCTGGTCACTGGAACCATTACCAAGATCGCGCCATTTGGGGCCTTTGCCCGAATCGAGGACGGCGTTGAAGGTCTGATTCACCTGTCTGAGCTACCAGCGGGCCAACAGGATCCCAAAGCGGTGCTCAAGGAAGGCCAGGAGGTGCAGGTGCGCATTTTGCGCATTGATGCCGAGCGCCGCCGGCTGGGTCTCTCCATCCGCCAGGCTGATGAGAATGCCCCGCTTGAAGAGTCTTCTGCGTCACCGTCGGCTGAGGAGGCCGGCACTGAAGCACGCAATCTACCCGAGCAGCGGGAAGTCGGAACTGGTGCAGCAGCTGAGGCGGGGCCTGCCCCGACACCCGCTGCGACCACACCGCCAGCGCGCGGACGCCCCGCTGTTCAGGAAGAACCTCCTACTGCAATGGCCACAGCCTTCCAGGCAGCACTCGCTCAACAGCAAGCTCATGCTGCCGAACCGGAGCCGAAGACAGTTGCTACTGCAGAGCCGCATGCTGGCGTCGATGCCGTGCCCGAAGAAGCAGCTACGTCTGCCGTGCCCGAAGAAGCAGCTACGTCTCGTGCCCGAAGAAGCAGCTACGTCTGCCGTGCCCGAAGAAGCAGCTGCGTCTAAAGAACCGGAGAGTGACGCCGTGGCGGAACAGGGCAATGCGGCAGGAGCTCAATCTGAGGTCAATACCGTTGCGGCAGAGCCGCCCTCGGCAACCGACACGCCACAGCAGCCGGAGGCAGATGGCGCTGAGGAAGCGGTAGCAACCGCCTCCTCTGAACCAACCGTGCTTGCCGAAGAAACTGAACAGACGGAGTCCTAAGACGGGGGAAAGCCGGCGTCTTCAGCCGGCTTTCCGCTCCACCTCGCGGCCGAATACGCGCACGACATTGATCCGCCCGTCAAAGGCATCGAATATTCGAACTCGGGTGCGCTCCCGCATCGGACGTGGCAATTCCTCTCGGCCAAAGAAGCTGATCTCAGCGATCTCGCTGTCGGGCCGCCACTCGCTACGTCCGGTAACTCGGCAGGCAAATGAGATCACCACATCGTCTTTATAGGGGGTAGAATACACCCCAATGAGATGCTCCACCTCGACAGAGTAACCAGTTTCCTCTTTTACCTCGCGAAGGCAAGCCTCAAATGGCGACTCACCCGCCTCCATTTTGCCGCCGGGCAGCGTCCATTTGCGTGGACCATAGTTCTGCCGGACACAAAGGATGCGTCCATGCTCATCAAAGATCGAGGCAAAGACCCCAACGGAGGGCATATGTGTCAGCCTCCTAGAACTCGCAACATACTCTCCACCGCAATCAACTCCTATTACTACGATTTCACTACTCTAAACAATACGGCATTAGCCTCTCCTTCTGCCGCTCGCGACCGAGCAGGGTAGAATGATTTCGGCAACGACAAGCCACATGGGACGACTTGTCGCCAAAACGTAAGGTACCAGGTGGGTATGGGTCCACGTGAGAGAGAAGTACGGCTAAGATATGCGCTTGTTGATCTGGCATGTGGAGAAATTTGTTGCCGAGCCGGTTGAACAGGTCCGATCGAACGTTGCTATCGTGGAGCCTAAGACGTTTCGAATTGGGGAAGGGTTATTGGTTTTTTCGCTATCCTATACCTGACGTGCCACACGCGAGAGCGGGTGTCCTTTGGCCTGCATGTCCAGGCGATTGAACCAACCGAAGGCAGTCTGTCCAACGTTAAAGCCCTCGGTCTCCAATCGCTCCTGCGTTGCGGTAAGCACCTGCAGTGCAGTGGCTGGAGTGGATAGCTCGACGAAGAGGTGTGCGAAAGAGTGTAACACGACGGTATGTGCGCCCAATTGCTTCGCCACCTTCACAATCGCGGCTGCAGCACGCTCCGCGGTCGCCTCGGGCTCTGCCTCATCCTTCTTCTCGACCGCGGCAAAGACCACCAGCGCATCTTCCACCCGCACAGTCTGCGGCTCGGCGTCGGCTATCGGCGAACGCCCGCGCTCCGTCGGCTCCGCCACGAATCCATCCACATGCCAGATCAGAAGACGCATAAAGCTAGGACCCCCACTTTCCTGGCGGATGCTTATTGATCACATTGTATTGGCACCAGCGCAAGCGTGGCAATACCGCCGTCCACCGTCCGCTACGGCTGCCGATGCCCAAGCACGTAGCCCCATCCATGGCCTACGTATCTCTTGTAGCGCTGGAACTCGAATTATAGGCATTAAGCTGGTTCAACCGGCTGGAGATAGTCGCCAAAAGGCATCCGCTCTCGCGAATAGCTCAGCAGATATAGAGGGCGATATGGGCAAAGTAAGCTTGGACACAACGATACTCAGTTGGGGAGAGAGATTTGAGAATTGTCGTCCTTGAATGATCCAATACACTCTGCCCTACGATTCAGTGCGCTTCATGGCGGCGGAGGCGGCGACTCATTACCGCGAGCAGCTTGATGCCGATGTCCGGCGACTCGCGCAGTACCGCACGAAAATCCCAGACCGGAATTACCAGTGCTCGAGTGGGCTCAAGCGCGGCCACGGTCGCCGTACGCGGCAAATCATCCAACAACGACATCTCACCTAGAACCGCACCACGTTCAAATGTACCCAGTTCTCGGATATCTCCACCGGCGGCCTGCTGGAATACTCGTACCCTGCCACTGATGAGAACGAAGAGGCCAACGCCGGTCTCACCTTCGCGCATAAGGGTTGCGTCAGTGGGATATTCGCGCTCACGGCAATTGGCCGCGAGAACCTGCAGTTCACGCTGCGATAGGTCACTAAACAAAGGCACCTGTGCGATCACATCTTCATACATGGGTCGCGTACACCTTTCAATTGGCGGCTTCCCGCTGCAAGCTGCAGGAACATGCCGGCTGCATAACAAGTAAATGCCGGTGCTATTATAAGGTATAGGAACCGACAAGTCCACGGCGTCTCCACTACCTGTGCTGGAGGATCAGCCAGGTAGTGGAGGCCCTCATACCACTCAGTCAAGATCATCAGCGCGACCAGCCGCCCCCGCCGCTGTTGTGATTCCGGCGGTCCGATCCGCTGTTTGCGCCACGGCCGGACGAACGCTGTGGGGGGAGCAACGGACGTGGTTGCCCGAAGGCGGAAGGGGCGGCATTTCCCATCTGATCCTGTGGCGGTAGCGATGTATAGGCCTGTCCGCGTAGGTCTTCCCAGCCGGCTGGAGGGTCAAGGTCGGGAAGCGGCGGCAGCCTCCAGTCGTCGACGCCCATCATACCTCCGCCAGTCCCAGATCCGTCGTAGGCGGAACCCCCGTACATTGGACCCGCACCGCCATATAGCTGCCCGCTGGCGCCCAGGTTCCCCCTTTGCCCCATGCCGTATGCTTGCACAGGGGGCATCTGTTTGTTGCATCTGTTGCATCTGTTGCATCTGCGACATCGCCGGGCCAACGCCCAAACCGCGTCCAGTACTCGGCGCCTGCTGCGGCATCATTCCCATCTGCCCCATGCCAGCAAAAGTGCCACCGGCCAGTGGTGCGCCGACCGGCTCGTCAATGCCCCGGCTTCCTGGGCGTACCGAGCGGACCGTTCCCTTTACCTTCGCCTGCCGAGCTTGAGAGCGGCTGAGGTCGCGCGAGCTATCGACCCCCAATGACTCATTGGTAGTCTGGCTATGTCGCGGCAATCGCACACCGACGACCTGTTGGAGCTGCCGCACGACCAGATCAAGGCGTTCAGCGCTCTCGGTACTTTGCTGTGAGCTGCCCGCCACCTGCTCGGCGATTTCGATCACCGCCTGCATGGCGCCCGTCATACGCTCGTACTGGGCAGCCTGCTGTCTGGTCGAACCACTGATGTCGCGCACCGAGCGCGTCATATACGCAAGGATCGAGTCGATTTGCGAGGGAGGAATCTCGGATCGGCGCTGTAAGACCTGGTTGCCCATGAGAGCAAGTTGATCGGTGCGCTGAGAAATATCCTTCGCAGTATCGGCAAAATTATGCAACGCCTGGTTGATGGCATTGATGGCCCAGACCTGCTGGGCAGAGCCACTTGCTTGCTGCACCGCGATATTGCCGATGCGTTCCGAGGCGCCGCTCACCTGACGGGCGGCGCGCTGCAGCGCCGTAATGATAGCATTTGCAAAGAAGAGAGCAAAGATGATACCGGCGACCATGATGATCGAGCCGATGAGAATCAATTCGACAGTTGTCCGGTCGATTAGGCTGTCGATAGTATTGAGAGGTACCTCGACACACAATACTCCTACCAGCTGGCCCTGGCCATTGAAGATGGGAGTGAAGTCGGCATAGTAGCTGGTACCGCTCTCAGTGTCGTTTCCCAACCATTCCTGGGGAGTGGAGGACGAGAGCTGCATGCCCTTGGCCACGGTTTCCGGCAAAATCGCTCCGGTGTCTCGCGCGCTGGTCGAGCCCGACTTCGTAAAAGAGGTCGCGATACGCAAACAGCCGTCGAACGCGTTTTGGCTGTTGGCGCACTGGTAGAGCGACACGTCGGCATTGATTAAGTGCTTGACGTTGTCGACAAAATCAGTATCGCCATTGAGAGAAAATTTTCCAAAAGTGCCACCAAGCTGAACGCTGCCATTGCTGATAGACTGAGGGCTATCGGCGACCAGTTGACCATCTGCGGAAACGGAGATATTGGCGCCATAGTTGTTGTGCAAGACCAGCAAGGCGATTTGGGAGTTGTCGGTCTCCTGTGCTTGGGCTTGGGTAATCACATAATTTCTGATAGCATTATCCGCAATGAACAGGGTAGCTACGGTGCTTAGAATAGCGCCCACGATCACGATGATAGTCAATTGTAGACGAATCCCGAGACGCCACCACCTTGGAAACATCTTGGCATGTCCTCCTGCTCTCTCCGAGAGTGGCGTGCATATGACGCCCCGTTATCACAGTGGGCCACTCGCTGTGGCATAGTAGTTTGCAATCCAGTGCAGGTGCCGCACCTATTGATGTGAAACGAAGTGGCCAGGGCGTTTGGTAGCACCTCCCCTAGAGTACCATGTCAGTAGTTCATCTGGATGAGCCCTAGTCCAGATAGGTGTTCGAGCACGCGAAATATTTCGCTCTCCGTGCGCCTGGTAAGGCGAGCTAGATCACTCAGATTACGTCGCCCGTCTATCAGCAGCAGCACCATGCGCTCACGTCGGTCGAGCGGTAGCTGATCTACATGCTCGGAGAGGCTGGTACGCCGTGGGCAGAGCGCCAACACGGCGGGATTCAGCGATGGAGCGCTCGGATATCCCATCTGGCGGCCTGTAGTCGGCTGCATGCCGGAGCCATATACGGCACCGTAATCAGGTAGATCTCCAGTAAGGCCTCCTGTGGGGATCTGCCCATATCCCGGTTGAGATCCGGCAAGCGGAAAAGAATTGGCGAATGAGGAAGAAGAGGGAAGCGGAGAAGGGCTGGGCTGCGAATTCATGTTGCCGTAGGCGGGCCAGGAAACGCCTGGTTGGAGTGGTGACGTAGGATCATACTCGGATTGGCTGGTCGGAACTGCTGGAGAGCTTGTATGATAGGCCGACGCGTCAGAAGGGGAAGCGTCAGATTGCGGTGTCTCATCAAACGAGTAGATGCATTCTCCCCAGTTTGACAGGACGCTGAAAGCACTCTGGCCCGTCAGCTGTCCCAACAGGGCTCTGACCGCAGAGCCGTCAGCGAAAAGAATTTGGCCGACCTCTCGTGTGGGTCCTTGGCCCCTCACCACCCGCAAGATACCGCTCTGGCCTCCGAGTACGATCATATTGATAATATTGTTGAGTCTGCTAGTGGTGAGAAATTGCGAAGCCATCTTATCACGCTCCCTGCACCCATCTCAAACCGGTATCCCACTACTTGCTCATTATCAAAAGAAACGACTCATGCACCCTCTAGGAGCGCCGCTTATTGGTCACCCGCTGAATGCCTGCTTTTCTGGGCCGGAATCAGCTGGTTGCATCTGCATCTCTAGAAAGCCGCAGGATTATTCACCGCGGGTACCGTACAATATGACTGCCTGAAGGGGTCACACTCTCTAACCAAGCGCAGGGCGTCACTGACCCATGCAATGTCTGTGTGCCTACCTTAGCATAGATGTCAAGTCAATACGAACTAGCAGGTACTATCAGTGCGCGACCAATGTCGACAAGGGCTCTCTGTAGACCGGTCTTCACTACATGTACGCTTTAGCCTGCCTGCGAGCTGCCGGCCTCCTGCTTGTCCAGCTCCGCCAACTGCCCGCGCAACTCGTCAGCGAGCTGTCTGTACTCAATGGCGCGCTGCTCATCCCATTTGGGCATCGTGTTGGACCGGGCTCCACCAATAGCGCGATCGATGAGACCAGCATAAAACTCATATGTCTTGATCTGCAATTCGAGCAATTCTCGCTTGCTTACCGGCTTGCTCATCCAATCTCCTTCCAGACCGTGAAGAGAAGGCTTGCTATGTGGAGCCAGACAGGTTACGGTTTGTGACACGTGTAATCCTGCATAGAGTAGCACAGCAGCGGCAGCCGGTCAAGCAATGGGCGTCGAGTATGAAGCGTCGCGGGAGCGATGACGAACGACCACTATCTGCGCCAGGATAGAAAGCGCGATTTCTTCAGGAGTCTGTGCCCCAATCGGTAATCCAATCGGCCCATGAATGCGTGAGATTTCCGCGTCCGTGACGCCTGCCGCCCGTAAGCGCACCTCACGCAGTTCACGCGTGCTTCGGCTGCCGATAGCACCCACATAACCGGCGGGCGAGCGCAGCGCCACAACCAGAGCAGGCACGTCGAACTTATCATCATGAGTCAGCACGGCAATGCAGGTGTTGGCAGTGATAGCCATGCGCCCGAGCGCGTCGTCGGGCCAATCCACCAACACTTCATCGGCTTCGGGAAAGCGTTCGGGAGTTGCGAACGCTTCACGTGCATCCACCACAGCCACGTGATAGCCCAGCACTTTTGCGAGCTTTGTGAGCGGTATTGAGACATGGCCGGCACCTACGATAACCAGCCGGAGCGGCGCGGGGAGTGCGTGGTAGAATACTTCGATACCGGGCTGTTTGTCGCCGCCGAATTCGCGGTAGAGCCGTATACCAGATTCGCCATGCTGGAGCATGGTGCGGGCATCGTCAATGAGAGTCGCTTGAAGCGAGCTCTGGTCGAAGTCGCTCGAGAAAACCTCCTCGCCTTCTGAACCACTCCGGAGCACGATTCGCGCGCCGATCAGCCCCATCGCAGGGCCGGTGGCTTCCGCCGACACCAAGGTGGCAACCACGGTGGGTTCTTCGCGTCCCAGCGCCTGAACCAGTGCCGTGGTCACGTCGGATGGCTCAAATCGTTCCACGAAGACCCGTATTTCCCCGCCGCAGGAGAGTCCGATCTGCGCCAGGTTCTGCTCCTCACTGATACCGAATGTGAGCAGGCGAGGCTTGCCACTGCGGATAGCGCGCAGCCCTTCGTCAATAACCGCAGGCTCGACGCAGCCGCCACTTACTGAGCCACTTATACCGCCGCTCTCAGTGAGAGCCAGAGTGGCGCCAAGCCCGCGCGGCGCCGAACCAACCACCGAAATTACTCGAGCAAGGGCAATTCGCTCGCCGGCCGCGAGCCACTGCTCGACCTCAGGCAACACTTCCCACATGTCCGCCCTCCTGCCTCCGCCGCTGGGATCCGCTACGGCACACCAAAAAGTATATCACCGCATATCAGCATCGCGGTAAAGCTGCTTGGTGCGTGGCCGCCAGATACCTAACAGCAGATACCTACATTAGAGGTAGAGGTACTTCATCTCATGCGCACACACATTGTGGAGGTCCGTGAAGGTAGCGATGGTGGATATCGCCTCATCACACCCATAGCCTGGCCGACCTCTATCGCGTATTGAACGAGCGAAGCGGGGCAATACCGCTCAAGCGGTATTGCCCCGCTTCGCTCGCGCGGAGGCTTTCGTACGTGAGCTACTCGCGCACATCGTCGTAGAGTGCGGTGCTGAGATACCGCTCACCCAACGACGGAAAGATGGTGACAATGAGCTTACCGGCATAGTCGGGACGCCGGGCGATCTCGGCTGCGGCCCAAGCAGCGGCACCACTGCTGATTCCTACTAGCAGTCCCTCTTCCCGCGCCAGACGACGGGCCATTTCGATAGCGTCATTGTCCGAGACCTGCACGATATCGTCAATCATGGAAGTGTCCAGAACATCAGGCACGAATCCAGCGCCGATGCCTTGGATCTTAGTCGGTCCAGGCTGCCCGCCAGAGAGGACCGGAGAGCTGCTAGGCTCCACAGCCACGGCGCGAAAGCCGGGCTTGCGGCTCTTGATGACCTCGGCCACGCCAGTGAGGGTGCCGCCGGTACCGACACCAGAGACAAGCACGTCAACTTGTCCGTCGGTGTCATTCCAGATTTCTTCTGCGGTGGTTGCCCGGTGGATGGCAGGATTAGCGGGGTTTTCAAACTGCTGAGGCATCCAGGCGTTACTGGTCTCTTCCAGAAGCCGCCGGGCGCGCGCTATGGCTCCCCCCATTCGTTCCGCGGCGGGAGTCAAGACAACCTCGGCTCCTAGCCGGCGCAGAACCATACGCCGCTCGGTGCTGACAGACTCGGGCATCACCAAGATGGCGTGGTAGCCTCGGGAGGCTGCTACCCAGGCCAGGCCGATGCCAGTATTGCCGCTGGTGGGTTCGATGATGGTCGCGCCAGGTGTGATCTTGCCATTTTTCTCGGCGTCGTTAATCATACTTACGGCAATGCGGTCTTTGACACTGTATCCGGGTTGGAACGACTCCAACTTTGCCAAGACCGTGCTGCCTTGGGGCACCACGCGATTCAATCTCACAAGTGGGGTATGTCCAATAAGTTCAGTTGCGTCATTGGCCCAATGTGGCATCAATTATTCTCCTAAGTTATCGAACTAGAGAGACAACTCCTATGTGGCTTGTCCAGCGGCAATCCACATGCCGTCCGCAACTATAGTAAACTATCTCAATCAACTTAGTCAAATATAATACATGAGCTCGTCGCTGTCGGCAGCAATTCGGTGCCGCGCCGCAAGCTGATCCAGAGTAGTGCTGATCAGGAGCTGTTGAGCGAACCGCTCCACCTCGACCCAAACATCCCGAATGGCGCACCCCGCCGCAAGCTGGCAAGTCGCTGGATTGGGCAGACATTCCATCGGAGCGGTCGAGCCATCCAGCGCCGAAATGACATCGCTCATGCTGATCTGCTGGGGAGGACGAGCCAGCATATGCCCGCCCTGTGGCCCGCGCTGGCTCTTGAGCAAACCGGCTCGGCGCAAGCTAATCAAGAGCTGATCGAGAAAGTGCTCCGGCACCAACTGGCGCCCGGCGATGACGGTGCTAGGCACCGGCCCCTCACCATAGTGAGCCGCCAAATCGATCATAGCCCGCAATCCATAGTCGCTCTTCATAGTCACTCGCATAGAACTCCCTCGACGCATCTCTTCTCACAGCTCACTATGCCACGAATTGTAACATAACATTGTAGACAGCGTTACTGCAGTATAAGCAGGTCAGTGCTAACTTTTCTTGGGAAACAGCGAGCCTATGGATCTGGACAAATCGTGATCCAGAAGCTATAATTAGAACAAATGTTCTGATAGTTTCCCCAGGAAATTGGAGAGGTCCATCATGAGCTGGTCGGCATTCGCATTGGATACGGGGTATCCATGCCCGGCGCACTGGTTTAGCGTGTCTGCCTTAAACAGGCGGCCGAGCCAGCCGCCCATAGTCCATAGCCGCGGCGCGGCGACAGCCCGCGCAGTCGCCATCGTTCCTGTTCCGGAAGGTATTCGAGTGGCTATGGCACAGGTTGCCCTGGCGAGTGGACGCAGCGAGACCGAGGTCTGGGCAGAGGCGGCGGATGTCTGGCTCTTGGCCCACCACGTAGATAACGGACCGCTGCCGCCCACCCCAGCTGCTGCTCTACCTATTCCGCGCCGATCTCGCTGCTGGGATTCCATCGACGATCTACTCTCGGGGTTGCGTCTGCCGCTGGCAGAGAATCGCTGCGAACGCTCCCAGCGCGCCGCGTAGACAAGCTGGTAGCGTTCTCGGTGGGGGCAGACCTCTCATACCTCGACCACGAGCGGCAAGATCATTGGCCTGCGCTTGAGCTTCTCGTAGATGAACTCGCTCAAGGTGTCGCGAACCTTGTTCTTGACATAACCCCAATCAGCACTTCGACTGCGGGTCTGGCTATGTGTCCGGAACGCCTGTATAACTTTGGCGCGCGCGGCATCCATCAATGCTTCCGATTCACGCTCGTAGACGAATCCCCGTGAGATGATGTCGGGACCCGCCAGTATGTTCCCAGTTTCGCTGTCCACCGTCATCACCACCATCAGAATGCCGTCTCGCGAGAGCACCTGCCGGTCGCGCAGTACTACCTGGCCAACATCCCCGACTCCCAGCCCATCGACGTACACGTTGCCGTTGGGAAGATGCTCGACAACCGAGATGCCTCCAGCAACTGACGCCTCGATGACATCACCGTCTTGCGCAACGAGAACGTGCTCGGGTGGGATACCCATGCTATGGGCTACCCGAGCATGCTGCACCAACATACGATACTCGCCGTGCACCGGAACCACATAACGCGGGCGCAGCAGCGCGAGCATGAGCTTGATCTCCTCCCGACTGCCATGCCCCGACACATGAACCTGTGAGCGTCCCTGGTAGTAGACGTCGGCACCTTGCCGCAGCAGGTTGTCAATATTTCGAGATACCGCCTTCTCATTGCCTACGATGGGGGTGGAGCTAAGAATGACGGTGTCGCCTGGGATGACCTGAATGAACCGGTGATCGCCATTGGCGATCTTGGTCAGTGCCGACGTCGGTTCACCCTGGCTGCCGGTGCAGATGACGATAAGCTCACTTGGTGGGATGCGCACAATGTCTTCGACCGCCACTAATGTACCTACCGGCACGCTCAGGTAACCCAGCTCAATCGCCATCTGCGCATTATTGACCATCGAGCGACCTACCAGCGCAACTTTACGATGATATTTGGTCGCCAGATCTATGACGAGCTGTACTCGCGAAAGCAGGGAGGCGAAGGTAGCGACCAGAATACGTCCTTCGGCCTGGCCGAACAATGAATCAAACGTATCGGAGATGACCGCTTCCGAGGGAGTGTATCCGGGAGACTCGACTCGCGTAGAATCACCGCAGAGTACCAGAACGCCTTCTGCACCTAGTTGAGCGAAACCGGAGACATCGGCACGCACACCGTCAACCGGCGTGTAATCAAACTTATAGTCACCGGTATGAACGACAATGCCGGCCGGAGTACGGATAACGATGGCAACGGCATCGGGTATGCTGTGGTTGACCCGTAGGAAGCTCAGCTGCATAGGGCCAACTCGGATGACGTCGGTAGGATCGACGACGTTAAGGTGAGACCGCTCTAGAATATGATGCTCACGCAGCTTGACCAAAATTAATCCATGAGTAAGCTTGGTGGCATAGACCGGAGGGAAAGCAAGCTGCGGAAGTATATACGGTAATGCCCCTACATGGTCTTCGTGTCCATGGGTAATGAAGATGCCGCGTATACGACTCAACTTATCCAGAAGGTAAGTGACATCTGGAATCACCAGATCCACTCCCAGCATCTCGTCGTCGGGGAACATTAATCCGGCGTCTATTATGACGATATCTTCGCCGTACTCGATCGCCATCATGTTCTTGCCGATCTCACCTAATCCACCAAGAGGCACTAGTCGTACCGGCAAGGTCTTCGTGTCACGGCCACGCTGCTTTGGTTGTTGGCGCGCATTCAATACAGTACAAACCCTTCCCGCTCGGGTAGATAGGTCGCCCTGCGACCATACCGTATCCATCGAGGGGAGCAGCCGGCCGAGCTACCGGGACGGCCCTCCCCGTGCGGTTCCCTCTCGGCTTGAGAGAAACGCTCCATTCTATCCTTTGTATCGTACCACCAAAGCCTTGGGGTGGTGAAAGAGAATGCTGGTGGATCCCTCCCGGCGCCTAGGTCGTTGCTCTCGCACCGGGAGTGGAACTTGCGCTGCCCAGGTCGCTGGAGTCGCCATAGAGGAAGCAATTCACCCACTGCCCGCCGCCGAGAGAGGTGCGCGGGGGGAACCTTTGACTGCAAACCGGCATAGCATGCGGGCACCGGGGATGGAAGCGGCAACCAGTAGGAGGGTGGACCAGACTGGGAATCTCACCGCGCGCCGGCAACTCAGCCAATCCGCTTGCAGGCATTGCCAGTCGGTCAGGATCGGGAGCGGCGGCAAGCAGCAACTTGGTATAGGGATGCTTGGGCTCTTGGATCACCGTCTCACTAGGACCGCCCTCTACCATCTGGCCAGCATACATGACCAGCGTCTCCTCGGCAAAGTACCGAGCACTGGCAATGTCGTGAGTAATGAAGAGGAATGCCAGCTTCTCTTCATTCTTGAGCCGTAGCAGAAGATTGAGTATCTCGAGGCGTATGGAGACGTCCAACATCGAAACCGGCTCGTCCGCCAGCAGAACCTGCGGACGCACTGCCAACGCGCGAGCGATCGCCACCCGCTGCCGCTGCCCACCACTCAGCTGGTGAGGATATTTGACTATGAATTGCTCGGCCGGGGTAAGTCTGACGCGCTCAAGCAGCGTCAGAATCTGCCGCGTCTCCTCGTCCCGCGACCCGGGATGACCATACAGCCGCAGCGGCCGGCTTAGATGATGGCGCACGGTATGGACCGGATTCAACGATGAAAATGGGTCCTGAAAGATCAGCTGCACCTGACTCCGGTAGCGGTGGAGCGCTCGGCCACTTGCCTTCGTTACGGGCTCTCCCTGGAAAAATATGGTGCCCGAGCTTGGATCGTACAACCGCGCCAGCAGACGGGCCACCGTAGACTTACCGCTGCCGCTTTCACCTACCAGCGCGGAAGCACGTCCCGGTAGCAGTTCAAATCCCACATCTTCTACCGCGCGTACCGAGCGCCTCTCCGCTAGAGGATTCCACTCTCGCACCGGAAACTCCTTGCTCAAGTGGTCAACCTTGAGAATCGGCGCTGGGGCCGCGGCAACGTCCTGAGACTGAGAGGCAGGCTGGTACAGGCTCATTCAACTACCTCTCCTTCCGCTAGCGCGGCATATTTTTCCGCCATTTCCTGACCAGTAGGTGGGACAGCTGCGTGCTCCGGACGATACAGATGGCAGGCAACGGTGTGCTCGGGTGCCTCCCTTAGCGGCTCGAGAAGTGGGCGAATCGTCAGGCAGCTCTCAAACGCAAACGGGCAGCGGGGGTGAAAAGCGCATCCAGCCGGTACCGCCTTGAGATCAGGCGGTGAACCGGGTATGCCGACACCCCTCCGCTCTTGGCCCATGCAGCGAGGGAAACGAGTGTATGAGTCCGTAGCTGTAAGGGTGTGCCGCACGCTGGTAAAGATCACCGGCGGATGCCTGCTCAACCATACGTCCAGCGTACATGATGCCGATAGTGTCGGCCATCTCGAGCAGCAGCGAGAGATCATGGGTAATAAAGACTACCGCAAAGTGCAGCCGATCGCGCAGGCGCATGATCTCGCTCAGTATATCGCGTTGAACTACCACGTCCAGCGCGGTCGTGGGCTCGTCCATGATAATGATCTCGGGCTCAAGGGCCAGCGCAATGGCAATGGTTGTTCGCTGTCGCATGCCTCCGCTGAGCTCGTGAGGATAGCTTCCCAGGCGATCGGGTGAAATACCGACCAGCTGCAGGAGCTCGACCGCTCGCTCCTTTTGCTCGGACTTTTTCATATCCGAGCGATGCGCCTCGAGGACGTCGATAATCTGCTCCCCAATGCTCATCACCGGATTGAGCGCGTTCATGGCACTCTGAAACACCATGGCTATGTCATTCCAGCGCAGTTCACGCAGCTCGCGCCCAGACAGCTCAAAGATCGACAACGGTCCAAGCCCCGAATTCCGGTCTCCAGAGGGGAAATAGAGCACTTCACCCTGGGTAACACGAGCCGGAGCCGGCAACAGCCGCGAAATGGCATACGCCAGAGTAGATTTCCCACAGCCGCTCTCTCCGGCCAGGCCCAATATCTCTCCCTGGTGAAGACGAAAGCTCACATCGGCGACCGCACGCACGGCTCCACCGGCGGTGGCGTACTCAACGCTCACATTGTTGACCTCCAGGACGACACTGGAGTGGTCATAGACGCGCGCACTACCCATTGACAGTCGCCTTCCGCTGTAGCAGGTTCTTGAGGACGTCTTTGCGCTTCGGCGCTCGCTCACTTCGCAATCGCGGATCGGACAGCTCGTCGATGCCGAAATTCACGAGCGCCAGTCCCATACCCAAAAGAGCGATGCAGATGCCTGGTGGAGCAAACCACCACCAGTCTCCTTGGAGTAGGGCACTGCTATTGCGTGCGGCATACAGCATCGTCCCCCAGCTTACCTCAGTGCTATTCCCGAAGCCCAGGAATTGCAGCCCCGCCACCGCGAGCAGCACCTGAATAGTGGTAGTAACAAAGCTGGCGGCGACGATAGAGAGCTCGTTGGGCAGTACCTCAAAGGCGATAATGCGCCAGGATCGCTCTCCACCAGCCCTAGCCGCGCTGATAAATTCGCGATTTCGCATCGACAGGGTCTGCGCCCGTAAGACGCGCGCTCCCCACGGCCAGTTGGTGAGTGCGACAACCAGTGCGACGATAAGCGTTGAGTTGCTGAAGAATTGGACAGCCACGATGGCCAGCGGAAGCGACGGAATGACCAGAAATACGTTGGTTATCAGCGACAGTACGTCGTCGGCGGCGCCACCAAAATATCCGCTCGCTAGGCCGACGAAAACCGAGATCACCACGACCGCGAAACCGGTGAGAAATGCCCAGGCCAGAGAGGCGCGGGTGCCGAGAACGAGCTGGCTGAAGACATCTTGCCCACCCTGATTGGTGCCCAGCCAATGAGCCGGCGATGGCGGCACGTTGAGGTCGAGGGTATAGGTGAGGGCGCTTGAATGAATGAAGACCGGACCTACGATGGCCACCAGCAGAAAAAAACCGATGATGCCGAGACCAATCGTGACCTTGCGATTGATCGTCACTACCCGCCATAGGCGACGCAAAGCGAACAGTGCCGTGCTCGGCACCGAGTCGTGCGAGAGAGTCTCGCCCGCGAGGGGTGAACCGCCGTCCTGTCCTAGAGGCAGTGGCGAAGGGGGCAGAATCGGCACCTGGCTCATGTCTAGCCTCCTCTCTCCTGATGCGTGCGCGGGTCCAAGACCGTGTAGAGCAGATCCACTATGAAATTCACCAGCACCGTCGCCACGATCACCATGAGAAGAATGCCGTCGGTCAGGAAATAGTCATGGTTGGAGATACCCTGGACCAGTGCGTAGCCAATTCCGGGGTAGGAGAAGACGACTTCCACCAGAAACTGGCCGCCTACCACAGCACCGATCGCGATAGCCAGGCCCGTCATGCTTGGGAGAATGGCATTACGCGCCGCGTAGGCGAACATGATGCGACGCGAGGTTAGCCCCTTGGCGCGGGCCATAAGGACATAATCTTCCGAGAGCGTGGTAATCATAGAATTGCGCATAGTCAACATCCACCCTGCCACTGTTGACACGACCAGGGTAGCGGCGGGAAGAACGGCATGAAAGGCTGCGTCGGTAAGAAAAGCCATGTTCAATCCCGGCGTTGTGCTGGTGGAATCGTAGCCATCCGAGAAGGGAAACCAGCCAAACTTATAGCCGAGAAAGTAGACCGCCAGGAGAGCCAGCCAGGGATAGAAGAGCGAATAGCAGAAGGTCATTGTCGACGAGAGTAACCCGTCAAGCGCTCCACCGCGTCTCCACGCCACCAGAACGCCGATGAGCGTTCCCACGCTGAAGCTTATCACCAGACTGACCGAGAGTAGAACCAGCGTCCAGGGCAGATCCTGAGCAATAACAGTAGTGACGTTGCTGGGATAAAAGGTAACTGATACTCCAAGGTTGCCATGCACCAAATTGTTGAGATATTTGAGGTACTGCAGCCACAGGGGATCGGTGGTATTCAATCCGAACTGAATCTCCAGCGCCTTTAAGGTAGCCGGAGTGACTGGACCGAGTGATGCGAGCTTGTAGTACTCATCCTGGGCCGGATTGCCTGGCGCGATACGTGGTAAGAAGAAATTGATGGTAACCGCGGCCCAGATAGCCAGTATATAGATGCCAAGCCGGCGGAGTAGATAGCGCATGCGCCTGCCTCCGGAATTGTCGCGCTAAAATCCCGCGCAATCATAACATAGTCCGCCAACCAGGAAACCTCGTCGTGGATGATCGGTGCCGGCTCTACGAAGCCGGCTGGACGACGCGGCCCGAGGCTTTTCCTGCCCCGGATGCGTCCGCCGCGCCCTCGTCCCTTAGGAGGCCGGAGTGAGATGGAGAATCACTTGCTCATTGTCTCCAGCCGCCAGCGGATAGGCCGATCCAACTGCGTAGAGATTCTGAGGAGTGGGCCAGCCGGTCCAGTTCTTCGTGCTGTACTCAAAGAATTGGACCGCGTCCAGCACGGGGATAACCGGCAGGTCGTTTGCCATGGTGTCGGTCAGCTGCTGGATGTCGGCGACCTGGACCGACTGATCGGTCGACGCGGCGATCTGGTCGAGCAGCTGGTCGGTCTTGGCATCTTTCCACTGGGACCAATCGGTGCCGTTGGCTCCCCCGATGTGGGTGCTGTGCAGCAGGGGCTCCAGGAAGTAATAGGGCGTCGGGCCGAAGAAGCTACCAGTCATGAGCAGCTGGAATTTGCCGGTAGCTCGGTCGGTACGGAACGCGTCATCGGAGACCTTGTTGAGCGAAAGAGCTATACCGGCTGCCTGGAGATTCTGCTGGGCAATCATCAAGTCGGCTACATAGTCGGAATAGTCGCCCGGGACCGTCACCGAGAATGAGAGCTTATGGCCATGCGAGTCGGCATAGATACCGTCGGAGCCCTTGGTGAAGCCGGCGCCGGCAAGAATCTGGTCGGCCTGGCTGGGGCTCGCGGCTGGGAACGTCGGTAGCGCGCCATTGTACTTGGGGTCGAGGTATTTTTCCTGGCCCGGAATTAGGCCGGTTGGGCTGGCTGGCTGCTCGAATCCCGCCTCACCCGACGTCGCCATCTCCTGGCGGTCCAGAGCCGCGCTGATGGCCTGGCGCACTGGCAACTGGCTGAGCAGCGGATCCGTGAGATTAGGAACGATTTCAACCGGGACGACCGGCACCGGCTGCGAGAAGTTGTGGGCAGGGTCTTTCTGGACGAAGAGCGACTGAACGGCGGCGTCAAAGACCCCAGTCCAGTCCGCCTCACCGCTCGCGATCTTTTCGAGGGCGGCGTCGTTGCTTGCGACTACCGGATAATTCAGCTGATCGACCTGGACTTTGCCGGCCTGCCAGTAGGTAGGATTCTTCACATAGGTAATGTCCTGCGCCGTAAAGCTCTTCAGCTTCATTGGCCCCGTGCCGACCGGGCTCGAGTTGATGTATTTGGTTGGATCGCCGACACTGGCCCATACATGCTGGGGAACGATGTAGGTACCCTGTATATTCGGCAAGAGTGTTGGGGCGGGGGTCTGGAAGGTCATGACCACGGTGGAGGAATCAGGTGCGGTGACGCTTGAGAGAAAGTTCCAGAGCCCAGATGCGTCGGCATCGGGGTACTGCTTGAGCAGATTGAATGTAAATGCCACATCGCTAGCCGAGAACGACGTGTTATCCGACCACTTGACACCCTGCCGGATGGTGAAGGTCAGAGTTTTGTTGTCGGTGCTCCAGGTGTAGCCAGTGGCCAGCATAGGAGTGACCGCGCCGGTCGGACCATTGACGTACTCTAGATTCTCATACAGCAACCCGTCTACACCGCAGTTGGCATTGGGGCTAAACGGGCTCATGTCCTCCGTATAGGAGCCGCCGACGGAGCAGATCGCAGTCAAGATGTGAGTAGTCGAGCTGGATCCGGGCGATGACGAGCCACAAGCAGAGAGCGCCGCGGCGAAGAGAGCAAGAACAGAGACGAGGGCAAAACCGGTGGGGGCGCTGAATTTCTTGCGCTCCATATTGGTTGCCGCTTGAGAGGAAGCAGGATAAGCCATGAAGGACCTCCCGACCTTTGTCAAAAATGGTTCAAAGCCTTCGCGCAGGAATTGCTAAAGATCCAAGCGAGTGTGAAACCAGTGAGCGTATGCCGATGAATGCGCGTGGTGGATTGCCAGTGTTGCTAAGGCCGGATATAGCGGCTGGGCGCCATACCGCCGTATCCGGCCAATTGATACCTACTGTACCTTTGTCTGGTTTATTTGTCAAGACATCTATACCACTATACCATAAACCACATACAAGCGTTCTGTGAGGTATGGACATCCGTACCACTATACCGCACGGGTGAGCTAGAATAGGTGAGGTATTGATGGGCGCTTACATAAGATAACGATTGGAGTCCCCATGTCCTCACTGCTCGAGCAAGAAATCATGAGCCAGCCGACGATCATTGACCGGGTTCTCGCGGAGGAGACGGGACGGATTGCGTCCATTACCGCGCGACTACCTCCGTTCTCGTACGTCCTGATCGCGGCTCGTGGCTCCTCCGACCACGCCGCGCTCTACGCCAAGTATGCATGGGCGGCGCTGGGAGGCTATCCGGTTGCACTGGCGGCACCGTCGCTGCAAACCCTCTACGGAAGATCGCCGCGTCTAGACGGAGCGCTGGTGATCGGCATTTCTCAGTCCGGCCAATCGCCAGACATCATCGCGGTGTTAGAAGCGGCGAGGCGGCAACGCCGCCCTACTCTGGCCATTACCAATGACGACGCGTCACCGCTGGCAAGGGCAGCTGACGAGGTAGTCCTGCTGCATGCCGGAGTTGAGCAAAGCATCGCCGCCACCAAAACCTATACCGCGGAGCTAGCGATACTGGCGGCATTCGCCGCGCACTTCTCCGGGAGCAAGGAACGCCTGGAAGAGCTGCCGATGCTCCCCCAAGCTCTATCCACCGCCCTGGAAAAGGCGCAATCGGTCGCGGAGCGGGCAGAACGCTACCGTTACATGACCAATTGCACCGTCATCGGCCGGGGATTCAACTACGCCACCGCCTTCGAAATCGCACTCAAGCTCAAAGAGCTCACCTACGTCATGGCAACCGCCTATTCTTCAGCGGATTTTCGCCACGGCCCCATTGCCACCGTAGAGACGGGCTCACCCGTTATCCTGATCATGCCAAGCGGCCAGGCCTACGGCGATCTCTGGGAACTGGCCAACGAGCTGCAGAGGCGCGACGCCGAGCTTCTGATAATCTCCGATGTCGCAGAAGCGCTCTCCCGCGCCCAGACCTCGTTGCCGCTCCACTCTGCTCTACCCGAATGGCTGAGCCCGATTCCAGCTGTGATTCCGGGACAATTACTGGCTCTGCAGCTGGCTTTAACCAAGAGACTTGACCCTGATATCCCGCGGGGTCTGCACAAAATCACCAAGACAATCTAACGCTCGCCCAGAGAGCGGGGCCTCGGCGGCAACGCTCTCTGGGTGACCGGTATCGGGACAAGCAGAGATCCCAAGCGTTCCTGCCAGGCCGCGGTCGCATAATGGACTCGGCCGCGGCACACGGTTGCCTGCAGCGAGAGCTCGCTGTCAAAAATGAGCAGATCGGCATCATAACCGGCGCGCAGCAAGCCCTTATGACCATCAACGTGCACCGACCGCGCTGGATTGACGGTAAGCATTCCCACCGCTTCTGAGAGCGACACACCGGTGATGGACACCACGTTGCGGAGCGCCTGATCCATGGTCAGAACGCTGCCGGTTATCGTGCCGTCGGCCAGCCGGGCGACACCGGCAATCACTTGTGCCGGCTGCCCGGCAAATTCAAATGCGGCATCACCCATGCCGGCAGCGGCCAGAGCATCAGTAATGATCACCGTACGATCAGCTCCTAGAATCTTGACGACGATCTTCATCATGGCGGGATGCACATGCACGCCGTCGGCGATGAGCTCGCCGTAGACCTGGGCAGACTCGGCAATCGCCCCAAGCGGGCCCGGATCACGATGATGCAGCGGGCGCATAGCGTTGCAGCAATGCGTGGCATGCGTCACTCCCAGCTCGATTGATTCAAGCGTCTCCTCATAGGTCGCATCGGTATGGCCGATGCTGACCGTGACGCCGGCTGCTACCAGCCGCGCGATCATCGATGCCGCACCAGGCAGCTCGGGTGCCAGCGCAACCAGGCGGAGTCGGCCCTCCGTCAGCTCTAATAGCCGCTCGGTCTCAGCCGGGTCTGGCAAACGCAACCAGGTGGGCAGATGAGCCCCGCGCCGCTCGACATTAATGTATGGACCTTCGAGATGGATTCCGACAGGCTCCGCAGCAATACTTTGCCGCTCGATTGCTTCGACCGCGGCGCGGATTTGGGCTTCGGGTAGCGCCACCGGTGTCCCCACGACCCCGATCAAGAATGAGGTGACTCCGGTCTGTGGCGCCCAGTTCGCATAGTCCAGAATTTCGTCTACCGATGTGGTGTGCAGGTTGTATCCGCCTCCTCCATGGGTATGCACATCGATAAATCCCGGCGTGACAATGCTACCGGAGGTATCGATGCGTAGCGTATCAGAAGACTGGCCAGGCTCTTCCGATCGCGATGCCTTCGCTGTCGCGACGATTCGTCCGTCAGCCACAGTGATCTCGCCCTCCATGAGCTCACTCGTCCCATCCACCAGACGCGCACCGTGTAAGGTAAACCGCATAAAGGACTCTCCGCTCGCACTACTCTCAACTCGAGACTTCCCCGGCTAATTGATGGCGCCGGTGAAACAGCATGGCATGGCTTGACAGCATCGCATGATCTATGTCATGATGGAGGTGGAATAGTGGTATATACAACATACCAATTAGACCATCTCCGCTAGTTCTAACATATCACCATCTAAAAATCAAGCAAGTAATGATAATTCGACAGGTACGCACTGGAAATAGCGATCGAGAGGATATAATGTCAGAAGCGGCTGGAGAGGGTGGCAACACGCTGCGACGGGAAGGGCCAGGCAACCAATCGATGCATACTATTTACCGCAATAGCCCAGTGCCTCGCTATCATCAGCTGAAAGAGATACTGCGAGAGCGCATCCGCTCTGGGGAATGGAAACCCGGAGATCTCATTCCATCGGAACGCGAGCTCAGCGAGACATATGCGATCAGCCGCATGACCGCGCGCCAGGCCATCACCGATCTCGTGAACGAGGGGGTCTTCTATCGCGAGCAAGGTAAAGGCACCTTTGTCACCAGCCATAAGATTACACAGCAATTGATGCGGCTCACCGGCTTCACTGAGGACATCAGCGCACGTGGACAGCGCCCAAGCACACGGGTAATCGCCGCTGAGATGATTCCCGCCGACGAGATGGCCGCCGAGCGGCTGCGCATCAAGCTGGGCCAGCCGATCCTACGTCTCCAGCGCTTGCGTCTCGCCGACGATGAACCGCTGGCTATCGAATCCTCGCAGCTCAGCTTCAAGGGGTGCGACGGTCTTCTGGAAGACGATCTGGAACACAACTCGCTCTATCGCTTGCTGGAATCCAAGTACGGTCTTCCACTGATGGAAGCCGAACAGGAGCTTGAGGCTGGTCTGGCAGGGGATGAAGAGGCACAACTGCTCAAGATCGCGGTGGGCAGCTCAGTGCTCTACACCCGCCGAACTACCTATACGGATAGAAACCAGCCTATTGAGTATGCTCAAGCAGTCTATTGCGGGAACAAGTACATATTTTATACTCATCTGAAGCGAGAGCAGCTCTTTGCATCGTAGCTGCGACGCCGCGCAAGCCAAGCGACCGTCTTCGGAAGAGGAAAACCGTAACCTTCTTGGGAGTCCAGCAATGGCAGACAGTCTTGAGCCTTTTTCAAGCGAATCTGGAACGTCACCACTCGAGCAACTGGCAACCGAGGCGCCCAATCCAGCGACGGGCGAGATTGACAAGATGAACCCACTTGACATCGCTCGCCTGATGAATGCGGAGGATACTACTGTGCCGGCCGCTGTACGCAGGGAGTTGCCCGAGATCGCCCGCGCCATGGAGGCAGTCGCGGATAGGCTTCGAAACGGTGGGCGATTGCTCTATATCGGTGCGGGCAGCTCCGGTCGCATAGGATCACTTGATGCGTATGAGTGCCCGGCTACCTTTAACGTGCCCAAAGGAATAGTCATAAGCTGCGTCGCTGGAGATGCGCCGCCGGCATTGTCCCGCCTGGACGGCTCAGGCGATTCGGAGGATTGGGACGATGTGGACAGACACGGACCGGTGCCAAATGCCTCGGGTGAACATGACTTCGAGGACGATGCCGAAGCCGGAGCATCAGACCTTGCCGCGCATTCCGTAAGCCCGCTCGACGCGATAGTCGGGATTACCGCTAGTGGGCGAACGCCTTATGTTTTGGGCGCGCTACGCCATGCCCAGTCACTCGGAGCGCTTACCATCGGACTTGCCTGTAATCGTGATACTCCACTGGCACGTTTGGCCGACATCGTGATCACTCCACTGGTCGGGCCCGAGGTCATTGCCGGCTCCACTCGTCTCAAAGCTGGCACCGCCCAGAAGATGGTTCTAAATATGCTCACTACCGGCGCCATGGTCTTGCTTGGTAAGACATACGGCAACCTCATGGTAGATGTACAGGCTACAAATGCGAAGTTGCGCGAGCGGGCCATTCGTATTGTAGAGCAGGCGACCGGCCTGGAAAGAGAGAAGGCCGCCGCCGCTCTGGCGGCATGTGATCATGAAACCAAGACCGCAATTCTCGCTGAGCGAGCTCACCTTGCACCGGAGCAAGCGAGGCAGCGTCTTGCCGCCCATGGAGACAAGCTGCGCGCCGCGCTGGAAGCGAAGAGCTAGATGCGGTACAGGCACGCACCCGCGTCGGCCAACCCGCTCGGAGAATATTTCCTCGGCATAGACGGCGGCGGCAGCAAGACCGCCGCGGTCATCGTAGACACTGGTGGGATTCGGCGCGGTCAGGGCCATGCGGGAAGCGCCAATTACCATGCGGTCGGCCTTGAAGCCGCGGTGGCCAACTTTAATCAGGCAGCTGCCCAGGCGGCAGCTGAGGCTGGATGTACTCTCCCGCTCGCCGCCGGCTGGATTGGTATTGCCGGTCATGACAGCTCCGCTGACCATGACTTGCTGCTTCCCTACTTCTACCCGCTGGCATCCGCGGTACGGCTTACCAATGATGCGGAGCTGGTCCTCGCTGCCCTCGATCAGGCTATTGGAGTAGCGCTTATCGCCGGCACCGGCGCGATTGCCGTAGGGCGCGACGGGTCAGGCAGTTACAAGCGCACGAGCGGCTGGGGCCACATACTCGGAGATGAAGGCAGCGGATATTATGTCGGCCACCTGGCCTTGCAGGCGGTGGTACGGGCGCTGGATGGTCGCGGGCCCTCCACACTCCTCGAGCGGTCCCTTCTGGACCACTGGAAGCTACACAGTGTGGACGAGCTGCTGACTCAGGTCTATCATCACGCGGGTAAAGCTGAGATTGCGCGAATCGCTCCGCTGGTCTTTGAAGTCGCCAGGTCCGCTCGAGATAGCGTGGCGACGCGGATAATGCGGCAGGCGGCACGGGAGTTGGCTCTAGCGGCGCTCACCGTAGCCAATGGGCTTGATTTTGCCCGGGATGAACTGCCGCTCGCGCTCGGCGGCAGCCTGCTCCTCTTTGAAGCCGAGTACCGCGCACATGCGCTTCAATTGATCAGGCGCAGGCGGCACGTTTCGGAAGTGACACTTGTCACCGAGCCGGCGCTCTCCGCCGCGCTCGCCGCACGCACTTTGGTAATGCATCCGGAAAACAGTCTAGCCTAGGCGCAGCAGACACTCCGACAGAGGTCGCTGACGACAGGATTGCTGGGGAGGCCTACATCATTATGGACGATTTTTACCAACAAGGCAGCAAACTTCTGGAAGAAATGCCGCTTGAGCGCCAGATTGGCCAGCTCTTCATGCTGGGTTTTCCCGCTCACGCGCCGTCACCGGAGATCGCAAACCTTATTCGGCACCACTACGTAGGGGGAATTATCCTCTTTTCACGAAACGTTCGGGATGCGGACCAGGTCTTCGAGCTTACCAACCGGCTCCAGACTATCGCCAGAGAGGCGGGACATCCGTATCCTCTGCTGATCGCTACCGACCAGGAAAACGGCATGGTGCAGCGCCTGGGCGACGCGGTAACGCCGCTTCCAGGAAACATGGCACTGGGAGCGATTGCCGATGCTGGAGTCGTCTCCGAAGTCGCCGAGCTGACCGGCCGGGAGCTGCGGATGCTGGGAATCAATATGAATCTGGCTCCCGACGTCGACGTCAACAACAATGCAGCCAATCCGGTTATTGGTGTCCGCTCGTTTGGCGAGGACGCCGCCGCCGTGTCACGGCTTGCGGCAGCGTCGGTGAGCGGCTATCACGCGGCCGGTATCATACCCTGTCTCAAACACTTTCCCGGTCACGGTGATACCGACACCGATTCCCATCTTGGGCTACCGGTGGTTCCAGCTACCCTGGAGCGGCTACGCACCCTCGAATTACTACCCTTCATCCGTGGCATCAGCGAAGGTGCCGATACGATTATGGCGGCTCACGTAGCCCTGCCTCAGGCTACCGGCAGCACTCTGCCGGCGACGCTGTCACCGCTAGCCATAGGCGGACTGCTTCGAGATGAACTTGGGTACCAGGGTGTTGTCGTATCCGACTGCCTGGAGATGGACGCGGTAGCCAAAACCGTAGGCACGGCGCGAGGGGCGGTTATGGCCCTGCAGGCCGGGGTTGATCTGCTACTCGTCTCGCATACGTTTGCGCTCCAGTGGGACAGCATCCAGGCGGTACAAGAGGCAGTGGCCGGTGGAGTGCTCGAGGCGGCTGCTATCACCCGGGCCGCCGAGCGCATCCTGCAACTCAAGGCGCGCAATCTCTCCTGGAGTACCCCAGCCGCTGGGCGGGAGGAGATGGATCGTACCCGGTACCAGGAGTTCACCGAGGAGCTTTACGCGCGCTCAACGACGCTTGTGCGCGACAGCGGCGGACTCCTTCCGCTCCATGTGCAGGATTCAACACGAATGCTTCTGGTGGCGAGCCCACCAGCCGGCATCAATCCGGCCGCGGATCTCTCGTATCCCCACCAGTATCTGGCAGCTAGTATACGTCGCAGGCATCATAACATCCAGGATATCTGCCTGCTTGGCGAAGACGTGAGCTCCTTTGAGTCCGAGCTGGCTCACCTGCTTGAAGCCACGGATCTGGTTATTGTCGCCACTATCAATGCTCACCTTGACCAGAGGCAGGCGTCCCTGATGGGATGGATACTGCAATCCGGCAAGCCTGTCATAGGGCTGGCAGTCTGCAATCCCTATGATCTCTCGGTATTTCCCAGCCTCGGCACCTACCTAGCTACGTATGAGTACACCAAGCCGGCTCTAGAGGCCGCGGTCCGGGTGATGTTCGGTGAGGCGCAAGCCGGCGGTCGGCTTCCAGTAACGATACCCGGGATAGACTAAGTAGCTATGTAGGCCGTAGCAAGACGACGGCCCAGGCGAGAGGTATATTCGCCTGGGCCGTACTTTCATTATGAACATTGGCGTGCCCGAGAGGACTCGAACCTCCGGTCTCTGGCTCCGCAGGCCAGCGCTCTATCCACTGAGCTACGGGCACGAATGAGTACTAGAAGCTACCAGTGTTAGCCGCTACATACCAGCGACATTGTATCGCCTCTGCAATCGGGGTGTCAAGCGGGCGATTTCGCCTCTCTGCATGTGCCGCCGATAACGGCACGTTGCCGGCGAAAATGGTAGGTACAGTATATGCGAGCCGGAGTTGGATCGATCGGCTGGAATGGATAAGGCCGCTCAGCACCGCTCGTGCGCTACGCAAAACGATAACGCGTGATTACATCTGCCCAGCAGCTGTACCCAACTAGAGTGAGGACACTCTCATGAACACCCAACCCGAACTGCAGCCATGTGGCGCAGTAGATCCCAGCGTCAAGGAGCGCTGGGCACACCGGCGCGACATTGCGATAGCGATTATAGGATGGCTCGCTATCCTCGCGGTAGTAGTCTGGGCGGGGGCTCAGATCATTCAGGCACTTCTGATCGTTCTCCTGGCAGCCTTGATTGCCTACGCCCTAACTCCGGCGGTGAAGTTTTTGACTCGTTTCGTTCCACGATCGTTATCGGTCTTCCTAATCTACCTGGCATTTGTAGCGATTATCGGCGGTATCGGCTATCTTCTGGCCACCTCCGTCATCAGTCGAGGTGGTCGCCGTGTCAGGAGACGCCGTGGTCTGGCTGAGCCCTGGACCGCAGGGGCAATCGCTCATCGCAAGAAAATTGGCGCAGCTGGGTATTTCCCAGAGCCAGATCGACAGCATGGGAAGCCAGATGATCACACAAACCAGGAATGTCGCCAGCGGCGCCGTACCGTTGCTGGAGAGCATCTTTGGTCTCGTCGTCGACGCGATTTTAGTCCTGGTGCTCAGCATTTACATGCTGGTGGCTGGTCCCCGCGTCGTGGATTGGTTGAATACCAGCGCGCCGCTCTCACAGCGCCGTCGAGTACGCTTCACCATGCTGACGTTGGAACGGGTAGTCGGTGGCTACATACGGGGACAGTTAATACTCTCCACACTTGTAGGGCTGCTCGTCGGCATTGGAATGACGCTCTTCCATCTACCGTATTCGATCTTGCTGGGAGTACTCGCTTTCACCCTTGAATTCATACCAGTTATCGGCGTCTTCGTCTCTGGTGCGCTCTGTGTAGTGGTGGCTCTTGCGCAAGGATGGCTTATCGCCGTGTTTGTGCTTGCTTACTTCATCTTCGTTCATATCATCGAGGGCGACGTGGTGGGCCCCAGGGTCATGGGGCGGGCAATCGGCGTTCACCCGGCGGTCTCAATCTTCGCCCTCGTAGCCGGCGCCGAACTCTTCGGCATTTGGGGCGCCCTTTTCGCGTCACCCCTCGCCGGCTTGACCCAGGCGATACTTTCCGAAGTATGGAGAGAATGGCGGGAAGCCCATAGTGAGCTGTTTCCTACTTCAAAGGTTGCTCGTTCAACCGCCACCGATGTCGCGGGGGCCGAAGCGCGGCGGCGTGAGCCGTCGCTTCCCAAATAGACGGGGAGAGCAGCATCCGGTACGGTTGTTGCTACTGCCAGGGCCTATCCACGAAAAAAGGACCAGACGGTTGACGTGAACGAAAGTTCTAGGGTACACTGCCAGATAACATCTTAGATTATCCATGCATTCCTGGACATTCACCTGGTGTTCGTGGCACCATTGTAGAGTCAAGCAAGCTGGTGAGTGCCTATTTAGACGGCGCCCGTAGCGGTACGCAGGACTTGTACGTCCTAATATCCATACGGCGAAAATTTAGGCACGCGTCTAGACCAGAGACAATAACTGTCTACTGTTTAGATAGATCATCTACCTCTGCGCAGCGCTGCAGAGGGGAGGGACTGACATGCGCGAACCAACCGAAGCACTCGGGACGCTGCCCGTACCACGCCGGCGATCAACCAGAGCAGTGGGCGCAGCCGCGGCGACTCCTATGCGAGCGGGGCGTATGGGTCGCCTCGACGCAGGCATTTCAATCAAGCGGATCAGTTCCCACCAGCAGTAGAGCGTTCCACCTCTACCGCCGGCCTGCCGGCGGCTGGTAACTCCAGACCGCCTCGGTCAGGATCGCTGGGCAGTGCCTCAGTTCTGGGGCAGTCATCGGTCTCGCCTTTCGCTCCCTGGGAGAGCGGCGGCCGCGCTGCGGTTCTACCTGCCGCCGATCCTGAGGTCTGGCTCATCGCGCTGCCGCAGCCGAACGGTGGATTGCGCTCGATCGAGGGATCGGGTCAGCCAGGCGCGATTCGCGTGAGCCGCCCGTACGGCCATCTCCGCTCCATCCGTCCGGTGTTACCAGAACCGGCATTTTCTGCGCGTCCAATGAGTGAGCGAGACAGTGTGGCCGCATCAGCCGTAACTCGCCCATTGCCTCCGGTCGTTGACGCTATCGAGGTAGAGACCGATTCGGGACTCTTCCGCGTAGGGCGGCCCGGCGGTATGCTCAGTCATGCCGATATGGGCTGGGCCTTGGCTCATCTGGACTCAGGCGAGCCGGATAGCCAGGTACCGATGTCTCGCCGCCAGCTTGCGCTGCTGCTGACGTTGCTGCCGCCGCCGGAGGATCCCAATTGCCCGGAAGACGACCCCACCTGGGGCTGGGCTCACAAGCTGCGCGGTCCCTGGGAACGCGGGCCGTTGCATGCACGGGGTCGGCTGGGTCGGCTCATCGCATTCGATCCGGACGAGAGCGGCAAAGGCATGCATCGAGCCTGTTTTGAGCTGCTTGGTAGTGATGAAATCGTGTGGGCGGTAGGTGTACCCTGCTTTCGCAGCGGCAGCGTCTATGAACTGGTACCGATCGGCAAGGGGCTGCATCCCAGTCGTTGGCTGACCTGGCCGCTCGCTAAAGGGCGCAAGCGCTCTGGAACTTTAACGCCGTCTCCAGCCTGGGAAATTGCTCGTATCGTCTATCGAGTCGGCTCCCCTCGCTGGCCGCTGGCTGGCGTAGTAGAGCCGCTTGGACCTCTGGGTATCGCCGGCTAGATCTGTTCCAGCGGTGTTTTGAAAAAGGGTAGCGCATGAAAGTCACCTGCAAGCAGCAAGATCTCGCCAAGGGGCTCTCGATCGTCGGGCATGCGGTGTCGACACGCACCACATTACCGATACTCTCCCATATCCTTCTGGCCACCGAGGGCGATCAACTGCGGCTCTCAGCCACCAACCTGGACATCGGCATTACCTGCCAGATTCCCGCCCAAGTCAAAGACGAGGGCACGACCACGGTTCCGGCCAAGCTTTTTACTGACCTGATCAGCAATTTGCCGGCTGCCAGTGTAGATCTGGTACTGTCGCCCGATAGCCAGACCCTCAAGGTAAACAGCCAGCGTAGCCAGGCCAGCATTCGGGGGATGGATCCAGCGGATTTTCCAGGAATTCCAAAAGCCGAGGGCAGCGAATCACCGGTTATTCTCGATTCGGCTACCTTGCATGAGATGATAGAGCAGACCACATTCGCCGCTGCCACCGATGATGCGCGGCCGGTCTTTACTGGTGTGCTGGCGCGCGTTCAGAACGATACGCTTACGTTTGCTTCGGCGGACAGTTTCCGTCTGGCGTTGCGACGGCAGGCTCTGCCTGGTACCTCCACTTCGGGCGATGTGCTGATTCCGGCCCGCGCTCTCAACGAGCTGGCGCGCATCTTGCCAGCGGAAGGAAGCATCCGGATGCTGGTTACGCCTAATCGTAACCAGGTGCTGTTCGAAGCCGACGACATCAAGCTGGTTTCCAGCCTTATAGTGGGCCAGTTTCCTAATTTTGACGCGATACTTCCCAAGAGCTACGCAACCCGAGCTACCATCAATACCGCGGACTTTCGCCAGGCAGCCAAGAGAGTGGCGCTCTTCGCCCGCGATAGCTCTAATATCGTGCGCTTACGCATCGATGCCGGCGAGAATGGTGGGATCACCCCCGGTACCGTAACGCTTCAAGCCACCGCCGACGACCTGGGCGATGCTATGGAGCCACTGGTGGCGGCGGTAGACGGCGCCGGCCTGGAAGTCATCTTCAACGTCAGGTACCTCACCGATGTTCTGAGTGTCATCGAGACCGAAGAGGTTGCACTGGAACTGAATTCGCCTCAGCAGCCTGGTGTGGTGAAGCCCAATGGCGCCGCCGGCGGCGACTACATCTACATCATTATGCCTATGCATAACGCTCGCTAGATATACAAGAGTTTTTAAGATCTAAGCTGGAGTTGCCCGGGTAGTCTCGGGCAACTACCTGGACTAGGGCAGTAGCCGGCATGTGCAGCCGGCTACTTTTCGTCTTGCTCTATCGTACTTCCGGAGAGGCGCTCACATTTACATCGCCGGCCCACAGCTCAGCCAGCCGGATACACAATTCGGCGGCACGAGCCATATCGGAGACACTGACCCATTCGAGCGGTCCATGGATGTTTTGCATGCCGGTGAAGAGATTTGGGGTTGGAAGGCCGAGCTCCGTTAGGCGCGAGCCGTCGGTACCTCCCCGTGTAGGCGTTGAAAACGGCTCAACTCCTATCTGGCGACACGCCTGGATGGCGAGGTCGACCGGACGCATATCCTTTTCCAACCAGTAGCGCATGTTGCGGTATTGGGGCGAAATAGCGCAGGTGATGTGAGAACGAGGCTCGGTAGCCTGAACTGCGGCACACACCTGCTGGAGCAATGCGGCATGCTTCTGCAGCCCTTCCATCTCAAAGTCGCGCAGAATAAAGTGCAGCTCGGCCGAGGAAGCATTACCGTTCATCTGATAGAGATGGATGAATCCCTCGCGGCCTTCGGTCGTCTCGGGAGTCAGCGTGCCCTGCGGGAGAGTCTGTACGATCTTGGCGGCCAGGTGCAGGGCATTGACCAATACACCTTTAGCCTGGCCCGGATGAGCGGCTATCCCTTGAATGCTCACAACCGCCTTATCGGCTGAGAAGGTCTCGTATACGATCTCTCCGAGCTCGGCGCCGTCAAGAGTGTAGGCAAACTCGGCTTTCAAGTCGCCAGGCAGATTCGGATGTACGCCGCGACCAATTTCCTCATCAGGTGTAAAGCCAACCCGGATGGGTCCATGCGAGATATTTGGATGTTCCAGCAGGTAGCGAGCCATCGCCATCACGACCGCAACGCCAGCTTTGTCGTCCGCCCCCAGCAGAGTGGTTCCGCTCGCAGTGATGATGTCGTCGCCGACCTTTTTCGCCAGGTAAGGAAATTGCTTTGGTGAGAGCACCGCCTCCGGATCGTCGGGCAATACTACGTCGCCGCCGGCATAGCTTTGGTGGATGATCGGCTTGACTCCGGTTGCATTGAATGCGGGCGCGGTATCTACATGGGCCAGGAACGCGATGGTGGGAACCGGCGTCCCCACCGTGCTTGGGATCGTCGCTAAGAGCGCCCCGTGCTCGGTCAGCGTGATATCGTGCGCCCCCATGGAACGGAGCTCAGCTTCCAGCAGTCGCAGCAGGTCCAACTGCTGGATGGTGCTGGGTGAGGTGCTGGAGGCTTCGTCGCTCTGGGTGTCAATGCGCGCATAGCGGACGAGTAGCTCAGCGACGGCGTCCCGAAATTCGGACGTTGCTCTTCCTGTGACAGATGATGCGGACATGTTCGTTTTTCTCTCCTTTGAGCCTGGAGCGCGGCGGCGAGCCGATAGATACTGGCTGCTGTGCCTTCTCCTTCCATAGGATAAACGATTGCCTCAAGCAGGCGCGCGCTGCCGGCCGGACTAGCTTACACCGAGAAGCTCCACGTCGAAGATCAAGGTGGCGTTCGCAGGGATGACCGGTGGGTAGCCTCGTGGCCCATAGCCCAGGTCGGGCGGTATGATGAGCCGCCGAACACCACCTACCTGCATACCGGCTACACCTTGATCCCATCCCTTGATCACGCTCCCGCCACCCAGAGGAAAGGTAAACGGCTGTCCATGGTCTCGTGAGCTGTCAATTCTCATGCAGTCTGTTTATCTCAGTTTGCTCTCGGTCGTTTACGTAGATTATTCTGGCATTTTACAATCGTGTTGTTTGTTCTTGTACGTCCACGTTTGGCAGCGTGGTGGTCATTTTTGTGGTCAGAGGTGCTATGCCCAATATGAGGTACTCCCCATCGTTAAGACCATCAAGAGCCGAATTTACGGTGGAGCAAGCGACAAGATATGTCATCGCTCGTGAGACCGTGCATCTCCCCTTCGGCCAATTATATCCCAGGCTGCGCCGGCTCAACTTGAGGTAGATTCCAGGAGCCTCCGTCTGATATGGCTAACGCAACTCGCGCACACCGCGTAAGGACAGGCCAATCAGCGAGGTGCCGATCTTGATCGCTCCGGCCAGAACGAAGACCAGAATTGGATTCGTGCGGTCAGATATGACGCCTGCGAGCGCGAGGCCGATGGGAACCAGCGCTAGCGAGCCCAATAAATCGAGCGAGAAGACGCGCCCCAGCTTGTCCGCCGGCACGAGTTCCTGCACCGTCGTCAGCCAGATCAGGTTGAACGAATTGGACATGAAGCCGACCACCAATGCGACGCCGCAGATGAGCACCGGCTGCCAGACACGTCCGACGGGCAGCGCCATCGTGAGGAGCGAACAGGCGGAAATCAGGCTCATCGTGAAGCAGGCAACGCCGCGCCGTCTCGGTGCTCTTGGTGTGTCTCTCCGGGTATCTGCGGTATCGGGCGCCGCGCAAGCAGGTGCTGAGCCTGGAGGAGCGGAAGCGGGCTATCCAGGAGCAGATGGAGCTGGATGCTCTCAAGGCCAAGCAACGGGCGCAGCAGGCGCAAGGGGCGATTGGGATTGTCCGCGGCATGGCCCAGGCCGCCCGGGGAGCTCCTGGTGCCGAGCGATCTGAACAGGCGTCGGAGGTGCGTAACCGCGATTCGGACGAGCCCGAGGCGGAAGAGCAGGAAGAGGTGCGGGCCGAGTCGGCAGTCCCTTTGTCCGAACTCGTGCCTACTCCCGCGGGGCTGCCGATGGCTTGGCCTACCGTACGCATCGCCGAGGACCAGAGGATGCCAACACCCAATGGGAGGCTCGACCGCAGCCGCCGGTCGTGATCACGGTCCAGGCCGTCAACACTCTGGCGCCAGATGCGGACGGACGCCAGTGGACACCCAAGCAGTATCAGGAGCGGGATGCGGTGCTGCGGGCACTCGGGGTGCCTATCTTTGGGCTCACCCGCAGCCGAGCAGGAGATCAGGAAACCTATGCGGGACCGCCAGAGACACCGGTCACTCGCTGAGCCGTGCCTCGACTGGAAGAGCAATCTGGCACACAGCGCCTGGTGCGGAAGGCATGGGAACACTAGTACGCGCGGAGTATCATGTCCAGGCAGGACCTGACTGCAATCGGAGCGGCAGCGCCTAGCTTGCAGGTAGCTGCGTACTGACCGACGGACTTTTCGATCGGGCTGCACGCACGAACAGCCGGTAAGCTCGGGAGTCCTCCGGTGTCTGCAACGCAAAAAACAGACCTGTCCAGGGCTCCTGCTCCTCGCTGGTGAACTGCCAGGAATGCCAGGCCAGGGGACCGCTCTCACCCCGCTCGGTCGGTGTCCACCCGGCTCGGCTGAGTTGCTCAGCATAGTGTGCAGCCACCGCCTCGGGCTCGAGGGCTGTACTAAGCTCGGCCATGCTAGAGAACTCATATGGGCTGCTGCTACCTGTGCGGGGCCGTTGGTCAGATCCGGGCGGTGGGACCAGATGCGGAATCACCTGTCGGTCTTGCTGCGCATCACGGTGCTGCGTCGCCCGATACATCCTCCGGTTGGTCGTGCTGTCCATGGAGAGATCCACACGGACGAAGGTAGGCCCAGTGTCCAGCGGGTGCACGAAGATTGATAGGCGAGCGCCACTCGAATCCTGGTAGAAGTCGAGGGTATGCAGACCGGCGTCCGGTCGGGCGGGATCGAAGTCCGCTGGAATAAATCCGCCCAGATGATACCGTGGCGGACCGGCCAGCTCCTGCCAGGCTAGACCACCAAGGAGCCGGCGGTAGGCACTGCGGAGCGCTTCCGTGTTCAGCGCACTCTCCAGCAGGACCTCCAGCGTGGTCGCGTTATGTGCCACCGAGCCCACCACATGCGTGAGTTCGGGTAGAGGTAGCTCAACGGGGAAATCCTCAGGCAATTGGCTAAGGAACAGGTGGGGGGTATCCGTGTCGGCACCATCGCGCATGAGGAGGAGTCCTCCGACGAACTGATCGAGGGACGCGCGAGTCTGGGGGTCCAGCTGATCGGGCATACGGTTGCTCCCTCCTCTGAGAGGTTGCTGTGCCCATATTCTCCGCGGTAAGTACCATAGGAGAGCAGGCGCACCCTTATGTCATAGCAGTTACAACGGCGCTTGTCAACCCAGGTTTCGTCTGTTCTCTCTGGCGACGCGGCCAGTAGGAGAACGGGGTACTTGCTCTGTAGTTATTGGAAGGCAGAGGGCGGAGCAAGCGCCTGCCAGTCGACCGCGCACGTGGCAGACGTGCTGAGTCCAGGCCGCCGAGTCGGTGCAGCCACCCCCGCTCGAGCTCAGAACCCGCAAATGCGCCTAGGCGGTGAGGACCTGTCAAGGCTGCCGCGCAGCGAGGCACGAGCGGAGCGGCACCCGGAGCGACAGCGGAGGGCCCTGGGCCTTGACGGGGTACCGCCTGGGGCGAGGGTCTGAGCGAGCTCGAGCGGGGCAGCAGCGACCAGGTGGAGGCTGGACGGCAGCCCTGACTGCGCGCAGAGCAGGGGTGCTGAGGGAGGCGTGAATGCAGCCAATTATCCAGGTATCGACCCTGGTCCCATTAGGTGCCATGGTTGGATTTGAGAAGCATACCAGTGGCAGGCCCACCGGTAGGATGCCGGTGGGCCTGCCACGTCAAAAGGGCCGAGTGGTGTAATCACGGCCCTGCTATATGACGCGAGGAAGCCGACGAACTCTGGCAGCAACAGGGCTGGTAGCCCTTCCTGGTGCGCCGCGAAAATAACTGCGGATGGGCATCCATTTGATTCCGTGAGTGGACGCTCTGTTGTCACGGTCGGACAGAAAATGGAGGTATGTTTTGTTCTGCTCGCCATCTACCTCACATGCCAGATGGTCACCTGCCCGTTCAGACTCGGATCGAAGTAGAGCAGTTGTGACCCGTCGGGCGACCAGCGCAACATCTCGCTGGGCACACCGTCAATTATGATGCTGGTCACACCGCCGGCAGCTACACTGAGTGACCGCAGTTCTTTCCCGGTCGTGCAGTCCCATACCGTCAGGGAGGCTGTGAGAGTCTTCCCGCCGTTGGTGACGTGATAGGACACCGTAGCTAGCTCCTTCCCATCTGAACGCCAAGCGGCCGACACATACATTGTCGCTGCGTACACTGTCTGCAGGGCTGAGTCGTGGGGCGGAAACAGTGGCGCCGTCTCCTGCCCTGTTACCTGCAGATCGTGGGAGCTGGGTGTCGGCTGTCCCGGTAGCACCATACGTCCACCGTAATAGGCGGGCGTAATCAGATACTGCCCATCGGGCGACCAGACAGCAAACTTGCTGTACCACAGATTCAGACCGGCGACGTAATTGGTCAAGGCAGTCGGCCCCGTCCCAGTATTTGGGAGTGGTGTCAGGTAGTTGCCCTGACTGGCCAGTCCCGGCTGCCAGATGCTGAAGGTTTTCCCTCCGATGGGATTGCCCACAGGGGCAGGTACCGCTGGTGCCGCGACTGCGGGAGCGGCGGTGCTGGTACTCAGGGGTTGCAGCGGCAGGAGGGTGCCATTGTTTCCCCACTCATAGGAGAGGGCTGGAGGTAGGGTTAGTGCGGCAGCGACCAGTTTGCCGGTCACGACATTCCACTCCTGGCTCGGGCCGTAACCTGACGGTGGCAGAGAGTAGGGAGCGAGCAGGACCTGGCTGGTCGTGCTGGCCATATTGGTAAGCAGCACGCCCGCCTGGGTAGATGGGGACAGAGGTTGCACCTGCGGGGCATCGTTCGGTACTTGGAACGTGTAGTATTGCTGCAGCACTACAAATGGGAAGGCAAGTTGCTGGCCACTTGGCGACCACACCACCCCCTGGTAGGAGATGTAGGGGTTGAACTGACTTCCATCAGCACCGGTCACCGTTCCGCCAAGAGAGACCCGATGGGTGCGCAGGATCAACGAATCGAGTTGCAGCGAGCGCACCAGCTTGCCGGTTTTGGCGTCATAGATCCCCATCTGGCCGGTTTCGTAGGCCGGGTTCGCGTTCTGGGGGCAGTTGGCATCGTAGCCCAGGACTGCCACGAAGCTTCCATTCGGCGACCAGGCGACATCTTGCTGGCACCCGAGACTGTGTGCGGTCGCATCAATGCTGATCACTGCGGAAGCGGGTCGCGGTTCCGGAGACAATAGGCGAGGGACAAAGACGAGCACTGCAGCACTTACCAGGGCCAGGACCAGGACTGCTGCCACGAACCAGGTCATGCGGTGGAGCGGCGATCCGGGCCGAGTCCAACGTTCTCGCTTTTGGCGCGGTCCCGGCGCTTGCAAGCTGGAATCAACTGCTGTCGCGTGGGTACCTGCGTGCTGGGCCAACGCCCTCAGCGCCTGCACGCGTCGCTCTCGGTCTGCTTCGGTATCGCGCCGTGACTGCACAGGAGGGGTGTCCGGTGCCTCTGTCGAGCGATGTTGCTCCTGCGGGTCTCCAGGTTCCATCAAGCCTCCTCCTCGAACGTTCCTGGCAGTTGCTTGAGAACCATTCTAGCAGATTCGAGCAGAGGACAATGGCGGCGCGAGCCCACATTGTACGCGTGCTGGATTCCGATGGCACGTTATCGCACTGCCTCTGGCCAGCTGCTCCACACAGCTTCTTATCGTGGGAATGAGCATGCAGGCTGTTCTCGCCACCGATGAATTCCTTGTGTTCAGATCCGAGTAGAGGACACGCGCAGACCTTACCCTTCTCGCGGGTTTCCTGCTATGGTCGTTGGACCGTTACCGTCACCCTGGAGGGCACACGAACGATTGGAGTTACTGTCATGACACAGACAAAACGACGGAGTCCGCCAGCCACGGACGCCGTTCCACTGCTGGCAGGTTTCGATACAATCACCTATTCGAGCTGGGCACGCATTAGTCAAGATGTCCGTGCCCGGCTCGCAAAGGAGAAAGAAGCGGCCCAGGTTGCGGCCAAGGTAGGAGCGGCGCATTGCCCTGAGTGGCTCGGGGCACGAGTGCTGCCGAACGGAGGACGCGGCGCCAGTTTTCTCCTGGAGACGGAAGATTTCACGGTCAAGATCATGGGCGAGCACATGGAGACCTGGCCAGGACTGTGTGTCGAGCTGCGCAGCTTCTTCCTCCATACTCACGAGGAGGGAGCACATGGAGCGGTCGATGCCTCGCTCGCCTGGATCTGCCAGCATCTGCTTGCCGATCAGGATGCCAAGCTAGTGCAGGCGTTGTGCACCTGGGAGACAGTGACTCCCTCACGCTTCGACCTGCACATCGATTGGCAGGGAGGCTTTGCTCCTACCTTCGATACGGGGGAGGTGGACCGCTTCGTCAAACCACGCCGGGTGCAGTGGCATCCCTTCTTCGAGGGCAATCGCTGCACGGGGTATCGCTTCGGATCAGGCAATCCCATCCTGGCGCGGTTATACAACAAGAGCTTGGAGCGTCGAGCTCGCCACGACGAGAGCTATTTTGCTCTCCTTGCTGCACGAGATCCCCTAGCCTTTAATCCTCATGAGGATGTGTGGCGCTTAGAGTTTCAGGTGCGGCGAGAGGGGATGACGAGCTTCCACCTAGCTCCCGCTACCGGTGACGAGCTTGCCGAGGAGACGGGTGAGGATCTCGATGCTCAGATCGAGGCGGAACTCTCGGCGGAGGAGGTGCCACATCTGGCGACCTTCCCCAAGCTCTTCACCCACCGCGATGCGCTCTTTCAGCACCTCACCACGCACTGGCTGCGGCTGACAACGCCAGGAAGAGGCACCGTGCGATCGCGATGGGCGACCGATCCAACCTGGGAGGCACTTCAGCGTGACTTCAGCCGGCTTGCCGCTGCGCCACCGCTCGAAAGTGCAGGACGCGAGCTCGTGCGAGCGCATCGCTACGAAGGCCGACAGCGCCTCCTGCGGCGCATGGCGCTCGGGGTCATCAAGGCACTGGAGGTCCAGGATGCCTCAGTCGCGTCCGCCTCGCTCCGCCAGCTTGCCGAGGTGGTGGCGACGAAGGAGGCGTTGCGGCTGGAGCGGCGCAAGGCGAAGAGCGTGAAGTGCGAGGGAACGGTCCCGCCGTGGGTGGAAACTGGCATGGGCGTGTCCCTCGAGCATCCCGGAAAGGTACAGCCACCTGATCCAGATGCTACTTGGGATATTTGCTACGCATGGGGTCCTCGCGCTCGGTGACAAGCCGATCCATAGTGTGGGGGATCTGCTTACTCAACATCTGGACCTCCTGGAGGCGGTGGCCGACGATAGTGGTGGCATTGAGCAGGTGCTGCAGCGGCACTTCGCCAAGGTGTACAAGGTCGCGGCTCCCTGTGACTTTTGCGCGCCAGTCGCACTCACAGCGCACGTTATGTCGGATAGCGCAACGACTGAGGGCTTCATAAGGAGTTAAACGATGCAGAAACGGTCAACGGTTAGTGACCAGGTGCTACCTCAGAAAAAGCTGCTGGTATCAGTGGAAGAGGCAGCAGTTATCCTCAGTTTGGGCCGTAACACTATCTATGAGCTTGTGTTACGGGGACGGATTGCAAGTATCAAGATAGGTCGTCTGAGACGAGTGCCTGTTACTGCGTTGCACGAGTTTGTAAATCAGCAATTGCTCCAAGTGAAAGAGGATTAGCCGATGCCAAGGCACCGTGGTAATAACGAGGGAATGATTAGGAAGCGCTCAGATGAGCGATGGGAGGCACGTATAAGTCTCCCAGATGGGACTCGAAAGAGCTTCTATGGCAAAACACGTCAGGAGGTTCAGCGGAAGCTTTCACAAGCCCAGCGAGACGTCGCGAGCGGATTGCCTATTGTCGGTGAACGGCAGACGCTTGGGCAGTATTTGGTTCCTTGGCTTGATGCGGCGAAGCACCAGCTGAAGACAAGTACCTACATGCGGTACCGACATAATCTTCGATACCATATTCTTCCTGCCCTTGGTGATGTGCCACTGGCAAAGCTGACACCACAGCACGTTCAGAGCTTCTATACAAGGAAGTTCGATTCTGGCTTGTCCGCTTCGTCTGTCGCCAATATCCATACCGTCTTACATTCGGCGCTCAAGGAGGCTACGCGACTGGGTTTGGTCCAGCGCAATGTAGCAGACTTGGTTCGGAAGCCTCGTCGGAAACGCACGAAGACAACGACATTGACAGAGCTGCAAGTCCACACCTTCCTGGATGTGATACATGGTAATCGGCTGGAAGCCTTGTACATCCTCGCCCTCACGACCGGTATGCGAGAAGGTGAGCTGCTGGCACTGAGTTGGAGCGATATCGATTTCGAGCGGGGGATTGTGCAGGTTACTCATTCGCTCCAAGATAGCGATGGCCCAGTGAGGCGTGTCCTTGATGACCCAAAGACAGCGCACTCTCGTAGACGCATTGCACTATCAGCGGCAGCAGTCCACGCACTTCGCTTGCATCACGAACGCCAGCAAGAAGAACGCAACCGAAGTGGCGAATTGTGGGACATGTCGTATGATTTGGTCTTTCCAAACACGCGAGGCCGGCCAATAGATCCGGCTCATCTGCGGACTCGTCAGTTCTATCCGCTGGTGAGGAGTGCTGGGCTACCGTTCATTCGGTTTCATGATCTACGCCATACAGCGGCGACGCTGCTGCTCCGTCGGGGAGTCAACCCGAAGGTTGTGAGTGAGATGTTGGGCCACGCCAATATATCGATTACGCTGGACGTGTACTCACATGTGACGCCTGATATGCAGGAGGCAGCGGCACGCGTCATGGATGAGGTGCTGCATGCTGAGTAAGAACGCGGATTATGATCCTATGGTTTGATGGAGATATAGTCAGAGACCGTTTGGGAACGGGAAAGATGCAAAAGTGAAGGAGCACTTGTTTTGAAGCCGCCTTTAAAATTCGACAGTCAATGAATACGACCAGAGCGGGGCGGCTCCAGACGCCACAAGCCTACAAGACACCCTACGACGACGCTGGTCAACTCAATTTGCCACGTACTGCGCCTGGATATTGGGGATAGATTTTCTCTTCCTACAGATACGATGCTGTGTAGACGTCGGGACTGACCGATGGGTCAAGCGGCGGAACGGTCCAGAGGATGCCTCCCGCTGGAGATGGCGCGTACAGGACCGATTGCGAACCAGTTGGCACGCTGTCCATAGACTGCCACTCGTTGCTTCCCGCCGGGAGAGTGAATACTTTGATCACTTTAGACGGCAGAGTCTCCTCCTCTAAAATGTCACCAGCGCTGGTGATCGCGAAGACGAACGTCGAGTCATTCTTCCCAGTGCCGGCAACAATAGGTCGCTGCTGCCACGACTGGGCGCCATCGGTGCTACAGGTAAGACCGCTCAGGCTTGTCGCTAGGGTGTTTGCAGGATAAGACAAGGCACAGATGTCCCAGGGATGACCGGCAATGGGCTGCTGAATAATGTACGCCGCCAGATACCCTGGCACCACTGGCGCCGGGATTGGTGTCCAGCTCTCTCCCGCATCTTTGCTCAGCCACAAGTGACGCACCCCATCTTTTCCGGCTATAGCCAGCAGCTCGCCGGTATCGGGCGTCACGTAGAACTGTTGGAGTTCTTGATGGGCAGCTAGTATCTGCTGCGTGATGGGTTGCCACGACTGCACGCTATCGCCGGTATAAGTGCCGGCGAGTATGCCGGTGTTGGCGGCACAACAAATGTACATCGAATTGTGCCAGGTGCTCAGGTCCAACACGGGAAAGTTCTCCGGATCACCCAGTAGCTGCCAGGTCTTCCCACCGTCAAACGTGACGAAGCTGCTGTTAGTGATACTCGCGGTCAGAGAATCCGACGGTTGGGCGTTGGCGACGGCAATGTCGGGGTTAGCATCATCTACCGTCACCCAGCACGAGGTAATCTGATTGGCGCCGGTTAAGGCTCCTGTCGGCAGGTCTGCCGTGTGGGTCCAGCTCATCGCTCGATTGTCCGACACCCAGATCTGCGCCGGTAGAGCGGTCGAGGCTCCCGACTGTTGCGGAAGGACACATTGATAGGCGATCTCACCATCACTGGCAGCAACATTCGGTATGGAAAACTGCGGGTCTGTGCGGGTACCGGCAGGAAACACTCCTGCCTGCCACACCAGCGGTTTGAACTGTGGTACAGCGTTTTGCGCAAAGCGAGAGAACACTGCGGCAAAGCCGACAACGATCACGATGACTGCTGCCGCTGCTCCGATGCTCTGAATCATGCGACGTCGCTGTGGTTGGATGCGCGCCAGTCTGCCCCAGCGGTGACGTGCAGACACTGGCAGGTGCTCCAGGACACTTCGAGTCAGCACAGGTTTCTTCTGGGCTTGAAATGCTGACACGATGGCGTCAACTTGCTGAAGGTACGCCTGGCAAGCGGAACAGCTCTGGATGTGATCGCCAATCTCTTGCTCTTCTACGGCATTCAGATCGTGGTCGTGCCAGGCGGACAGCGTCGCGGAGGTTAGCCCATGCTCGCAGATAATCGTAAAGTTCTTGACCATACTGGATTAGCCCTCCTGGCGCGAATACTTTGCCCGAAACTCGTCTCGCCCACGGCAGAGCCTCATTTTCGTCGCCGCTTGAGTGATGTGCAGCATCGAGGCGATCTCGGCGCAGGTGAAACCGTACGCATCGTGGAGCACCAACACCGCGCGCAACCCAGGAGGAATCTCGAGCAGCACCATGCGAACGTAATCCTGTTCGACGACATGGTCGATCGCATCGGACGTGTCGTGCAGCTCATTACTACTGCTGCTGTCATTCGAATCTCTGTTTCGCCTTCCAACGCTTGTTCGATGGTTAATGGCAAGGTTGGTTGCCACGCGAAAGAGCCACGATTCTGGCTTCGTATAGTGGGAGATCTTGCTGTAGTGTTGCCAGGCGCGCAGAAACGTTTCCTGACTCAGATCATGGGCAGTTGCAACATCCCCAGTCATTCTCCAAAGGTAGATGAAAATGTCGTATTCAGTTTGCTGTACGAACAGTTCAAAGTCAGTCCGACTCACTGCCGCGTCGTGAACACCAATGGGGGTTGCTGCCGTTTTGTCCGCTGATGACGCGAAAAACCATTTCCCTCGCTCAAGCCGTGGCCGAAGGAGGTCACCATATTGTCCTGAAGTCCCCGCTAGCTGAACCAGCGAACTCACCATCATAGCGACCTCTCTAACTGATTACTCTTATCCTTGATACCAGCAAACGGATACAGAAGTCTGTGCCATGCGCATCTCGCGCCTGCGGCAGAGATTAGGAAACCATCATTCGCCTCAGCACAGCCAACCGTCCACGGCGTTCAACTCGCGTCGCCTCCTACCATTGTTCACACAACATACACAGCTAGAAACCCAAAAAGGTAACATCGATGCACTGGGCATGAACAGAGAAAGGAGAGAGGAAAGCAAGCATTGCATTGTAGAATAGAGTCGGATATGGTCTTAATGTCGCTGTAGGAGATGGACGACGACAATCCGTCTCTAAAATGCCGTATGGCTGGCACCTGAGAAAAATGGAAGATCTCTGGATATGGATGAGCTATTATCTTCACCGCTTGGTGTTCTGGTTCTCACTAGGAGCATCATCGAGGAAAGCGGCCGACCGCCCAATGCCCCCGTTTCTAACCGCGTAGGAAGATATTCCGCCGAAGCCATCGCGTCCTGCGTGCATGAGCTCTCGTTGCGAGTACCACGTGCGGACTACTTTGCTCAGCTCTCCGCAGAACGTCTCTCTGAGCTTGTGGTCCAGTGCGATGTAGACCTTCACCCGTATACTGACGAATATCCCCACACGGCCGACACACTGGTGGCATCCGGCGCCGCTCTCAGACCTTTCGTGGTGCCTCTCCTCGAAGCTCCGGGCACCGCAACGTGGTTCGCCGATCTCGACCGAGACCGGCAGGAGTGGGTATCTCGGACAGGCATTGCACCACAAGCGACCCTGTTTCATCCCGATTTGCACTCGTACGGAGCCGGAAACACCAAACCCAGCCACGCGCTGTGGACCTCTACCAGTGTGACCGTGCGCACCAGTAGCTGGTTGCAGTACCTCCCAATTTCGGGGGAAGTGGGACATTGGGAGCCGCCGTATCCTCGGTGGCGGTTGGAGGTGGTTCCCGCTGCTCGCGTCTATGAGATCCACGGACCACAGGCATGGAACAACCTGTGTCTGCGTTATCCCGCGCCGTCCTGCATGGCGTATCCTACATGTCGACCGGATGCGCTCATCGAACCAGATTGGCAGGCAGTTTCCAAGGAGTGGGACGGCGTTCATCTGTCGGTTGGGGGATTGCTGACATCTGAGCGAGTGAGGTGGGGGATGCCGGGAAAACAGACCCACCTCTATGGGTGGAGTGTGGAGAGTACGGCGTGGCTTCACTGGGTCTTTGGCACGGCAGAGCAATTGCCCGATGGATACTAGCCCAAATCGCAGATGGCTCGGTAGCGTGGCCACTATTGTCGACTTTCCAGCGGTAAGCCTGGCAGTCCAGATCACTCCCACTTGGTCTTTGCCGGCCCCAGTCACGTTGCAGGTCAAGTTGCATTATCTACATCACTTGGTGGGCCATGCGCACAACGACAGCATCTTCGGCAACAGCTCCTACATCTAGATCACACCCAAACAGCCGGCCTTGCACGACTATGCCCCACGTCTGCGCCACCAGCCTTCGACGTGCTGATCCGGCAGACCTCCTGGCCCCACAAAATCTGTTTGGACTGGCCACTAGCCTGTAGGCTTGATTGACAAGCCTGGTATCTGGAGCCGCGGCGTGGCACTTTATTTACTTGTGGTCAAAATTGTGGTCAATACTGCGCTATTACTTCACGCCCAGCAGCTCGACATCGAAGATGAGTGTGGACTAGGAGGGATGACTGGTGGATAGCCTCTCGCTCCATAACCAAGCTGAGGCGGGATAATAAGGCGTCTCTGCCCACCTACCTGCATGCCGGCCACACCCTCAACCCAACCCTGTATGACGCTTCCCTGGCTCAGCTGAAATTCGAGAGATTTGCCATGGTCTCGTGAGCTGTCAAACTTGGTGCCGTTGACTAACCAGCCGGTGTAATGCACCTGTACTCTCTGTCCGCTACGGGCCGTAGCGCCAGTTCCCATCATGACGTCGAAATACTGCAGCCCGCTAGGCGTCATCATCGGTTGGCCGTTGATCGGCGGAGGTCCACCTGCCATCTTTCTCACCTTTCGTATGGTACATTCTTGATGTGATTACACCAGCCTACTAGGGGATATCCGGGCCAGTCTTTCATGACTGAACTCAGGCCGGCTAAGATATCGTCCCAGCCGACACGCGCCGGTTGGTCATCTCGATAAACGGTTACGCCGGCCACAATGACCTCCACAATAGCCTGCGGCGTCATACTGTAGACGATATTCTTGAGGTAGTTGAACGGAGGCTGCATGGAAGGGTCGTCCATCGAGAGCAGCACCAAATCGGCGTAGTTGCCGGCGGCGATTTGTCCGGCGGGCAAACCCAGCGCCGCGGCGCTACCCGAGGTCCCCATGTTGTAGGCAACTTCTGCTGGCAGAGCCACGGAGCTGAGTTGGGTCACTTTCTGAAGCAGCGCGCAGGTACGCATCTCGTCAAAGACGGAGACTCGGTTGTTGGAACAGCCGCCGTCGCTGCCCAGCCCAATCCGTACACCTGCCTCCTGCATAGCCACGACGCGGGTCACTCCGTCCCCAAGAAACATGTTACTGGCCGGATTATAGACCAGTCGAACATCGCGCTCACCCATAAGTTGAATGTCGTCGTCCTCCAACCAGACGCAGTGGACGGCGGTCATGCGCTCCAGAGACAATCCAAGAGATTCAAGCCACCGCATCGGGCTCGCTGCGTATCGATCGCGAATCATGTCGCGCTCGTAGCTCCCTTCGGCGACATGGATATGGAAGCGAGTGCCGAGCTCCACGGCCAGATCGGAACCGGCTTTGATCATTTCCGGGCTAGCGGCGTGGGGGGAGTGCGGAGCGGGACAGATGGACACATCCTCCGAGCCGCGATAGGCCTGGGCGAGCTCACGTGTTCTCGCGACCGCCGCCGGAATGCTCTCGCGGTACTCCGGCGGTGCGCCTTCCCAGTCGTACATCGCTCGGGCCAGCACCAGGCGAATGCCTACTTCGCGAGCGGCCCGCACGACCGCGTGATCGCAGGCGTTTCCATCGCGGTGAATATAAAAGAAGTCGCAGACGGTGGTAACTCCGGCCCGAAGCATCTCCGCAAAGGCAAAGCGAGCTCCCTGATAGACAGCATTCTCGTCCATATACGGTGTATATCGGTAGAGGGATTTGTCACGCCAGGTAAAGAAGTCGCAGTCGTCCCCGATGCCGCGCAGCATAGACTGAAATGAGTGATTGTGGGCATTCAGAGTACCCGGCATAAGCAGGCGGCGGGGAAATCGCTCCAATGGTTCCTCTGGTTCCTCGCCGGAGAGCTCAGCGAGTGGGCAGACGCGAGCTATGCGTCCGTGTTCGACAACCACCGCCAGTTCTGGTTCAAAAGTGCCGTTTACCAGGGTCTTCTCCGCCACAAGTACGCGTTTCATGTCTTCTCCGCTTCGCTGCAGGAACTGGCCGCGCCCGACAAAGAGATCAGCGTCCCGGTTAGCGTCCCAGGCCCATTAGTATTCCGACATGCCAGTATCCTACATAATACGACAGCACCCCGAGCGGCGAGTGCCCGCTCGGGGTGCTGTGGCAAGGATACCAGCTACTTTTTCTTGGCCGGGGCCTTGGCACTAGGCGCGGGCTTTGCCGCAGTCAACTTCATAACCGCGTCGTTGAGTTCCTTGCCGGCGGTGAATTTCACACGTTTGCGAGCTGGAACGTTGATTTTCTCGCGTGTCTGTGGATTGACACGCACGCTTTCGGCGGTGTCTTTTACCGAGAACACGCCGAAGCCGACGAGACGGACTGTGTCGCCCTTCTCCAGCGTTTCACGGATAGCTTCGAGCGTCGAGTTGACAAACTCGGTTGTCTCTTTGACACTCTTGCTGGTCTTACCGGCCACCGACTTGATGAGGTCCTGTCGACCGACTGGCATGTACGAGCCTCCTCTGATTACCGCGTATCACCCAAGCGGTGACCGCTACCCCGCGCCACTGCGGTCGCTTCTTGAAAATCCGGTTCTCACCGCTGCTGGCGCGGCAAGCAACTACTTGCTAGCCGCGAGTATACCATGCTGGTGATGCCAAGAACAACTGTTCTCATCTCACATTTTTCTTCCGATAGGACATTATAGTTGAGATGGAACCATACGACCAGGCGCATAAATCCTGAAATATTCAGGATTTAGAAAATATGATACGCACATGTTTTCAAAAACCGCAATGTTGTGCAAACACGCCACTCGATCAGTACTTTATTCCTATCAAACCTCGATGGCATCAGGTTCCGTGGCAGCCACACGTGATGACGAGATACGCTAATTTGACCCTTCAAAGTGAGATGTGGAGTCTGGCATCTACAAGTCACTTCTACAAGTTATAGTGTCGGATTACAGGGCACTCACCCACTATCCAAGGGCGCGTCGGTATGCGGTGGAGAAGGACGAGAGGCTTCATTTTCCTTACTTGGAGGCGGGAACCGTGGTAGTCCCTGGCAGGAGCATGTTGGGGCCATAGGTAACGTCTGCGGTTTCCAGGCTAATGCCGGCGATGACAGGCCGGGCGACCTGCATGGTCTGTCGCATTACCCAGACACGCCAGCTGGCAACCGGAGTCTTGCCCGAGGGGAGTTGTAAATTTATCCAGGAGTACACATCATCTCTGGGTCCCCAGAACAGTCCGAACAATTCGACTTTGAGACGCCTCCCACCGGCTGACCGGCGCTATTCAACGGTTGGGCCATAAACCAGTAGTCGGCAGGAGACACTTCTCCGGCCTGTGGCTGCGCACCATACCAGTAATCGAGCGCATTCTGCTGGCTAACCTGTGATGGGGGCGCCCCCGACCAGTGCAAAACCAGTTGTTCCGCTCCGTCAGCCCGGCGAGTATTGGCATAGGCAACCAGATGCGTTTCTTTGGCGGACGTAGCAGGTACTGGTACCGAAACCTCGTTATGCAGATGCGAACCAGCAGGTACCGAATAGAGAGTCAAAGCGGGCGTATCCGTGACGGACTCCAAATTAGGGGGGCTGGGATTGCCGAGAGTTCGCAACACGGTGACACCCGGCATCGTAGCCAGGCTGTTTGTCGTCTCAAGTGGCTCAGTTGCCAGTACTACCGCAGGTGCGCTGCCGGTGGCCGGCATGGTAAGGCAGCTGCCTGCGTCGTAGACATTGGCTCCGGTGTTCGTCTCTGCTGCGAGATATCCGAGCGATTGCTGTTGCCATCCAGTCGTTGCCACATACAGGCGTTCGTGGTTGACCTTGGCGGTGGTATAGGCGGTGGCCAGAGCGTCCTGCTGAACTTCGAGCGGGAATCCATAGTGCGTATAGGTGAAGCGCAACGGGCCGGTGAATGCGCTCTCTTGTAGCGTCACGTTCAGCGCCACGCTGGCAAACACCTGGGCGGCGGTAATAACTGCCAGAACTACCAGGAATGCCCTCCCAACTTCGGACATCGGGATGGCAGGGAACCAGCTGAAATCTCGCCTGATCTGGGAAATCATCCACGGCAGGCCATATTCTTCCAGCCATACAAAGAAGATGCCTATCATCAGGAAGAGGGCAGGCAGGATGACGAGCAGATAATGTTCCTGTATCGCCTTGGGAGGCTTGAGCATGCTCAAGATTGGTGAAACCTGCCACAGTAGCATGATGATCAGAAAACGGGCGTCGATACCCCGAGCGTTGCGTCCGCTGGACGAGGCGGGTGTACCGCCGTCGGATTTCGCCCTGGTGGCTGACTGCTGTAATCGTTGCAGAGCTTGAAGCGATTGGAATGCCCGCCAGGTGTCTCCAGGGCGACGCAGCGCCTGCCGTGGAGAGAGACCAGCGGTCCGCAACAGCCGACGCCCAAAGAGAGCCAGCACGAGCAGCAGCCAGATCACACTGACGACATAGAGCGCGCCCAAGACTTGAGTCACCCAGGCAAACGATGGGTATAGCCGGTAGTATAGGGTCGCATCGCCGAAGTAGTGGAGCCCGGGCGGCGTCAACACGAAATACAGCACATGCAACACCTGGGTGCTGTAGCTCGCCTGGCGCTCGGCGAAGTCGATGTAGAGGGTAACGTCTGAGCCTTTGCTGACAATCTCCCAGGCTAGACTGGGTAGAAAAAGGACTGCGAGTGCCAGTCCGGAATAGAAGAGATCACGCCACCGGATGGTCCGCCAGGTAAGCAACAATCCGAATATAATCAGCGTTATCAATGGGGCCGCGCTGGGATGGAGTTGAAGCGCTATTCCCCAGAGCAAGACGCTCCATCCCAACCAGCCTCGCCTGCCGTCTATCGCACCGCGACAGACAAACCACACCAGCAATAAGACGATCGGGGCCAGCAGATTTTGTTGCCAGATAAACCTTGAGAAAAAGACCGCCCAGGGCGCCGTGGCATAGAGGAAGCCGGCAACCAATGCCGTGCGACGACCAACATAGTGATTGGCCAAGGCATAGAGAAGCAGTACCGCACCGATATTTACTACCGCGGTAGCCAACGTCCCCCAGTTGGGATCTCCCAGAATGATAAACGGAAGCAGCAAAAGGATGGAAGCTGGCATATTCAGAGTGCCAATGGAGGAGCGAATGCCAGTTACCGGCAACGCGTGGTGCGCGATAGCGGAAAGCCCCAGTGAATACATGCCCGCTTGATCAGCCAGAAATGTGGTCTGGTTTAGCCCGCTGAGGCGCAACACCGATGCCAGCACAACCAAGAGCAGGGTATCCGGCTTGGCTATCCAGTAGGAAAAGAGAAAGCGTGCGCCACTGCCAAGACTTGACCAGACATGGCGAAGTTTCCCGGGTAAAGCTGATAGCTGGCTCTTCTTAGCCGCTGGTTCCGGTGCGATTTTCAAGCTCAATGGTGAGGCCCTGCCGACTATTCAATTCGTACCGTTAGTATGGTATGGTAATATGGGTCATCGTACTGCCTAGTAGGCTCCCGTATCTGCGGAAGCGCCAACTCCAGTTATCACCTACCTCCAGTTATTATAGAACGTCCACGATATGGCTCTGGGAACTAGAACGACGAAAAACCCGGCCACATGGCTCCTCACATCGCTCGCTCATACCGCGCCTCCCCACGAGGAGAGTAATCCAGCCACTCTCTTCGAAAGATCAGTGTTACAATACCGGAGGGCACGTTGGAGGAGGAGAAGCACGCATGAGTTCGACCGACCAAGAACCGGAGAACCAGCCTGTAGGCAATCGCCGTTTTGTTACCGCGGCCGAGAATCTGGACACCTCGAAAGACGATAGTCCGCCCGAGCCGCCGAACGAAACATTACCGCCGGACTTTATCCTGCCTTTTCGGGCTGCAGGCGTAGGCTCGGCACCGGTTACTGAAAATACGCGCCGCAATCGCTTGCTCCTCGCCGTGACCGGCTTTCTGCTGGCCGCGCTTGTCATCTCGGGTACCTATTTCGCTCTCCGCACGCCCGGCGGCGCCAGCAGTACTCTCAATAATTGCACTACACCGAATACCCCTTGCCAGGTAACAATCGCGTATCTGGTTGCCTATACCGGCGGCAAGTACGCTGACATGTACGCGCTTACCTCCAATGCCAGCCATCTGCGATTTGATAACCCGCTCATGCTCAATCATCAATACAAAGACGCTCAAGATTATATCGAACGTCGCACCCAATCTATCCTAGCTGAGGCACAGATCTACAGCATCAGTGATACCATCGACAATGCTATCCAGACCAGCGAGACGACCGCAAACGTTCCGGCTCGCATCGTTATGCAAAGCGCACGAGTCGGCAGCATCGTGCAGGATATCTCGATACCTCTGGTCAAGGAGAACGGAACCTGGCTGGTCGATTGGAGCCCAGGTCTTATATTCAGCCGACTGGATGACTCCGTCGGCGATCCCAACTATAGGAGACGGGTCGAGCTGACCGTGCTCAGCGGACCACGAGGTACCATCTATGATAGCCAGGGGAACGTGTTGGCAGAGGATGAGACAGTGTATCAGATCGGGGTTGTACCTGACCAGATCACCGATCCGTCAAATCTTCAGGCCGTGCTGAGCACTAACTTGGACCTCACTCCCAGCCAGATACAGGCCATGTATGCCGAGAAACCCGGCGATACCTTCGTCCCTCTTCGTACGGTTACGCCGATGCTCTATCAGCAGATCAGCGGCGCCATAGGTTCGCTACCCGGCGTCCAGGTGCAACAGACCATTGGTCGAGTCTATCCGTACGGTCAGGCCACCGCGGCGATCACCGGCTACGTGGCTCCCGTCTCCGCCGCTCAACTAGCGGCGGACAGCTCCCATTACTATTCACAGAGCGATATGGTGGGAGACGCGGGGGTCGAAGCCTGGGGTGAGCAGTATCTGCGGCCGGTAAAAGGCGGAACCCTCAACATAGTCAACGTCAATGCCGACGGCACCGACGGCCAAGCCGTCTATTCGATCGCTTCACAACCCGGTGCCCCGGGTCAGAATATCCACACTACTGTATCCATCTCCGAGCAATTAGCGACGTGGAATTCCGTGGTGCAGAATTCTCATGGGCATGGTGGGTCGGCGGTCGCTCTTGATCCAACCACAGGTCATGTCCTTGCCATGGCGAGTACCCCAATCTACGATCCCAACGATTTCTCGCTTGGCTTTACTCCAAATGAGCTGGCGAGATTTAACGCACTCGACCATCCCTATCTTAACCGCGCCATTCAGGGTGCCTACCCGATTGGATCGGTATTCAAACTGGTTACGCTGTCAGCCGCGCTCTCCAACGGAGTCACGCCGAGCGATATCTTCACCTGTACGGGAAGTTATCAGGTTCCCGGGGAAAGCGTGGTACGCCAGGATGATGCCCCCAAGGGACACGGTAGCCTCACCGTAGCGGAGGCGCTGGCGCCTTCGTGCGATGTAATCTATTGGCAGGTAGCGGTGCTGCTGAACAGCAAAGATCCCAACACTCTGCCCAACGTTGCCAAAGCCTTCGGCTACGGCTCAAAGACCGGCATCGTCGGCCTGCCCAGCCAGGACGAAAATCCCGGTTTGGTCCCTACACCGCAAAGCGTGTCCCAGCAAGGACTCCAGTGGACTCCCGGGAACGCCGCCGATTTGGGAATCGGACAGGGGAATTTTCAAGCGACGCCGCTGCAAGTGGCAGCGGTCTCCGCCGCACTGGGAAACGCCGGCAAACGCATGCAGCCCATACTGGTATCCTCGGTGACACCGTCCGATGCCACCAAAGCAACCGTCCAATTTTCACCTAAACAGGTAGGCACGCTCCCAATCTCCGCCGATACGCTTTCAATCGTTCAGACCGCTATGGTCGCGACTACCGACACGCCGGCTGGAACTTCGTACGATAATTTCCACAAGTTCCCCATTCGGGTCGCAGGTAAAACGGGTACCGCCCAGTCCGGGCAACCAAATCCCCACGCCCTATTCACCACCTTCGCCCCCGCGTCTCCGCTCTCCGGACAGCCGGTAGCCCCCCAGATCGCCACCGCGGTGATCATTGAGTATATTGGAACTGGTGACAGTTACGCCGCGCCGGTAACGTTGTCCATGCTAAGCTCCTTCTTCAATGTTTCATGAGAGCGGGCGAAGAGCCGGGTAGGGCCATGAGAGACGGAGCTGGATGAGGGGCGGTGTAATTAATGGCAAGCATAACGACACGTGTAGGATTTGGTTACGACGTTCATGCCTTCGCGACTGCTGACGAGGGCCGCCCGCTCATCATCGGGGGAGTGACCATTCCCTTTGATCGCGGGCTGGCCGGCCACTCCGATGCCGACGTGCTGATCCATGCCGTGGTGGACGCCCTGCTAGGAGCTGCCGCTGAAGGAGACATCGGAACGCACTTTCCATCCACCGACCCACGCTGGCAGGGCGCTCCGAGCACTACATTTCTGAGCATTACCATCTCTCTGCTCAAGGGCCACGATTGGCGAATCGGTAATCTCGACGCCACCATCGTCGCGGAGCGCCCACGCCTCTCGCCCTATATTCCAGCTATGCGTACGCATCTGGCTGAGTCGACCGGACTGGATCTTGCATGTATTAGCGTCAAGTCCAAGACTACTGACGGACTGGGATTCGCGGGACGGCAGGAAGGTATAGCATGCTATGCCGTCGCCTTGCTCAGTGGCGAGGCTCCCTGACCAGCGGCATGGACCAGCGGCACTGATCGGGCTGACCAGAGTCCCAGGGTCGACACTAGACGACGATTTTCTTGCGAAATCGGCCTATCCCTCCGGTGTTGAACCAGATACACTAGAGTGCGAAGGCACCAGGATCGCTCGTGCTATACTGGCAGCGGATCGGCACGGTACCGCTCGCGCGGATATGAGGAGCACACGGCGGAGATACTGGACACAGGCGGTTATGGCAAATGGTGTGCAGGCGAGCTCCGGCGGCTCCCATCTCGATATTGGGGCTACCGGTTTACCCGGTGGATTTGAAGAGCACGTTGGTAACGGTGTCGGCGTGGATCGAAGATTCTCGCCTGCTTGAGAGCGACACATCAACCAGGCCGCGACTGCATCAAATCGTTACCCTCAATCCCGAGATAGTTATGTCCGCCCAGCATGATTGCGAGTTCGCTTCTATACTTCGCTCAGCTGATCTGTCCGTTGCCGACGGAACGGGTGTCGTCTGGGCGGCCCGGCGACGCGGTTACAAACTGGCGCGCGTCACCGGCGTGGATTTGCTCGAGCGCACAGCGGAGCTGGCAGCGGAGCATAAGTACCAGCTCTTTCTGCTGGGGGCCGCACCCGGAGTCGCGGCAGCGGCTGCCAGAGCGCTGGGAGAACGTCATCCTGGACTCTTGCCGGTAGGCACGTTCAGCGGGAGCCCAGACCGAGAAGCCCAAACCGGTATACTGGCACATCTCACCCAGAGTAGGCCGGATATCCTGTTTGTGGCATTCGGCTCACCGGCTCAGGAGCGATGGATAGCCGGTCTCCGAAAGGAGTTGGGAAGCGCAGGAGTCAGCGTGGCGGTAGGAGTAGGCGGAGCTTTTGACACTATTTCCGGTAGAATCCCCCGCGCACCGTCCTGGATGCGCCAAGTTGGGTTAGAATGGCTCTACCGCCTTCTGCGCCAGCCCTGGCGCTGGCGGCGCATGCTGGCGTTGCCGCGTTTTGCGCTGGCAGTATGGCGAGCATTGTAGGATCTTTCGGTGGTTTTCTGGGATCTTGCCGATCTCCGGCGTGTCTTAGGTATAGTAGAGGTGTATGGCTGGTTTACCGGCACAACGTTTCAGTATAGAAAGTACCGAGGCAAATAGCCAATGCGCGATGGACAGAGCATTACTCGGGTTGCGATGGAGCAGCCACTAGCGGGTCATTCGGGGCGGAACCGCCTGCTCGAACTCGTCGCGCGTTTCGCTGGCATACGGGTATTGGTTGTAGGTGATATGGTCGCCGACGAGTATATCGTCGGGACGCCGACTCGCATCTCTCGTGAGGCACCGGTGCTCATCTTGACCCAGAGTGATCATTATACCGTTCCGGGAGGTGCGACTAATCCCGCCGTAAACGCCCGTACGCTGGGCGCCGAGGTATTTCTTGCTGGAGTTGTCGGCGACGATGCACCGGGAGCCAGGCTTTGCGAACGACTCGTGGAGCAAAAAATCCATATGGAAGGTCTTTTCAGTGAGAAAGGGCGCCCTACCTCGACCAAGACTCGTATACTGGGCGGCGGCACGCAATTGGTACAGCAGCAGATGCTCCGAATCGACCAAATTGATCAACGAGAACTGACCGAGGCATGTAGTCGAGAGATCATCGCGTATCTACGTGACATGATCCCTACAGTAGATGCGCTCATCTTCTCCGATTACGAAATCGGCGTCATAAATCAGGCCATCATCGAGGCCTCACTGCCCCACGCCAAGCAACACGGCAAGATCATTACCGTAGACTCGCATGGGGACCTGGCACGCTTCCAGGGAGCCACAGCCCTTACTCCGAATCAACCTGAGGCCGAGGCGACTCTCGGAATGCATATTGCCGACCGTGCCAGCCTGGAGCGAGCCGGCACGCGTCTGCTTGCCGACACCGGCGCGCGCGGTGTACTCATTACGCGTGGCAGTGAGGGAATGAGTCTCTTCGAGCAAGGGGCACCTCCCCATCATCTTGCGGCTTCAAATCTGGCAGAGGTTGCCGATCCCACCGGTGCCGGAGATACGGTAGCCGCTACCTTTACGCTGGCTCTAGTAGCCGGTGCGTCGATGGCTGAAGCATCGCTACTAGCCAACATCGCTGCTGGCCTGGTAGTACGGCGGGTTGGCTGCGCCACTAACACACCGGAAGAGCTTGCCGCCGCGGTGGCGACCCTCATCAAGGAATAGTAATACCCGGCCCAGCGAAGGCGACAGACACGAGAGCGGAGTACTTCGAAAGCGGAGGATAAGTGGGAGAGATTATCGGCGACGAGCAGCTGGCAGGCATAGTGGATGACAGACAACGTCGGGGAGAGCGTGCGGTCTTCACCAACGGCTGCTTCGACCTCTTGCATCTAGGGCACGTCAGGTATGTGCAGCGCGCTCGCAGACTTGGGGACTTCCTCGTTGTCGCGATCAACAGCGATGAGTCTACCCGTCGTTTAAAGGGCCCCAAACGGCCTCTGGTTCCAGAGAGAGAACGCGCCGAAGTACTAGCGGCACTGGCAGACGTTGACTATGTGACAATCTTTGCAGACAATACTGCTGAACGACTCGTAGAGAGGCTCCATCCTTCTCTCTATGCCAAGGGAGGGGACTATGCAGGTGATGGAGATCCCATCGACGATTATGTTCTTACCCCAGAGCAGCTGAGGCGCCTGTTGGCCGGAAATGTGAATGAGTATCCATCACTGGTTCATATCGGGGACCGGCTACCCGAACTGTCGGTGGTGGCAAAGTATGGTGGACGTCTCGCGCTCCTCGCCTATGTGCCCGAGCATTCCACGTCGGCGTTGATAGATCGGATTGTGAGCCGCTATGCGAATCCTGTGGTCTCCCAAGCGCTGGCAGCAGAGCCGGGAACGCCAGGCTGACTCCGGGCCAACGCCGCTGGATGAGGCCGGACTGACTGGAGAAGAACAAGGTAGCGGAAAGGTGCTGTTGATCCCCAGCCAGGAGGAGGGCCAGCACCTTCCTCTCCTCCTCGAAGCTGAGCCAGCCACCTCCGGCTACTCAGTCGACAACGCCGAAGGAAACAAGCGGCTGGTAACGACAGCCGGTCTGATCGGCGCTGGGCAGCTTTTGAGCAGTACACTCGGATTTGTACGCATCGAGACCCTCAATGTACTCTTCTACGGGATTGCCAGCGGCCCTTTTGTTATTGCGCTCAAGCCGGTACAGATGGTCAGCGATCTGCTGGTGGGCGGCTCGGTGAGTGGGGCGCTGATACCTACCTTTACCGATCACAGCGATCCCGTCCAGCGCCCAGAGCTCCGCCGCATATACAACACGATCGTCAATTTCATTCTCCTGGTAATGACTGTCGCCATCGCCGGCGTCTTCTTTGCGGCTCCGTACTTCATACCTTTCGCTACCGCCGGCTTTACCCCACAGCAGCAACAATTGACCATAACCCTGGTGCGTATTGTCGCATTTTCGCTTTATGGCCTGGGGCTATACGCCGCGACTTCGGCGCTCTTGTATGCGCTACGTGAGGTAGTCTATCCTGCCTTTGCGACCGGCATGTACCACGTCGGGATCGTTGTGCTGGGCGTAGCCGCTCTCATCCTCGGCGCAACGCAGCTAGGAGTACCGTTGCACGAGTTGCTCCAGCCGGGTACGGTGAGCGCCAGCCTGACACAGGCACGCGAGATAGGTGCTCACGGGCTAGCGCTAGGCGCCGCTATCGGAGCATTGGCTGAGTTCCTCGTCCTGCTGCCCGTGCTCGGCAAGCTACGCGTCGTCTGGCAGCCGGTGCTGGATCTGCGCAATCCCGCGGTACGCCACATCTTCCTGCTCTACGCTCCAATTGCGCTTGGACTGGTCATTAGCCTATTGCAGCAGTCGGTAGATTTAGTCCTGGCCGGCCGCACACCAGGCGGTGCCAGTGAGAACGTAACCGCCATGCAGAGTGGTACCACGCTGGTGCAATTCCCTATTGGGCTGGTAGTTGCGGCTCTTTCCTTTACGGTCTTGCCGCCGCTTACCAAGGCAGCCACAAACGCCAATATGGCCGAGTTCAAGCACACAGTGGTCATCGGCATCCGCCTCGGTCTCCTGCTGATGGTTCCTTCAATGGTTGGGCTCGAGGTGCTTCGCACGCCGATCGTGTTCATGCTCTTTCAGCATGGCACCTGCGACCATGGTTGCACCGTGCGCAATGCGCTGGCGCTGCAAAACTACGCATGGCAGCTACCCTTTGTGGCGGTAGACCAAATTCTGATCGCCGCATTCTATGCTCGCAAGAATACCGTTTGGCCGGTGATCGTCGGTATCGTTTCGATTCTCTTTTACCTCTCTGTGGCCCTACCGTTTAGTGGCTCCATTGGAATGCCGGCTCTGGCGTTTGGTGATAGTCTCAAGAACGCCAGCCATGCGATCATCCTGTTCGTGCTCCTCACCATTGCCATCGGCAATCTGGGAAGTCGGGAGCTACTCGGCGGCATCTGGCGCATTGTGCTGGCTGCAATAGTGATGACCGTGATCTGCTGGGCACTCCTCAATATGCTGCCTGCTCTCGTGCCGCATGTCTTCAACACCGGCAAGACCACCGGACAGGCGCTAATATTCCTGGTAGCGGGCGGAGCGGGGTCGGCGGTCTACTTCGCGCTGGTCAGCCTGCTGGGAGTTGAAGAAATGCGACTCATCAGCAGCATTATCCGTGGGCGGCTCGGTAGAGGAAGGTCGTCTACCGGCAATGCGGGGCAGTAACGTATACTATGTTGGCGCTGTTTGCGACTATGGTAGTCGGGTAGTGGCCAGAGCGCATCGCCCCCTGGGTAAGTGGGCCACACCAGTTCTCAACAGGCCGGACGGAGAGGTTTTGTGCTCCGGCGGCAGGAGGCTAATACATGTCAGTCACCGACCTTCAGCTCAAGCATTTTCTGATCGAGATGGACGGCAATGTTTGTGTCTTCCGGCTGAATCGTCCCAAAGCCAACGCCCACAACCTCGAGATGATTCGAGAGTTGGAGCAATTGGTTACTGAGATCCGCTTTGATACCAACGTTAAGGCAGTCGTCATGGCAAGCGCCAGCAAGTCCTTTTTCTCCGCCGGAGCCGACATCGAAGAGATACGCAATAAGAGCGGAGAGTACATTGGTCTTTTGAGCCAGACCAGCAAAGAGATGATGATGAAGATGCGGGCAACCCCCAAAGTGTATGTGGCAGCAGTCAACGGTCACTGCATGGGCGGCGGTCTGGAACTGGCACTTGCCTGCGATGTACGCTTTGCGGGACGCGGTGACTGGAAAGTCGGTTTACCTGAGGTAAATCTTGGTCTGATACCAGGCGAGGGTGGTACGCAGCTGGCCGGACGCATTGTTGGCCCCTCGAAGGCGCTCATGCTGATGGTCACCGGCGATACGTTCAGCCCGGAGCAGGCTACCGAGTGGGGATTCTTCGACGTGCTGGTGGACGCCGACAAAGTTCTGGACAAGGCGCTTGAGTTTGCCCACAAGTGCGCCGATGGGCCGAATAAAGCGATTGGATTTATGAAGATTGCTTTGACGGAGGCCCTTGAGTTGCCCATCCATGACGCCTTCGCCTTTGAAAGACAGCTGCAGAACCAGCTCTTTGATACGCCGGACAGCCGCGAGGGCGTCGCCGCGTTCCTCGAGAAACGTCCACCCCGGTGGGGACAGGCATGATCTAGACCTTCGCCTGGGCGGCTGAGGCTGCCTCCCCACGTATGGGGAGGCAGCCTTTTTGCGTATTTTTCCGGCCAAAGCCTTTGGCATCCTCGTTCTTTTTGTGATACAATGTTGTAGGTAAGGATCACCAGAATACAAAATTAGTTGTTTGAACCCTGGACATTGGTTCCAGAATGCGTTATAATGGTTGTAGATGTGGCTTATGGAACAACATAATAATTCCGATAAGTGGCACATTACGTATCACTTCGTCTGGCGCCCAATGCGCGCCAAGGCGTGTCTCACCGAAGAGATCGCCCGGCGTCTTGCGGCCCTGATCGAGGAGAAGGCAAAGGAAGACGAGTTTCACACGGTCACGGTAGTCATTCTACCCGATCGAGTGTATCTGGCGGCGGAAGCTCCGCCGACCATCGCACCGCACTCGATCGTCTGCCAGGTGAAAGCGTACACGTCACGCATACTGCGCGATGAATTCCCAGAGTTGACCCGCATTCCCAGCCTATGGACCCGAGCCTATCTGGTCATGGCCGGCGACCAACTCGATCCTGAGGAGGTAATCCGCCATTTCGAGGAAGCAGAACCTGAACGCCGACCCCGCGGGCGGCCACGCAAAATACCGCCGTGTGCCGAGGAGGCGTCCGGAAACGATACATCCGGCCGATCGGCCAGAGCAGACCATCCCACGAATTCATAATTAGAGGAACTAGACAATATGCCAAAGTGCGAACGCTGCAATCAGAACGACGCCCGGGTACGATTGGACTCCATCGTCAACGGAGCTCGTGAACAGCACTATTTCTGCCGGCAATGCGCCGAGGAGCTGCTGGGCGGTAGCCTGCCCACCATGGACGGCTCGACCAATCAGACCAGCGGTATTTTTGGCGGTCCGGGCGGAATGGGAGGGTTGCCCTTCGGCTTTGCGCCGCAAGGCAATACCAGTACCGCTACTGCAGAGCGCAGAGCCGAGAAGCAGAGCAAGACGCCGACGCTGGACCAGTTCGGTCGCGACCTGACCGCCGATGCACGTGAGGGGAAGCTCGATCCTGCCGCCGGGCGAGGTCGTGAGATTCGTCGCATGCTGACCGTGCTGGGCCGCCGTCAAAAGAACAATCCTGTCCTGATCGGTGAGCCTGGCGTCGGCAAGACTGCCATCGTCGAGGGTATTGCCCGCCGCATCGTGGAAGGCAACGTCCCCGCGAATTTGCGCAATGCCCGCATTGTGTCACTCAGCATAGGAGGAGCGGTCGCCGGCGCGATGTTCCGCGGCCAGTTTGAGGAGCGGATCAAGCAAATCCTAGAAGAGGTGCGCAAGAATCCGGAGATCATCCTGTTCATCGATGAGCTGCACACGGTCGTCGGCGCAGGAAACGCCGAAGGTGCGGTCGGCGCCGCCGACTTGCTCAAGCCAGCGCTGGCTCGCGGTGAGATACGGTGCATAGGCGCGACCACACTCGACGAGTATCGCAAGCACATCGAGAAAGACGCCGCACTCGAGCGACGCTTCCAGCCGATCAAGGTCGGCGAGCCGACAATCCTGGAAGCTATCACTATGCTGCAGACCGTACGCGACAACTACGAACAGCATCATGGCGTAAAGATCACCGATGAAGCCATCGAGGCCGCGGTGAAGCTCTCCGATCGCTACATCAACGATCGATTCCTTCCCGATAAGGCTATCGACGTCATGGATGAGGCCGCCTCGGCGCTCCGGCTGGAAGCCACTGAACGAGGCCTGCTTGGTCCCGAGTCGGTACGGCTACTCGAGCAGGAGATCGCTGAGATACAGGCCCAGAAAGAGGCCGCGGCGGTCAGTGAGGACTACGAAAAGGCCGCCAAGCTCCGCCAGCGTGAGCTGCAGGTTCAGAGCGAGCTGGAGAAGGCCCGAGCGAAGGCCGGCCAGATCGCTACCCTTCTGGTAACTCCCGAGGATGTTGCCAAGGCGGTTGAGGGCTGGACCGGGGTGCCGGTGAGTCAGATGCTTGAGGGCGAACGCCAGAATCTGATCCACCTTGAGGGCGACCTCGCGCGGCGCGTTATCGGGCAGGACGAGGCTATCAGCGCGGTATCCAGAGCTATTCGTCGCTCGCGTGCGGGCCTGAAGGATCCGCAGCGCCCAATCGGCTCCTTCCTGTTCATGGGACCGACCGGCGTTGGGAAGACCGAGCTGGCTAAAGCACTTGCCGCTGAGTTATTCGGTGGTGAGGACTCGATAATTCGTCTCGACATGTCAGAGTACATGGAGGGACACACGGTCTCGCGGCTGTTCGGTAGCCCTCCAGGCTACGTCGGTCACGACGAGGGGGGCCAGTTGACCGAGCAGGTACGCCGCCGTCCCTATAGCGTGGTGCTCTTCGACGAGATCGAGAAGGCCCATCCTGAGGTCTTCAACGCTCTCTTGCAGATTCTCGACGACGGCCGCCTCACCGATGGCCAGGGACGCACTGTGGACTTCAAAAACACAGTCGTCATCATGACCAGCAACGTTGCGACCGAAGAAATCAGACGCGCCGCCCGCATCGGCTTCATCTCTCCCAGAGCGGGGGAGACCGAGGATGAGACTGAGGATCGCGAGCGCAACGCCAAAGCTATGGAAGGACTGCGGCGGGCTTTCCGGCCGGAGTTCTTGAATCGTATCGACCAGATAGTCGTCTTCCACTCCCTGGGTGAGAGCGAGCTGCGGCAGATCGTGGATCTGCTTATGGCCAAGGTTCGCGCCCGCCTGGAGGAACAGGGCCTCGGTCTCTCGTATAACGACGACCTCGACCGGTTCCTCATGAGGGAGGGCTTCGATCAAGAGTTTGGCGCGCGGCCGCTGCGCCGGGCTATCCAGACTCACGTTGATGATGCGCTGGCGGACGCGATACTAAACGGAACCGTACGGCCTGGACAGACCGCCGTCCTCTCGGTAGAGGACGATACCGTGAGGGTGGGAGCAGTGGGCGAGCCTAAACCGCTCGCGCCGGCTCCTGCGTTTCCGGATCCGGAAGTACAGGTTGCCTAAAGCGTCGCATCAGTAATCTCCACCAATCTAACTTTGATCAAAGCTTGGGCCCTCATGCAGATCTGCATGAGGGCCCAAGCTTTTGCCAGCGCCTAATGTCACCCCGAAGCTACGACCAGCTGCCATAGTTGGCACGCAAGTTGCTCGTCTACGAGGCATGGAAGATCCCAAAAGCCTTTACAGCATAGTAAGGGCAAGTGGAACCATCAACAGGGAAGTGATACCGGATAAGCTTCCCGTCTTCAGTTTAGGACCCAGCGCACTCGGACATGAGAAAATCCAGGGCGACTGGCATAAGGAGGAACCTCATCATGGTTATTGCCGATGTGACCGTTACTTTCAACGATCTTGCATTGCAAATTATTGTGGGCGCTATCGTAGCTGGACTTGTAGGTCGGGTCATTCAGGGTGGCGGATTCGGTATTCTAGGCGATCTGCTGTTTGGAGTCATCGCAGCCATCGGCTCGAACTGGGTGGTTGCGTACTTTAAGCTCTTTAATATCCATCAATATGGATTGCCGGGTGAGTTGATAGTCGCGGCAATCGGGGCCATCGTCCTCGTCTTGCTGGTTCATCTCTTCACCTATCGCCGTTCGGCGAGGGTAGTAAGCTCCAACTAACTGACTTGCCTCCGGCAAGTCACATACACCTCTCTGGATACGGTCCATTCCAGCCTGCCATGCCGGGATGGACCGTATCTTTCTTACTCGGCTCCTCCCTCATACTTCCCGCCCTATCATTGCCACGCACCCTTCCGAATTGCTATGCTATACCCTGAAAGTTAACTTCGGTTGTAGGTGGCGGCAAAGGACTGGAATAGCATGGCACTCAAAAGACGAGAATCACCCGAGACGGAGCCCGAGACTTCGCAGGGAATCGACAAGGCGGCTATCCGTAAGGCGGTTCATGAGATCATAGTCGCGATCGGCGAGGATCCCGAACGTGAAAGCCTGGTTGAGACACCTCGCCGTGTAGCCGATATGTACGCCGAGGTATTTTCCGGACTACAGCAGGACCCGGCTGACGTGCTCCGAGTCGGCTTCGAGGAAGGCCACCAGGAGTTGGTACTGGTCAAAGATATCCCATTCTATAGCATGTGCGAGCACCACTTTCTGCCGTTCCATGGCGTCGCTCATATCGGCTATGTACCTAATGGGCGCGTCGTCGGCCTGTCCAAGCTGGCGCGCGCCCTGGAAATTCTGGCTCGACGCCCTCAGCTCCAGGAGCGGCTCACATCACAGTTAGCCGACGCAATCATGTCCACTCTGGAGCCCGCCGGCGTGGCTGTGGTGATAAAGGCTGAGCATCTCTGTTACGACCGCGAAACCGAGATTCTGACACCGGAAGGTTGGGTTCGCTTCGACGCGCTCCCTGAAGGACTCCCGGTCGCCCAAGTTGACGTCGATACGCTCGAAATGAGTTTTGTCACGCCAACAGAGTACACTCGCTATCCCTATCAAGGACCTATGCTGCGTTGGCAGAGCGATACGGTTGATCTACTCATTACGCCTGATCACCGTGCGGTGATGCAAACAGAGTGGGCGTTTGACGGCACTCGAAATCACTCTTGGGCGGTAGTCCCAGCGAATGAAGTACCCGCCCGATTCTACGTTCCACAAGCAGTGCGTTGGTCCGCGCCAGATACCGCGACCGTGCCATTAGCCGGCCAAATGCTCTCGGGCGACGATTATGCCCGGTTCCTAGGTGTGTGGCTTACAGAAGGGTGTACCCGCGAGGGTAAGCGCGACGTCGTCATCGGTCAAAATGTGGGTGAGTTCGCTGATATGATCTGGACCCTATTGCAGCGGCTTCCGTTCGGCTTCCGCCGCATCCCTCAAGTCAACAAACCAAATCACATTCAGTTCAAATCCAGCGACAGACGGCTCTATGCGGACTTAGCCCCGCTCGGCAAATCTGGCGTGAAGCGCGTACCACACATCATCAAACAGATGAGCGCGCGGCAGATCGAGGAGTTCCTTCACTGGTATGCCCTGGGCGATGGGCATTTCTACAAGCACGACCCTATGCGCATGCAATACGTATCGAAGTCGCATCGCATGATAGACGACATTCAGGAGCTCTTACTGCGGACAGGCAAAACGGGAAGCATACAAACGTATCCCGGCTGCGCTCGCATTGAGACACGCATCCATAAGCGTGAGACAGGCAAAGGATACAAGTGGTATGGGAAGCTCCAGCCCTATCACCGAGGTACCCTAGACTTCGATGATGAGGTATTTTGTGTCTCAGTGCCAACCGGAGCCGTACTCGTGCGACGCAACGGCAAGCCCATTGTGAGCGGGAATTGTATGACCATGCGCGGAGTCAAGAAACCCGGCAGCCTCACCGTCACCAGCGCTATGCGCGGCGTCTTCCAGCGCCAGTCCGCTACTCGAGCGGAATTTTTCGCGCTGGTCAACGAATAACCGCATTGGATGAGTGCGTGGCCTGCTCGATAGCCGACCGGCGCCTTCGAGTGCTCGGTACCCAGAATTGGAAGGCCAGAGCCGCCAGTACTCCGGTGACCACTGACACGAGAAAGACCGGTAGATAACCGAAGTGATCGGCCAGCACTCCTCCAAGGAGCGGCGCGCCGATGGCAAAAGGGGCGTACGTTACTGAGGCAAGCGCAACATAGGTAGGCCGCCGTTCCTTAGGGCCAAAATCGGTAATCACCGTAAATCCCGCGAGGGTCACCGCTGAGATGTTTGCGCCCAGCAGCAGAAAGATTACTGCGTAAGCCCAGAAGCCATGAGCCCAGAGCGCCATGAGGCCGGAGGCCGCCGCTGCCGCCGACCCAAACACCAAAATAGCCGGGTGCCCAAACCGATCTCCAACCGCCCCCCATAAGAAATAGCCGGCTGTCATCGAGAGAAACAGCACCGTACTTTCTACCGCAACCTGGGGGGTGCTGAGTCCACCAATTTTAAGGGCCGATACCGCGAAGAGCGCACCGGCCATAGTGGAGATACCTACCAGGCCATTGCTTATCAACAACCGGCGCAGTCCGGAATCCGCACGCACCAACAGCCAAAGCTCACGGATCTGCCCATCCCAGTACCACTGACCGATCTGCTTGCCGGAGAATCCGCAGGAGGTGGAGACTTTGGCGCGCGCGGAGGCTCACGCCCCAGCGAGAGCAGTACAAAAGAGACAACCATGGTAGCAAAAGTCAGAATGAAACAGAAGGCAAAATTCTGCGGCCAGCCCACATTAGCCAAAAGTAGCGCGGTTATAGCCGCTCCGCCGATGCCGAGCACACCTCCCATGCCGGTCCAGAAACCGAGGAAGCGTCCCAACCAGTTATCGGGAATGGACCTGGCGATCATATCCAGCCATGCAGGATAGGTAAGTCCACCCCCAAAAAGCGCCAGAAAGACCATCGCGAAAAACAGAAAGAGTAAAAGGCTGGCGTTGCTGTTGGCAAGTAGAAGCGCTCCAATACCCAGTATAAGATAGGGCACTCGCTCGAGCGTCGTCACCACCAAAATAAATGGTAGAGCATGCCGCCGTCGCTCCACGAACGGGGCGACCAGCAACTGTGGACCAAACAGGCCAAGTGCCCGGATGGCCGGAATCAACGCGACCAAAAAGTTGGAACTGGACAGGTGATGCACAAACAACGGCATCATAGTATAGGCTGACGAAATGCTCAGTCCGAGGCTGAAAAACGCGATATCGGCGCCCAGTACAGTAAAGTTCCACCATGTATGGGTGGGAAGGGTAGCCGAGGCTCCTTCTCTACCCGTTCCCACCGCCACAAGATCACTCCGATCGACGCTACCAAAGACCCGCAAGTTTTCGAAACGAGAATATTTCCGGCAACTAGCCTCCGGCGCTGGCGTTGCCCAGTATTGGCGTCTCTGTCCTGCCCTGTCCGGCAACACCAGGCTCGGTCATTGCGGTGGGACTAAGAATCTCTCGTAGATCCGCCTCGGGAAGTAAGTTATGCTCTCGGACAATCTCCCGAATGTCGCGGCCGCTCTCCACCTGCTCCTTGGCCAACTTGGCCGAAGCCTCATAACCTATATAGGGAGCCAGCGCCGTGACCAGACTTGCGCTCTTGAAAGCGTATTCCTCGCAGCGAGACTGGTTGGCCACTATACCAGTGACACATCGGGTAGTAAAAGCATCCATCGCGTTTGTCACGATAGTCAACGCCCAGAGCATGTTGTGAATGATTACCGGCATCATGACGTTCAGCTCCAGCTGGCCCGCCTGTGCCGCGAAACTAATCGTCGCGTCGTGACCCAAGACCTGGTAACAGACCTGATTGAGCATCTCCGCCATTGAAGGGTTGACTTTGCCTGGCATGATCGAAGACCCAGGCTGCACGGCAGGCAGGACAATCTCGTAGAAGCCGGTAGCCGGCCCTGAAGCCATCAAGCGGATGTCGTTGGCAATCTTGGTAAGATCGGTAGCCAATACTCGCAGCGCGCCCGAGACTTCGACAAATGACGCCATACTGGGCGCAATCTGTACCAGTGACTCAGCCCGCCGTAGGGGTAGCGCGGTCATCTCGGCAAGATGCGCTACTACACCATTGATGTAGCCGGGTTCCGCGTTGAGTCCAGTTCCGACCGCGGTTCCACCGATATTGAGCTCATAGAGACTGTGGCTGGCATGCCGGACGCGCTCCATGTCCTGCCGGAGAGTCAGGCCATACGCCACAAATTCTTGGCCCAACCGGATCGGGGTAGCATCCTGCAGATGGGTACGTCCCGACTTCACGATGTGATCGAACTCCTGACCCTTGGCGAGAAACGCTGCCGACAAGCGGTCAAGCGCCGGAAGCAGCTCCTGGATCAGCAAGAGCGTCGCCACTCTCATCGCAGTCGGAAAGGTGTCGTTGGTGGATTGAGCCATGTTGACGTGATCATTGGGATGTACGAGAGCATATTCGCCCCGGTGGCCGCCCAAGATCTCGATAGCTCGATTGGCAAGCACTTCGTTCGCATTCATGTTATGAGAGGTGCCCGCACCCGCCTGATACACGTCTACGACAAAGTGCTCATGCCAAGCTCCGGAGAGAATCTCATCCGCCGCCTGGCAAATAGCCTTGCCGATACGCTCGTCGAGACGGCCGGTCTCCATGTTGGCCAAAGCCGCCGCCTTCTTTACCATCACCGTGGCCTGAATCAACGCAGGATGAGCATGCATACCGCTGATGGGGAAATTCATAACCGCTCGCTGGGTCTGAACACCGTAGAGCGCAGAGGCTGGGACCTCGATATTACCCAAGGAATCATGCTCGGTACGGGTGGGGACCGAGACTCCGCTACTGTGTCCGTCGGTAGAATACGGCATCACTGTGAATTCTCCTCGAATCGCCGCGGCAAGCCTCGTCGTTTGCCCGACGCTACTCGTTTCTTGAATTTTACCATCTTGAGCACACGCTTTCTATCAGTTGCCGCGCATACTGGTCTCATGTCACAATGTTTTGCAGAGATAGTGCTGATTTTTGCCGGATTATGTGCTCGAAAGGATACTGAACAAAGATGTTCTTCCGACTCAGCGACGAGCAGACCGAGATGCTGGCTGTAGTACATCGATTCGCCCAGAATGAAATTGTTCCCAACGCCGAGCGCTGGGATGAAGAGAGCTGTTTCCCGCGAGAGATTTTGCGTCCGATGGCGGAGCTGGGCATCGCGGGCTTGCTCGTTCCCGAGGAATTCGGCGGTATGCAGATGTCTCGGCTCACCGGCGCTCTCCTCTACGAGGAAGTCGGCAAGGCAGACATGTCCACCGCTGTCTGGCTGGCGGTCCACAATATGGTAGCGGGCCTCATCTTCAAGTTCGGGAATGCGGATCAGCGACAACGCTGGCTTCCGGGAATGGTGTCAGGCGACCTACTGGGGGCGTTTAGCCTGAGCGAAGCGCATGCCGGTTCGGACGCTTCCAATATTCGGGCCACCGCACGTCGAGACGGAGACGACTACCTGCTGAACGGCAGCAAGTTTTGGGTCACCAGCGCCGGTGTTGCCGACCTCTATGCCGTGATGCTGCGCACCGGCGAGGAGGGAGGGCACGGCATCACGACGTTCATTGTCGAGAAGGATACACCGGGATTTCGCATCGGCAAGCGCGAGCGAAAGATGGGACTGCACTCCAGCCCAACCGGCGAGTTGATTTTCGAGAACTGTCGTGTTCCTGCCGATAGTAGGCTAGGCCAGGAAGGTGAAGGTCTCAAAATCGCGCTCTCCTCTCTGGATGGCGGACGCGTCAATATCGGAGCTATAAGTATTGGCGTCGCTCAGGCGGCCCTCGAAGTCTCGACCACTTACGCCAGCGAACGGGAGGCCTTTGGAGCGCCTATCGGCTCCTTTGAAGGCATACAATTCCTATTAGCGGACATGGCAATGAAAATCGAGTCCGCCCGCCTGCTAGTCTACGAAGCTGCCTACAAGATGGACGAAGGTGAGCCGGCATCTCTGTATGCCGCCATGGCAAAATGTCTGGCTACCGATTCCGCGATGCAGGTCACTACCGACGCGGTTCAAGTACTCGGCGGAGCCGGCTATGTGCGAGACTGGCCGGTGGAACGCTACATGCGGGACGTAAAAGTGAGCCAGATCTTCGAGGGCACCAACCAGATCCAGCGACTGGTAATAGCACGGGCGCTGCTGGGAGGCCAGGCCGCTAAAAGCCCGCAGAGATAGTGAAAGTCACAGAATAAGCACGCGCCGGCTCCTGTGGCGTCTGCAGGTCGACTTGCAGTCTCCAGTGCCCTTCCATGGGAATCTGGCCCTGGCCGCTGTACGTGCCTGCGGTCGCCGCCGGCGTAAGGCGGATGACAGAGGTTCCCATATCCATCTCGACCATATCGGTCTCAATGGACACACGCCCGTTGTTTACCGGCGTACCGTCGGGATAGAGAACCAGTACGGTAAAGGTGTTGTTGCCGAATCGTCCAGGGCTGGCGCTGAGAGTCACCGACAATCCGCCCACATGGCTGGAGAATGTCTGGGCGCCGACTGCCGAGGCGAAGCCAGGGCTGACGTGGGCAGCGGCGGCAACCGAGCTGGAAAGCGGTGCCAGTAGAGCCGCGCATACCAGCACACCGATCCCTAAGATCGCGGTAACGCGCAGCCACCTCAGCATGAGCTGGGCCAGCCGATCAGATGTCTTGGCAGCCGATCCGGGAGATATGCCACCACCGATCCGCAGCTCCTGGTTTAGCTCCCAAAGCTCGGCTGCCCGCTCACTGAACTCGTCCCCAGATGATACGAGTGTCGCCGGGTGACCACCGGAGAGCGAGGGTACAGCGGCGGGTAAGGCGGTGGAGAGTACATCATCTCCATGGTCGTGAGCGAGCCTGCCAATCACCGGCAAACGGCGCGGGCGCCTCCCTATCGCTTCCTGCGCGCCAATTGGACGTGCCCGGGTGACACCGGCGGCTCTGGTCAGCGCAGCAAGGCGTGGGCGCAGAATAAACAGATAGTAGTAGGTAGACGCCGCCATGCCCAAAAATAGCGCTGACTTCATCACCAGGTCGATGCCGTAGACGGTAGTCCAGAGCTGTGCCGGGCTAGTGATCTGCGGAGCGGCGTCAAGCGGGCCGGTGACGACGAGCAGAGCAGCTGCCGAGAGTGCTGGAATGCTAAATTTGGCCAGGCTGGCGGCAAGGTACCCCTGACGCTCCCGGCTGCTGCGCGTCTCTAGAGCCGGAATGACGACCACCGCTAAATACAGCAGTCCACCCAGCCAGATGCCATCGGCAAGCAGGTGGAGATACTCGATGAGCTGGTCCCACCACGGCGGGACCGGCTGGCCGGGGCCGGCGTACTCAAAGGCCAGGGCCAGCACTGCTCCAAAGGTGAGAAGCAGCAGGCGCTGGTTTCGCGGTTCGCGCGGCCCAAGACGGCGCAGCCGTGGCTGGAGCCAAACGATCAGTGCGCCAAGCACCGCCAGCCCGAGTTCGACCACAACGGCGTGTCCGGCTCGACTGTCCCACACAGTTCCGGCAATGACCGATGGGATCGAGTTGACCGGGGATGGAATGCCGGTCGAGAGCGCCAGTGCCAGCGCTCCTGCCACGGTGGATACGAGTATCAAGAGAAAGGCGATACCGGCGGATCGCCACGTACGGTGCTCGAGTTCCGCGGCCAACGGCTGACTCAGCTGCTGCCTCGGCTGTACCACCGCCCACCAGAACAGCAGGCCCAGCAGCAGCGTAAGGCCCATGATCCCCAGCCAGCGCAGCATCGCCGCGAGTATTCCGGCGCCGCTCACGCTGGCCCCCTGTCCCAACTGGTCGGTACTGGCAAGGCTATCGTGAGGGAGCGGGCCCTGATGCGGTGGGACAGTGCCTTTGGCAGTGGCAAGAGAGAACACATACGAGCCGCTGGCGATACTGCCATCTTTGGCTGACTGGCTGCGCCACAACACTTCATACGTGCCTGCCGGAAGTAAAGGCAGAGTCACCGTAAGCGTATACCCTCCACTTTCAATCCGGGGGTCGTGGTCGTCAACCTGCCGGTTGGAGGCGTTGACGATGACGATGGTAGAAAATTTGGATTTGATCGCTTGACTGAAGGTTATCTGGACTTTGATAGGCGGTATCTGCAGTATGGCATTGGGAGCGGGACTGTACCCAATCGGTATTGCCTTCGCAGGAAGCTGCTCGGGCAGTAGAGCCTGTGCCTGGGCCAGAGGAGCCGGCCGGGCGAGTCCAAAGGCACTACCTATCGCAAGAGCACAGAGGAGAACAAGCGCGACACTGGACAGGACATTGACGGATCGCTGCCCTTTCAGCATGCTCTGCATGCATATACCTCGCTTCTGCCGGTCTGATCCTCTTTACTCGTGCGCCGAGTGAGCGCTACCTATACGTATAGCTACGTACAATAGCTACATATAGCTTTCGCCGTGCCTCTTAGCTTTTCGCCGCACCTCACTACTGTAGTGTATGTCGCCGAAAATTGGCAACACCGCGTACCAACCGCACGCAAGCGTGAAAGCGGCTTTCGTGTGGCTTTGGTCCCACGCAGCTTGACGCATTCGCGCTACCCATGGTAGCCTGCGAACGCCTGGCATGTGCACGACATATCAGTTGGGGAACTAGCGGCCAGCGACCCGGCGAACATCTGGCAAGCCATAGGTGGAGGGGACGGCAGCGAGCATGGATGAGAACAACGAGCGGCAACGATTCGTTTCACGTCGATCGGATGGTTCTCGCGAAGCTCCTTCAACAAGGCAGAGTAGCCCATCGAACGGCCCGAGCAATGGACCGGACTCCGGCGGGCGAGGAAATGGACTGCTTAGTCGCTACGGCACATCGAGCCTCGACCGCGGCCCACTGGAGCGTGAGGCAGCATCTCAAGACGCACCTCCTTCGCCCGGGTACCGTCCAGAGGCGCGACGGCCGTCTACACCGGCCAAACCCACCGACGCCAAGTCTCCGAACCGCCAGGGCGGAGAGGAGCGTGAGAGGCGAGAAGGGCGACGCAGCCCCTTGCAGGCTTTTGGCGGGCAAGCGCGCCGTCTAGGCGATAACTTCCGACGCGCCGCGATGCGTAACCGCCAGCCGCAAGCGGGCAACTGGCGCGCCTCCGATTTCGACCAGGATGTCCTGGAGGCCTGGGACCGGCATGGATCGGTGCCGTTCGAACTACCTGAAGATCCTGACGCGCCCGACGAGTTCGACGATGTCTTTGACGACACCTATGATGCGCCGCAGCGCCGGAGGGCAAGCTCCACCAATTACGACCCAGATGACGACTGGGATGACGACGAACGCGAAGATGACGGCTGGGCAACCGGCACCTGGGACACCGGCTGGGCGACCGGCTCACTACCCAGCCTAGGTGAAGACTACGGCACTGGGGACCAGGATGGAGACTCCCCGGTTCTTCGCTATGCCGGCGAGCCACCCCGGTACCGGGACCGGTCCGCAGACAGCGGACGCGGCAGGTATGGACAGGCAATGGGCACGGCGGCGGTGCTCGGAAGTGTGGGAGCATCACTGGGACGGGTGGGACGGCTGCGGCTACTGCTGCGCCGCCGTCCCGCCGCCGCCGCCTTGCTCGCCTTCTTCCTCCTCGGCCTCCTCCTCACCTCCTGCGCACCGCTGCTCCCTCTCCTGCGCCTGGGCTTTGACGCCTCCGACGCCTACCGCCGCGCCCAGAGCCTGCAAGCCCTCTTCGCCGACGGCTCCGCCTCCCTGCTCAATACCGCCAATCTCCACGACGCCCAGTCCCAGCTCGACGCCCTCTCCCATGACCTCTATGAGATCAACAGCGTCGTCTCCTCCCTGGGCGCTCCCGTTGCTCTGGTCAGCCCCAGCCTCCGCGACGACCGCTTGCTCGTCCGCATCGGCTCTGATCTCTCCGCCTCCGCCGACGAAGGCTTGCAGGTCGTCCAGACCATCCTCACGCCGCTGCAAGGCGGCGCACTCGCCGTTCAGGGCAGCGGACCCGGCATTACGCCGGCCGATCTGCGCCAGGCGCAGAGCGTGCTCGCCGATGCCCAGCTGCGGGTGCAGGATGCGCTGGCCGCCTACACCCAGCTGGATCCGACGGCGCTCCCTGCGCAGCTGCAGCCGGGGAGCAAGCTGGGGGGCTATCTGCGGCTCTTACCGCAGGCGCCCCAGGTCCTGGCCGAGCTCTCCGCCCTCATGGCTGGCGTCCCCCAGCTGCTGGGGGTGGGCCAGCCCGCCAACTACCTGGTCATGGTCCTCGACCGCTCCGAGCTGCGTCCCATCGGCGGCTTCGCCGGCAACTACGGCATCCTCCAGCTGGACGCCGGGCGCCAGTCCACCACCCATCCCTTTTCTCTGGAGGATGTGTACACGCTGGACCAGCAATACTTCAAAACCAATCTGCCACAGCAGCCGACCAATGACTGTGATGGGCAGGGAGTCCAGCCGCCAGAGTACTACTGGTGGTGGCCCTATCGCAACCTGGGCTGCCAGTATGGCTGGGGACTGCGGGATATGGGCTTGTCTCCCAGCTTCCCCACCGATGCCCAGACCGCCATGCAGATCGTGCAGGATACCCCCAACGCCGTCTCCAACAACGCCTCCTTGCAAGGGGTCATTGCCTTCACCCCCGTCCTCATCCAGCGGCTGATGAGTGTGACCGGCAACATTACCCTCAACTCGGCGCAGTATGGTGGCACGGTGGTGGTCACTCCCCAAAACCTCGAATACCTCATCCACCGCTACCAGCTGGTGGACAATACCGGCGTGACCGATCGCAAAGCCTTTACCCATGACCTGGCTGCCGTCATGCTCGCCAAGATCAAGACCCTGCATGGCTCCCAGCTCAAGAAGGTTTTCTCGGTCGTCGAGCAATCGCTCAAGAGCAAGGATCTGGAGGTGTACTTTGCCAATCCCAACGCCGAGTTGATTTTGCAGCAGCTGGGGCTGGCCTCTGATATCCAGACTGGCAATGGCGACGGCTTCTATGTGGTGGACACCAACGATGGCGGCAACAAAGCCAATACCTATGTCAGCGAGCAGCAGACCGATGTGGTGACCTTACTCCCCAACGGGGGTGCGGTACATCACCTGGAGATCGCCGTCACCTATAATCGCCACGGCGACGTCTTCTCCGCCAACACCCAGGACTATCTGGACATGCAGCGGACGTATCTGCCGGGAGATGCCTCCATCCTGGGCTTCGCTGGCTTCAACGCGCCTTTTTACTCCGGACTCGCTTAGTTGTTTGCCCATAGACGGCAACCGCGGCGGTGACCGACTGCTGCGACGACCCAGTAACGGCGGTATCCATGAATTTACCACACCAGTGACGACCAGCGATGTGCCCGGCCGCAGCATGGTGATGGGCTGCGCTGAGCGTCGAACTGCGGCCCAACCAGGGCGAACAATACTTCGGGATCAAGATGACAATACGACTGCCAGAACGATCCCTCCTCCAATACTCAGGACATCTTCATCGAATGGTATACTCCCCATGCCTTCACCATGAACGCCGCCGGACATGGCACCTACAGCGAGCTGGTACAGGAGCAGCCAGGCAGTGGCGATTTCATCCTGGGGGCGGGGGATTATCTAACGGTGTATGTGGATACCAGCCAGCTGCACAGCGCGAGTTCGCAGGTCAATACGACGCCGGTAGACGAGCAACTCCGACTTCGGGCAGCTGTATGCCAATCTCACTCCAGTCCACGGCTTCAAGAATGTGCGGCTGGATAGCGATATGACCGTCTCAGTCAACTTTTAGTGTCTGGTTGGGGCGTGGTGCGCTTCGCTAAAAGTGCTGGCATCAGGTGCGTTAGCCAGTAAGTAGGTAAGTAAGCAGACAATGCCGCCCGATACAGAGTCGCATGAGTCACTGGCCGCGGCGCGAACCTACGGCGAAGCCTTGAAACAGGCGGTAGCATGGCTGCGACGCGCCGGAGCTGGCGACACCCCCGAGCTGGATGCCGCGGTGCTGCTCTCCCATGTAACCGGCCGGCCGCGGGCGACATTGATAGCTTTCCCGGAGCGCTCGCTGACGCCGGAGCAGGCTCGGGAGTATGCTGAACTGATAGCCGGGCGTGCTGCTTTCACTCCAGTCGCCTACCTCACCGGCCATCGGGAATTCATGGGCCTCGACCTGCAGGTCGATCCACGGGTCTTGATCCCACGCCCGGAAACCGAATTGCTGGTGGAGGCCGCTCTCTCGGACCTGCGCACTCGCCTGGCAGCGGAGAACCTGGCGCAGCCCATCGTCGCCGATATTGGAACCGGCAGTGGCGCTATCGCGATTGCGGTAGCGAAATATGAGCCGCGGCTACCCTACATCTACGCAGCCGATATCTCGGCGAGCGCGCTGGCCCTAGCAGAGGAGAACGCTAGCAGACTGGGAGTATCCAGCCGTATCCGGTTCCTGGAGAGCGACCTGCTTAGCGCACTGCCGGAGCCAATTGACGTACTGCTGGCCAACCTTCCATACGTGGCGCCGGAAGATCGGCCTACCCTGCCCCTCGACGTGAGCGGATACGAGCCAGATCTCGCGCTCTACAGCGAGGACCACGGCTTGCGCCATATACGCCAGCTCTTGCAACAGGCGCCGGCTCACCTGCGCCCCAAAGCCACACTTCTCCTCGAAATAGGATACGATCAACGTATAACCATCCAATCTCTGGCGGAAGAGATATTTCCCGGCTGCAAAGTAACGACGGGCAAAGATTACGCCGGGTGGGACCGTTACCTGCTCGTCCAGACGAGCGAGCAATAAAGCTCGCTGGTTCTAAAGAGGATTTTTCGGAGTTCGTGAGTGTTTGCGCCCGCTGGAGACTCGGTGCTACACTCAACTCAGAACGAGCTAGGAAATACGAAAGGAGTGTCAGCGCCGCCTACCCTGGCCCGATGGCCCAGGGCCTCCGCGCTGCAGAATTGATGAGTGACGAACTACAAGATTTTGGGCGGGCGGAGCTCTTCGATGCCGAAGCTGTAGGCGAGCCCGGCAATCGCCGTTTCCGGCTCTTCGCTCGTAGCCGCCTTCGTACCGCTGGACTGTGGCTGGAGCGTGAGCAATTGGAGCAGCTCTCTCTCGCGATAGATCGCTTGCTGGCGAGACTCTCAGGCGGCGAGATACTACGACCCGAGGCAATGGCACACGTTGTCGCTCCTCCCAACGCGCCCGATGACTTTCCAGATCATCCTGATCTAGAATTTCAGGTTTCATCGATGCAACTTGGCTATGATCACGAGCGCGAGCTGATATTGCTACGCGCCGCGCCGCTTGAGCTGATCGAGCGAGAAGGCGAGCTGCTGGTGAATGAGGATGCGGAGCCGCTGTTCTCGGTGCTGATCACTCGCGCTCACGCTACCAGACTGAGTGCGCATCTTCTCAGCATTCTGGCAAGCGGGCGACCGCGCTGCCCATTTTGTAACCGGCCGATGGAGTCGCCGCATATCTGTGAGAAACAGAATGGATACCATCCGGCCGGCCTCAACTAGGCTACTTTCAAGGGAAAAGTTACGTTTTCGTCTCAATTACGCGCTCAAAGCTACTTACGCAATGCCAGTCGCTGGATCAGGCTCAACTACCAGGGCTACATAGCGGCGGTGCTGGGCGCTGCACTGGCTTCGATCCTTATCGGTCTGATCAACAGCCGGGTACGGCTTGACAACATCTCGCTGATCTACCTACTGGTAGTTCTCTGGCTGGCGGCTGCCTACGGTCGAGGGCCGGCCATTGCGGCCTCAGTGCTAGCTTTTCTCGCGTTTGATTTCTTTTTCATTCCGCCAGTTCATGAACTGACAGTCAGTGAACCTTCAGAGTGGTTTTCGCTGCTGACGCTATTGGCCACGTCTCTGGTGATCGGACAACTAACGGCGGCGGTGCAGGCTCGCGCCCATGAAGCTATGGAAAGTCGCCGCAAAGCCGTGGAAAGTGAACGGCGTACCGCCATACTCTATGGCTTGGCCCAGACCATCGCATCCACCACCGATCTTGAAACACTTATGACGGCCTGCGCCGAACAAATTGTGAGCGTATTCGGCGAGAGCGGTATTGCCGCCTGTTCACTTGTCATCCCCGACAGTCATGGTTGGCCAGTCACCCGAGCGGTCTTCCCCACCGACGGATCGGCCGGACAGGCGCTTGATCTCGGCGTGCCCGAACGGGCAGCCCAGGCAGTATATGTTCTGGAGCACGGCTCACCTGTCGGCGGTCAGGATCGCCACCAGCTACCTGCGGTGTTGGATGCCGCCCTTCCTTCTCATCCCGATCTGGTCTTTTTTCTTCCTCTGCGTAGTAGCCAGCGCATCGTCGGCATAGTAGGCATCGCGGGAACGGCTGCCATACGCCGCCTACGTAACCAGCATGCAATCGCCGGAGCCGATCAGCATACGGGCAACGCGGCAGGCGACGGCACGCGAGCCTTACCAGACCAGGCGCCGCAACAAATCGCCCTCTTCACCACTTTCTGCGACCAAATCGCTCTGGCCATCGATCGATTTACCCTCCAGCAGGAAGCCATCCATGCCGAAGCGTTACGCGAGAGCGACCGGCTCAAGGACGCCCTGCTGGGTTCGGTCACTCATGACCTGCGAACGCCTCTAGCCGCCATACAGGCTTCGGTGGGAAGTCTGCTGGAGGCCGACGTGACCTGGAATGAGAGCGAGCGAATCGAGTTTCTCGAAACTATCGAGAGCAGCGCTGATCGCCTGAGCCGTCTGGTGAATAACCTGCTCGATCTCTCGCGGCTGGAAGCGGGCGTGGCCGAGCCCGAGAAACAGTGGTATCCGCTTGAGAACGTGATCTCTACCGTTCTGGATCGACTGGATCTCGCCCGGCGTACTCAACATCACCATATCGAGGTGCAGGTGCCTGACGACCTGCCGTTGGTCCCAATCGACCATGCCCAAATCGAACAAGTGTTGACTAACCTCATCGAGAATGCGCTGAAGTATTCTCCCGGCGGCAGCAACATCAGCATTCAGGTTCAGACGCTGGGAACACCTCCCAAAGAAGTGGAAGTACGGGTGGCGGATCAAGGGATTGGGATCGCGCAGAGTGAGCTAAAAGCGATCTTTGATAAGTTTTACCGGGTGCAGCAGGTACGCCTGCCCTGGGCAAGCAATCGTCCGCCCAGCGGAACCGGATTGGGTCTGGCTATCTGCGCCGGGATCATCGCGGAGCATGGCGGGCGGATCTGGGCAGAAAGCCAGCCAGGTAAAGGGTCTACTTTTATCTTTACTCTCCCCATTCCGGAAACTGCGCCCCACGGCGAGCTTCCCCAACTGCCGGAGGCTCCTGGGGACGTGGTCTCTCGGCCAGCTCAATGAATGGATGGGCGCTCCTACTTCCGGATCTCCCCGCGAAGCACCGAAGGGGAGCAGAGCTAGTAGACGGCGGTTTCGCTGTAGTCGCCAAATACCCGGCGAAATACCCCTATGATTTCACCCAGAGTGCAGTACGCCCGGGCGCAGTCAAGTATGTAGGGCATGGTATTCTCGGTGGAACGTGTGGCCTGCTCTAATGCCTGCAAGGTTATTCCCACCCGCTCGTTGTCGCGCTCACGTCTTACTCGCTCCAGGCGCTGGAGATGGACTCGCTCCTTGGCGGGATCGACGTAGAGCGTGGGCACTGCCATGGGCTCATCCAACACATAGTCATTGACGCCGACGATGACGCGTTGCTTCGCCTCTACTTCCTGTTGGAAGCGGTAGGAGGCTTCGGCAATCTCTTTTTGAAAAAAGCCCTTGCGAATACACTCTAAAACGCCACCCAGCTCACGTATCTGGTCGATGTAGAGCTGTGCCTGCCGTTCGGTCTCGTCGGTGAGGGCTTCGACGAAGAAGGAGCCGGCCAGAGGATCAATCGTGTTGGCAACCCCGCTCTCGTGCGCCAGAATTTGCTGTGTTCGTAGGGCAATAAGTGCCGCCCTTTCGGTCGGCAGCGCCAGCGCCTCGTCCAGTGAGTTCGTGTGGAGCGAATTGGTGCCGCCAAGCACGGCTGCCAGCGCCTGGATGGCGACTCGCGCCACGTTGATTTCAGGCTGTTGTGCGGTAAGCGAGACACCGGCGGTCTGGGCGTGGGTCCGCAGCATCCACGACCGCGGATCTTTCGCATCGTACCGCTCGCGCATCTCACGCGCCCAAATCCGACGAGCGGCACGGAGCTTGGCGATCTCCTCGAAGAAGTCATTGTGTACGTCGAAGAAGAAGGAGAGACGTGGCGCGAACTCATCGATCGATAAACCGCGCGCCAGGGTACCGTCTACGTACGCCAGCCCGTCGGAGAGGGTAAACGCCAGTTCCTGTACTGCCGTCGCGCCCGCCTCGCGTATATGGTAGCCGCTTATGCTGACGGTATTCCAGCGAGGCATATACCGTGTGCCGAATTCGATCGTATCGATGACCAGGCGCATGGAAGGCTCAGGCGCGAAGAGGAACTCCTTCTGGGCGATGTATTCCTTCAGGATATCGTTCTGAAGGGTGCCCCCCAGCTTCTCCATCGGGACGCCTTGCTTCTCGGCGGCGGCTATATACATGGCCCAAATAGCCGGTGCCGGGCTATTGATGGTCATCGAGGTAGTGACCTTATCGAGGGGAATGCCGTCGAAGAGGATCTCCATATCGGCCAGAGACGAGACCGCCACGCCGCACTTTCCGAATTCGCCCAGCGCCATTTCATGATCGTGGTCATAACCATAGAGGGTGGCCATATCAAAAGCTACCGAAAGCCCCATCTGGCCCTGTTCCAAGAGATACTTGAAGCGCGCATTCGTTTCTTCAGCGGTGCCGAAGCCGGCGAACATACGCATGGTCCAGGGCTTACCCCGATACATTGTCGGCTGGACGCCTCGGGTGTACGGATACTCGCCAGGTAGGCCAAGATCACGCTCGTAGTCGAGTCCGGCGCTATCTTCGGGTGTGTAGAGCCGCTTTATGGGCATACCGGACTGGGTCGTCACGTTGTCCCGCTCGGGCAGACGCTGGGTGGCTTCGGCGACAGTCGTCGACTCCCAGGCGAGCCGCGAAGCTCTGGCCTGGGCAATCACATCGGGAGTGTAGAGGCTGCCCGTCTGGCCGCCCGATTCGCTCTGGTCGACTCCGGCGGCAGCCTCATCCGGTTTCCCGTTGTTTACGCCGGCCACGGCGGGCGATTCTTGTTCTAGCATCGAGAGGTATCCTTCTATACTTCGACCGCAAGCGCCACCGCGCCACCGCCTCCCAGGCACAGAGTCGCCAGGCCGCGACCACCGCCACGCCGCCGCAGCTCATAGACGAGCGTCGCCAGCAATCGCGCTCCACTTGCTCCAATGGGGTGGCCAAGAGCCACCGCTCCACCGTTCGGATTGACACGCTCCCAGTCCCAATCCAGCTCTTTGCCGTTGGCAAGCACCTGCGCGGCGAACGCCTCGTTGACTTCGATAACGTCAAAGTCGTCAAGCTTCATACCAGTCTTTTCGAGCAGCTTACGGACGGCGCGCGGCGGGCAGGCGAAGATCTGGCGCGGCGTGATAGCGGCGGCGGCGTAACCGATGATGTGCGCAAGTATCGGAGCGCCAAGCTCTTCGGCCCGGGATCGGCTCGCTACCACTGTTGCCGCCGCGCCGTCACTCAGTCCTGGCGCATTGCCGGCGGTCACCGTGCCGTTCTGCTTACGAAAAGCGGCAGATAGCTTGCCAAGCGCCTCTACCGTAGTGTCAGGGCGTATCGGCTCATCGCGATCGACTACGAGTGTGCCCTTCTTTTGTGGTACCTCTACCGGTACGATCTCGTCGCGGAACCGACCGGCCTCGGTCGCCGCCTGGGCTTTCATATGGCTGTAGTAACTGAACTGATCCTGTTCCTCACGGCTAACCTGATACATCTCGGCGACTACTTCAGCTTCTTCACCCATATGCACGTTCTCGAAAGCGCACCAGAGCCCATCATGTACCACAGCGTCGACTAGCGTCGCGTCTCCCATACGATAGCCGGTACGGGCCCGATCCAGGAGATACGGAGCATTACTCATGCTCTCCATGCCTCCGGCAACGAAGAGATTGCCGTCACCCGCCTTGATCGCCTGAGCCGCCAGCATAACCGCTTTGAGCCCCGAACCGCAGACTTTATTGATGGTGACGCCGGGCACATCGTCGGGAATGCCCCCGTGGAGCGCCGCCTGACGTACAGGAGCCTGGCCTATGCCCGCCGAGACCACATTCCCCATAATGACTTCGTCAATCTGCTCGACGGGAATGCCCGCGCGCGCGACTGCCTCGCGAATAGCAACGGCACCGAGCTCTGGAGCGCTGAGAGAGGATAACGCTCCTAGGAAGCGCCCAATCGGCGTACGCACCGCGCTGACAAGAACTGGATCATGATCAGCCATGAAAAAGCTCCTTTGCTTCTTAATAGTTTCCGTCATCGTGAACTCTCGCACATCTGCTTAGTCGTGTCCAGCCGGGATCACTGGTCTCGCTTCTATTTGATCCAGGCAGGCATCTCTTCATGGCTCATGCCGAAGTGATGGGCGAGCTCGTGCAGTACCGTCGCGCGAACCTGGAGGCGTATCCGCTCTGGATCGTCATGGCAGTAGCTTTCGATTGGGCGCTGGAAAATAGTGATGACCTCGGGTGGATGCCCCCACGTACTCCCTGATGTGTAAGGGGAGTACCTTCGTACAGACCCAGCAAGAGATTACAGGGCCGCACCTTCATACGGACGATCTCGTCTGGAGAGGGCTCATCCTTTACGCGTACCACCACATTCTCCAGATAGCTGTGGAACTCAGCAGGAATGCCGGCAAGCGCCTCATCCACCAGCAGCTCAAAGGCGGTGTCATGCGGGCGGTCGCCGGAGGATGGCCACGAGGGGCGCTCGTTCTCGGTTGCACTGTGTTGGTTCCACACTCCATGCTCGTCCCAGCCCGGGCGTGGATCGCGCTCTAGGAAGCGGCGTACCGCGCGCGAAACCGGCGATTTGGGGTCGAAGAGGTATCCAGCCAGAACCAGTAATACCACAAACGCCGCGAGGCCAAGAATCGGCGCCAGTCCTTCGAGCAACCCATTCGTGGAGATACTCCAGAGAGTGCAAAGAGCAAGGATCAAACAGAGCGTGCCGCCCAGCATACCCGCGCCATTAGGATTGTTGGACCGGCCCGCTTGATTCGTCCAACCAGTTCCATACGTTTCTTGGGTCCATGGATTCCAAGAATACCACGAGTACTCACCACTCGAGTATGGCGAACCTGACCTGAAGCCGCCCTCCGGCTGAGCATACGCCGCTCCAGACCAACCGGGCGTCCAGTAGGTTCCATAGATCGCTCCATCGGCGTGTCGCCTTCGCTGGTCATAGCCAACTTTCTTCACCGGGTCGGATAGAACATTGTAGGCTCGGTTCAGAGATTGCATACGCCGCTCGGCGCGGTCCCGTAGCACGGGATCAGCCGCGGTGAAATGGTCTGGGTGCCAGAGCTTGGCCAGCCGGCGGAATTCCTGCTTGATCTCGCGTTCGCCGGCAGAGGGCGTGACGCCGAGCACGGCGTAATAATCCGGTTCCTGCGTCTGATATGGGTCGGTCACGCCGCGCCGGCGCTGATTGTCAGCAAAAGACATGGGCAAAGGCCTCCCGAGATTCGGGCACTCCTTCTACCACTATAGCAAATTATCTAGGATATTATCTGGCGTCTTGTGTATTCTTGCGTATACCAATAGGCGCGTACCTAACTAGAATACGCGCCTGCCTTCTGCCAAGTTGTGCCGCTCAGGAACGGACAAACTATGAGTCGGTGGCGGAATTAAAGGCATTTTGCTTGGCGAATCGTCCGGCAATGCGGTTGAGTATCACCACTGCCACCACTGCGATGACGGTCACGATGATCGCCTGGACAACCGCCAAGATGGCAGTACCGCTGAGATGCAGCGAAGCTACAGCGGTCCGCGGACAATTTATTGACCCAGTCGGAGTTATTGCGGTGTTCCAGGCCAGCGCCGCCACCAGTCCGAACGCCGACGATAATGAGGGTCACGATGGTCCCAATAAAGACGGTGGTCGAGGCGGCGGCCTGAGCGCGTGCGGCGGCCTGGGCTTTGAGTATATGCTCCATCGCGGTCGCGTCCAGAACCTTACGGGGATCGTAGTTGCGTGGGTCTATGCCGGCAGGTACACCAAAATGCTGGCGGTGTTCAGCGGCCTGGGGATCTTCGCTCATATCTAGTTCTCAACTCCACTGCGTGTAAGGGCCGTACGATTCCGCCATGCTGGCGGCCGGCGGCATCCCAACCTGCCTGGTCTTTACCGGTCACGCGCCCGTATGCGGCAAGGCATCGCGCCAACCAGGAACGCTATTATCCATCTGTAAGTGTACAGGATAGCGTCAAGCGCCGGGGTATTCGGAGGTCTCCGCCTGTCCCTCGGAGTATCTGCCTAGCTCCATCTCGGCTGCCTAGCTCCATCTCGGCTGCCTAGCTCCGTATCAAGACGAGACGTCGCCCCAATTTATCGTGTGCAGTGTCCCATCCGGCAGCCGCAGCATCAACGACCCACCGGCATCCACTTCCTCAGCGATGCCAACGAGGGTCGTATCCCCCTGTGCCACACGTACGTGACGGCCCAGAGTTACCAGACGCCGGCGCCACCCGTCCCAGATCGCGCTTTTGGCCTGCCCACCCGCGTCACCGTCCGAGGAAAGGTCAGCATAGTAGCGATCCAGCTTCCGCAGCAGCTCGGCTGCCAGCGCCTCACGAGAGACCTGGCGCCCGGTGGCATCGGCCAGCGTCATTGCCAGAGGCCCAAGATCAGGATCGTCGGCCAGCGAGCCATTGACGTTGAGCCCGATGCCCAGCACCGCGAATTCGGTAGTGGTCTCGATGAGGATACCCGCGACTTTGCGGTCGTCGACCTGCACATCGTTGGGCCACTTGATTCCGGCAGTAACACCAGTCACCGCGAAAACAGCCTCGGCGACCGACAGCGCACTGGCCATTACCAGAAACTGGGCCGGAAACGTCGGTGCGAGCAGCACTGAGAATTCAAGCTGCTTGCCTGGCAGTGATTTCCAGGTACGTCCAATACGCCCGCGCCCCGCGGTTTGCTCGTCAGTAATCACCAGCAAACCGATGGACGCTCCCTTACGAGCAAGCTCCATGACCTTCGTGCTGGTTGACTGAATGACCGGAAAGTAGAGCAGTGGATTACCCAGCAGCAAGTCCCGTGTCGCCGCCTGTATAACGGAGACGTCGAGCGATTCGCGAGCATTCTCCGACGCCTCACTCTCCCTATGATTATTTCTGCCCGTTTCACTCACGCACTGGTCCTTTCGCCACGTGGACCCAACCGAGGGCTGGCGCGGAAGCATTCGCCATAAAAAGAAATCGGGGAAAAGCGGATTCGCTTTTCCCCGATTTAAACCGCGCAGGCAGGCCGATTACCTGTCAGTTGGCGTATTGACATTGCCTTGACTACGAAAGCCCACTACAAGAGTCAACTACTCGCGACAAAACAATGACACTGCAAAACTAGCAGTGGAACTCTCCCATGGAATAATCGGTGTGGAGAGTACTCAGGCCGCCTGCGCGGCTACAACGTTCACTCACTACACACCACCTCCTTTCGTTGCTCGGATCATACCACCTAGGGCCGAACCGCGTCAAGAGAGGGTGGGGGGCCGCCTCCGTAACCGCCGGAGCAGCGAACCGTATCCGGCAAGCAAGGTAGCCAGAACTCCAGGTAAGTAGATGAGCCCAAGCGCTCCGCCTGCCCCAACCCCGCACCCCGCAAATGCCAGAATTGCTCCCACCCACAGCAGGAGTACGCCCCATCGCCAGGAGGAGCGCGCGTCGGCAATGGCTCCAGCCGCCGCTGCCAGGAGGAAAACGGCCATGCCGATGATATAGATCCAGACGGCGGCATCCAGCTGCACGTTGATAAGCCGCACGCTGTGGATATGTCCAGATGGGCAGCTGGTGACAGAGGGGACGGTACAGAAAGGGAAAGGTGCCAGAAGCAGCGCCACCAAACCGAAGATAGCAAGGACTGCCGCCGCGATCCCCGCGCCGAACTCCAACTTACGCGCCACTGGTGTTCCTCCGCCCGCTCTACTCATCGCCATTGCGCCATCTCGTCGCCGGCGGGCGCCCCAGCCCTAAGCTAAGTGCGGCCGCCGGTTAGCTCCGGGAACGCCCGCTGTACTCGTCGGACCTTCTCTGCCGAGGGCCCCGATGGCGTGACAGCGGTTCGCCGGAGTAGTCACCTCGACTCCTATGGTCGTCGTATCCGCTATGCGAAGCGGAGTCGTCTTCAAAGTTGGGTCGCGCCACCCCGGTTGGACGACGGGCTCTTCTGGTACCGTCCCTGGAGTCCCGCTGGTCTTTCCCACCGGTCCTGCGCTCACCCTGGAGCAATGCGCGCAGAAAAGGGCCATATCCACTGCGTACCAGTGCGTTTAGGGCGAATGCTCCAATGCTGATACCCAACACAGCAATCACACAACCGAGGAGAGTGGCAATGAGCAGGCCATTGGATCCAAATCCCGAGGACGAGCCTCCCTCTGTGCCGGCTGGTCCACCTATCGCTGTCGGCTGGGACAAAGCTACTCTGGTTGGCAGTGGTCCGGAGGCACCTGTACCGGTGTTGCTGTTCCCACCATTGCCAGTGTCGGCCGGCGTGTTGCTCGCTACCGGTGTACTGGTTGCGACTCCAGTATCTGCCGAAGTGGCGGTTGGTGGGACAGCAGTCGGAGTATCCGTCGGCGGTGAATGGTTGGAGTGCTCGGTCTGGAGTGTCGGTACCTATGACGGTGTATCGGTGTTGCAGTGGAATCCCTTGCCGCTGGCGGTTTGTCGCATGAAGATGTGAAGCGGAGGCACGTCCAGCGGTACCCAGGAGCAGCAGTGTCAGAAACAGGACGGCAAACGAGAGCAGCAACAGGCCTGACGCGACTCGAGCGTAGCTGCGCACTCGCTTCGTTTTTGAGGCCGCCATTGCGTACCGTCTCCTCGTGCTGCTCTAAGCGCCCGGCGAATTGCCTGTTCGCCGTAGCCGGCATCATACCGCGGTAGTCTACCGACCTCGGCGGGGCGATGTCAATCGAGCAGGACCGCAGACGAGATGTGCGCCCCAGGTCCCTTCGTCATTACCACGTCATAACACTTGCTTTAGAAGGCTGCGATCGACGTTTCCGCCGGAGATAATGCTTATCACGCGGGCATGAGGAGCAAGGTTGATCTTTCCGGCAAGCAATGCGGCATAGCTCGCGGCGCCTGAGGGCTCAACCATATACTTACATCGCTCCATGATAAGTCGCATCGCTGCTATGATCTCGTCGTCGGTCACCACTACCATATCATCCACATACTGCTGCACATGACGCAGATTCAGCTCCCCGACAAACGGCGCCGCCAGTCCATCGGCGATAGTCTCCGACTTCTCCAGATGTTGGACAGCATTCTGGCGGAGGCTGGGAATCATCACCGAGGCTCCCACCGGCTCAACCCCGACTACGCGTATCTTCGGATCAGTGCGTTTGAGGGCAGCCGCCACTCCCGAGATCAGGCCGCCGCCACCCACCGGAACGACTACGAGGTCCGGACTCTCGCCCAAGTCCTGCAGTATCTCCAGCCCAAGGGTGCCGTGACCGGCAATGATCAAAGGATCGTCAAAGGGATGCACGAGTGTCAGATTCAGCTCTTGCTGCAACTCTAAGCACTTGGGCAACAGGTCTTTGGAGGTTCCATGGAGCACGACATTCGCGCCGTATTCGCGCGTCGCGTTGACCTTGCTTGTCACGGCGGCCTCCGGCATGACGACAGTGGCAGGTATCCCCAGCACGCCGGCGGCAAATGCCACACCCTGCGCGTGGTTGCCTGCAGATATGGTAATCACGCCGGCAGCCTTCTCGCTATCGGTAAGCCCAATCAGCTTATTGAGCGCACCACGCGGCTTGAATGATCCCGTTTTTTGGAAGAGCTCGGCCTTTACATAGAGATCCACGCCGCCGATACGCGTGCCCAGCGCATGCGCGACGACCAAAGGGGTATGGTGAAGATGACCTTTGATCGCACGCTGCGCGGAGTTTATCTCTGCCAGACTCACCAGCTGATTACGTTCCAGACCGTGTTCCATGTAACCATCCCTTCAAGATGCCTATGCGATGAGCTTTATTTTATGATACGCGTGAAGAATATGTCGGCATGGCTATACATGTGCTCACAGCTCATCCTCGCCCTGCTGCAATCCGTGCTAATATAGTTGCTGTTGCAGGTCTATGCTTATAGTGATGCGGCTAGTGATGCGGCCTGTGCTACACGCAGTGCAGCGTGCACCAGATCGTCAGGTCGAAGAGGAGTCGGAGTTGGCTGCTGAAGTCGGCAAGAAATATGTCATAATCGGTAATGGTATCGCTGGAACAACCTGCGCGCAGACGCTTCGCAAGAATGATATGTCCTGCGATATTTGGCTGCTCACCAATGAGCCCTATCCCCTCTACAATCGGGTCTCGCTGCCTCGCTTTCTGCAGGGTGTGCTTCAAGAACCCAAGGTTATGATTCGCAATCGGGAGTGGCATGAGGAACAGCGGATCAACCTACTCACCGAGGCGGTGGCAACGCGCGTGGACCCTCGGGACAAAGTCGTCTACCTCGATCAAGGGGGCCCGCTCGAGTACGATGCGCTGCTCATCGCCACCGGCGGTTGGGCAAATCCGCTGAGTGTCCCGGGAGCGGTGGGAACACGTCGCATCTACAACTTCGTCACGCTGGACGATACCAAAGAGCTGATCGCCGCCTCCCTGGAGAGCAAGCAGGCAGTAACCATCGGCGGCAGCTTTATTGCGTATGAGCTGACCGAAGGCCTGAATGTGCGCGGTGTGCATGTGGTCTGGCTTATGCGTGGCCCCCGGTGGCTACGCAATATCCTCGACGAAGAAGGTGGCCGTCTCGTGGACGAGATTGCCGTGGAGCACGGTGTGGAGGTCGTCCACGGCGAAGAGCTCCGAGAAGTGGTAGCCAACGGCGGTCTGCCCAAAGAGGTCGTGACCAAGAGTGGACACGTCTACCCGGCGCAGATGATTGGCGTCGGCCTGGGGCTGACCTTGAACCATAGCTTCCTTGGCGATACTGGAATTGAACGCCGGACCGGTATCATAACCAATGAGTACCTGGAGACGAATTTGCCTGGCGTCTACGCCGCCGGCGATGTAGCCGAATTCTATGATTCGATGATTCTGCAGCATCACAATATGGGAACCTGGGATAACGCGCTGGCGCATGGACGCATAGCGGCGGCAAACATGGCTGGCGGTCGTGAGCCCTACGTTGACGTGCCAACCTACACCAGCCCGCTCTTCGACACTAACATCGCAGTCATGGGAGTCGCCGAATGCAATAACCCTGAATTGACCTCCATCTCTCGTACGACGCCGGGCGATAAGGGAAACCAGGACTATCGCAAGTTCTTCTTCAAAGAAGACCGGCTGGTAGGAGCGGTGTTTATCGGCAGCCCTAAGGGTCGGCGCAAAATCGTCGAAGTCATTCGCACCGGCCAAAGATTCGCGACCGAGAGCGAGCGTGCAGGTCTCTTCGAGGTGCGGTGATGGACACGATTTCACACGACGTGTCGGAGGATCACCGCTTTGCCGATCTGGACAGGCGCATTACCGAGGAAATGGAGCGTCTGCGCATACCTGGAGTCGCGGTTGGGGTTCATGTAGACGGCCAGGAGTATCTAGCTGGTTACGGTGTAACCAGCATCGACAATCCGCTCCCCGTGACAGCGGATACGCTTTTCCAGATCGGATCCACTACCAAGACCATTACCGCCACCGCGGCCATGCGCCTTGTGGAAGCGGGCAAATTGCAGCTGGACGCCCCTGTCCGCACCTATCTGCCGGAGCTGCGGCTGTCGGACGAATCGGTCGCAGCGCGGCTAACGATGTGGCACCTCTTTACCCACACTGGGGGCTGGGTCGGCGACTACTTTAACGACTTCGGGGGTGGTGATGACGCTCTCGCTGGAATCGTCGCCTCGCTGGAATCACTGCCCCAGCTGATGCCGCTTGGTGAGACGTTCTCGTACAGCAATTCCGGCTTCTATATAGCCGGTCGCGTCATCGAAGCAATAACCGGCCGCACCTTTGAATCGGCGATAGCGGAACTGGTATTCGATCCGCTGGGCATGAACATGTCCTTCTTCTTCCCAGGAGACATCATGACCTACCGCTTCGCGGTCGGACACAATCCACGCGACGGCAATGTCGTGGTCGCACGGCCCTGGCCCCTCCCACGAGCAGCTCATCCCGCTGGGGGAATCGCCTCCACTGTGGTGGACCAGCTCCGCTATGCGCGCTTTCATTTGGACGGTGGGCGTACCTCTCGAGGGCGTAGCGCTGCTGCGGCCGGAGACGATAGCGCTCATGCAATCACCTCAGGTGCCCACCGGCGCCGCGAATGAGTACCGGGGAATTACCTGGATGCTTCGTAGTGTCGGCGGTGTGGACATCGTCGAGCACGGAGGGGCCACCAACGGGCACCTTTCCGCCTTCTTGATGATTCCTGATCGCCACTTCGCTATGACGATACTGACCAACGCCGATGCTGGATCGCAGCTGAACACAGAGATTGTCAATTGGGTACTGGAGCACTACTGCCATATCGCCGACCCTGAACCGACTCTCCGGAAAATGCCTGCCGACAAGCTCATGGCATATACTGGACGGTACAGCGCCGCGGCCCATGACATCGACATCGTCGCCGGCGACGGCGACGGCATGTTGGTTTTGCTCGAGATTCCCAAAGGAGGCTTTCCTACGGTCGATTCGCCGCCACCTCCAGCGGACCCTCCTGTGCGACTGGCATTCGTCGATGACGACCATGTTCTTGCCCTTGATCCACCAATACAGGGCAGACAAGCCGATTTCCTGCGAGATGCGGAGGGCAGGATCATCTGGCTGCGGCTCGGGGGACGGCTCCACAAACGTATATAACCCTGGAAACCGGAGGTACGTCATTCTATGCGGCTAGGCTTAAATCTTGGCTACTGGGGAGGCCAACCCGCGGATGCCACCCCGCTCGTTCTACAAGCCGAAAGACTCGGTTTCGATTCAGTCTGGACAGCCGAAGCCTACGGCTCAGACGGAATAACACCGCTTGCTTGGATGGGGGCGCTTACTGAGCGCATTAAACTTGGCACCGCAATCCTTCAGATACCGGCACGTACTCCAGCCATGACGGCCATGTCGGCCGCGACCTTGGATCTACTCAGCCATGGTCGCGTATTGCTTGGCCTTGGCGTCTCGGGTCCACAAGTGGTGGAGGGCTGGCACGGTCAGCTCTATGGTAAGCCACTGGAACGAACCCGCGAGTATGTGGAGATTCTACGTATGATCTGGGCCCGTAAGGACCCTGTGCAGTACACGGGGAATCAGTATCAGATTCCAGTGGAGGGGGGAACCGGGCTCGGCAAGCCCTTAAAACTTACCATCCACCCTCTGCGTTCCCGTATCCCTATCTATCTGGCAGCCATCGGGCCAAAGAACATCGAGCTGGCGGGCGAGATTGCCGACGGCTGGCTACCCGTCTTCTATTCTCCGGCCCGGGAGGCCGATCTGCTCTCCGCGCTGGATGCCGGACTGGCGAAACGAGACTCCGGAGCCGAGCCCTTTGATATCGCCCCTACAGTATATGTGGTAGTCGGCGATGATGTGGATGCCTGCCGCAATCTGCTAAAGCCTATGCTGGCGCTTTACATCGGCGGTATGGGAGCCCGGGGTAAGAACTTTTACAACGACCTGGCTTGCCGTTATGGGTATCAGGAGGCGGCCAAAGACATCCAGGACCTTTACCTTGACGGCAAGAAAAAGAGCGCGGCGGAAGCAGTGCCCAACGCGCTGGTAGACGAAGTAGCTCTGTGCGGGCCGCGTGAACGCATCGCCAGTCTGTTCTCGACCTGGAAAAACTCGCGAGTAACTACCCTCATATGCGGAACCATGCAGCCTGAGGCGCTACAAATAATGGCTGATCTGGTGCGGTAGCGGTAAGGGGTCACAGGCATCTGTGACCCCTGCTGCATCACGAATCAGGCCAGAGCCGGCACTCCAGCAAAATCGGCTATGAGTTTACCCACCGCGTCCGGAGCCTCATCCAGCACGAGGTGACCAGTCGCGTTCAGCGTTTCCAGGCGAGCTCCGGGTATTTCACGCTGCATGCGCCGGCCAATCGAGAGCGGCGTTATGCGATCGGAGTCGCCCCAGATGAGCAGAACGGGTATATCGAGCAGGCGGAGATCTGAGGAGACCGAGTTCATATAGATTGGATTCAACAGGCGTATATGCTGGAAGAGAAGATCCTTGCCCAGATCTCCGTTCCACTCGCCGAGATAGGCGTCCAGCTTACTGCCGGCAAGATAGGTGCTGCTCGCAGCCGCGGTCGGCAGTGTCTTGCGCAGATCGGAGACCATCTGGTCCAGCGGCGTGTGCATCGCCGCTTCCGGATCCTGGCGTTTCACCATATCCGGCAATGGCCAATCGGGAGCAAAGGCCCATTGATAGCCGTAGCTGTCAAGTAGAACCAGTTTGGCGATTCGCTCACGATAGAGGCGTGTTGCCAGAATCTGCGCGACTGCGCCTCCCAGGCCGAACCCTACCAGCACGATGTCGCGGAGGCCCAGACGCATCAGGGCGTACGAGAGGTCATCGGCGTGTCCCCAGATCGAGGTATCCGACGGCCATGGTCGATCCGAATTGCCATAGCCCAATAGATCGAACGCATAAATCGCGCGACCGGTCGCTTCCAGCTTGGGTAGCGCGTCGGTCCAGGTAAACGCGCCGCCGGGAAGGTCGTGGAGCAAGACGATAGCGCCCTGCGGATCCACGTTGGCGTTGCGGATAATATAACTCAGCTGATAATGCACGGTAGGCACTGAGCCCCGCTGTTCCGACTTGGCTTCGGAACGTATGTCTCCCGCTTGATTCTCTCTTGACTCCATACGGTATTGCACTCCCTACATGATGGACGGCTGTGTCAGGCAACGGATCCGGCATGAGCGGATGAGCTTTTATCCGCGGTCGGCCAGCGAAGGTACGTTGTAGAACGCCGAGTACCCGGCGTAGCGCGCACTCTCCCCCAACTCGTCTTCAATCGCCATTAAACGATTATACTTTGCTACGCGCTCTCCACGCGCAGGTGCGCCCGCCTTGATCTGTCCGGCATTACTGGCGACCGCCAGATCGGCAATGGTCGTATCCTCGGTTTCGCCGGAGCGGTGCGAGATAACCGCGGTGTAGGTAGCGCGCTTGGCCATCTCGATTGCCGCCATGGTCTCGGTCAGTGTTCCAATCTGATTGAGCTTCACCAGAATCGAATTGGCGACATGTTCGCGTATGCCACGCCGCAGCCGCTCGGTATTGGTAACAAAGAGATCATCTCCAACCAGCTGGACCTTTGCGCCAAGCCGCGCGGTAAGCTCGGCCCAACCCTGCCAATCATCTTCATCCAACCCATCTTCGAGGCTAATGATTGGGTAGGCGCCGATCCATTGTTCATATACGTCGATCAGCTGGCCAGCGGAAAGTGTCTTTCCTTCTCGGGCGAGTACATAGCTGCCGTTCTGATAGAACTCACTGGCGGCGGCGTCAATTCCAAGGAAAACATCCTCACCAGGTTTGTAGCCGGCCGTCTCGATCGCTTGAACGAGCAGGTCCAATGCCTCCCGATTGGAGCCCAGCGAGGGCGCGAAGCCGCCTTCATCACCCACGTTAGTATTCAGCCGGCGGTCATGCAGCACCTTTTTCAAAGAGTGATAAATCTCAGCGCACCAGCGTACCGCCTGGCTAAAATCCGGCGCCCCGACGGGAAGAATCATGAATTCTTGGAGATCGGTAGAGTTTTCAGCATGCTTGCCGCCGTTGAGGATGTTCATCATGGGAACTGGAAGGGTACGCGCGGCCGTGCCTCCCAGATAGCGGTACAGAGGGAGGTCGAGTGCGGCCGCGCTGGCCTTCGCTAACGCCAGCGAGACGCCGAGAATAGCATTGGCTCCGAGCTTGCTCTTATCTGAGGTGCCATCCATCTCGATCATCTGCTCGTCGAGCGCCGCCTGATCCAGCGCATTCAAGCCGGTCAGCGCGTCCTGGATCATCTCGTTGACGTTGTTTATCGCCGCCAGCACACCCTGACCGCCGTAGAGAGTCTGGTCACCATCTCGCAGCTCGACAGCTTCGTATTTGCCGGTTGAAGCCCCGGAGGGAACCATGGCAGTACCATGCGCGCCGCCCATGAGCGTGGCAGTTACCTCAACCGTTGGATTGCCGCGTGAGTCCAGTACCTCACGTGCGTAGATGTCTTCTATGATCATGGTGTCTCCGGTGCGTATCACGGTTGACCTCCTGAACAAACTCCACTGGGCCGTACGAGCAGCTACCCCGCCGATTATAGGCAGCGGGCCGAACCAGCGTCAAGTCGAGATCGCAACAGCTCTTCCACGCATCACCTAAGCCAGGGCATAGATAGCTTGGCATTCAGTGAGTTGTCGCACGCGTTATACTTAGCGAGAGAAAGACATCAGCGCTAGATACGACAGAATCTGCGGTAGCCAAGTGCCCAGCGTCGGGCAGGTAGCATTCTCGATGACGAGGAGCGATGAGTCAGCATGCTGAAAGATTCGATGCTCTTCCTGGCTCGCCAGGACAGTATTCGCCATTTCGTAAGTTCGAACTCCGCGGCGAGACGAGTCGCTCGCCGCTTTGTCGCGGGAGAGACGCTACGGGAGGCGCTCCTCGTGGCGCGAACTCTCAACCGGCAGCATATCAGTGTCTCACTCGATCACTTGGGCGAGAACGTGTGCGTCGCCGCCGAGGCGGAGGCCGCCACTCGCGATTACATTGAGACGCTCGATCAGATTCAACTGAGTGGGGTGGAGGCCAACATTTCCGTAAAGCTCACCGCGCTTGGGCTGGATATCGGGGAAGAGCTCTGCCGGAAGAATGTGACATCCGTGCTCCGTCATGCCAGTGACCTGGATATCTTTGTGCGCATCGACATGGAAGGCTCCAACTATACGCAGCGCACCCTGGAGCTTGTGCTGGACCTGCGTCGCGAATTCGAGCAGGTCGGGACGGTAATGCAATCGATGCTCTATCGTACACCCAAAGATGTCGCCAGGCTGATAGAGAGCCGTACCCGGGTGCGACTGGTCAAGGGTGCCTACCTTGAACCCGCCTCGCTCGCCTACGCGAAGAAAGCTGACGTCGACGCCGCCTACTTAGAGCTCATGCATACTCTGCTCGAAAATGGCGTCTATCCCGCCATCGCCACCCACGACGAGCACATCATCGTCGAAGCCTGCCGATTCGCCGCCAGGCGCGGCATATCACCCGCCCGCTTCGAGTTCCAGATGCTGTATGGTATCCGTCGCGACTTGCAGGATCGGCTATCCCAACAGGGCTACAATGTGCGCGTCTATATACCGTACGGGACCCAGTGGTATCCATATCTCACTCGCCGCATGGCCGAGCGTCCAGCCAATCTCATATTCGTGATGAGCAACGCGGTTCGGGGTTAGGATCCAGGCAGTCAGCGACCCCACAGCTGAAGCCGGGGGCTTGCTTCGGTGAGCCCCGATGCTGACCAGTCCCCCTCTCGTTTCGGCGGGAGGGAGCCGTTCACGAGGAGCGCCCGAGTTCGGACCCTGGGATGGCATCTCAGTCCCAGGCTCTTCAATTCCATTGTTAAACAGGGTGATGGGGTGCAAAACCCCGTGCAGTGGGAAGATGGCCGCTCGTGAACAGGGACGAGGGAAACGTTACCTGGGAAACCAGAGACTCTGTGAAGTTGGAGGAACACGCATGTCCTACGTCTTTGTCGTGGACCAGCAGCGTCGGCCACTGGATCCTGTGCATCCAGGTCGTGCGCGGTTCTTGCTTCGGGCGGGCCATGCCGCCGTGCTGCGCCGCTATCCGTTCACGCTGATCCTGCACGACCCTCGACCTGACGACCCTGTCCATCCGCTCCGGCTCAAACTTGATCCAGGGTCGAAGACCATGGGCTTTGCCATCGTGACTGAGCCACACCACCTGGCATCGCCAGAGGCGGAGGAAGTGGTGGTGCAGGAGTCTGCGGGAGTACCGGAGCCCGCTGCCCCCATCGGTCAGGTGGTGTGGGCGGCGGAACTGACCCATCGGGGCCAGCAAGTGAAACGAAACCTCGACCAGCGCCGGGCTTGCCGCCGCTCACGACGGTCCCGACACACGCGGTACCGCGTGTGTCGGTCCGACAACCGGAGGCGTGCGGCGGGCTGGCTGCCGCCATCCCTGCAGAGCCGCATCGCCAATGTGCTCACCTGGGTGCAGCGGCTGCAACGGGTCTGCCCCATTGGCGCACTCAGCCTGGAACTGGTGAAATTCGACACGCAACTACTGCAGAACGCCGAGATATCCGGATTGGAGTATCAACAAGGCGAACGAGCAGGCTACGAAGTGAGAGAGTATTTGTTAGAGAAGTGGGGCCGCCGGTGTGTGTATTGTGGCAGGACCGACTGCCCGCTACAGATCGAACACATCGTGCCGACGAGCCGAGACGGCGGTGATCGCATCTCCAATCTCACGCTGGCCTGTGCGGCGTGTAACCAGCGCAAAGGACAGCAGACGGCTGCCGAGTTTGGGTATCCCCAGATTCAGGCACAGGCCAAGCACCCGCTGCGGGATGCGGCAGCCGTGAATGCAAGTCGCTGGGCGCTCTCTCACCGGCTGGAGGTGCTCGGTCTGCCTCTGGAGACGGGCACGGGAGGCAGGACGAAATGGAACCGCACGCGGCGCGGTTTACCCAAGCTGCATTGGGTGGATGCGGCCTGCGTGGGTGCCAGCACACCCGAGCATCTGCTCGTGGCGGGGGTCGTTCCGCTGCAGATCAGGGCACAGGGGCGGCACAGCCGGCAGATGTGCCGAACCACCGGTATCGGCTTTCCCGACACGGCGCCCAAAGCCACCAGCGTGGTGGGTGGGTTCCGCACGGGGGACATGGTGCGGGCCGTGGTGCCAGCCAGCAGCACGAAGGGGGGCACCTATGTCGGGCGCATCGCGATCCGCGCCAGTGGCTCCTGCGACCTCAAGACCGCACGTGGCAAGGTAGAGGGAATCCATTACCGCTACTGTCAGCCGCTCCATCGCGGAGATGGCTACTCCTATCAGACGCACCAGAAAGGAGCGGCGCTTCCTCCCCAGGGCTGAAGCCCGGGTCTCCGCGCCAATATCTCTGATGAAAGGCCTGCTGGTGACCTTTAGCGAGGCTCGGCGGTAATAGTTACCATGCTGACAGAGCTCGCAACTTCGATGTCGTAGCTTGGAGCCATCACATCATAGCTCTGGCTCTGCAACCGCACGTCATTGCCTAAATTACTGTACTTTTGCTCATCGAAAGCCAATTCGGAGGCCCAGCCTTTCAGGTGGACACGAGCGGCGACACCGGCCGGGCGTCGCACCGTAATCATTGATGCACCCCCACTGATTCGTATGGGCACCACGCCAGCAGGCACAGGGAGATCCAGGCGAATGGTGCTCATTCCCCCTTTGAGGTCTAGTCCAGCGATATTGAGGCCGCCCAGTTCGGCAGTGATCTCTGAGGCTCCGCCATGGATGATAATCGACCAGGGGATGGCAGCGTTAAGGAAGACATCCGCAGCGCTCTGCCCTCCACCTAGCACCCACAGGCGTCGTGGATAGCGAATGGTGACCACTCCGTTATCTGTCTTCACGTCTGGTACAGTCCCCAGAAAGTGGGCCTGGTAGAGTTCGACCATTTCGCTGCCCGCACGCACGGTGAGTCGGTAGATCCCGGCGGGGATAACGAGCCGGCCGGAGACAAGATTCCCCAGGGGAGCGGAGTAGATGCCCTGCTCGTCTTGCGGGGCTTCTCGCAACTGGGCAAGCGCCTGTCTAGACAATGCGTTGCTGCGCTGCAGAAACTCCAGCAGGAGGGCAAGCTGCTCGTCGTCATAATGCGACGCCAGTTCCTCCTGCGACTTCCCTATCAAATCGAATATAGGTCCGACCTGAGAACTGCCTTCTGGGCTTGTGGCGAGCCGGACGATGACCCTGCGACCGTCGTCCGGGTCACGCTCTCTTCGCAGGAGCCCGCTCTCCTCCAACCGGTTGAGCATACCGGTGACGGCCCCGGTGGTAAGCCCGGTGAGCTCAGCGAGCTGGCCGGCGGTCATGGGACCGACGCTCTCCAAAAATTCTAAGACCTGCAAGTCCGTAACCGTCATCCCGCTCCGAGCTGCCGCCGCCCGTACAAACGAGGAGCTAAGCCCCAAAAATTGCCGTAACTCCCGCGCCAGCGCGCCGAGGATCTCCACATGTGTTTCTCCTGGATCCCTTGACATGTTCTGCTCCTCTAAGTATCATATATTTAGCTTAGTCACTAAGATGTTTTCCACAGTCTCACTTAGCGGCTATTGTCTTTAGTTCATTGGTTCACTTAACAGGTTAGCCAAATGCATTGTAGCACGGGAAGGTGTCGAGTGTCATGATGATTGAAACACGGGGACTCCACAAAGCGTTCCGCGACCATGTGGTGCTGGACAGCATCGACTTGGACGTGGCCACTGGGACGATCTTCGCTTTGCTCGGACCGAACGGCGCTGGCAAGACCACGATGGTGCAGATCCTGTCTACGCTCATCCGCGCCGATGGGGGCGAGGCGCGAGTTGCCGGGCACGATCTGGCTCGGGAGCCTGGCGCAGTTCGCGCCGCCATCGGCGTCACCGGCCAGTTCTCAGCGGTGGACAATCTGCTCACCGGCGAGGAGAATCTGCTGTTGATGGCCGACCTGCACCACCTGAATCGGCGCAAAGGCCGGCAGCGCGTCGCCGAACTGCTCGACCGCTTCGATCTTGTCGAAGCCGCCCAGAAGCTGCCGGTCACCTACTCCGGCGGCATGCGGCGCCGGCTCGATCTCGCGATGACCCTGGTTGGCAGCCCTCGCCTCATCTTCCTCGACGAGCCAACCACCGGCCTTGACCCACGCAGCCGGCACACGATGTGGCAAATCATCCGCGACCTTGCGGCGAGCGGTGTCACGATTTTGCTCACCACGCAGTACCTTGACGAGGCGGACGAGCTCGCCGGCCGAGTCGCGGTGCTTGATCAGGGGAAACTGGTAGCCGAGGGAACTCCCGACGAACTGAAACGCCGCATTCCCGGCGGCCACATGAGCCTGCAATTCGCCGACGCGAGTGAGCTTGAAGCTGCCGCGTGTGTCTTGCGCGAGGGCGCGCGCGACGACAACGAGCTCACCCTCAAGATTCCAACTGACGGCAGCGTCCGGTCCGTGCGTGCCATCCTCGACCAGCTAGACCAGGAAGCGAAACCAGTCGACGGAGTAGGGGTCACTATTCACACACCGGACCTTGACGATGTCTTCTTCGCTCTTACCGGTCGCTCCGACACAAAGAAAGGCGATGTACAATGAGCAGCACTCGGACCTACACCTTGCGTGATTCAGTGACAATGTTCCGGCGCGATGTCAGGCACTCACTGCGCCGCATCTCCATGACGCTCAGCGGCCTGCTGACACCGATCGTCATGCTGGTGCTGTTCAACTACTTTTTCGGCGGTACGCTGGGCGCCGGGCTCGGTAGTGCAGCGCCCGGCGGCTCCTATATCAACTACCTCGCGCCCGGAATCATCCTCATCACTGTGGGCAGCGGATGCGCGACAACCGCGATAAACCTCTGCATGGACCTGAGCGAAGGCATCATCGACCGCTTCCGCACCATGTCAATTTCCCAGTCCTCGGTGTTGACTGGACAGGTCATCGGCAGCCTGATCCGAACACTGATCAGCGTCGGCCTCGTCATCGGGGCTGCGCTCCTCATTGGCTTCAGGCCCACCGCGAGCCTAGGCTTCTGGATCGCCGCCCTCGGCCTCATCGTACTGTTTACCCTCGCGCTCACGTGGATGGGGGTGGTGTTTGGCCTGGTGGGAAAGACGCCTGCCGGAGCCAATAGCCTGTCCCTGATCTTCCAGCTCATTCTGCCGCTCACCAGTAGTGCGTTCGTGTCTACTGCCTCGATGCCGGCCGGAGTGCGCTGGTTCGCCGACTACCAGCCCTTCACGCCCGTCATCGACACGCTGCGTGGGCTGCTGTTTGGAACCCCGATCGGTGACAACGCCGTCCTCGCGGTCGCCTGGTGCGTCGTCCTTACCCTGGTGGGATATCTGTGGGCGCGAGCGGCCTTTAACAGGACTTCCAACGTTTCAAAATAGCCAGGAGCACTTTCTCACCCTTGTGTACGAGTTGCCCGCCGAGTCTCTAGTTCCTCCAGGTCGAAAATTGCCCACTTGCATAAACACGCCAATATGCCTTAGGCTGTCTGCGTGCTCATTCGTCCATTCTGCCTGGAGGGTGCCATGGGGTGGTCCAGTCGCTTTCGACGCAAGCCCGCCAACTCGACGGAACCGAGCAAGTTGGATGAGCAGTCGCCGGACGCCCAATCGGTGCCACCGGGTAAGCCTGAAGAGCAGCTGACTCGCCAGGCAGCGATGGTCGAACGCGGTCCGGTCGTGATCAGCTGGCTTAATACACCAACACATCGTGAGGGCCGCCAATTCCTCGAGGCGCATCTGGATCTCTTGCAGCCCTCAACCGATGATGTGTTGGCCCGGCTCATCGACCAGTATCACGATCAACCCGCGGCAGCGACTACCTTGCGGCAGCATATGGCGTTGCTGCAAGAGATACGCCAGAGGGGCGGCGATATCTCTGCCATCCGCACCACCTATGTGAATAACAATGGCGGGCTGACACTCGATGTGCCGGAGTGGCTGGTCGGACTCGAGGTACAATCCAACGAGCTTGAGCGTGACGGCGCAGCGACCGCCCTAGCGCGTGCCGAGCTCTGGCGAGGCGCTCTGCGCCGCGCTCACAGTGAATCCCTTGCGCCTGAAATTCTCGCATCCATCCAATCAAGCCTCTATGCCGCGCTCTACTTTGCACCGGATCACGGCACTGCTCTGGAAGAAGGAATTTCCGCCCTCGAAAGTGCTTTGCCGATCTACACCCCCGAGCGCTACCCACTACAGTGGGCGGTCGTACGATCGAACCTCGGCACTGCCTATATGGAGCGCTCCAGAGGCACGCGCGCTGGGAATCTCGAACGGGCTATAGCAGACCTTTTGGCTGCCCTTGATGTGTTCACCCCGGCGGCTGCAACGGTCCAGTGGGCGCAGACGCAGAACACCCTGGGTTCTGCCTATCGCGAGCGTGTCGCTGGCAATCGAGCGGAGAATTTCGAGACCGCCATTACCTGCTATTCTTCCGCTTTGCAGGTCTTCACTCTTGACTCGTTTCCAATGCAATGGGCACAAACGCAGAATAATCTCGGCATCGCCTTGGTAGATCGCGTGCTCGGCGATCATGCCGCGAACCTCGAGCAGGCCATCACCATTTATCAAGAGGCGCTGAGAGTCGCGACTCGCGAGGCCCAACCAGTCCAATGGGCGCAGACGCAAAACAACCTCGGCATCGCCTATAAGAATCGTATCGTAGGCGACCCAGCGGAAAATATGGAAATGGCCATTGCCTGCTATCAGGCGGCGCTGACCGTGCGCACGCACGAAGCCGATCCGGTCAACTGGGCACAGACGCAAAACAATCTCGGCAAGGCGCTGGCCGAGCGCATTCGCGGCAATCACGCTGATAATCTGGAGCAGGCCATAGACTGGCTCACCGGCGCGCTAGAGGTGCGGACGCGTGGGTCGGCTCCCTCACAATGGGCGATCACCCAATATAATCTCGCGCACTACCTGTTGGAGCGCGTGCTGGGAGATCACGCCGACAATGTGGAGCGCGCGATAGACTGCCTCACCGGCGCTCTCGAAGTGAGCGCCCGCGACAGCTCACCTGCTGACTGGGCCAACTTGCAGGACGCACTTGGAATGGCTTACGCTGCGCGTGTCGTGGGTGCGCCGGACGATAATCTGGAGCAGGCGCTGACCTGCTACTTGAATGCGCTCTCGGTTTATTCACCGCAATCCTTTCCCCTGGAATGGGCCAGCACGCAGAATCACCTGGGCCTGGCCTATCGCGAGCGGCAGCGTGGCGATGTCGCTGTGAATATCGAGCAGGCGGTGGCATGTTTTGCAGCGTCGGGGCAAATCGTCACGCGTGACGCGAATCCACGTGATTGGTCGAGCTTACAGCTCAACCTGGGCAATGCCTATCTGGAGCGCATTCGCGGCGACCGAGCCGAGAATGTCGAGCAAGCCATTGGCCATTACAAGGCGGCGCTGGAGGTACGCACCCGCGAGACGGTTCCACTTGACTGGGCCGCGACCCAGCTCAACTTGAGCGGAGCCTATCTGGAGCGCGTTCGTGGCGACCGCGCGGGCAACGTCGAGCTAGCTATCTCCGCGTGTGACGCTGCCCAGAGCGTCTATACACGCCAAGATGCGCCGCTAGACTTCGTGATGGTGGTGCATAACCGCGCTAGAGCCTATTTGGATCGCATTCGTGGCAGCCGGGTGGACAACGTCGAAGCGGCGATTGCTATGCTACAGGATATCCTGACGGTGATTTCGCGCGAGCGCGCGCCATCGCAATGGGCGATGACACAGCTCACGCTGGGCAACGCGCTGAGAGGTCGCACGCTCGGACGGCAGGCGGACCATATCGAAGACGCGATCGCTGCCTATGTCAACGCACTGACCGTCTATACCCATGGCAACCTCCCAGTGAGCTGGGCACTGGCACAAAACAACCTGGGCAACGCCTACCTTGATCGCATACGCGGCGACCACGCGGCCAATATCGAGCTGGCTATCTCCGCATACCAGGCTGCCTTGGAGGTACGCACCCGCGAGACTATGCCGCTGGAATGGGCGGCGGTGCAGACGAACCTTGGCAACGCGTATAGCGAGCGTATTCGGGGAGACCGCAGCGAAAACCAGGAGCGCGCCATAGCGCATTTCACCGCTGGACACGAGGTCATTACCCATGACGCACTGCCAGATCTGTGGGCACGAACTCAGCACAACCTCGGCACAGTCTATGCCACGCGCCTGCAAGGTCTCGCGCTGGACAATGTCGAGCGCGCTCTGATCGGCTATCAGGCAGCCCTTGAAGTCTACACTCGCGAGAGCGATCCCGATGCGTGGGCGCGCGAGCAAAACGCGCTTGGAGATGCTTTCTTCCGGCGCATTGCGGGCGACCGGTCGGAAAACCTTGAACGCGCCATCGCCTGTTACAGGCAGGCGCTGGACGTCTATTCCCGCGGTGCCTATCCACCAGAATGGGCGTTGCTGCAGATCAACCTGGGCCGTGTTTACCGTGAGCGCTTGGAGGGCGATCGCGAGACGAACATCGAAGCCGCGCTGGCCTATTTCCACTCGGCTGCCGAAGTCTATACGCGCGCGAATTACCCGCTTGACTGGGCACGTGTACAGATCAACCTGGCCGATACATACGTCGACCGCCCATCACGAAATCCGGCCGAGAATACGGCGCTGGCCATTTCATTTTATAGCGCCGCGTTAGAAATCTATACCCAGGATGCTAGTCCAGCCGCCTATCGCGCGGCACGGCTCGGTTTGGCCGAGGCAGAAGCACACAGCGGCCACTGGGAGGCGGCGGCAGCAGACTATGCCAGAGCCATAGAGGCCGAGGATCTCTTGCTGACTCTGGCAGCAGGTCCCCATGGTCGCGATACAGTGGCACAAGGCGGGCGCGAGGCGAGCACCCGCGCGGCGTTGGTTCTGACGAAACTGGGTCGCTTCGAGGATGCTATCCTAACAGTCGAGCGAGGACGGGCACGCGGGCTGGCGGAATCACTGGCACTGGAGATCGCCGATCCGCGCAGGATCGGCGATCTCGACCTCCAAGCACGCTACGTTGCCGACAGGGAGCGTCTCTCGCAAGCGCAAGCCGCGCTGAATCAGCCCTGGTCGGAAAGTTTGACCGAAGACGAGCGCCGCCAGGCGTATCTCGAGCATCTGGAGAACTACCGCGCTGCCAACAATGCCTTCGCCGCGACAGTTTCAGAGATTCAAGCTGCTGGAGATACGGTGGATTTCCTGCACGATAGCCTGAATCTCAACCAGATCTGGCAGGCGACCCGGCAGGGCGAAGCGGCTCGCTGCATCGTCTATCTGCTGGCGACACCCTGGGGCGGGCTGGCGCTGGCGGCATTGCCCGGAAATGTTGCGGAGGGCACATTCGATCGCATCTCCGCACTCGACTTGCCCGATCTTACATCCGATCTCGTGGATAGTCTGCTCCAAACAGAATTGCCGGAGCGAACTGGGAAAATCATCGGCGGATTCGGTCATGCTCAGGAAGGGACGGGCATTCGCTTTCTCGACTACGGCTGGCCGGGTGATACGTTCGCCGAGAAAGCCGCCGCGCTGCACACCGCATGTGTGGCGGCTGGAGTGGAAAGTACGCTGGATGCCGCCGCGCAGGAGATGCTGGCATATCCGTCGATCCTGGCGATCGCCCAGCGGCCCGTTGGGCCTACCGAGTATGCTCAGGTCGGCCCAACGTTGGCACATGCCTACCTCGAGCGCGAGCTGCATCGCTGCCTGACCAGGCTGGGGGAGATAGCATTCAAGCCGATCATTGGCTGGCTGCGCGATCAGGGTGCGACTGGAATGACTCTGATTCCCTGCGGCGGGCTGGCGGCATTTCCCCTCCTGGCCGCGCCAATCTCACAAGACGGTGCGGCTTCAGAATGGCAGACGGTAGGAGATGCTATCCCATCGAGTCTGGCGCCGAGCGCGCGCTCGCTTCATGCTTCGAAAAAAGATGCCGGTCGAGCGGGTGTCTACGCCTTGGGCGACCCGCGTCCCACGCATCAGGAACTGCGCTGGGGCGAAGCTGAGGCGCGCACGATCGTAGCGCTTGGTGGACGCCAGGAGCAGGTAGCGACATTGGAAAACGCAACTCGACCCTGGTTGCTCGATGCGTTGCGCGCAGCCGAGATCATCGACATTTCCTGTCACGGCGAATTCAATATGTATGACTTTCTGGCGTCGCGTCTCCTGCTCGCGAACAACGAAGTATTGACGCTGGGTGACATGCTGAGCGGTACAGCGGACTTGCATGGCTTGCGGCTCTTGATTCTTTCGGCTTGCCAGACAGCTATTCTCGACCTACGGGGCGCGCGCGACGAAGTGCGCAGTCTCGCTGCGGGCATGCTGCAGGCCGGCGCTCAAGCCGTGCTGGGAGCGTTGTGGCCGGTAGACGACAAAGCAACCTATCTCTTGATGGTGCGATATATCCAGGAATGGCTACCTGCCATGAATCACGAGCCACCCGCCGCCGCCCTGGCACGCGCCCAGCGCTGGCTCCGCACCGTGACCAATCGCGAGCTCAGGCAGTGGGAAGCGACGAATGTCCCCAGTCCCGGTCTGGAAACTGAGGCTGGTTCCGTCACCGTGCGCGGTGGCGGAACGCGTTTTGGCATCGCCGAAGCCCAGGAGCGATTGATCGCATCAGCCTCCTTGCAAGCGGACGATGCCTGTCCTTATGCCGATCCGATTTTCTGGTCGGCGTTCACGATTACTGGTTGGTAAATCACGAGGAGAAGATATGATGGAAGACAAGCAGGCAAATTCCGGGTTGCTGGTGGGGATTGATAAAGCAATCGCTCAGTTGCAGGCCGAGGCACAACATCTGCAGGCCGCAGCGCCCGCCGGCACCGTATCGCGCGGCGCCACAGCAGGTGCCTCCAGCGTCACAACGCCGTCGCTGGATGATCTTGCAGTGACCATCTCGCGCTTGAAGCAGATCAAAGAATGGTTCCAAAATGACGAGCGCCTGCTACCCGTCGTCGATTCGTATATTGGGCAGAAGGTCAAGGCTTCGGAGAAGCGCACCAATGCGGTGAATGCCTGGATCGCCGTCGCCACTACGGTTGCCGGAGCGATAGTAGGCTGGTTCGCATCGGGAATACTCCCTCCAGTGCACTTCCTTCCCTGAGGGCACCAATATTCCTCATGGTGCAGATCTTTTCTCTGAGGCTACATGTGCGGCCTGCGATCAGTCTCACATAGCGTTTTGTCTCCAGGCGGCGCCTGGTTCGATGCCTCTAGAGGACAGTAGGCAAGTAGTGGGTGGCATAGGATATGCTGCCCCAATGGACTGTCCAGACATCGCCGGAGCACCGTTGAGATGAGAGAGGCACGCGATGTCTCGCCCAGCGAAAGGAAGGGACCATGAAAACACAAAAAACCGTCATCGTTACTGGTGCGTCTCAGGGCATTGGTGCGTGCCTCGTCAAGACCTTCTTGAAGCGTGAGTATACTGTCGTCGCCACCTCGCGCTGCATGGAGAAATCCGGCTTTCAAGCGTCGAAGCAGCTTGCCCTGATTGACGGCGATATTGGCGAGGCGAGCACGGCCAAGAAAGTCACAGAAGCGGCAGTCGAGACATTCGGTGGCATCGACACTCTGGTAAATAATGCGGGCATTTACTTTGCCAAGCCGTTTACCGATTACACGACCGAGGACTTCAGGAGGCTCGTTTCGACCAACCTCGGTGGTTTTGTCTATCTCAGCCAGCTTGCCGTCAGGCAGATGCTGACCCAGAAAAAGGGCGGTAGTGTGGTGAGCATCACGACCTCGATGGTAGATCACCCCATTGCTGGGGTTACGGTTTCTGAGCCAATGATGACCAAAGGCGGCATTGAGTCCATGTCGAAAAACCTGGCGATGGAATATGCAACAGAAGGCATTCGCTTTAATACCGTCGCTCCTGGCGTCGTCGATACTCCGCTACATAAAGACGACCCGGCAGATACTATGCGCACGCTTTCCCCCATGGGGACTATCTCGGACGCACAGGAAATCGCTGATGCAGTCGTATTCCTGTCCGAAGCGCCACACATTACTGGGGAAGTGCTGCACGTCGATGGCGGCTCGCATTTAGGCAAGTGGTAGGCGGAGCTACCCAAAGAAAGGTCCGTGGCGTGGAACACCCAACGTATTATCGCACCACATCAATAGATGGGCTCTCCATCTTTTACCGAGAGGCCGGCCCCACAGATGCGCCGACGCTTCTCCTGCTGCACGGACTTCCCTCGTCCTCGCGGATGTTCGAGCCGCTCTTCGCTCGGCTTTCCGACCGCTATCACATGGTTGCTCCGGATTACCCGGGCTTTGGCCATAGCGACTGGCCGGACCCCAAAACCTTTGCGTATACGTTCGATCACTACGCGGAAATCATGAATCACTTCACGCAAGCGATGGGGCTCGCGCGCTACACGCTGTACATGCAGGACTACGGCGGTCCGGTGGGGTTTCGCATGGTCCTGGCCCATCCCAACCGTGTCGAGGCTCTGATTGTCCAGGACGCGGTGGCGCACAACGAAGGCCTGGGGGCCAATTGGCAGACGCGGCGGGCCTTTTGGGCTGATCGCGCGGCCAACGATAGCGCGCTTCGCACCAATCTGCTTTCGCTATCGACGACGCGGACGCGCCATGTTGGGAGTGATCCCGATGTGGAACGCTATGACCCGGATCTATGGACCGATGAATATACCTTTATCAACCAGCCCGGCCAGGCCGACATTCAAACCGATCTCTTTTACGATTACCGCACCAACGTCGACGCTTATCCCACGTGGCAGGCTTGGATGCGCGAGCAGCAGCCGCGGCTGCTGGTGATCTGGGGAAAGTATGACCTCTCGTTTGACCTCTCTGAGCCCGAAGCCTATCGCCGGGATGTGCCGAACGCTCAAATTCACGTTCTCGACGCCGGGCACTTCGCGTTAGACACGGCTGCAGATGAGATTGCTGCGCTGGTCCAAGGCTTTGTCATCTCTTCACGTTGAACAGTTCCTGGCGTTAAAGTTCATTAACATGACGCCAGGCATTTTGCGCGTGATTGCAGTGAGGAACGACGCATTAAATGCCGCCAGCCACGAGTCATGACATCCACATCGTGCCCAACGGGTCGCACGCTGGTTGAATCTGAGTTACCCCGGTGGCTTCAGCTCTCATAAAACTGGTCTTTGTTTTGAGACTGACTCGTCAGTCGCTTCAAGATAGCGTACACTAGGAGCCAAATCCAGCATAGTGTCTGCTGCACCATGCTGATGCGTGTGACTGAGTAGGGATAGCCATGTAGCCATTCAGTTCTCGGCACTCCCTACCGCTTGCTATTGTTCCCATCAAACGACACGTAGACGGGTACCACCATGGCAAAGATGGCAAAGAACCCATCCAGGATTCGGTCCAGCCCGAGTCTGACTCCGGAGGATCGTGAGGCCAAGCGTCTGCGTATTCTCGAAGCTGCCGCCGCCGAGTTCGCGCAATTAGGCTTTGACATGACCAGCATTGAGAGCATCGCGGTCCGCGCCGGGATCGGCAAGGGCACCATCTATAACTACACCGGCAGCAAAGACCAACTCTTCACCGAGTGCCTGCAACTATTCTGCGATGAGTTGCGCCAGCTGCTGGAAGAAGCCGTGAGTGCGAGCACTGCATTGCCACTTCCCCACCGATTTGCCCTCATCAGTCAGCGATTAACTGATCTGGGTCAGCGGCGGCATGACTTCGTTACGATGTATTTTGCCGGTATTTTCGGGGTCAATCCTCGTGGTCGTGATCTGGTCGTCCACTCTGCTTGTGCGATCATCACCAAACTTGAACAGCTGTTTGTCCTTGGGCAAGACGATGGTAGCGTCCGCGACGATGCTCCCGCCGGTCTGATTGCCCCCCTCTACTTCATGAACCGACTGGGCTATTCGCGCATGTTGGAGAGTCTCGACTTGCGGCGCCATTCACCCACTGAGCAGGCCGAGTTTCTGGTCGAGATGCACTGGAGTGCCATCAAAACCAAATCAGCACCGTGATACCCTGTGCCCCCCATTCGTCATACATATGACCGGACGGTCAGTCACGCTGCAAAGAGCCTCTTCTGACTCACCTTATGTCCTGTATGGAGATGCACATGTCTCTATCTCCTCAGCAGCGAGTTTCCCTGCGTGGACAGGGTCTAGTTGAATATGCGCTGATCCTCCTCTTAGTGGTGTTGGTCGCTGTTTCCGGACTGGTGGTGCTTGCGCCAGTTATCGTACATGGCCTTTCTGCAGTATCGCGCGTGTTGTAGGTTCTCGCACCTGAAGACGCTTCCTGAACGAATGCTGCACGAGCGTAAGCAAGCACGAGAAGGGACATCTGGCGTGGGACGGTTTGCCACTATGCTGGCCGCGGATATCACCTTGCCTGAGAGGAGAAAGGCTCAAAATGCCTAAAAAGGTCCGCGAGCACGGCAACAACGGACTCGAGGGCTCCTTCCTCGATATCAGCCAATTGGCTACCACCTATTTGGGACCACGCTGGCCACGGGCCAAAACACCTGCTCAACAGATCGCTCAGCATGAAGCGGAGATCCAGCACCTGGTTGAGCTCGCGGATGCCTTCGAACAGGCGATCACGGCACTGGTGATCCGTCTGCATATGACGACCGACCAGCGATTACGGGAAGCGCTCGAGCACAACCGCGCAGACCTGCAGCAGTATCAGGATGAGTTAGCAGCGCTTCAGACGGAACATGAGTACGCCATCGAGCGCATACAGGCGCAAGAATAACGCGTATCGGCACAGTGGGAGAACAGGACATCAGTCGTCGTGTCGGAAACGAAAATTGGTCGAGTTCTGGGGATGTACGGCAGAGAAGAGACAGGACCTCAGGTATGGGACGGCTGGTCGATCAATTATGCGCTGCCTGTGAGGAAAGCATCTCCCGAAGCCCAACTGGGCACTCTATTCTCCTATTCATTGTAGCCCTGGTTGGTGGGTTACCCATTGTCAACCCACCCATTCGCCCCGATCCCGATTTTGCGACGGTCACCTATGTCCACATCCTGCTTGAACGACTGATCCATGGGTCCAAGATGACCGAATCCTTTCTCGTGCTTGGACTTATTCGGGCGATAGAGGACGTGTTAGTAGACTGCTCGGAAGAGGTACCGGCTTCAGGGGAAATCCGTCACTGGTCATTCGCCAGCCAACGGCTGATTCAGCGCGGTCTTCTGGTTGACTTGGAAGTATTCACCTTGCTAGGAGACAGTGGAGCACCGTCTCCTAACCAGCTCGGACAAGCGCGAGCTGATCTCGAGATGTGGTTGGAGCTGACGGCACCGATTCGTGAGGAACAGAACCTGGAGCGGGTCATACGTGAGGAAGTAGAGGATGATGAGGAGGACAAGTAAGAGGACGGCAGACAGACTTGGCGCCGACATCTTCGAATCCTCTTTCTCTCTCCCATTAGTTCTGCAACGAGCTGGCGACCACTCCGTCGATACCAGCGATGTTCTTGACCAGATCAGTGGGAATAGCAAAGCGGCTCGCCAGGTAGGCGCTGCTGTCATAGCTCACCCAGACCTGGCCAGCGCCGTCCTGCCAGACCAGCGCCTTGAGTGGCAGCTCGGCGGCCAGCAGCGGAGAGGCGATCATCAGCGGTGTTCCGGCCTGCGGACTGCCAAAGATGAGCACATGGGCCTCGGGCATCGTGAGGCCGACGCGTTTGGCCTCGTCACTATGGTTAATCTGGGCAAAGATGGTTAGGTTGCGGCTCTGGATAGACGCTTTCAGGCGTTCCAATGTCTCCTGCACCGAAAATGGACTGGGTTTGCTTACCATACCCTCTACGGTGGGCGGAGTTCCCGCTTGGGTCGACTCGTTCATACGGCTTACCTTTCCACTGTAGTAACTTTGAGACTGCGGATTTCTGCGCTTTTCACGACATTCTACCTCTTCGCGCCGCAAACCATCGACACTGTGTTATACTTCTCCTCAACTCTCGGCCACGTAGGCTCCCGGCCTGATTTTTCAACAATCTATGGGTGCATCATGATATTGGCGAGCACACTGCTCTATCCAGATAGTGTAAATGAGCAGGGCGAGCTTCACCATGATCGCTATGTCGCGAATCTTCTGTCCCAAGCGTACGTGCTTCTGAGTCGCGCGTCTTCTCTGCCTGCTGCCTATGAGCAAGCATATAAGTTGGCCAGTGTGTGTCTTGCCCTGGAACGGTCAGAGCGCCAGAGCATGCGCGTGCACTTTGTTGCCGGCACTGCTAGCATTGGACTTGAGCTGCACAGTGAGGGGCTCACACACATCGATGAAGCCATCGAATTGGCGGCCGAGCTGCCTGATCCCATGGCCTATGCGTACCTGGCATATTTAGCATCGGCCGTGTGCGCTCACATGTTTGCCTATCGCCAGTCTGTTAATTACGCCAAGGTGAGCCTGGGCATCATCCGCTATCTCGGCAAAGACCACCCCGCTGCGAGCGCCGATCCTGACCTCGAGATCAACGTCCTGAACGCACTGGTAGCCAGCGAATTCATGCTCGCCGAATATACGGCCGCCCTTGAATATCTGGACATGGCAAAGCGGCTGAGCCCACTGGTGCTAAACGAGCTCCGGTTGCTCGGCAACATCTTCTGGATGGAAGCTCAGCTGCTAAGGTGGCGCGGACAACCGGAGCTGGCTTTGCAGCCTGCGCTCGCCGCGATTGACCTGCATAGGCAAAATACGGAGTCTCCGTCGTCGCACCTTGCAGTCGGGCGACTCGGCAGTATCGTCACGGAAATCTCCCTCGATCTGGCCGAAGCGTTCCCCATCATCGCTGCATCGGCCGGCCGTGCCGCATATCTGGACCTGGCGCGTCCCCATTTGAGCCAGGCGTTTGCGAAGGCCGAGGAGACCAACGACGTAGCCGGCTTACGTCTCGCCACCCTGGCACGTGCGCGCTTTGACCAGGTTGCCAATCGCAATGTGGACCGCAAAGGTGCGATTGAGCAGGTCATCAGGCAGGGAAGGCAGGACCACGATATCTCGGTGCTTGCTCAAGCGTACACCACTCTCGGGAGAGAGTATGCCGCGCTCGGCCAGCAAGAGTCGGCTCTCGACTGTTATCGCCGCACTCTGGACATCGTATCAGGCACCGACATAGCGGCGCTCGGGATGTTTGCGCGCCGCGGCCTGCTTGTAGCTCGAGAAATGCGGGAATAGAGCTGGCGGAAACATTGACGATGCGACCATTTTCTTGTATACGCGGCAATTGTCATTGACGTTAGACAGCAGGCTTCTTCTCGTATTCTGGTTTTCAGCCACTAGAGGCGGGGTGCCATCCCCCAGAAATCACACAAACACGCTGCCGAGCCAGACGAGCCCGCACGGCGTGAGCATTAACATTTTTCTTATATTTCTCCTATACGATTCTAATGTGTCTCCGATGCTCATCTAATGCCCGTTGCGGCATACTCCGTTAGTGGAACGCGACATACTCCGATGAAAAGATATGACGCATCGGACGATGTGGCAAAAGGAAAAAAGCTTTCGAAATGGCAAAGAAAAGTAACAAATCTGAATCTAGCGGGAGGGACAAAGGCGTGGCTAGCAAGATTCGCCCTGTAGGAGATCGCGTGGTCGTTCGGCCCGCACAGAAGGAAGAAGTCACCAAGAGTGGCATCGTCATTCCTGATACGGCCAAAGAGAAGCCCCAGGAGGGCACCATCATCGCCGTAGGCGCCGGCAAGTTTAACGACAAAGGTGACCGCACACCCCTGGAAGTCCATGAGGGCGACCGGGTGCTCTTCGCCAAGTATGGCGGCACCGAGTTTAAGTACAATGACGAGGATCTTCTGGTACTGCGCGAGTCGGATATCCTCGCAGTTCTGGAGTAAGTAGTATCTACGTGAGACGTTTCTCACTCTGAGGAGTTGAATACGACTATGGCAAAGCAACTGGAATTTGACGAGCAGGCACGTCGCTCGCTGAAGAAAGGCATCGATACTCTGGCAGGTGCCGTCAAAACGACGCTTGGCCCCAAGGGGCGCAACGTCGCGCTGGATAAGAAGTTCGGCGCGCCGACGGTGACGCATGACGGCGTGACCGTGGCCAAGGAAATCTCGCTGGAAGATCCGTTTGAGAATATGGGCGCGCAACTGCTCAAGGAAGCCGCCACCAAGACCAACGATGTCGCCGGCGACGGCACCACGACCGCCACGGTGCTGGCTCAGGCCATCGTCAACGAGGGGCTGCGCAACCTGGCCGCCGGTGCCAATCCGATGCAGCTGCGCGCCGGGATCGAGAAGGGCGTCGCCGCGGTGGTGGAGTATATCCGCCAGGCCGCCACTCCGGTGGAAGGCCCCAAAGAGATTGCCCAGATCGCGACCGTCTCCGCCGCCGACCCCCAGATCGGCCAGCTGATCGCCGACGTGATGGAGCGCGTGGGTCGCGACGGCGTCATCACCATTGAAGAGAGCCGCGGCATCAACTTCGAGACCGAGTTCGTCGAGGGCATGCAGCTCGACAAGGGCTACAGCTCTGCCTACTTCGTGACGAACTCCGACCGCATGGAAGCCGTCATCGAAGACGCGTACATCCTGATCACCGACAAAAAGATCAGCGCCGTCGCCGATATCCTTCCCGTCCTGGAAAAGCTGACCCAGATCGGCAACCGGAATATCGTCATCATCGCCGAGGATGTGGATGGCGAGGCGCTGGCGACCCTGGTGGTCAACAAGCTGCGCGGCATCCTCAACGTGCTGGCGGTCAAGGCGCCTGGATTCGGCGATCGCCGCAAAGCGATGCTGCAGGACATCGCCATTCTCACTGGCGGCCAGGTGATCTCTGAGGAGACCGGGCGCCGGCTGGAGAATGCCACGCTCGGAGATCTGGGGCAGGCGCGACGGGTCATCTCGCGCAAAGACGACACGACCATCGTCGAGGGCAAGGGTGACACCAAGGACATCCAGGCCCGCATCAAGCAGATCCGCACGGAGATCGAGAACACCACCAGCGACTACGACAAAGAGAAGCTGCAAGAGCGTCTGGCCAAGCTCTCCGGCGGTGTCGGTCTGATCAAGGTGGGCGCTGGGACCGAGGTTGAGCTCAAGTTCCGCAAGACCCGGGTCGAGGATGCGGTCTCCGCGACTCGCGCTGCCGTCGAAGAGGGCTTCGTCCCTGGCGGTGGCGTAGTACTGTTGAACGCGGTAGAGGCGCTCGACAAGGTTGAAGCGCAGGGCGATGCTGCGACCGGCGTGCACATTCTGCGCCGCGCCCTGGAAGAGCCGCTCCGCACGATTGCCACAAACGCCGGCCAGGACGGCGCGGTCATCGTCGAGATGGTTCGCCGTGCACAGAAAGAGAAGAAGGACAAGAATATCGGCTACAACGTCCTCGACAACAAGACCGAGAACATGGTTGAAGCCGGAGTTATCGACGCCGCCAAGGTGACCCGCTCGGCCCTGGAGAACGCCGCTTCTATCGCCGCGATGATCCTGACAACCGAGGCGCTGATCACCGATATCCCTGAAAAAGAGAAGCCGGCTGCTCCGCCAATGCCTGAATACTAGTACACCCATCACGCACTGATCGGTACCCGCCCAAGCGGTACCGATCAGTGGTTTCGGAGGCGGCCCCAGACTGGGGCCGCCTCTTCATTCATTTCGATCCTTTGGCAGATCCTCACTACTCCTCTCCAGAATCGGTCCAGCCAGAGATTCTGCGAAAGCTCGCCGCAGGCGACCCCGGACCGCGGCTCGGTTGCAAGTGATATACTGTTACATCAATAGCTATGCCGCTCCGTCTCATGGCTCTACCTAACGTCCAAGAACTCACGGATTCTCCTGTTTTGGTTTTTCGGATGTGCAACGGTATGAGAAATAACAAAGAACGCCACATTGGGAAACTCGGCGAAACCCGTGAGAATCCCGATACGTACGAGAATTTTGAGTTCGAACCCAGCTCCTCTGCTGGGTCTAGCGCCGGCGGCCGACTCCGACGCCCGCTTGGCTGTGTGCTCGCCGGTGTCTTGGTTGTGGTGCTGCTTCTGGTACTGACAGCGCACGGCGTATTTGGTGGCTATCCAGGAGGTGCTCCATCTGCTCCATCCAGCCTGGCTCGAGCGACAGCCACTTCGCCGACGTCGCCCACTTCGACATCATCTTTCTTACCATTCGCGACACCGGACGAAGGGCTTCTGCAACCTGTTCCGGCAAACTGTTCCGCCACCACGCATACCTCCTCGCCCCTCACCGAGATCAGCTACTATGCCGATCCTGCCTATGGGTTCGCGCCAGTCTGGGTAGTGGGCTTTGATGCCGTACGCAATCAGCCCGCCGTTGAGTTCGGAAATTATCCCCCACTTCCCTATACGTCGCTTGGGTGGCGCTGGCGGATCCTGCTGGTAGCCGCTCCCGGATATGCGGGCACGGTCGCGCTGTCCGTCGAATCGGTCTCATCGGGACCGACTTCCGTGCCATTTGTGGATATAGGAGCAGGACCAGTCACCAAAGTCATCCTCAATGCCAGCCAGCCGATCATGTGGGGGGTGGGCTGGGCCGAGTGGCCGGTCTATATCTATTTGCCCGAATCCGCCTGCTATCAGCTGAGCGCACAGTGGCCAGATGGAAGCTGGAGTATCCCATTCGCCGCTGGATTCTAGCCAAGCCTCAGGGTAGTTCTCACGACGGCGCACGGTATTGCAGGCGGATTACGCGCGGGCTGGTCGCTTCAGCGACACTACTACTCGCCGCTGATCGCCCTCGCCGGTGCTTTCGGTGGAAATGTCGCTCGTTTCGGACAGCACCATATGGATAATACGTCGCTCGTTGGGCGGCATCGCCTCCAACATGATAGGGTGTCCGGAGCGGCGCACCTGCTCGGCCACACGAGTCGCCATCGAGCGAAGATTCTGCTCGCGTCGTTCTCGGTATCTTTCGGCATCAATAATGATTCGCTCGCGATTGCCCGTCTGTTTACTGACAATATGATTCACCAGCAGCTGTATCGAAGCCAGGGTCTCGCCTCTGCGTCCAATGAGGAGGCTCACGGTTTCAGGATCCTCACTGTGAATATTGAGCGTTAGTGGTTCCTCTTCGGCGTCCTCTTCATTGAGAGGCTCGGCGACCTCGATAGTAGCGCGTATACCCATGTGTCCAAGTATCGCACGCAATGCCTCTTCGGCAAACTCCTCTATGCTGGCGTCTTCAGGCAGCAAATCCGCAAGCGGCTCAATCGGCAACCCCTCCGCTTCAAAGGGCACGGAGGGTGGGTAGATCTCGTCCTCATAGGTCGGTGGGGTAGGCTCGGGGTAGTAGAGCTCGTCCTCATCACTTTCGTAGGGTCCAGGTCCCACATAGGCGTCCTCCGGAGCCCGAGCGGGCCTCACATAGACGCGAACGCGAGCTTCGCGTGCGCCGATCCCTCGCTGGCCGCGGCTCGGTTCCTGCAATACGGTAATGTCTACCTCGTCTCGATTGCGTCCCAGACGCACGAGGGCCTGAAGAATCGCATCTTCGATAGACTTTCCGGAGGCTTCCACACTCTCCACTGCTAACGGCCTCCTTTCGACCGATTAGCGCTGCGATTACGGCTGGAGGACGACTTTGCGTTACCCTGATTACCCGAGGTGGGTTTGCCTCCGCCCTTGGTACTTGCCTGTGCCGGGCGGCGAGTGGTCACCGCTGCGGGCCTACTGGTCGGCATGCCGTTGCCGCTACTCTTGGCGATTCTCGCGATCTCGAATTCGGGCAGGGTACCATTTTCCCCACCCTTACCATTGCTGCCATCCTGGGTAGGGCCCTGTACCTGATCTGGTTGGGACGAAGGCGTAGCCGGTGTGGTCGCGTCACGCAGTATCGCTTTTTCGGGCAGCTCAGCTGGCCGCTGGGGCTTCACCAACTTAGGTTCCTCTGAACCTGAACGTACTCGCCGGCTCGCCGGAGTGGTAGCCGTTCCAGCGTCCGCTTTCCCGGCCCTCCTGCCGGCCTCGATTGAGCTCGCAGGTGCCGCCGGCAAGGAGTCCACGACAGTGCCAGAGGCTCCCTTGGCGACCTTCCTCGCTTGGGACGCTTCCTCCGCTTGGGAGGTCGCCACGGCGCCCATATCGCGCAACTGGCGGAAGAAGCCACGTATGCCGCCGCTCGAAGACTCCGGCGGAGGCGCGGTAACCGATCGCGACGCTGCAGAGGAGGCTACAAGACTACGCGCCCCCGCTCGCCCTAGGTTCGGGGTGCCGCCCGCCATAGCTGTGGGCAGCTCCTTGGGCGGCGGGACCAGGTGTTCAAGCCCAGGAATACCTAAAAACAAAGACCCCCAGCCTGCCAAGAAATACTGCTGCGCCGAGGCGAACATGGCGCCGACCGTCCAGTAAAGCGCCAGACCAGAGGGAAATCCTAGGGCGAAGATAAAGGTAATCACCGGCATGATATACATGGTCGTCTGGGTAGCCTGCATAGTTGGATCGGAGGGCGTACCCGGCGCCGACTTCTTCCGCACCGGCATGGCCATTCGGAGTTGGATGAGTGTGAAGAACGCGGCCAGGAAAGGGAGTATTTTCAGCGGGTCGGAGGCACCCAGATTAGTCCACAAGAATGCCCCGTTGGGCACCTGAGTCAGGTGCGGTAGAAACGGGTAAATCGGCGCGTTTATCTTAACCAGGTTTTCAGTCAGAAGAGTGCGAAACGAAAAAAGAAGCGCATAGAGGAACGGCATCTGAATAAGCAGAGGTAGGCAGCCTGAGATTGGACTATAACCGTGCTCTTTGTATAGATCCTGCTGAGCTTTCATGAGCCCTTGCGGATCACCACGATACTGGACCTTGAGCGCATTGATCTGAGGGGCCAGCTCTTGCATCGCTCGACTTGACTTGAGCTGCTTACGCGTGAGAGGAATCATGGCGCAGCGGACCAGGAGCGTCAGCGCGATGATGGAGAGCCCAAACCCACCGTAGATGCCAGTCGCATGGATGAAGTTATAGATCAACATCAAAATGTTGTAGATCGGCCCATAAAAGATGGCATTGAAGATAGTGCCAATTGGGCCAAAGATCGTACCTAACAGGTTACCCACGCGATATGTCCTCCCCTGCGACGCACGCTCCGGGAACTTCCCAAGGCCCCAAGCTACGGCGCTCCAGGTATATCGAAAACTTGCACATCACGGTTCTCGAGATCCAGTGACAAGCATTTCAATTCTATTGTACGCGATACCAGCGTGTTTTTGGCATGAGAATATGCCAATTTCGTTCCGAGGTTCCGCTTACTCCGCCCGTTTCTTTACGAGAGTAGTCGCCGATCACTTGCTGACTGTCTTGCTCGTCGTAAGTTCCGGCACTGGATCTATGAGACTGCCGGTATAGAACGGATGGCAGCGTCCAATCCGTCTGATCGCCATCCAGCCGCCACGTATCAGCCCGAATCGCTCAATAGCGGTATAGCCGTATTGAGAGCAGGAAGGAGTAAACCGGCAACTCGATGGTAGGATGATAGAGAACGTATGCTGGTAGACCCAGATTAGTCCCATGCCTAAGTATTTCATAATAATGCCCCACCGATACTACGCAGTCCACAGTCCGGCGCGCGTGAAGAGATGATCTAGCTCGGCTGCCAGCTCAGCATACTCGGCGGTGACCGCCGACGGACGAGCGGTCACGACAAGATCCCACCCACTAGCCAACGAAGCGAGCCGGTGCCGCGCAGCTTCGCGTAACCGCCGTTTTACGAGGTTGCGGGTAACGGCGTCACCGACCCGCTTGTTGACGGAGAATCCAATACGTGTCGGTACACCCTCGTTGCCCGGCCGAGCCGGAGGAAGATCGCCTCTCCCCGCCGTTGACTTCTCCCACTCCGCACGCGATTTTTCAGTCCGGCGCGCATATGTCAAAGTGAGGCGAATTCCGCTAACCCGGCGCCCACGCTGCCGTAATCGCGAAAACTCCCTGGGTGAGCGCAGCCGCTGTGTACGGCGAAAGCGCTCATCACCCATACCTACACATATACGTTCGACGCACTTATCATGTTTCACGGGTGATCTATACGCCTCAGTTCGCGACCAATCGGCGGTTTTACGTCCAGCAATCAATCTGGCATCGACTAGGGCGCTGAAGAGCATCCAGAGCACAGAGAAAGCGCCCCGCGCGTCGTCCAAACCACCAAGGTAATCCGGAACCAACGACCTATGCGAGACGCCCTTTTACCCCACGCGTAACGCTCTTCCTCTCGCCGCGTCGCTAGACGACGGTGAGGCGCCATCGACCCTTGAGCCGGCGCGCCTTGAGAACCTTACGCCCCGAGCGAGTAGCCATTCGCTTCATAAAGCCGTGTTCGCGCTTACGCGGAATGCGCTTGGGCTGCCATGTTCGCTTCATGAGTATCTCGGTCCCTTTCCAGCAGACATACCCGAAAATTATATCTGGCCCAGCTTCAACTGTCAAATCGACAGGACGGTTTCCGCAGCCCTGCTTCGAGCAGAAGTCTCACCCCACGATCGTTTCCAGGATGGCCTTCCGCAGCTTACTGGCATCATTCTGCCTTGCCAGCTTTCCTCCAGGATCTAGATGGTATTCGCGTATGATCGCGCGAAGAGTGCCCAGACGCAAACCTTCGAGCAAAGCCCCAAAGCCCCGCTCGCCGTGCTGCGCCAGCAAGACATGTGGATCGGGTACGCCAGTACCAAGCTCAGGCCCAGCGCCGGTAACGAGACGGGGCCGGAAAGTGGCGGAAGCTGACTTTGCGGACTGTGGCGGCTCGTCAGCCAACAGCGTATGCGACGACACCGGCGGGTCGGCAGGAGCCAGACTGCGACGAATGCGGCTTGCTAGCTCTGGATCTCGTTCCAGCTCGTCGGCGACGGCTCGCAGAGTACGGGCCAGACTCTCACCATTGTCGCTGTGGGCGGCGCCCTGGGAGGCACTCACTACCTCGGACTCTCCCCGTTTCTTCACAGGTCTGGGAGCTGTGCCGTCCGCCGGTTTCCCAGCGGATTTCTTGGATTGACTAGGTGTGGTGCCGGCGGTCGTACGGGCGCGGGTGCGCTGGGACAAGGCGCTTTACCTCCTGGGCAAGTTGCGCGTAGGCCTGGCCTCCGCTGCTGGCGGGCGCAAAACTCAAGATACTTTCGTTCTCCCGATGGGCTTTTTCGAGATCTAGATTCTTGGGGACCCGGGTCTCAAACATCCTGCCTTCATATTTCTTTTCGAGGATGCCCCAGGTGTCGCTCGCGGTTGTCGTATTCTCGAAGAATGTGGCAACCACACCGGCAATCTCAAGGTCTTGCAAGTCAAGCTGGTCCCGGAGATCCTCGATAGTCGCTTGCAGCTTATCCATTCCAATCAGGCTAAATTCGGTAAGCGAGACTGGAATGATAACGCGGTGCGAGGCGGCAAGCGCATTCTGCGTAAGTACGCCGAGTGACGGCGGCGTGTCGATAATGATGTAATCATACGATTGACCATGCAGGGCCCTAGCCAGGCGCCATTCGCGGCCCGGCCGAGACGCCAGCTCGACATCGGCATTTTGCAGGCGGCCATCCGCGGGAACTATCCACACGTTCTCTTCGTTGGTCTGCCAGATCACGCTCTCAAGCTTGCGGTCGCCCACCAGCACGTCATAGAGCGAAGGAACCGGATGGACCCGGCCGGTGAGCGCATAGGTAGCGTTGGCCTGCCCATCTACATCCACGACAAGTACCCGGTAATTGAGTCTGGCCAGTCCCGCAGCCAGATTGACAGCCGTGGTTGTCTTGCCGACCCCGCCTTTATTGTTCGCGATACAGATCGCGACCATACACGCTCGCCTCCAACCTCTGCCAAGTCTGCTTGGCAGACGTCATACACACCGGCAGATTTAAGCTTCTTGCGCTGTGTGGAGACGGGCCATCAGACGAGACTTGCGGCGGCTGGCGTTATTGCGATGCAGGACGCCCTTTGACACCGCACGATCAAGCTCGCTAATAGCTGTACGAATCGCTTCAGCGGTCTCGGGCTCGTCAGGACGCACGCCGATGGCATGGCGCGCCTTGGTAACCTGGGTTCGGACAGCGGACTTGATGGACCGGTTACGCGCGCGCCGCTTCTCCTCGACGCGCATACGCTTCCTGGCCGATGGTAGATTCGGCATAGCGGACAACAACCTCCTGTGCGGACCAAGCGGTCACAGATATGTAGAATCAACAGTGCTCAGTAGTGGTCGCGCGCCCGCGAAGTGAAGACAGTTGTGCTCGCGGCCGGTGGCGCACGCAGCAAATGTGCTGCACAATCTGAACCAGTATATCAGATGGAGCACTCCGCGGCAAGCAACATGACCCAGGCATTCCCAGGTATCACGGCTACTCCAGGCCGATATCGCCGTCGTCGGCACCGTTACGCGCGGGTACGCCGGGCTCAGATAAAAGGTCGTCATGCGTCCTAGGTATTCATGTTTGCGCACGGCATACGGTATAATGAATGCGGCCCGCAACTCATCAGTGCGAATTCATGCCTTCGCATTCATCCTATCGTCGGCATAGGTACCGGCGAGACTTGTTGGTGAGGCATAAGACTTCAGTATGGTCTGGTTGATGCATCCCCACGGTTGCAGTACAGTCTACTAAAGTTTGTAGAGCTTGGAGAGGCGACCTCATGGACAGCAAGGCAAAACGACCACGCATGTGGGAGAAACACAAGGCACCGCTCGTGAGCTTGCCCACCGGCATACTGTGCGTACTGCTGGTCCTAGCCGGCTGCGGAGGGAGCGCCACCGCGGCGGCGACCGCCAAGGGGGCCAGAGCGGGTCTGGCACTGTCGGGGTCAACCTCCGCGTTTGATCCCAGCGTGGGCGCGCCGCTGCCCGACGACCGTATCGTCGCCGCCTATGGCATAGTCGGCGGTACCGATTTCAACGGCCCGGCCTCCAGGCTGGATATGCTGAGCACCTTTCTCCCGCAGCTGCAACAACTCGGCAATCAATACGCCTCTCTCGACCCTACCCATCCGGTCAAATTGGCCATCGATCTGGTGGTGAACGGAATACAGCCGTGCATCTCGTTTGCGGAATACTGCAGCTCATGGACGGACGACGCCACGATACAGTCATACATTGCATTTTGCCAGCAACATAATCTGCTGATGTTCTTTGATCTGCAACTGGGCACCGAGCCGGTCAAGGATGCGGTAATCAACAATGTGCTTACCTACCTGGAGAAGTATCCGTTCGTCGAGCTGGCGCTGGATACCGAGTTCCATTTCCCCCATAATGCGCAAGGATACGCCGACGCCGCCGGCTATCCTTGCTGTCTTGGCTGGATGAACGCCGACGAAATCAATTGGGCGGAGGGTGAGCTGGCGCAGATCTCGTTGCAGTATCACCTGCCCCGTAAGGTACTCTTGGTTCACCAGTGGAATCCGGCGGTGCTTCCCGATAAGGACAAAATAGAGACCAATCCCAACGTCTCTCTCGTTCTCCAGTCGGATGGCTTCGGCGGCTACGAGAATAAGCTGGGAGACTATCAGGCATTCGATCAGCAAGACCTGCTCGAATACGGCGGCTATAAGCTCTTCTTACTACTACAGCGACGGCAGTACCGCCTATGACTTTGACGACAACGGAGACAAACAAGTGCAGTCGCCGCAGCAAATCCTGCAGCTCTTTCCCCAGCCGCTCTTCGTGTCATACCAGTAGCCGGCGCCTTGTTGAGCATCGGCAGAGTAGAGCTTGATGAAAAAATACCGCATGCCAAAACCGCAGCCAGTACGAATGAGTAATCGCGCCGTGATCCTGCGCGCGCCACGCTGGTGCCGGCCGGCTCCTTTGCTGGCGTGTTCTGCTTCTCATGGCCGGACTGTCAAGTTGCAGCTCGGTCGGCGCCAGCAACCCCAAAGCACTCTCCCTGGCCAGCATCTTTCCCACCTCCGGTCCTGAGGCCGGCGTCGGACAGTCGATGCAAATGGCAGTAAATCTGGCAGTGGCGCAAAATGAATCCCTCGGCAACGGCTACACACTCTCGATTACCAATATCGACGAAGCCAACGGATTTATCGATCAAGCAGTGCAGACAGTGGCATCCAATCCACAAAGTCTGGGCATAGTGGGTCCGCAGGATAGCCAGGACGCTTTGGCCCTACTGCCCACCATCGAGGAGAACAGCATTGCCACTATCAGTCCCACGACGACATTGCCGGCTTTGACCGACCCAGCTGCGGCGACGGCCGAAGGCGTGAGTTTTTCCACACTTCACCCATCCGGAACGCCAAACGCGTTTTTCCGGCTACCACCGTCGGATACTATCGCCGGGAAAGTCGCCGCCGACGTGGCGACGGCGACTACGCAAGCCAAGGGCCTGGGCGCACGCGCGGTCTTCATCGTGGATGACGGCTCCGCCTCGGGCAAAGCGCTGGCTGCCGCTTTCAAGCAAGAGCTGCAAGCCGATCAGGGATCGGTGGCTGGACAGGCGTCTCTGGCGACCGGAACTCCGGCGCAGGACAATACACAAGCCATCGTCTCGGCTATCGTGGAAGCGGATCCTGACATTGTCTACTTCGCCGGTGGGATCGGCGCCGCCGCCACGTTGCGCAGCGCGCTTACCCTCAGTGGAGCTCCCCAACTGACCATACTGGCCTCTGGTTTGGTCGCCGACGATCCAGCCTGGAGCACCGCTGTGGGACTGCCCGCGGCCTCGGCCTACACTTCCGGCATTCTGCCGGCGGAAGACCTCTCCAAGCTCAGCGGTTCACGAAGCTTCGTGACAGCGTATCATACTGCGTATCCTGGCACCAGCTCATTGCCGGAAAGTGCCCTGGCCTACGACGCCGCTATGGACGAGATCAGCGCCATTAAGTCGCTGATCCATGCCGGCAAGCCAGTCACGCGTGCCGCAGTTCGCGCGGCGGTAGCCTCGTCATCATATCCCGGCATTACGGGCACGATCAGCTTTACCCCGAGCGGCGATAACGCTACCCCTCTGCAATTTAGCCTCTATACCTGCGACCAGAAGGGCCAGTGGCAATACCAGACGAGCTTCAAAAACGGGTAGCGTGCCTTACCCCCACCAGAAGGTGGCGGCGATCACACAGTAGAGTCCGATCAATGCGGCGCCCTCCAGCCAGGTGGATTCACCATCATAGGTTATGATGGTAGAGAGCAGCACGGTGATGCCCATGACGACCACGAGAAGCGGCGGCCATACCAAGGTCAGATGAGTGCCGCCCATAAACACGCTGAGAAGCACTAGAAACGGGATCAATGCCAGAGCAACCTGCAACGAGCTGTTCAGAATGACACTTACCGCGTAATCCATTTTGTTGCGTGCCGCCAGGCTAATGCCCACCGTGTGCTCTACCGCGTTGCCTGCCAGAGCTACCACTACCAGGCCGGTGAACGCCTGGGATAGGTGTAACGTAGCCATTGCTGGCGTAAGCGAATTGACGAACCACTCAGAGACCAGGCCAGCCCCCAGGCCAGAGGCGACCAGGATGGCCACCGCCAGCCACAGCGGCCATACGGTCTGTTGCTCGGCGGCCGGGCTAGGCATAGTGGTAGGGCCGCCTCGGAGAGCCACCGGCACGCTGGCGACGAAGACCAGAAGCACCACCGCCGCACAGGCAATACTCAGATTTTCGACGTGTTGAGAAGCCGGCGTATGCAGGTTGTAGGCGAGAGTCGGCACTGCCAGGGCGGCGATGGCGAGGAGCGTGAGAGTGGCGACCATCCGCGGCACCTCGGCGGCGAATTTCTGCGTGCCATGACGCAGGCCGCCCACGAGCATAGCGAGACCAAGTACCAGTAAGCTGTTGCCCAGTATGGAGCCGATCAGCGCTGCCTGGACCACCTCTATCAAGCCGGCCCGGAGCGCAAATATGGCAACGAAGAGCTCGGGCAAATTTCCCAGCGCCGACTGGAGTACACCGGTGGCACCCGCTCCCAGGTAAGTACCCAGCTGATCGGTGGCTTCTCCCACCAGAGCGGCGAGACTTGCCAGAGCCGCGGCCGAGACCACTAGGAGGAGTACGCTTCCGCCGCCTATACCCAGCGAATTGATGAGTCCTGATGCAATAGCCGCCAGTAACGCGATTCCTATCAGGAGACGCGTTCCCCGCTTCAAGCGAGCGAGAGCGGCAACGCCTGCATCGCCCATATGATGATCTGACAGCTTCACGCACACTCCTTCAAAATAGACCATAGTCGGCATCGCTGTGGCTCCGCAGTTATGTTCCCATTACCGCAACGGAAATGCCGGCAGCTGGATACGAGACGAAAGCGGCCAGAAAGGGACGCGATTCCTATCGCGCGCCTCGACCAAACCAGATCAGATGCTCTCCTGCTGCGTGTCTGAAGGCAACGCCGTGGATCCGATGAGCCGGATCTGGGGTAGGCGGGCCAAATCCACTTCGGTGAAGTGATCCGGACCCAGTGCCACTAGAGCCGCATGGAGAGAGCGTGCGTCGCGAATGAGCCGCCACACCTCTACGCTCATGCAATCTGGCGAATACGGCTCAAGGTAATCGGCTCCGCTCTGCAGCTTTACCGTCGCGCCGTGATAATTGCGTCGCAGCAGATGATAACATCCCACGCCAACCTGGAGAATGCCCTTATAGAGATTGGCGCAGCCACTCGTATCCGCCAACATCTGTCCAACCTGCCGCCGCTGCCTGCCTTCGCGTTCCTGGTTCCACAGCGCTTCTAGAGTCTCGTGGCACTCGAAAAAAGCACGCCCGTTAAACTCTTCTATGCCCTGCAGCAGCGCCGCCGGTGGGCGCCGGTGGCAGCACGCAAGACTTCTGGCCCGATCTTGCATGATATCCACAGTCACATTCACATATGCAGGCGCGTGCTGGAGTACATGCCCGCCTGGTCACCGCAATCGAAAAAGCGAGAAGTCAGAGAATAGTATGGTCGCCGATGGTGCGGCCACCAGGCAAAGATACCCGTCTCCATATGCCGAATCGTTCTCCGCCGCGACCTTCTTACCATTTACATAAAAATAGTAGCTCGAGCCATCCACAACCAGACCAAGTGTCGAATTAGGCGGCAATGCCGCCGTGAGCTTGCCGTGTGTAAGTTGCAGACGGGAGCCGTCGGCAGCATACTTGTCGAACTCCCACTGACCGTTCTGGCTCACTAGAAAGCTATAGCCGCCACGCTGTTGCCCGTCATCCTGGATAGATTGTTGCCGAAACTTTATGCCAAAGGGCACGCTTGGGTCGGTTGCCAGCGCCTGCACGGTAACCTCGGCCGCGTAACTCGTCGGGTAGGCGGCCCTACCAGGCAATGTCCCCAGGGTAACAACCGCCAGTGGACAATTCTGGCAGGTTGCCGCGTTCAAGAGCATAGCGCTGGCACTGCAGCTCTGTACCGACTCGGTGTTGGCCGCCCATGCGGCCCCCGATTTGTCACAGATTCCAGGCGTGGTCGTCTTATAGAGAGTGGAACCGGCGTTTGATAGGAACGAGCTCGATCCAATTGTCGAGGATGCAGAAGTGTTGTGTCCTGGAAGCGAGAGCACAGGCACTGGAAACTGGCGATTCAGCGACGGATACGCTAGTACCGCTAAGATCGCAACACATACGACCGCGATGAGAAAAGATAACAGGATGATTCCCCAAGGTCGCTGCTCGCGTTTTCTTCTGGCCTTCGGGGTGGCTGTTGCCCCCTTCGCGGTGGCTATTGCTCCCTTCGGGAGGGCTCCTGGCATGAGCTCCTGAGTTGGATCCAGCGGCGTTGCCAGCTGCGGAGGCAGTTCCCACTGCGGTTGTGGCCGTGGTGGATACAAGGTATTACCGGTTGGTGGGGGCGAGGAGAACACAAATGACTTGCTGGCCGGAGCTTTCGGAGGAACGGCTACTCCCTGTGGCGCTAGAGCTGCCGGCAAGGCAACCGCCCCCTTCTCGGCGGATTTGCGTGCATCGCGATGCTTCCGCTTGCCGCCGTCCTGACTCTTCTGCTCACCGGGCACTATGACGTCCTGCTGGATACCGGGCACTGCGGCATCCTGCTGGATGCCGATAGCCTGCCGGCCCTCGGAGTTCTTGATCGCCAGAGCGAAATCTTGCGACAGCAGTCCAGCAGTGCTGTAACGCTGGGCTGGATCGGCGGACATTGCCCGCAACACGACACTTTCTATCTGAGCCGCAAGATCAGGACGGTACTGGCTGGGCGGCGGAGGGGCCTGCAACTGTTGCCTCGTGCTGTCAAAGGCGGTGCGCCCAGCTAACATCTGGTACAAGACCATGCCCAAACTGTAAATATCGGTGGTTGGCAGCGAAGGATCATGAATGATTTGCTCAGGTGCCGCATAGAGTGAGCCCTCGGCGATAGAGTCTTGCAGCCCGAGTATCTGGGCCAATCCGATCCCCGCCACATACGCGATACCATTGGCGTCCAGGAAAATACTGTCCGGGCTGAGGTGTAAATGAAAGTAGCCCTGCTGATGCGCGCTGTCCAGCGCTTCGGCGATCTCTCGCAGATAGGCGGTCACCTCAGGAAACGGCAACGGCTTCCCTTTGGCGCTGGCAAAGCGACTGGCTAATGATCCCCCTGAGGGATAGGGATAAATCGCGTAAATGCAGCCGCTCACAGGATCATCGCCGCAAGCGAGAAGCGGCAAAATGCTCTGATGCTCAAATCGCTGAAGCCGAGGCAACTGAGCCTGCAACGCCTCAGCCCGATTAGTCCGATCTTTCTGAAGCGGCACCAGGTCTAGCAGAGCAAACTCCGGCAATAGAAGCGGCGGCAAACCTTGGCGGGTGATCGGCTCCGGTTTCTTCCCTACCCACCGGCCCAAATATACTACGTCCGCTGCACCACTAGCCAACACCCGTTCCAAACGATAACTGGCAACTGTCCGGCCGGCAAGCGCTAGCACCCGTTCGCGTACCTGCTGCAATGGGCGCCTCCCTTCAAGCCAAACCGTGCACACCAACCGGGGTGGTAGATAGTGGCGAAGGGACCGGCACGGTTCCGCGATGTATCGAATTCTTGCTTCACACTGGAATAGTAGGACATTTTAGCCCAGCATGCAAGGGGTGACGCGCCCTCCTGCCAAGTATGGGCTTTTCCCTTCACTTGGTAACTCAAGGGGAGCAAGGAGTATGCCAATATGGCTAAGCGCGCTAAAGCCCGCTGCGCGGGTGTCGCAAGCGCTCAGTCCTTATAGATACGCTCGCCAGCGCGAATAGCTACCGCCAGCCAGTTTTCTCTTGGCGCCAGCGGGCATATCCAGCGCTCGTCATATGCGCACGAAAGTCATGTGGAACTCAAAAAGCTACCTGCCTTCCGCTCCTCCTACGCTGAAATATGCTATAGTGTAGGGCGTCTGGCGTAGGACGCCCACTTGGACACTGCACAGGATCATACATGGGGCGGTACATGGGACGGTACATGATGAGTGTGACGGATAGTGTGGCTACGTGGCTTGACCTCCACGACTGGCGCGAGCGCGTGGCACGGATGTATCGCGAGCGCAATGCTGCGCTACGGGCAGGCGAGAATCCCGAGACGGTGCTGGAGCGTTTCCGTGCGCAGAAGAACGAGTTGTTCGCAAAGCACCCGCAGTCGCCGTTTGGGCCTGAAGATCGCGCCACCTTCACTGGGCTGGAATACTTCGCCTATAATCCGGCGTTGCGCGTCGAGGCAGAGATGGAGCCGGTGACAGAGGAGGCACTGATCGATACCCCTTCCAGCGGACCTGCGGTTATGCGGTTCCCACGTGCCGCCCGTGTCAGCTTCAACATTGGCGGTGAGCTTGCCTCACTCTACGCCTACTGGATTGATGTCTATGGGGGCGGCCTCTTTCTGCCCTTCCGCGATGCCACTAACTCAGACGAGACCTACGGTGCAGGGCGCTATCTCTTCGATACCGTCAAAGGCAGCGACTTCGAGGAGATGGCGGATGACGGCGATCCTGCCGCAATGGGCTACGGTGGCGGGCGCATTCTGATAGACTTTAATTTTAGTTACAATCCGTCTTGTGCCTATGACGTGCGCTGGATCTGCCCACTAGCCCCACGTGAGAACGTACTGCCGATGCCTATCCGCGCTGGCGAACGCAGGTACCGCGAAGATCACTAGAGGCTGAAGTAGCTCTTTTAATTGGTCCGGTAGAGAAAAGATAAGGATGTTGCATAGGATAGAGCTTAGGATGACTCATGAGACGCCCAGGAGTGCCATTTCTCCTGGGTTTTTCTCTATGTATCTGGGTATTTCCTAGGGGTATAGGTCGTAGGTTAAGATATATCGTCCTAAGTATTTTCTGTCTCAGCACCCAATAGTCGAGTCATTACGGGGCGTACTGTAACGAGACTGCTCGTTCGTTCCTATCGTTACCCAGTCGCAGTGGGCGGCAGAGTCGGTGGGTATTCTGTGTTGTCAGGAATAGCTATTCTCTCAGCTTTTAACGATCGGCGCGAGAAGTCCCGTCTCCTTTAGGGACCCCTGGATGAGAGCGACACTGCTTGCCACCACGAGTACTGCCTCCTTGACTAAACGTTCTAATCTGGATAGACTCAGGTGGAAGGAGGCAGTGGGTGATGACGCAAGCAACCTCTCAGATTCCCACAGCGCCTGGGGAACTCCTAGACCCCACCTCTCCCCCCACACTAACAGAAACGGTACGCATCATTCGGTTGGAACCACTGCGGCCGCGCGAGAGCGAGCAGGACCACCGCACCGAGCCGTGCCACCGCGGGCGGATCCTGTTGCCTATGGGACGGGGACGTCCACCGCTGATCTTCCATCTCGACACCACGAGCCTCCCTGAGCAGGTGGGTGGTTGCCAGCTGGTGTGGAAGGATGGCTATGAACTGCATCTGTTGGTGCCCTGCGAACTCCGTGCAGGAGCGGTGACGAGTCACGGGCCGGTTCAGGGATCGATGAAGGAATCTGGGCACGTCCCGGTGCGCGCGGCGGTGGATCTGGGGGAGATCCATCAGGCAGCGGTCAGCACCACTACCGGGCAGGCAATCCTCATCTCCGGACGCGGCATCCGCTCGCTCAAACGCCGCCAGAATATGCTGCTCGGGCAGCTGGCCAGGAAGCGGCCGCGCTGTCAGCGGGGCTCGAGGCGGTGGCGGAAGCTACAAGCCGCTCGCCAGCAGCAGAGCAGGCGCATTGAGCGCCAGGTGCGCGACCTGCGACACAAGGGCACCAGGAAAGTGATTGCCTTCTGCCAGCAGCACCGGGTAGGCACGCTCTTTATCGGTAATCCTCATGGGGTGCGTAACCGTCCCACGGGACGGCATCATCACCAACGGATGAGCCAATGGGAGTACGGCAAAGACATCCGCTATCTCAAAGAGAAAGCACAGCGCGCCGGCATCACGAGCTTCACGGGCAGCGAACGGGGAACGAGCAGCCAGTGTCCAGCATGCCGGTGGTCTCAGAAGACGCCGAAGGGGCGCGAGTGGGTCTGTCGCCACCCGGAGTGTGGCTTTGTAGGCCACCGAGATGTGGTGGGCAGCACGAATATGCATGCCCTGGCGTATGGGCAACCGATCAGCTTCCCCGTTCAGATCACGTATCGACGAGCCGATCCCGTCCGGGTCGGAGGTCGGGATAAACAACCAATCTCCGTTGGAGGCAGCGCCTCGGAACCGGTCCGTCGTAGTCGCCCGGACACGGGCCATCCATCGCAGGATGGATGTTGTCGTGGAGAGCTGGCAGATCAACTGCTGGGATGATCCCAGAGACCTGCGAGGGTGGAGCCGTACTGCCAGAGTCGCCACGAAGCTCATCCCCTTCTAGGGGATCGAGAGTGTCACTATTCTATCGGCAATAGTAAGTACTTGACGAATAGCTTGATCTTATGGCTGTTCATCCTTCAACCAGTGACGAATTCAACCACGGCTCACACTAGCCGTTTCTTCATCCATTACCCCAAGTTCATTCATTGCCAGATAGGAGACTGCTTCAGCTTGAAATTCCATAACACCCTCATGTGTGGCATATTCCTCAAAGTGATGGCGAGTTGTACGCCAATATCTCACTTTTCACCCACCCTGCTATCTTGATTAACGTGAGTTCGGGATAACCAAGATGCCTCCAGAAGGAAATATGGCCGAATGATGCTTACGCTAGTAGGCAAGATCTTCGAGGATGAGGAGCGTCTGCCCAGCAGTTAGGAGTGATCTGCTGAGTGCTCCGGTACGCGTATCCACAGCGACATCTGCGACGGGTGCATCGTCTGTTCTACCGCATGAAGTAAACTTGCGGTCACCTCGTCAAGCTGCACGTTCTGTTGCAGGCCGGCGCTGAACTGGTCGACGACCTTGGCCGCATCGTATTTTTCTCGATAGAAGCGGCGATCTATACTGCTCTGCAGTTGGCTACGCAACGGCTGGAACAGTACGGCAATGAGCAGTGTAGAGACCACCAGCACAACCGAGGGCGTCGAGCCGGTAACGGCTCGAAGGAGCGCCTGAAGGATCACGACGCTCCCAAAATAGATGGCGCCAAGCACCACGGTGAGTGAGCCATAAACCAACGTTCGATTGATGATGACGTCGATATCGAAGAGTTGATGGCGCAGAATGGAGATGGCCAGTGTGACGGGTATAAGCAAGACCAGCAGGTCGGTGACCACCGACATCGTGATGACTCCGCCCATTCCCTGGAGTAGCGGCGGCAAAGTGAATCCGAAAGCGTCCTGCCGGGGACTGCGCAAGACTTCGGTTCCCAGCCCGTTGGAGGTCGAAGGGGCTAGTAGAAGGTTTGCCAGGTTGCCGGCTACTGCGGCCGCGATTCCGTAGAGTACCCACTTGGTTCGCAGGCGTTGGCTGGGGGAGGAGACGCGTAGATACCGGTAGGCCTGTGCCACCAGGAAGCTTCCCCACAGGCTGGCGACAACTGCCTCGAACAGGACAGGAGGCAGGTGGGTTTCCAAGACCGGAAAGCCGGCAGAGAAAACCACCCATGCCAAGGCGAACCACCGGGTCCATCGTGGAACGAAACGTCCGCTGGGAAAGAGATAGAAGAAGAGCATCAGGGGCACGTAGACGGAGAGGCCGCCGATGCCGGAGAGAATGAGGATTGCCACCCCCGGCGAGGCCGGCTGCGGCGGCTGCACCAATGAACCATTACCTGGCCCGTAGGCGACCAGGAAGAGTGCTACCAACAGCGCCACGCGATCAGCCGACTTGCGAAGAAAGATCAGCCAGCCCATGACGCTGAAGACCGCCACAAAGAGACAGTCGCGCACCACCTCGACCGTGATGTACGTCGAGGCGTTCCAGCCTATGGCAGGCAGTCCAGCAAGTATACTGGGCGAGGGAGCGTTCTTCGGCGCAAAGTAATTGGGAACCTGACTTACAAAGGAGCCTAGAGCCACTATCGCCAGCGTCATCCAGCCGACTCGTGCCGCCACCAGCCACAGTCCGCGCAGCGGCGGCAGCGGTGCAGCAGACGTCACGGTTTCAGCCATGTGGGCCTTCCTTTCAGTCGTCGCTGTGGGAACTAGGCTCTACCGCTAGTATGGCACACCTGCATCTCGTGATCGTGACGAAACCGATACAGACAAGCGAGCTGGCTGGTGTTGCTGCCTACGGCCCAGCATTCGAAGCGAAGCCCTGCGAGCGGCCGTTATCGAGTGGACCTGCATGTCACCAGTACGGCCCAATACATATCCAAACTGGAGGCATCGCCATGAGTATTCTCGAACTGTACTGTTCGGTGGACGAGTTCTGGCAGCACTTTGCTCCCGCCTGGGACCGCGAGTTGCTGGCGAGTGCAGACTGAGGATGGCCGGCGAAGAGCCGAACTTTCTCGTCCCGAAAACGCTGGCAGACCGCGCCAGGATCCCCACCGGCCGCCAGAGCCTCGTCTCGTTCTCGATACATAGCGGCTACCCGAAGACGATAATCATAGAGGTCAAGCCAGGTAGGCATTTGCGCCTCCATTGCCCAGGTACAGCTCATGCCACATCCTCCCACCTCGTGCTATGCTTGGGTAAGCATACTCTACGGCAGCGGAGCGCCGGCACCGCCATTGCTCCTGTTCTTCAACGCTACCAGACACTATCACGAAGACGGACGACCACCCATGGCAAAGAAACGTCGCCGTAAGCATCCGCGCGCACTCGAGGTGCGCGTCACCACGCATTCGGACTCCACCCTGGCGCTGGAGGTAGATGGAGTTGTTCAATCAATCTCCCTTCCCGCTCCGGAAAGTGTTAGCGGAAGTCCCGAACCCGAGCCAGGTCAGAGTGGCAGGTACTGGGAGCTGATGATTACGTCGCAATGCCCGCGTCACGCACTTCTCCTGGGCCTGGGCGGCGGCACGGTGGCCCATCTTTTGGCCAGACGATGTCCCGAATCAGAAATCACCGGCATCGAGCATGATCCACAGGTGCTGGAGATTGCCTGGTCTCATTTTGGGCTAGGGTCCTTGCCACAGCTTCGTATCGTGGAGGCGGACGCCTTCGCCTGGGTAGCGGAGCAGAGCGAACAAGACGAGACAGCGCGCCCGTCCTTTGACCTGATTTGCCTCGACCTCTTCCAGGCCGGCCGACTGGCGAACGGGGCTCTTTCAAAGTTATTTCTCCGCCAGGTCGCCGGGCTTCTGTCACCGGACGGGTGGCTGACCGTGAATCTCATGGTGACCGCACGCACTCCCGATCAGTTGCAGCGGCTCGAGCGCTTCTTTGTGATTGCCTGGCAGAAACGGGTGCGGGGTAATCTGGTAGTGCACGGGCATCTGCCGGCATCCGCACCTGGAGACGCCATCGTTGCCGATCCTCATTCGGCAACGTAGACATGAACATCGGAAACCGGCCGGTAGCCAATTTCCTGGTAGATATGGTTCGCGGTTCGATTGGCTAGATCGGTGAAAAGAAAGCAGTAGCGACAGCCACCGTCCAGCAACTGCTGGCTGAGGGTGGCGGTGGCGGCGCTGGCATACCCTCGACCGCGCAGCTCCGGCGGTGTATATACCGGACCTACGCGCATGCCGTTTGGCGTCTTGCCGGTACAGCCTGCCAGCGCAACCGGACTACCGTCAACCGCCCAGAAATAGAGCTGGCGCCCCGTGGTCTGGAAGGCTCGTGCCACCCAGGCTTCAGCTAGGGAGAGGTTCGCCGGTTGGTGCTCCGCCTCAGCAAAGAACGCCGCCATCCAGCGATCAAGCAACGGCGAGTCCGCAGGAAGTGCTGGACGCAGTGAGCCGAGTACGCCCGTGGCCGGCTTCACGTCCTCCAACTGGTAAATGCGTTGCCGAAGTCTCTGGAGAAGATGATGTCCAGTGCGTTGCTGCCAGAGATCGGCAAACAGCTGAGCAATATCCGGTGATGCCGTTACACCACGTAGGTCGGGCTGCTCCAAGCTGAGCCGATCGATGAGCAAGTTCAGCGCATCAGCAGCCGATGCCGGAGGCTCGATCCGCGAGACCAGTATGTTCTGCGGAGGGGTGCGTAGCGCTACGCCGACGGCGTGAGCGTTGTCTTCAACTATTGCTAGATATGGGGATACTTCCTGATAGGAGCCGGAATGGGACTTCAGCTCGCCGGCTATACCGATGAGGAGGTTATTCTCAGCTTCGTTCCTAAGCAAAAAAGGTATCGCACGCTGGTAGAAATACTCGGGATCTGCAAAGGTTATAAGTTCCATTCTGGTGCGTCCGCTCCTCTCTATATGTATTTTTCAGCTCCATTCCAAGTGGTCGCTTGCACGGAAATATTCCGTGTTTCCCTCCCTTGGACGGAATAGTTTGGCATAAGCATTATATCGAACCTGGGAGGCAAAGTACCTGATGACCCAAGATATCACCAACAAACAAGAATTGGAGCGCCTAGAGAAGCGCATGGAGCGTCGCTGGTATGATCTGGCAATGGCCGAGCAGCGCGGTCAGCCGGTGCATGTGCTCGAGCGCATGTATGACGCATATCTCTCGGCCCTCGATGCCTATATCTCGTATCAGCGCCGAGTGGGCGGCAAAGGTGGGGGCAACCGACTTGCTTCATAGCGGCACGAGTTGTGCAGAGTCGAGTTGTGCAGAGTTCTGAGCTGATGTGATATGCTTAGTGCGCAGGTAATCTCGCACGCACCTTCTCTGGTGGCCCACGGGTAGACAGTCTGGTTGATGTCTCCAATTGTCCCCCCTTGAGCGTCTGTCGAGCGACGCCGCGCATGTGATTGTAGGCTTGTGAGGATGGCCGGCGACAAAGCCGGTACATGACGTATGAGAGCCCCAAGCTGTCCAGCTTGGGGAGGATCGTAAGAAACGAACGAAGGAGCCTGAGTGGCCACCCGCATCTATGTAGGGAATCTGCCCTACTCTGCTGACGATCAGCAGCTGTCGCAACTTTTTGAGGCATTCGGCGAAGTTGTAGAGTCAAGTGTTGTGATTGACCGCAGCACAAATCAGAGCAAGGGCTTTGGTTTTGTGCAAATGGCAAATGATGAAGAGGCGCGTAACGCAATCGCCGGTTTGAATGGTACGATGCTCGGCAATCGCACGATTCGAGTGAACGAGGCGCAACCGCGACCGGAACGTAGCGGTGGTGGCTCACGCGGTGGCTACGGCGGCGGTGACCGTTATAGCAGCGATCGCGGTGGCTATGATCGTGGTTACAGTGGTGACCGAAGTGGAAGTGGAAGCGGAAGTGGATACGGAGATCGCCGCCGCCGTGACGATGGCGGCAGGGGGTATGGGCGCCAGGACCGCGATTACTAGCGGTCACTGTACGTATCACCTGATAGGCGACTCATTTTCCGGGCGAGTAGATTTTACTACTCGCCTTTTTCGTGTCCTTCAAGCGGCGCAAAGTACACTCGGCGTCCCTCAACGCGGGAGAAGCGGTAAAGTACATCTTCTATTGCCTGTGGTAGGACGCGATGCTCCATCTGCAGAATGCGGGCTGAGAGCTGCTCCACCGTATCGTCGTCATAGACGGGTACTGCCGCCTGGGCAACGATGGGTCCGTCGTCAACTGCTTCGGTGACAAAATGGACGGTACAGCCAGTAATCTTGACTCCGGCCGCCAGCGCTTCGGTCTGGGGCCGAGGTGCCATGCCTCCGGCAAAGGCCGGCAACAACGATGGGTGAATGTTGATGATGCGCTCTGGGTATGCTCGGGTAACACAGGCATCCAGAATCGGCTTGTAACCCGCCAGTACGACGAGATCGACCCCGGCGCTACGTAATATGGCCAGGATGGCGGCACCAGCTGCTGAACGTGATGGATACTCACCAGGAACGATACAGTGAGCTGGCACCTGGTGAGCCCCGGCAATCTCAAGGGCAGGCACCCCCGGCTTTGACGAGATAACCACCGAGACCTGCGCATGAAGCTCACGGCGCGCAATCGCGTCAAAGATCGCGGCGAGATTGCTGCCGCGCCCGGATACCAATACGCCTACCTTGGGCGATTGTTTACCGGTCCCGGCCGACCCGCTCTCGGGTCTCATACCAGCCCCTCCATGATGACCACCGGTTCGTCTCGGCTACCTCGCTCGCGAACGTATCCTATGGTGCGCGCCAGGTACTGGCCGGCCTGAGGGTTGCTCGCCGAGAGCACAGCGCTAACATCTGGCTCGCGGCAGAACGCGATATACCCAATGCCCAGGTTGAAAACTCGCGCCATCTCAACCCACGAAACGCCGCCTCGTTGCTGTATCAATCGGAATATGGGCAATATCTCCCAGCTCGCGACATCCAGTACCACCTGCAACCCTTCTGGCACAACGCGCGGCACATTACCCGGCATGCCGCCGCCGGTAATGTGAACCATTCCGGTTAGCAGCGACGCTTGCAGAAGCGGCTGGATCACCGGCCCATAGTTGCGATGAGGTTGCATGAGCTCATCTCCAAGAGTTCGACCAATTCGTTCCTCGAAACGATCCAGGTGGTCCTCTCCCAGGACATAGCGAGCAAGCGAGTAACCATTGGTATGCAGGCCGATCGAAGGAAATCCGATAACGACATCGCCGACGGCGATTGCCTCGCCGGTGACCATGCGACTCCGATCCACGACGCCGACGATGCACCCGGCAAGGTCGTATTCGCCCGCGGCATAGAATCCAGGCATCGACGCGGTCTCGCCACCAATTAACGCGCATCCAACCTCGCGACAGCCCGCGGCGACCCCTTCAACAACAGTTACCGCACGATCGCTATCCATGGAGCCAAGTGCGAGGTAATCCAGAAAGAAAAGTGGGCGGGCGCCGTGCACCAAAATATCATTGGAGCAGTGCGCGACCAGGTCGGTCCCCACTGAGGCGTGCCGCCCCAGGGCAAAGGCGATCTTGAGCTTGGTGCCGACGCCATCGATGGAAGACACCAGCACCGGGTCACTCTCATCAAGCGAATCGAGAGCGAAGAGGCCACCAAATCCGCCCAACCCGGCAATTACCTGAGGGCTGTAGGTAGTGTGGGCCGCCTCACGCATCCGACGCTTTGCCGAATCGGCGGCATCGAGATTGACTCCGGCACTGCTGTAGAGAGCGGAGTCACCGTCATCCATGGAATCCATGGCTCGCCGTCCTTTTCGTTTCTTCAGCCCATATCAAGCAGGCGTAAAATTTCGGCGCGGCTCGCATGAAGCGAATGTCGAATCAGTCCCAGGCTGGCTGCACTTTCGGCCAGCGTCACCACCATAGCGAACTCGCTCAAGGGGTCAACACTAACCAGGACATCGTCATATTCCAGGAGCACCGCAACCGTGCGACCAGCGCTGAGTACTTGTCCCAGCGCCTCAGTAGTACCAAGCGCGCTGGCTCCCATGGCTCCAATGGCATCGTGGAATCGCTCATCGCCCCGGCCGGCGGCTTCGATAGGAAGACCATCTCGTCCGACCAGCACCGTTGCTCGGACACCAGGAATAGACAGGAGACGGGAAAGTATATCCTTGAGGTTCGGCATACATTTACGCCCTACTTTAACAAGCCAAAAACTACGCCCACTCAACCAAGCAGCTAGGCAGAACACACCGGCACTGGGTAGACGCCAGTAAAACAGCCGGAACAAAACACGTCGTGCGGTAGGTCGATAGCGGCAACAAGGCCGTCCAAACTGAGATAATGCAGGCTATCTACCCCAAGTTCAGAAGCGATATCCGCCAGCTCAGGAATACGTGCGGCGATAAGCTCGTCGCGTCCGGCTACATCAAGCCCCAGATAACACGGCCATCGAAATGGTGGAGAGGTGATACCCAGATGAATCTCAGCCGTTCCCGCGTCGCGGAGCATCTTCACCAGCGGACGAACCGTGGTGCCCCGTACGACACTGTCATCCACCATGACGACACGCTTGCCTTCGAGAACCGCCGATAGCGCATTGAATTTCATCTTCACGCCGAGCTGGCGCAGTCGCTGATCTGGTTGAATGAAGGTACGGCCAATATAGCGGTTCTTGATAAGGCCCTCGGCGAACGGCATTCCTCTGGCGGCGGCATAACCGGCAGCTGCTGGGGTGGCTGAGTCCGGAACGCCAATGACCAGATCAGCAGGGGCTGGGTATTCAAGCGCCAACTGGGCGCCCATTCGCTGGCGAGCCAGATAAAGTGAGCGACCGGAGATACAGCTGTCCGGTCTGGCAAAGTAGATGTATTCAAAGAGGCAGGCTGCCGAATTCAGCGGTGCCATACCTGTATGAGCCCGAAGTCCGGATTCGCCGCTACCGCAAATGATGACAATCTCTCCCGGCAAAACATCTCGGAGTGCCTCGCCGCCGACCGTTTCAATGGCGCAGGTCTCGGAAGCGATAATCCAGTTCTCGCCGAGCCGGCCCACTGATAGTGGGCGCACGCCGTGGGGATCACGCACGCCGATGACAGACTCGGGAGTTAGGATAACCACGCTGTACGCCCCCTGCAATAGTGGCATAACGTGGCGTAACTTCTCGAGGTACGTCGATCCGGGGTCTCGAGCCAAGAGGTGCGCGATCAATTCGCTGTCGCTACTTTCAGAGACATCAACCCCTTCGCGGGCAAGACGGAGGCGTAATACCTCGGTGTTGGTAAGGTTGCCGTTGTGAGCAAGCGCGAATTCGCCCAGAGTCCCTCGCATCAGAAATGGCTGCGCGTTTTCCAGCCGGCTGGTACCGGTCGTAGAGTAGCGGGTATGGCCGATGGCACTTGACCCAGGAAGCCCAAGCAAATTCTGCTCGGTGAAAGCCTGAGAAACCAGTCCCATCTGCCGGTGCAGATATAGCTGCGCTCCATCGGTTGTTGCAATACCGGCGCTTTCCTGGCCTCTATGCTGCAGCGCATAAAGTCCAAAATAGGTTACTCGGGCCGCATCCTCCCCTGGAGCATAGAGGCCGAACACCCCGCATGCCTCATGAGGGCGATCAGCCATGCTTTCTCCTGTGATCTGCTCTAGAGGCGAGATTCTCGGCTCCGGTGGAAAGGGGAGCGGCTTCTCGCCGGCAGCGGTTGAGCGGCGCAATCGGGACACCTGCCTTCCAGTCTCTGGTCTCTAGCCCGTTATGGATTATCGTGGCTCGTCCTCCTGAGCCATCCACGATTTTACCAGATACCGCGCACCGGCCACAAAGTGACTTGCCCGGACGATTGTCCCGCCTCCAGGCTCATTGGGGATGAGGGAGCAAAAACTCGTGGATGTATAGCAAGCCCACATGATCAACCGCAAAAACTTCGCGATTCATTCGCCGCAGCAAAGCCATTGTTTGCCGTAGGAACGCATAGCTTCGATCACCTCGACCAGCGCCTGTCCCTTCTCGGTCAACGAGTACTCGACCTTCGGGGGCACCTCGGCATAGGCATGGCGCCTGAGCACGTGCTCATTTTCCAGTGCGGTAAGTCTCTCCGAGAGCGTCTTTGGGCTAATGCCTATCAGAGAGCGTTCCAGCTCGCTGAAACGCTTCGTTCCGGTAGTCAGATCACGTATAATCAACAACGTCCACTTACCACTGATGATCTCGGCCGTTTTGGCAACCGGGCATATGATTTGGTCTGGGGTCGCCACTTTCAACTCACTAGCTTCCGCTGTCGATTTCTGCGTCATCATTTCCTGCTCCCCTAGTACCTGCAAGGCGATGGGAAGTCATTGCACCTGCGAAGAGACCTCAAACTAGGTCGAACTTTAGAACTTTCCATAGTGTAGTATAACCTCTACACCCCCGTGCGTAAAGGCCACATAGGTCGGTATTGCTGTCGCCAGGGACAAAGACGGCGAGGACGCTAGACGCGCCTCGCCGTTACAGAGAGACTGATGACATCTCATGATAGCGCTAAATCAAACACTCAGGCATGGGAATGCTCGTGGTCGACTACCTCACTCTCAACTCCGTGGACCACATCTCGTTCGACATCCTTGACGCCTCGGACTACCTCGGACACCAGAGTAGTCAGGCCAACTGCGTACCCTGCCAGCAGCGCGATAACCGCCGCCACTGCAATGGTGAGCGCACTGGGTGGCCAGTGAGGTATATTGGCATAGGCGACGATCAGGGTGATCCCTCCGGCGATTATGGCAAATAGAATTCCCAGGAACAGCATACGAAATATCGCGCGGAACGCTGCGGGAACTAGATGTCGTATCGCAAACAGCATATCAGCTTCTCCTTTCTGACGTGTCTCGTTGTGCTTGCGCCTAGATTGGAACGCTGAGCTAGAGACGCAAAACAACGTAGCAAAATACATGCCCACTTGCAGGGAAGATGCAAGGCGTGGGGAGTATGAGAGTAGAAGGAGCTGCGGAAATAGACAGGTAGGTTCCGTGCCGATGGCACGGAACCTACCTGAATGCTGCACGAATGGTATTGTGGAAGCTCAGTCTAGTGTTTGCCAGCTCGAGTGGATTTGCCGCGGGAACCGGACGACTTGGCGTGTCCATTATGCCTCCATTGGCCGCTTTCATGTCCGCTTCGGCACCCACTGCAACATATCCGCTTGCGCTAAAGCATGGTGCACACCAATCCATATATTCAGGGCGCTCACCCCGTACTACCTGCATATAGAGCTGTTGTATCTCTGCCACAATAGGCCCAACTTTACCGGTCCCAACCGGCCTGCGATCCACCTCGATCACCGGCGCGATCTGCGCCCCAGTTCCAGTGAGTACAATCTCATCAGCGCAATACAGCTCCGTGCGGTCGATTACTCGCTCACGGGTAATGCGATCCAGCTCGCGGCGGGCCAGCTGGATAACGGTATCGCGGGTAATGCCAGGCAAAATATTTTCAGTAACTGGAGGCGTTACGAGCTCATTGCCGATGACGAGAAAGATGTTCTCCGCGCTGCCCTCGCTGACATGCCCCTCTGATGTCAGCATGATAGCTTCATCGAAGCCGTTCTTCACCGCCTCGGTCTTGGCCAGGGCACTGTTAACGTACGATCCAGAGACCTTGGCCCGCGCCGGAATCATATTATCGTCTACCCGTCGCCACGAGGAGACGCCACAACGAAGTCCGGTCGTTGGGACATAGTCTCCCATTGGGACCGCGTAGAGAGAAAAATGGTCGTGCAGATCGTGGAGTCGTACCCCAATGATCTCATCCGATTTATAAGCAAAGGGCCTGAGGTAGCAATTTTCACGCAGCTTATTGCGACGAACCAGCTCAGTGGAGATTTCCGCTAAGTCGTCTACCGAATACGGCAACGCGATGTTCATAATGCGGCAGGATCGATGCAAGCGTTCATAGTGCTCGCGCACACGGAAAATGTATGTCTCCTGTGCGTTCTCGTTCCAATAGCCGCGTATCCCTTCAAAGCAGCCGGTTCCATAGGACAACGCGTGAGTCATCACGCCTACTCGCGCCTGATCGGCGGGTATGAATTCACCGTTCAGGAACACTACCATGTCAGATCGCTGCGAAAGAGCAGCCGTATTGGACACGTTCACATGCCTCCTGTGTGTCGGCGCCATTGCCGCAACATGGGGAACAGGTTCTCCGCCGCTGGCACGCTTCGCCAAACGGCCTAGCAGGAGCCGCCGACACTCCCGCAGAAGCGGCACATACAACTTCCCTCACGCCGCTCCTGCTCGACTCGCGCAGCGAATCTCCCATGGCTACGATACGCCCTCTCCAAAGAGCGTGTCAAGGCTCCGTTTGGCTACATGCAGTCTACTTCGGTCACCATTTCGATACCTGCGGAGGTCAAAATGTCCGCTTGCCGGTTGCTGAGAGCGCTAGTTCAGTGGCAAGAGCCGCCGTGCGGTTAGCCTGATCGAGAATAGGGTTGACCTCGACAAAGTCTAGGCTAACCATGCCGCCGGCCTCGGCGACCAGTTCGAGCGCCATGTGGGCTTCACGATAGGTAATGCCCCCATGAACGGGCGTGCCGACTCCTGGAGCCTCGGTGGGATCGACGACGTCCATGTCGAAGCTGACGTGGAATCCTCTGCTGCCGGAAGAAACTACCCGAAGGGCCTCCTGGGTGACATCGTAGATACCACGCCGGTCTATATCAGACATGGGATAGACATGAACTCCAGCCTGGCGCAACAGTATGACTTCCCCGGGATCTAGCTCACGCACTCCAACAATGGCGATTCGGGCGGGATCCACATGACGAGGCTTCTCCGGACTCTTCGCGGTATTCACTAATCGCTGATCGCCATAGCCGGCGAGTGAGGCCAAGATCATGCCATGGACATTTCCGGAAGGACTGGTCTCGGCACTGTTGAAATCAGCGTGGGCATCGAACCAGATGACGCCGATGTCTCCCAGGGCATTAGCAGCTCCACCTGCCGAGCCGAGCGCAATGCTGTGGTCTCCACCAAGACTAATGGGCAGGGAGCTACCGGAGATACTGGCACTGACACGCTCGGCCAGCTCGCTACAAGTCTGAATTATCGGATCGAGATACTTGAGCTTTGGATCTCCGGGTAGCTTGGTCTCTCGCCCCTCTACCGCTATCGTGCCAAGATCTGTAACGTCATGGCCCAGCATGCGGAGCCGTTCGGTGATGCTGGCATACCTGATGGCGCTTGGTCCCATATCCACACCGCGCCGATCCGCTCCAAGATCCATAGGGACGCCGACAATATTTATTCGCATGAGCGGTAACCTCGTGCATGCTGCCGTAGTCAGGCGCCATTGCCTGCCTGCTGGGTGCCCATTCTCCGGCACCGCCGCGTAGTATATCGCTCTCGCTGCTGGTATGTCTAGCTATGCGAATTCTCCAACGTGAGCCGGAACACCGGGTGATAGCGTGCTTCAGCCTCAAACGCTTCCAGAGGAGCCGCTGCAATTCTTCTGCGTCTCTCCCTGAGCTCGCCGCTAGAACCTCGCTGGCTGCAAAAGTCACTACCAGGCAATACCGGCATGTTACGTGCTGCACAACTATTTCTCTCACCCAAGCGACTGCTTGTACGTATATCCAAGCAATGTAAGCTCACGCTGGTTTCTAGCCGGCCTAGGGCGGGGAGTTGCCTATGGGATATGTGGCGTTGGTGCGATATACTAGGATATCTAGGACAGGTCATCCCAAATATCTTGAAGAGGACCAGTTCACTGGCGCTGCCGGGGGTGACGCTGGTGGCGCTGCTCGTTGGTGGAGGAGCCGCTCTAGCACTTCCACGCGCAACGACTGTCTACGCGGCGGCCACATCGGCGAGTGCGCCCATTACACGCGACCGCCAAAAGACGGCCGGGCGTGCGGACGCTACGTCCGGTCATGTAACGGTGATCATACTCGATATGTCGGGCTCTATGTCGGAAAACGATCCGAATGGACTTCGCTGCTCGGCCGCCAATGCCTATATCGATCTGAGTGGGCCCGGCGATTTCATAGGCGTCGTCGGCCTCGACGGCAGCGGTAGCGGTGGACCACGTAATTTCGGCGTCGCGGTAAACTGGGGTCTGGTGCCGCGTGAAATGTCGACGGCAAACGACCGGGCGTCGCTTCGAGCCGCCATCGCCGCGAAGAGCAATCAATGCCGGCCAGATAACGACACGCCTACCTATGACGCGCTCTCCCAGGGTCTCTCAATGCTGCAAACCGCCACACAGGGCGGCATATACACCGGAAGCGTCATCCTTCTCACCGACGGCACACCCTTTCCCAACACGAGCGCCCAGATCAGCGCTATTCAGACGCAGCTGGTGCCCCAGTTTAAGGATCACAACTGGCCGATAGACGCCATTGCGCTCGGCAGCGATCAAAGCTTTCATCCCTTCCTCAGCGGAATCGCCAGCGCTACATCGGGGCAGTTCTACGACGATGGTCACGGGGTAGTGCCTGGGCTCTCGCCGCTCAACATCGCTCCGTTCTTTGTCGATATCTTTCGGTTACGTAACGGTCGGTCTCCCGGTCCCACTATTGGACCGACCGAGCTAAATGGCAGAGTTACCGCGCGCAATTTCAGTGTGGGCGCGTATGTGACTCATCTCGACGTTATCGTGGTCAAGGACAACCCAGCGACCAGCGTCTCAATACTCGCGCCAAACGGCCAGCGTATTCCGCCGCCTGCCGCAGGCGCCTTCGTCTCGACTGACCCGCACTATGCGATCATATCCCTGGACACGCCACAGCCGGGTACCTGGGAAATCGACGTGAGCGGCACCGGACTCTTTCTCATGGACAGCTTGAAGGTCTCGGCTCTTACTTTGGCGCTCACTTCACCCTCGAGTACCGGGCCGCTGGCTCTCGGTGAAGCCTTCACCGTATCAGCTCGGCTCACCAATCAGGGCACGCCAATTAGCGGGGGAAAGTTCAGCCTGAGCGGTACCGTGTCATACGTAGGAGACTCCGCGAACCCGTATACCGTTGACATCCTGCTAGCGAACCAGGGAGGCAGCGGTATCTACAGCGTGCCGGTTACGATTCCAACCACAGCGCCGACTGGCTCCTACCAGATACAGATACAGGCCCATTCGGCCAGCGAAGATGTACTCACCGCCGAGTCGGTGGTCCGGCTCGATCTCTTTCCGTCGGCTCTCCTCATTGGTCAGCACGGCGCCACTGCTGATCCGGTCACGGCAGCGGTTACCCAGTGGGACAAGCCATTGGAGCTGCTCTACAGCCTTCCCATTGCCAGCTTCTTCAGCGGCTGGCCGCTACAGGGGATTCCGGCGCAGCCGTCGGCAATAGTTGGAGGGCAAGTTGAGCTCAACGGCAAAGCCTACACCGACGCCACCGTCTCCGGCAGCGCCACACGTAGTGGAACCACCACCAAGATACCGGTAACGGTGGTCAACGACGGCGGCGGGGCATTCCATCTCATCTTCCCCTCGGATGCTAACGGCACGTACACGCTGGCGTTAACCACGGCAGGGGCCTACAACATCTCGCACGGTGACCTCACGCACGTGAGCCGGTTGGTCGAGGTCAACCTGGTACCCAATACGACCGCTCAGCGCCTGCACGCCTACCTGGTAACCCTGCTGTATCTACTGATATTAGTGTTTCTGGCACTGCTCGCCCGGTATCTGCTGGCTCCAAAGCCGCGAGGTGCCATCGTAAGCACTCCGGGAGGCGCCGATGAATTTGGCCGTGCGCGTCGCCCGGGCGCATTCTTCTCTCCCAGCACCGTCGAGTCTGGACAGATGGGACTTGACCCGGGGCTGAGCTTCCGTTTTGCGCGTGGCGGACGTATCTGGGTGCGCGGCACCACGGCACGTGACAATTATCGCCAGGCCGGCGGAAAAGTTCCCATAACCTGGTTCTCAGCCGCCAACGCTGATCTCTCCAGCAGCGACGGACGTGTCCGCTACGCTGTAGAAGCTGGCGGTCGACGGAACATCACCGGTCAGCTAGATACCCGATCTGAGCTGGCCAAGCGTATCATCGGGAGCCGTCCCACTGGGGACCGAGACGATGATTATGACGACGATCGCGTGAAGAGCCGGCGTGGAGGACTTTTTTCCGCGCGGCGAAGTTCCTACGACGACGATGATGATAACGATCGCAGCGCAGCACGACGCGGAGCCGGTAAGAGCCGTAGTGCCAGCGGACGGCCTCGCTACTCTGACGAGCAGGACGAGCGGCCGGGCCGGCGGCGCTCGCGTAGCGACGACGACTGGTAGCCGGTGGGGCGAGCGTTTTGTCTTCGTAGGATTACCGCCGGATAACCGGTTTCAGATATTACTCGCAATTTTTAGTTAGGTGTTTGCAAGAGATGCAGGAGGAGTGTTGCATATGGCGACATTTGATTATGCGCAGGCCGCTGAGGAAGATCAACCACGTTCACTTGTCGAGTCGCAGATCACGGTGCCGTCTCTGAATATCTTCTTGGGCAGCACTCCCGCTTACTCGGCGCTGGAAGCCATGAGCCAGCTGGTCTATCTGCCCGAGCAAGATCGCCAGCGCGTGGCTCTAGTCTTCCTGGATATCGATTCGCCTCCGGCGGAGGTGATGCAGTTTCGCAAGGCACACCCTGGTGTGCTCAAAGAGTTCGACCTCCGGATCAGCATAGCGCACGGCATCACCTACGCCGACCCGCTCGATCCATCGATCGCCGAGCATACCTATATTCCTAATAAGACCCCTGAAGCCTTCGATAATGGCGCCGGCGGCATACGCAACAACGGCCATGTCGCCGCCTGTACCGACCGGGCCAAGATTGAGCAGTTGCTCGATACGGCGTTTGCCTCGCTGGGCGCGCTGGCCTCTCATCAGAATGCCACACCAGTCAGGGACATACAGATAAATATCGTCTCGTTCCTGGGCGGCGGCACCGGTAGCGGTATACTGCCCGACATCGCGGTAATGGCGCGTCATCGCGTGTTGCAGCTCAATCTCAGACATCGCTTGAACATCTTCTGCCTCTTGCCCGAGCGCATAGCCGAAGCCGAATCCAACGACATAAGCTGGCGCAAGAGCAACGGGACCGCCACATTGCTGGAATTGATCGCGCTCAGCGTCGCCCGAGACCAGCCGGACGCCAAGGGCCATCGCGGTCCCTATACCAAGTACTTGATGAAGACGCCCTACACCCTGCGTGGTGATACCATCGCCAATGAGGTTTTCCTCTTCGGCCAGACCAGCATGACCTCATCTCAGCAGGCGGCCCGCATTATCGGCCTGGATATCTTTATGCGTATCACCAACGCTTCAGGGGTTGGTTCCCTGGAGCGCTCCAAGGCGGTAGATCGCAAGACGCTGGGTAATTACGACGGCAACGGGTTACCAACCATGTTCGGTACCACCTGCCCTCTGGAGGTCGCCTTCCCCGCGGTAGAGACCGCTACCGCTTTTGCGCAGCTTGCCGCCGCCCAGGTATTGCCCTATCTGCGCGGCGATATGAGTTCGACTACCTATGAACTGAGCAGCGAGGAGATGGGACGTGCCGCCGAGTGGGAGCACGCCCTGGAACCGCCACCACTTCCGCCTTTCAAGGATGAGCAGTTTCAGTCGGCGGGTCAGGCCAAGCTGGATAGCTATGAGGCTCGACTGCGCGAGCAGATTGAGAAGGTAACCAATCAGGTTCACGAGGAGGCACAGGCTCTCGAGGCGGCGGAACTGCGCGATATCAGCAGCATTCGCAAAGAGTCGCTGGGCGAACAGCTGCGCCGCTTGCAGTCCAGACAACGTATCTATACCGCTGCCCTTAATGCGCAACGCGATCAGAATGTTCCTCGCCGCATACAGCTAGATCACGTTCTCTGGCGGGAAATGCTACAGGCGTGGCCGGTCATGGGGCGGCGCGACCATGCGGTAGCCGCAGTAACCGATGATTTCAACCGAGTACAGAGGCGCAACATCAGGGCAGCGGTCTACGATGAGCGCCGCCAACTGCTGCAGCGCCTGCTGAAATATGTGGACGACGAGCTGGCTCGAACCGCTCAGTATCGTCGCCGCCTGGACAGCACCGACGTGACTCGCCAACTAAGCGCAGCGGCGCTCTCCTCGACTGCCTGGCGCGGCGAGCTGGACGATATGCACGTGCATCGCCGCCATATCTTTGACCTGCCGCTGCTCAAAGGCATGAGGAATCCCGATGGCTCTTCACCTCCGGTACAGAAACTCTACGAGCAGCTTTCTGCCAGTGTCACATCCGAGGACCATGCCCGCAACTTCGCGGCCTGGCTGGACCAACGCTATCACGACCAGAGCGGGCTGATGGTGATCGATCCCGAGGCGCTGCGCGACCGTCTGGTCCAGTACCTCCGCGATGAATTCTACCTACCGCAGCTCTATCGCATGAATCTCTTCGACCTGGTGCGCAGCTGCTGCGTCACCGAGGACGAGCGGGAAGACGCCAAAGTAGAAGATGTGCTCTACACCCACCTGGCGCATATCGGTGGGCTGGCACGTAAGCTCGTGGCATTTGAGGATCAGCTCTGGACCAGCGGAACCACCAATCTCAGCACCAGCCTGTATCTGGGCATGCAGTGGCGCGATGGCACCCAGCAGCGCATTCTGGAGCGCGCTCGAAACCGAATCGGCACAGTTGCCAGCCAGGGATCGGCGCCAATGCTTTCCAAGGCGCTGGATCCGCACCGTATGCAGCTCGCCTATGGCCAGCACGGCATCAGCCTGGGTACCATCCCCGACTATTTCCAGGAAATCAATAGCAGCATGGGGGAGTTCCTTCACGCATGAGCAGGCCTGGATGGGGGATGCGAATCATCCCTACGGCGCCACCAACGCGCCAGTATTCAGCTGCGGTGAAATGGAGCGGCTGGTCATGATGGGGCAGGCACTGGGCGATCCCCAGGGACGTAACCTGCCTCAACGAGTGATTCGCCAGATCCATAGCGGCGCCGGTAACCGCCCCGGCTGGATGGGAGGAGACGCCGCCACTCTGCCCAATGGAGCCGGCATGGCGAATGGCGCGTATGGAACCAATGGCTCAGCCGCTACCACCCGCAACGACTATAACCCTGACTCGGCTAACGGCAGCCTACGCCCGTCCTATGGCCGAAACCCGACTCAGTCTCGTGATGTACAATGAGCCAACCGTAGAAAAGAGCTAGCTGGCGCAAGCTCGGCCGGCATGAGTCCCGTGAATAGGGGGATGGGGTGAGTACGGTCATACCGCTGCATTTTCGACCGACTGTGATAGTCTGCGTTGGCACAGCGGGCAGAGAGATTGGCGAGCAACTGGTAGTATTGTTGCCCAGTCTTGACCCTGCCCGGCGGGCAGGTGTTGCGGTTCTGGGGGTCGACGACAGTTCACTGGATACAGCGGGACGGCCCCTCGGCCACTGGTTCGACCCCGATCTGGCGGCCGTCATAGAGCACTCGGCATTTGCCGGAGCTCCTTCATCGAGTGCACCGCCGACCCCTTTGCCGCTCCTTATGGTGGAGGCATTGCGTGGCCAGGATTCGCGCGTGGTGCCTGCGAGCACGCCGTCACATCGCGGCGTGCTCGACGACGCCACTATCAACCGTATTCAGGATGATAGCTCGACAGTATCGAGAATGTCGGCGGTTGTCTGGATTGCCGCCGCCGCTGAGTCGCCATTGCTACTGCCAGTGGCCGAGTCGGTACGGATCGCCATGGAGAGCGAACACATAGAGTCGTTGGTGCTGCTGGCCCTGGCCAACATACCGCCGCATGAGCCGGTGGCCCATCGCGCTCACGATGATCTCTGCGGTAAGCAGCCCTGGGTACCGCTTTTGCTGAACAACCATGGTGAGAAGCCGCTGGCGGCCTTTGCCTATCTCTTCGAGGCGCTGGGTGAGCAGCAAACGTACTGGGCGGGCCGCTATGATGTGCCGTTCGCGGCGGCCGAGGCCATCTTCGTGATGACCGCCACCGGCATTACCGTCACCCATGAGTTCGAGATGTCACTTCGGCGTAGCCTGCCGAGCATGGTGAAATATCCCTACGAGCGTATCAGTGGCGTTGGCGCCTGCCGTCTAACCTTTCCGCGTGCCCAAGCGGAACAATACTGCGCCAATCGCCTCGGTGCTCAGCTCATGCGTGGATGGGACCCCGGCGAGACCCGAGAGGAGCCTTCCCCCGCCAGACTCAAAGACGCAGAGCAGCGTGCGGTAGCGTTTATCGCCGGGCTGCAGGAGGATATACGGGACACTCCGGCCAGGTCACGAGCGGGGCGACCTTCGCCGCCACTCAGCGCCCAGGCACTGGCGCAGTCGCGCGGAATGTCGCAAGGGAAGCCCGACGGCGGGCTGATCTTCCGCCATTTCAACTACTCTGAATTCGAGCGCTTCATCACCAGCTACCAGGACCTGCCAGAGGTGCTCTCAGTGCAGAATCAGAAGGCCGAATACGGCTTTGCCCAGTGGCAGGATACTGTGCGCTCGCGGTGGGAAGGCTATGAGCACGAGCGCGAACGAGAACTGACTCGTCAGGCCAACGAGCTGATGCTGCATGGGGCAGCCGGTGTTGCTGAGGCGCGCACCTACATGCAGGAGCTCAACCACTTGCTGGCGGTGGAGCAGGATCGGCTGGCGACCAGAAGTGAGAATAGAGAGCTGGCCTATGAACATTTTCTCCGCGAAATGGAAAAACGATCAATTGGACCAGAGCTAGGCAGCGCCACTGGCGGCGAGCAGAGGCAGAAGTCGTATGGCGCTCCAGTGGTGACCGGCAGGGCCCACGCGTCCTCAGGCAGCGGAGTGGACCGGACCTGGACTTCGGAGCTGCTCGATGTGCTGACCGAGCGGTACCGCTGGGAAATGAGGCGCCGTCCCAGCCTGGCGGCGGTCGCCGGAGCGATCTGCAGCGTGGTGCCGGTAGCTGTCTTGCTGGGAATGTCGATATTGCCCAAGCAGTGGTTCGCCAACAATCGGCTGGCAATACCCTTACTGGCGATTCTGCTGATTGTGGTGAGCGGACTCTTCGCCTGGGGATATATCGCGTATCGCCGCTTCCAGGAACGGCAGGCGGCGGAAAATTTGCGCCAGTTCTATCGCCGTGTGCACTCGTACCAGTGTGAGCTGTATGAAGATCTCCGGCGTGCGGCTCTCTTCTCCGGCCTGCATAATCTGGTGCGTCGCCTGCTGGACCGCCTGCTGGAGTGGGATACTTTTCTGGCCAGCGTGGCCGACTTGATGGAGAGCGAGGCCGAGTCCATCGACGAGGGACTCTTCGAGGGAGCGATGGGCCGACGCGATGTGCTCTTTGCCAACCGCCACGTGCTGCGCCCTCATGACTACAACTTGCGCCGGTTTGAGCAAGATGTCACTGCCAAACGCAAAAATGAGGCAATCGCCGCCAGCCATACCGCTAACGGCGCGGCGGAATGGCATCACTCTCTGTCCACGATGCTGCCTTTTTTGCGTATCGCGCTGCAGGATACGAACCTGCTGGAAACCAGTCCCCATGAGTTGAGACATCCAGTACGTGACTTTGCGCTTACGGTGGTCCGGCCATACCTGAGCGGAGACATGGTAAGCATTGGCGCGGCGCTCGAAGCTATGCCCGCTTTTGAGTCCGCCGGTATTTTCGACCGGTTGGTACGCCAAGCGGCAATCCTCTACCAGCCGGCGACGCCTCCGCAACGAAGCAATCTCTTTGTAGCGGCACGTGCGGAGCTTCGTCAGCTCATCATGAAGGAGGACCAGGCTGCTGGCTCAGTGCTACTGCGCATCGACGACGAGGAGTGGCTTGGCCTGCTTCGGCTTCAGCCCGGCGGCGCGATACCGGCTTTCTGGCCTTCCGATTGGGATGCCCACCACACCAATGTCCCCGCCAGTCCCAGCTGGTACCGGCCAGAGCGAGATGCGCTTACAAGCTGATCAATAGAAATGGTAGTAGCTGCGGGTGTCACTGCAGGAGAGAGACGAAGAGCCATGACCAACCCAGGAGAACCGGGCAACTCGATGGTGCTGCCTGATCAAGCCGCTTTTCTGCCGCCGCCGCAGACTCGTCGGGTTTCGCGCCGGGGCCGGCCGAGCCTAGCTTTACTGGCGGCTCTCTTGATTAATCCTATCATTCTGATTGGCTACTACCTCTACCTCTACGGACCCGGCACCAACTGTGTGGCAGGATCTCTGGTCTGCAACTTTGGAAATTATCCAGCCATAGTGCAAGTAGCGCTGATGGCTGGCGGATGCGTAGTGCTCGGGCTGGTGCTGCTTCTCCTCATGCTCGGGCTAGCGCTGTTTCACTTGGCGCGACGGCTGGTTGAAGCGCCCTCCGGTGAGCGGAATCCTCTGATACGAGGACTAAGTGCCCTCACCGATGCCTCGAGGATTCAGCCGCTACTCCTCACCTATGGGCTGGCATTACTGGTGGGGTTGTGTATTGGCCTTTTGAAGCGGGAGATCAGCCCTCCAATTGTAGTGCTATCCGTCGTAACTATTTTTGCTTGTCTGCAAAGCGCGTTAGCTCGCGGCCCCAAGGAAAGAGGCACAGCCAGATGAATAAAGCAACTGGTGGTGTACCCGGTCTAGCGGCCAGTACCCCGGCTGGGCCTAATCATGTGACCATTTACACAGTAACGCCCGAGACGGGGATCTATCGCACAGTCGGCGTGGAAGTCATGACTGATGATTCGCTGCTCAGTGCGACCGAGCGCGTAGCCGCCTATATCTATGAGGACCTACGTGAGCTGACCGGAAGAGCCAGTTTCAGCCTGGCGCAAGTGGCAGAGATGCCACCAGTCTCTACCAACGATCCTAATCTCTTCCACCGCCTACTGTGCATGGATATCGAACATCTGCTACGCGACCGCCATACCACCGACGTGGCGCTGCTGCTCTCCGATCCCGCTCCGAACGCTGAAGGAAAAATACCGCTGCGCTTCTGTGCCAGCTACCATGTGGTGCGCCTGGTGGACTGGGCTAAGAGTGTGGAAGACGCCGATAGCGGAGGCAGGACTGTTGCCGCTGCGGGCAGCAACAGTCCCCCTAGCCGCGTCACCCGCCAGGGTGAGCGCTACTACGATCCCGCTCGCTACTCAAGCGAACGCGAGGGGCAATTTGCCCTCGCCATCAAGTGGAATCCGCAGACGGCGGCTACTCGGGAGACGGGCATGCGCTACCCCCAGTATCATTTCCATTGGTCACCTGCCCGCAACATTACCTTTGACGATCGGGCGCTACAGACCACTGGGAGCCTGACACGCGCGTCCAATGTGGAGAGCCCGGCTGGAGCCACACCAGCTATGCCCGAGCCATCGCCGGCAGGTCTCTCACCCGAGCTCGACGGCGTCTGGTCGCTGAATACGATTCGCCATGCGGTGCCGAACGCCCACCGTCCACGTCCGGAGAAGATGCCTCGACCGGATGTGGGCAGTTAGCTCCGCGGCTCGCGGTTAGCTCCGCGGCTCCAGGGGACCATAGACGGTGAACGTGCCTCCCAGCTCGGTATTCTGACCCGGGCAAACTCAAACTCCCTGTCGTGGTACACTGTCGCGCGTACACCTTCGCATGCGGTAGGCACTGTTACAACTCTGATGACACTCTCGATCCCGGTGACCGGGATGTGTTTCTTGGCAGCATCGCACTGGTAGCCTGCCTCCTTGGAGACCCGCTCGACAGAGCGGTGGGTGAAGGTGCGACTCACCACGACAACACCAGCGGCTCAGCTGCTGGTGGCCCGTGTCCGGGCGACTACACCGTTCCGGTTGCATGGCTGCACCGTCCCTGGCTCTTCACTCCGAGGACGGACCCGCAGGGGACCGGGCCGGTGATACGTGACATGAGCGGGTACGTCGACTGTCTTGCCAAAGGCAAGGGGATGCATATTGAGGCTGCCGACCACATCCCGATGCCCCACAAAGGTGCATCCAGGACGGCGACAGCGCCAGATGCGTCCCCAGACTTTTTGTTTCCACCCGCATACCGGACACCGGCTCGATGTTCCCCGCTCAGAACCAGTGAAGCTCGCGATGTGGGCTAACTTGGACTTATAGGTGAGATAGGCGATGTCTCGGCCGTACTCCCACTGGCTCATGCGCTGATCGTGATGCCGTCCGCTCCTCCGATTCCTGACTCCATGCGGATTCCCGACGAAGAGCGAGCCAACGCCGTGCTCCTGGCAGAAGGCGATGACGGCGCGGGTGCCCTTGTGGCGCAGATCCCGGACCTGACGGCGCTTCCGGGCGCTGACTTTCCGTCGGGCGGCTTGCAGTCGCCGATCGCGGCGTGACCCCCTCAGGCATCGGTGGCGTTTCTTGGCGATCTGGCCCAGAGTCCGGTTGTGCCGCCGCTTGAGGCTGCGGATGCCCCGGCCCGACACCACCAGAGCTGCACCTGTGTCGGTGGTCACCGCCGCCTGGTGAATTTCTCCCAGGTCCACGGTTGCCTGCGCAGAGCCGGGACTGGCGTCCGCGGGAGTCGCCGCCACGGAGACATGCAGCTCATACCCGTCGTTCCACACCAGCTTGCAGGCCCCTACCTGCTCGGGCATCTCCAGATGAAACACCAGCGAGGGCCGTCCCCGTCCCATCGACAAGACGATCCGTCCCCGCTCCCAGCTCATCGCCTGCGCCGGCCATAGCAGCGGGTAGAAGCGCTTGTCTTTGTAGGGGTAGCGGATCTTCGGGTTCGCCTTGCGCAATTCCCGCGTGGTCTCGACATTGCCCAGAAAGGCGCGAAAAATCGCCTGGGTGGTTTGACTGTGCAGGGCAAACCGGCCTCTGGTGGCTCGCTGGAAGTCATTCTCCCCCGGCCAGGAGGTGCGCTGCCTCCGGGCGGCGAGGTGCAGATCCCGGCACAGCGTCCAGACCTGGGCTGCTTCCATTTGGGCGGCACACAGCCGGGCCTGGTACCGTGGGCGTAAGCCGGTGAGTCGATAGATGCGCACCGTTTCCATGCACGCTCCTCCCCTCGTTTGTCTATTTCCTATATAGTACATACAGGAGGTGGGCGAGAATGGGGAAAAACACGATGGGGGCCTTGGCTCGGGCGGAGCATTCAGCAGGACCTATCCGAGGCTCTCGCATGGAGTGCCGGGTCCATCGCGGTGCACTGGTGGGCGCTCTCATCCCCCATCCCGTGAACGGGATGGGGGATGAGAGCGCCTTCTATATAAGAAGGAAGGACAGTACCACATGGCGGCTTTGGTAGGCATTGTGATGGGCAGCGATTCCGATTTACCCACTATGCGGGCAGCGGCGGAGATCTGCCGCCGATTTGGGGTAGAGTGCGAGATCCGCATTGTCTCCGCTCACCGAACACCGGAGGATATGGCGGAATACGGCCGTACCGCACATGAGCGCGGACTGCGGGTTATCATCGCTGGTGCTGGAGGCGCGGCGCATCTTCCTGGCATGCTGGCCGCACACACCACCTTGCCGGTCATCGGTGTGCCGGTCCCCACCGAGTGGCTACGCGGCCTAGATTCTCTCCTTTCCATTGTGCAGATGCCCGCCGGCGTGCCGGTGGCAACCGTCGCCATTGGCAACGCAGCCAACGCCGGTCTCTTGGCTATCCGGATGTTGGCCACCCAGGACTCTGCTCTTCAGCAACGCCTGCTTGATTACCAGGCCGAACTGGCTGAGACTTCACGTGCCAAAAATGCTAATATTTCAGTACAGACGGACGGTCCGGCTTGACAACGCACAGGTGTGGATAACTTACCCAGAAATTGTGGATAACTTGTCACAAACTTGGGGTTGCACATAAAGCCTGTTCTAGACACAAACCCAGGCATATTGCACAAAAAGTCGACTGTTGCTAGACAAGACTTATCCACACTGGCAGACACCCGAATTTGACCGGAAAATGACCACATTCTGCACAAAAGGACGACGGAAACGGCGGTTATGTGGCTTAAAATGATTGGCTCATAGGAAAATGAAGAAAGAGCAAGACCACTCAGGCATCTCAAGCGATAGAGTGTTGGAACGAGATGGGCTACCTGGTCTGTGAAGCATGGTAGAGAATGTGGCGAACAGAGACAAAAAGACGCTCCGCAGCCTCGGATTACCTGGCTCTGGAACCGAGATACGCCCCGCGCTCGTTCTGCTAAGCCACGCGGGCAGGAGTCAGGGTGACGGTGTATCCTAACTGTTCGAGGCGACGGACGTGTTGTCGCTCCAGCCGCGTTTTGTCGAGTTTATCAAAATAATCCGCCCCTAAATCTGTGTAGGGGCGCTGGTCCCGTAAGACATGGTAAATGATCACCAGCACTGAATGCGCCACTGCCACAATCGCTTTATGCTTGCCGCGCCGACGCGCGATGCGGCGATACTGCTCTACAAGGTAGTTGTCACGGGTGTGGGAAATGGCCCAGACCACTTCGCCTAACATGCCACGGAGCCAGGGGTTGCCTTTGGTCATCCCTGCTTGCATACGCTTGCCGCCACTTTGCTTGTTGCCGGGACAGACGCCCGCCCACGACGCCAAATGTTTCGCACTGGGAAACCTCCCCATGTCTGTACCTATTTCGGCGACGATGGCTGCGGCGGACGTGGCCTGAATTCCAGGGATGCCTTCCAAGAGGGTCACCGCTTCGGCAAAGGGCTTCAAGTGCGTCGCGATCTCCTGCTGGACCTCGGCGAGCGAGGTGGTCAAAAAGTCGATATGGTTGAGGATGGGACGCAGGAAGAAGCGATGCTGGGGTTGAACGCGCCCTTCCAGCGCTTTGCGTAACTCCGGCACTTTGGCGCGCAACCGGCCCCGCGCCAGTTTCGCCAGTGCTGCCGCATCCTGCTCACCGGCGATCAACGCCTGGAGCATCTCGCGCCCACTCACTCCCAACACATCGGTCGCAACAGCAGCCAGCTTGATGTTTGCCGACTCTAGCAGCTTTTGAAGGCGATTGATCTCCTGAGACCGCTCCTGCACTAGGGTTTTGCGATAGCGCGTCAACTCGCGCAAGGCCCGGATTGGTTGGGGAGGGATGAAACTGGCGGTGAGCAGACCATGTCGTAGCAAATCAGCAATCCATTCGCTATCGCGCACATCCGTCTTGCGAACTGGAACTGCCTTCATATGTTGGGGATTGACCAGAATGATGGTGTGATCTTCTTCCAGCACATTGTACAGCGGATACCAGTAGACCCCCGTTGACTCGAGGGCCACTTCTACCACCTGTAAGGAACTCAACGAGTGCGCCAGGGCGAGCAGATCCTCCGTCATCGTCGTGAAGGTTCTGGTCTGCTTGTCCACGTTCCCGGTGGCGACGATCAGCATGACGGTGACCACCACCAGCTTCTTATGCACATCAATGCCAGCACAGCGCTCGTAGACGACTTGCATCTTGATTCCTCCTCAACGGCACGTGTCGTGAGATGAGACGGGTGCGGATAAACAAGCAAGGTTGATAGGCGTGCTCATTCAGGCGAATGGCGACAGTGAGGGATCCTGACGGCACCCACGATCAAACTATCCGGCGGGCACAGGGCACCAAACCAAAACCGATCGTTGCTTCCACCCCACGTGCCTGTAGCATAGCGGACACGAGGATCCCTGCCAAGTGCAGTGAGGTGGGGCTGCGCTATTTTCATCCGGCGGGACGTCGCGCCGCGACATGGGGACTATCCGGAATTTGAGGTTGATGGGTAGCGCCTGGTAAGCAAGCGCCAACCTCAAAGATATTCATTAGTTTCGCTGCTTGTTTGTTTTTTTTGCCACGCCTCACTATCACGCCACGAAGACCCAATGCCTCAACACCTGTGGCATGTCATTGTCCGCAGTCCCAAAGCACAGCTGGAAATGGCGCGCTGTTCGCTGCGCTAGGGTGGTCTGCATACTACCACACGCATCCGTGTAGTGTGACTCAACAACTACATTGACAGACACAGTACTAGGATGTATACTGTTCCTTGGAGGTGGTGAGATGAGCGCAAGCGAGATCACATCCGATTTATTGCGTGGGCATGCCGACACGATGATCTTGCGGCTGCTGACAGAATCCGACCGCTATGGCTACGAGATCGTCAAATTGATCGCCGAGCGGTCGAAGGGCGAGTACGAGCTCAAAGAAGCCACGATGTACTCCAGCGTCCGGCGCTTGGAAACGGACGGCGACATCACGTGGTACTGGGGCGATGAATCACAGGGCGGTCGGCGCAAATACTTTCGGATCACGGAGAAGGGTCGGGCGACCTATGCCCGCAACAAAAGCAACTGGGAGTACGCGAAGTGCGTGCTGGATACCCTCTTGTAAAGGAAAGGTGTTGTCATGAATGAGCAATTGACCAACTATGTCAACGGAGTTTTTGCGCCCTACGAGGGGGTAAAAAGTGTCACCGAATTAAAGGCTGACCTGCTCTCCGATTTGCAGGAGCGGTACCGTGAGCTCAAAGCCGAGGGTAAGGATGATGAAACCGCCTTGACCATGACCATTGCGAGTATCGGCGACATAGAGCAAACCGTCCTGGAGGCAGCCAACCTCTCCCGCTCGCTGGAGCGGCAGGTGGTCATCAACTTTTATGGGAGCAATTTGCCCCAGAGCGACTTTGCGGGCGTGATCGCGCACCAAGGAAATTATAAAGGGAGTGCGTTGCACGGCTCTGACTTTTCGGGCGCAGACCTAACCGGCAGCTCGTTTTCAGGCCAGTGACGTACGTGAAGGCAATTTTGACCGCGCAAATCTGACCGACTGCACCTTCTCTGCGACTGACCTTGTGGGTGCGAGCTTTCGCGAATCCATCCTTGTGCGCACCAACTTCAGCTCATCGGGGCTGGACGGAGCCCAATTCATAGGAGTCAAGCTGACGGACGTGAAATTTACGACGACCGACCTGCGAAAAACTACCTTTGAAGGCTGTACCTTTCTCGGCGTGGACTTCCACTATTCCGACCTGAGCGGGCAGCGACTTGATGGGCAGACCTTTATCGGCGTCAAGTTTGATAACTGAAGGATGTGTCGTTTCAGGGCGCGACCCTCAAAAATGTGTCGTTTAGCTGGCCGTCTCTCTGGGTTAGCCCGAAGCGCGCCATTAAATCCATTAACTTTGATGGCGCGATGATGGACAAGTTAACCTATGCTGCGCTCAAAGGCATAGGGGCTGATGTATCGAGGGTTACTATTCTCTAAGGAGGGGTGGTTGTGCAAGACATTTCCATTCAGGTTGCAGACCTGCAAAAATCATACAAGAAGCTCAACGTCCTAAAAGGCGTAGACTTCACGGTGGAGCGCGGCAGCATCTTCGCGCTGCTCGGCTCCAACGGCGCGGGCAAGACCACGGTCGTGAAAATCCTGTCCACGCTGCTCAAAGCCGACGCAGGGACGGCCAGCGTCAACGGCTTCGATGTCGTCACGCAACCGGCGCAGGTGCGGGAGGCGATCAGTCTCACCGGACAGTTCGCCGCCGTCGACGAAATCCTCAGTGGGCGGGAGAACCTCGTGCTGATCGCGCACTTGCGCCACCTCAAGAACCCAGGCAAGATCGCGGACGACCTGCTCGCTCGTTTCGCGCTGACTGACGCGGCCACGCGGAAGGTGTCGACGTATTCGGGCGGCATGCGCCGCCGCCTTGACATTGCGATGAGCCTCGTCGGGAATCCGCCGATCATCTTTCTCGATGAGCCGACGACCGGGCTCGACCCGGAGGGCCGCATCGAGGTATGGCAGGCCGTCAGGGAGCTTGCCAACCGCGGTGTGACCGTGCTGCTCACGACGCAGTATCTGGACGAGGCCGAACAACTTGCCAACCGTATCGCCATTCTCCACGAGGGCCGGATCATCGTGAACGGGACCCTCGCCGAACTCAAGCAACTGCTCCCGCCTGCCAGGGTCGAATACGTCGAGAAGCAGCCGACCCTCGAAGATGTCTTCCTCGCCGTCGTCGGCGCGGAGCACAGTAACGAAGAACGAATCAGGAACTAAGATGAACAAGCATTTCTTCAGCGACTCCTTCTTCCTGCTGGGACGGTCCCTGCGCCACGTCACGCGGAGCCTGGACACCATCATCACGACCGCGATCATGCCGATCGCTTTCATGCTACTGTTCGTTTATGTGTTTGGCGGCGCGATCAAGTCAGGGTCGGCTTCGTATGTGAGCTACGTGCTGCCCGGCATTCTGCTCATCACGGTCGCGTCGGGCATCTCCTACACCGCCTACCGGCTCTTCATGGACATGAGGAGCGGCATCTTCGAGCGATTCCATTCCATGCCCATCGCACGGTCGTCGGTGCTGTGGGCGCACGTACTGACCTCGCTGGTCGCCAATCTGATCTCGCTCGTGGTCGTCGTGCTCGTCGCTCTCCTCATGGGCTTCCGCTCGGGGGCGGGTGTGCTGGCGTGGCTCGAAGTCGCCGGCATCCTGATTCTGTTCACCCTGGCGTTGACCTGGGTCGCCGTCATCCCTGGCCTCACCGCGAAGTCCATAGACGGAGCGAGCGCGTTTGCCTATCCACTCATCTTCCTGCCACTCATTAGCTCGGCATTTGTGCCCACCGCCTCCATGCCCGGCCCGGTGCGCGCCTTCGCGGAAAACCAGCCGGCCACCTCGATTGTCAACACGATCCGCGATCTCTTCACGCAGCAGCCGGTCGGTAACGACATCTGGGTCGCTCTCGCCTGGTGCGTTGGCGTCCTCATCGTGGCGTACCTGTTCGCCATGGTCATCTATCGCCGCAAAATCGCCTGACATGTCAGACAGCAAGACTCGCTCGCCAACCTCAAATTCCGGATTGCTCATTTCCTGGTGCTGCCGTACGTCATGTGCCACCGCCGCGATGGCTGCGGCGGCGAGGACGAGGTCTTTGAGCAGGAACTCGCCGGTGTGCGAGAGCACGGGAAAGCCCTGCGGGGAGGCGAAGGTGACCGCAGGGGTGGTGAGAAAGATCGAGAATGTGCCTGCGAGGAGCAGTACGACCGGGAGTCCGACGTAGCGGACTGCGCGATTAAACAGCAGGAAGCCGGCCGCGACGATCTCGAGCACACCAGATTGAATGTAGGTAGGATGCAGGATTCGGGATTTTCAGCTCAGTCGGGCATCAGCCAAGGAAGAATTCTTTGAGCGCCGGTACCAGCACGTCGTCGGCCGCGCCGTGATCCTGCCCCTCAAAAGTGCAACGTCGCGCATCCGGAAGAACAGCGGCTAGCTCATCGGCTCCCACACGCATGAACTCGTGGCGCTCCGCGCTGCCCATGAACAGGGTGCCGTCCATGATGAGTGTCGGTACCGTGACGGTGGACCACTTCCTGAGCGGCCGCGGATCGCCTTGCTCGACATCCTGTACGATAGCCATGTCATATACCATCGTCGGCGCGAGCGCCTCTAGCTGAGGCCACATGGGAGATTGCCTCATCTGGTCGATCATCTCAGCCGGCAACCCTACCAGCGTCATAAAGTACTCAACCGCTTCGCCGCGGCGGCCTTCAGAGACCAGCTGATCGATGTGCGCTGCGGCATTCTTGGGCGCATGAGGACGGCTGCCGTCTACAATGAGGGGTGGCTCGTACAGTGCCAGCTTCGAGATCTTAGTGGGAATGAGTAGGGCGGCATCTAAACTCAGCACAGCTCCTGAGGAATGTCCAAAGACGAACGCGACCCCGCCGGCTGCATCGATCAAAGCGTCGATATCCTCAACTTCGCGCTCGACCGCATACGGTGCGGTATCTCCGCTATCTCCCCGGCCGCGCCGGTCATACGCGATCACGGTGAACGACGGCGATAGCGCCGCCGCCACCGAGGCTACGTCCCTCCTAGTTGTGGTCGCACCCGGCACCAGTATGAGCGCCGGGCCTTTGCCTGATTGGTCGTATGCTATACGCGTTCCATCTTTGGAAGTGACTGTTTGCATACCGTTTCTCCTATGATTTTGTAGGATCTGTGTCCGCGAACTGCTAGTGAGGCAGGATCAGCCTTGTATCCAAAACTGCTCTAGGAGGAGAGCTACCAACACTGCCTGCATCTGCTTGTATATTGAGTCATTCTTTTTGGATCGCCAATGTCAGGAAGTACAAGCTAGATGCGCGTCGCGAATCAGGAGTACAGAGTATGCGCTCGCGTCAGCTCTCCTCACGGGCCAGTAACTCGGCGAGGTGCCGGGGATTCGACCGCCAGCCATTGCTCATCATACTGTGACCTTGCAGCTGTAGGGGATTTTGGGGATCAAATCCTTCGTGCGTCATATATAGGCGGGCCCCAGCGCCCTCGGGTTCCAATCTCCAGGTAACCGTTGAGTTCAGACCGTTTTCGCCCCGGTCGATCCAACTGATTCGCAGTCGCCGCTCGATCTCAAAGTCGAGCACCTCGCAGTAGATGGTGCCCCCGAATTTAACACTGGGAATTGGCACACTCTGAAACGTAAAGGTGTGTCCCACTTCCAGCCGAAAATCGTTTGGCATGAACCAGCGCGCCAGAAGCTCAGGCGAGGTCAAAGCCCGCCAGACGCGAGCTGGGCTATAGGGCAAGAACTGATCGACATTGATCGCGAGCAGGATAGGCGGGGTATCTACGTTGTCAATGTTCGTCATCGGTTTCTTCTCCAAGCAAACTCTCTAGGCGGTCAATGCGGTCTTTCCAGAATTGCTCATAGGGGATCAGCCACTCGTGCACCTGTTTTAGTGGGGTCGCCTGCAGATAGTAGTAGCGGTAACGACCCTGCTTGCGTTCACTAACCAGGCCGGCGTCGCGCAGCAACTTGAGGTGTTCAGAGATGCTTGGACGGCGCATCGAAAAATGAGCCGCCAGCACCTGCACCGGAAGCTGGCCCTCGTCACGCAGCAACCGAAGAAGCTCCAGGCGGGTGGGATTGGCCAGCGCAGCAAAGATGCCGTCTATCGGCGCGACCATGACGCAGGCACCCTTTCATCGGCGTCGTACTCAGCAAGAACATCTCACCGCGCGTGACATGCGTAGGCATCTCCCTACTCATTCTGAGGACAAGTATACGTAGGATATCTCCTACTTGTCAAGCCCGACTTTAAGTTAAGATATGCACACTCCGCCGGTATCGCGGCGGAGTCTACCTCGTCTTGGAGAAGTAGCCCCAGAGATACTGTCGCAGGATTTCATCGGTATGTTCGAGCGTATGCTGATAGGTCTTGGTTGTCACCCACTGCAGCGTTACCGTGCCCCAGAGCGCCTGGCGTTCCTCGTACCACAGCTCATCTGGAGCACGCGACGCCAGCGCGATTTGGTCGGCGCGGAGCAGTCGCAAGGAACTCCGCATGCTATCTACCGATTGCCCCTGACCAGCGTTCCACTCCCCTTCTTCTGCATTGGTTTCTTCCTCCTGCGAAGCAATCTGCGGAGCGGAGTCACCAAACCATTGCCGCATGGAAGGCAGTGCGATGCGCCGCTCATACCAGAGGAGATGAAATAGGATACGGGCGCTCGGCCATTTCCCCGGGCGGGGCGAGACAAAGAGTTGCTCCTGCCACCAGAGAGAAGTTAGAGACTCGGACACAGACTTCTCCTCCTTTGACCATATCGCGCTGGGGTTCGATCTATCGGCTACTTATATACACCAGGTACACTGTATAGCGAGCTGATGGCCAAAGAGCCATCTCCTTAATGGCGCAAAGCGGCCGACGCGGCCGACGCGAACGACGCAGTTGCCGGCGATAGCGGCCGGCAATCGGCTTTAGAAGGAGTGCTCCCATGGTAACCGATGCTGATCGGGCCACGATACCTCAACTCTTCTACCAATCGCTTCGGCAGGTCATGATTGGCGACTGCGATGCTATGCTTGCGCTCTGGTCTGAGGAAGACGATGTCACGTACATCGATCCGCACGGTCGCGCTTACCGTGGTCGCGATGCTCTGGTCACCTACTGGCAAGGAGCGGCCGAGCTGAATCGCGAGGCGCCCGGCAGCATTTCATCGATAGCCAACACGTTAATGGTACATGCCGGTGACAGCCTTATCTCTACCGTCATGACCGAACATATCGACGTCAGCCAACCTGACCTGCTGCTCCACATGGAAGCGGTATCGACCAATATCTACCGGCGCGAGGGCGAGAAATGGCGGATGGTTCATCGCCATTCCGGGAGCACGGTTGAGAAGGACTAGTCGGCCGATATCTTGTGTCACGCTAATCGGAGAGAAGCTCTACCATGCTGAGGTGCCGGTGAGACTGGCCGTCGTCGCGTAAAGCTGGCTGTTACGCGGTTGGTGCCAGTGGCACGTTCTGTAGGCGGACCCGACCAACGGCGATAGCCTTGCCGTCTTGCCGTGTGATCGTGACCTGCCAGAGTTGTTGCACCCGGCCCTGTGTGACGGGCTCAGCCACGATATCCACACGACCTTCCCGCATGGATCGGAGGAAATCTGCGGATTGGTCGACGCCTACGGCGAACTCACCCCGCTCACGGACTGCGAGAGATGCGCCGACACTGGCAACGCTCTCAATGGCGGTAGTGTACACCCCACCATGTACGACGCCCCAAGGGGTGTGGTGCCGGGCGCTCAAGTCGATATGTGCTGTGACGCGTGTCCCGCTGATTTCGTCGAGCACCAGACCATGATCAATCAACCAGGTTCCCGCAGGTGGCAAATCTGCAAGCGCCGTGGAGTCCTGCGATTGCTGCTCTGTAGTACCGCCGTCAGTCATCATTGTCTCCTGTTCCGCTGCCATCGGTCGTTCCGTAGCACAGCATATCACGACAGAGCAGCTACTTTCGGAACTTTGTTCCCAAGCAGATTGCTGAGATGGTCGGCTCTCGCTTTTCATCGCTGGCTTGCGCCTATGCTCCCTCTGGTTGCACTCCCAGGCGATTGGTTGCGTTGATCACAGAAGACACGAGTGTTGCCAATCCCATCTCTTCCGCGAGGGTTGATGCCTGTTGCAGATGCAACTGCGCTTGGGCCGTCTCCCCTTTTTTGAGGTAGATGTCCCACAGTGTCAGATGATCGAGCGGTTGGTAGAGTCTGAAGCCGCCTGCTTCGCGGAAGGTGAGCGCGTGCTGCGCGTGGAGGAGCGCCTGATCCAGGTCGCCTCTGAATAAGGCATCCACCGTCAGATGGCGATGAGGTTCGGCCTGTTCCAGGATGTGCCCATGCTGCTCGGCGACCTGAAGGGCCTCTTTGAAGTGGTCCCGCGCTCGGTCATTCTGCTGCCAGAACTGATACACTAGGCCGATACAGAAGTGAGATTCACTGATGCCGCGGGTATCCTGCATGGCTTCCTGGAGGGGAAGCGCCTGTTGCTGATAGGTGAGGGCTTGTTCATAGTCCCCTTGTGTGCCGAAGGGCAGGGCCCCACGCTTCAGGATGGCTACTGTCGTCGCGTTGCAGTGGGCCTGCCCGAGCAAACTCAAGGCGTCCGCCAGACCCTGCTGGTCCTGTGTCGATTCGGCAAGCTGCTTTGCCTGGTGGAGGGTCGAAAACATGAGAGCGGGGTCGCCCCGGTGCAGCAGATATTCAACGGTGAGGACCTTCCCAGACAGCAGCAGGTGCTTGAGGCGATCCTGTGGCGCGACCTCTCTAGCTTCTGTCAGGTGTGCAGTCGTACGGAGCACGTGGAGGGCGTTCTCCAATCTGCCGAGAAAAAAGGTGGAGCGGGCGATCTCACAGAGGGCATCAATGGCTGTCGTGTAGTATCTGCTTAACGCGTCATTCGTACGGATGGGTGTCTGCATAGTATGCTCCTTGGAGGATGGATAACAGGGCCTGGCTGGACCTTGCCGCTCCAGCCGTTGCCTTTCATATTAGGGGCTGCTCGCAGACCTCTCAATGAGCAATCATCGTGCTGCTGTTGAATAGTGAACACGAGCGAGAAAGTGTTGAAAAATGAGAGACAGGAGCAACGGGGATGGCGACCCAGAAGGGACGGGAAGATCGGCGTATCCAGCGCACACGCCAGGCGTTACAGCAGGCATTCGTGGATGTGATGCGAGAAAAGGGCGAGGCTCACCGAGGGCTGTGGGGGCTAGAAAAAAGCTTTGCAGCGACGAGTACCCAGGAGATCACCACGCGGGCCAACGTCAATCGCGGGACCTTTTACCTCCACTTTCCAGATAAATATATGTTAGCGGATGCCGTTGTCCGTCAGCGGTTTCATCAGCAACTCGCAAGTGCTCTCCCTCCTGAACCGCGCTGGGACAGTAGGACCTTGCGGCTGCTCATCCAGGCAGTCTTGAGCGCCCTCGAAGAGAAGTATCACCACCAACAACAGCCATCGCTCGTGCTGGCTCCACTGGTGGAACGAGCCGCCCATGAGGAATTGACGAAACTGCTCTTGTTGTGGCTCACAGCGGCACAGGGCGGGGAGAGACGAAGACGCGAGCCGCTGGAAACGATGGCCCGCGTGGTGAGCTGGGCGATCTTTGGGACGGCGATCCAGTGGAGTCAGGAGGAGACAGTGGTGTCGTCAGAAGAGATGGCAGAGGTGATCACGCAGGTGATCATGGAGGGGGTAGCACGTCTTGCCCCTGACGACCCCGAAGAGTAGCGTGCTTGCATGAAGGTTCGGGATCGAACCCTGCTGTGTAATAGGCCACAGATTCGCGAAATCGACAATGCTATACTGTGCAGCAGCAAACTGTCTGGTAAAGTGCCATAATATTCCCAGCCACCAAAGGATACTGCGATGCGGATTAGTGACACGGTGAAACACTGCGCTGGTCTTCTCTGTACCCGCGAGTTGGACGAGCAAGGTGACCAATTTTATCGCTATCGGGGTACGGCGTTCCTGCTCCAGATGGGCCACAACAGCCACTCTACTCAATACTTCCTTTACCTGGTAACAGCTAAGCGCAATGTGTTGGCCGCGCAACACGAAGGCAAAGTCTTGTGGCTCAGAATGAATACTCAGCTGGGGAAAGCCGCCTATGTAAGTCTGCACGGACAGTACTGGCACTTTTCGACTGATCCCGAGGTCGACGCGGCAGCACTTCTCTGTCCAGATCTCGCCGACTTTGACTGTCAGGCAGTTCCTTTCGAGAACTGCGCTACCAGTGAAGATATAGAATCGCTCGGAATCGGCATAGGAGATGAGCTGTTCATCGTCGGCTTGTTTGCGAATCAACTGGGCACCCAGCGGAATGTTCCGCTCATGCGAGGTGGCAACATCGCCGCGATGCCTGAGGAACATCTGTATAATCAGGTCTCGGGACTGCGGTACTTCGCCTATCTCGCCGAGACTACTGCGACCGGTGGACTGAGCGGCTCTCCAGTATTTGTCTCGGTGGATCATGGTAGAGATATAAGCCGGCTCACCGACAAAATTCGTGTACGGCTGCTGGGTCTCGTACGCGGTCCCTGGGACCGCGACCAGGCAGACTCGCCGGTTTACATGGACAGCTATGAGATGGCCTACATGAATTCAGGCATAGTTACCGTAACCCCAATTCGCGAGGTCATCAAGCTGCTGCACCAGGAGGAATCTATGGAGGAGCGCCGGGCGGTGGCTGGCTCCTAAGAGTCGGATGACGCCTGGCCGGGAGTAGCGAAAGCCCGCGCTTGCACGCTCAGCCAGGTTGCCACTGCTAGGAGAAAGAGTGCGAGTCCAGCGATGATCAGCGCGATGGGTACTCCCGACGAATAGGCTAACACCGCACCGCGTACCGCCGCCAACGCCACGAATCCCGAGCCTATGTAGAGCTGCCCTCGGGCCTGCATACCTACTCCCAGCACCGTCATGACTAACGCCTCGAAAGCAAGCACGCTGGTAAAGATCGCCGGAAGACTGCTGGTCAGCGACTGGGTAAACATCGGCAGGAAGATCAAAAGCGAGGCGGCAATGACTGTCTCAGGATTGCCCCGATCCACGACTACAGCGGCATATCCCACCAGCGCCATTATCGCAAGGAAAGAGAGATTAAGCGCATAGGTACGGGCATCGTCTTCACCAAAGCGCCCGACCACGACCATTGCCATTATCACGCTCGCAGAGAGCAGGCAGATATTCCACCAGCGACCACGCCAGGCTCGAAGCGCCAGCGAACCAATTACTACCAGCAGCACCAGCAGATACCCCGAGATCTGCAGCGGGGTAGCGATGATGGAAATCAGCCCGCAGTAGGCTGCAATCAAGGTAACCCACCACTGGCCCTCGAGTACGGCGACGAAGACGCTGAGCACGCCGAGGATGACCGGAAACCATACCGCGGCAGACCAGCCCAAAACTCCAGCGGTAGATGCCGTAGTATCGCTGAAAAGGCGCAACTGCCCAACAAGTGCCCCGCCAAGCGCCACGATATAGAGTGGTATGGCAAATCCACGGCCAAGTGCGCGGCGTACGCTGAGTGCGATCACTGCCGCTATCAGTGGAGGCGCGAACCACTGCCAATATGAGCCGGACGCGTCACTCGTGATAAGGTATGGAACTAGCGCCAGCGACCCAAAGATCCCCACTCCGATCTGACTCGCCCGGCGAAGCTCACGCTCACGTAGGCCGGTGGCCAGGGCAAGCGCGGTGAAAGCGGTCAGAACTAACGTCTTTTCAAGCAATGCAATCCCGTCGGTGAGAGAGCCGTATGCATGGGTCGGACCAGAGACGCTGACGACAGTCGGCGCTGAAATGATCAGCACAGCGGCAAATAATCCATTGATCACCGCCACCGCATACCCTGGACGGCTGAACCGCCAGGCAACCGAGAAGCTCGCAAGTGAAGTCGACAATACCCACAGTGCCACGGTAAAGCCGACCTGCCACCAGGCATTTACCACACTGTTGGCAGCGCTAAAAACCTCCTGACCGGAGTTGACAGCAAGTCCATCGACGACGCTGTGAAAGACTAGCGAGAGCGCTACGCCGCCGTAGACCACCCACCACTCACCGCGCTCGCTCACGGCGACAGCAGAAGACACGACAGCTCCAATTACCAGGCAGACAATGAGCGGCTGATTGGGATCAGCCAAGTTCGTATTGAGTAGCCAGCCGACGACGGGAAGAGAGAGCGAGAGCCCCCAGGCTCCCCAGCGGGTAATCCGGCGATCCACCGCGAAACGGCGATAGGCTATCGCGGTGGCAGCAAGTGGTAGGGCCAAGATTCCAAACAAGTCACCCATCTGGATGCGGCTGATGTTGAGATCGCCGCCGACCGCCACAGCCGTCTGTACGCCAAGCGCAAGAACCGCGAGATCTAGGTACTGTGTAACGCTCCACCCGCGGCGGCGCGCCATCAGGGACCAGGAAACTCCAAGGATAGTCACCGTCACCGTCGTCACCGTAAAGGCATGCTGTATGGGCTGAACACCGGTGGAAGGATATAGAGACTGGCTGGCTACCCCCAGCCCTATCAACTCGAGGATCATCACCACTACGATCGACACTACAAGACTTACCAGCAGTGCCGGTCTGGCTAGAAATGGGGGGAGTCCCAGAGCCAGAGGAGCAAGCAGGGCGATTGCCATAACCGCCAGTACGACGGGAGCCCAATTGATGCTGATGCTGGCCCAGGCTAAGATACTCTCAGCCGCGAGAATGGCGACAATCCAGCTCATGTAGCTATATTGTTGATAGCGCGTTCGAAGCGCCAGACCGAGATACACAAGTGTGGCGTACCACGCGGTTACGCTCACCATTCCGGCTACCGAGAATCCGGTGTCGCTGATCGCAAATTGGTACGCGGCCAGGCCAACCAGAGGCGTCATCAGAGCAAAGATGCCCAGGTAAGTCTGGCTGATAGTCCGCATCCGGCGGCGCGGCAAGAGCGCGAGTCCAGCAATGCCGAAAAGCGCATAGACGGCAATGACGATGCCGAGTTTAGCGCCATCAGTCAGTACTTTCCAGCCACCAACTTCAAAGCTCAGCGTGGCGACCAGCAGCAAGAAGGCACCAGTGTACGCCAGTATTGCGATACTCTGCTCCGCGAAGAAAGCGCTCCAGGAAAATGAGTGTCCCCTTCCAGGCACCCCAGGTGGTGCGGCGGTAATTGCGGCAGTCGGAGCTGCCGTCTCTGTGGTATTGCCATCAGGTACCGCGGTTTTCTCTGCACTGGTACGCAGCTGCAGGTACTCGGTAGTTATCTCATCTCGTAGCGTTTGGACCGTCACTGCTCCCTCACCCTGGGCGATTCGCCGGTCAAGGTCCAGTATCGTCTGGTACATCCAGCCAAGATTGGCGAGCAATGTAGGGTCAACCGGATTGCGACAGTACGGACAGTACTGGAGAGATGAGTCGATGAGGCGGCGGCAAGTTGGACACATGTGAGACGACTTCATAGCTGCCCGCTCCTTCAGCGAGCGCACGACTGCTCCACCGGTTGCCCAAGATGCACATGTCGGTTTGCAGTAGCTCGCATTGCAGTAGATAGTACGCTGGGCAGACCGCGAACCCTATGAAGCGCTTCACTTATTGCGAGTCCCTGCGGCCTACTTCGAACATTGCGCCACGGTATTCAGGGCGAGGTAAGCTCGGCGGTAAGAATGAGCGACGTTGGCGTCGTGCTTACGTCAACCAGCTGGTAGTGTAGTCCTTCAGCGAGGTTACCATGTCCATAGCCGGCGAATTGCTGATTTATGGCCTGCTCGATAGCCTGATTCACGCTATTGTCAATGCTAACATCCAGCCCACTGACGGTAATTTGCTGCACGCCAAATTCCAGTGAACCGCTGCTGGTAACGGCGGGAGAGAGCGCGATCACCGCGGTTGGAGTAAGACCAAAGATTGGTTGGCCAGTGGCATTGACGTCTACGACATCACCCGCTCGCAATGTCGTACTCACGCTGGTGACCGCAAACGGCAAGTGCGGTTGGACCTGCTTGACTGCCGACTGGATAGCTAAATTGACCGCATGCTGATCTAACGTCAGCGTGGCAATCCCGGCTCCTGATGTAGTCGTGCCGGCCTTCGGTACAGGGGTACGAGAGTTCGCCAGCACCGTCACCAGTAAGCCGATCAGCACCGCCAGAATGATCCCCACGATAAGGCCGATATAGAGAGAAGGTTGGCGCAGCAGAGGAGTTCGCCTCACCATAAAGTCCGTCCTTCCGAGAATGCCTTTCCTACAGATTGCTAGCACACCAACCGCATAGGCTGGACAGTCATCTCACGATATCACAATTCTAGGGACGCGGCGCCACGTCACCGGGGACCATGCGGCATCAGAGCAACGGCGATTCCGAGGTCTCATCTGGCAGATTTCTGATACTCGGTAGGTAGTTGATATGGTATACTTGCGAGAGTGTCTGTCAATTCTTCTCTCCATTCCTCGCCTTCAGGAGGACGGTGACATGTCGAGTATGCTTCTGGTTCAAACAGCAGGAACCAATGGCACAGCGCTGACCAGCGTGCGCTAGCGCTCGTGCGCCTGCAACCTCTGGACTACAGTCCATCTCTTCGCGCGCTTCCGTGGGTGCACTGCGGCCGTATGCACGGCCGCCGCCGCTCGGAGTATGCAGAGATGGGTGCCTTCTTATTCTTGATGTTCTACCAGGAGATAAACGACACATGGCCACCGACGGCACGCCGGAACCGGCGGCAAAGCGGTGCGGCGAAGCGATAGCCCGACTGCGCACACTACGGCGCTGGTCCCGGGCACAACTGGTAATCCGGTTGTATGATGAGCTCGCACCCGACGACCCAAGTTACAACAGTATCAGCGAAACCTGGCTGGCGCGGCTGGAGAACGGCCGCATGGTCAAAGTGCCGAGGCAGACAGTTGAATCACTCTGCCGGGCGCTACGCTGCACTCCTCAGGAACGCGCATCCGTGCTCCTTCATGCTGACCGCAGTGTTCTAGCACAGCACGATTGTGATCCCGATTCCATCGCTGAAGCGCTCACCTACGTCATGGACCGCCTATACCATGAAACCTTCGACGTGTTTGCTTCCATGATGGATGAACGACCATGCGCTGCGTTCGATGAGGCTGAACTTCTGCGTATTGCGGCTACCGCACTGGACGTGCTGGCTGCCCGTAAATGCAAACAGAACCTCCAGAAAGCGGGCAGACAGTCTGAGCCGCGTCAGCCGGCGTCGGCACCATCCCCGCATGATGGACATCTCACACTGGTACACCAGCTGGCGCCCTCGAACGCCGGGGCCGTGAGTCACCCAGTGCCGACCCGACGTAGCGGGTCCCGCTAGTTACCGTATTTACAGGAAACGACGAGATACACTGCAGCGAGGTATGAGCATGCCGCTACTACCGGTACAGTTGGCTGGGCGCTTCACCGTGCGCCCACCACGACACGACGATATACCCGCCATCATTGAATTGGTGATGGCAATGGATTTGAAGCACTACGGCGTAGCCGACAAGTATTCACCGGACGATATACTCCAGGACTGGAGCGGTCTGGACCTTCAAACCGACGCATGGACAGTCGTCACCACTGATGGTCGGCTTGCCGCCTACGCTACCATCACTGATGAAGGGTCGGGACATTTTACTGCTGATGGCTATGTACATCCCGAGTTTACTGGTCAGGGCATCGGCTCGCAGCTAGTCCAGCTCATGGAAGCGCGGGCTTATGAGTTGGTGCCCCATGCACCGGCCGGGGCACGAGTGGCCCTCAGTAACTCGGTATTGCAGTCCGATACTGCGGCGCGAAGCATTCTGGAGCAAGCCAGCTACCACCTGGTTCGCACCTACTGGCGAATGGCCATAGACCTGATACAGCAGCCACCCGCACCTGCATGGCCTGACGGAATTGCGCTGCGCACATTCAGGTATGGACAGGAACGCGCCATTTTTGACGCGGTAGAGGAGTCCTTTCAGGATCATTGGGGACACGTACCCCGAGACTTTACCGAGTGGGTCGCACGCATCAAACTAGAGAGCTTCGATCCTAGCCTCTGGTTTATGGCAATGGACGATTCCGAGATTGCTGGAGCCATCCTCTGCCGCACCAGACCCGACAACAGCGGATGGATCAATACAGTAGCGGCGCGACGGCCCTGGCGCAACCGGGGACTGGGTACGGCGCTGCTCCACACCGCTTTCGGCGAGTTCTACCGTAGAAACATAACACACCTGGCGCTGGGCGTGGATTCGCAGAATCTTACTGGCGCGACGCGACTCTACGAGCGTGTTGGGATGCATGTCTCACTGCGTATTGCCTCCTACGAGAAGCAATTGCGCGCCGGCATTGAACTGGCTACCACAGCGCTGTAAGTCATGTCGCACGAAGGCGAGGAGGAGATTGACACACTGGGCGAGCCTGACACGACCACCACCCTGATGTAAACCGATAGATCCTACTCCTGATCGTGGGGGGGCATCGCCAACAGTTTCTCGGCGAGCCGCTCGGCAAGAAGTATGCTGTAATTCTGCCCGCGATCCTGTGGATATACCTGGAACATGTTGGCCATGTAGAAGTGGGGAATTGGCGTTTCATGGGGAGGGATATGTTCAAGGTAGTCGGTCGTCACAATGGGCTGGGCGTATGGGGCCACGAAGTTCCACTTCTCGAGTATCCAGTCGGGAGAAAATCCTGGATTGAGACGAGCCAGATGCGGCACGTAACGTTCCAGAATCTCATCGGCTGTAGCCCGCATGGTTGGATGGTCCATAGGCAAGTAACTGCCTAAGTAAAGCAGGTGGCGTCCACCATATTCCGAGGCCGGTATGTAGTTGGTATGCTCCACAGCAGCCAGAAAGGGATATCCCGGGTCGGTAATGCTCAACCAGTAGACATCTGTGAGCAGCGGGCGATCTAGAGCCAAAATCAGGCAGTGCGCACCGTATGCCGATCCCCACTCGTAGCGCGCCCGGAAACTCTCAGGAAGGTCCGGTGCTATCCGACAGGTGATACGTGATGGCAGCGTCGAGATAACCTGGGAATAGCGCTCTTCGCTGGCGCCCACTTTGACCAACAGCTCGCCGTCGCCGGTAGACGTCACGCTGTCGACGGTGGTACAGAGGCGTACCTCACCTCCATACGTCCGGATTCTCTCGACAAGTGCTTGATAGAGCGCTTGAAATCCACCTTTGAGATAACCGAGCGAATTGGTGCGACAGTGGATACGCGCCCACATCCAGGGCATCGCAATCTTATCGGCATAATCACCAAATTTGCCGCGTAACTGAGGCTCCCACACTACCTCATAGGCCGGCTTCCCCATCCAGCGACGCAGCCAAGTTGCGGCGGTGCGGCCTTCGAGAAGGTTCGGAGTGGGAAGCATCTTGAGGAAGAGGCCGGCCAGACCCAGCCGCAACCGGTCGGGTACCGACAATGGTGTAATGGCCATAATAGCGCCGACCGACCCCGCCAGCCGGTAGGGCTTCCCTTGGTAGAGGAGGCTGCTGTTGGGCTCACCCCAATAGAGCTTATCGCCGAGTCCAAGCTCTTCAATGAGAGCGATTGCCGCCTTATCGGTGCGAAACAGGTGATGGTAGAATTTTTCGAGATAGATGCCGCCGTCTCCAACCGGAAACCCCGCCGCTAGTCCCCCTGCCTCACCCTCGCGCTCCATTACCACAACTGGCGCACCACTGCGCGCCAGCCGGTAAGCCAGCGTCAATCCCAGCGCGCCGCCTCCTAGTATGGCAGTCCGTCCACCAGCCATACTAATAGCGGCCTATACCGTAGTTGGGAGCTTCTTTAGTAATAATGACGTCATGGGGATGGCTCTCACGAAGGCCGGCGCTGGTGATACGGATGAAGCGAGTACGCGTCTTGAGAGCGGCTATGGTGTCTGAGCCGGTATAGCCCATCGCCTGGCGAAGACCGCCTACCAGCTGATGCACTGTACTGGCAAGTGGCCCTTTATATGGAACCCGGCCTTCGATACCCTCGGCGATCAGCTGCGAATCGTCCGTAACACTTCCCTGGAAGTATCGATTCTTGCTATAGCTTCTCTGCTTCATCGCCCCAACTGATCCCATACCGCGATAATCCTTGTAGCGCTCGCCCTGAGATATGATCAACTCCCCTGGGCTCTCGTCGACGCCAGCCAGCAGGCTGCCCAGCATGACGCTGTCAGCGCCCGCGGCGATGGCTTTGGCTATATCGCCGGAATACTGGATACCTCCATCGGCGATGATGGGGACGCCGCTTTTGGCCGCGGCTTGCACGCAATCGAAGATCGCCGTAATCTGCGGCACCCCAGCTCCGGCTACTACCCGAGTTGTACAGATAGTTCCCGCGCCTATTCCAGCCTTTACCGCGTGCACACCCACATCTATAAGCGCCTCGGTCGCCTCGGCGGTGGCAACATTGCCGGCGATAATCTGCACTCTCCGGCCAAACGTCTGGACCAGCTCCCGCGACCTCTCTATAACCATACGAGAGTGACCATGCGAGGTGTCGACGACCAGCACATCTACCTCTTCGGCAATCAAGGCCTCCGCACGCGTGAACGCGTCGGGGCCGACCCCAATAGCCGCACCTACCCGAAGCCGGCCCTGATTATCTTTGGCAGCCAGCGGAAACTGCAATTTCTTTTGTATATCCTTGACGGTGATAAGTCCCTTGAGCATACCGTGGTCATCGACTACCGGCAGCTTCTCGATCTTGTAGCGGTGCAGTATCTCACCCGCCTGCTCCAATTTGGTTCCCACCGGGGCGGTAATCAGATGTTCGCGGGTCATAACTTCCCGAATCGGCCGGTTCTGATTCTGCTCGAAGCGAATGTCGCGGTTGGTCAGTATACCAACCAGCCGACCATCGTTGGTGATGGGAATTCCGGAAATATGGTACTTAGCCATCACCGACAAGGCGCTGGCGAGCGAATCGTCGGGAGAGAGCGTGATTGGGTCGCTGATCATGCCCGATTCTGATCGTTTGACTTTGTCTACTTCAGCCGCCTGATCTTCGATAGAAAGGTTATGATGAATAATACCGAACCCGCCTTCACGCGCCAGAGCGATGGCCAGGCGGCCCTCGGTAACTGTATCCATGGCAGCCGAGAGTATGGGGATTCGCAGTGTGATGTCAGCAGTCAAGCGGGTGGAAGTGTCAACATCTGCCGGCAATACAGCTGATTCCGCCGGCACCAATAAGACATCATCAAAGGTCAGACCTTCTTTGCCAAATTTCCACTGCCATGTCTCATCAGGCGTCGCCACGCGTGTACCTCCCCAAACTAGAGCACCCATCGCCGCGCGGCAATTGCGGCGGCGACTTCCAGCATGGATATTCCCTGGGACATTTGTGTAATCATATCACTTTGAGAAGTGCGCCGGCAACCGCAGATAGGGGAAACCGAATCGACCGCATGGTCTAGAAGCCGCTCATCCAAGCAGTGGCGCGCTCTCAATCGATTGCGCGAACTCCTGTAGACGGAGCATTTGGCGATGATTGGGCGCTGCCTGCCAACGTTTGGACTGAATCAGTTGGAGAGCTTGGTCTGGGCTCATGCCCATGGCGACCAGACTGGAGGCTGCCAGCAGCACACTACGCCCAACTCCATGCTCACAATGGATCAGTACTCGCTGACCGCTCTTAATTTGTTGGCTTACCCAGGACGCCCCCTTGCGCAGCTGGTCAACAGTAAGAGGATAGGTGTCGGGCGCGGGCAAATACAGTAACTCGATTCCTTCACGCGCCATGCTCTCGGCGTCGTCCTGATATTCACTGCGTGTATCGACGACGCACGTGACGCCTGATGCGGCCAATCGGTGAATATCTTGGGGAAGCACTCGCCCACCAACCGCAAGCTCAGGGGTGATCCAACTCATATTCAGCCGGTCAGGCAGCGGTATACCAAGTTTTTCGGCAATGGCGGCCCGCCCCGTATCTTCGGGGAAAACCCGGACCGCGATACGGGTCCAGGTGCGATATAGGACCCGCAGGCCGCCCATAATTATCCAGCGTATGAAATTCCGACGAAGTAGCGCACTATCACTTGGCGGCACCTGAACCTCCACGCATCACCAGACCTTCAATCACTGCCCGGCCGCCGTATGCACTAGTATATCGGCGTGCACTTTATCCCGTACCAAGAATACGATTAACGTGTCCGGCGGCGACAATCACGACTGGCGCCGACACGGCACCCTCGCTACTCGCCCGTAGCGGACTCCACTCGTGGGGGACACCCTGTTGCTCTCGTTCTATGCTTGAGCGCAGAAGGGCGTCCTGTCCATGCCAGATATTGTGCTCGCCGGAGCTGGCCGGGATGGCATAGGACCCATGATGCGGCGAAGGCGAGGTACCACCCGAACCTATTACCGCATGGGCTATCAAAAAGACCACGAGGAGAAAAAGTATGACGCCGCCTGCAATTATGGCATAGGTTTGCAGTCGCTGCCGACGGATTCTGCGTTCTCGCTCGCGTCGTCGCGTGGCCTGCTGCATTTCATATTGAGATCGTCGAGCATCTCGACGAGCGTCTCGTTTGGTCTGAGACCCATCTGGACCGCTCATGCACCTTTTCCTGAACAATCCTGAACAATCGTGATGCAGCGGGAACGCGAGACATCACGTTTCGTGTACAGCTCCGTGCCCCATGCTATGAAGGCCCTCTCCGGCCAATAGCACCTGAAGTATATGTCTGTCCGCCAAGACTCGTCAATCGCGCCTTAGCGGACGCCTGCAGCGCCATCGGTTGCGGTCGACCGGAATTTGATTGGCATATGCTATTATGAAGGAAAGCACATGATACGCTCCTGCGTGGCGGTGTGCCTCTGGAGGTGAATTATGCCTGGAGTTGGACATTTCTGGGAGATATTGCTCATCTGTATGCTCGGCCTGCTCTTCCTTGGGCCGAGACGTATGATTGAAATGGGTTCGGCACTCGGGAGAGCGCTTCGCGAACTCAGAGAAGCAACCAAAGATCTGAATTTAAGCTCATTGCTGGAAAGCAGCGAGCCTAGCAAGCCAACATCGGCAACATTGGGCGCTTTGAGCCAATTTACGCAGTCGCTCAGCAACAGCATCAAAGATATGAGTCATCCAGCTGCCGCCACCACTTCCAAGCCCGTGCCTTCGCAGGATAGTACATCGATCGTGTCGGAGCAAAAGTCTCCGGAGACGTCCTCCTTGGAAGTCGATTCCCACTCCAATTGATGTGATCGAGCTTGTCAGCCGGAATTACCAGGCTTACAGCTGGCCCGGCCCCTTCTCCCTGGTTTTGTTTTTCCAGATTGCTCTCGGAGGTAAAGAAAAACAAATCAAGAGTGTGAGAAGGGAGACTAGAGATGTGTGGACGCTACTCATTACTCAATCCCAACCAATTGTTTCTGCGCTTTGGCACCCTTAACCAGCTTGACGAGTTGGCCGCCAATGACGATATTCGTCCAACTCAATTCGCAGCGGTAGTAAAGACAGGCCGACAGGCCGCATTGATGCGCTGGGGCTTAATACCATCCTGGGCCAAAGACCCCGCCATAGGGCAGAAGATGATCAACGCGCGTGCCGAGGGTCTTGATCAGAAACCCTCCTTTCGCAAGCCCTTGCGCAGGTATCGCTGTCTGGTTCCCGCCACCAGCTTCTTCGAGTGGCAACCGACCAGCCACGGCAAGATCAAGTATCGATTCAGCCTGGCGGACGGCGCGATGTTTGGACTCGCAGGACTGTATGACACCTGGAGGGATCCCACTGGAGAGCCGCGCGAGACCTTTACTATTATCACGACTGAAGCTAACCAGGTTGTGGCGGAAGTGCACGACCGAATGCCGGTTATCCTAAACCCCGCGGACGAAGAGGTATGGCTGGATCCGGAAGAGGATGACAGTCTTCACCTGTTGTCGTATCTCAGGCCGTTCCCCGCCGAGCTGATGCTGGGTCAGGTTGCATAGAGCTTCTACTTTGTGGAGGCTTCTGCGTACCTCGCGTCGATCGCAATAAAGCAGAACCGCGATAGTCTACTCTCGCAAGCATAACATCGCGGTTCTTGCCCTATTGGGTAGAGAGAAATGTGGCAGGAAGCAGCTTCGATGAGCAGTTAGCTCGCATGCTCGGTGATATAGTCAACCGCCTCACCCACAGTGGTGATCTTCTCGGCATCCTCGTCGCTGATTTGCAGTTTGAACTGCTCTTCAAGCGACATGATGAGTTCGACGAGATCGAGTGAGTCGGCATTCAGATCTTCGGTGAAAGAAGCATCCTCTTTGACTTCGGACTCGTCTACTCCGAGCTGTTCGGCGATGATAGGCTTGAGTTTAGCTAGGATATCCTCTTTGGACATGGACATACTAATGTACCTCACTTCCAGCATTGGATGCTGGTGACCCTTGAAATCGGGAAAAAATTGTGCCAAGGACGCCATTGATGAACCGGCTGGAGGCATCGCTCCCAAACATTTTGGCAAGCTCGACGGCCTCATTGATGGCGGCCTTCGCTGGGACAGAATTATTAAACAGAATCTCGTAGATTGCAACCCTGAGAATGTTTTTGTCGATAAGTGCCATCTGATCAAGTGGCCACTCATGAGCTGCTTCCGCAATGGCGCTATCGAGCTGGTCACGGTGCTCCAGGACACCATCAACTAATTCCGCGGCATAAGCCGCCACACGCGCGTCAAGCCTCCGGCTCTCGACATGGCGTTGCATAACTGCTGCTACATCGTGGCGAGTAACATCATATTCGTAGAGTGTCTGTAAGGCAATAGCTCTTGCCTGCCGGCGCACACCTACTGCCATAGCTCAGGAGATATCCAGAATATGCACAGCCACTTCGCCAACTTTCATTCCCAGAGCTAACATCGTCATACTCACAAGCGTCCCTGCAAATGCAAGGCTACTGAACCGATATCCGCAGCACCGGCAACGGAGATGACTTCGACTTCTGCGCCCTTTGCGATGCGCTTGATGAGTCCGGATAGCACTTGACCAGCTCCGATCTCTACGAATACCCGGACGCCCTGCCCCAGCAAATACTCGATGGTTCCCGTCCATTGTACCGGGGATTCGATCTGTTCTGCCAGTTCTCTTTGCAAATCAGCGGCACTCGTGATCGGTAAGCCGGTACGGTTGGCAATCAGCGGTATTTCAGCATCCCGCAGTGGAGCGAGCGTGACCGCATGCGCCATGCCTTCGCTTGCCGGCGCCATTACAGGGGAGTGGAAGGCTCCGCTTACCGAAAGAGGAATAACCCGTCTCGCCCCGGCGGCTCGTGCCAGTTCCATTGCCGATTCCAGCGCGTCTTGGGCACCGGAGATAACAATTTGACCGGGAGCGTTGTCATTGGCCACAACTACGCACCCCGCTCCAGGATGAGTCCGTGATGGGTCTTGGGTTGCGTCAAGGTGAGCGCGAGTCTTCAAGGTAGCTTCGGCACAGACCACATGGAGAATCTCGGCTTCCAGGCCCAGCACTGCGGCCATACCGCTTGGGAACTCCGCTCCCGCTTCATGCATTAGGCGCCCACGCTCACGGACAAGACGAATAGTGTCCGCTATCGGAAGCGAACCGGCGGTGGCTAATGCCGCATATTCGCCCACACTATGTCCAGCCACATAGGACGGCCGCAGTGGGGTAGCGAGATTCGGATCTTGCGTGACGTCATGGTCGGTGGTGACGGCACCAGCCGCCTCTTGCAGAGCGGCGAGTAGGGCAAGACTGGTAGCCACAAGAGCAGGCTGCGTATTGATGGTTTGGCGTAAGCTTTCTTCAGGCCCGGTGAAACACAGATCAGAAAGTCTCATGCCAACTGCCTGATCGGCAATCTGGAAGATACTGCGCGCAGCCGGCGAGGCCTGATAGACATCCGCTCCCATGCCGACCGCCTGGCTCCCTTGTCCTGGAAACACGAAAGCCATAGGTTCGCTCACGCTCACCTCCATCAATCCATCAACTCAATGATCATCTTACCCCGGATACCAGGCAGTGAATCGATCACCCCTTAGTCTGCGCTACCGCCTCGCGCTGGTATCTCAAGAACCTGCCGGCCGCGATACGTGCCGCAGTTGGGGCAGACGTGATGAGACAGACGAGTCTGGTGACACTGCGGGCAAATCGTCAACTGGGGAATCTTTACCTTGTGGTGCGACCGGCGATTTGCCTGGCGTGAATTCGAGAGGCGACGTTTCGGTAGTGCGCCCACGTTCGATGCTCCTTCGTTACCTCGAAAAAAACTTCCCCCTAGAGGGAAGCTCAGCAGCGATCCACAAGCCTCCTCTAGGGGGCTTGGTGGATCTACTTGTCTTCACACATAACAGCGCACACGAGCACGCCGATGCTCGCCCATTGTACCACAGATGCGGAGACGCGAAAACCGCGCTGTACCAGGCCAGTGCCTGTTTTGGAACCATGCTGGCAGTCTCGCAGTCACACGACTACACGTAAGCCTACAGGTGTTGCTGCCTTCTCACCATCATGACACGGGTATGCAGTAATACCTTGGCGCACGACGGGCAGACATAGAATCCCTCTTCGTCGCGGTAGAGCAGCTCGGAGAGAGTAAAATGCAGATAACAGATCCCGCAACGCGCGGCATTGCCACGGCTGGCAACTTCTCGATCTCGCTCGAACAGGTCGCGCAAAGAATCGATCAATGGTCCTACGTCCCCCCGCACGTCCCGATTACTCTCCGGTACGATGGCTGACTCAAGCTTCGCCTGCTGATTCTGCTCATGATTCCAGGCGCCCGAACCATCCGACCGATACGACGTGTCCGGAGTTCGACCGGTTGCGTGCGAATCCTGTTGCCGCCATTGGTCGCTGCCTTCATCACCTGGCACCAGTGATGCGGCTTCGTCTCGCCAACCCGCGGAGACGCCCGGCTGGCGAGCTGAACTATGAGGGGGCGGAGTGCCGCCTCGAAGAGGGCTCTGTCCCGGTGCAAATGGCGCACGTATACTGCTTGTCGTCGTACCTGGGGCCTGGGGCGGCGGCGCAGGAAGCTCGGACGTCGCCCGTTCACTACCCGCAACCTGATCTTCGATTCGCGACTGGGTAAACGGCGCTTGCCGTTCATCTGGCCGGTCATAGGAGAAGCCGTCCTCCTCGACTATGGCCGATATCTCAGTAATACGGATGGGGGCGGGTGTCGGCGTAATTTGAGCTCGATGCTGTCCTACCGGCTGTCCCTGCGGATTGCGCTGACGAGCCGAGATGTGGCGCGCGCGCGCGGATTTATTGCCATTAGAATTGTTGTTGCGTCCACGACCTGCATGTCCACTACTCATAATTGAGCCCTTTACGATATGAGCGCAGAGTACTTGCCTCGACTATTTTTGCCAAGCTCTTTAGTATACCGCAGAGTGACCAGAGTATATCGCAGAGTGACCAGAGTATATCGCAGAGTGACCAGGGCGAACTCGTCTCTTATGTTGTCACATGCCGTCTTACTCGTCCAGCCAGAGAGCTTTCTGCGCCGGCGACATGTTTGGGCTCGTACGCACCAACTCCTGGAAATCTTTCTCCAGCCGCTCTTGATCTGTTTCTCGGCTGCGTCTCCAAGCAGGCTCTCCAGTCACCTGCATCTGTAGCAAATGAGCTATCTGATCTCGGGACGTATCGAGCAAGTCGCCGAGCGCCCGAATGAGCCGATCTGGAATGGAAGAGACCCGTACCATACCAGACTCAAGTGAGCTCAGCACGTCAACTCCAAGTCCCAATCGCTCGGCTAGAGCAGGCTGGCTAAATCCATACGATCGACGTAGCTCGCGCAGAGTCGATACCACCGCTCCGCGAATTGCCCCAGGAGTAGGCAGAGCGGGCTGGGCGGGAAAAACAGTCGTCATGGCACGAGCCAGCGCTCGAGCGGCGATGCTCTCCGTCTCCTTGGTAAATGTTTCCTGCTCGTAACCGCTGGTAGCGACGAGGGAAGCATCAAACTCAACCAGTTCGGGCAGGAACGCTGGATAACTGTTCAGTACGCTGACGAACGCGCCCGTTTCGTTCCGCTCTCGCGCACCCACCAACGCCATCTTGGCCGCCATCAACTCGCTCCGGTCGGTTCCACCACGGGTGGTGTGTTTACTATCATGTTTCGATCCGCGTGCCATATTCTCTCACTCCTCACCCCTTAAAGCGCAACCGCCGCAGTCTCCGCCTCGATGCATTGCCGCAATTTTACCAGAGCCTTTTCATAACGCAGCCGCATAGTGCGCTCAGTCTTTCCACAAGCCTTGGCGATATCGTCCCAGCGCATGTGCTCGAGCGCCCGCAGCACCATGATCTGCCGATCCATCGGATCGGCGAGATAGCCGAGAATGCGCTCGGCCTCAACTGCCGCCATTCGTTCATCCACCTTGTCATGTGGATCGGCGACTACCCCGGGTTGACTCACCGCGTCATCCTGATCCTCAGCAACCACATCAATTCGATCGAGGAGCGACTGCGGCACATGCTGCGGCCTCCCTACCGGTCTGCCCTGCTCGTCGCGCCGATAGGTTAAGCCCTCCTGCCGGAGCACCCGACCAAAATTGTCCGCGCAACAGCAGCGCAAGTAATGAATGAAGTTCAACGTCATGAATGTCTCGGCGGGGTCCTGCGCCTCGCGCAAGACTTGCTCGATCATACCCATGATGGCATCTTCCATCAGCTGCGGCCGATGTCGTAGCCCCCATGAACGTCGCTGAAACTCCGGCATACAGCGCTCGATGAGTAGCTCGCAGAGTTTTTGTATGACTGGCTGTTTACCTTCTACCGCTCCCCAGGCGCGTATAATTCGCACGAGCATTGCCTCCGGAACGGCATACCCGCCGCTAGGCGTGCGTTTGCGGAGCAAGGCGAGCGTCTCCGGATCACCGGGATCGAGCAATGGGACGCGATCTTCAGCCTGCCTAGCGGCGGTCGCGCCACCTACCGAGACGGCATCGCTCTCAGTGTTCGTCGCAACATCCGCTATATCCGCGGGTGGCATTGCTGCGTTGGAAATTAATCCCTGCTTTTCCGAGCGTCTAGCCGCCCTCTGGTCGGCTGCAAGCGGCTTGCGTCCAACCTTTGCCGCTCTTGACCTCTTGGACTCGTCCATTAGGATAGTCTCCCTGCTGGTACTGCCCCTTCTTCACCCGCTCTTTCTGTTTGGCCGAGGCCAAACCGGAAGAGAGAAAAAAATAGACTGGCATGCGCTGCCAAGCCTTGCGAGAAGGCGTTTCCTCTAGTATTGCCCCATTATAGCAGCAAGTTCCTGCGGGTTGCTTTGCTTACCGGCGGGTTCCTGCTGATCGCCAGAGACGGAGGCGGTGCCAGTCAGCTAGTCGCCAGGAAGGACCAGTAATCCTCCCTCATTGCATAATGGATATATACTGGCAGAGCGGGCATTCCCCACTCGCCGAGATGATAGAATCACGCTGGGCTCCGTCATAGACGGTGAATTTCGTTCTATGTTCCTCCGATGCCACAGCTGCTTGGAGAAATCACTCTCAATTTGAAAGACATATATGCCGCACCGCAACCCACAGCGAGAGATTGCAAAATTGGGTATACCTGGAAGCCTCACCAGACGGCGACCTGATCGCCTGGCGGAGCCTTTTACATTCGCGCGCTTGAGCAGCGCCTCCGAGGAGCACCAGGAGCGCAATGAAGATCGTATAATAGCTGACCCTTCCCGAGGACTGGCAGCAGTCTTCGACGGCGTCGGTGGCATCGCCGGCGGTGAGATTGCCGCACACCTCGCCGCCCAGAGCATCCGTTCCTGCTGGAAGCGCCTCATCCAGTGCCACAGCAAGAAACCGGAGAAGCCGAGAAACCGGAATGAGGGCCAGACCGATGCATGGTTACTCATGGATGACGCCGCCGATGTGGCGACCTTCGTTCGCGAGATGATCGACGCTGCACACACAGAGACCCGCCGCGAAGGAGCTCGCCGCGTCAGGGACCGGTACGGCAACTTGCCGGGAACGTCCACTCCGAAGACAACCATCGCTCTGGCCGCACTCTGTCATTCGTCCCGGTCGCAAGGCTACTCACTAATCTATGCGTGGGTCGGCGACAGCAGGGTATATCTTCTTCCCAATCAGGGCCCACTCACACGCCTCACTGAGGATGACGGCCTTCTAACTGAACTGGTCAAAATAGGTCTGATCGACGACGAGATTGCCAGGCACGTCGACCAGGCGACCCAGCCATGGCATCTCCGCAAGGAGGAACGCCTCTTCTTCGAAAGGCGCAACGGAATAACCCAGGCGCTAGGGGATGAGGTCGCGCCGGCCGTGCACGTCCAGCGTTCCGATGTCGCGCCTGGAGATCGCTTACTCCTGTGCACCGACGGCATCCATGACAACCTTACCGACGATGAGCTGGAGGCGCTGCTCCGAGAAGGAGCGCGCACCACAGTGGCACGACGAATCGTCGCCGCCGCCGCGGCCCGCTCCCGCCTGGACACCGTGGAAAACATACGCGCTAAGCCGGATGACATGAGCGCCGTTGTCATTACCTGTCACCACTGATCCGGAAGATGCGACGAGAGACGCCGGCTCGCTAACCATCGAGGGGAACAAAAGCGAACGACATCTTGGCTTGCGGATCCACGACCGTCTCACCGCGAAGAAACGAGAGCATCTGTGAGCGGATGTCAGGCAGTGAGACTAGCTTCGAGCTACTATGGGTTCCCATTTGGACGATGATGTGCCGGCCGCCGGGAAATCCGGGGAGTATTTCCTCGAGGTTACTGGACGGTGTACGGCCATCCAGCGATCCGCTGACAAACAACGCCGGCACGTCAGAGACAACCGGCGACCGGAACTGCGCACCAAGATCGGGTATTCCCCATGCCGATGCAATATATGGAAAAGGTAGATCCATGACATCACCCAGCAACGACGCTGACGCCTCATGTTGAATCTGTGCCATTCGCTCCACTGAAACTCCTGAGGCTGAATCCATACAGTAAGCCATTGCGTTGCCAATCCAATCCGTTCGTAGTTTCAGCACTTCTTCTGCCAGCCAGGAATAATCTCCGCGCGACATCGCATAATACCGTTTCGGCAACTGCCGTAGAAAGCTCTGATCTCCCAGACCGCGGGCGGTGACGAGCTGCAGATCAAACTTGCCCATTACCACGCGGGTGTGTTCACCAGTTGCTTTGTCAAACACCGAACTCTCGATTGGCTGTTCTTCCAGCCTGGACATGACCAGCCCCATCAGCGCTATAAGATCGGGTATGGCTTGCTGGAGCCTCACATCCTCATTGACCAGCTGCGAAAGCAACAGAAGCTGGCGCTGTGCATTCTTGGGCAGTTTAATGGTCTGATCAGGCCCTTCCACCAGAGCTAGTATCGCCCGCTCGACATGCTCCCCATGACGCCGCAACGTCGCCAGTGCCAGATGAGAGCCATAACTGGCTCCGTATAGATTGATTCGTTCCAGGCCAAGAGCCTGACGAACCGCATCAATGTCGTCGGCGCTCTCGAGAGTGTTATAGCCAGCCAGATCGATGCCTTGTTCCCGCCAGAAGACGGCGGCCTCACGGCACCGCTCGTCGGCGATTCGGAGAAACGTCTCTCGGTCACCTGGCTGGTCAAGGGGCAGCATCCACCGCTGTAAGCAATCCAGCCGAGGATTCGAGAGGCCGGTGCCGCGCTGGTCCAATAGGATGACATCACAAAAACTGCCAAGCTCCTCGAACCATGGGGTAAATGCGTTGAAGCGAGCCCATTCGCTACCTGGGACGCCGGGTCCTCCAGCAAGTACTACCAGGGGTGGCGCCAGACTTGGAGAGCGGCTCTTGATACGGATGAACGAAAGCTCGATCAATTCGCTGTCGCTCTTGGAGCGGTTCTCCGGCACCAGCAGCCGCCCTAATTCGGCGGCGAAGCGAAATCGTTCGGATTCCGGACCAAAGAGATCAGTTTTCACGATGTAAGGCATAAGGGTAAGCTGGCCCGCATCTCCCCAGCCGCGTGATCTCATGGCGATGTACCAATCTAACTATGCAGTCGCAGGCATCGGCACAGCCATGATACGTGCGGCCCGCGGCACACGTCAATTCCTGTCTGGCCGGGATGTCATTGCACTGGAGGCGCTACCAGAGGCCGTGGCTCTTCGGCTTCTTCGGTAGCAGATGGACGGCGTGAGGAAGGCCGCATGCGCAAGGCATAAGCTATCGCGGCCGCGACCCCCAGCATGCAGGCGATCCCCAGTAGCACGATAGTTGGCTGCACTCCTATCCGAGCCGAGAACACACCTACCAGAAATCCGCCGATCGGAGTTGAACCGGCAAATAGCAAGAAGTAGAGGCTCATGACACGTCCACGCAATTCAGCTGGAGAATGGAGCTGCAGTGACGTGTTTGAGCTTGCGGTATAGATGATGCCGGAAACGCCCATGAGAGTGAGAAGAATGAGAGTAATGGGCAACCATCGCGAGATCCCCACCAGCATCAGCAGCACCGAGAAGACAAAGGCCGCGCCCAGCAGCACTCGCAGCGACGTACGGGTAGCCGAGGCGAATGCGAGCGCGGCTACCAACGATCCAATACCCACCGCCGAGGTCAGGATGCCCAGACCTTCGGCACCCGCGTGCAGGACGTACTTAGCCAGAAGAGGTAATATCGTGGTGTAGTTGTACCCGAAAGTGCCCACCACGGCCATGGTGAGCAGCACCAGGAACACTCTAGGCGTCTGGACCGCGTACCGAATACCTTCCCACAATTGGACAAACACTCTCCGCTGTGGGGGGCGGTCCACCTGATGGAGGTCTGCCAGCCGCATCAGCAGCAATCCGCCGATCACCGGTAGGAAGCTGATAGCATTGAGGAGAAAAGCGGGCCCAATTCCAATAACGGTAATGACAATGCCAGCCAAGGCGGGGCCGATAACGCGTGCGGTATTGAAGAGCGAGCTGTTGAGGGCAACTGCGTTCTGCAAACGATCCTTCCCTACCAGCTCGCTGACGAATGCCTGGCGTGTAGGGTTGTCGAAGGCGTTGATGACACCCAGCAGCAGTGCCAGTATGTAGATCTGCCAGAGTTGGATCCTGCCCGACATTACCAGTACAGCGAGCAGGAACGCCTGAACGGTTGCCGCCGATTGGGTGGCCAACAGTACCCCTCGTTTGGGTAAGCGGTCAGCGAATACCCCTCCAAAAAGCGTGAGTAAGGTTATGGGCAGAAACTGCAAGAGCGTGACGGTACCGAGAGCCACTGGAGAATTCGTCAGTTGCAATACCAGCCATGCCTGCGCCGTCGTCTGCATCCAGGTACCGGAGAGCGAGATGAGCTGCCCGAACCAGAACAAGCGGTAGTTGTAGACGGAAAGAGACCCGAATGTACGGCCTGCCAGGGCCCTGATGTCTAGCTGTTTGGTGCTCACGAATACATCTATCTTCTTTTTGTTCTCTCATATCTTCATTGTAGGCACTCGCCGACTCCAGTGACAACCTCGGCGGCATTTCGAGATAATGCTACTGCGCCGTGCCCGACAGTGCGTTAGCATTCTCCGGTAGTGGTAGCTGAATGGTGAAGGTAGTACCAATATCGGGCCGGCTTTCCACTGAAATACTGCCTCCATGGGCTCGAGCGATAGCCAGTGCGATAGGCAGGCCAAGCCCTGATCCCTCATGCTTGGGCCGTCGGGCATTCTTGGAGCTTACCTGGCCGATTGCCGTTGTCTCGCTGCCGGTCACGGGTAGTTGATGTAAGGCGATGTGGCGCCGAATCTCTCCCGTTTGTGCTCGATAAAAGCGATCAAAGATATGCGGTATGTCCTCAGGCGAGATGCCGAAGCCGTTGTCGCTGATACTGACAAACACGCCATGTTGCGTCCGCCCGATCCGCACGCGTACCCAGCCAGACGAGTCCTGGCGCCCATATTTGAGCGCGTTGTCCAGTAAGATCAGCAAGACTTGTTTTATGCGGTCAGGATCTAGGAGAACGATCACCTTGCCACCGGTCTCGTTCCTCATGGTCACCTCATGCTCGCCAGCAAGAATGCGCGCCTGGTCCACTGCGTCGCCTACTATCGCGACGAGGTCGAGCGCCTGCAGCTCTAACGGACGTCCCGCGTCGAGACGGGCCAGCGTCAGGAGATCATTGACCAGCCGCGACATGCGCTCGGCCTCACGTTGGGTTGCCAAAAGGACCTGTTCAGCTACCTCGGGATCGTCTTTTGCGCCGCGCAACAGCACATCAGTGTAGCCGCGAATGGAGGTAAGCGGTGTGCGGAGTTCATGCGAGGCATCGGCAATAAACCTACGCATCCGCTCCTCTGAGGCATGCTGCGCGGAAAAGGCACGCTCAATACGTGAGATCATCAAATCAAAGGTATCCGCCAACTGCCCTATCTCGTCGCCGCCATGAGGTAGTCGTACTCGGAGAGTGAGATCACCACTAGCAATGCGCCTGGCGGTCTCGGTCATACGAACCAGCGGTCGCAGTACGCTTACGGTCAGCGGTGCTCCGACTGCCACACCCAAGATCAGCGCCCCCACCAGCACGACGATGAGCACCAGGTGCATGGCCGTGAGCTCGGCCCGCAGCCTCGCGTAATCGGTGACCACCCAGACGATGCCTATGTCGGTTCGGGTAAGCGCTCCTCCGGCTGTCACCGCGCCGCAGCGAGAGGACGTGTAGTAGCGAATCGCGACCAGCATGATCCCTACGCGCTGGCCCGACGAATTCTTGGCCTCGTAGTAGTCGCTGGTGAGATACCCAGTTCCAGGCACACGCCTGCGGGCAACCGCAATCTTGTCCTGAATGCCTATCAGATTGGCGGCATCGAAGTAAGGAGGCGTCGACCCTGGTGTGGCGGCCACGTTCTCCGGTGCGAGTACGGATCCGTTTCGATCTAAGAGATAGACCGCCGTAATGGCGGGAAGACTCTTGGTTAGCGGCAGGGCGATCGTGTCCTCGAAAGCCTGCTGATAACCAAGGGCTCCCGCACAGTCCGCTCCGGTACCGCTAACCTCCTGATCAAAGTACCGCTGATTCACGCTGGCGTTCGCCACCACCTGTGCGGAGAATCGAGCACGCTCCTCTTGGTAGAGCACCGACCCAACAACGACATTCAGCGCGACTCCCAGCACTACCAGCAGCACGATGAGCGTTCCAAGATAAATGAGCAGTAACCGCCATCTGAGAGTTTGCATCCAGCGGAACCATGGACCTGACCCGGGCTTGGTCCCTTCCGGCAGCTTGCCGGTGTGAGGTGGATGTCCGTCGTACGGACTCGGCTGCCGGGGGATATTGACCGAGGGCTGCAGACTTCGCGAGTCGGCATCCCGCCCAGATGGAGGGAGCGATGGCATAAACTCTAGCCCTTCAGGACGTAGCCTACGCCACGAACCGTCTGAATTAGCTTGGGATTGCTCGGCTCGTCCTCAATCTTCTCGCGCAGGTACCGGACGTATACTTCGATAATGTTGGTCTCGCCCATAAAATCGTAGCCCCAGACACGGTTCAGAATAGTTTGCCGGTCAAGCACCTGGCGTGGGTGTGTCATGAAGAGGTGGAGCAGATTGTACTCGGTTGCGGTACACTCGATGATCCGGTCACCCCGGCGGATCTCACGCGCGGACTCGTCCAGGGTGAGATCAGAGACCTTTAAAGTGCGGCCGCCGGGCCCGGCAGCCGCAACGATCCGTTGCTGGCGGCGTAGCAGTGCTCTTACCCGCGCCAGCAACTCCTCAAAGCTGAAGGGCTTGGTAAGATAGTCATCGGCGCCTGTCTCCAAGCCGGTTACGCGGTCGCGTACCTCATCCTTGGCGGTCAACATGAGAATCGGAATGTTGGCGGTGTTCTCGTTCACCCGCAGGCGCCGGCAGACTTCAAGGCCGTCCATTCCTGGGAGCATTATATCGAGAATTATGAGGTGCGGCTTGATGCGCTGCGCCAAATCGTAACCGGCGATTCCGTCTCCCGCATCCTCAACCTGGAACCCTTCATAGCGCATGCCGAGCCGAATGAAATCTACGATGCCCTGTTCATCATCAATCACCAACAGGGTAGGTCTACCGTCATCGCCAGCCTGGGACGACGTGCCCGCTGCAGAGATTCGTTGATCCACTTACTTTACCCATTGGCGACTACGGATGCTTGGATAGTAGACAGTGGTTGCTTTGAGCCGTCATCTCGACTCTACGCCATTATACCCATGTGCTGCCATCCCAGCAAGACAACGCCGAACCACCGCGACGGCGAGGGATGATCAACATTCTTGTGCCAGCCAAAGGTACTGTCATGCGACTCTCTTACAACACAAGCCGCTTCTATATATATATAGAAGGCGGTCTCCCATTACTTGCCATCAGCTGGACATGGGCATTCTAACAGGTTTTTTCCGTCTCCTACGCAGTTCGGCACACTCCTTGCAGAGGCTTCAGGCAGGCAGCTGAGAGCTTTCTGGCCCTATCTTCGATTTCCCGGTGGCTCTGCGCTGACATCTTGGGTAACTCTTCTGTCTCATCTATGTTATCTGTCTGATCTTTCACAGGTATCACACGCGCTCTTCTAGTACGGCATTCGGGATTCTATTCGCTCTTGGCGGGCACGTTAAGTCGGGCGTCGCGGACAGCAGCCAACCGCGTCATCCACAAAGCTCAAGAAAGGCACTCATGATGACTAGGCACGAGCCGGCATCAACCGGTACGGCTGCGAGAGTGCAGCCAGCCTGCGGCAGTGTCCGCTCTTCAGTCCCGTATCGCGGGGAGTTAGCACGGCATCGCGTGATCACAGCGGACGGCAGCGATTATGTCGTAGCCACGCTGTTTGAGACCAAGCGATCCCCTGGGTATGTTACCGGTGCGTACCCCGTCACCCGCGGCTACCTCGTGATGATGCGGCAACCGCTCTACGAAATTCATAGCGAGGATGAGGCTCAAGCCCATGCCAACCATGACCGTCTGGTGTTGGTGCTGGCCGAAGCCGGCGTCAGTATCGTACGTGCCGAGCGCTTGCTAGCGGCGCGACGCCGCGCCGAGAAGCAAGAGGCTGCCGCTAGCAAGCGTATCTCACTGGAATCTCATGTTCACGGCCTGGTTGAGATCGGGCAAGCTCGGGAGCCGGTGTCGCGACATCATCAGAAGCACGCCCTACCAGGCGCGATCGTCAGGTGACCGTAACACTACGAGCGGCACTATCCTGACTCCCAAGGGGGCAATTCGGCAAGCGAAGACTCGTCGGGGCGTGGCCCCGGGTTCAGGGAACAATCGTCCACTCGGGGGGCAGCTCATAGCGCAAGACACGGCGGCTCAAGAAGCGGCCGTTGTGATAGTTGACCTGCCCGGTGCGGCTCAATGTTTCATAGGTATTAGCGATCTGCACAATGCGTTTCTTGGGAAGATTGTAGAGAATAATTCCAGCCCTGACTGCCTGGAGGCTGGCTTCCCGCGTGGTTTCATCCAGCACCCGGAAAACCGGTGTATTCTGAGGAGGCAGACTGCGTAGCTGCTCGTGAATGTGCGCTAGATTGTCAGGCAGATTGTGCTCGTCAAAAACGGCCAGACCGCTGGCAACCAACAATTGCAGGTTCCGGTCATATTGTCGGGACGCTTCCAATAGTTCGCCGATGGTTGGTGGATTTGTGGCACACGCGGCAGTTAAGGCAACGGCAGCAGAGGTGTGGGCAACAAAGCTCACTGTACCCTGTATATCCACGATAGTGAAACGCATGACATCTAAACGCACGACTTCCATGATGGTTCTCCCGCAATGGCCGTTACATTGATAGTCACATAGACCAATATCATAACAAATCTCTTCAATACGCCGACACGTTACCTGGATTATCCCGGCTGGACCGATACCCACCCACTAGGCAAGCTGCTTGACGCAGCCAGGGAAGCAAGCTATACTCTGCAGGACGAGCATACAGCACCCTCATTCGCTTTTCGGGGAGTAGCGCTATGAGCAAGAAAGTGGATCTCGAGGTCAAAGCCGGTCCCATGACCACAAAAGAAGCAGGACGCAAGGGCGGCACGACTGTACGAGATCGCTACGGCGAAGACTACTACCGCCGCATTGGCCGTATAGGCGGTACGGCACTCAAAGATAAGCGAGGCAGCGACTACTACCGCGACATTGCCAGCAAAGGTGGCAAGGCCAATATGACTAAATATGGGCCCGATCACTTCGCCGCAATGGGAAAAAAGGGCGGCAATACCACCAAAGAGCGCCATTCGGCGGACTTTTACAGCCGTATCGGCAAGCTGGGCGGCGCAGCCAAGCGCGAAAAGAAGGGGCAGGCCGCAGGCTAACTCTGCCCCTCGGCCACCGCGGGAGCCTTGATTTCACCTAGTCGCTTCATGCCCTCAGCGATCACTTCAGGCACCTGCGCATCAGCCGCTTGCTTGGCCACTCGAAGAGCATTCTTGATGGCCTTGGCTTTAGACCTTCCATGCGAAATGATTGAGACCCCGTTGACGCCAAGCACGGGCACTCCGCCATACTCTTCATAGTCCAGCTGTTTCCGCACACGGTCAAATGCGGGCTTGGCCAGCACGGCGCCGACCGTCGTGAGCGGGCCCGCGGTTAACTCTTTCCTGATAGTGGAAAGCAGCATGCGAGCCAATCCCTCGCTGAGCTTGAGCACGACGTTACCGACAAAGCCATCACATACTACCACGTCGACTACACCGGCGTTGATGTCGCGTCCCTCGACATTGCCGGTGAAGTTGAGCCTACTTACCTTCGCTCCGGCTTTGATGAGCTGATGTGCCTGCTGGGTAAGCTGATCACCCTTCGTCTCTTCCTCGCCGATGGAGAGCAAACCGATTCGGGGGCTGTTAACATGAAAGACACTCTGCATGTACACCGAGCCCATGAGGGCAAACTGCAGGAGATACGACGGCTTGCAGTCGGTATTGGCTCCCATATCCAGAATCAGCGTCTGCTGCCCGCCATCAGCAGGCACCACACCGCCAAAGGCGGGACGCTCCACTCCCCGTATGCGTTTGAGAGTAAACATAGCCGCCGCCAGTACTGCGCCGCTGTTTCCCGCGGAAACCGCGCCTGCCGCACGTCCATCTCGAACCAGCTCATGGGCAAGTGTAATGCTGTTGCGAGGCTTGGCACGAACCGCCTCCGCCGGGTGCTCATCCATACCGATGACCTGGTCAGTGTGGACAATCTCCAGGTCAAGCCCGGCGGTATCGCGCTGCGAGAGTTCCTTCTCAAGCTGGGACTCAGGTCCGACTAACAGCACCCCAATCCCGAGCTCACGTGCCGCTTGCACCGCACCCAATACCACCTCGCCCGGTGCATAATCCCCGCCCATCGCATCCAGCGCAATGCGGGTCTTTCCGGTTGCCTCCGCCACGCTCTCGCCCTCCTGCTTTAGTAATTTCGCGCCTGCGCTACGCTACGATCCCAGCGTTTGTCTTACCAATTGTAAAAGTTGGTTTAAGTCAAAAGGCTTCTTGATGATATGTATCACACCCAGCTCGCGCAAGGTGGCCTCGTCACGCTCCACATCCGCCTTCGCGGTAACGACAATTACCGGAATGTCGGCTGTCTCGGGGCTCAGCTGCATCAACCGCAGTTCGTCTTCGCCTTCCAGATACGGCATCATCAGATCAAGCAGGATCAGATCCGGACGGTACTCGCGCACGGCATCGTAGAAACGCAAGCTTTGTATGGATTTCTGGACCTCATACCCTTCTTCGATGAGTGATTGCTCCAGTAGCTCGGCAATAGTGACCTCATCATCGGCAACCAGGATCTTCTTTGTCACGCAAGTACCTCAATCCTTCATAGCGAAGATGGCATAATCGGCACTTTACCCATCCCTGGCGCATTGTACACTCTTTGCAGAGCGGTGCACAATAATACCAGTCTTGCGCACTACGCCGTTCCCCTAGCAATGTCTGCAGAAAGCATGCCGACGAGAGCGAAAGACTCTTCCCGTGGTAAAGCGGGTAGTCACGTTACCAGGGATGCGGAAAGTTGAGGAATAGTAGATCCACGAATTGGCCATGCAGGCATGGGGTGGAGTAACACGGTTGGCAACCACTGAGAAATCACGCACGCCGAAATTCAGGAGTCGCACATGCGACTCCTGAATTCGCACTCGGCAACTTACAGGTCTTACAGGTTGCCTGTTATCTGGCTAAACAGGTTAGCAATCTGCGGCCCAAGTAAGACGAGCGTCGCGATCACCACGACCGCAACTAGAGCGATGATCAAGCCGTACTCGATCATACCCTGACCAGATGAGCGATGCATGTGTCCCTCCTACTGAAAATACTGGTTAGCGATACTCGCTGGCGTCACCGGCGTGAGTGTGTTATTGGTGTTGTCTCCTGGCTTGCGAATCGCCAGGGTAATGTTGCCCGTTTGCATGATGAGCTTGAGGTCCTGCGCCTGTTGCTGCTTCAAAACCAGAATTAGTGCGCTGGGAAAGACCGCGTAGACATACTGGTTCTTGAACACAGTATTGGTAATGCACCCAGTAGAGTAGGGCGCGCCGCACTCGGTCACGATGATATCAACATTGTCGCCGGCGACCACGAAGTTTTGTCCACCCGAGGATATGTTTGAGTAGTTGAGCGGAAACAGTTCATCTCCTGGCGTCAGCTTAGACGGATTTACCGCGATGAGCGATCCTTGCGCAAAGGTTCCCACCGCCGAAAATCTCTTATCGCCGGTGAGCAGTACGTCGCCGGGGTAAATATCTTGCGTCGCCACGGTATTGTTCAGCGTCACCTGCAAGGCGTCCTGGCTGCTAAAGATATAGGCGCCCGATGGTACGTCAGCTACCGGGTAGCTCTTGACGGCGAAGTCCGCCTGTATCTGCGGCACTCCCATGATAGTACCTGAGGGTATTGGCTGAGTTGCCACGACAACTTGCTCAGTGGCCCCCGCCTGCTGGGTGGCGTTGCTGACGATATAGATTACCAGCACGCCGGCGAGTAGCGCGAGGATAATGCCCAGCAGCATCAGTGCCCGTCCGCCGCGACTATTCCCGTTCCGGTTCTGCCTGCCCCGAGGCGGTTGTGTCGACATATCCCGTTCTCCTGCTCGCCTATGAAACCAGATCAGCGACCACCAGTATAGATGGTCGCTGTCCGCTGGGCAAGTGGGCTAGGAGATAGGAGCTAGCACTTGAATTGCTACCCAGATGTGTAGTAAAGTATGCACATGTACACGGTTGGTGAATTTGCAAAGCGCATCGGAGTTGCGGTTCATACCGTTCAACGCTGGGATCGCGAAGGACGGTTGACCGCACGACGGACCCTGAGTAATCGCCGCTATTATACGGAGGAAGATGTCGCCCATGTGTTAGACCATCCTGGGGACCTGTTGGATGGTGATGGCGCCAAGAAACGGCGTTCCTGTGTCGGATATTGTCGTGTTTCGACCTCCGCGCAGAAACCCGACCTACGCCACCAACGCGAAGCACTCGAACAATTTTGTCTGGGGCGTGGACTTCTGGTCGATGAGTGGATCGCAGAAGTTGGCGGTGGATTGAACTTTCAGCGCAAACAGTTCCTCCGCGTGGTGGATCGCATTATTGCGGGTGAAATTGGTGTACTGGTCATCGCCCACAAGGATCGGTTAGCCCGATTTGGCTTTGACCTGCTGGTTCATTTGTGCGACGTACATCAGTGTGAATTACTCATCCTGAATACCGAATCCCTCAGTCCTGAACAGGAAATGGTCCAGGATTTGATGACGATTGTGCAGTGTTTCTCACGTCGGTTATATGGGTTACGGACCTATCGCAAAGCCTTAAAGCAGGCGCTTGAGATGAATGACGAACCAGGCGCGCATGGAACCAGTGGAAAGGAAGGAGGCGCTCATGGCTAACCCATCGCCCACGAGCGGCCAAACCCCACCGCTCGTTTCCAGTGTCACCCTCACCAAGGCACATCGCATCCGCTTGCATCCGACGCCGGAGCAGGAGGATTACCTGCGGCGGGCGTGCGGCACACGGCGGTTTATCTACAACTGGGGGCTGGTGGAATGGCAGCGCCAGTACCAGGCGTTCAAAGCCGGGCAGTGCGCCGACCGTCCCACCGCTGATGCGCTGAAGAAGCAGTTCAACGCGATTCGTAAGGCTGAGTTCCCCTGGACCTACGACGTGACCAAGTGTGTCGTCGAGGGCGCCTTTGACGATCTGGGCAAAGCGTACAAAAACTTCTTCGCCAAAGGCGCCAAATACCCGAAGTTCAAGAAGAAGGGCCGCTCCAAAGAGTCGTTCTATCTGTCCAATGACAAGTTTCGCGTCGGCGATCACTGGGTGCAGGTTCCCCTGTTAGGCGATTTCATCGTTCGCCAGCAGGAAGCCAACGGCACGACGATCACGAAACGTGCTCAGCAGAAACGGCGGTTGGGCAAAATCAACTGCGCGGAGAAACTGCGCTTGCACGGCAAAATCCTGGGCGCCACTATCTCGTCTCGCGCCGGCTGGTGGTTCTTATCCGTCCAGGTCGAGATAGTGGCGGAACAAACACCCGTCACAGGGCCAGCGGTGGGCATTGATCTAGGATTCCTACGCTTGGCGACGCTGAGTGACGACACGCGGTTCGAGAACCAAAAACCGTTGCGTCGCCTCTTACGCCAGGTGCGCTATCTGAACCAGCAACTCGCTCGTCGCCAGAAGGGCAGCGCCAACCGCGAGAAGACCAAACGCAAACTCGCACGACTGCACTACCGCATCCAATGCCTGCGCGACGATGTGTTGCACAAACTCTCGTATGATGTCACTGAACGCTATTCGTTCATCGGGCTGGAAGACCTCAACGTGCGCGGGATGCTCAAAAACCATCAACTGGCGCTCTCGGCCAGTGATGCGGCGTTAGGTCGGATGACGCGGTTCATCCAGTCCAAAGCGGAACGGCATGGGACGACGGTGCAACAGGTGGATCGCTTTTTTCCGTCCACCAAGCGCTGTCACGCCTGTCATGACGTGCGTGAGATCAAGATGAGCGAGCGCGAGTATGTCTGTTTCAACTCAGCGTGTCAGTGGCGTGGCGATCGCGACCTCAATGCCGCGCTCAACATCCTGGAAGAAGCCTTGCGCCTGGCTGGCGCGGCCGCCTAGCGGTGGTCGCGCGGAAACGCGCCGTTGCCGGTACTGGCTCGGACGGCAACGCTAAAATCCGCCTGTGGACTGAGTGTAAGACGGCCCTGGCTTGCCAGGTGTCGCATCCTGGGATGAAGCAGGTACAACGAACAACCAAAACAAGCGGGTACGTTTGCAGAGGTTTATCGGAGCAGGAACAGTTCTCACGAAAGTATCGCCGGGTACCGTGCGCTACGCACGGTCTCGACGAATGCCTCGGCAGCTGGAGACAAGGTACGTCCCGGCCATGCCGCCAGCGCCACCTCGTAGGGAGGCAGCTCGGCATCGTTGACGGCGATTTGCACTAATTCGCCGCGCTCCAGCTCACCCCAAACCGCCAGAGCAGGGAGGACGGTCACTCCAACCCCACGCAAGAGAAGCTGAGTCATCACTTCGCCAGCGGTCGCCTCCAGCGCTACTGAATCGCTTCCGACCGGCAAGATATGTCGCAGACCTACGTGCGTCGGACCCGCCTGGGTAGACAGGATAGTATGGCCGGCGAGATCGGAACGGCTGCACGACGGCCGGCGCGCCAACGGGTGTTCGCGAGCCGCGACCAGCGACAATGGATCGCTGTGGCTCCACAACACCCGCGCTCGCGGGTGGATCTGGGCCTGGGAGCAGACGGCCAGCTCGATGGTACCGTCCAGCAAGTTCTCCATGAGCACGCGGCTCAAGCCGGTGCGGATGTCGAGACGAACACCTGGGTGGGCGCGCCAGTACGCCTCGATGAGCCGGGGAACCAGATACTGGCTACATGAGGGATTAGCTCCCAGCGAGAGCCTGCCCAGTCCTCCTCGCCGGATGCGCTGCACCACACTCTGCCCTTCAGCCCGAAGCGCCAGAATTCGCTCCGCATAAGGAAGCAGACTGCGGCCCGCCTCAGTCAGTTCCAGCGTGTGACCGTGACGTAGAAACAGGCGAATTCCCAGCTCGCCTTCTAGCTGGCCGATTCGTCCACTTATAGTGGGTTGAGCGAGATCGAGCAGAATCGCCGCCCGGGAAAAACTGCGCGCTCGCGCTACCTGCACAAATGTTTCCAGTTGATCGATATTCACATGGCCCCTCCTGCATCCGACTTGGGCGCGTCGTCCCGGCAGCTTCATGGATCTTTTCCAATACCTCTATATAGTAGTATCAGCATTCTGGATACGAGGTATTGTTACAATCCTCTCGTACGTGCGCGAGAAGCCAGGTACACTCTGAGACAGATGAATGAGGGACGGCCGGTACCGATACAACTCGGCCCAGTAGGATTTTAGGGGGTAAGAGGAGAGAAACCAGTGGCAAACAGCATCGAAAATAGTGATCATAACCCGCTCATGGTGAGCCTCGATCATGTACAAATTTGTGTCCCAGAGGCCGGCCTCGCGGAGGCCCGCGCATTCTACGGCGGAGTGTTGGGGTTGGCGGAGATTCCCAAGCCGGAGATCCTGCGCGAGCGCGGCGGAGCCTGGTATCGATGCGGCGACCGTCAGATTCACTTAGGAGCTCTTCCGGATTCCCCTACCACCTACAGAGCGCCCGAAAAGGCCCACTTCGCTGTCCAGGTAACCGACCTGGATGCGATTCGGCAACGGCTCGCAGCGGCAGGAGCGCCCATCGACGTCGACGTGCAGATTCCCGGCTTCCAGCGCTTCTATGCCCGTGACCCCTTTGGGAATCGGCTGGAGTTTCTAAAGCCGCTGGATGCGGGCGCTACCGCGACATCGCCCGGCGACGCCTCAGCAGACACCGCCAACCAGATCAAGGATCGCGTGCGTCAGAATTTTGGTCGGGCCGCTCATGCCTATGTCGTCAGTCCCGGCCACGCTGCCGGCCACGATCTGGCCGAGCTGGTAGAGCTAGCCGCACCAACCGCAACCGATCGCGCACTTGATGTCTCCACCGGGGGCGGGCATACCGCGCTGGCTCTCGCCCCTTTGGTCGCCGAGGTCGTAGCCAGCGACCTGACTCCGGCGATACTGGCCGCGGCACGCGATTTTATCTCGGGACGGGGAGTACACAACGTCTCGTTCGTCATTGCCGACGCCGAACAATTGCCATTTCTAGACGGCAGCTTCGATCTGGTAACCGTTCGCATCGCTCCCCACCATTACGCCGCCGTCCAGACGGCGATACACGAGATGGCGCGGGTACTGCTGCCGGGCGGACGGCTGGTGGTGGTCGACAGCCTCGCGCCGGAGGAGGCTCTGCTGGATCAGTCAGTCAACGATTGGGAGAAACGTCGTGACCCGAGTCACGTACGGGACTACACCGAGACTGATTGGCGGCGTTTTCTGGAAGCTGCCGGACTGGCGGTCCGGGAGGTGCGAATCGGGAGCAAGCCTATCGACTTTGCCTCCTGGGCGGAGCGCATGCGGATGCCGGGCGACGAGCAACAGCAGCTGGCAGCTGACATTCTGGCCGCGCCGGAGCCGGTTCGCAGCCACTTTAAGGTCACGCAAGAGAACGGCCGGCTGGTGAGCTGGTCGCTGGATTACATCGCGCTGCTGGCCGGCAAATAGGCCGGAGAGCCGCCTGAGACTCTCACGTGCTCTACCCCGGCGTTACCAGATGCACGGGGCTTCCAGCTAACGAAACTTTCACGGCGACAGAATCACTGGGATTACTATCGGTACTGGCATAGACCATCTGCCACCAGCCGGTGCCGTTGGGCAGGCAGTCGCCGGTATAGGTAGACGGCAACGCGATCGATGCGGTCAGCCAGAGACCGTTGAAGAGGTCATAGCTGGGATTACGGACCTGTACCAGATTATCGCCGTCAATTGGAGTCGTGGTCAGGCCGGGATAGGTAACGTCGCCGGTGCCGACTCCGGCTTCGGCCACACCTACATAGATATCATTGGAACTGCCGTCGCCGGGGTCGTAGATCTGTACGCTCAGCGTACGTCCGGCATACGCGGTAGGAAAGCAGGCCAGATCGACGCAGGAGTAGGGCGTGGGCGCGGAGGACCCAAAGACACAGCTGGTGCTGGGATTGCTGGCATCAGGAGTGGCTTGGCCCAGCTGTTTCACGTAATACACATCCATGTCGTTCCAGGCAGAGATCTGCAACCCAGGATTGCTCCCAGTCGCTTCGTTCGAGCATCCGATCGGCGATGTATCGGTGGACGAGCAGACTTTGAGAGCGTAGTAGTGCTGGCCATAGCCGCTGGTGCTGTCTGAGCTATAGACACCGGGAACGGATGATGTCAACCCGGTAGCCTCGATCACCAGCCGGTAGGTGTAACCATCCGGCAGACCGGTAAAGACGGTACACCACTGCTCCCAGCAAGCCGCTGGAGCAGTCTGCTCGCTGGGAGATCCTCCCGGCGTGAGGGACAGACAGCCGTTGCTGTTGTTATAGCCAGATCCGGGGTTATAATAATTGAGCGTTCCACCTCCGTGCCAATAGGGATCGTACACCTGCGAGCCGGCAGGCACAGCCATGTATGCCGAGATCCCCTGACATGGCATCATAGGGCTGATACGTCACTGAGCCGACCGGCATAACCGGCGTATCACTGGAGCGGTCGTACAATGAGTTCACCCGATAGAGCGAGTACGTTATGTCGAAATAGAATGGCGGCGCGTCGTAATAGCCTTTAAAAGGTGAAATACCGGTACCGTTGGGTCCCTGGTAATACGGTCCATTGCTGCTCTCAAATTTGTCGGTAGTATAGCTGCCGCAGGCTCCAATGCAGGGAATGAAGCTGGGATTATAGACCCAGATATTGGCGGCCCCTATCCCTGCCGGAATGGTGACGGCGTAGTTATATCCTCCTGGATGCAGGTTCCCTGTGTTCGACGTAGCAGTCCCGCTGTACCCTGGCGGCTGCTGATCCGGATTGCCCTGCGTCACGCCGGGATTGGGCACTCCACAGTGATTGGTGATGCCGTCGGTATACTGCGGGTGGTTGGTCGTGTTGCCGTTGTAGGTCGGATAGGTAGTGGTGCCGTCAAGCGTAGTGGTATAGGCAGGCCCTTCCTCACAGTACACATACGGATCGCCGAGCTCCTTTAATTCACTGGGACCATTAAACGAGGCAGAGAAATCTTGCAGGCCCTCGACCTTATCCCCGAAATAGTTGAGCCGCGCCCCCAGCTGTGCCGGCGGTAGATAGTCGGCCTGCGCGGTGGCGGTGAGCGTCACCGGCTGCACGCCCAGCCCGCTAAGCAGTACCAGATCCAGCGTCTGGGTGACGGTCACCTCCAGGTCATCGCTCTTGCCGGCGACCGGACAGATCGACAGCGGGATATTCCCACATGCCGGCAAGGTCGGAGATAGCGCGGAGCCGAAGCCATCCTCAACCACTTGTTTGGAGGCGCTCGAGACCGCCGAATCCACACCGGTGCCGCTGGGCATAACCGAATTGTAATAATTGGGCATGTAGAGGACCCCAGCCAGAGCGCCCGCCTCCGCCGCCCGCTGCATTTGGGCATAGAGATCGTAGGCGCGCCCCACGTCGATGGCCAGACCAGCCATGCCCAGTAGCACGGTGAACGAAAGCGCGAAGATCACTAGAGTCTGGCCGGAGCGCATCCGGCGCCGCAATCCTTGGCGGCTCAAGCGCTTACCACGCCCGGAGTATGGGCGCTGACCGTGCGTGACATAGCAGTAACCTCTCTAAGATTCATTGCTAATATTTCCAGACAAAGTGCGGGCGATGCGGCTATCCGCTGGCGTAGAGGTAGCCCCCACGACCGGTGTCGGCAGAACCGCCGGAGACATCGGCATAACCGTATAGTCGGTACCCTGGAAGACTCCGCTGCCCAGCAACGGAAATTGGAAGGCGTAGGTATAGGTGACCTGTACCCCAATCGAGTCTCCCGTAAATGGCGTAGTGTTACGCGAGGCGGGCGGATATCCATCAGGGCTGGCGGATTCGCTGGGGGTAAGGACACCCATAACAAACGAACAGGTGGGATCGCCCGCGTAGATCGATTCGACACTGCTGCTGATCGGCTGCCCGTCAGGTCCGGCGTTATAGATCATGATCTGCGTCACGGTCAGGTTGGGGACGCCCGCAAGCGTGGCGTTGACCGCGCCAATGATGGCACAGTCGGAACTCGATTGGGTACCCAGTACCGCGCCGGTACGCGCCGCCTGCCGGGTCGCGTACTCGATGCTCACATGGGCGTTGAGGAGCTCGCCGACATCGACCACGCCGGCGATCATAATCAGAATGATCACCAGGAACGTCGCAAACTCCAAGAGTGCCTGACCGCGTTCCGCTCGTCTGGCTTTTCGCCGGTGGCTCCATCTCACACTCATACGCCGCCCCCGAGCCGCCGGCGGCCAGCTACCACCACCATGATTCCAATCAGGCTATCGATCCAAGAGCCATCCGCAAGCGGCTGGACCGGCACGCGAGAGCGCGCGAGTCGTCCCTCAAAGTCCTGCGGTTCTATACGCTGCACCGACGTAGCGGTGAGCTGCAAATTGGAGTTGCCTCCACCAATAAATGCCGTCAGATAGGTATACTGATAGGTAATGCGCACGCCTAGATAGTCGGCCGCGATAAGGGTGTCTTCGCGGGTATCGACCGGCCAGCCTGGGGTCCCGGTGGGAATGGGAGTGCCGTTGATGTCATAGACGTTTTCTACCATCTTGCCGGAGACTATAACCGGGTTACCGGTAGCGTCGGCCTTGAACACCTCTATCTTGATCGGCTGCGCGGGTGCGACCCCCACGGTATGGGACCGCACCGCCGCGACTATCTGCTGATCGACGGTCGGGTCGGTCCTCCCCAGCAGCGAGCCGATACGGGCGCCGTCGTCGGCCGCGAGATTGTACGACGAGATCGAGATGCCGATAAGCGAGAACTCGATGAGGCCGAATATCAGGGCAAAGAATAGCGGAGCCACCAGGGCAAACTCGACCATAGCTTGCCCGCGCGCCGGGCGGCTCCTGGATGCTCTGAAGCATGCATGCCATCCAGCCACTCCCGAAGAACGCGGATTCGCCGTCGTCCCTCTCGCCGGAGTGTTCGCCATGCGTCTCTCCTGCTGATGTTAGAGCCCCGCCATGCTGGAATACACCAATTTACCCCATACTCATGAGGCACGAAGGAAGCATCGCTATCGTAAGCATTGTCGCGATGAGCGTCAAGTTGCATGGGAGTATGGTAACGGAGCCGGCAGCCGGATTAGCGACAACAGGATGAAACTGGCGGTGACCCGTAACGACTCCGATAGCGGGCTCGTCGGATGTACCTGCCGGCGAGTCGGGGTCATCGTCATGAGCAAGTCGATCGCCGCCGGAGCAAGCGAGAGCTCATATCTGAGGTCGTATCGCTCCTGGAGCGAGAATGTGCTGGAGAACTGGGAGAGCACCCGCTCGTGCTTGTCTTTCTCGATATTCAACAAGGGGAGACGCTCGCGCACTTCTTTCAAGTGGTCAGGGCCTGGAATAACCACGAGCAGTAAGCCGCCTGGCACGAGTACCCGGGCAAAATCGGCGGGGTTCCGCGGAGCAAAGACATCGAAGAGCACCTGGAGACTACCGGTACGGAACGGCAGACCAGTCTTGAGATCGGCGGCGATAAAGAAAGGGATCAGCCCACCAGTGCGGCGATTGGCGGCCATACGAATGCCGTCTCTCGAGATATCGAGGCCGAAGAGCTCCACCGCCTCGGAGGCCAGCTCCGGACATGTCGCCAGGTGCGCGGACAGGCCCCGAGTGTAATATCCCTCACCACAACCGGCGTCGAGAATAGTCGCACATCGCTCGACCTTTGGAGTACCCGCCGCGTGCCGCAGGAGGTGGGCGGCGATCCGCTGATTGATTGCCAGCGAGAGTGGGAGATAGTGCCCATCATCCAGGAACGCCCGGCGTGCCAGCAGCATCTCCTTGGTATCGCCGGGATGCCGGCCGGTGTCTAGATTGACGTAGCCATTGCGGGCGAGATCAAAACTATGCGATTTCGCGCAGCTGAGCGCGCCGCCGTGACGCGCCAGCTCGCCTCCACAGTAGGGGCAGACCAGCAATGCTTTGCCATCGTGATTGCCATCGTGACTCATGCACATACCCGGCACTATACCCACTCGATCGATGTACTCGCCAGCCACGGGTACTACCGCCGGCCTCCGCCGAGTCGGCAAGCGCGCCGGGAAGACCGCAGTGTCGCGTTGAAGGAGCAAACCAATGCCCGATTATGATAGACAGGCGCCAGCAACATCATGTCCGGCAAGGAAGCGTAAGAGGAGAGGATTGCAGAGGTCGGCTCGATCATACATCGCGATATGGCCAGCGCCCGGCAATTGTAGGAGCCGGGCATCTTTCAAGGCCGCGCACATCACGGCACCGCCCAGTACCGATACCAGTGGATCGTGTTCCCCCCAGAGCAGCAAGACTGGTGACTGGATACGCGAGAGATCGCCGACGAGGTTCTGAGCAAGCGTCTCCCGCCCGGCGCGCAGCAGCATAGAAGGGCCGGCACGTGCCGCGTCGTAGGCCAAAATGGGCAAGAAAGAAGGTCTGGCGTGCCTTACGGTTAGCAAGAGCGGGAACAATGCTTTGGCCACCGAGGTCATGGGTTGGGTACCCGCTGGAGCGAAGAGCGCCAGCCGGCGCACTGCGTATGGATAATCAGCCGCCAGCCGGAGACAGATCAGTCCTCCCATAGAGTGGGCAACAAAGTGAGCTGATGTCAAGCCTACCGCATCCATCCAACGGGCTATCCAGTCGGCGCCGTGGGCGACCGCGAATCGCCGACGATGACGATGCATGGTCCCAAATCCGGGAAGGTCAACCAGATAGAGCGCGTACTCCGCAGCCAGCGTGGGTACGTTACGCCGCCACCAATGGGTCGAGCCGGCAAGTCCATGGACCAGCACGATAGGCTCCCGCTCTTCCCGGCCGGCAAACAGGTAGGGAACGGCCACCCGATCAACGACTACCACGCGTCGTGTGGTTCTCATAGACTCTTACCGAATATTATCCGCGGTTAGGCATCGCCCAGAAGCAACGTGTCGATCTGGGCGACGCCAATCTCTACCAGTGACGTGGCCACGTAGTCGGCGCGCTGGAGCCCTGGTGCATCCGGCACACCCGCACGGCGGACCGCCAGGCATCGCATGGAGGCGGCGTGAGCCGCATCGATCCCGGCGACGGCATCTTCGATCACCAGACAGTGAGCCGGTATGATCCCACACCTGTGCGCCGCCTCCAGATAAATATCTGGTGCCGGCTTGCCACGTGCTACTTCCTCGCCGGAAACTTCGGCGTCCAGGTAGCGGCTGATATCAAGCAATTGCACGACCAGCTCGATGTTTTGCCTTGGAGCTGAAGAGCCGAGCGCCTGGCGATAGCCTGCACCGTAAAGTGCCGCCATCAAGTCCGTCGCTCCCGGCAACGACGTGGCTTCGCGGGAAAGCAGCTCTCGATAGAGCTCTTCTTTCCGCTCAGCCAGTCGGTCAATAGCCGAAGGCGAGAGCGTTGCGCCAAACATCGCAGGGATAACATCTGCATTTCGCATACCAAACGTTGCCCAGAACCGCTCATCGCTGTAGGCAAATCCATTCTCCTCCGCCAGCTTTCTCCAGGACTCCCGATGCTGTTCGGCGCTATCAATTATGACTCCATCCACATCCCATAGCACGGCGTATTCGCTACGGCCTGCGTGCTGCTCTGGTAGCGTCATCTGGCTCTGCTTCCCGTCTGGTCTCTTGGTTGATGTGACACCGCTTACCCGGCCCACCACGGACTATTGGGAAAGCATCTGCATACTAACACATGCCGCCGCCGCGGCACAGCCCCTCTGCTGCCCCAAGCGCTACGGATGCTATACCAATAGTCCGGGCATGTGATTCTTACTCGGAGACATTCGCTCTCTGATTGAACAATGGCAAACAATCGCTCTAGAGCAGAGCTATGCAAATATGTCACAAACATAGAACAGGCATTCTGCACACCAGAGCGGCGCAGAATCTTATGTAGTGGCCCTAGTAAAAGGGATGGCCGCCGTAAACAAGAGGTGACTATTTGACAAACACTATGCATACCTCGTTCATATACACAGGAGTCGTCCTGAGAGTAGCAAAATAGTACCTGACGGAGTGGCATAACAGGTGCTCTGGAGAGAGGAGTCAGGTATAGTTGCAAACGGGTACCGACCACATACATATGTTCTAAACCCATTCAAATAAGGGTGGAGTGAGTGGTGGGGTGGCAGCCGGTACGCCCGGGATACGGATGCAGCGTCTGTTGCGGGGTGGAAGGTGGGCTGAGCGCATGTTGGCGCTCATGCTGCCGGTGTATATGCGCCGCGGTCACGCGGAGCTCCGGTATTGTGTGGTGGAGCGGTCAACGACCGCGTATCCCGTCCAGTGGAGGTTTTGCGCTTGCTCTCAACACAATTGAGCTTGAAGTCCAGTGGATGCATCTTATCGCTCGCCCTGTTGGGCAGCATTACGCTCGGCGGAACGACATCGGCGGTGAACGCGGCTCAGGCAGAAGCAGCAGTGAACGCGGCTCAGACCGAATCAGCACCGAAGTTGCAACAGTCATCGATTACATTATCCGGCCCTTGGCTCTGCCGAGTCTGGACCGGCGATCCCTCCGCTTTGAGCTCGACCATCGAGAAGGCAAACAGTCTTGCCGCCGAGGCGGCATCATCACCGGTTCCGTTGGCCTCGCACGGTAACCAGCCCTCGCAGCTCCAGACCGGCAGCGCCACCTCGGACTCCGAGGTAGCGGTCTCTATCGCCACCTCATTCGGGGCGAGCTACGCAGACACGACAATCCATTGCACTCGCAAATGGCATGTGAGCGCTGCAGGATACCTCATCTCAGATGCGCCGAACTGGGTGCCAGATGCCAACGGCGAGTGGCCCGCCTCGGTTGTTGACTCCAACGCGATACTACACCAGCATATTCTGGCCCATATTCTGGCTGTCGCGGCGCGCCCTAAGCCCAAGCCCAAGCCGCACGTAACCACCGTCGCGACGCCAAGGCCGGCCGATCAGCCTCTCTCCTACAACCAGGCCCCCAATCCGCCCAGCAGCCCCGCTCCGGCAACCGGTGGAGGATCGTACAATCCTTGGGCGCCCGTTCCTGGACATCCCACCTATGGGATGAGCGATTTCTCCGGTGATCCCTATAGCTCTTACTTCGGCTATTGCACCTGGTATGCCTGGTATCGTAATCAGAGTGAGCCGCTTATGAGACTAGGAAATGCCCAGGACTGGGCCTGGAACGCATCGGCCTTTGGACTCCACACCGGTACGGTGCCGGTGGTAGGGGCCACTGCGGTGTTTCAGCCGGGAGTCGAAGGCGCCGGTGGCGGTGGCCATGCGGGCCATGTCGAGGCGGTACTTGGCGGGGGATGGTTCATCGTATCCGAAATGAACTTTAGCTGGAATGGCGGAGGATGGGGGCGCGTGGACTGGCGTTACGCCTACGTGACGTCTGGGGTGACCTTCATTTACTAAAAGGGAGTGCCGTCGCTAGTCATATCGTGATCAACGACTCATAAAGCGATCGGGCGGGAGTATAGAAGATAGTTCTGTACTCCCGCCCGATCGCAAGCAGGGACCACGATCCAAACCATCCGGACGGTCCCAGACCCGCTTCGGGCATCTAGCGAGTCTTAGCTACCTTGACCATATTGCGCAGGCACCGAGTACAAATGTAGACGTTACGCGTCCGACCATCTATGACGACACGACGGTGCTGGACATTTACCTTGAATCGCCGGTTGGTGCGCCGGGTAGAATGGCTCACATTATGCCCATACTGGGGCTTTCTCATACAAACATCACAACGAGCGCCCATAAATCAGGTACCCCCAATAGAGACGACGGAAAATCTCAGAAATTCGCCCGCGGCTCAAGACGAAGTCGGCAATGGCACAGCCAGGAAGTCAGCAATACTAAGTATGGCCGTGCATAAATGCCGAGAGTAAAACACACATGAGGCCATATTGACCGTACGGCCCGGTAGTGTTACCATCACCACGCCGCTGGAAGCAGCGACTATACGGGGATGGTGGTTGATACTCGGGCTATACTACTCGAAAAAAGGCACAGCGTTAAGTATAGCATGGCTGACGGCAGACTCGCAAGCACTGATAGCTGAAGCTGTTAGCTGCAACACACTATCTCGTGCTAGAATGGTCTGCGATCGAGTGTCACAGTCGGTATCGATGATGTGCCTGGTCTGCCCCGATTCACCAAGGTGTGGCTGCTACTTACCGCCAAAAGTGAGCGAGCTGACAAGCTGCTGATCAACCAAACGGAGGGCGAAGGAAGCTACTCGGCTTCCGCAAAAGCTTATGGCAAATCTCTTTTCGCGTTTGACACACCAGCGCCCAAAACAGAGCACCGTATTCAACGGCCAGGATCTCAAGAAAGCGCTCCTGGCGGGACACGCCTGGCTGGAACAGCATCGCGAAGCAATCAATGCCCTCAACGTCTTCCCAGTTCCAGACGGCGACACCGGCACTAACATGAGCCTCACGATGCGAGCGGCAACCAAAGACATCGCCAATCTGGAGGAGACTTCTGCCAGCTTAATTGCCGAACAATGCTCAAGAAGCGCGCTTATGGGCGCGCGCGGCAATTCGGGCGTCATTCTCTCCCAAATTTTGCGGGGACTGAGCCAGGGCTTGCACGGCAAGAACACCTTTACCGCCCAGGACTTCGCCGCCGCCTACCAGGATGCCGCCAAGCTCGCTTACCGTGCTGTCATTAAGCCAGTAGAGGGCACCATCCTGACCGTTGCACGTGAGAGCGCACAGGCGGCAGAGGTCAGCGCGGCACGAGGCGCCGATCTTACCACCACTCTTGGGGACATCGTGTTGGCGGCCAAAGCGTCGCTTGCCAGGACACCCGACCTCCTTCCGGTATTGAAGCAGGCGGGGGTAGTGGATGCAGGTGGCCAGGGGCTCACCACTATCCTTGAAGGCATGTGGCGCTACGCCCTTGGTGAGCCGGTCCAGATGTCGCATCTGGAGCAGCATGAAGAGCAGGTTGAGATTCATAGAGGCAATGTCACATCTATTGAGGAAGAGTTCGGCTACGAAGTAGTCTTTCTGCTGAGCGGTGATAGCCTCGATTTGGAGGCTATCCGCGACACCATCACCAAAATGGGAGGAGTCTCGACGGTCGTCGCGGGCGATGCCAAGCTCCTCAAAGTTCACACTCATACTCCAAGACCGGGCCAAATACTCGATTACGGCGTCAGCCTGGGCTCTCTGCAGGACATCAACATTGAGAACCTCCAGGAGCAGAGCCTGCGATACGCCGCCGAGAGCGCGCGAGAGCACGGACTCGGCGCACGAAACGGCTCTGCCCCAGCAATCTCCAGCACGAAACCGACAGGCAGCGACGCGTCCGCCGCTCCGGGGGGCATAGTGCCACTCGATCAGACCGGCAATACAGCTATAGTTGCGGTCGCCTCAGGAGATGGCTGGGCCAAGGTCTTGAAAAGCTTGGGAGTCAGCGTAGTGGTACCCGGCGGCCAAACGATGAATCCCAGCACACAGGATCTAGTGCACGCCGTGGAGAGCTGCCCCGCCTCGTCGGTATTCCTCCTGCCCAATAACAGTAATATCATCATGAGCGCGCGCCAGGTTACCGGCCTATCCCCAAAAAGGGTACGTGTCATTCCCACGGAATCCCTGCCCCAAGGCATCGGCGCTGTACTGGCGTTCAACCAAACTGCGGACTTTGCCGCCAACGGCGACGCGATGGAGGAGGCCGGCAGAAGGGTACAGACTGTGGAGATCACACGGGCTGTACGTACTGTCCAGATCGACGGCATTGCCGTCTCTGCGGGAGATATCATCGGTCTGCTCAATGGCCGGCTGGTTGCCGCCGGCAGCGATGAAGAGGCAGTAGTCGTAGATACGTTGCAAAAGTTAGACACGGGTAGTATCGAGATCATCACTATGTACTACGGCGCAGATGTCACACTGGAATCAGCCAATCGTCTGGCACAGCACATCAAAGAGCGTTTCCCGGCACTGGACATTGAGGTCGTAGAGGGCGCGCAGCCGTTCTATAGCTATGTTATTTCGGCTGAGTGACGCCAACTTGTAAGGGATGGGCAGACCGTGGCAGTACATGTTCTTGTTGATAGCACAGCGGATATTCCACCAGAGCGAGCACGCCAGCTGGGCATTACCGTCGTTCCTTTGACCGTACTTTTTGGCGACGAGTCATTCCTCGACGGCGTTGAGTTGGATGGACCAGCATTCTACCGAAAGCTGGTCAGCAGCCAGCAACCACCCACCACATCGACTCCTTCTCCTGGTCTATTCGAGGAGGCGTATCGCAATATCATATCGGACGGCGCCAACGGCATACTGGCACTGCACATCGGCTCAGGATTGAGCGGCACCTTTTCAGCATCTCGCGCCGCAGCCGAGTCAGTTACCTCCGATACTGGGGTTCCCATAGAAGTATTGGATTCTCGCTCGGTAAGCGGTGGATGCGGTCTACCCGCCGAAATTGTTGCCGCGGAGGCCCAAAATGGCGCCAGTCTTCAGCAGATCAAAACGCATGCCGAGAGTCTCCTCGCTCGCGTTCGTTTGATTGCCGTTTTGGATACGCTCGAATATCTCAAGCGCGGCGGCCGTATCGGCAATGCCCAGGCTATGCTTGGGACCTTGCTCAACGTGAAGCCGCTTCTAGAGGTACGCGACTCGAAAGTGGTCCCTCTGGACCGTGTGCGTACCCGCGGAAAGGCACTTGAACGTATCGGGCAGCATATTGCTAACCTTGGACCACTCGATGCTCTAGGCATTTCAAAGAGCGACGATGTCATCGGCGATGAACTGCTCGCGGTAGCCCGCTCGTTCTGGAAGGGACCGGTGGAAATGTTCGCGCTGGGTCCGGTGGTCGGCACCCATGCCGGACCCGGCGCTGGAGCACTTATCGCTATCTGCAAAGAATAAGGCAGTTCATAATATGGCCAAATTCTTTACCCGCGAAGAAGCCGAAGCGCTGCTCGCAACGGTCGAGCCCTTACTGCTTGAAATTCAACAGTTGGGTCGTGAAATTGCGGAACAAGAGGCCCACCTATATGTTGTCGAGAGCAAGCTCGCGGGGAATGGGCATAAGCCTCCCGCCAATGCTGAGAGTCGGCAGACCCAAATACGGGACCTTGACAGTCGCATACGCGCCAATATCGACGCCCTGCTCGACATGGGCATCATCGTCAAAGATCCATCTATCGGTTTGATAGACTTCCCCACTTTGCTGGGTGGGCGCGAAGTATACCTGTGCTGGAAGCTCGGAGAAGTTGGTATTCACTGGTGGCATGAAATCGAAGGAGGTTTCGCTGGCCGCCAGCCACTCGACTAGCTTCCCGGTAACCGCTCAAACCGGATTTCCTGGGCACCCTGCCAAAGCACCAGGTGCCCGAGATCTCGAAGATGTTCTCGCCCTTCGGTCACCGAGAGAAAATGGCTGCCGGCCAGTTGTCCCAGTTTGCTGGAGAAGCAGGTGGCTCCATAGGGAAACAAGATCTCAGTCTCACTGTATCCGCCGGGGTAAAACAGAATCTCGCCGGGGGCAGGATGGCTGGTCGCGTTTTCATATCCAACGCCCAGCGTGAAATCGCCTAGCGGAATCCAGCAGGCCTCACCGCTCCAGCGGGCGTGAATGATCCGCTGATGATATGGCAACAGACCTAAGAAAGCTGCGCAGGTCTTGGGCGCTTCGGCCTCCAAGAGCTGCGCGGTAAAGGTGAACTGCCCCACGGTAATTCGAAGTGCTTTCACTGGTTTCCTGTCCTCCTTATTCTTCTCCAGCTTACTCGTCTGCGTCGCGCTAGGCGGTGGCCACTGCATTTGCGGGCTCCCCTTCCCGGAGAGCTGAAAGCACTCTCTCCGGCGTCATGGGGAGCTGCCGCAGCCAGACACCAGTCGCGTCGTGAATCGCTGCGGCTACCGCCGCTGCGAAAGGCACCAATGCCATTTCGGCGACACCTCGCGCGCCGTACGGCCCATTAGAATCGGCTAGCTCCAGCACCACCGGAAGAATAGACCGCGGCATATCCAGCACCGTCGGCACGAGATATGTGCTGAGGTGTTGGGTCAGCACTCGGCCGTTCCGCAGCTGGAAATCCTCCAGCAACGCGTAGCCAAGCGCCTGGGCGAGGCATCCCTCTATCTGACCTTCTACCTGCTGAGGGTTAATGGCGCGGCCGACGTCGTGCACGCTGATGATACGCTGCACGCTCACCTGGCCGGTACGCGTATTCACCACGACCTCCACCGCCTGCGCCGCGTACCCATAGCAATAGTTGGGCATACCCGTACCCGAATCGGGGTCGAGAGCGGTCGTCTTGGGTGGCCGATACTGAAGCGTCGCCTCAGCGTAGTAGTCTTCGCTGGCGCTCCAGCGAGCGCGTGCCTGCAGAGCCGCATCGTGAACCGCCCGGCCACCCATAAGCGTCATACGCGACGCCGAGGCGCTGCCGGCATCCGGGGCTTCCGCACTACTCTCCGCAATCAACTCTACCTGCGCAAGTGGCAAACCCAGAGCCTGCGCGGCGACCTGCCGCATGACTACATGCGTGCCCTGGCCGACATCCGCGGCGCCTATCCGTACTACCGCCCGCTCCAACTCTCTATGGCCATAGAGTTCGACGGTGGCGGTTGATTGCTCAGGATACCCAAACGAATAGCCGATGTTCTTGATCCCACAAGCGATCCCGATACCACGCCGAATATACGGTAGCTCTGGTTCGCCACGCTCGTCATCGGCTGGGTACGTGCCGCTCCAATGCGCAATCTCCGTGTGGCAGCGCTCCAACACTGGTAATGCGCTCACACCGTGCGGGAGTGGTTCTTGAGTTGGCTCCAGGCTACCTTCATGGTAGATGTTTCGTCTTCGAAATTCTATCGGGTCTAGGCCAAGAGCCTCCGCCAGTCTGGTTACCATGATCTCGGCCGCAAACTCAGCCTGGGGAGCCCCAAAGCCGCGGAACGCGCCCGCGGGGATGTTGTTTGTGTAGACAACATACCCATCCGCTGAAAGATTGGGCACCTCGTAACAGCCGGTAGAGAACAGAGTCGCGACCTTGATCACCTCCGCACTGGTAGAGGCGTACGCGCCTCCATCGGCGAGAAGCCTGGATTCTACGGCGACGACCTTCCCGTCCCGACTGGCTCCCCACTTGCAGCGAATGTGCATGGGGTGGCGCTTATGATGAGCGATCATCGACTCCGCTCGGGTCCAAACCAATGCCACAGGGCGACGTAACTTCCATGCGGCCAGCGCCAGCAGATGCTGCAATGAGAGATCCTCACGCCCCCCAAACGCGCCTCCGATTGCGGCATAGCGCACGATCACACGCTCTTTCGGAATTTGAAGAATCTCGGCAATCTGACGGCGATCTTCATGAAGCCATTGCCCAGCGGACTCAACGATGACGTGGCCGTCCGAGCTTACCCTGGCAATCCCCGCTTCCGGCTGCAGAAAGGCGTGTTCTTGCCAGGAAGTGTGGAATTCATCCTCGATGACGACATCGGCCTCGCCAAATGCGGAGGCGGGGTCTCCCTTTCGAATCGGCACATGGAGCAGCACATTCGTACCCCGCGACGCGTGCACCAGGGGAGATCCAGGGGTGAGCGCAGTCTCGGGGTCGGTGACAGCGGGCAGGTCCTCATACACAATCTCGACTAAATCCGCGGCTTCTCTGGCGGCGGAGGCTGTCTCTGCCGCTACCAACGCTACTTTGTCGCCTTCAAAGCGAACCTCCGTGGCGCACAGCACTTGCTGGTCGGCATCTACCAGGCCATAGCGGTTGTAGGGTACATCGTCGGCAGTCAAAACGGCTACCACACCTGGATGGGCCAGAGCCCGGGCGCTATCCACAGAGACGATACGCGCGTGGGGGCGTCCGGCAAAGACGACCTGCAAATGCAGCATATCCGGCGCTACCAGATCAGCCGGGTAGCGCGCCGCTCCAGTTACTTTGGCAAGCGCGTCTGGGCGCGCCACGGATGCTCCAATCAGAGTCTTCATGCCCGACCTTCTACTACCTGGTCAACAGCGTCCAGAATCTTACGATAGCCAGTACAGCGACATATATTGCCCGAGAGCGCCATACGTATCGCAGGTGCATCCGGATGAGGGTGCTCCGCCAAGAGCTTGGCTCCCGCCATAAGCATACCCGGAATACAGTACCCGCATTGCACCGCTCCGGCATCGATAAATGCCCGCTGCAGCGGATGCAATCCGTCCACTTGCTCCTGCTCGCTGACCGTCTCGGACAATCCCTCTATCGTCGTCACAGTCGTATGATGGGCTTGCGCGGCTGGAACCAAGCAGGACATAACCGCCTGGCCTCCCAGCCAAACGGTACAGGCACCGCACTCGCCTTCCCCACACCCTTCTTTGGTACCAGTCAAGCCAATGTCCTCGCGCAAGAAGCTCAGCAGCGTCTTGCTGGTCGCTCCAGCACAGGTATAGACCCGACCATTGATGGTAGTGGTAATGGTCTCTTCGAGTGGAGCCAGAAGAGCAGGCGCAGCCTCCGGCACCGGCGTCTCCAGTCTGACCGGACGCGCTAAGCGATCTTGCCAGCCGTCAGCTTGCGTTCCGTTCGCGATGCGCTCGAGCGCGGTACCAAGCAAGGCGCCTAGCGCAGCCAGACGGTACTCCGCGGACCCACGTATGTCGGTAATTGGATGCACCTCTGTCTTGACAATCTCGGCCGCAAGCGAGCAAGCCTCGCTGTCAAGCGACCGCCCAGCGAGATAGCGCTCGACGGCCACGGCGTGAACGACGGTGGGGGCAACACAGCCCAGCACCACGCGGGCCACGTCCACGCGACTCTCCTCAAAGGTAAGGATCGCCGCTACATTGACTACCGAGATCGCCTGCGCCTGCCGGAGGCCCAGCTTCAGGAATATCCCGCGCTGATTTGGCTTCATGACGGCAAAGCGGATTTCGCGAAGTAGCTCATCCGATCTGAGCGTGGTGCGTCGCACTCCTGTATAGAACTCATCCAGGCCAACCACGCGCTCGCCCTCTTGGCTGCTGAGAACGACCTCGGCATCCAGGGCCAGAAGCGCTGGAATGGTATCATTGGCCGGAGAGGCGGTGATGAGGTTACCAGCTACTGTCGCGCGCGTCCGGATCTGTGGCGCTCCAACCTCCCAGCACGCTTGAGCTAGAGGTAACGAGGCTAGGCCGCAGTCGGCTTGCGCCAGAACATCACTATGCGTCGCAAGCGCGCCCATATGAATCGTGCCGTTTTCCTCATATATGTAGCGCAGTCCCGCCACTCTGGTAATATCAATCAAGGTGGTGGTAGGATTCACGCCGCGCTGCAGCTCGACCAGCACATCAGTGCCACCCGCGACGACTCTTGCGCGGCCACGGTATCGGTGAAGCAATTCCAGCGCCTCATCTTGACTATGAGGGGCAAGATAGGTCTGCCACATCACATGTGCCTGCTTTCACGTGCGGCGCTGGCTGGCTTTTGGCGAGAGGCCGAGCGGAACGGACGGATCAATTGCCCAGCCGGTTGGGAGACGATACGGCCGCCATGATAAATGGTCACACCACGCACCAGGGTTCGCTCTACCCGGCCACAGAGCCGCAGCCCAATAAAAGGGCTATGCCTATGGCGATAGAACAAGTCCGCAGAGTGTAGCACACTGCTCTTTTGAAGATCAACCATGACCAGATCGGCATCCGCCCCCACTTCCAGCTCTCCCTTCTGGGCGAGGCCGAAACGCTTCGCCACATTGCAGCTGGTTGCCGCAACTATGGTCGTTAGTGGAACTCCGCGCCGTTCCCAACCCTCGGTCAGAAGTATCCCGAGCAGGGTCTGGCAGCCCGAGATGCCTCCCCAGACCTCAAAGAACTCAGAACTGGTTTTCAGTTCAGGTGGAGCAGGTGAATGGTCTGACGCTACCAGCGTGATGTCTCCCTGGACGAGCCGTTGCCACAAGGCCTCCCGGTCCTCCGCGGGACGTAGGGGAGGCGCGCACTTGGCTATCGCGCCCAGGCGCTCCAGGTCTTCCTCAGTGAACGCGAGATAATGGGGACACGTTTCGCAGGTTACGTCCACTCCGCGCGCTTGCGCCTCGGCCACCAATGTGGCGCCGCGACCGCTGCTGACATGGACGATGTGCAAGCTGCAGCCGGTTTCCTTAGCAAAAAGGATAGCTCGTGAGATGGCCTCCAGTTCGGCCAGGATGGGCCGAGAAGCAAGATAATCTTGGATACCAGTGCGGCCCTCGGCGATCGCCCGGCGGGCAAGGCCAGACGTTATCTGCTCATTCTCCGCATGCACCGCGACCGGCCTCCCCAGCCGGCTGGCGCGGGCCATGCCCTGGTAGAGCGTCAGATCGTCCACCGCGGGAAAGTCGGAGATGCCGCTGCTAGCCATGAAAGCCTTGAATCCCACCACGCCTCGGTCAGACAGCTCATCCATGCGGTCTACGTTTCCGGGAATGAGGCCTCCCCAGAACGCAAAATCAACCAGCGAGCTCGTCTTGGCAGCCGCCAGCTTGAGGTCGAAGCTCGCCGCGTCCACGGTCGGGGGATGGGCATTGAGAGGCATCTCCATGTACGTGGTAGTTCCGCCCGCTGCCAGGGCGGCGGTACCGGTGGCAAAACCTTCCCACTCGGTACGGCCAGGTTCATTGAAGTGAACATGGGCATCGATGACGCCGGGAAATATGTGGAAATCGTGGCCATCGATCTCCTCCCGCGCGGTTCCCTCTACCGCAGATTCACACGACACCACCCGACCATCGCTTATGCCGAGATCGCATCGCCGGCAGCTCTGGGCGCTACAAATCAGACCTCCGCGTATAATAAGATCGTACGCTGTCACGGCGTATACCTTTCGGCAACGAGATCCACGAATCGCACCATCACCGCGATTGCGATTCCAACATCTTGCGTGCTCACCGACTCCATTGGACTGTGGCTGATACCACCCCGGCACCGCACGAACAGCATGGCCGAGCCGGTTAGCTCGGCCATGACGGCGGCATCGTGGCCCGCGCCGCTCGGAAGATACACCGCCGGTAGTTCTTGCTCTCGCACCGCTTGTTCCAGCCATCTGGACAGCTCGGCATCACAGCGCACGGCAGCCGTAGACTGGACAATCTGAAAATCCACCACGAGCGTGCGCTCAGCGGCTATCCTCTTGGCCACAGCGAAGAGTGACCGGACGGCGTCCAGGCGGGTATCGTCGCTCTGATGACGTACATCGAGACTGAGCTCGACTTGTCCAGGAATGACATTGCTTGCTCCCGGATAGGCGCTGATCTGGCCGACTGTAGCCATGAGATCCTCAACCCGCCGGCTGTGCGACTCTACCGCGAGAATGAATTCGCTGGCGCCAGTAAGCGCATCTTTGCGCTGCAGTGCCGGCACTGTGCCCGCATGCCCTGCGGTTCCGGCGAAGGTCACCCGAGCACGGGTTTGCCCGGCAACTGCTGAAACTATACCTACTGGTAGACCTTGCTGCTCAAGCCTGGGTCCTTGCTCGATATGGACCTCACAGTATCCCAGCACGTCTTCCCGCCTTCTACGAGCCGATAGCAAACCAGTAGGATCACCGCCAAAGTTCCGCAGCGCGGTAGCGAGCGGGATTCCCTCACGATCCACTAATGCGAGTGTGTCAGCATCCAACCCTCCGACCACCGCTTTACTGCCCAGGTATGCGCTTTGATAACGAAGTCCCTCTTCGTCGGCAAAGCCATAAACCTCAACCGCAAACGGCAGGCGCCGATGATCTCGATGCAGCAGTGCGATACATTCGATCGCTATCAACACGCCCAGTGGGCCGTCATACTTGCCCGCGTTACGCACGGTATCGAGGTGCGAGCCAATCAACAAGGTCGCACCGGATGAGCGCGCAGATCCGTAGCGACCGATCACATTGCCGATAGTGTCCTCGCGTACTTCCATGCCGGATGCGCTCATCCACTCGGCCACCTGCTCGTTGGCCGCGCGCATCGCCGGAGTCGCGAAGCGCCGAGTGAGACAGTCGGTCTCTTCGCTATAACTGGCAAGGTGCAGGCAGCGCTCCATCACCTGCTTGGCGGATGCGAGCGACTGCTGGTGTCTCGACATTAGCTTCCTCGATATGTGTTGTAAGCCCAGGGCGAGATCAGTAGCGGTATGTGGTAGTGCGCCGAAGCCTCGGCCACCGTAAAACGTATAGGCACCATGTCCAGAAATGGGTGGCTATCGCTGGACTGTTCCTGTCCGGTAAAGTAGGCCCCTACATCAAATACGAGCTCATAGACTCCGATACCGAATTCACTCGCATTCAGAAGCGGCGAATCCGGGCGCCCGTCAGCATTGGTATATACCTGCTTGAGCAGCCTTCGCTCGTCTTGCGTGGCAGCAGCCTGCCAGCCCAGCGAATGAATCCACCATACCTCGACTCGCATGCCCGCCGCTGGACGCCCCTGTACTATATCGAGGACATGGGTTGTTAAGTATCCATCCATTACAGCAATCTCCCCTCTCGGATGCCAGTCACGACTGCTTATGAGCGTTCCAGGGTCAGCTGGATCAGCCCATAGGCAGAGAAGGGGCTGGTATAGACCTTGACCCGCGAGTCTTGAGTTGAGATCGCTGCCGGATCGGGAGTCTGGTTCTGGGCAACAAGAGTGATGGTTCTCATCTGCGGAAATCGGGCGAGCAGACGCTGGCCCATCTCATGCACCAGATGCTGAATGGACTGGCTCACAAATTGGTGAAAAACGGTAGCGACCACATCGCGCACCTGCATCGCTGAGACGTAGCCTGGAGCGCCCGGAGTAAACATCGTCTCGGCATTGTCGTACTGCCAAAACACGTCCAGATGAATAAACAGCGGACGATCCGCTCGCTCGGGCAAGGTTGTGAACTCGTCTCGCACAAAGTGGTCAAATGAGCTCCCAGTTACCTTCAGAAGCTCCAGGTCGATTCGCCCACAGCGGTGAGTATCCAAGGCAATGTGCTCCCCCGACCGGTAAAACTCCAGCATCGCCATCGTGAAATCGTCGTGCGTCCGAGACAACACCACATCACTTTCAACAAAGACAGCGGATTCATCTGCGGGAACACGAACCGCAGCGAACGGCAATTCTCTACCAGTTACCCGGACCCGCTCCATCTGCGAATAACTCGACAGGAATCTCCGTCCCAGCAGGTTAAGGAAGCTCTCGATGGTGGTTCCATCGAAATCCAGGGCTTGCTGGAGTACAAAGTTCTTCATACTGTCGGTCGCAACGACATTGGAGTTGTCTCCGACTGTGTATGAGGGGAGAAAATTGTCGCCAAAGACCTCCACATCAACTTCGAGCGCAAAAAGCGCATTGGTCCTGCCAGTAAAATCCGATTCCGCTATCCGAGCAACCACGTAATCGCTCGCGGCAGAGACTCGGTAGACTGGAACCCGCACTTTTCCGTAACTGATCGCGTACTTCAATTCACTGTCCGCTGGATCCATAGCCGTTCTCCGAAGAATCGCCGGGCCGGCTCCAATGGAAGCTAGCCTGCGTGACACACATCATTGAGCCGCAACCTACAAATCTCACACACCTCGTCCAGTGCCGTACGAACCTCTTGCTCTGTGGTATGGGTAAGTCTTTGTTGAAAGGCTTGCAGAATTTCACTCTTGGTATGTTGCCGCGCGCAGATGACAAACGGGAAGCCGAACTTCTCCCGATACGCGGCATTGAGATCGCCGAAGAGACCAAGTTCCTCGGCCGAGAGGCGGTTGAGACCGGAAGCCGCCTGCTCGCTGGTCGAGGCCGCTCCCAGCGTTCCGGAAGTAGCCGCTTTCCCGGCGAGATCAGGATGAGCCTGGATAAGCGCTATCTGGCGCTCTACCGTAGCAGCATACAGTATTCTACAGAAAACGTCGTAGAGTTGATCCCTACTGGCAAACGGGCGACTGTTCCAAGCGGCGGAAACAATCCAGGGATCTCCCTCAAACAGGCCACCAAGCGCAGACACAAAGTGATCTTGGTCGAAGGCATTGATCTCATCTACAGTCATCGGCTTATCCTAATTGCAAAGAGTATAATCATTCATAGGGCTAAACGCCAGGGCTATCATTCATCATAGCAGCGTATGCGTGGCTACTGGTCGTCTTCCTGGCGAGGAACGCGGCGCGAGAATGGAGAAGATGTATCGTGACGACCATGTTGGTCAGGCATGCGACTGCACTCATAACCATGGATGATCACCGAACCCAGTGGCCGGACGGCGGCCTGTATGTAGAGGATAATGTGATACGGCAAGTCGGTCCGACCAGTGAGTTACCGCTTTCAGCGGACCTCGTGCTTGACGCCTCTAGCCGCATTATTTTGCCTGGTCTGATCAACACGCACCATCATTTCTTCCAGACGCTTACGCGCAATCTTCCGTTGGCCCAGGACTCTCACCTATTCGACTGGCTGCGAGTGCATTACCCAATTTGGGCAGGACTCGATGCGGAAGCAATCTCCGTCAGTACCAAAGTAGCTCTGGCCGAGCTCATGCTGTCCGGCTGCACCACTACCAGCGATCATACCTACATCTGGCCCAACGGCTCAAGCATAGACGATCAGATTCAGGCGGCAGGAGAGATGGGGTGTCGGTTCCACGCCGCGCGTGGCTCCATGTCGGTTGGAGAGAGCAAAGGCGGCCTGCCCCCCGATACGGTAGTCGAGGACGAGGACGCGATTCTTGCGGATTCTCAGCGCGTCATCGAGCTGTACCACGATGCAAGTCGCTACGCCATGCTGCGCATTGTGCTAGCGCCCTGCTCTCCTTTCTCGGTCTCTCCGGAGCTCATGCGCCAAAGTATACTGCTTGCGAGGGACTATCATGTGCACGCGCATACGCATCTGGCCGAGACGCGAGATGAGACCGCCTACTGCCTGCAAACCTTCGGACGCACTCCGGTGGAACTGGCTGAGTATCTCGGATGGATAGGCGAGGATGTCTGGCACGCTCATATGGTCCATCCTAGTGTAGAGGAGATCAGCCGTCTAGGCGCCTCCCGGACGGGCATTTCACACTGCCCCACTTCAAATATGCGCCTGGCCTCAGGAATCGCGCCAGTGGGGGCGCTCGTCGGCAGCGGAGCTCGTCTCGGCCTTGGCGTTGACGGCTCCGCGTCCAATGACAGCTCACATCTTCTGTCCGAAGCCCGCCAGGCGCTACTTCTGCAGCGCGTTACGGGAAATCCCGCGGCGCTTACCGCGGGCGACGCTCTCTGGATGGCGACGCGTGGAGGCGCGCAAGTGCTTGGCCGCGACGATGTGGGCATCCTCGCTCCAGGTATGGCAGCAGACTTTGTAGGATTCCGGCTGGATACGCTAAGTCTTGCGGGAGGAGCCGTACATGATCCACTGGCCGCGCTCATCTTTTGCCGGCCGGAAAGCGTGGACTTGAGCGTCATCAACGGCAAGCTGCGAGTGCAAGACGGTGTCCTTCTCGGAGTAGAGCTGCCCTCTCTCATCGAGAAACACAATCGTCTCGCCCAAGCATTGGCGCGTGGCGAGCGCGGACCACACTAGCTCAGGCCTGGACCGGTACGATCTTCCACTCCTCGACATCGAGCAGTCCAGCATCGGTGATTTTGAGTTTAGGCACAACGCTGAGCGGCAAAAACGCCAGGAACATGAAGGGACGCGGCAATCTGACTCCCAGCTCTGCCAGCGTCCCCTCCATCTGGTCCATCTTAGCTGCCACTTGCTCCGCCGGTAGTGTAGACATCAAGCCGCCAAGCGGCAATGCCAGCCGCTCGACAATAGCCCCACCGCTCGCGATGACCAGCCCGCCTTGCAAGCGCACGATCTCTGAAACTGCCAGGGCCATGTCGTCATCATTGGCTCCAGCGACCACGATGTTGTGAGCGTCATGGCCAACTGAAGACGCCATGGCGCCGGCTCGCAATCCCAGGCCCTGTAGCAGACCGATTCCCACCATGCCAAGGCCGTAGCGTTCGATCACGGCAACTTTAAGCAGATCATGTTCAGCATCGGCTGTAAGATAGCCGTTATGTGCGCTCACTTCTCGCGTGATATCATCGGTAACTATTTGATTTGGGATCATGCCGATCACGCGGGCTGATCCGGTATGGCCCGGCAGACGCAGACGCTCGGCACCAAATGAAGCGACTCGCAGCGTTCGTAGCACAGAGCTATCCCATTGGTTAGAAAAAGAGGGAGTGCTGAAGAGTGCTTGACCATCCCGCGCTACGAGCTTCCCGCCAATATACACCAGCCGCGGCCGAAACTCTCGCAGATCATCTACCACGACGAGATCCGCTACATATCCTGGTCCAATCGCTCCACGATCGGTAAATCCAAAATACTGCGCTGGGTGCAATGTCACCATCTTTACCGCCTGCATCGGCGAAAGTCCGCCGGCAATGGCTAAGCGCACGATATGGTCCAGGTGACCCTCACGCAGTAGATCGCCACAAGTCCGGTCGTCGGCAACAAATGCGGTCCGCTCGGGCAGATGCGCTTTCACCACCGGAAGAAGCGCCTCCAAATTGCGCATCGATCCTTCTCTGACCCAGAGCCACATGCCTAAACGGAGCTTTTCCAGGGCCTCTTCCGCCTGTACTGACTCGTGATCCGATTGCGCTCCCGCAGCAACGTAGCCGCATAGGTCGAGTCCCATGAGGCCGGGCGCGTGACCATCCACTGGCATGCCGGCTGCCCGGCCGCGCCCAGGTAGTCCGAGCGCCGCCATGCCAAGCATGATCTCGTCGCCGGCAAGTACCGCTGGATAGTTCATGACTTCTCCGATAGAAGCTATACGTGGATCGCCAGCCAGCGCCGTCAAATCTTCTGGGAGTAATTTCGCCCCATTACGCTCGAACTCGCTTGCCGGGACGCACGAAGGCAGCGTGAAAAGCAAGCGCGGAGGTACGCCCGAAGCCGCTTCCAGCATCCAGCGAATTCCTGGGGTACCGGCGACATTGGCGATCTCATGTGGATCGCTCACACAGGTCGTGGTACCATGGGTCACCGCGACTCTGGCGAACTCTCCCGGAGTCAGCAGGGTGCTCTCGATATGCGTGTGTGACTCGATGAAACCCGGCAGGACCAGAGAGCCGCCCATGTTCTCCATCACCCCACCGCGGTAAGAACCCGCCGGTCCTAAGCCGGCGATGGTGCCGTCGTAGATGGCGACTTCTCCTTCATACACTTCGTTGGAGAACACGTTCGCTATACGAGCATTGGTCAGGACGAGGTCGGCCGGCCACTTTCCACGCGCTACCTGAATCAAGGTGCGCACACGCTCCATGTCACCCGGTGCTGTAACAGCCATTTTCCCCCCGATTCGTCGTTGTAAGCCCTGCCTTCTGCCGCCCCAGGGCAGCTTTGCGTAGCATCTTACCTCATTTCGTCGCAGTAGTTGCAGGGAGTCTACTAGCCTGAATAGGCCCTTGCCAACATACTACCCGGCGGTTTATCATGCGCTTCGGCTTATGATTCCCCGTGTTACCAGCAGTACAGCAGCGGATTGGCTAAAGGAGCGTGGTTGGGTGCCTATCGTCACCAGCATCATCAACCTCAAAGGAGGTGTCGGAAAAACTACTCTGACCCTCGCCATAGCCCATTTCCTTGCCGTAGAACATCAGAAGCGGGTGCTGGTGATTGATCTGGATCCTCAGACCAACGCAACCGTGTGTCTCATCACCGAAGAGGAATGGCAGAGGCGGGACGAAAGCGGCAGGACGCTCTACCAGCTGTTCTTAGATCAGGTCAAGGGTTCCCACCTGTTTCAGCCAGATGCCAGTATAGTACGCAATGTATCCAATGTTGGCGGAGGCATACAAGGGCTCGATCTCTTACCATCTAGCCTGCGACTTATCAAAGTGCAGGATCGCGTCACCCAGATCACCGACTTTGAGACCTACGAGAAGGGCCCAATATTCGCCCTCCGCGATACGCTGGCGGACTACTTGCCGTACTATGACCATGTACTTATCGATTGCCCGCCTTCACTGGGCGTCGTCACCCTTAACGGCTTAGCCATCTCTGACTCCTATATAATTCCGGTAGTGCCGGACACCCTCTCGCTCTTAGGTGTACCGCCCATACTCGATCGTGTGGAACACTTTGGCAGCCGCACACGGCGTAACATACGGGCGCTGGGTATCGTGGTCTCAAAGATGCGGGCGCATACATTACTGCACAACGAGATGCTGCGGCGGTTGCGCGACGATTTTGTGGCACGTCGCTATCCCACCATTTTCCAGACGGTAATTCCGGAATCCACACGTATCGCAGAGGCAGCCAACATCATGGTTCCTGTCAACACGCTCCAACAAAAATATGGCAACGGCGGTCCATATGACGAGCTCAGCGCGCTGACTCGTGAGTATCTGGCCTATGCCGAGAAGTAGTCGTAGAGCTGCCGATGAACCGGCAGCGAGCTCACGCTCCGAGGTGCAAAAGACGCAAGCGATAGGAGCGTTTCTTCGTAACCTGGCGGCTCGAGCTGATGCCGATGCTGCTCTGGCCAGAGAAATTGAGATGGCGCTCATCGAAAGTGGCCTCCTGCCGACCTCGGATCGGCTTCGTCCGCCCCCCAAAGAGCCTCCCAAGTCGCCGGCCGCGCCAATCGATCCATTCCGAGTGCTGCGCGATGAGGGCGACGAGAGCCTCTACAACTGCTTACAGTCATTGGAGCTACCCGAGTTGCGAGCGGTTGTAAGAAGGCACCGGCTGGACCCGGCGCGCATCTCGGCACGATGGAGAGATCGCGAAAGAGTCATCCAGCTCATTGTGTCCCAAGTAAAGGCGCAAGCGAGCTATGGTAAAGCATTTTCGCATGTATAGAGTGGACGATAATTGCAAAGCGACAGAGTGCTCCAGACTTGGGTGGCATCCGGAACGGCCAGCCCGCAAGTCGTACTTTGTTGCCGACATCTGTACGACAGTGCTATAGTGTCCCAGACCTAAGTACCTGTGTATTACGCACGCTTGCTGGTGGCGTGGGTTAGGGCAGGAGCCACGATTGCACCGCAGACCAAGCTCTACGACAAGCTATAGCAGTATCACTTTGAGGACTGGTCATGCGTACCGGGCGTTGATCGGCGCGATTGGTTCGAAAGAGAGATAATATCGTGACAACCTGCCCTCGCTGCGGCCTTGTGAGTCGAATTGGGACGACTGCCTGCCCTCGCTGCGGCACTAATCTTCTACCTACCGGGGCCGGGCCTCTGGCCGCCCAACCGGATTGGACACGGGCACCACAGGCTAACCAGTCCTATGCGGCTAATGGATACACTGGGCAAGCTCAACCGTATGAAACACCTGAACCGTACAGCGGGTATCCAGGGTACCCGGGGTATCCCGGCAGCGCTCCGCAGGGATATGGAATGGAGCAACCGGGGCCGGCTATGCCTCCACGTGCCTCAGTAAACTCACTGATCAATGAAGACTCGCTGCCCGAGTGGTTGCGGAATGCGGCCAACAGTGGAGCGCTGCCTCCGATGACTTCACACAGCGGTACCCCGCAGGGAACTGGCTCACTGGTCGGAAACTGGGAAAGCCCACCGCCTGCTTTTGGCCAGCCTCCTGCACCTCTTGGAAGCCAATCAATGTATGGTCAGCCACCGGTTGCCCGCCCGCAGATGCCGCCTTCGCCGGTAGGCTCAGGGAGCCTAGGCGCAAACCATTTATTCGATGAGTCCGCTCTGCCCGACTGGCTCCGCAACGGCGCGCTAGGACAGAGCCCCGACCTTACCGTGCAGCCGTCACAGTCACCGTATGTCCCAACCGGCCAGTATAGTCCGTTTAGCCCGTATGATTCCTCCGGCAACGAGGAGCCGCGAGGGTCCACTGCCAGCGCATTCCCCGGCATCGAGCAGGCCGGCTCATTTCTTCGTGCGCCTGTCTCACCTGAGACGGGTATGCCAGCCTCATCTTTGATTGATTCCAATGCGCTACCGCCGTGGCTGAGCGGGAAATCGGAGAACGCCGCTCTCTCGGCATATGGGCGAGATGCGGCGCGCGGCTTACCGGCCAGCTCACTGGTTGATGAGAATGCGCTTCCACCATGGCTACGAAACGAACATCCAGCTCAGCCGAACTCAAACAGTCCAAGCGTCTCAAACGCCACGACTGCATGGAATGGGTTACAGACAGCCAATCAGTCAATGCCCGCATGGTTGAGCCAGGGGTATTCCGAGCCCCAGCCTCCCACCGTAGAATCTGGGTTTGACCAAGCCAGCGCATGGAACAGCCGCTCGGCTAGTGGATCTTTCAGGCAGTCCTCCGTTGCGTCTACCGGTCATCTGCCTGGAACCATACCAGCAGGCGAATTCGTCGATGAGTCGGCGCTACCTGAATGGCTGCGATCACAGGGGGGCGCGAGTGAGACAGCAGGTAATCCTGCACGGAATCTGGAGCAGGCATCGTCACTCGCGGGCGGCAGTGCCACCTCCACCTTTTCGGCTTCCGATTTGATTGATCCATCTGCCCTACCCGATTGGGTGCGAGGTACAGATGAGGGGCCATCGGCGGCGTTTAGCTCAACCTCCGGTTGGACCGTTCGGCAACCAACTCCTCCGGCACCCGGGACCGCCGGGCAAGAGTTCTTCCGTGCCAGCACCAACCAGCTCCCTCGTGCCAATGGCTCCTTCAGCACCGGTAGCGCCGACCCTCCGCGTAGCTCCACTATCCCGGCAAGCGAGCTGCCTCCGTGGCTGAGCAATGGTTCCTCTACTCCGGCTGCCCGCGCGGGTTCTCCGGCTCCGCAGCGTGATACCGGCTTCGGTTGGCCTGCAGGCACAGGTGACGTGAACGCCATGAACAATGCTGTGAACAACGCATATAGCTCTGACGTTCGCCATGGGGGCCGTAATGTCGCGCCGTATGAAGCGTACGATACATCATACCAAGGCTATCCGGCATACGGCAACAACGGCGGAGCTGACGAGTACGACGGATTTGACGAGTATGATCCGCAAGCCGCCTACGATGACTCCTATGCAGCCGAGCAACAGAGCAGCCAGCCGGAGCGACGCGGCTGGCGCCGCTTCTTTGGCAGGAAATGACATCGCTTGTCTTGACGAAATCGTGAGCACGCTGCCACATATCAAGCGGCACGGAGCACCGGCGATGCGGCGGCGAAGATATGGAGAGAGTTGTGGGAGGAGCCGTGGAGTCACCATCAGCGATGGCCGTTGCTAACCGGCCGACTTACGTTACCCGGTCACTGCTGGTGGTAGATTGTGGATCGGTCTTCACGAAGGTGGCACTACTCGGCATTGTAGAAGATCAGTATCGCTTGATTGCAAGGTCGCAGGCGCCGACGACGCTGGCGCCACCCCAGCCCGATCTTGCTACGGGCGCGCGCGACGCCATCTCCACCATCGAGCGCATCGTCGGTCGGCAGCTACTGCGAGACGGGCAGCTCATTACTCCTGAGCAGGCTGATGGCAGCGGAGTAGATGGCTTGACACTGGTGACCAGTGTCGGTGGACCAATGAAGCTGCTGGTGGCGGGGCCGGGTCGCGAAGCTCTGGCAGGGTTTATGTACCGTTCGATCGGCGGCCTCTTCACGCAGGTCGAGTCACTCCCCAGCGTCCGTCCGGATACGGCGGGCCAGTCTCCCGAATGGCACCAAGCGCTTCTGCAGGTACAAGCACTGCATCCACATGCGCTGCTGGTTTTCGGCGCACCTTTCGGCACGGCTCACTTACAGGCCAACATCGAGGAGACCGGAAAGACGATCAAGAATTGGCTTGACTCCTTACTTGCTGCAAGCGTTGCCGCTCCGAGATCCAGCGGACGACTTCCCATCATCTTTACTGGTAGCCCCGACGACGCACCAATCTTCCAGTCGGCGCTTGGCGAACGCCGGCAGGAAGTGCAGTCAATTGAAGCTCTTTCCCCCTCGACCTTAGGACCGCTTAACCGCGCCGTCAGTGCGCTCTATGAGAGCGCTGTATTACAGGATCTACCGGGATATCTGAATCTGCGCGCCTTGTCCAACACTGCTTCCGCTGCTAGCGTGACGGCACTGGGCGGTATGGTCCGCTACTTGGCCCAGCATTTCCAGACCAATGTTGTCGGCGTTGATGTGGGAGCGAGCTCCACGTCCCTCAGCGGCACTACTGCGCGAGGAGAATTCATGCCCGCAGGGCAACCTAACGTGGGAGTGGGGCCGGGGTCGGGAGCCATTCTGCGGGATCGCGGGGCGCCTCAAATCATGCAATGGCTTAGCTTCATATCCAACGAAGACGAGGTGCGCGAGTACATTCTGATGCGCATGTTGCGTCCACGTTCGTTACCGGAAACTCCGCGCGAGCTCGAGTTTGAGCATGCGCTTGCCCGCGAGGCGATTCAAATGGCCTTACGCGCTCCCGGTTCTCGGGTGGGAGGAATGCATCCAATCGACGTCGTAGTGGGCAGCGGAGGGGTGCTGTCCAATGTTCCGCATCCAGCCATGGCGGCTCTTATTCTCATTGATGCGCTACAGCCTCGTGGTATCACATCCTTAGTACTTGATACCGCTCATCTGGCTAATGTGCTCGGTAGCGCAGCCAGCTTGGATCCAGTGGCTACCGCCGAAGTTGCCGAGCGGGATGCGGTGCTGCTCCAGCTGGGCACGCTCATCTCAACAGTGGGTACTCCGGAACCCGGACAGCCACTGGTGCGCGTGACCCTTGAATACGGCGACGGGCGTACTCATAGCGAAGAGATATTCCCCGGAACGTTGACCCAGTTGCCGCTGCAGCCTGGCGAGCAAGCAATACTTGGCCTATACCCCGCTCCATCGGTTGATGTCGGGCTCGGACCAGGACAACAGGCACGAGCAACCGAGCCAGTGGAGGGGGGGACCCTGGGACTTATTCTGGACGCACGTGGTCGCCCCCTCATGGTGCCGGCCGATCCGGTGGAACGCGTTACTCGTATACGGCAATGGCACCAGGCCCTTGGTTTGGAGGCATAATACAATGGCGAATTCAACGGGGAGTATCGCCCGCTCGCTCGACTATCCACTGGGACGCCGCCTGGTTCCTTCCGCCACTATTCGGCGACAGCGCGTTCTTCCCTCGGGAGCGGCAACTACCGTAGCCATCGGTGACCAGGTACGAGCCGAAGACACCATTGCCGAGATTGACATGGCAGGTAATCGTGGGCTCGTGCACGCTGGACTCAGTGGTCGAGTCGTCGACGTCAGCTTGAATAAGAGAGTAGTCATTGAAGGACAAGCCGCCGTTATACAAGGGATTGTCGGAATAGGTGGACCGGCGGTGGGGACATTATGTATGTTGCCGCGCGGAGAATCGCTGGCAATGGTCCCCATCCCTCGTGGTGGGGTTATCCTCTTTCCCGATCAACTACCGCTCGTTCTAATGCAGCGCGCGGTTACCGGAGGCGCTGTGGGTATCATCGCGGCCAGCGTCTCGGCACGCGAGATTGAGGCCTACTCACGATTGGACCTCAGCGCGGTCCTTGATGGCTTTCCACAGACCGGGACCGTATCTCCCCTCTCGATCGTCATTACCGAAGGGTTAGGGAGAGACGTCATGAGCGCGCCTCTCTACCACGTACTCGCTCAAAGGCTCGGCACCGTCGTTTACCTGTCAGGTGAGACCTCCACTGCCCGAGCAATTCGTCCAGAAGTAGTATTCTCACCGCCTCTAAGCGCCGCTCTACTGCCCCTGCCGTTGGATTCGACTCTTGAACCAGGTGCTATTGTATCGGTATGGGCAGGCGCACGGCGCGGATCTGCGGCCAAGGTACTGCAGCTACCATCACGCGGGCAATACTCTAGCGCCGGGCTACTAGTCCCAAGCGCGATCCTTCAGTTTGAAGACGGTAGCACGGAAGTAGCGCCCTTGCATACGCTTGACCGTCTCGCATGAGGTGAAGAACGTCACCTTGATACCGAGGTGCTGTGATGATTGCAAGTAAGGCTTTACCATTGCCTCGGCGCAGAATAGGCCAGTTGATTGCGATTAGCATTTTCTGGTTCGCACTGAACTTTCACTGGGCGGCAGTGGGAGTTCTGCTGGTGCCCAGCCAGGTCATCGGCTTGCTCTTCCGCGAGGCGCCGGGCACCACCTTGGCGGCCCGGGCGGCCTGGACCAACAACCACGCAGGTCTTGCGCAGGCACTAGTGGTGGCTCCCGGACTCATCGTCGCCCTCCTCACCAACCCATTCTTTGGGCTCTTGAGCGATCGAACTCCAGGGCGCTGGGGGAGACGTCGCCCCTACGTCCTGGGCGGCACCGTGGCAAACGTCGGCGGCCTGCTCTTGATGGCCCTGGCACCGCTCGCCTTTGTAATTGGTGGAAGCGGGAACGCGTTGGCGCCCAGCCTCTTCGTGCTCATGCTGGGATTGATGGTGACACAATTTGCCAATAATGCGGCGGCGGCGCCGTTCCATGCGCTTCTTCCGGATCTGGTTCCGCAAGAGCAACGAGGTACAGCATCAGGAATCATGGGACTGGCCTTCTGGCTTGGTACCGTCGGCGGCTCCATTGCTCCCTCCCTTACTGGTTTCAATTCCGCTCATTTGCTAAACGGCACGGAGTCGTTCGCGGCCTATCAGCACGGTATTTTGGTGGCGTATGTCATCGTGATGGCAGTCATAGTCACGATGGCGCTCCTTACATTTATTTTTGTCCACGAAACTCCCTGGCAGAAGGAATCTCTCTCGGCAGAGCAGCAGGCTGAGGAGCGAGCTACGTCACGGCGCTTGCTCCTGACCATCCTGGCGGTCATAGTCGTGGTGGGTGCCGCTCTCCTGCTCTTGCATAGTATTCCCGGACTCGCTTTTGACACTAATTCCCTCAGCGTTCTTCAAGTCGTAGGCGTCTGCATCGCCGGATACGGTGCCATGCGCGCCTTCCATTTCTATCCGCGGCAGAATCCTGACTTTACCTGGGTCGTAGTTACTCGAATGCTGGTGATGATGGGTGTCTACCTCGTACAAAACTTTCTCGTGCTCTACATGCAAAATGTGGCGCATGCGCCGAATCCACAGGCTGCGACTACCCAGTTTCTCATATTCTTGACTCTTTCGGCGACACTCAGCACCGCATTTGCCGGTTGGGCCTCGGACCGGCTGGGCCGTAAACGCATGGTCTATGTTTCGGGTACTTTCATGGCATTTGTTGGCCTCGCATTTGTACTTACTCCGTACCTGCTGCCAGCTTATGTGCTGCAGCTGGCACTTGTCGCCGCGTTGATATTCGGCCTTGGCTTTGGAGCCTATATCTCGGTAGATTGGGCGCTGGTAGCGGATGTACTGCCGTCGGAAAAGACTTTCGCTCGGGACATGGGGGTCTGGAACATAGGACTCACTCTTCCGCAGGTCTTAGCGGTAGTATTTGGCGGCTGGCTGCTCTCTCTTGGCGTGGCTCTCGGAAACCCAGGCCTAGGCTATACGCTACTCTTTATTGCATTGGTGATTTTCTGCCTGCTCGGAAGCGTGACTGTGCGCTACATCAAGGGCGTCAAGCGCTAGCAAGCTGTTAAGAGACCTGCGAGATTGATGCGAAGTCATGGGAGTCATGTAGGTGGACCAGTACCCCAATAATGAGATTGCCGACGAGTTTGCGGCGCTAGGTGACCCTCGCCTGGTGATGGAGGAAGTTGTACGACTGGTGGGAGATTTGCGGCTTTCGGCTCACCGGCTCGGAGATGCCATTGCTGGAGCCGGATTCGGCGCAAGAGAATGGCGAGGAGACGATGCCCGGCTGTTCCTGCTCTCGGATCAATTACCCGACATCACCGTGGATGCGCTGATTACTCGCCTCGCCGAGTTTTCGGCGGCCAATGGCCCAGCTTGGCTGCACGGTGGCGCCTCCGATATTGCCCGCTTTACCGACGAGGTGGAGATTCTCTATGGCGTGGTACGGCCGCTACGTACTGTAGCGCACCGACTGCGTATGCTTCCCGTACGCCGGCGGGACACGGAGCCGCTGGAACTTGCTCTGGGTAGCGCAAGAGTCGGCACTCCCCTGGATTTGGTGGCGGGTGCGCTGCGAGACTTGGATACCCTCTCACCCTACCTAGTTCCTTTGGCCGACGAAGAGTGGAGCGAACCTGTACCGGCACCAGCTCGATCTCAGTCGGACAATCCGGACGGGCCCATCTCACAGCGCGGCCAGGATAGCTACGCCACATCGCTGACTGATGCTGACCTACGTGAGAGACAATCATATACTCGCCTGCGGGATTTTGCGCCGGCACCCAGCTCTGCCGTAGTGAACGAGACCCGAAGCCCCAACTTGAGCGGACACTTGATCACGTGGCTAAAAGAGAACACGGGACATCTGCCCCTCCAGAAGTGGGTAGTTATGGCAGCCGCCGTCGCGGTACTGGGAGTCGGCACATTGCTGCTTTCCATAGCTCCGGGAGCGGGAAGCGGCCAGCATGCCACAAGCTCTGGAGATTTGCGGCTCGTCGTGTCGCCGGCTACGGTGAGTCTTTCGTGCCGAGGGAGTGGAACGTCACTCGAGTTATCGCTACGAAATACAGGGAGCACGCAGCTAAATTGGAGCGTCAGTACGCCAGTAGATCTTTTGCTCTCCGCTACCCATGGCTCGATCGCTGCCGGGAGGCAGGCAACACTGCAGATACGAGTGAAGGACGAAAAAGCTGGGCAAGGGACAATGGAATTTACGTACACCAATGGCCGGACAAAAGTTTCCTATGCCGTTCGATGCTGATAGCACATCAGTGCATGCTGATACCGCCGTCTACCGCAATGGTTTGTCCCGTGATGTATCCCGCGTCCGGAGAGCAGAGGAAGCCAATAGTCGCCGCGACTTCGTCTTCCGTTCCAAAGCGCTTGAGCACCGTGATATCCAGATAGTATTTCCGAAACTCTTCTGAAACCGACTGTGTCAGTTGGGTAGGAACATACCCAGGAGCCACCGCATTGACGGTAATATTGCGGCTACCTACTTCGCGCGCCGTCGACTTCGTCAAAGCGATCAGTCCGGCCTTCGAGGCAGAATAATTGGCCTGCCCAACTTGTCCCATGATTCCGGATATTGAAGTGACATTGACGATGCGGCCCCAGCGGGCACGCAGCATCGGCCGCAATGCCGCACGAGTACAGAGAAACGCCGATGTTAGGTTGGTGTTCAGCACTTCCTGGAAGTCTTCCAGCTTAAGTTGAAGAATGAGGCGATCGCGAGTGGTGCCAGCGTTGTTCACGAGAATCCCCACGCCACCAAGCTGGCTCTCCGCTTCGCGGAAAAGCTCGGCCACATCATCTTCCCGGCAGACATCAGCCTGCACCGTGATGGCTTTTCGTCCCAGTTCCTGGATAGCCGCCTTCGCTGCCGATGCGCCGGTTTCATCGGTTCGATAATTGATGACGACATCGGCACCCATCCGAGCCAGGCGAAGCGCCGTAGCCCGACCAATCCCTCGACTACTGCCCGTAATCAGGGCGATTCGCCCGGAAAGCGGTAAGTTGCTATCGACTGGGGCACTATTCTCAGAGTGGAGATCATCTGCCATCTTCGTCTCCTTGCTATAAATCACAGAGTGGACGTGTGGTATGCATAGCGGCATGGGAGGCGATGATTGATATGCATACCGAGCTACTTCGCGCGTCTACTGTACCGTATTTGATGATTTCAGTCCAGTTTCAGCGTTTTTAGGAAACCGATCACGCCGGGAGCCAGGTCGGGCCGGTTTAACGCAAAAGCGAGCGAAGTTGTCAAGTAGCTTACTGGGTCTCCGGTATCGAAACGAGTGCCCAGAAACTCATGGGCAAACACCGGCTGCCGCTTGAGAATAGCCCGAATCCCATCGGTAAGCTGAATCTCACCGCCACTGCCGGGCTGGGTAACCTCTAGAGCCGAAAAAATGTCGGGGGTCAAAACATAACGGCCGATGACCGCAAGATTAGAGGGCGCTTCTTCAGGCTTGGGCTTCTCGACAAGGTCGCGTACCCGAAACGTTCGCGGGGTCACCCGCTCATCCAGGGCCACGTTGCCGTACCGCGAAATCTGCTCGCGAGGCACCTGCATAGCGGCGACAACACATCCTCCAAAGCGCTCATGTACATCCATCAGCTGGCGCAGGCAGGGATTCTCGTCGTTGACAACAAGATCATCGCCGAGCAAAACCCCAAAGGGCTCGTCTCCTACGAGGTCCTTAGCCATCAAGATAGCGTGCCCGAGTCCACGCGGCGCCGGTTGGCGAGTAAAGCTCAGCTGAACCATGTTCTCAATGTGCTCGAACATCTCCAGCTTCGCACGATCGCCCTTACGTACCAGTGCATCTCGCAGCTCGGGCGACTCATCGAAGTGGTCCTCGATTGCGCGCTTGGTCCGACTGGTCACGATAATGACATGCTCGATCCCAGAAGCGACCGCCTCCTCAATGATATATTGAATCGTCGGTTTGTCCGCCAACGGCAACATTTCTTTAGGAATGGCTTTGGTTGCTGGAAGAACTCGAGTGCCAAGCCCTGCAGCCGGGACGACAGCCTTGCGTATTTTCATTGCTCTATTACATCCGATCCGTTGGGAGCCACTGCCTGCATGAGGATCTGTTCCCTAGCTCCGGCTCTGTTTGCTGCGATGCCCGGGTACCGAGTCGATATTCTCGGGTACTGTCTAGTGCGGCAGTTAGCAGAAGTCGAGCCATGGATTAGCCTATATATGCTAATAAGCTCACAGTATACCAAGCAATTACCATATTGTTGATGATATTGCAATAGCAGTGGACATATGGCCATATGTCCATATGTCCACGAGGCACCCATGCTGACGTGCTCCGTGCGCTATGGTAGAGAGTGCCAAATTGAGGTATGGTAGAGCCAGGTAGTGACCTTGGAGAACTCTTGCCAGCTACCCAGGGTAGGCTCCCTGGTAGTGGCATAGTAGGTGCTACCCAAATCGGAGAAACACGAGAGTTGCTCGCGAGGCGATATAGAATCACAGGCTGACTGGGTGGAGAAGGGTATGGTATATGCAAGACGTTCAAAAGGCACGAAACCAGCGAGAGTGGCAAGCGCAGTGGATTCAGCTTGGGCTCCTGGGAGCCACCATGCTAGCGCCGCTGGTGAAACGCTGGAATGAGCTGCGCGCGTTGGAGCGCACTAGGGAACTTCGAGAGGATTTTGAAGAAAGACTGCAGGGTATACGGGCATCGTCTCTGTGGAACCGAGACGCCTCGGCGGGAGATGCTGCACCGCAGACCAATCTCGCGTTGTCTGGGCAACGGCGGGTGCTGCGCTACAGCACACTTCTCTGGGTAGCTGGAGTCAGCGTAGGGATTACCGCCGCAGGGATTACGACCTACCTGCTGGTAAAGCGTCGTATGCACAACCTACACGACGAAGCTCCGCTGCCGCTGACGTTCCGTAGGCCGGATGGAGAAGGGTGGCCCGCGCCGTCCGAGTTGTCACCAGGCAGTCTACCTGCGGACGTGATCGCCGAGCAAGTCCATGAATCGAATGACTCGGCTGGAACCAATGGATTCGACAATTCAAGCTTGCCCGACGTCGATCCGGGAGCAGCAATAGTCGGCAATATTCGCACCATGATCTATCATCTGGCTGATGATGAGAACTTGCCGGCTCCGGACAACCGGATCTACTTCTCAAGCGAAGAAGAGGCACGCCTAGCGGGATATCGCTTGCATACGCACCCGTAACAAGCAAAGAAACGTCTGGCGAAATCTACTATACATGGAAAAGATATGACTATGGAGACATTCGAAGCGGTGCGAACTGTCTTAGCGGTGCGACAGTTCAGCGACACACCTGTCCCCGATGACATCGTACACGAGATCGTGGAAGCCGCACACTTGACAGCCAGTAGTATGAATGGGCAACCCTGGCATTTTATTGTGGTACAAGATCGAAATACCCTTGCAGAGCTCGGTAAGCTTGCTGCCACGGGTCCATATATCGCTCAGGCTCAGCTTGCCATAGTCGTGGCAATCACTAACAGCCCTTTCGGCGTTTCCGATGCGAGCCGGGCGATACAGTCCATGGTTCTCACTGCCTGGTCACGGGGAGTAGGGTCGAACTGGGTAGGCTTCGGACACCTCGAGAGCATCAACTCAGTGCTGGGTATTCCACCTGAACTGCAGGCGTTGGCCATAGTTCCTTTCGGCTATCCGCTACAGCCTGGTGGACAGGGTAGAAAAGAACGCAGACCGCTGGGTGAGGTAGTGTCCCGAGAGCGTTTCAGGCAACCATACCAGTGAACGGCCACCAACATTGTGAGCCGATCGCGACTCTAGCTGTAAGCGGCCTGCGCATAGAAACCGGAGCCGCCGGCGGTCCGTCTTCCCGCTGTGCCGGGCAGCCATGGCGAGACTCCGGTCGAGGGATTACCGGCTGGCTCACAACTAGGTGAGGCTAGCGGGCGAACCAAGTCTGGAAGGACATGAGGTCCATGGCCGCCGACGGCGGAGACACCTTCAGCTTGCCACCCATAAACGCGCTCGGAGCGTTGAGCTCTCCCCGCAAAATCTTAAGCCAGTCATCCGAGTCAACCGTGATGGTGGCATTAGGAGATTCCGCTGGCCCCTGATTCGCCGCGAAGGTGCCGTTGCGGACGATGAGCGTCCAAGTTCCGGCTTCGCGACCAGTAAAGTCGAATTGGATGGTGCGATCGACATTTGCCGTCTTATCAGGCAGAAACGCTGCCTGAAGAGCGACAAACGAGCCAGCGATGGAATCCATAGACGGTGCTGACATGCGTCACACTCCTCTCAAGAGCTTGTTAGTGGATACATACGGCCATCTTGCCATTCACCAGCTACCGGCCTGACATTGGTGTAGATAAGGCTATCAGGACGATAACCGCCTTCACCATAGCACATCCCATGTGATCGTACTATATAGCTAGCTTACAACCACGGTGGCGCGAAACGGCGCGGCTGGTCTTCTCTTGCTGGTTAGAAGAGGGAAAGCTGTTCCGGCGGTGGCCCCCCATCGGAATCCTTCTTTGGTTCAGCTGGACGTCCCAGCTTGCCGAGAGCGGTCAGACGCTTAGATTCTTCAAGCGCAGCAGGTATCGCACGCTTGAAGTCGTCTATTACCGTTTGCTTGAGCTCGGCTCGATGGAGCGCCGCAGCTGGATGATACATACAGACAATGAGACGCCCATTGACCAGCTTGGCCTGCCCATGGATCTGGCTGATGCGCGCTGTTGGGAAAAAACGCGCCATTGAGAATCGCCCGAGCGTAACGATGACACTTGGGTCGATTGCGGTAATTTGGCGCTCCAGATAATCCGAGCAGGCAGCAATTTCCTCTGGAAGAGGGTCACGATTGTCCGGCGGGCGATGCTTGACGATGTTGGTGATAAACACCTGGCTGCGATCAAGACCGGCGCTTGCAAGTAATTGGTTGAGAAAAGCACCGGCTGGACCGACGAAAGGACGCCCTTGCCGATCCTCCTGCAACCCTGGCCCCTCGCCGATGAACATCACTTCGGCCCGTGGATTGCCCTCTCCGGGTACCCCATGTAGCGTGCCTTGGTAGAGGGGGCAACGGCGGCAGACGTCTACTTCCTGCGCTACCCCCTGGAGAATGTCCTCCACTGTCATTGCGGTTCTCTCCTGTTATGTCCCAACACCCAAATCACTGTTGTGGTCTGTACGATAGCACACCCAGCCATGAAATCGCGCGGGCCTTTAGCGACCCCTGGCCGACCGCTGAGTATGGCAGGAGTGATTCTTTCACTGCCTGGCGCTGCAGACGCTAGATTGGCATGACATATGCAGACTAGCAGACACACAGGGGCGTACGATCATAGCGTGAGGACAATGTACCAACATGAGAAGTAGGGGAAGGGGAGAGACACGAGTTGCAGCGGATACACCTGTACTCGCGGGCCTAACGTCGACTGATGAAAAGAGCCAGCTACGGGAACTGGTACGGATATTAGTCGCAGACGATGACTACGACATCCGTGCAACGCTGCGCATTGTGCTCGAAGACGAGGGCTACCTGGTTGATGAAGCTCCGAACGGTAAGAAGTGCCTCGAATTAATGTGCGCGGCACCGGTGCCCTATGTAGTGCTACTCGACCTCATGATGCCACAGCTTGGCGGCGCGGGGGTTATAACCTTTATTTCACAGAATGAATTATTAGCGCACCGACACGCGATTCTCCTGGTCACCGCAAGCAGCTATAAGGCCACAGAAATGCTCGGTGAGTTGCTACAACAGCTGCAGGTGCCGCTCATTCGGAAGCCTTACGATCTCGACATGCTCATCTCGCTCGTAGAGCAGGCAGCTCTACGAATAGTGCCAGACGCGGCCCAGGCCGACTCGCGAGACTCCCATAGATCACCGGGGTTATAGGACCGCTATGGTCGTGCCTCAGCTGCCGGACGGCTCGGTATGCGGCACGACCGAGGCAAGTTACGACTAAGGGCGGCATGATACACGCTCGATTTGCTCGGCAAAGATGTGGACCTGACTCACAGCGCCCCATTCCCGCCGACACCTGAAGTCTGCGCCCAGAACTCCATTAAATCGCTCTTGGAGACCACCCCACTGAGTCTATCCTCGCCCATCACGGCAATCGCCATCTGCCCACCAGCAAGCAATGTGTAGGCGTCGCGCACTGGTGCGCTCTCAGGCAGCGTAGGCAGCGCTGGACCAGCCCATTCACGCACGCGCTGATCGTGTAATCTCTCGCCGGCGGCAAATCGCTGGAGAAGTGCGTTCTCAGTCAGTGAACCAATCAGCTCCCCACCGTCTAACACCGGTAATTGGGAGATGCCATATCGGTGGAAGCGACCGATAGCCTCGGCAATTGAGTCGTCTGGGGAAACCCCCACGACGAGTGGTACGTCGGGAGAGAGATTGCGACGAAAAGCCAGCACATCGGCAAGAGTGGGTTGGGTGGGAGATTCATAAAAACCATTCTCACGCATCCAGGTATCGTTATACAGCTTGCTCATGTAGCCACGCCCACTGTCCGGCAGCAGAGTGACTACCACATCATCGGGTCCCAACCCACTTGCGTACTCAAGCGCCGCCGCCATGGCGGTACCGCTTGAGCCCCCGACGAAGAGGCCTTCTTCGCGCACCAGACGGCGCATCATGTGGAAAGAGGTACGGTCATCCACTCGGATAATTTGATCTACTACGGAAGGCTCCCAGTTTTGCGGAAAATGTTCAGTACCTATCCCCTCGACCTTGTACGGATGGGGGATGTCTCCCGAATAAATGGAGCCGGCGGGATCAGCGCCAATGATCTGGATACGAGGGTTGCGCTCCTTAAGATACCGCGAGGTACCGGTAATTGTGCCAGCAGTGCCGACACCGGCCACAAACGCGGTCACCGCTCCATCGGTATCATCCCAAATCTCCGGACCAGTGGTATGGTAGTGAGCCAGAGGATTGGCAGGATTGGAGTACTGGTCGGGACTGAACGCTCCAGGTATCTCGCGAGCGAGTCTGGCAGCAACATTGTGGTAATTGTCCGGCGAGCCTGGAGGCTCGCTATTTGGGCAGATAACCACATCTGCGCCGAGAGCGCGGAGTAGGCTGCGCTTTTCCTCCGAGACCTTGTCGGTCATGACGAAGATACAATGATATCCTTTCACCAGCGCCACCAGGGCAAGTCCAGTACCAGTGTTGCCGCTAGTCGGCTCGACAATAGTACTACCAGGCTTGAGCAGCCCTGCCCGTTCGCTTGCCTCGATCATGGAGACGCCAATCCGGTCCTTGACGCTGCCACCTGGGTTAAAATACTCGACCTTGGCCAGCATGAGTGGTGCAACCTCTTGACCAATCCTATTCATGCGCAGCAATGGCGTATGCCCAATCGTTTCGAGTATGGATGAATAGTACTTCATAACTTCTTTCACGCGACGCGGGATGCACGTCGCCTCCTCAGCTCCATTGGACTATCGTAGTCACCGTGCGCACGCATCACTGGCTGCGCATACCCCACATGATACAACAGCCGCCGCCGCCGTCCGCGCGAAATGAATCGTCTCGCGATCGCGGTATATAACGGCAATGCTCTGCCGTTATATACTTTAGAACGCTATAATAGGCGTGATGAAGTGTGAGGTATGCTCACCCGCGTGTAGGTTGGAGATATCGACGTACCATGATCGCTGCAGTGAAGTGGGGCGCCCTGGTGGGGGTCGCCTCCTATGTTGTTCTAGACATTGGGCTCACGTTGCTCAATTTACTTCTTTTCGGCACCAGCCCTACCGATCTTAATCATCCAGGACCATTATCTCTTGCATGCTTGGGCATTTTTGCCGTGCTGTTTGCTTTCTCCGCGGCTGGCTATTTCACTGGGCGCGAGACACTCAAGGCGGGTTGGGGGGCAGCGTCTGCGATGGTGGCACTAGCAGTGTATTACGTACTTAAAGCCATCTACACTCCAGGCGCGAGCGTATCGTCCAACTCCGGCGAGAAGCTGCCCGCCATCGCGCAAGTGCTCAGCGCCACAGCTGCGGCAATTATCGTTCTTCTCATTGCCGCATTCATGGGATGGTTAGGAGCACGGCCCGCTATACAACGAGCCGGTAAACGATTAGAACAGGCCCGCCTCCAGGGAAACGGCGCCACCGCATCGGCGCGAGACGGGACAGCCAATCCTCAGTAGAGCACGATCAGACGAATGACATTCGGCGACACGTGGATGCGTGGAAACCAGGAGGACTTCTCTGCCAACCACTCCCTCTGGAGTTAAAAAATCGGCGATGTGACGTCGAAACAGAGGGCAGCCAACATAAGTGCGAGCTATGGACCTTTTCATGGAAATATGAATAAGGACGTCGCCACGGACCTCATGGAGTCTGGCTCGTGGTACCGAGGGGGGGCAGTGCGTGTGAGTGAACAACAGTATGAAGAGCACAAGCACGTGGTTATCATGGGCGCTGGACCGGCCGGGCTAACCGCGGCCTATGAGCTGCAGAAGCACGAAGTGCCGGTTACGGTTCTCGAAAAAGACGACTGCTTCGTGGGCGGGATTTCTCGCACTGTCGAACATCGTGGATATCGGTTTGACATAGGAGGGCACCGATTCTTCAGTAAGAGCCAGGAGGTGGAGGATCTCTGGACCGAGATCCTGGGAGATGAGATGCGCACGTGTGACCGACTTTCGCGCATCTACTATCACAATCGTTACTTTGACTATCCCCTTAAAGCCGGCAACGCCCTCTTAAATATGGGGCCTATCGAAACCGCGCGCTGCATGAGCAGCTACGCGTGGGCAAGAATTCACCCAGTGAAATCTCCTCGCAACCTGGAAGAGTGGGTAAGCAACCAGTTTGGGCATCGTCTCTTTTCGATTTTTTTCAAGACCTACACTGAAAAGGTCTGGGGGATGAGTACGAAAGAACTCTCCGCCGACTGGGCCGCCCAGCGAATCAAAGGTCTCAACCTAAGCGAAGCTATCAAGGGCGCCTTGCTTCCCCACTCTAAGAACAAGAAAAATGGCCAGGTCATCACGACGCTCATCGACCAGTTTCGCTATCCTCGACTTGGGCCGGGTCAGATGTGGGAGCGAGTAAGAGACATTCTGCGCCAAAAGGGCCAGACTATTGCTATGGACCAGTCGGTCGAGACCATACGCCATGCGGACGGCCGGGTAGTCAGCGTGATAGTTCATGACTCAATCGGCAATATCAGCGAGGTTGCGGGTACGGACTTTATCTCTACCCTTCCCATTCGGGAGCTGGTGAATAAGATGGCGCCAGCCCTTCCGGCCCACATCCGAGAGGCGGCGAATAATCTGCGTTACCGAGACTTTCTGACCGTAGCGGTGGTTATCAATCGAGAGAAGATATTTCCTGATAACTGGATTTACATTCATGACCCAACGGTAAAGGTTGGAAGGATTCAGAACTTTAAGAACTGGAGCGTCGATCTGCTGGCCGATCCCAAGACGACGTGCCTGGGGCTAGAGTACTTCTGCTTTGAAGGCGATGGGCTCTGGACATCGGATGATCAAGCCTTGGTAGAGCTTGCGAAACGGGAGTTGGCGCAGCTACGCATGTGCCGTCCGGAAGAGGTGGCCTGGGGAGTGGTCGTAAGGCAGCCTAAGGCCTACCCAGTGTATGACGACATCTACAAGCAACAGCTCAAGATCATTCAACAGCATGTCGAGACCAACCTCCCTAACCTGTGGTTGGTTGGCCGAAACGGCATGCATCATTACAACAACCAGGATCATTCCATGATGACGGCGCTCCTAGCGGCCCGAAATATTGCCACCGGCTCGCGCTATGATCCCTGGAAGGTCAACACTGACGCAGAGTATCACGAAGAGGCTCGTTTCGAGGATGAGGATCTCTCGGGTAGACTGGTGCCAAAGTCAGTGCCTCAGCTCGCGAACGTTGAAAAGTAGTGGTAGTTCCCGAGCTCGATTCCGCAAGCCTCCGTCGTTCATATCAGCGAGGCTCGGTGATGACCATGGGGAAGCGAAGCTCAGTAACTGTCCAATATCTCTCCGGTAGCGCCTGGCTTGCCGCTTGCTGCTGGGAAGTCATGAGATCCTTGAAGGTCGGCCTCTACAATGGGTAGCAATGGATCAGTAACACGGCCTTCCTGGTCCGGCGTGCCCACCAGATCTGGGTTGCCCGGAAGCCTATGGACCCAGACCGAGCCGTGCAACTCCGATTCCACGAGACGGCGTACTAGCTGCAGGCCCATCCCTTCAGCATGCTCAATCGTGAATCCGGTCGGAAGACCCCGACCGTCATCCGCGATTCGCAAGACGATAGCTCCATCTTCTAAAACCCCGCTGATACGGATCTCGCCATGCTCTAGACCCCCAAAGCCGTGTTCAATAGCATTGGCGATCAGTTCATTGAGAACGATGGCCAAAGTTGTTGCCTGCTCACTTGGAACACGGAACGGTGCCTGGCTGATATGAAACCGGATATGAAGCTCAGGTGGAACCAGGTTGCCTTGCACGATCCCCACGATCTTGCGTGCGATTTCGTCGACCGGCGCCATACCCAGCTCGGCAGTTGACAGCAGGTCATGGGTCGCGGCAATGCCCTGTATGCGTGAGACGTTTTCTTCGAGAATCTGTTCCAGCTGCGTGGACTTGGCCCGCCGGCTCTGCATATTGAGAATCGAGGCCACCTGCTGGAGATTGTTCTTGACACGGTGATGCATCTCACGGAGCAACGCTTCTTTGGTACGGAGTCCCTCACGAGTCTGGGTGAAGAGCCTGGCATTCTCCATAGCGATTGCCGCGACATTGGCAAAAGTCACTACGAGCTGTAACTGGTGCGAGTTCAACATATGACGCTGGCTGCTAAACACACAGAGCGAACCCAGTGAGCCATGTACCGTCGTAAGCGGAGCGCATAAGACGGCATGTTGATCCCCAACGACCTCGGGCAGATCGTGGAGGAAGCATCCGCTATCTTGGCGCATGCAGTCTACCCGCATGCTTGGCTCACCTGAGAGAAGCACGCGCCCAACACAGCACTGGCCCGCGTGCACCGTTGCATCGGCAATGGCGCCAGTGTCGAAGCCATGGCTTGCCACCGCGCGCAGCCGGTCGGTGTTTGGGTCGAGCTCGAAGAGTATGGAAGAATCAGCACCGCTCAACAAGACCGCCTGGGCAACGATCATACTCAAGACATTATCTAGATCGAGCGAAGACGTTACCGCCGCCGACACCCGGTGAAGCGTGCTGAGCTCATGAACCTTGCGCCGTAGCTCCTCGTCGGTTTGCTCGTAGAGCTGGCCATTCTCGATATTCATGGCCAATTGTCCGGCGACGATCTCTAGAAAGTGCACTTCCTGCTGAGTGAAGTAGCGGGGCTCTCTGGTCTGCACCGCAATGACTCCCTGGAGCTTGACGACGGTAAAGAAAATGATGGGCACGGCAAGGAGCCCGCGATAGGGCTCACCGTAGGCAACCGCTTCGTAGGTAAAACGCGCATCTTCAAATGCGTCACGTACGATCAAGGGATGTCCGTGCTCGGCTACCCACCCCGTGTATCCCTGTCCGAGCTGCAGAGAGAAATGACCGTCGCTTGGACCCGGACCGCTGGTCGCCCGTAGCTGGAGTTCGCGAGTGACATCGTCAAAGAGGAAGATCACACATAGGTCGGCGCGCATCTCGTCGGCTACTGCCTTGGCAGCTGTCTGCAACGTCTGGTCAAGCTCCAAGATCGAATTGGCGGCAGCATTTATCCGCTGCAAGGCTTCCATCCGCGCAAAGCCTCGCCGGGCGTTTTCCGCGTCCTCAGCCCACTGCTGCGTCCTGACCTCCTGGTAGGCTCGCGTTACCGCGACTATGACATCGGCGGTAAGCATCCCCAAGAATCTCTGAGCCTCAGCAGCTAAGCCGGGTTGATCTGTGAGAAAATCGCCGATTGCCTTCGCGAGCACGGTGTTCCATTGCTGGATACTCTCGAGGCGAACTTCCAGCCGACCTCCCTGCTCGGCTAGACGCCGTGCCGACGTGGCATACGCCGGGCGATAACTCTCAGGTGACAGGCCACACAGTGCATCCAGCAACACTTCAACATCGCTTCCCGGCTGTGGCTCTATGCCGTACCCGGTATATTCATACAGACGCCGTCGCAGTTCGGATTTGCGCGGGCCGAGCACAGCAAATATTTCGCTCTCGGGCATACTTTTTCCCATTTCTACGGATCCGCTATCACTCGATTGTAGACAGCGCCCCGGCTCGATGTCAAACGTCGCCGTCGCCGTTACCGGCTCAGCTTCGCCCGCCCCACTTCGCCAAGATGCGGGAACGCAGACGTAGAAGCTGCACCCCGCTTAGCCGCTGGTCCTGCGCAATTGCTCACCGCTCTCCCGGTACTGTACAATCCGCTCCAGTTAGCAGTGGGGCACAAGCGGGTCCGGCAGACCCACCAGGCATCAAATCAGCAAGTTGGGAGTGGAGGCAGACGCATACATGGGAACAGGCTATAACCAAGAAGCACCAGCAACCTATGCTCCCTCACCGATAGTCACCAGACCTCGAGCTACCGCTCCAGAGAACAGTTGGGAATCTCGCCTGTATGCGGGACTGCGGATGTCGCATGTACCCGGCGATGCGCGGGTGGAGCTCGCCAGCGCGCTGGGTACACTGGGAGTGGAAGCCGAATACTTCTTATTGCTGCTGGCCAGCTTTCCTGGACGAGATAGACCTGCCCATGCACGTGGGCTGGTATTTCTCTCTCAGCTGGAGGCAGCGGGCCGGCGCCTCTACCATAGTGCCGATGCCCTGGAAATCGCCACGCAAGGGTATTTGAGTGCACTGGAGTCAGGCTATCCTGAGCTGATTACCCAGGATGCCGCCGACCCGTGGTGGCAATCGCCTGCCGACTCTGAAGGAGAAGTGGAATCTCTGGAGTTACGGATGCGCAGATGTGGCTTCGCGTACCGCCATGTGGTCGAGGTGTATCTCTCTGACCATGTCAACGCTATAGCCGGGCAGCTGGCGCTGGTGCTCGCCGCACTGTCCAATCTGCCGCCTGCCGGAACGGTACCGGCGGGCTCGCTTTACCAGGGACTCTATGAGCTGTCTTCTGGCTTCCAAGGGCACATCATACCTCATCACATTGGTGATCGCGACCCGCACACTCCTGGACTACTCACTGGAATCATCCGACTTCGCCGTCTTGACTCTTTAGAGGATACGTCTCTGCAAAGTGATCTCGCATGGGCGGAGTCCCAGCTCAAGATGGTGCAAGATTTTCAGAATTCGCCAAATATCTCTGGCGCTCAGCACCAATGGTCAATGACCGCTGCGGCCGAATGGCGGGAGACGATTCGTCTGCTGCGCTCCATACCGCCTGCTGCGAGGTAGAGCGGAGGCTCTTTCGATTTTTTGCTCTTCGCATGGTATAATCGTACGCGTTGTGTTCCACAAATTCAGAACTGTCCAGCTAAACTCAACACTATAATTGGCGCATTAATTGACGCATCGGCCAGGTCAATCAAGGCCGGCATGCCCGGGCGACTCAATGGGGAGATGTGGTTGTGATGAATAATAGTGGCTCATATTCGAGCGGAAATCTTGGTTTATCTTTCGGTAAAGGGAGCAACCCACCAAATCTGGAGGACTACTCATCTGATCCGAAGTATGACTTAACCACCGTTGTCCAGATCGTGCGTGTTCGGCCTATGATACTGTGGGGATGGGAACAGCAGCTTGGCATTCCATCGCCCATGCGTGTCCCCGACGATTCAGGAGGCAACGGCCGCCGTTATTCAGAGCGCGATATCGTTGCATCTTTGTGGCTGCGCGAGCAGATTCTCAGTAATGTATCTCCCAACGAGGCGGCGGCTCGATTACTTGGTTCTAATAATCGAGTCAATACTGGGCCACTTGACCAAAGTCAGCGTGAACGAGGAAATAGTGGTCGTCTGGGCGAGAATGGGGGTCTGGCGCGGAGCGCCAAGCCAACTATTCGCCTGAGAGACCTTGAATCACCTCGGACTTCGGGTCCACTGCCTCCCGCGCCAGAGGCTCCAATATATGGCCCGGCCTATGAGCCACACTATGGCCCAGGTGTCCCTGGCCCTTCGGGTGCGCTTGGCTCCAGTTTTCCCGGAACGCCCCCCGGATCCGGGCGTCTCTCCAGACCTGGTGGCCTCTATCCGCCAAATACTGGAGAACTCATTCTTGAGACGAACGCAGTACGACCAGGTACCGTATCTGGCCCCAATCCCTTTACTAGATTGAAGTCCGGTCCGCTTATGGATCAGAGAGGGCCTACTGTTGTCGAAGGAGCGCCAATCACTGGATCGATTGAGCACGGCAGACAGTTTTCCGAGATGAGTGCGCCGGGAGTTCCCTGGTCAGGACCTGGAGCTCAAGAGAGGCGTGGGAGCGATCTCCGTAGCTTGCAATCCCAGTTCATCCGTGCTTTTAGCACCTTCAACACGCGTGACGCAAACTCCATTTTATCTGAGGCGCTGGGAACCCGCTCGGTTGAGTCCGTATGCGCGGGTCTTCTATTGCCGGCGCTCTCTCGAATTAGCGATCTCGCCTCAAGACATGAGGCGTCGACCCCGGAGGAGCGGTTCGCCGTCAACTACGCGAAGTCGTTCCTGTTCGCAATTCTTCATCGGACAGCCGAGCGTAATGACGGACCCCTGGCGTTCATTGGCTGCGGTCCAAAAGAGTTGAGCGAAATCAACGCGCTGACGTTGGCGGTTTTCTGGCGCCGCGCCGGGTTGCGTGTCATCTACCTTGGGCAGGACATCGAGGCAGAAAGCCTGGTGACGGAGGTACGGAAGCGTCGTCCAGCGATGGTCACACTTACGGTGACGACCGGACAGCGCATCCGCTCGCTGGCGCGTCTCTCCAAAGCGCTTAATCAGGTTGAACCGCCACGCCCGGTCGTGGGATTTTGTGGTCCAATCTTCGTTCGTAACCCAGAGCTGCAGCGAAAGATAACCGGAATCTATCTAGGAGACGATCCCGCCACCGCCACCTGGCACGTCACGAATTTGCTAGGTACCGACCGGGGTCCCGCGGCTGGTGGGGGAGCCCCCACCATTTAGGACCATAGAGCCTCGTCACCCTTCACGGCTTGTCCTGAGATAGACGCAGCAGCAATCCGATGATGATATAGTTGGCGATGATCGAGCTACCGCCATAGGCGACGAACGGCAGCGGTATGCCGGTCAGCGGTAGCAGCTTGAGATTCCCGGCAAGGATGACTATGGTTTGCAGCGCAAATACCGCCGTCAATCCAACCGCCAATAGTTGATTGAAGGTGGAGCGCGACCGTGTGGCGATATGCATGCCGCGGAAGACCAGCAACATGAAGAGGCCAATCAGGGCCAGTATGCCGGCAAAGCCGAACTCCTCTCCAAAAGAGGCGGCGATATAGTCGGTGTTGGAGGCAGGCACTATCCAGCTCTTGCCTAGTCCCAGACCAGTGCCGAATACCCCGCCATTGGCGAAAGAGATGAGGCCCTGCACGATCTGGTAACCGGCATTTGAATTTACACCAGGGTCGAATGCCGTGCTGAGTATGGAGATGCGTTGCTGCGCGTAGGGAAAGATACTAAAGATCGCGAGAGCCCCTAGACCAAATGCCGCCACCGAGCCCACAACATAGGTAATACGGTCGCTTGCCGCATAGAGCATGGTCAGGAATAGTCCGAAGATCAATATCGCCAGGCCGAGCTCTTTCACCACGATCATGATCAGCAGTCCCAGGGCTAGCATCAGGATCAACGGACCCAAGTGCTTGAGCGGCGGCAGGCGCAGCGGTCCAACCCGAAGGAAAGACGCCGCCAGCATCTCACGGTTCTCGCTGAGATAGCCGGCAAAGAAGATGACCAGACAGATTTTGAGGATTTCCGAAGGCTGGAACGAGAGCCCGCCTGAGCCGATGGTGAGGATATCTCGGCTCGGCGCGTTGGTGCTGAAGCTGTGGGCATGCACCAATGTGATGGCTACTAAGACCAGCCCCACCGCCGCCCAGGTGTATTTGTAGTTGCGGATCCAGCCGAGATTCCTGGTACCCCACACCGTCACCACGCAGATCGCCAGCCCCAGAATCGCGTATACCAGCTGCTTGAGGCCGAGGGTGGGCTCGCCGACGTCACGGCCGAGACGCAGCGCCATTATAACGCCAATGCTAGTCAGCATACCGGCAATGGGCAGCAGCGTCTGGTCGGCATCCGGCGCGATGAAGACCAGCAGAACATGGGCGGCAAAGAGGGCGGCGATCAGACCAAACGCGGGCGTAAAAGTATCCAGAGGAGGTAGCTTGTGCACGGATACCGGAACATTCAAATTGTTTACTACCAAGAGCTCAAATAACGCGAGAATCAGGAATAGAGACGGCAATATCAACAGCCAGAGCTCCGTCCAGCGATAGCGGTGCCAGCTAAACATCGCGCGACTCCTTCTCGGTATCCCCTCTACGCGGCGGCAAACTCAAAACGAACGTCTCCCACTTGCAGTATCGTCCCAGGCGAGACCGCGAGCGGCTGAGTTATGGTATGTTGGTTGACCAGCGTGCCGTTTCGACTGCCCATATCTTCCACCCAGAGAGACCGATCTTTGTAGAGAATGCGAGTGTGTTCGGTCGAGACGAAGGTACTCTCCAGGACAATGGTGTTGGTCGGTGCGCGGCCAATGGTCGTAATCGGCTCCAGATCGAATTGCTGGCCAGGCTTGTAGCTCGTGGAGCCGCTGTCGATCAAGATCAGATGCCCAACAATCTGGCGTGCGCGGGTTGTGGTAGTGCTCGCAACCGGCTTCTCCGCCTGCCTCAAATCTCGCCTCGAGACCAGGATAATCTGTAAGATAACCAGATAGAGAATTGCTACCAGGCCGATACGAAGATAGAGCAAAAACGTATAATTGTCCATGCGCTCGGGTTACCTCCGCTGGAAGATAAACTCGTGGCTCCCCACCGTGACCAGGTCGTTGTTCTTGAGCGGAACCGGGTTATGTGTCATCACGCCGTTGACCCCTACACCATTGGTGCTGTGGAGGTCATAGAGAATGAACTGGCCGTTTTCATAGCGGATGACAGCATGCTGCCGCGACACTTTCTTGTCGTTGACTACCACGTCGTTACTCTGGTGCCGACCGATATGGAGCACCGTGCCGGGAAACGGCATAGGATTGCCTCTGACTGGGCGATAGAGTGTGAGCCATGCCGGGGGCATCCCCAGCACACCCTGAGCAGGCGGCCCGGCCTGGCCGAGCGCGGCCGCCTGCTCAGGCGACATCGATACTGTCTCATCCAGGCCGGGCACTGCGGCGGGCCCGGCACTCGCAGGTAGTGACCGCGGATCTACAGTATGGCAATCGATACGCACTTGTCCAGTTCCAATGTTTGGATTCTCCAGGAATTGAATCACCGGCTTGGAGGTCAGCGTATAGCCACGCTCGCGGGCTACTTCTATAATCGCCTGCGACAGCTGCTGCTGCAGCGACTGCGCATAGGCGCTAAAGCGTGAGTAGTCTCGTCTGCTCAGCGAGACCTCATATACATTCGGCGCCAGCTTCCTATCATGCCCGATCTGAAGATGGGCTTCCATGGTGCGCGTCAATTTGTTGACCAGCTCAACCGGCTCCAGCTGGGTACGGAAAAGGCGGTTAAAGGGGGCCTCCACCGCCCCCTGCATCATGTTTTCCAGTCTACTGAACACGCTCATGTTCCTGCTCCAATGCTAGCTACCCCCCACGGCGCGTCCGTGCCGAGCTTTCTTGCCGCCACCCTCGAAAAACTCTCAAATATAGCATACAGTTACAGTAGATATATGTCTAAAGCGTGAGACCATCGCCGGCAGAGAGCAATTCGCGGGAGCGCTCAACGTCAGCCGCAATCTGCGCCCGCAGCTCATCGACACCGCTGAAACGTCGCTCCTCGCGAAGGCGAGCTACAAATGCTACTTCGAGATGCAGCCCGTAGAGATCCATGCCGCCATCCAGCAGATACACCTCGACGGTCAGATTTGATTGGCCGGAAAACGTCGGACGCACGCCAATGTTGCAGACCGCTTGATGATTTGCTTGCATCTCGCCGGGCAAACGCACCCGAACGGCGTAGACGCCGGAGGCCGGTAACACCTTGCGAGAGTCATAGCGCAAATTTGCCGTGGGAAAACCAATCAGCCTGCCACGTTGCTCGCCGGCTATCACTTCTCCCAGAAGAGTATACTCTCTGCCCAAGAGAAGGGTTGCAGTAGTGAGAGTTCCGGCCTGTACCAGAGCGCGAATACGCGTGCTGCTGACCCGCTCCCCCGCTGCCTGCACTTCATGACTCTCGACGCTGAATCCGCGGTTTTCTCCCAGCGCGCGCAGATAGGGAACGTCCCCCGCCCGGCGATGCCCCAGGGCAAAATCAGTACCCTCCACCAGGGCCAACGGCCGGCAGACTCCTTCCAGCATGGCGAGAAACGCTTCCGGGCTCTGTTTTAATGTGTCTTGGCCAAACGGCACTACCAACACGGTATCCAGCTGGCCAAGCCCCGCGAGTAAAGTGAGCTTTTCTTCGAATGTCGAAAGTAATTGTATTGTCGCATCAGGCTGAACTACGATCGCCGGTGACGGCCAGAATGTTACGGCAACCGCCTGAGCGCTTCGCTCTCTGGCCAATTCAGCGCTACGGGCAATTAACCTTCGATGACCAAGGTGAACGCCGTCAAAGAATCCAATAGTCAATACGGCAGGGCCAAGCGGCGCTACGATCCCTTGCAAATACTCAACGCGCATAATCCTCTATTTCTCCGTCTCGCCGGGTATACTACCACGGCTCCGGTACGCTCGCAACGATGCCCTGGCAGCCATCTATCGAAGCGCCGGATCTCCCACCACACCGCTCATGGTAAAATGCTGGCATTCCAAGTATTTAACCAAGTATTTATCTAAGTCTACATTGTAGCTGCACGCATCTTCTATACGCGCTGAGGCGACAGGAGGCAACGATGCTCAAAGCGGAGGAGCGGGATCATAAACAGACCAATCACGCACACCCAGATACCCATGTTCGCCATAGCCGCAACACCCGAGCGCTGACACTTGGCGGCAGAACCCCTATCAGACTATCAGATGTCGTGGCGGTGGCGCGGGATAGGCTACCGGTTTCCGTTTCCCAGGCCGCCATCCACCGCGTCCAGGCGGCACGTGCTCTGATCGAGCAATTGTGCGATGAGCAAAAAGTCGTCTATGGAGTGACCACTGGTTTTGGCCAACTCAGTTCGGTTCACATTCCATCAGGGCAATTAGCCGAGCTGCAGCACAACCTCATCCGCAGCCACTCGAGCGGTGTGGGGGAGCCGTTTGATATCCCTACCACCCGAGCCGCTATCGTATTGCTAGCGAGTAGCTTGGCCCGCGGACACTCGGGAGTCAGGCCGCAAGTGCTGGGTCTTCTCGTCAGCATGCTCAATCAGGGCGTGACCCCGGTCGTGCCCATGCGCGGCTCGGTGGGAGCAAGTGGGGATCTGGCACCGCTCGCTCATTTGAGCCTTGTCCTCATTGGGGAAGGAGAAGCCTGGTACGAGGACGATAGGCTGCCAGGCGGTGAGGCGCTGCGAAGGGCCGGCCTAGAACCGCTCTCGCTGCGTGCTAAAGAAGGTCTGGCACTCATCAACGGCACACATATCATGGAGGCATGTGGTGCACTCGCTATCGCCGACTCCTGGCGACTGCTGCGCGCCGCCGAGGTGGCTGCCGCCATGAGCATCGAGGCGCTCCTCGGAAGCTATGTGCCGCTGGACGCTCGAATTCACGCTCTACGCCCCCAGACGGGGCAAACACGTACCGCGGCGAGACTCAGGGCTCTCTTGGCGAACAGCCAGATCAGCCAAAGTCACACTGCCTGCGGGCGCGTTCAGGATCCCTATACATTGCGCTGTGTGCCTCAGGTGCTGGGAGCCGCTCGGGATACGCTGACCCACGCTGGAGCGATTTTCAGCGTGGAACTCGGCGCTGTAACCGATAATCCGCTGATATTTAGCGATGATGGCGAGGTGCTCAGCGGGGGGAATTTTCATGGGGAGCCTCTTGCTCTGGCATTGGACTTTCTGGCGATAGCTTTGGCGCAGGTGGCGAGCTTCTCCGAGAGACGGACCTACAATCTCATAGGTCCACATGACTGGGACACAGGCAGCAACAAACTGGAGCTTTTCCTCACTCCTGAGCCTGGATTGAACTCCGGCTACATGATTGCTCAGTACACCGCGGCAGCACTGGTGAACGAGATCAAGATTCTGGCGCATCCTGCCAGCATCGACTCAATTCCCACATCCGCCGGAATGGAAGATTTCGTCAGCATGGGTGTAACGGCGGGCATCAAGCTCAAACGTGTCATCGACCTGACTTATCTGGCCGTGAGTATTGAACTGCTCTGCGCCGCCCAAGGGCTCGAGTTTCGCAAACCCTTACGCCCTGGCCAAGGAGTCGCCCAGGCTTATGATCGTCTCCGCTCACTGGTACCCAGCCTTGGAGTGGATCGCCCACCTGCGCCAGATATCGAAGCGATTGCCCGCGGCATCCGTGAAGGTCTTTTTGATGATCTGGAGGCAGAGTAAGCGCGCCGGCTACGGCAAAGAAGCACGACCCGGCTTGACTGGAGGGGATGCAGATGCTACACTATCTCTACTCGGGCGATTAGCTCAGTTGGTTAGAGCGCCACGTTGACATCGTGGAGGTCGGGGATTCGAGCTCCTCATCGCCCACCTGCCCCACTCCGAGCATCCTCTCGTCCCGCTAAGCCCAAGTCGCCGCTCTGATGTATGCCGGGCCCTGACGCAGGAAGATCAATGGGCTGCTCGTTCGGCGAGAAACCACTCCAAATTGGCGCGCGATAACTCTAAACCGCGATCAAGACACCAGTCCCAAAATGGGACATAGTGCGTGCGAGCCGTCTGATGCTCACGCATCATAAGTTCAGAGGCCAGGCTGCCGTCATCCAAATATCCGCCAGCCCGCCAGGCATCATAGAGCGGCTGGTGATCGTACGCAACCGAGCGGTGCTCGAAGCGCCAGTCCTGCCCATCCCAATAGAAGAGCCCGTACTGTGCGTTGATATCACCATTGAACGGACAACCGACCGCGCCAATCACCACTACCCTCCGTGCTCCAATCCGGCGTTCATATGGATAGTGTATGTGGGCACCAATTACCAAGGGCTCATCAATGCCCGCCAGCGCTTCGGCCACACGGTCATCCGGGCACATTCGACCCATGCCTTCACGAGCATGACGCGGGCTTCCATGCACTATACGTACCGGCATTGTGCCTGGGAGATCTACACGCAGAGTGGCCGGCAAAGCTTCCAGCCAGGCAACTGAGTCCAGCGTGAGTTCCGACATCGCCAGTCGAATCGGCGTCCACCAGGAGCTCTCCCATCCATCCGGTCTACCCTCTCCTCGATAGAGAGATGACAACCAGGTATCGTGGTTGCCGCTAATGGCAGCGAACTTACACGGGACCAGCCGCTCGAGAACCGCGGCACTCTGGGGCCCCCGGTTTACAAAGTCGCCGGCGATAATAACACGGTCGGGCTTGACCTGTTCCAGATCGGCCAGAACCGCATCGAGAGCGGGAACATTCCCATGAATATCAGCGATAACGGCAAAGCTAGGCAAGCACCACGACTCGTTTCAATCAGACAGCAGCTTCCGATGACCCCATCATTCATTCCTTTTTGCGCGACCTTCAGACTACAGTATACTCTCGAAAGCAGCGAGCATGCACCGGAACATTACCGAGTTCTACCGACTCAAGCCGAGTCGTCGTCGTCTTCAAGACTCGGCACGTCCAACAGAGCGCGCTGCCGTCCACAGCGCTCGGACTCGCTGCGGGCGACGACCGCACGGATGACCCTGACCAGCTCCAAGGCACCTACCGGCTTGACTATATATTCATCTGCGCCCGACAGAAAACCTGCCAGTTGATCCTTTGGCTGTGCCATAGCAGACAGCATTACGATAGGAGTCGAGCTCGATTCGGGATCACCACGCAGCGCTTTCACTAGCTGATATCCGTCCAGTCCTGGCATCATGACATCAACGACCACGCACACCGGCCGAACTTCAAAGTAGCGCTCCAGTCCTTCATCGCCATTGGTGGCGGTCACAACCGTAAATGAACCCAGCTTGCGCAGCGAATCGGAGATGAAGGATAGCAGATCATCATTATCGTCAATTACCAGGATGGTCTCCGGCGCAGATGAAATTTCCGGCATGAGTTGCATACCCTTTTTCAAGAAATTTGAAATCAGACTTCCCACCCGTCATTGATGCGGAAGCTCTCCCATCCTGGGTATATATTAAGACACAGACTTGACGACGGCTGCACCCGCTGGTAGTCTGGTAACTACGTCAGTGTGCAGTACCACGGCATCCGTCTATAAGGAGGTTCCAGTGGAGGCCAGCGAAAGCAGTCAGGCCAGTGCCGTCGTAACTGACGGCCACGTCCAGCCGGAAGCGCCCACGCATGTCAGTGCGGCTCCCAGTGCCGAGAAGCGCCCGCTCGCGATCACCATCCTCGCCGTCTACTCACTGCTTCTCGCCATCGTTACCTTCATCCCTCAGCTATATTACGTACTCTATGCCATCAGCCCCCACGTGTTTCCCATTGGTCCAAACGCCAATCCGGTGGGGGCAGTTTGGTTCAACTACATTTTGGGCGGCCAACAAGGAGGATACCTCAACGTCGACCCCGGAACCCTAGCGGGCGCGCTAGAAGACGCCTTTATGACGTCACCTCTCTACCTGGCTACCGGTATAGGCTTGCTTAGTCTGCGTAGATGGGTTTTCCCGGTGGGCCTGATAGCCGGATCCATGATTTTCTACGCCAATCTGTACTTCCTTCTGAGCGGTACTCTGGTAGCTCCCCACACCACGACCGATTTTGTAACCACAATACTCTCGAGCATACCGTATTTTGTGTATCCACTCTGGCTGGTGCCCGCGCTTTTGGTGCAGAGATCACTGTTTCACCGTTAGCAACTCGGGTAAAGAATTGTCGCAGCGACACGTTCCTTGTGGCGCTCCCCAAGAACAGGAGGCTGTGGTATGCAGAAAAACCTCGACATGGTAGACCAAAGCTGCAAGGTGCTTATTATTGACGACGATCCGTACCTCAATGAGGTCATGACAACATCGTTGCAGCTCTTCAGTAACTATGAGGTCATCACCGCCTTCGATGGTGAAGAAGGGCTGCTACGTCTGTATCAAGAGCACCCGGATGTCGTCGTGGTAGACGTACGAATGCCCCGCTTAGATGGGTATCAGGTAGTGCGGGCGCTACGTGGCGATCCCGCCACCGCCAACTTACCGCTCATTATCCTCTCGGCACTGGTGCAGGACCGAGACCGTCTTGCCGGCATGTTAAGCGGAGCAGACCTGTATCTGGATAAACCGGTAAAACCCCGCGAACTGGTCGCAGCCATCCAGCAAGCACTCAGGTTGAGCGCTGAACAGCGCCTAGCACGCCTGCGGGCGCTAGGAACCGACGACGAAGAAACCGGCAGCACCCCACCGGCATACGCCCATCCCGACAAGTGAGGCACAGCCAAGATGAGTGAGCCAACTACATCCAATCCAGCCCAGAAGAAACCAGCTGAGCAGCTTGCGGCTCTTCCCCCGCTTCCTGGGCACCCTACGCTATCCGAGCAAGCTATGCTCAATCAGTTTGATGCCGAGCGCCGCCTGGCTCTCCTGCGAATCCTGGCACCTAGCTTACTGGCTATTGCGTGTATAGGGCTGCTCTTCTCTTTCCAGACCGATATCGCATCGGGAGGATTAAACAGTTCGTTTCAGGACGGAGCCGGCTTGGTCAGTTTCGCCGTCGCATTCTGGGCTACCTTGAACCGGCGTGTCAATCTGGCGTCATTTGCCTTCTTCGTCGGTATCGCTAGCGTCATTGTCTTGCTGTTGATCAGTGACGCGGTGCAGTCGCCACTTGATGTGACGACGCTACCGGAGTTTCAGCTTTTGCTCCTGCCCATACTCATCGCAGGGATCTTTGGTGGACCGCGTCCAGTCATTGCCACGACGCTGGGTACGGCGATCTTTACCTTTTGCACCGTCTTCTTTACACACCACACCGCGGCACTCGCACAGGCACTTATGGGGACCAGCGGCCCACAGGCTTTTACTATACCTATTTCGCTCCAGATCACCGGCGGCATGCTCATGTTCGCCGCTACGTACGGCTACCGGCGTACACAGCGTGAGCTTGGCGACGTACGGATAGCCTACGCGCGGGAAAAGGAGCTCGAACACCTCAAAGATCAGTTCATCTCCAGCGTCAATCACGAGCTACGCACGCCGATTATGGCTCTGCAGGGCTACATCGAAATTGCCCGCGAGCTGGGAGCTCGCGGGCAGGTCTCACGGCAGACCCACATACTCGACCGAAGCGCCAACGCCGCCGAGCATCTGGCCACACTGGTCCGGAGCGCGCTGAGCGTGAGCCGCATTGAATCCGACGCGGCTCACGCCAATCCTGAAATCTTCTCGATCCTTCCGGCGGTACTGGCCACTACCGACCTTCTCGATCCACGCGAAGCCGGAGACCGTGAGCGCGAGCTACATATCGACATAGCTGACGACCTCGCCGTCTTCGCCGATAAGGATCATGTGCGCCAAGTCATTCTCAACCTACTCTCCAATGCCAGTAAGTACTCGGAGCCGGGAACCGCCATCGAAATCTCGGCGAGTGTCCAAGCGCCCAAAGCCCAGAGAGGACGCTCTCAAAAGAGCGCCGAAGCGCAACAGATGGTTGAAATAGCCGTGCGCGACCACGGACTGGGTATTCCTCCAGACCAGATACCGCTTCTCTTCCAACGATTCGTCAGGCTGGAGCGCGATTTAGCCTCCTCGGTGAGCGGTACTGGCCTGGGCCTCGCTATTTGCAAGTCCTACGTCGAATCGATGGGCGGCATCATCTGGGTGCAGAGCAGCGGCATCGCGGGTGAGGGCTCAACGTTCTGCTTTACAGTTCCTCTGGCGCCCACAGTACCCAACAGCAGCGGCGACACCATCCCCCAGTCCTCAGCTACCACCATTCGTTCCGCGGGATGACACCGCCTGCATGGCGGTGTCATCTTTATTGCGAAGCGCTGGGTCATGTCCGGCTTCCGCCAATATCGCCAGCATGTTAGAATAGCGCGGACGCCAACCGGAAGTCTCTCTGGAGAGCAACGCATCAGGATGGCGCTCACCGATCTCTAATCGACGAGGAGGTCCATCGTGCCGCCAAACAATATTCTCGCAGATATCGGGGGCGCCTTCCTTGCTTCACTGTCCGGCGTGATCGTCGCTCTGGTAGGCCAGTTTCTGCAAGTGCGCCATGAAAATGAGAATCAACGGCGGCTCTACCGGAGCGCACGCCGGATGATGAGTCTGGAGGTGGAGAATAACCGAGCCTCGCTCGGCGACTTCTGGAGCATCATCAACGGCCTCGATGCCGAGCGGCACGAGGACAGCACCGAGCATCTGGCCGCAATGCTCGGCGGCGGTCTCCTTGGTAATGATCTGCCCCGCTGGAGCTTTGTCCGATGGGACCGGTTGGAAGCTGAGATTTTTGCTGCTTTTGCCGATGGTGAGCTAGCCGGCATTGACCAGATGAATCGAGCGCTTCGCACCGTGAGCGACCTTTACAGCTCGCTCACTACATTGACCGACGACGACAAAAAGAGGCTGAATGCGAACATGAATGGCAGATTCTGGGCGCTGGATCTCGCTCGCGAGCGCTACACCACCTACGACAAACTGGCCGCCGCAGTAGCCACGGTAGTGGGAGCGCCATCGCCAATGGGAAAGTGAAAACCAACAAGGCGGCCAGAATAGCTGAGCAATGCCGGGTAAACTCGGTTATTCACCGGGACCTGGTACCTCCAGTGACGGCTGGACAGAGATAGTAGCAGCCTGCGTGTTCTGGGGCGTCGGTCGCTTACCCTTGCGCTGGCGGCTGAGGAATGGCCGCTCGACAAACTGATATGAGAGGTAGGCTACCAGGAAGGCCAAAGGGAGACGACGCAAGGTAGTAAGATGAGGATTGATGAGTTCGGGAATCAAGGCATGGATGATTGGGAGATGCCACAAATAGAGACTAAACGAGATCAAACCGATGAAACGGAGCGCATAGAATTCAAAGGGGGCGCGAATGAGCTTGCTCCCCCATACGGTCGCCAGCAACAGTGACCCATACGCCATACCAATGAGTGCAGGAACGACGACTCCTAGCACTCCCATGTTGGTACCAGAGGCATAGCGAGTCGACGCGTATACCTGGAAAGGGACGAGGAGGAAGAGGAGCATGATTGCCTCCGCGAGCATGAGCCATGCCACTCGCTGCTGCTGGCTGAGGGTTAATCTCTTGTCCTCTACTGTGGCCACGTAGAGCACTGCGCACAGCATCCCTGCGGCAAAAACCTCGAGAAACTTGCCCAGTGTTCCCATCGTCACGAGGACAAAGACCTGGCCAATGGCTGCGAGCATGTCACTGAAGTTGGGCAGATTCGCCATTATGACTGCGTCTATCGTTCGTAACAAGAGCGCAAACACGATAATTCCACCGATACTGCTGGCAAGTCGCCCAAGGGAGCGAGTCGTGCCGACCACGCGTGCCAAGATCAGCGCCAGTAGCGGCAGCACCAGATAGAATTGCATTTCCACCGCCAGCGTCCAGAATGGCCCATCGATGGTTTGAGCGAACTGCGGGAAGTCATCGTGAATCAAGAAAACATGTGTGACGATGTCGTCTACCCAAGAGCCAGCCGGTAATTCCTGTCGGAGTGGGCTCGAGAAGAATGAGCAGGGCAAGGCACACAAGATAAGCGGGTAGAATGCGCAGAGCACGTCGCTTGTAAAAACTCTTCGCGGACGGCAGTGGTTTGCCGTGCAAAATAGCGCGCGCATAAGGGAGAAAGAGCAAGAAGCCCGAAAGTACAAAGAAGAGATGCACCCCACTGGCCAGGAAGTAAAAATAGTTGACGTATTCTTTCCCCCAGGTGGTAAATTCATAGCGCTCGGCGAGGTAAAAGTGGAATGCGACAATGCTGAGGGCAGCAAGGGCGCGTAGCCCGTCCAGTGCGCGAATGTCTCTTGCGCCCTGGTCCATGGGCAATAGCAATCGCGTGGCCAGAAGCTGGCGAGAGCGTTGTTGCCGAACGGATTCCCTCATCAGGCATTCCCCGATCAAAGTCTTGGGTGGCATTGAAAAAGACACCACACCAATGATAAAGACACCACACCAATGATGAGGAACACTGTCGCAATTTTGCCCGCACTGAAGCACAATAGTCTCAAGCCTCTGTGTACCGCCTGACGTTCCTGAGTAGCAAGGTGTTTTGTGCAGCAGGTGTGGACCAAAATGTCTCTCATCTTGCTAGCCGTCTCGGCTATTGGTAAGCTTGAACTCTAGCGCGTGAAGATAGAGAAGGGATTGTTATCTGCCACTTTTCGAGCGGTGCGTATGAGCGACACAGCTGCAATATCACGTCGAGCATCCGGAGACGATCACCGGTCCTTGGCGCTTCTCGCCCAGATGCGCTCCTGGACGCAAGGTTTCCAGTCCCCCCTATGGATCTTTATCCTCGTGGCGATACTTGCGCGCGTCTGGTTGATTGTCCACACCCAAAATGTGATAGCCGGTGATGAAGCTCTGGTAGGTATTCAGGCTGAACACATTTTGCGCGGCGAGCATCCGGTATATTACTATTCTCAGCCGTATCTCGGCAGCCTGCAAGCGTACGCCATTGCGGTCATTTTCCGCTTCACCGGGCCTGCCGTATGGGCCATGCGGATCGAGCCTCTTCTCATCTCTCTTGTGATCGTCTACATCACGTGGCGATTCTCCGCGGCTCTGGCCGACGCCGCTCACTTGTCCGTTCGGAGCAAAAAGCTCTTTATGGCAATCGCCACACTGGTAGCTGCATTTGCGCCCCTCTATGATGTGGTTGAAGAGATGCGAGTAACCGGTGGATATGACGACGCTTTTGCGGTGATGTTATGGCTCTTGTATTGCGCATTTCGGCTGACTCAGCGTTGGGGTGAGTCCGCCCCGGGACGAGAGCTTCTGTTGCGCTGGGTCGGACTGGGTGTTCTCGCCGGTCTGGGTCTGTGGATAGACCCGCTGGTTGTCTATGCCTACGCGACCGTCGCACTTTGGATTGGCGGCTATTTTCTTTACAAACTGGTGGGACGACGCCAACCACCTGGCTCAGAGTCTGTGTCGCATCTCTTGAACCGCGCATTACTTTCTCTGGCTGCGCTCCCGGCGCTCCTGGTTGGATTCGCTCCCGGCCTTATCTGGGGTGCCCAGAATAACTGGGCTAATGTGACGTATCTCTTCCACAACGGCGCTGCCGACTCTTCTGAGAGCCAGAGGACGGTACTCCGGGTGGGCAAAATCTACGCAACCTGCCTGGCGCCACGCGCTCTGGGCGGGACTCTGCCGACTCAGGCTGGCGTCACCACGGCGAATCCTCATATTGTGACATTCGGTCTGGTCGTTGTTGGAGCAAGCATTGCCATCAGTGTCGCCGGCATCGGTCTTTCGCTCTACTACCCACAGGCTGTGTTTCGGCGTATTCGGCAACTTACCCTGCTACCCTCGCTCTTCCTTGTATGTGTGTCGGTCATATTTTGCACTGCCGCTATCAGTTCCGGAGCATTGGTCTCTGGATGCGGCCCTTGGGATCTGGTTGGGCGTTATGTTGTGCCGTTAGTCGTAGCTCTTCCATTCATAGTCGCCGCCGCCGGTTGTATTCCACTGATGATCTTGCAGGACGAACAGCAGAATCGAGTGCAGGAGACCTTGCGGCAACAGCTGGTCTACGGGACCGCACTCTCGCGGTTGCCCGTGTTGGTCTTGCTGCGGGCCGGTCTGGTCGTCGTGTTGGCGCTCTATGTTTTCGTGCAAGGGATCGCCTATCTTCAGGCCAGTCCCAATTACACCTTTCAGGCGACCGGTTGTCCGGCGGAAAATCCGACCAATCTAGGACCTATTATCAGCTACATGCAGCGCACGAATATCCATGATGTATGGGCGGTTGGCTGGGTTGCCGATCCAATTACCTTCGAGACTAATGGCGCCATTCTTGCCACGCAACCAGATGGCCGCATTCCCGCCAACAGTCACGCGTTGCTGCATGCGGATCGTGCCAGTATGCTGGTATTGGCCGCACGCGCTGATCCGCATCCGGCATTTCTCCAGGTATTGGACGAGAATCGAATCGTCTATCATGTTGAGCGTTTCTACTCGGTGCCTGGAACCGATATCCTGCTCATCACGCCGATGAATCGTAGCGTCTCTCCGCTTGACCCCGCCTTTTCGGGTCTGTTTCAGCAGGTTTTCGGCGCGTGTCTCTAGCCCGCGCGGGCTAGAGACACGCGCCGAAAACCTCATGGGAACTGAGCTATTTCAAGTAGAATTTGATAGGACAACGCATGACCTCGCCTGAGGAACGCTTCCGTCTGTCTGGATCCTCTCACCAGACGACGACCGAAAGTTCTCCGTTGCCGGCCGGGCAGCTCGGACGCCGGCTGCTGAAGGTAGATTGGATAGCGGTCGCGCTCGTGGCAGCCGGCGTGGGCCTGCGGCTCTGGCTGACGATACGCGGCTGGCCCGCTTTGGATAGCGACGAAGGCATCATCGGTCTCATGGGCCGTCACATTCTCTATGGGGGTGAGCGACCTGTCTTCTATTACGGGCAGCACTACATGGGGGCTTTGGAAGCCTATGCTGCCGCGGCCGTGTTCCGATTCCTCGGCGCAACGCCGTTCGCCCTGCGCCTGGCTATCAGCCCTTTAACTCTCGGATTCCTCATTACGATGTACTTTTTGGGACGTGCGGCTTTTGGCCGGATCACCGGTCTCATTACTCTAGCTTTTCTGGCTCTGGGGCCGGCATACGGTCTGCTACGCGAGCTACCGGCCGTTGGCGGCTATCAAGAAACCCTGCTATTTGGAGCTCTGCTTCCTCTACTAGTATATGTGCGACTTCGCACGCCGGTGTTGCGAGGGGTGACAGCAGACGGCACAGGTAGCTTGCTACACCCAATATTTGGTCATGGGCCTAATAATTGGACTCGGTATCTGGTCGGATGAACTGATCCTGACGCTGGTCGTCGCAGCGCTTGGAGTGCTCATGCTCGCTAGGCCCCGCGAAATCTTCGGGCTCGCCGGTCTTATCATGTTGTTCGGTGTTGTGATCGGCGGCTTTCCTTTCATCGCTTATAACGTGGCACACGGCGGCCTGACATTTATTGAACTTTCGCACCAGCAGCTCTCGGGTTCCGGCACCGGACTCACCGCAGTGATTTCACGCGCCAACCTCATGGCGAACCAGTTCCTGGCGATCCTGGCCACGGAAATGCCGGCCGTTCTGGGAAGTCCACATATTTGTGTCGTGCCGGGGTCACTCTACGCCAGCTATGCCAGTTATCCGGCCCAGGCGGTGACCATAGGTGGAGCTAAGGTCTGCGCCGGAGCAAATAGTGTCTTCTCACTCCTTTTGCTTGCTGCCTACGTCTTCGCACTGTGGCAGGCTGCCGCAGTGCTGACGGGCATTCCATCTCCTGCGGAATGGCTAAGCAGAATGTCCGGGCGCACGATTCTGAAGAAGCGACATCCCGGCAATACGCGACACCGTTCCTTACAAACTGGACCCGACTCCGCCAAGAGCTGGTTGCGAGCGCTTCTCGTCGTCGTCGCCGGTGCGACTCTCACCGAATTTATGCTGACCAATCACAGCGTTGTGGCAGATCGCTTCGTTAGCGCTCGCTACCTGTTGCCCCTCTATATCACACTGCCGATCCTTTTCGGAACGCTTTGGGAGTGGGCAGCGCCCCTGATTTCGTCTCTGCACCAGGGAGGGATCCGAATCCTGCGCGACCCAAGCGTCCGTCCCTGGTGGGCGCTCGCAGCGACACATGCGCTGGTGGTGATGCTGGCTTTCTCTGTGATTGGGGCAACGGAAACGGTCGTGACAGCCGCCGACACCAGTCGATTTGCGTTCGATGCCTCACCGGTAGACCAGCGCCTGATACAGAAATTGAGTGCTCTGGGAATCACGCGCTTCTATACCGACTACTGGGACTGCTATGATATCGCGTTCGAGAGCGGGGAGCACCTGCGATGTTCGCTCTACCAGCAGGTAGATCGCTATCCACCGTACGCGGCGCTTCTCCGCGCCACAACCTACCCCGCCTATGTGCTTCCTCTCGGACAGGAGCATGAGTTCGATCTGACGGAAGCACCCATCCTCTTTGTGGCCGGTTATATCCGAGTGGCGTCCGATGGCTACGCGATTTATTATCTCCCTGGCGACCGAGCGAGATAGGCGCCGTTGCGGAATGTGGGGAGAAGATTCAGCGAGAGAGCTAAAAATACCATGCCTGCTTCAGAGTGAATAGGCGTAGACGTGAGAACTGGGTCGCTGTCTGCCGGACTATGCCCCGGAGCAATGGTAGTGAGACATAGACGCAGGCAAGCACGCTGAGGGCGAGGTAGATGATCTGCCCGAACGAAAGCGGTTCATAGACGACAAAGGGCCGCCACAGCGCACTAAATTCAGGGGTATAGTGGCAGAGCGCCTCCAACGCGAAATGATTTGCAGAGCATACCGGTGCCAGGGTGTTCTGCCCAAACAGCGCACCGTCGATTCCGACCCAAAAGGAGAGAAGGAGTATCAGCAAATACACTAGGTTGGCAATCAGCGATTCGCTGGGATGGCGCACGACCAGTGAGAGCGCGAAACAGGCCACCAGTGATCCGAGCAGGAAGAAGCGAGGCCCCCAATACCATCCGCCGTACCAGGCCCACCAGCGCGCATAGACGAGGACCAATCCGACCACGAATGCCATCCAGAGCTGGTAGACGGCGAACATCTCCCGGCCTCCGGGGATAATGTCCCGCAGCCGTCTTCGAACCGGTAGAAATAGGCCGGGCATATAGAAGACGAGTCCCTTACCGAAAGATAGGAATATGGAGAGCAAGCCGAAGAATATAGGGTAGCTGAAGCCGGGCAGGCCTGAATAGGGCATCACGGTGCGGAAGCCTACATTGCCGTCAAAACCATGATATCCGGTGTCGAGTGGATTACCGCGGCGCAGCAAGTCCTCCAGTCCGATCAGGGCAGCTGCTACCCCAGGAACCAGGATATAGCGCAGATGGCGGGTGTTCCAGATCCGGACAACGGCCATCAACACAAGCCCCACGAGGCCCGCCGGCACGTTGACGACTCCAAGGATGATCATGGGCCAGCCAATCCTACCGCGCCATTGTACGACCAATATCGCGCCGATCATGACCATAACGGCGGTAAAAATCTCCGCATCAAAATCGGTCAGCTGCTGGGTAGCCATGGAAGCAAAAATGACCAGTATCATAAAGGTCCGCAGGACCGACCGGTCCAGACGATTGCGTAGCAACAAGTAAAAGCTAAGCATGCCGATTGCAAGCAGTACGGCATTGTACCGTAAGCACCACCACTCCGAACTCTGATTTATCTTCCCGAGAAACCACAAGGGGGAGGCAAACAGCGGACCGACTAAGGAATAGTGTTCAGCGGAGAGCGTATGGGTGTTTAGGAGCTGGCTCAACGCTTGAAATCGCAGCAGAGCGTCGCTGGAGAATTGGCGCGGCAGCAGTATCAGATTGGCCGCCAGGCCAAAGGCGATCAAGACCATTTCGCCGGCGGCTCGCCATTTCTGGGCGCCAGGCCTCGCCGGAGAAGGCCCGGCAATGCTCATACCCATCTCGCTGACCTCCCTGCCGCTCACCGTGCCACCCGCTGCTTGCCGGCACGAGAATTCTCGTGCTGGCCGCTCTTCAATTAGTTTTTGGCCAAATAGCAAGCAAACTACACATGGGACAATGCCTGAGCTCGTTCGATCGCATTGTAGCAGACCGGTACAAGCGAGGAGACATGAATACGTTGTGAGGGAACTTGCTACCCCCTTGGTACCACATGAACCACGATTTCGCTGGCGTCGGCGAGGATGACACTGGTGCCGCGCTCGGAGCGCTCAAAATTCAGGTGAAGCTCCTGTTTGCCGAGCCGGAGGCGCCCAAGCTCCAGTGAGCGCATCCAGGAAGGCAACGTCGGCGCTATCAGTGTGAGCCTCTGGTGTTCGGCCTCGGGAACAAATCCCAGTATCGAGCTCAAGAGCAGAAATGGGGCGCCAGCCGCCCATGATTGAGGTGAGCAGGCCACAGGGTAACGAGTTGGGCCATACCCACCGGTCCGCGTAAAGCCACAAAACAGCTCTGGCAGACGAGAGCCCGAGTAATAGAGGCTGACGCCAAAAAGATTGCCGAGCAGGTGTCCAACCTCCGTGGATCGCCCAAACTCCGCAAAGCCTGCGCCTATCAACGCTGTATCATGTGGCCAGACCGACCCATTGTGATAGCTCATCGGATTGTAGCGAGCCGCGGTACTTGAGAGCGTGCGAATGCCCCATCCGGTATACATATCTGCGGCCATAAGCCGGGTTACCATCGACGCGGCGCGTTCTGGAGGCACAATTCCCGTCCAGAGACATTGTCCAGCATTTGAGCTGACGACCCGGCATGGCCGCTTCTGGCCATCCAGCGCCAGGTAGAAAGCCTGCTCGTCCTCCCACCAGAATTGCTCGTTGAAGCGGAGGCGCAGTAGCTCAGCCTTCGATTCCCATTCTGCCGCTTGCTCCGGTTCTCCCAGTCGTTTGGCTAGATAGCTCATTTCCTGGTAGGCGGCGTAGACATAGCCCTGCACCTCGCATAGTGCTATGGGCGGCGGGGCCAGAGCACCATCGGCATGAGTGACCGCATCCCAGGAGTCCTTCCACCCCTGGTTTACTAAGCCGGTTCCAGAGACCTTGGCGTATTCCACAAAGCCGTCACCGTCTCGGTCACCGTAGCCCTCGATCCAGCGCGCCGCGGCTTGCGCATGCTGCCATTGATCGCGCAAAAAAGCCATGTCGTTAGTCCAGCGAATATACTTGCCAAGCACAACGAGGTAGAGCGGCGTGGCGTCAACAGTTCCATAGTAAGGTATAAAGGGAATCTCACGGCAATTGGCCAGCTCACCAGTCCGATACTCATGCAGTATTCGGCCGGGTTCCTCCTCGGTAAAGTCGTTGACATGCGTACCTTGGTGTGCTGCTAAGAAGCCGAGCGTTCCTCGCGTCACCTCAGGAAACCACGGCAAGAATTCCAGGCTGGTAATAAGGGCGTCCCGTCCAAACGGGCAAACATACCACGGCACTCCGCCATAAGGCAGTAAGCCTTCGGGCATCACAGAGGTCATCATGACCAGATCATGCATGCCGCGCTTCAACATGCTGTTGAAGAATACGTTGTCGGAGCGCACGATCGGAAGCGGCACCACATCGCGTCCAAATCCTCGGGTGACTGGCACATCTTGCCAGCCAAGCATTGGTTCTACCGCCACTAGGTTTGGACGATCAAGCCGCGTTTCCGGCAGGGGAGCGGCGGGCTCCGATGTACGCTCTTGCCAGCTGACGTCCTCGGCGGTAGTGAGATCGCAGACGAGCTGGAGCTGGACTGGCATACCTGGATGGAGCTCAAAATCCCAGAACTGCCCTTGTGACACTGATCGAGTCGGTGTCGGAGTCATGGTACAGATAGTCTCACGCATGATATTGTCAAGCCCACGATAGCCAAGAATGACCGAATTCTCCCGTATACGAGGCGGTAGGACCTGACCACGCTCTTCGCGCACCAGCCCCCGTACTTCAAAGATATCCCGAAAGTCGGCGCTGAGCTTGAGGCCCAACTTCACCGGTAGCGTCGCGGGATAGAAGCTGGTCAGCTCCAGTGTCTCGCGGAGTTGATGCTCCCGTAACTCCAGGAGGCGACGAATATGGATAGTGCCTTGATAGACCTCTTCACGCGCGATTCGGAGAAACGGATTCGCCAGATCGATCAGACACGTTCCCTCCTCGTCGGAAATCGAGTGAGAGAGAGTGGCCAGCGGCTTGCCCTCGAGGAATAGATCACAGGCACGCAGGTAACGAGTGCCACGCCAGTAGAGACCGGTCTCCTGCTCGGAATCGGGCAGATCACCACGGTCGTCGGCTACCAGGAAGGCGTCTCCATTCTTGAGCGCGATTTTTTCAACGGTAATGCTGGCCGACCCCTTAAGAACGTAGGGATCGGCGGACGACTCTTGCTCCGGCGAGTCGTCCGCCGGCGGTTCAATTGGGTGCATAGTCATATTGCATCACCGGTCACGCGATCCATCGGCGTGAGCAAATGGTTCGTCTCCGCACGAAATGAATCTGTAGTATCGCGAGTAAACGCGTGCGCCGGTCTAGCAGATTCAAGGCTGCCCACAGCCCTGGCATTGACCGCGGGCGCAGGGGTAGGATCATTTAGCAATGTGGAATAGACATGCATATATTCCTGTGTCATGCGTCGCATATCAAATCGCTCCAGAGCATAGTGGCGGCATGTTGACCGCGAGATGTGGGAGAGTTGATGAGCCGATTCCGCCAATTCATCAACGGTTTCACGCAGAAAACCAGTCACTCCGTCGATGAGCAGCTCTGGCGCCGCACCTACAGGGCAGGTGAGCACTGGGGTGCCCAGAGCCAGAGATTCAATATATACCATGCCAAACGGCTCGGGCCAATCAATAGGTACCAGAAGCGCAAGAGCGTTGCCCATCAGCTCACGTTTAGCAACCTCATCCAATTGTCCAAGAAACTCGATAAGAGGATGATCCAGGAGTGGCTCTACCACGGTAGTGAAATAATCGCGGTCCTGCGGACCTATCTTTGCGGCGATCTTGAGCGGAATTCCGGCTCGATGGGCAATCTCGATGGCACGGTCCGGCCGCTTGTCGGGTGAGATGCGGCCAACGAAACACAGATACTTTCCGGTCTCCGGATAATACGTGAAGTTTCTAGTATCGATTCCGTGATGAATGGTAGCGACCCAATTGAGTAAGGCACGCGCGCGCCGCTGGCTCTGGCTGATTGCAACATAATGGGCATCGGGATACGCCGCGTAGACTTGGCCAAACTCTCTGGTATCTAACCGCCAGTGCAGGGTCAACAGCGTCTTCGTCGCGGTGGTTCTGATGAATGGCAAGGTCAGATAATCCAGATGAGAGTGAATAATGTCGAACTCCGAGGCGTGGCTATATACTTCGTACAGCATAGCAACATGGTACGCATTGACATCCACAGCAGGATCAAAACTAACCGCCTTGCTCACTGCTGGGACGAGTCGTGCCGATGACTGTGAATCACCGGCCGCAAAGAGTGTGACCTCATGACCAAGCTGCACCAACGACTCGGTAAGATTATAGATTACTCGCTCAGTGCCGCCATACGCATGAGGCGGTACGGCAACCTGCAAAGGCGCTATTTGCGCGATTCTCATAGTAGTTACTCCCTTTCGCTTCACTGCAGCCGCGTCTTGACGCCACTCGACTGGCCGTTTCACGATCAACGACTCCGAAGGAAGGCTCAGTTGCAGGTAGAGCGAGACAGGGCCGGAAAATACCAAGACGGGGTCACGCCACCTGCGACCCCGTCTTCACCCAGCTCTTGCCACTTAGACGCGCAAGTTTTGTACCATGCCCCCAAGATACTGTTCGCCTGGTCGCTTCATCCAACCAGCCCGCTAAGGATTGCGCATCAAAAGGCCGGACAGGCGGCTCCTTTTCCCAAGGTACCTCCAGACGAGCGCGCGTCAGGGGCGTCGGCACCGGTGTGCTACAATCCCTGTAGCAGCAAAAAAAATTAGAACAAATTAAGCGTAATTCGACACATATAACGGTGTGGATGGGCGGCACAGGATGAGCGGACGGCAAAGGCCACTGCGCAAATCCCGCAAATCTCTTGAGTCTCCTGGCGCCGTCGAACACCAGCCGGGCTTTAATCAAGAAGCACGTACACTCGTCCAGCAATTCTCGTCGGGCTTACCGTTCCCTCTCGACCCATTTCAAATAGAGTCATCCTGCCACATTGCCGAGGGTCGCTCAGTTCTGGTGGCGGCGCCTACCGGCACTGGTAAAACCGTAGTCGCCGAGTTTGGAATTTGGCTGGCGCGCCAAAACGGATTTCGCGCAATTTATACGGCTCCGCTCAAGGCGCTCTCCAACCAGAAGTATCGCGATTTGCGTGCCCGCTATGACGACCGAAGTGTCGGTCTGTTGACCGGCGATATCGTCGAGAACCCCCGCGCCCCTATAGTAGTCATGACTACCGAAATCTACCGCAATATGTTGTTGGAGGGCGCCCGAGCCGCCAGCGACACCGGCGAGACCGAAGCCATTGGCGAAGGCATCCCGGGCGAGAGTGCCAAAGTACTTGCGGCAGCGGACCCCGCGGAGCTGGCACACCAGGCGGAGCTAGATGAGGAGCTCTCCACGGTCGGTTGCGTGATTTTCGACGAGCTGCACTACCTGAGTGATCCAGGTCGAGGACCGGTGTGGGAGGAAGCGATCATCCACTCTCCGGAGCACGTCACGCTGGTGGGGCTATCGGCTACCGTGAGCAATGCCGATGAGTTACGGCGCTGGATTGAACATGTGCATGGGCCGACTGCGTTGGTCTTCCATCAGGAACGCTCGGTGCCTCTTGAGCATTATTATTTCCTGGACGGCCAGCTGCATCTGGTTCAAGACGCCTGGGGAAATCGAGTCCAGCGCTTCCCAGGTATCGGTGGTGAGGCTAGACTAGCGCGATCCCGCGGTCACCTTCGCCGTTACATCAGCACGGGGAGCAACGAGTCCGACGCTGCCCAGAAAAAGGTCGGAACCGCGCCAGGGGAAGAAGAGCAGCCCAGAGAGCGCCCGGCACCTGAAGCGGGAGAGACGCTCACCGCTTTACGTGATGCCGATCTACTCCCATGCATTTACTTCTTGCCTGGACGCCGCGCGGTAGAGGGAGCAGCCGAAAGTGCCAAGGGCCACCTACTGGTTAACGCGGAGGACCGCATGCGTCTTCAGGGCGAGGTCCAACAGTGGGTAGCGCGGCTGCCGGCTGAAGACCAGAAACTTGAGCAGGTGCAACGCCTGGCGGCGCTCCTGCCGCGCGGGCTGGCCTTCCACCACGCCGGCCTTCTACCCGCTCTCAAGGTAATGGTGGAGACCCTGTTCCAGCGTGGTGACCTTCGGGCCGTGTTTGCCACCGACACCCTGGCACTCGGAGTCAACATGCCCGCACGTAGCGTGGTGCTCGGCAGCCTTAGTAAGTTCGACGGCACCCAGATGCGGCTCTTGACTCCTAATGAGTATCAGCAGCTTACGGGACGGGCCGGGCGGCGGGGTATGGATGCCAAAGGTGCCGCAATCATCCCTTATTCTCCTTGGGGAGAGGCGTTCGAGCCAAGCTTTGCCGCACTTACAGGCCCACTTCTACCAGTTACCAGCGCCTTTACTGTCCGCTACAACACGGTGCTCAATCTCTGGCATCCTGGAGACCCTAGCCACTTGCGCACTGCTTTGGCGGCCAGCTTACGGGAGTTCCAGCGTCACAGGGAATACCGCCAGCAGAACAGGCGAGCTAAAATCGATAGCGGAGAACAACGACCAGAGAGCATGGGAAGCCGGGGGAGCGGAACCCATCAACTCAGCCGTGCCGCCACCGCCGAGCTCGAAGGCACAATATCGGTATTGCGCGCGTTACGATACATCGCCGATAATGACGAGCTCACAATAAAGGGTAAACTGCTTCGTACCCTCTTTCACCCCGCAGGTATGGTCCTTACCGAGCTTCTGGTAAATGGCTCTTTCGACGGCTTGACAGCACCCGAGCTCGCCGAGGGGATAAGCTGGTTCACCTTTGACGACGACCGGTCGCTCCGCAATACCAATTATCTCTCGCAGCGGTTGATTCGCCTGCGTCGCGAAGTACAAAACGCTCGGCAGCGCGTGGCTTCGAACGAATATCAGCAAGGAGTCGCGCTCTCGCCGGGTATCATGGAAAGCTTTCACGGAGTGGCGCTGAACTGGCATCGAGGGTTTTCACTGAGCGGCCTGCTTAGACGCATTGACCTAGCCGAGGGAGACTTACTGGTAACCTTGAACCAGACCATTGACCTCTTGCAGCAGGTGCACGGCGCTGTCGAGCAAGCGCTCGACTCTCCCAGGCTCTGGCGTGTTGGTGGACTGTCCTCGCGCGAAGGCCGCTATACCGCGGAGCTACAAGCTCGCCTGATTCGCGTACATCCTATTCTGGACAGCGCCTGGCGAGGCATGCTGCGAGGGAGCGTGGCACAAAGCCGTGCCATACCTGTGGCTAGCGCACTTGCTCCAGTTGGTGTGGACTCTCAACTGCTTCCTCTCCTTCCTATGGCCGAAGATGAAGACCCCGAAGTCGCCAGGCAGGACCGGACTGCCCCAGGGTGAAGATCAGCAGGACTTCGGTCCTACCTGAGTTATTTTGCCGGTTGTCTCTGGTATAGTCGCACCAGAGACTTGTTCCGCGCCTTGGGTCAGGAAAGGACATCACCTATGCAGCGACGCACGCGTCCACGCAGTGTCCATCGGGACACTATAACCGGCCTGCCGGTGATCGCCCCGAGTCAAACTCCTCCCGTGCAGGACCGGCCGCGACTTTGGACTGCCGTGGAGTCAACATTCAAAATGGGCAGCCGGGAACAGATTACCGCCATAGTTGGTATTTTGGTTCTACTGGTTACTGGTACGACGTTCGCCGTTACACGCGCCACTCCTCACGCTACTGCCTCCAATGCCCACAACGCCGTCCTATCTGGGCAGTCATCCTCGCTAACTTCCGCTCCTACCGGGACTCCGCTACCGTCTGGATACGGCCCCACACTCTCCGACGCGTCTACACCGGTGGTCTCGAGCCCACCCGCAGATGTCACCGGAGAGTTTTGCCAGCAGAGTTATATGTTCATCCCCAATATCAGCCAGTGGAGCGTACCTCCCGGTTGCTACGCCACCATCTATACTCCCAACCCCGCCAACTTTCCCTATCGGCCAGGATTCGGATATTGCAACTGGTGGGTACGAGAGCAACACCTCAACCACCCCGATATTACCGAGGGCAACTTTCCGCGTAGCTCCACGCCCGTGGCTGGGGAAGCAGTCTGGCTTGATCCAGATGTACAGGGAGCAAGCTCGGATGGCCACTGGGCACAGTTGGTGGCTATCAGCCCAGGCGGTTACTGGCTGCTTATTAGTGAGATGAACTTTAGTTGGCGTGGAGGCGGGTTCGGTAGTGTCGACTACCGCTATATACACACGGGGCCGGGCATCTTGTTCGTCGAAGCTTGATCTTCATCGCGCGCCCCTGGTCGCAGGCCGCGAACGCCCCAGCCCTCGGCTCTGGACATGACACTGCAACCTGGTATACTTGCACGTAGCTTTTCGCCGCCGTAAGCTTACCAAGCGGGCGCAGCTATACTATCGACGGAGCAGTGCATGTCGCCGAAACACCAGCCATACCACCGGGTACTCGTCATTCAACATGACGATGCCTTGCGCGAGACGCTTCGGGAGGTGCTCGAGGATACCGGCTACGAGGTAGTCGAGGCCCGGGACAGCGAAGGCGCCCTTGGTATACTGCGTACCAATGACAAGAGCAGTATGGTAGTGATCCTTGATCAGTTCATGCCTCGCATAGATGGGGTGGAGTTGCTACGTGAGGTAGCGCAGGACGGCAGACTGGCGAGGCGCTACAGCTTCATTCTACTGAGTGCGGCGCGTCTCTCGGTGAGACTAGGACTAGTTCGGCTCTTAACCAAGCTCGCGGTGCAAGTCGTATCGAAGCCCTTTGATGTGGACGATTTTTTGGCCGCGGTAGCTACCGCCAACCAGCGTCTCTCGCAGCACTAATCACGGCCGAGGTCCATTGGAACATGCGCAAACTTTACCAGTGCTCCAGCCGTAGTACTAGTGTAAGGGAATTGCAGTACTGTACGCGCGTGAGCGTTGGGTCAGAATGACTTTGCCAGGAAGGCACCACGAACATGCTCTCGGCAAGAGCATGTACAGCTAGGAGCACGAGTGAGTAACATGGACATGAGAGACAACGAGGTAGCGATCTTTGGAGCAGGGTGTTTCTGGGGAGTTGAAGCGGACTTTCGCCAGCTGCCTGGAGTAGTTGCGACGTCGGTTGGATATGCGGGTGGTACACTTCCGAACCCGACCTATCGTGATGTGTGCTCCCACACAACTGGCCATGCCGAGGTAGTGCGGGTTGAGTACAAGCCATCCGAGGTCTCATATGACGAGCTGCTGCGCGTCTTCTGGGAAAGTCATGATCCTACACGGCTAAACCGACAGGGTCCCGATGTCGGCGACCAGTATCGATCGGTTATCTTCTATCTTTCACCCGAGCAGAAACAAGCGGCAGAAGCGTCAAAAATGGAATTGGAACGATCGGGCAAATCCCAGCGACCCATCGTTACGGAAATCACGCCGGCGCCCACGTTTTACCTCGCGGAAGATTATCACCAGCAATATCTTGAGAAGCGCGGGCAAAGTCACTGCCGCATCTAACAGAGCTCCCACTGCCGGCGAGGTCGAATCTCAAGGGTGGTAAATAGGTGGGCATAATCGTTGGTAGCGCGACGCCCTTCCAGCCACTGCTGGAAGGGCGTCTGTTTGCCGAATCCTATCTTAGGCGTTGTCGTCTCTTAGGCGTTGTCGTCGCCGATGTTGAAGCGTCTTCGGAACCGCTCCACGCGTCCAGCCGTATCCAGAATACGCTGCTGTCCTGTATAGAATGGATGGCATTTTGAGCAAACGTCAACTCGTAGGGAAGGTTTGGTGCTGCCTACTGTAAACGTGTTGCCGCATGCACACGTGACGGTTGCCTCTACATATTTGGGGTGTATACCAGTTTTCATGAAACTCCCACGGCCTCGCGCCGCCTCCACGAACACGCGCAATTGTCAGATGCCGGTTGCGCCTGGCGCTACGCGTGAGTACCCTCATTATATCACATCTTGCGTTTAGCGCCCAAGCGGGCTTTTTGGCCGCTCTGCGGTCTTCTCTAGCTCGACTTAGAGGGCAATGATTTTGCGGCCCTTTAGGGCTAACTGGAGTGCCAGACGCAATTCCGAATCATCCAGATCACGCCCGAGAAGCTGTCCGGCGAGCGCCAGCCGATAGGTGAGCGAATTACGGTGGAGATGGAGTTGCCGGGACGTTTCTTGAAGATTGCCGTTACACGAAAAGAACATCTCCAGCGTCTCGAGAAGTCGCGAGCCATTGCGGGAATCCCGGATGATCGGCCCAAGGGTCTGCTCCACAAATCGGCTGAGCTGTCCCGTATCGCGTAGTACCAAGAGTAGCTGATAGACTCCTAGCTCTGACAGGCGCACAATGCGGCGTGGACCCATTATCAAGAATCCTAGCTTGGATGCATCGCGAGCCTCGTTGGCGCGAGTATGCACCTCGGACGGCTGGTACGCCGGGTCGCTGACCGCGGCGCTCCATTCACACTGGCTCCCCAGGACGCGAGACAGTAGTGACACTAGGCGGTCCATCAATTCTGCCGGTCCCGGATCTCTTCCCTCCAAAGCGATGAGAGCTGCAACCTGGGTCTCATGGGCACGCGCCCACGATCCAAGTGTAACTCCCAGCTCACTCGCCAGGTGAAGCGCCAGCGGGTCGGCGCCGCGAGGGGCCAGGGCATGAGCCGCAGAGGCAACATTTGGAGCCAAGTCTATCCAGAAGACGGAATGGGGCTGCGAAAGATCGTAGCCAAGTTGTAGCGCGCGCGTGCGCATGGAGGCTTCGCCGGCATACGTACCAGTCAACAGCGCTTCCAGTGCCTCGCTGCGCAGGCCGGCCCGCAGACGGGCAACGTCGGCAGCGCTGGGCTCAATACTCTGTAGCGAGCGGCGAGTCATGAGGTGCGCTATGAGATCATGCTCAATCTCGGTAAAAGTAGTGCAAGGCAATGCCAACATAGGCATGCCGATGGCTTCCGACTGGTGGGTGGCATCGGCCAGCATTCGCTGCTCCTCTGCTGAGAGCGGCACATCGGGTGCGACTCCACCAATGGCGACGGCTGAGACGCCTATATCATCTAGCTGTTCGATAACCTGGGCCAGTGAAAGCGCTACGCCTTGCGCACGCAGCGCCTGCAAAACTTGCAAGCCCAGCATCGCAATTTCGCCTCCTTGCAACCCCTCGAAAGCCGGCAGTCGGGCTCGCATTGTGCTCGCCCAGGTAACTTGCCGCGAAATGCCGGATTCCCCTGCCAGCAAGCGTACTTGCCACCGGCGCAGGACCGTCATGACCTCACCCACAGTAACCGGCCCGGCTGCGCTCACTGACTGCTTCCTCTGGATTATACTTCTCTCGCGCGCCAGTACCGCAACCGATTAGTCGACATCGCTCCCGGCACTAGAACTCGCGCGTAGACACGAGACTAGCGGCGTCCCGGCGCTCCCGGGCGGCCTACAGGATGCGCCGCAGCATGCTGCTCCACACGGATTTTCTCCACACGCTTCTTGGCTTTCTTGAGGTGCTTGTGCCACGCAACGCGCTTGGTTTTATTCATCTACGAAGAACTCCTCGCTACTCGTCGGTTTCTCGGAAACCGCTCTCTTCGAATTCGGGCTCAGCCTCATCATCATCTCCCGAATCGCCCTCATCTACATCGACATAATCGGTTTCATCGCTGAGCTCGTCATCGTCATCGGCATCATAACGCAACATGGTATCTTTAATATAGCCTCGGGTGACCTCGGTTCCCTGGGCAGCAGGGAAGCTCACTCGTCCGAACATGTTAGGGTGCTGGAAGGTCTCGCGTATGATCACCCGCACTTCATTGTCATTCAATTCGGTGAGCCCGGATGCGTACTGGTTGCCTCCGTCGAGGAATTTGATGAGGCGATTGGCAAGGCGAGGCTCTAGCCGACCAATTCGGTCACCGCTGCCGCTGGTTACATAAATCGACGTGCCGTCACGTACGAGATACACCTGGTCACCAGCGGTCAAGCGCGCCAGCACCTCGCGGGGCGCGAGGTCAATCAGCGATGTGATTCCGGTCTTGCCGGTCTCTTCGATAAACAGGCGGGGATCAATTCGCTCATGCGACACCCGTGCGGCTACCGGTGCGTCACCGAGCTGGGCAAGGCGCTCCAAATTCTTGCGCGCAATATTATTGCCGGGCTCTATCTCCAGCGCTAGAGCATATGCCTGCTTGGCTTCAATGTAACGACCAACCTCGCTGAGCGCCTTACCTAGTCGATTAAGCGTGCTCAAATCGCGGGGAACTGCAGATAGCAGCCGCTGATTAACTTCAACCGCCTCTTCCCATTGGCTGTCTAAAGCCAATTTAATTGCCTGCTCGGTAAGCTCGCGGCGGAGACGAGCACGCTCTTCCGGCTGGTAGGTGACTTGGGTCATCTGGAACTAGTCCTCCTGAATCGGTTGCCGCTTGGTGCAGTCAGTCGCTCATCATACCACACCAATGCGGCGGAAATTCCCGGATATGCTTCTCTGACACCGGCCATATTACTCTAGCGCCAAACGGCCTTGTAGTGACCAAGGTGTCGTTTTTTCGATGCGCACTGCTACGAGATCGCCGGGGCCTATCTTCGTCCGCGCCGCCGGCTCAGCTAGCTGAGTGCCGCTACCGCCTCTTGCGATACCATCACTCTCAGCTGGGCGAGCATGCGTAGGCCCAACAAATTTTGGATCCGGTCCGGCGGCTGGGAAGAACACCAGCTTATTGCTGGGATTGCGTCCACGCCACTGACGCTGGTCGCCGGTAAGCTGAAGCGCTTCGATCAGCACTTCTTCAACTCGTCCCAGGTAGCCTGAGTTGATCTGGGTCGAAATACGCTCCTGCAGTGCCTCAACCGCGTGAAGACGTTCTTTCTTGATGGACAGCGGCACATCGTCGTCCCACTTATGGGACAGCGTACCCGGGCGAGGAGAATACGCGGCGACATGCACGACGTCGAAGCGGATTTCTTCGAGTAAATCAAGAGTGTATTGAAATTCCTCGTCGGTCTCGCCGCAGAACCCCACAATCACGTCAGTGGACAGCGCCACACCTGGCCACCAGGCGCGCAGCTTGTCTATCAGCGCGCGGTATTCGGCCAACGTGTAGCCACGTCTCATTCTTCGGAGTACGGCGTCGTCGCCATGCTGCACCGGAATGTTGACATGTGGACAGACTTTTGGCAGTCCCGACATCTGCTTGATAAGCTTATCGGTGAAGTGCCGCGGATAGGACGTCATGAACCGGATTCGCTCCAGACCGGAAATCTCGCCGAGACGTTCCATGAGGTCGCCAAGGTCGGCTTCTTGCTCTGGCAAATCCAGCCCGTAGGCCTCAACCGTCTGGCCCAATAACGTTAGCTCGCGAGCGCCACCAGCCACCAGGTCGCGGGCCTCCGCCAACAGCTCTCCCAGCGGGCGACTGCGCTCGACACCTCGGCGCGCTGGCACGATGCAGTAGGAGCAGACCTTATTGCAGCCGAGAATTACGGGTAACCACGCGGTAGGTCCGCGTCTTGCTTGGGTTACCGAGGATGCTGCAGCGGGATAGTGCAGGTTGCGTTCCGCAGGGCGCGGGGTTATCTGCATAGGAGCAGGCAATACTGTCAGAGTGGGACCGCTACCTATACCACGCTGCGCGCCTAGTTCGCCAAAGTCAATGCACCCATCCCCCGCGAGCGGCGTCCAGCGTTCCTCCAGAAATTGGGGGAGAATGTCTGCTCGCTCTACCTTAAAAAAAAGATCTACAACCGGATAGCGCTTCTTCAGATCTTCAATGGTGCGCTGATTTCCGATCATGCAGCCCATCATGGCTACCAGTAAGTCACTCCGCCGCACCTTGGCGTGGCGCAGCAGCGAGAGCTGGCCATGAGCTCGCTTCTCTGGCTGCTCACGCACGCTACAGGTATTGAGGATAACGAGGTTGGCGGTATCAAGGCTCGGAACTTCCTCCCAGCCAAGCCCGTCGAGGATACTGGAAACACGCTGCGAATCGGCCATATTCATCTGGCAGCCAACCGTCCAGATGTGGTATTTCCCCCTGGCAACCCTCATCCACGTTCTCCTCGTGAGCTGGTCATCGTGACCGGCGAGCCCTCGGCGCGCACTACCTCTTCTACGTCGTCTGCTGGAGCCGCACGCAGATTCTCTTTGGGAATTCGGTCAATGTACAAAATGCCATCCAGGTGGTCGATCTCATGCTGCAAGATGCGCGCGAACCAGCCTTCGGCTTTAACACGAATTTCTTTGCCACGTGGATCCCGACCCTTGACGGTTACGGACGCGGCACGCGATACGTCATCGCCTACGTAGCCCGGAATGCTTAGACACCCTTCGGTACCAAGAATTTCTTCTTCGCTCCGCTTGATAATTTCAGGATTAATAAAGGCAACGTGCTGATCTTCGTACTCCGCTACCAGCACCCGAACTGACTCACCAATCTGCGGCGCCGCCAGGCCGACTCCGGGAGCCTCACGCATCGTCTCCCACATGTCCTCCACCAAGCGCTGAAGATGAGAATCGAAACGGGCGACTTTCTTGGCTTTGGCCCGAAGTACTGGCTTTTCAAGAGTGAGTATTTTGCGTATTGCCATTGTCTCTGACCCCAATGCTCTAGGGCGCCGTGATGAACGAACCGGCTGCGTCTTCCATCCTACCAGGCGTTTTCGGCGCATCATACCGAGCTACCGATGGCACACCGGCTCTTGCACCGTTCTTGCCACCGCTTAAGGCCATCATGATTCTTGCGGGATCTTGTATATGAATCTTTTGTATTCATGCCACCAGCTACCCGGACGGCCGTCCACACCCTCCCAATAGCTGCAACACGTTAGGTACCACACTGAACCACTTGATGGGTACCCCAGTATAGCCTAGAAAAACGCTCACGTACTATAGTCTCGGAAGTGTCGGCATGTCAAGCGCAAAATCGGCAATACGAGGTGCGGCACATCTACATGTTCGGGCGTTGTCTCCCACTAGTTGCTTCTATGGATTGGCGTCAGCACTCAGCGCCTCAGCGGCCAGGAAGAGGCCTGTGATTGTCTTGCCGTCATCAATGGTTCCGTCTCGACAATAATCCAGGGCTTGGCTGAGCGGCAGCCACTCCAGCGCGGCGATCTCGTGCGGATCGGGCACCGCACCAGGTATCTCACGCAGGTCGGTAGCCAGGTAGATCCAGACCGACTCTGTAGAGAATCCTGATGATGGATACTGCCGCACCAGAAGCTGCCATCCTCCGGCAGTCCATCCAGTTTCTTCCTCTAACTCACGCGCGGCGGTCTGATGTGGAGACCCAGCTTCGTCACTGTGCACTATACCGGCGGGTAACTCCAGCGTCTCCTTATTTATAGCGGGGCGATACTGGCGAACCAGGGCGACAATATGCCGCTCGCCGGGCGCACCGCTGTCGCGAACAGCTACGGCGGCGGCGGCGTCGGGGTGATCCACTATCTCATAAAGCGAGTCGCTGCCGTCAGCATGGCGCACTAGCTGCCTGCGGACACGAATGAGGTTGCCCTGAAATACGACATCGCCATGCGGACTCGGGATCTGGCTCATAGACTGCCTCTTCTCGTTCAATACGCGATTGACGCGTCTTCCGCGTAGCCGGTCTGTTCTGGACTCGGTATCGAGTTGTCTACGTTTCAGCGCCGGATTTGGTTTCTTAGGCAAGCTATGAGCAAGGCTGCCCACACTTGGCTACAAGACGGGAATACACTATGCTATACACGTCATGCCTATGGCATTGTATGTCTACAACGTATTCCTGGAGGTACACTTATGGCGGCGCGCATCGCTGGAATGGCGCTACGGCTCTTTTTCCTTATCAATCTGGTGCTGGGATTGTATTTCTGGATCTCAGGCAATGAAACGCTGGTCGGGCTACATATGCTAGTTGGGATCCTCTTTGTGGTTTCACTTTGGATATTCTCGGCCCTTGTAGGACTGCAGACCGGGAGCATTGAGCTGGTCGTCGGAAGCTTTGTGCTTGGCCTGCTGATTGTGATATTTGGTCTCACGCAGACCAATATCTTGGTGGGGAGCAGCCACTGGCTGGTCCAAGTCGTGCACCTTCTGCTCGCTATTCTCGCACTTGGTTTTGCGGAAATGTATGGCGCTCGCGCCCGGCGGCATATCAATACTCAGACTGCCTGAGCACCCTGCTGCTCTCTAGAGGAGTCGCATGACCTCGACTTCGACGGGAAAACTCATCTCTTGCGTGCTACCAGTCCAAAAGAGCCGCTTCATGAGTTCTCCAGCGGCAAAGAGCAGATGCTGCTCCGCTGAGTTTCGAATCTCATCATATGCCCCCGAGCCTGAGTGCGCACGTGCGGAGACAAACCACTCATGCAAGGGGGTCCCGAGGGCCGCCCGCACCAGATAACAGCGCATTTTCAGACATCCGTCGTCGTCGGGAAGATACACTCGCAAGTGGGGCACCCCCTGTGCGAGGTCCAGTCGATAGAAAACACCGTAGTGCTCGCGGGATGTCTGGAAGAGCGATACTTCCGAAGGGGCATCCAGCGGTATACCGTCCTCCATGGCTGCGCTACGCTCCGCCTCCCCAGCTCCGCCCCGGCCGCCAAAATGAAAGCGGGTGCGTTCAGTCGCGGCATCACTGTGTGGCCCGGTAAATGGAGTAGTTCCAGACGGAGACGAAGCGTCTTCCAGTACTACACCCAAATTGGCCAGCAACTCCGCCAGTTGGTCGTCAAGTGACACGTTGTAATCCTTTCTAGAGATGCTCCCCCAGCTTACAGTGTACCGTTCTCACGACGGTGGGTGCGATCGGCAATCGGGACCCTGAGGAGGCGCTCTTGGATTACCGTTTGTCGGTTGACGGTGGTCAATACACTCGCCCTCTGGTATACTCGCGGTAATGATCGGCATTTTCTTGCGCGTCGTGAATCGTGCGGGAGGCAGAAGATTTAGCTGTGAATGAGCAGTGGTCAGAGAGAGTGGGCACGTTTGTTTCCTTCACCAAGACCGTATCGGAAGCCGATATAGCTCTATTTGAGCTCATCAGTCGCGACGACGACTTTGTCGTCGAAGATCCAGCCCCGCCAGTTCGCCAGCCGCGTCAGATTGTTCCGTATCCCTGGCTGGGATCTCTGTTGGCAACGGCAGCTTCTCACCTGCTGCCACTCCCGTCACAGACCGGCTTTATAAGCCACGACATCACATTTATTGAGCCGGCCTATATGGACGACATTTTGCATATGACTGTCCAAGTTCTCGCGTATGACGATGCTAGACAGACCATTCGTGTCGGCGTTACCTGCCAAAACCAGGAGTATCGGCGCCTTGCCGACGGCGAATTCGGCCTCGACGTACACTCTCCCTCCGTGCTCGGCTAGCCGAGCGGGTGCTTACGGGGTGCAGGGGCGGGGCGGGGATATCGCGAAGGGGCCCTGTGCAGTTGCACCGCAACCACGATACAGCGATTATCGTCTAGGTTCCCTAAAGGGGGAATCGCCACACTGTCCGGAGGAGCAAGGTCCAGCTCGGCGGCCGCACGTCTTCCGGCTTCGAACTCCTCCGTCATGTCTCCCTTTTTCGGCAGCAAAACGACGCCACCCGGCCTTACAAACGGAGCGCAATACTCGAGCAAGGTAGGTAGTGAGGCAACCGCACGCGCCGTAGCGACATCGAATGCCCCGCGATACTGCGACAAATGAGCCAGCTCCTCGGCCCGGCCTGTGACCGCGCTGACGTTGCCGAGTCCGAGCTCTTCTATAACCGTCTCAAGAAAACGCACCTTCTTGCCGGTAGCCTCGAGCAGCGTGACTCTCCAGGCCGGGAAAGCAATCGCGAGAACCAGGCCGGGAAAGCCGGCGCCGGAACCGATATCTATCAGAGCGCGCGTCTCTCGGCGCTGTTCCAAAGGAACCGGCAGGACACAGGAGAGTGAGTCAAGGAAATGGCGCACCTCTACGTCGTGTGGATCAGTAATCGCTGTCAAGTTGATGCGCGCATTCCACTCCAGCAGCAGATCGCGATATCGGCCAAAGGCCGCAAGCATAGCGCTATCCAGTTGGATGCCCAGCGCTGCGGCCTCATCTGCCAGATACCGCGGGCCGACTGTCGCATCTTCCAATCAAACGGTTCCCCTCGGTAGGATTCGCGAAGTCCTAGACAACATGCTTGCGCCGGTTGTTGAGGTAGTCGATCATGATGTATTCGCCTAGGTGGTCAGGACTGCTGTACATGGCGCGGCCTTTGTTGACGGTTGCCATTTCGTTGACGAAGTGCTTCAGGTACGGATCGTCAGAGAGCATGAATACATTGATCGAGATATTGTCTCGGGCGCAGCGGCGAACCTCGCGCAGCGTCTGCAATTCAGCCAGCGACGTATCTGGCCAGGTGAAGTACCACTCAGCATCCTCTTCCACAACGGTGGGCCCACCGTCGGTAACCATGATAATCTGCTTGTTCACCGCCCGGGAGGCCGCCAGTAGCCGCCGCGCCGTGCGCAGTCCAAAGATCATGTTCGTGCCCTGCGCGTAGTCCCACTCGGTCAGATCGACGAGCTCCTCAGGCTTATATTGGCGCGCAAGATAGGCGAAACCCACGATGTAGAGTTGGTCGCGCGGGAACTGTCCACGGATGAGACTCTCCAGCGCGATCGCGACCTTCTTCGCCGGTTGCCACAGATCGTTGAGCTGCATACTGTAGCTCATGTCCAACATGACGACAGTCGCCGACTGAGTCATCTGCTCCGTGCGATAGACCTCAAAATCGTCCGGAGCCAGCTGAACTGGAGTTGCGCGTCCATTTCGTACAACCCCATTCATTAGCGTCCGTTCGAGGTGCAGGTGAAAGGCATCCCCAAAGACGTATGGTTTGGTATCATCGGCACGCTCGCCGCCGTAGCCATGCTCGGGAAGCCGGTGTTGCCCAAACGCATCCTTGTCTAATTGGTCGAAGATGTCTTCCAGCATCTTCTGACCAATCCGCCGGATGCCGCGAGCTGTCAGCTCGTATTCCTTGCCGTTACGCTTTACCAGGCCCTCTTCCTCGAGCTTTTTGATCATATTCTGGATATCACGCAGTGCCTCAGCCTCTTCGTCGCCGATTAAATCTCGCACCTGCTCGGGGTCAACACTGTTGATGCTTTCCAGATCATTACTACGCCGCGCCTGGTTCAATTGATGCTCAAGCTCGTCCATCTCCTGCAGAGTACCCATGAGATTCATGGCTTCGGCCAGGGACAGGGGCTGGTCACCGGTCAACTGGAAGCGAGTGCGCGCTTCTGATGGCATCGCCATCTCCAGATTCATCGCCAGCTCCGCCAGATCTACGCGCAGACGATCGTCACCGATGAGCTGATCTATCATGTCATGCAGCTGCTGGCGCTGTTCAGCGGACATACTGTCCATCACCGCCTGCATCGCCATTTGCTGGCGTTGCATCTGGTCGACCAAGTCGTCTAGAGTATTTACTCCCGGGAAAAAATCGCCATATTTCTGCATGAAGCTGTCAAAATCCGGCTCGTTGCCCGCTGCTTTGTCCCGCAGCATCTGATTGAGCTCGCGTACCATCTGGCGCATGCGCGCCAGATCCTCAGGAGTCATCTGGCCCAAGGCCTGTTGCATCCCCTGGAAATATTGCTGCATCACCTGCTGCTGCAACATGCCAAGCAGTTCTTGAAACGCTTGCCGAGCCTGCTCATCCATGAACTCGTACTCGGACAGTTGTTGAATCTGCCCAGCGGGGTCGCCTGGCAATTGGTCAAGGAAGGCCAGCTTACGGTTGGCGATGTTTTCAAGCATACGCCGTAGATCATCCGGCGTAGCGCCCGCATTCTGCCCACTCTCGCCAGAAGGTCGGCCCTCTGGTTCCGAATCGACTGGTGAGTTGTTGCCCTCATCCGCCTCACGCTCTCCGGCATCTGCCTTTTTGCGGCCTGGTCACCGGTTGCGGTTTCGTCAAGTCGGCGCGCAATTCCCTCGCGTTCGAGCTGCTTGACACGCTCGAGCTGCTCCTGTATCTGATCCATCACGCCGGACATGTCATAGCGTTGCATTTGCTGCTTACGCCGTTCCCGCAGACGATTCAGTAGATCTTGCATTCCCATGCGGCGCTGTCCATCGCGAGTGGTGTATCCCATCTGGCGCAGACGCTCCATAGCCTTACGCAGGTCACCGTGCCGAAGATATTCGTCCGACAACGCGTCTAGCGCCGACTCGGCATTCCAGTCGTCGAGACTCTGGGTGCCGTCCCATCGCGAGTATTGATAGGACCGGCGGTCACGAAACCGTTTGAACATAGTTCACCACCTAGAAGCTCACCGTCGATAGTCAACTTGGCCGTCGATCTCAACTTTGTTGAGTCTCTTGTTCATGTGAAGACCCTCTAGGATAAATTCGACCGCCGAGGCTATTGTGGCGGGACTGCCATGCCCGTTCAATTTGGCTACCGCCGCCTTCAGGCCGCCAACACTACCCAGTTGGTTGACATACTCCATGGCTGGCTGCACATCGGACGCGTGCACACTCAACCCGCGCTCGAAGCCGGCTACCAGCTGATCGAACTCACTCACGTCGAAGTAGGTGCGGAAGGCCTGGGTAATAGATTGCTTGACCAGTCGCTCCACTATCTTCTCTTCGCGGAGATCGCCAATGGTATCCAGTTCGATTTTTCCAGTCGTCGAGGCGATGACGGCAGTCAGATCACTGATACGCGGTGCCGCCTGCCGCTCCTTGAGACGAATGGCACGCCGGACCGCATTGCTCATCACGTTCTCATAGTTGGTCACACTGACCCGAACACTGACGCCGGATCGCTGACTCACATCGGTGCTCTGCCGAGCTTGGCGAGTAATCTGGGCGATGATTTCTTTCATGTATTGCGGAAAGATCGTTTCGATACCCTCAGCATGGAATGGAACGCTCTCCGATTCCATGATGAGGATCTCATGCTCGATCGTGCGTGGATAATGTGTGCGAATCTGTGAGCCAATTCGATCCTTCAAGGGGGTTATGATGCGGCCCCGATTGGTATAGTCCTCGGGATTGGCGCTGGCTACAACAAACACATCAAGCGGGAGCCGTACCTTGTAACCGCGTATCTGAACATCTCGTTCTTCCATGATATTGAGCAGGCCGACCTGTATTCGCTCGGCAAGGTCAGGCAGCTCGTTAATACAGAAGATACCCCGATGAGTTCGCGGAATCAAGCCATAATGTATCGTCAATTCATCGGAGAGATAGCGACCTTCGGCAACTCGAATCGGATCAACTTCGCCGACAAGATCGGCAATGGTAATATCAGGAGTAGCCAGCTTCTCACCATAACGCCACTCCCTGGGCAACCAATGAATCGGCGTATCGTCGCCTTCCTCAGAGACTCGTATCTGACAAGCTTTGCAGATAGGAGCAAATGGATCATCGTTGATCTCGCAGCCCACAATCGCCGGAGTTTCCTCGTCCAGCAAGTTGATCAGGCTACGGGCGATGCGCGTTTTGGCCTGGCCGCGTTCTCCTAGCAGCACAATATCTTGCCCGGAGAGTATAGCGTTTTCTATTTGGGGAATCACAGTGTCTTCGTAGCCGATGACTCCCGGAAAAAGCTCCTCTCCCAATCGAATCTTATTGACGAGATTCTTACGCATCTCTTCTTTGACACCGAGTACGTGGTAGCCGCTCGATCGTAACTGCCCGATTGTAGCCGGTTTAATTGGATTGGTTTTGTTGGTTGTAGCCATGCTCGTACGGTGCCTGCCTTTCATCGGTGTCAAGAATGCGGATATGGTTCCCTTTCCTCCTATCCAGCAACTCTCTTATTGTATCGCGCAACTCTTCCAGAGAGCGACTCCCCAAATGGGTAGAGAAATCGGATCGTGCGCTAGCTTCCTGCCTGAGCACACAAATATTTGTGTGCTCAGGCAGGACATCACCGACGAGAATCGCCGGCTAGCGGTAGCTGGGGCCACCGCGCCCATACCCGCCACGATTACCACCTTGCCCCCCGCGATCCCGCGACCTCCGCGGGCGTCACCGCGGCCTCCCTGCCGGTCTCCACCTCGATCGCCGGAGAACCCTCCTCCACGTGGCCCACGCGGGCCGGTGGAGCGCATACCGCGATCTGCCTCCAGCTCTTCGGCTGTCGGCATTTCGCCGCTAAGCGCGGCGCGCCTCGACAGATTAATACGCCCTTGGGGGTCAACTTCAATCACCATGACGGTGACTTCATCTCCCGGTGCCACAACATCCTCAGGCCGGTTGATATGGTAATCGGCTAATTGCGACGTGCGAACCAGCCCTTCCTTGCCCGGTAAGATCTCGACGAAGGCACCGAAATCCACGATTCGCCGCACAATACCCGTATAGAGCTTACCGACCTCTACCTCTTCCGTCAGAGCACGTACAGCCCCCAGAGCCCGATTCATACCTTCGCTGGTGTTGGAAGAGATATGAACGGTGCCGTCATCGTCGATGTCGATCTTGGCGCCAGATTCATCCTGAATGCGTCGAATTGTCTTTCCTCCTGGGCCGATAACCGTTCCAATCTTATCTGTATTAATCTTCACCGACTGGATGCGCGGTGCAAATGGTGAAAGTTCGAGTCGAGGCTCGGGGAGCGCTTCCAGCATCTTATCCATGATGAACATACGGCCTTCTCGAGCCTGCTCCATAGCTTCCGCCAGCACCTCGGTTGTAAGCCCTTTGATCTTGATATCCATTTGCAGGGCGGTTACGCCATCAGCAGTACCAGCAACCTTGAAATCCATGTCGCCCATGGCATCTTCAAGACCTTGTATATCGGTAAGAATCGCATACTTGCTGAGAGTTGCGCCGTCCGCGGTAATCAATCCCATGGCTACCCCGGAGACCGGTGCCTTTATCGGGACCCCGGCATCCATGAGGCTAAGCGTGCTGCCGCATGTCGATCCCATAGAGGTGGAGCCATTGGAGCTCAGCACCTCAGAGACCACGCGGATGGTATACGGAAACTCCAGCTTGCTGGGAATAACCGGTATCAAGGCGCGCTCGGCCAGTGCTCCGTGGCCGATCTCACGGCGCCCCGGTCCGCGCGAGGATCGCGTCTCTCCCACGCTGTACGAGGGGAAATTATAGTGGTGAATGTAGCGCTTGCTTTCTTCCCCGCTGAGACCGTCGAAGACCTGCTCGTCACCCGGTGAACCAAGTGTGACCACGCTCAGCACCTGAGTTTGACCACGCGTAAATAGTGCTGAGCCATGCACCCGCGGCAACACCGACGTCTCGCACGTGATCGGGCGAACTTCCCGCAGGCTTCTGCCATCAGGGCGGATCCCCTTCTCCAGTATCTGGCTACGAACGAACCGCTTCTCCTCTTTTTCGAAGAGCTGGTCGAATTCCTTTGTCCGTTCCGGATACTTGGCAGCCAACTCGGCCACCATTTCGTCTCGAATGGCCCCCAGTGCCTCCGCGCGCTCGGACTTATTGCTTATGCCACTAGCTTGCTCGAGTCGAGGACGTACAACGGCTGCAACCGCATTGGCCAGCTCGGTATCTTCCTCGGGGGGTACAAAGGTTTGCTTCGGCTTTCCAACCTGAGCTACGAGGTCCCGCTGTAGTTTGACCAGCTGCTGGATCGCCTCATGTCCCTGTCGGATCGCCTCAACCATAATGTCCTCGGGAAGCTCATTAGCACCCGCTTCCACCATGACCACCGCATCAGACGTTCCGGCAAGATTCAGATCCAGATCGCTGAACTTCAGATCGCTTGCCGTTGGATTGATAACAACCTGGCCACCGATATAACCGACAGTTACAGCACCCACTGGCCCAGCGAAAGGAATATCGGAGATGCTGAGAGCAGCGGAGGCGCCAATAATGCCAAGAATATCCGGATCATTTTCCATGTCTACCGAAAGCACGGTAACCACGACTTGTACGTCGTTGCGATACCCTTGGGAAATAGGGGGCGAATGGGGCGGTCCACGAGGCGAGAGGCCAGAATAGAGTGTTCGCTTGGACGTCCCTCACGCTTGATGAAACCGCCAGGGATCTTGCCGGCGGCAAACATACGCTCCTCAACGTCGACAGTGAGGGGAAAGAAATCAACGCCCTCCCGGGGGTTGGAACTCGCTGTAGCAGCAGCCAGTATTACAGTATCGCCATAGCGGGCCAACACAGCACCGCCAGCTTGTTCTGCGACGCGGCCGGTCTCAAGACTAAGTACGCGTCCTCCAAGTGTCATCTCGACACGATGTATCATAGATCATTTCCTCCAGACGATTACCATCGCATCTTGACCGTAGGCGATGGCCGTCCATGTGTGCGGCACTAGTCCCTGACATAGTGCCGGCTTAAGACCGCTGGTCTTGTCTTCTCTTCGCCAGGCTTGCTCAACAATGCTTCTCATGAGAGGCGGCAAAAGCCCCCTATAGCCACGTGCGAGCCAACCCACGCCTTCCGCCCCGTGTGCCACGGCCGGGATGGTGGGTAAAGGCTCGCACGATGCCATTTCACTAGAGTGGTAGAGGCGCAGTTACCTTCGAAGTCCTAAAGAAGCGATCAAGGTCCGGTAACGCTCCGGGTCCGTACGATTCAAGTACTTCAACATACGCCGGCGCTGGCCGACCAGCTTTAGTAAGCCCCGGCGTGAATGATTGTCATGCTTGTGCTCCAACAGATGTCCAGTCAAGTGCTGGATACGCTGGGTAAGCAGAGCGATTTGCACCTCAGGAGAGCCGGTGTCTCCCTCGTGCGTCTGATAGTGTTCGATAACTGCCGTTTTGTCCTCGGTCTGCATAGTGGTCCGTTTCAGTCTGCCACACCAGCCGACTACTCTCAAGCATCGGCGGCGGACAACCTCCTCCTAAAATGGGAACTTTTCACTCAGGCTACTATCGATAAAGGGCGCCAATAGGATATTCGCCAAAAGCCGCTCGCGCACTCGCGCTATCAACTATTTTGAGCGCCCTGGCGCAAACTTCCTGGAGCGGCCTTTCCTGTCCCGCGTGGAGGTGCCGGCTTACCCGAAGTCTGCGTCAATCATTCGCTGTCTTGCCCGCATGGGTACACGCCGGAAGTATTGGCAATGGCGGACCCGTTGTGTTTCACACGTATTAGACAGAGCACAGTATACCATAGCCTCGCCGCTGCCAGCAATGCGAGGAAGCGGCTGTCCCCAAACCGCCTCAGATCGGGCAGGCGTCTCCGTCCGCGAGCCAACACACAGATGACTGCTGGCCCCAGCGCAACGATTGCACGGTAGCCATAGGCGGGAGTAGAGTAGAGCGGCAAGAATCCATAGAGTGTCAGTGATCCAGTCGCCAGCAAGAGCGCCGTCAGTGTGGCGGTACCGATGCCGGACAGAGAAGCGGATGGCCTCTCATCACTTTGAGAGCGCGCGTCGTCGTCGATATCGAAAGCAGCCACCAGAGCAGCAAGCGATACCGCCCAAGTCGCATACCATGGCCAGTACCAGCCGCTGGCCAGCAACAAATAGCTGAGTATAACCCACAGCCAGGAATACAAGAGCGTCTCTATGCTGCGCACACGAGTAAGCTGTAGTAACCATATGGCCACGAACAGCAGCAAGCCCAGCGCTTTCAGCCCGGTAGTTGCAACAGTAGACGCAGTACCGGCCGAAGCTCCCAACTCCTGAATCATTGACCGCAGTGGCCAGGAAACAGCTTCCAAGAGCGAATTGTCAAGTTGCTCAGCTGGGGGAGAATACAAGATAGCGCCAAGAGTTTTGGGACCAGACCAATATGGAAGCAGGCTGAGTGCCACTGTTACCCCAACCACTACGGTACGCCAACCCACTCTCAGTGCCGCCTGCGGCCAGGTACCCCCACGCTCAAGAGTCTGCCGGATGACTAGGATGAAGTACAGCGGCAGCAGCGCAAGCAACACGTACTTCAGCGAAATCGAGAGGCCAAAACTGACCATGGCGAGGACATCCCAGCCAGAAAGCAGACAATAGATGCCTAGAAGCAGGAAAGTGAGCATAATCGCGTCGTTATGGGCGCTGGCGCAAAACTCCAGCAGGCAGAGAGGATTCCAAGCATAGAGCAGCGTCGCCAGAAGTTGTCGGCGCGGCGCCAGTCTCCCGACGATACACCAGATCAGCAGAGTATTGGCCAAATGGGCACACAGGCCGACCACCTTATATGCCAGTACATAGCCTGGCAACGCGCCGCCCAACGCTTCAGCAACACGTGTCAAGCCTTCAGAAAGCAGGAGCCAGGCTGGGCCATAGACCGAGCGTGTACCTTGCCAGAAGACCAAGTGAAGAAAGGGGTCGCTAGGAAACCGAGAGGGAGTGACGATAAATGGATTGGCGAGGTGAACCGCTCCAATCCGACCATAAAGAATGTAACTGAATATATCATCCGAGGGCAGCGTGGGAAGCAGCATCATCGTCAGCCCGAACAGCGCGGCGGCGCCAAGCGCCAGCGCCAGATAGGCACGACTGGAAGAAGGGAGCCTTCGGCAGACTGGAATGACTACAGCTGCCTGGCAGCTTACACCGACCAGTAACATGACGAAGAGCGTAAGTTCCAGCCCGCCACGCTGCGGCGGAATACTGCCGTCTACTAGATTATTCCCAAAGATCAGGCGTGCAGGAGAGAGCAGCCAAGGCCACTCTTGCGCCAGCGGCGAAATACTCTCTGAGATTCCCCCAAGCGGAGCGACTGCCAGCAAAGCGAGTAAGAAGAACTCGATGAGCGCGGCAATTCCGAGAAGCCTGAGCGCGAGCGCAGGAATGCGCATCCAGTCATCTCACCTCGGGCTTTTGGCCTGGTCCGGAACGAGGTCGCTGGCGCGGATCCGTCGGCCTATCCGGCCAATTGTCTCTCATGTCTCCAGGTTGGCGTAGATCGGGCCACTGGTCCGGTAGCGAATTGCTGGTAGCGTTCTGCTGCCAGGGCGGCAGATCCCGTTGTAAGCTACCGGATACCCTGCACTAGCGCCTGAGGGTGACTCCCACCCCTGCGCAGGGCGTCCTCGCCCAGTTGCCGGGCATCGGAGGTGGCGAGGCAGGTGGTTGCCAGTTCGGTGGAGCCAGGGGCTGGGTTGGAGCAATGCGCCCCGGCGAGATCGTTGGAGCAGTTGGCTGTGGGGCTACTGTAGGAGTGGCGGACCCCATACGTAGCCCAGTCGGCTCAGCGCGTAGGGGCAAGGCAGCCGGTGCCGCCGTAACCCCGGGCTTAACCGCCTGCAAACGCAGCCAAACCAAAAGTGCGAAAGCTGCCATCGCACCAAACTCCAGCAATCCAAGACCGACGCGATCAAGTGTGCCAACGCTCTGCAGTCCAAGGTACGAAGACAACGTCGCCGCTGTTGCCAGGAATGAAACGCTCAGTACCGGCCAGCGCCACAGACCGGCGCGGCGATCGTGCATCGACGCGAATTCCCAGATCATGAGGGGGAGAAACGGCTCTAGATAATAGTACGGCCAGTTTGTCTTGCTAAGCATCGGAACAGTCAGTGCGGCGATGGCGAGGATTGCCCAGGCGTCACGCCCATAAGCGCTGATGCGGAAAGTGCGCGCCGCCAAGAACGCCACGACAAGCACTACCACGACGACAGATGGCATATCCAGCCGGCGCGCGAGGGCATCAAGCGTGTGACGCAGGCCCACCGCATTGTTGCTTGCGGCAAAGATAGTCCAAATAGAATTGCCGCCGATCGGCGCTCCGCCGCGCCAGGTAAGAAAGGAATAGGTGGTATCGGCACGATCGACGAGGACGAATGGCGCCATAATCACGGCCACTACCAGTCCTCCAACGCCGGCTAACTTTGCCAATGCGCGCCATTCCCCGCTCACCAGCAGGAGAACTCCGATCGCGAGGAGCGGTATCAACGCCGTCGTACGGGTCATCACCGCGAGTCCCGCAAGCAAACCAGCCAGAACTTCTTGATGCCGCTGCAGAGCGAAAACAGCTGCCACCAAGAGACAGAGCATCATCGGCTGCTCTATGTGGTACCACGTACCGTAGGTCTGCCAGGTGAGTGGTGAGAGAACAATGAGGCTGTAGGCTAGAAAACGTTGGGCTTCGGGCATCTCAGGGTAAAGCCGGCGGAGGACGCGTAGAACGATGTAGCCCAGCAGCGGTACAAAAACCATGAATGGTATGCAAACAAAGGTGATCTGCTCGCCATAGTTCTTTGCGAATCCAACCGCATGGGCGAGGCTCAGCAATGGCGCCATAAGGAAGATGCTGAGCGGCGGATTGTAGTTTGGATATGCCCCGCTGGCGCGAACCGCATACATATACCAGGGATTACCGTGCAGTATATAGTCCGCTGAGCGGAAGAAGAAGTTGGTTAGATCACTGTCTGATACAGACACGACTGCGCGGGTCCCACGTACGATTGCTTCTACCCCAAGCAAGAGCCCTGCCAGTGTCACGACTGGATACGCCCAATTGGGCACACGGACCGGCGAGCTGCCGGAGGCGCCTGAATTCACCTGTCTCACCTGTCTCACCTGTCTCACAACTCCTTATGGGCTGTAGGGCTTGATATAGTGCTACGCATTGGCTTGCGAGAGGAGCGTCGAAAGAATAACAGTGAGCAGTGTAACATGGTCTCTAGAGCAGTGACTATGCCTAGTACCCATTATAGTGGATAGGCAGGACACGCCACCTGTGCGCTACTGTAGAGCCCGAGCTGGGAAGCTCTATGGCGCAATCCGCGTTCCACGGCAGTCGTGTTTCGTTATGGAAGACTGGTCCATCGGCACGGCTTCTCCGCGCTGTTAGTGTGTCGCGCCGTACTCACCACAGCGGAGGGAGCTGCAGGGGAGTCTGGAGACGCTGTGTGAGTGAGCGTTTCCAGGTTGCCCGTACTTCAGCGCCCGCCAACACTAGCGTCAACACGATACCAATGCTGACCCATATAATCCAGGCGATCCAGGGAATCGACGCCGGACCTTCCGCCTGGATCAGCATGACGAGCTGTGGAAAAGCATGCGAGGCGCTCATGATGAATGACGTCGAAAGTGTCGGATTCACAAGTAGAAAGAGCAGCGTGCTCGCGGTACCAAGTACGGCGGCCAGTAAGGCATCCTGCCAGCGCCACCCGAAAGGCGGCACAGGAGCGGCTGATTGGTGCTCTTCGGCACGTGCGATGCGCGCCATGATGAGAGAGGTAAGGTTTTCCGGTTCCGGCTCAATATGCTGATCCGTGAGAGCATCTCGCATGATTTCATAGAGGCGTAAGTCGTTACGGCAGCGAGAGCAGGTGTATAGGTGAGTCTGGACCATAGAGCCACGGCTTTGGTCTAGCCGTCCATCGACGTAGAGTTGTAGGTCTTTCTGAATCTGTGCGCAGTTCATTCTTTGCCTACTCCTCTCTCCGGGATACTTATGCTGTGATCAAGCATACCGCGCAACCCGGTTTCTATGCCAGTACGCACTTCTTCAGCGCGCGCGACTCCTTCGTCGCGGAACCTCCCTAGGTCTTCCAACCGCTCTTTGAGTAGCGCACGTGCGCGGAACAACTGTGTCTTGATAGTGCCAACCGGCACGCGCATGACGCCGGCCATTTCCTCATAACTCAGCTCTTGCAAGTGCCGCAAGGTAAGAACCGCCCGATATTTCGCCGGCAAGCTGTCGATTTCACTCCGCACGGTTTCGCGCATCTGGCGCTCGGCATCACGAGCGTGGACGGCGCTTATGGTTTCCGCAAGACTGTGTTCACGCGCTCTGGTCTCCACCAGCTCCTTCTTGACCCGGGCAACACGCCGCTGGTGCTCTGCCTGCTTCAAGCAATAGTTGTACGAAATTCGGTAGAGCCAGGTGCTGAACCGCGCATCGCCACGAAAAGCGCGCAAACCTTGCCAGGCGGCCAGGAACACCTCCTGTGTTGCTTCGGTGGCTTCCTCTGTGTCATGCAGCATCCGTAGCGCCAGCAAGTATACCTGACGTTGGTGCAAGCGGACCAAAATGGCGAACGATTCTTGGTCGCCGGCGCGAGCCTTCTCGACCAGAGAGCTCTCGTCGGCATCGACTCCCTGCGAAATAGTACCGCCATCTAAACCGTCCGATGCAACCGGTTGCATCGGCGGGGAGACACTCATCAATTCACTACTGGCGATACTAGACGTCCCAGCAGCGGACCCAGGCATCGAAGTCTGGCGCGAGCCGAAAGGTTTCACTCAAACGTTCCTGCTATCTCTGTCTGCCGTCATGCGTGTCGGGGTGAGATATCTGACACACTTGGAAAAGCTGAAACACTGGGGGTAGCCATCTCCTCCAATGTAATGAAGCTGTAAGGAAGATTTGCCGTTCTGCTCCGTCTGGCTTCGCGGCCGTGCCTTGCCCATAATTTATCATATTATGGAGAAAGTTCGGTGAGCGCTCAGGACTACCTGCAAAGCTGATATCATGCAGTATACATGGTGCTGACAACTCTGGTTCGGGGCAGCTTGAGGCGGATACCTTGCGAAAGTGCGAGCAATGAAACCATCAGTTCGTTGACTAATTCCAGGAGAGAGCGAGCTATGAGCGACCTGACGATTGTCGGCCTGGAATGGCTGGGCGGAGTTACCATATTCTTGGGTTTTATTCTCCTGTTGCGCTACATTGAGCATCGGGAACGCATGAGCATGATCGAGCGAGGCCTCATGCACCTGGATACCGGCCAATCGCCACGCTATCCACGGGGCTCGTCGCAGCTGCGTGGTGGACTTATAACCGCTGGCGTCGGATTTGCGCTTAGCGTTGGCTTGTATAATCTCGGATGGCTGCTTCCGGCGCCTCTTACTGCAGCTCCAGGCCGGATAGGGCCTTGGTTGTTGCCGGGTCTGATTCCTCTCGCGATTGGTCTTGCGCTGGTAGTCGCTTATTATCTGTCACCGCCGCATCCAGAGGCGGATGCTTTGAGCCGAGAAGACCAAACCGGCAAGCGGGAGACTATAAGCGAGCAGCAGCGCCGTAGCTGGTATCTGCTGGAGGGAAAACGGCAGACAGACGAGGACACCGACGAATCTCGGCCGCTTGATCAGACTGGGACAGGCAGCCCGTCTAGCACTTAGGCACGCGCGGAGGTGTGGGCAAGAAATAGAATGTGTAAGCATAGAAGGAACCCAGGATACAGGATGGAAGAAGGACTGGACTAACTCCGTCTAGCCTTTCTGTCCTGCTGTGACGTATTGGGACAGTGGCGCGTCTAATGTGGTGTCCCCGTTCACAGTGACGCCACAGCTCGTGTTCTCACCCTCATGAAGGGTGAGGAAAGATTCTCACAGATTCGAAAAAGAAACCCTTGACACCTGGCCGAAGATGTGTTAATCTCAGGAGGCGCCCTTAAAAGGGGGCAGCGATGCAAGATGGTCCGAAAGATAAGCGGACCAGGTAGACAGCACCTTGACAACTGAAGAGTGAGAAGCAGTAGCACAGCGTATGCAACGGGAAACAGTGCGCGAGAGCACCGTCAAGCGGACGTGGCGATGTGGGAGACCGCAGCGAGGCGTGCGTACGAGAGAGCCCTTGTGAGCAATAGAGTAGAAGGCCTCTACCAAGAGGTCGCTGAATATTGCGCAGACGATTGTCAGCTGTGGCGAGCACGAAGCCGTGTCATCCGTAAGGATGAGAGGGGGAGGCGGCGGGGTTGATGAGAAGTTTGGATGGCGAGTTTGATCCTGGCTCAGGACAAACGCTGGCGGCGTGCGTAACACATGCAAGTCGAACGAGGTCAGAGGGGCTTTCGGGCGCTTTTGATCGAGTGGCGGACGGGTGAGTAACACGTGGATAACCTACCCTGGTGTGGGGGATACCCTGTAGAAATACGGGCTAATACCGCATGAGGTGGAGCTTGGGGGACTGAGCTTCAAGAAAGTCGAAAGACGCAGCAGGAGGGGTCCGCGGCCGATTAGCTAGTTGGTTGGGTAATGGCTGACCAAGGCGACGATCGGTAGCTGGTCTGAGAGGATGATCAGCCACACTGGGATTGAGAACGGCCCAGACTCCTACGGGGGGCAGCAGTGAGGAATCTTCGTCAATGGGCGCAAGCCTGAACGAGCAACGCCGCGTGTGGGACGACGGCCTTCGGGTTGTAAACCACTTTTCTTTGGAACGAGAATGGACGGTACCAGAGGAAGAAGTCTCGGCTAACTACGTGCCAGCAGCCGCGGTAATACGTAGGAGACGAGCGTTGTCCGGAGTTACTGGGCGTAAAGGGTGCGCAGGCGGTTCGTTGCGTGGGTGGTGAAATCTCCTGGCTCAACTGGGAGGGGGCCATCCAAACGGGCGAACTTGAGGCGTGGAGAGGGACGTGGAATTCCGGGTGGAGCGGTGAAATGCGTAGAGATCCGGAGGAACACCGACGGCGAAGGCAGCGTCCTGGCCACGACCTGACGCTCAGGCACGAAAGCTGGGGGAGCAAACAGGATTAGATACCCTGGTAGTCCCAGCTGTAAACGATGTCCACCAGGTGCTGGAGGTATCGACCCCTTCGGTGCCGAAGCTAACGTGATGAGTGGACCGCCTGGGGAGTACGGCCGCAAGGTTAAAACTCAAAGGAATTGACGGGGGCCCGCACAAGCAGCGGAGCGTGTGGTTTAATTCGATGCGACGCGAAGAACCTTACCTGGGTTTGACATGGGACTGCACCACGGGTAATGCCGTGTCCGGGCAACCGGCGGTTCCACAGGTGCTGCATGGCTGTCGTCAGCTCGTGCCGTGAGGTGTTGGGTTAAGTCCCCTAACGAGCGCAACCCCTGGAGTCCGTTGTATTTTTCGGGCTCGACTGCCGCGCGCAACGCGGAGGAAGGTGGGGATGACGTCAAGTCAGCACGGCCCTTACGTCCAGGGCAACACACACGCTACAATGGCCGGTACAACGGGTTGCCAAGCCGCGAGGCGGAGCCAATCCCCTAAAGCCGGTCTCAGTTCGGATGGCAGGCTGCAACTCGCCTGCCTGAAGCCGGAGTTGCTAGTAACCGTGGGTCAGCACACCACGGTGAATACGTTCCCGGGCCTTGTACACACCGCCCGTCACACCATGGGAGCCGGAAACACCTGAAGCCGTTGGGCCAACCCTTCGGGGGGGCAGATGTCGAGGGTGGGGTCGGTGACTGGGGTGAAGTCGTAACAAGGTAGCCGTACCGGAAGGTGCGGCTGGATCACCTCCTTTCTAGGGAGACGCTCTAGGAGAGCCCGATTCGTCTGGCGCTCCTCCCGTCGATCTCTAGGGGCTGGGGTGCCTCCCTCGTGCTGGTCTCCCCGCGCATACCTGGCGCCTGCTGTTTCTCACTCTTCAGTTGTCAATGGCTGGATATTATCGCACTTTGACAATCGCATATCGTGATGTACTTCGATTTTGCCGAAGCGAGCGAGAGAGTCGTGTTTGTACGCGACCGTGGATCGTATCGTGAATGAGAAACACAATCGATGCTGGTATGTCTAGATGTAGATATGCCAAGCGGAGAAGGGTGTAGGGTGGATGCCTAGGGGCCAAAGGCCGATGAAGGGCGCGGAGAGCGGCGAAACGTGACTGGGGAGCTGCAAGCGAGCGATGAGCCAGTCGAACCCGAATGGGGCAACCCCCGTCCGTGCGAGCGGGCGGATCGCCGGGTGAATCTATAGTCCGGCGAGGGGAACCAGGGGAACTGAAACATCTCAGTACCCTGAGGAAGCGGAATCAAAAGAGAGTCCCGTAGTAGTGGCGAGCGAGGCGGGATGCGCCCAAACCGATGCGGCTCAGCAATGGGTTGGCGTCGGGGTTGTAGGGCATGTGTGGGGGTATGGCAACATACTCCAGCGACTGGGCCAGCCGGAAGGGAAGTGGTCTGGAAAGCCACACCAGAGGGGGTGAGAGTCCCGTACCTGGTGGGCGGGCGCAGTCGTGGGCAGATGTCCCTGAGTACCACGGGACACGAGAAATCCTGTGGGAAGCTGGGAGGACCACCTTCCAAGGCGAACTACCTTTGGCCACCGATAGTGAACGAGTACCGTGAGGGAAAGGTGAAAAGCACCCCGCGAGGGGAATGAAATAGACCCTGAAACCCTACACTTACCAGCAGTCAAAGCCCGCTGGTTCGCTTTCGAGCGAGCCGGGGTGATGGCGTGCCTTTTGTAGAATGATCCGGCGAGTTCATCGACGCAGCCACATTTATAGGTTAAGCGGCGTTAAAGCCGTGGAGCCGGAGCGAAAGCGAGTCTGAAGAGGGCGCATACGGGTTGCGGCGATGAGGCCCGAAACCGGGTGAGCTATCCATGGGCAGAGTGAAGCGGGGGTAAGACCTCGTCGAGGCTCGAACTCACCAGTGTTGCAAAACTGGGGGATGACCTGTGGATAGAGGAGAAATTCCAATCGAACCCGGAGATAGCTGGTTCTCCCCGAAATGTATGGAGGTACAGCCGTAGGAGGTTGCTCGGGAGGTAGGGCTCTGAATGGGCTCGGGGCCAAGTGCTGGTTACCAACCCCAATCAAACCATGAATGCCCGAGTAAACAACTCCTGCGAGTGAGGTGACGGGGGCTAACCTTCGTTGCCAAGAGGGAAACAACCCAGACCGCCGGCTAAGGTCCCCAAGTCTGGTGCTTAGTGGGAAAGGTTGTGGGATTGCTCAGACAGCCAGGAGGTTGGCTTAGAAGCAGCCATCCTTGAAAGAGTGCGTAATAGCTCACTGGTCGAGTGGTCCTGCGCCGACAACGTAACGGGGCTCAAGCCCAGCACCGAAGCCGCGGATGGTCCTCGGATTTGTCCGAGAATCATGGTAGGGGAGCGTTCGGGAGTAGCTGTGAAGCGTCAGCGCAAGCAGGCGTGGAGCGAACCGAAGCGCGAATGCCGGAATGAGTAGCGTCATTGAAGGTGAGAACCCTTCACACCGAAAGCCTGAGGGTTCCTGGGCCACGGCAGTCGTCCCAGGGTCAGTCGGGGCCTAAGCGGAGGCTGGTAGCCAGCGTACGCGATGGAGAGCAGGTCGATATTCCTGCACCTGCGATCTGAGAGCGAAGGGGGGACACGGTAGGGAGCGCAGGCCACACCAAATGGACAGGGTGGGTCGGCTGGTGGCGCCGCGGAACCAGGCAAATCCGGTTCCAGCATGCGGCAAAACTGGTCGGGAGTCTCCGATGAGGGGATGGTAGCTGCGTCGTGCCCAGGCCGTCTAGAAAAGCCTCTAAGTGATTGATCAGATCTTTGCAGCCCGTACCGCATACCGACACTGGTAGGCAGGGGTAAACGCCCTAAGGTGGACGAGCGATCCTCGGTTAAGGAACTCGGCAAATTAACCCCGTAACTTCGGGAGAAGGGGTGCCCCGGCAGCGTCGATGAGGCAATCTCATCGTGCGTGAGGGGGCCGCAGAAAATAGGCTCAAGCGACTGTTTACCAAAAACACAGGTCTCTGCCACGGCGCAAGCCTACGTATAGGGGCTGATGCCTGCCCAGTGCCGGAATGTTAAAGGGCGGGGTGTTCGTAGCTCCAAACTGAAGCACCGGTGAACGGCGGCCGTAACTATAACGGTCCTAAGGTAGCGAAATTCCTTGTCGGGTAAGTTCCGACCCGCACGAAAGGCATAACGACTTGAGCACTGTCTCGACCGAGGGCTCGGCGAAATTGAAGTACCCGTGAAGATGCGGGTTTCCCGCGACAGGACAAAAAGACCCCGTGGAGCTTTACTACATCCTGGTCTGGGCGCGAGGCCAGGCCTGCGTAGGATAGGTGGGAGCCGGTGAGGCGTCGTTCGCGGACGGCGCGGAGGCAACAGTGAAATACCACTCTTGCGTGGACTTGTGTCTAATCGGTGACCATGAAGCTGGCACCGAGACAGGGCCAGGTGGGTAGTTTGACTGGGGCGGTCGCCTCCCAAAGAGTAACGGAGGCGCCCAAAGGTTCCCTCAGGGTGAATGGACACCACCCCCAAGAGTGCAAGGGCATAAGGGAGCTTGACTGCGAGGCTAACCGGCCGAGCAGAGACGAAAGTCGGGCGTAGTGACCCAACGGTTCCGTGTGGAAGGGCCGTTGATCAACGGACAAAAGCTACCCCGGGGATAACAGGCTTATCTTGCCCAAGAGTTCACATCGACGGCAAGGTTTGGCACCTCGATGTCGGCTCGTCGCATCCTGGGGCTGGAGTAGGTCCCAAGGGTTGGGCTGTTCGCCCATTAAAGCGGCACGCGAGCTGGGTTCAGAACGTCGCGAGACAGTTCGGTCTCTATCCGTCGCGGGCGCAGGAAGGTTGAGGGTAGTCGCTTCCAGTACGAGAGGACCGGAGCGGCTGGACCGCTGGTGTGCCGGTTGGCCTGCCCAGGCCATTGCCGGATAGCTACGTCCAGAATGGAGAAGCGCTGAACGCATCTAAGCGCGAAGCCGACCCCAAGATGAGCCTTCCCCTGCGGTTTACCGCAGACAAGACCCCACGTAGATTACGTGGTTGCTAGGTCGGAGGTGTACGCCCGGTAACGGGTTCAGCCTACCGCCCCTAATGGTCGTTCGGCTTGGCTCCCTTCATCTTCATGCTAGCATCATGTGAGGATCGCACGTGCGATTCATTCAAACGGTTCGCGGCAAGCAGACGCGCTCGCCCGCCCGGCAAAATCGAGATACATCACGATGAGCGATACGCGAAATTGAAGACTTCAAAAGGGCGGGAGATGGTGGCTTAAGCCACCATCTCCCGCCCTTTGTTCGTTATCCTGTAATATGTACAACCTCATTATGCTCCCACAAACAGTACTTCAAGGAGGGATTTGGCTATGGCACACAACAACGAGGTCGTGGTAACGGACGACCTTGATGTCCTGCTGGCAGTCCTTCCCGACCGGATTCGCGCAGCTTTGCAACTTCGCGATGTCACCAGCCTCCTCGAAGTCATTCTAGACCTTGGTCGGCTGCCTGAGGCCAGGTACCCGGATATCGCAGTGGACCTGGGAAGTGACATCGTTTCTGCCGAAGATATTGCCTATGTCGTGGAGCGGATCGGGCAATTTGGCGATGACAATCGAGCAGGGATCGAGCGGACGCTGCACCGCATCAGCGCCATCCGCAATCGCCGCGGCGAGGTCATCGGGCTCACCTGTCGGGTGGGCCGAGCGGTGCGGGGTACCGTCGCTATGGTGCGCGACGTCATCGAGCAGGGCAAATCCATCCTCATCCTGGGCCGGCCAGGCGTGGGCAAAACCACGCTCTTGCGCGAAGCCGCCCGCGTGCTCGCCGATGAGCTGGGCAAGCGGGTGGTGGTGGTGGACACCTCCAATGAGATCGCCGGGGATGGCGATGTCCCCCATCCCGGCATCGGCCGCGCCCGCCGCATGCAGGTCGCCCGTCCCGCCGAGCAGCATCAGGTCATGATCGAGGCGGTGGAAAATCATATGCCCGAGGTCATCGTCATCGATGAGATCGGCACCGAGCTGGAGGCCCAGGCCGCCCGCACCATCGCCGAGCGCGGCGTCCAGCTCGTCGGCACCGCCCATGGCCGCACCCTGGACAACCTGCTCATCAATCCCACCCTCTCCGATCTGGTCGGTGGCATCCAGGCCGTCACCCTGGGCGATGAGGAGGCCCGCCGTCGCGGCACCCAGAAAACCGTCCTCGAACGCAAGGCCCCTCCCACCTTCGACGTCTTGGTCGAACAGGAGGAACGTCATCTCATTGGCATTCACCTGGATGTAGCTGTCGCTGTAGACGGGCTGCTGCGAGGCGAGGCCCAACAGCGAGAGATGAGGCAACGCCAGCCCGATGGATCCATTCAGCGCTGGGTCGAGCGCGCTCCCCGCGCAAGGAGCGCCAGTGGAGTCGGTCTGCCTACCCGCGAGCTTCCAGTGCAGCGCCCAGAACTCGCTGCCCCTCCGCCTCCTACACGCGGAGGGACCGGGGTTATCGTGGGTCAACGACCGACCTCCGCGTGGTGGGAGGACCGGCGCGAGCGAGAGTATAAAGAGTTCAATCAGACCCCCTTGGAGAGCGCAGGCGGGCGCTGGCTCGATCCTGAGCTCGCTATAGGGGCGGCCCATATCGCATCCGAAGAGCCTGGTTCCGATGACCAGTCGACTAGAGGGTCCAGCCCGATTTTTCGCAAACGCCACATCTATCCCATGGGAATCAACCGGAGCCGTTTAGAGCAGGCTATTCGAGAGTTGGGACTGCCCGTCGTCATCAGCCGAGACGAGCGCGATGCCGACGCGATGCTGGTGCTGAAAAGCCTCTACCGAACTCAGCCGGACCGTGTAGACGCGGCAGGGCGAGCCGGAATACCGGTCTATGTCCTTCGCGGCTCCAGCATTGAGCGCTTGCGTGAGGCACTGTCGGAGATGTTCCGCGGCGACATCGAGCAAGCGCGACAGTTGCCTGCTCAGCGAGACGGCAGCGATGAGGAACGCGAGTAAACGCGCTCACAACTCTTGCGGACGCTAGAAGTGCCTGCCTGGCAAGCGAGCAGGGCTGCTCGCTAATCTGCCACCCTTCATCCTACCGACGTATCCTCTCCTCGGTCGAAATACTCTACGTCTCTCTCGACATTTTCCACGAGTGAGAGGGCGAGATGATGAATCAACGCAACCAGCCTCACCGCGAAAAGCATTTTGGGCACTTTGGTCTAGGTGGGAATAAGCGGTGGGCGTGGTACAACTATTCGGAAGAGATAAAAGGTCCATACAACTGAGCGCTACCTATCGGTGGAAGGCTGCAGCATGGCGTTGCCAACGTAGCTCCGCTAGTGAAACCAGGAGAGAGACAAAGAGATGAACTATCAGGATCTTCTGGCCGCCGGCGAGATAGCCCTGGTAAACATAGTGCTAAGTGGAGATAATGCGCTAGTCATCGGTGCCGCTGCCAGCCGTCTACGCGGGTCCCAGCGCCTGTTGGCCATCATCTGGGGCGGACTATTTGCGGTGCTGCTTCGTCTGGTACTATCCATCGTAGCGACCGAGCTGCTCCAGATTCCTTTGCTGCAGCTTATCGGCGGCATCATCATCTTCATACTTGCCGTGCGGCTTCTACTGCCGCAAGAACTGGACAAGCCAGACCTACAGAGTGCCAGAGATCGCTTACTGCCCGCCATCTTGACCATACTCGTTGCCGATATAACCATGAGCCTGGATAATGTTCTGGCGATCGCAGCGCTGGCAGCCGGAAATATTCCGTTACTCATCGGCGGCCTGGTCACCAGCATGATCTTGCTCTTCGCCGCCAGCGCGTTGATTGCTCGGCTTATGGAGCAACTGAGCTGGTTGATCGACATGGCCAGCGTGGTACTCGCTTGGACCGCAGCTACCCTCGTGCTTGAAGACCCCAAGACAGAGCAGGTGCTCCACCTGAACGCACAGGCTAAAGAAGTGGTACATCTAGGCTTTGTGGCGCTGATTATCGTCCTGGACCTCTTCATTCGAGCTGTCGTTACGCACTCACGCCGGAGCCATCCATCCGCCCCCGAAAAGTAACTGGAACAACTTACGGCTGACGAAGTGAGTAAAGTTGCACACCACACTGACAGAGAAGTGCCATATCTGGCATACTCACAGAGAACCTCTTAGTGGCTGGTACAGTGGTCGGTCTGGCTCTGGGGTAGTGGAGACTGCTATGCAACTTTCAAGTGAGCAGGTACTAGCTCTGGCTCCCGATAGCGCATCTGCGATCGCTGGGCGAAAACTCAACCAGATGCGATATTGGCGTAACCTCGGCCAAAATGCTCTAGCTTTCTGGGGAGAATGCCAAGGGAGTGCGCTTTATCAGGTTCGAGTTGAACGGGCGACATTGGCGGTCAAGTGTACGTGTCCCAGCCGCAAATTTCCGTGCAAACATGGGCTCGGACTCTTACTTTTGGCTACCGACCAGGCAAGTATTCCTGATGGTATCGCCCCAGATTGGGTTACCGAGTGGCTTTCTAAGCGTAGCGCTACCAGCATTAAAGCCGAGAAGCGCCCGGTCGAACCAGCGTCCTCAGGTCCTACCGACGCGCAACGCAAGCGCTCCGAAAAGCGAGAAGCACTCGTCTCTCAAGGTTTGGCAACCCTCGACCTTTGGATGAACGATCTGATACGAAATGGATTGGCAAGCGTGGAGACACAGGGCCCCAAATTTTGGGAGGGTCACGCTGCGCCATTGGTGGATGCTCAGGCGTCGGGCATTGCCGGAAGAATTCGTCAACTGGCTCTCATCTGCGGAATAGGCTCGAATTGGCCGAATCGATTGCTTGATCAACTGGGGCGCATCGCGCTGCTTACACATGCGTATCGTTACGGCGATGAGCTAGATGCTGGTCTGTATCAGGATGTGCGCCAGATGATTGGTTGGACTATATCCAGGGAAGAGCTGATGGCCGTCGGCGAGAAAGTCACCGACGAATGGTACACGGTTGGGCAGTGGGACTATGAAGAGGATAGGCTTCGAGCTCAGCACACCTGGCTATTTGGCAAAGCTACGCACCGCAGCGCACTTATCCTGCAGTATTCTCCGCCTGGACGTCCCTTTGCCGAGGCATTTCTGTGTGGCACACGTCAGCGAGGCGATCTTTATTTCTATCCGGGAGCGGCACCCGTCCGCGGTTACCTTGCCACTCGCGAAGGAGAGAGTGAAGCGATCAGCGAGCTTGGCTCCGGCTGTGAAACCATTGAAGAGTTCCTTAGCCAGCAGGCGGAGTTACTTTCTCGCCAACCCTGGCAGGCGCACTTCCTGCTGATCTTGCGTGGAGCCATACCAGTCTGTCCAGAGGCTCGCGAGACCTGGTATATTCGCGACAGTCTGGGTGCCGCGCTTCCACTGCGCAAGGCTGGACCCTGGCTACTCCTGGCGCTCTCCGGTGGTAACCCAATAGATTTCGTTGGCGAGTGGGATGGTGAGACAGTTCTGCCGCTCGCGGCTGCCGTAGGTGGGGCCTACTATCCACTTTGGAGGGAAGCCTGATGACCTTGCCCAGTTTAACCGACTCACTAGTAAAGACAGCGCTGGTTGGAACTGGTGAGCGCGCCGAGATAGATACGACAACCGGTACCATGCTCGACTCTCTCTCGCTTCCGGCTGATGATCAGGAGCGCCAACTGCTCTTGAAAGCTGGGGCGCGCTCAATCTATGCCATGGCCGGCTACATGCCAGCTGCTCTAGCCGCACCGGAGGCAGCAGGTAGCGAAGAGTTAACTGTCTGCTCGCCGGAAGTGGCCGAATTACTCAAAGAGATACTTGGAGCCACGGACGACCAGTTGCAGATCCTAGCATTCCAGCGCATGCGGCACGCCCAGCAGGTGTTGGCCCCACAACTACTGCCCGCAGTCCTTGACGAGCGAAATCCCGAGAAACGCCGACTACTACGCCCGCTTTTAGGTAGACGTGGCGTCTGGCTCAGCCGATTTAATACTACCTGGGTATGGGCCAGTGAGCTCCCAGGTACTTCAGAAGATACCGTGCCTGAGAATGCCCAAGCCCTCTGGCAGGATGGAGCTACTAGTCAACGTAGTGAGCTACTGCGCCAGGTTCGAGCATGCGACCCCGGACTTGCCCGGGAATGGATCCAAGCAGCCTGGAAACGCGAGAAGGCGGAGCTGCGCGCTGAATACGTGCATATCCTCAAGGTAGACCTTGGTGCTGCGGATGAGCCCATCCTGGAACAAGCGCTAGACGACAAGGCGGGTATGGTGCGGTCAGCGGCAGCCGAGGTATTGCGCGGCCTCACCAACTCGGCTCTGGCAGCCCGCATGCTGGAGCGAGCTGATTCTCTGCTGACGTGGTCATCGGGCGCTCTCCGTGTGAACCTGCCATCCACTATGAATGCCGCATGGCAACGAGACGGCATTGACGTGGGGGGTGCACCACACTCTCGCAAGACAGCCAAGGGAGACCAGGCCAGGATCCTGATACGGATACTCTCTTATGTATCACCCCAGCACTGGGAGGAGCGCTTTAGCCTAGGAGCTGAAGCGCTGATCGCCGCAGCCGGGCAGACCAAGTGGGAGAGCGCCCTCTTGGAGGGCTGGACCAGCGCCGCGGCGTTCTTTGGACTGGATCCCTGGATACTTGCTCTAAAGGATCGCTGGGAACGGCCGTCGACAGACCCTCATCCGGGGCACGAGAAGGATGATACCTGGCAGAGAGCCAGAGACATGTACACAGTCCTTGCACCCAAGCTGCCTCAGGCTCTCCAGGAGGCAGCCGCGCGGCTTCTTATACAGGGTAATCCATCGGAGATCGACTTATCACTTCACGAGGCGCTTGGTCTGCTAAACCACCCTTGGTCCCCGACTCTTGCGGATGAGTATCTGCAGGGATTACGGGCATACGTTGCCCAGATGAGCGAGAAATCGGTGACTGGCGACCCATGGAGCGAGACATTTGCCTTGGCGGTTACCGGACTTCCAGCAGAAAGCCTGGCCGAAGCGGGTGTCCCGCTCAAAGTGCCAGTAGAAAAGCCCAACTGGTATATACAACAATTCCAGCGCCAGCTGGACGAATTTGTGTCGCACGTCCAATTACGGGCTCGAATCGAAAAGGAGATACACCAGTGACTAAGAATCCAGCCGGTACCGTCACCGCTCACCTGGCCGAGGTATCCACATCGGATTCACAACTTACGGCGGTGCTGCGCCGGCATGCCGAAGAGCAGTATCAGGAGGAGCTGGCCGAGCTGGCCAGAGTCGACAGTCACCAGCGACCACCCAATTGGCGGCTTTCACCATGGGCAGTACGCATCTACTTGCTGGGCGGTAAACTGGAGAACGGTTTTCTCGTCACGCCCAAATATACTGGGAACGCGCGCCTGATCGAGATCGCCATCGCGACTCTTGCCACCGACCGCGCGCTCCTCCTCTACGGGTTACCAGGCACGGCAAAATCCTGGACGAGTGAGCACATCTCCGCAGCAGTGACGGGTGATTCGACCATGCTCATCCAAGGGACCGCTGGCACCGACGAGAACACAATCCGCTATGGTTGGAACTACGCTCGTCTGTTAGTCGAAGGACCATCGCCGGCGGCTCTGGTAGTAAGCCCTATGATGCGCGCTATGCAAGAAGGCAAAATTGCTCGTATCGAAGAGCTAACGCGTATACCGGCTGAGGTCCAAGATACACTAATCACGATTCTTTCGGAGAAGACGCTGCCGGTGCCTGAGCTCAACATGGAAGTGCAGGCACGTAAAGGCTTCAATGTCATCGCCACCGCCAATAACCGCGACAAAGGCGTCAATGAGCTCTCCAGTGCGCTCTTGCGCCGCTTCAATACCGTAGTGCTGCCGCTGCCGGCTACTATTGACGAGGAGGTCGAGATCGTTGGACGCCGCGTCGCCAGCCTGGGTCAAGCTCTCGAGCTTCCTGCCGAGAAACCAGCGCTGGAAGAGATACGCCGGGTGGTTACCGTCTTCCGTGAGTTACGCGAAGGATTACCTCCGACGGTAAAACTCGGGTAAAATCGCCCACCGGCACACTCTCGACCGCTGAAGCCATCTCCGTCATGACGAGCGGCTTGACAATGGCAGCCTATTATGGTGACGGAGTGCTGCGGGCCAGCGATATCGCCGCTGGCCTCACTGGGGCTATTGTAAAGGACCCGGTGCAAGACCGCGTCGTCTGGCTGGAATATCTACAAACAGTCATCAAAGAACGCGATGATTGGAGAGACTTCTATCGCGCCTGCCAAGAGGTGATCTGAGATGGCCCTCCACATTTTTGGAGTCAGGCACCATGGACCGGGCTGCGCTCGCGCATTGCGCCGTGCCCTGCAAGATCTCCAACCTGATGCAGTTCTGGTGGAGGGGCCACCGGATGGCTCCGGTGTACTTTCCCTTCTACGCCAGCCTCATATGGTGCCACCGGTGGCTTTGCTGATCTACCCACCGGATCGGCCACAGCGAGCGGTTTACTTTCCTTTCGCTCAGTTTTCGCCCGAGTGGCAAGCATTACAATTTGCTTTTGAAAATCAGATTACTCCGCGATTTATGGACCTTCCCCAGGCGATACAGCTGGCCGACGAGCCCGGCGAGGAGGGAGAAAGAGTAGAGAACGGGCCGGGAGAGTTGCCGGAGCAGGGAGATACTCCCAGCCAGGGCCGCGAGGCCGATGGAGTGGACAGGGCGCCTGATCCGCTGGCAATGCTGGCCCAAGCCGCAGGCTACTCCGATCATGAGATTTGGTGGGAACGTGAGATTGAGCAGCGGCGCGATGCAGCTGGACTTTTCCAAGGCATTCTGGAAGCCATGACTGCGCTACGGCATGATCTTGCGCCGCAAGACGACCATGAGGCGGCGCGTGAGGCGTACATGCGCCAGACAATTCGTGCGACTCTGCAAGAGGGATACCAGCAGATTGCAGTAGTCTGTGGAGCTTGGCATACGCCGGCTCTGCTCAACCTGGAGAATGATGCGGCCGATGCCAAGCTCCTGCGGGGCCGCAGGCAGGTGAGAGTCGAAGCGACCTGGATACCCTGGACATATTCTCGCCTGGCATATCGGAGCGGATATGGAGCGGGTATTACGTCACCAGGCTGGTATACGCATTTGTGGGAGGCATCGGAGCAGACCACAATCCGCTGGGTGGCGCACGCCGCGCAGCTACTGCGGGAACAGGGAATGGATGCGTCATCCGCTGGCGTCATCGAGGCGGTGCGCCTCAGCGAAGCACTGGCTGCTATGGGCGATCTCCCTATGCCCGGCCTGGGCGAACTACATGAAGCTATCCAAGCAGTCCTTTGCAACGGTTCTGCTGAGCCAATGCAGCTCATCCGTGACAAGTTGGAGATTGGCGAGGCCATGGGGGAAGTGCCCGCTGAGACCCCAATGGTACCGCTGCAGCGAGACTTGGAAGCAGAGATCAGGCATCTGAAGCTCAAGCAGTCGCCAGAGGCTTCAAACCTAGCGCTCGACTTGCGTAACCAGACCGACCGCTCCCGCAGCCAGCTACTTCATAGGCTACGGCTACTCGAAATTCGATGGGGTGAGCCACAGCGTATTTCTCACAGTGTGAGAGGGACATTTCACGAGAACTGGCAACTGCGGTGGCGGGTAGAGTTTGTGGTTGATCTCGTCCTGCACAATATCTGGGGAAACACCGTTGCGGACGCCGCTACCAACTATGCCCGCAACCAGGCCGACAACGCGGAGGCGCTACCGGCAGTGACAGCGCTCTTGGAAAGCGTCATCTTGGCCGGGCTGGATGACGCCACCGACTATCTCCTGGCGCGATTGGAGTCACTGGCCGCGATTGCCGCCGACGTGCGACATCTTATGGATGCACTTCCGCCTCTTGGGCAGGTCATTCGCTATGGAGACGTGCGAGGTACCGCGCCGCGACAGATCGAGCCGGTAATGAAGACGCTCTTTGCTCGCGCGCTGATCGGTCTGCCAGGCGCCTGCGTTTCTCTTGACGATGATGCCGCGCAAGCAATGGTGTTAAGTATCGACCATGTCCAGGAGACCATTGATACCCTACGTCGCGACGATATGCGCGAAGAGTGGCTGGACGTACTTGGCCGTCTAGTAGATAGGGACACTGCGGACAGCCGAATCCGAGGCCGATGCTGTCGCCTTCTGCTGGAACAGCATCGGCTAGATGAAGCCGCTGTGGCACGACTGGCTCAGCTGGCACTATCACCGGTAACGGCAGCCGATCAGGCAATGTCGTGGATAGACGGTATGCTTCACGGAAGTGGACTGCGGTTGCTGCAGCAGAATGGACTATGGCGGGCTCTGGATGTTTGGTTGGTTGCACTCTCACCAGAGGCATTCGTGGGGATGTTGCCTTTACTGCGGCGCGCGTTCGCAGCATTCCAGGCTCCGGAACGTCGAGCTATGGGTGAGAAGGTGCTCCAGCTGCACTGGTCCCAGCCAACTCGGGCAGGATCCACCACGACCCAGTCGGACCTCTCATTTCAGGCCCTCATAGACCAAAAGAGAGCCGGACTCGTTATACCAGTGCTAGACAAGATTCTGGGTGCGGGCCAGAGAGGTGATGCATGAATACGCAGCTGACCGCCGATGAGCGGGAACGGCTCCGCCGGTGGCGCCTGGTCCTAGGTAAAGAGGCCGACGCGCCCATGGCTTCTTCATTTGCTATAGAGGGTAGTGACGAACAAAGTGGGTTTTCACTCTCACAGACCGACGCCGGTATGGACGCCGTGCTGGACGACCTCTATACCCAGGAGCGTCAGGGAGGGTTGGGTAGCTCCTCCCCCAAGGTCGCCCGTTGGCTTGGCGATATCCGGACCTACTTTCCCACGTCAGCGGTTCGTATCATGCAGCGGGATGCGCTGGATCTCTTAAACCTCAAGCAGATGCTTCTCGAGCCCGAGCTCCTTTCCGCCGTTGAGCCCGATGTTCACCTGGTCGTCAACCTGTTGTCGCTCGCCAAGGTTATTCCCGAGAAGACAAAAGACACAGCGCGCCAGGTAGTGCGCAAGGTCGCGGATGAGTTGTTGCGGCGATTGACTAACCCAATGCTGGCAGCGGTACGCGGAAGCCTCAATCGCGCCAGCCGGACCAGCCGCCCGCGTACCAGTGAAATTGACTGGAATCGGACCATTCGCGCCAATCTCAAGAACTACCTCCCGGACCAGCATTCCATTATCGCCGAGAAACTGGTAGGATTTACACATAAGCGCACCTCGCTACGAGACATTGTGTTGTGCGTGGATCAGAGCGGCTCAATGGCCGCCTCGGTGGTGTACGCAGGTATTTTCGGTGCGGTTCTTGCTTCAGTCCGGGCGGTAAGTACACGGCTGGTAGTCTTCGACACCGAGGTCGTTGACTTGACGAGTGATCTTCTGGATCCAGTGGATCTGCTCTTCGGCACACAGCTGGGGGGAGGCACGGACATAAATCGCGCGCTGGCCTATTGCCAGCAGCACATCACCCGCCCATCGCAGACGATACTGGTGTTGATCACCGATCTCTACGAGGGTGGTAATGCGCAGGAAATGCTTGGTCACGCCGGTGAGTTGCTCGCAAGTGGTGTCCAGATGGTCTGTTTGCTCGCTCTCAACGATAGAGGCGCCCCAAGCTTTGATTCAAATAATGCCGCGGCACTTGCGGCTATGGGTTGTCCAGCCTTTGCATGCACACCAGACCTCTTTCCCGACCTCATGGCAACCGCAATTCAAAAGCGAGATCTCGGCCTCTGGGCAGCTAAACACGACATCGTTGCTGTACGTGCTCGAGAAACGTAGACATTCTTTTTTTTCCTGTAGGAAGCCGGCATCATGCGAACAAAACTCGCCTCATATCTACCTGCCGGACGCCGCGATGGATCGCTGGCGCTGGTGCTTGGTGCCGCCGCTCTCTTGATCTGGTGGCACGCCGCCGGACCCGGCGCCCACGCCGGCTACGATTTCTTTACCGCTTACTATAGTGCTGCAAGCCAAGTGGCGCGGGGTATAAACCCCTATCAGCCGCTGGTCAAGCTGTCAATTGACCCGGAATTGGGCGGATTGCTGGGTAGGGGCTACGTCTATCCTCCGTTACTGGCGACATTGCTCGCCGTGCCGATTCGGATTGGTTTCAACGCGCGCGCCTGCTGGCTCCTCTGGACACTTGTTAATGCGGTGGCGCTCATCTGGATGGGTAGAGAGCTGAATCTCAATCTGAGAGATAGCCGGAGTTGGACCGGAACGATGGCCTTTTGCGTCGCTTGCTTGCTTCCTGCGGTGGTGACGTACGATCTCTTTCTGGGGCAGGCGGACCTCCTCATGGCGGCACTAGCGGTGGGTGCCTGCGCGCTGCGTCTGCGTGGTCGGTCTTGGGTAGGCGCGCTGGTACTGGGCCTGGCGATCGCCATCAAGCCGACTCTGGGCCTTCTGCTGCTGGTCTGGGTCTGGAAAGGAGACTGGAGGGCCGCCTTGCGAGGCGCGCTGGCAGCCGGTATCTTTATTTTTCTCCCGTTCACCCTTATTGGTATGGCGGCGCTACAGGAATATCTTGGCTTCCTGTTACACTGGAATGCTTTTGGAGCGAATGCTGACTTCATCAATCAAACACCGTACGCACTGCTGCTCCGCATATTTACCGTCAATCCAAGCACTCGTCCCTTGCTTCTTGCGCCCAGCCTAGTCACGCCACTTCGGATAGCTATGATGGCGGGAGCGGTACTGATCTGGCTGCAGGCGACGCCGCGCAGACGGGAAGGGCGTATGCTCGACATGTGTACCTACCTCCTGGCGTTGCCGCTGATTCTGTTGCTAAGTCCGCTGACCGAGGACATACACTTCACAATTCTTGCACCCACTCTGGCGGCCTTTAGCTGGATAGCCGGGGCGCAGCATCTTCAGAACCGTCCAGCCGCTTGGATACTATGGGTTACAGCACTGGTGAGCTATGTGCCCCGTATGCAGGAACTCATCTATCCGAACCATCTCTTCATCCTCCCAGGCCAGAATAATGCTCAATTTGGGGCGCTGGTTACTCTCATTCGAACCAGTGCGCTGCTGTGGCTGGCTGTCATTGCTTTACTGGCCGGCAGGTCAATCATATCAGCGGTGCGTAACCAGACAAGAAAAGGATGGAATGCGGCCTCCTCGAAGTTAGCGTCCGAGCCAGGTCCAGGCCAGGAAAGCAGCTACTGGCATCCAGACTCCGACCATGATCCCACCGAGTGCCGCGTAGCCGGGGGAGTTTTGCGGCAGCTTCATGGTGATCAGTGGGAGTAATAGGCACCCGGCACACCGCCCTCCTCCTTGCGGCCAGTCCAGCTGGTGGATCTCGCTCTTGTAGTTGCTATAGCTCTACCTGTTATTATCCGATTATACGGGTTCGAGGTACAGCTGGCCAGGCGCGATCAGATCAGGGTTTGATATACCCACCCCGGGTATGGTATAATCGAGGAGATCGGCCAGCGTCGGCCGTGCGGCGGTAGCAGTTACTACGCAAGTCGGTGTACGGGCACGACTACATGTAGTAGCTGTAGGTGGAAGAGAGGATTGACATGACCACATCCACTGGCGTATCTACGACTCCAGTAGATACTCTCTACGACATAATTATCATCGGTTCGGGGCCGGCAGGATACACCTCGGCAATCTATGCGTCGCGAGCTAATCTTCGTGTGCTGATGTTTCAGGGTCTCGAGTCCGGAGGCCAGCTGATGATTACCAGCGACGTCGAGAATTATCCTGGTTTTCCGGAAGGTATCATGGGTCCCGACTTGATGGAGCATTTTGAAGAGCAGGCACGGCGCTTCGGCACCCAGATGATCGCCGCAGATGTCACGCGAGTGGACTTTTCGCGGCAGCCGTTTACTGTTGAGAGCGACCAGGACATATATCACGCTCGGAGCATCATCGTGGCGACCGGTGCCAGCGCTAAATGGCTCGGTCTGCCTAATGAGCAGCGGTTGCAGGGACGCGGAGTGAGCGGTTGTGCGACATGTGACGGCCCATTTTTCAGGGGTAAAGAGATCGCGGTAGTGGGAGGTGGAGACACGGCGATGGAGGAGGCGCTGTTCCTTACCAAATATGCATCGCGGGTACATCTCTTGCACCGGCGTGATTCGTTCCGTGCCAGCAAGATCATGCAGGATCGCGTTCGCCAGAACGAGAAGATCACGATTCACTACCATACTGCCGTTTCCGAGGTGGTGGGTGAGAACCGCGTCGAAGCAGTAGCACTGGAAGATCTTGAGACGGGCGCTACCGAGACGCTGCCAGTGCAGGGATTCTTCGTCGCCATAGGTCATCAGCCCAATACCGGCATCTTCAAAGGGATATTGGATATGGATGAGGTAGGATACCTCAAGGCGTATGAAAACACTATGAGTAGCCTGCCGGGGGTATTTATCGCTGGAGACGTGGCCGACCATCGCTATCGGCAGGCGGTTACTGCCGCAGGAGACGGGTGCCGAGCGGCCATCGACGCCGAGCGGTGGTTGGAAGTGCAAGGGGAAACCGACGAGGACAATACCCTCGATCCTGGCACCTGGGGGACGGCCGAGACCATACTCGCTCCCTCCCAAGGCGAGCGCCGCTAACGGATGGGACTGAGCTCGGCTATGGCGTCTCAGCTATAGAGTCTGAGCTCGGCATCCACGGCGCCACAAAAGAAGCGAGGTCGGAGGGCAGAGGGGCCTCGAAGACCATCCAGATTTGGCTGGTGGGATGGCGGAACTCCAGGTGCGCCGCGTGCAGAAACTGGCGGGGAGGCTGGGGAGACTGAATGCGCCCGTAGACCCGATCTCCGACGATTGGATGCCCGATTGCCGCCATATGCACCCGTATCTGATGAGTGCGTCCACTCTCCAGTTGCACTTCCAGCAGTGTTCGTCCCTGCGTGTATGCGAGCCTACGGAAGCGGGTACGGGCCTCGCGCCCTCCCACCCTCACCACCGCCATACGCTGCCGGAAGCGCGGATCGCGGCCAATGGGTGCATCGATCACTCCCCCGGGGCTCTCCACCTTGCCTTCGACCAGAGCCAGGTAGCGTTTGACGGTAGAATGGCTCTTCATCTGCTCGGCCAGGTTCGCATGAGCGGTTGGATGCTTGGCGACAACCAGCAACCCAGAGGTGTCCTTATCCAGCCGATGCACGATTCCCGGCCGCCCGGAATCTGCCAAGAGTCGAAGCTCTGGAGCATGGTCGAGCAAGTGATCTACCAGGGTAGTCCCGCTATGACCAGGGGCTGGATGCACCACAAGTCCCGCCGGTTTGTCAATCACCAGCAGATCCTGATCCTCATAGACAATCGCTAGAGGTTCTAGACTCTTACGGTCGAGCTCCGGCCGAGCCGCGCGGGCACGGTGATCCCGATCCCGCAGGTCACTTGCGATGCCTTCTTCCGGCGCCGGCGGGACGATTGCAGACACATCAATGTGCATGCCGGACATAACCAGCATGCCGGCTTTTGCCGAATGCCCATTTACCTGTACGCGATCCGCTAGAATGGCAGCCTGAATGCGGGTGCGAGACAGGCCCGGCAGCACGCTCGCCAGAGCGCGGTCCAGTCGCAGGCCCACAAGTGTGCTGTCCGCCTGAACCTCGATGACATCAGGTAGACTACCCCCGGCATATGTACTCATATGCGGCGCCGTACTCTAGGCTTGGTGAAGCTGGCCTCCCGATAGGTTCCAGAGACCGTTGGACGGGCCACACTTTGCTCAGCCATAGGTTTACTCGAGAACAACAGCAGTCCGATCAGCATCACGACACCAACCGAAATGCCCGAATCGGCAAGATTGAAGACCGCGAAGCTGAAACCGATTGAAGGAATTTGAAAATAAACGAAGTCTACCACGTATCCAAGTCGGAAACGATCGAGGAGATTTCCGATGGCACCTCCGATAATAAGGCCAAAGGTCACCTTAAGCAGTACGGAGCCGGATTCGCGCGTACGCCAGTACAGCCAGACAATGACCGCCACGGCCACTGCGATAAAGACATAGAGGCTTGCCTGCCCGGTAAGTAAGCTGAACGCAACTCCGCTGTTCTTGACATATATCAGCTCGAGTATATCGCCCAGGATCGGTATAGAAGAATCCAAATGCCCACCAGTAGTAAAGTACTGGGTAATCCAGAGTTTCGCCAGCTGATCCACCAAAATCAACAGGCCGCAAACGGCAACCATCACTACATCATTACGGCGAGCGGACGACATACCAATCCTCTCTCAAGCGTACGGCAGGCGATGCATCGAAGCCTCCTCGGCTGCAGCCTGACACGCAATACACAGAGTCACAGAGGGCAATGCCTCAACGCGGCGCGGATCAATCTGCTTGCCGCAGTTCGTGCAAATGCCATAGGTGCCAGCATCGAGCCGCGCTAGAGCGGCATTGATTTGCCCAAGCATGGTCTGGGCGTTACTGATCAGCATTTGTGTGCGCTCTTTATCTGCCAGCGTGTCAGCGTCGTCGGCCGAATCACTAGACATATCCCCGGTATCGAGCAACGGATCAGTAGGGGGCGCCGTCTCATCTCCCTGCGTCTGGCGGGAAATCTCCTGCTGGATATGGAACTGCTCAGTTTCAAGTCGACGGCGAACCACCGCTGCATCATATTGTGCCATAAAAATACCTCTTGACTTTGCTGCCGTGCCGCGGCAATGGCGACTCTCTCTCCGAAAGCCGCCCAGGTTCGCTCCGATTATGGGGCATCAGTGTTGATTCAATCCTTTGATTCTATCCTATGAAGGTTTCTTCCCGCAAAAGCGCTGCCGATTGCGGCACTGGCTCTCGCCCATCACTCTGCGGCTGAGGCACGACAAAATCAGGAGACTCGGAGATACTCAACGCTCGAGACATCCAGCGCAAGGTAAACCAGTGATACGGGTCGGGCCATGCCAGCGGATGATGCTGGCGGATGCGAGCGAGCGCAGTCTCGGGGCCAATGCCTTCCAAGAACATGAGCGTGGCGATGCACACGGTGCTCGACCGGTTGATTCCCGCGTAACAGTGGACCAGGACACGTCGGCCGGCTCGCAGCCTCTCGGCCACCCAGGCGGCTTCCTCAAATATATCCATGGCATCCATACCGGCGGCCATCTCACCTCGTTGTATGCGCCGATCATCCGGACTTCTCGGAAGAAGTCCCGCACCAGGGATTCTCAACACCGCAGAGATTCAGCACATGATGCACCTGCGGCCGTTCCTCTTGCTGATGGTAGAGTCCCCCAATGAATAGGCGGCGGGCGTAGGTACGGCGTCCAATATGGAATACAACTGGATCGCCACCGTATCGCCGATAGAGAGCGGGGCGGTGCGGTATATGCCCTGGCGAGAGTGGCGGAGTCGGCGACCACCGGCGCACGATTTCGGCCGGGCGTGGTGCCTGTGGCTCAGGTTCAAGTGAGTAGCCGTCTGCCGTCAGGGAGAGATCTCCCGGCTCACCGCCATCGGTAGCGAACCAATACACCTCACCTATTCCCTCGCGCCGCGATCGTTGTATACTGAATAGGTGCCGACCGCTATGGTCTTCAGGTAATGCGTCAAAGTCCTGGTAGATCCCCGTTTTGCGTAACCAGGCAGCACTTTGGAAACGGAGTCGTAGCGGCACGTATTCGCCGATGAGGCGTTCATACGGGCGTCCGTCCAGATCAAGAGGCTCGGGGTCCGAGTGAGGTCGGAAGGCCTCTAACGAGATGACTATTTGGCTTCCGCCTTCGCTCGGCTCTTCATGCATCGTTTTCAGGCGAGAGTCGAAGATCTCCGCTGCGTGGGGAAACGGCAGGATATGCTCTGGTCCAACAGATTTGGGCGTTTTGGGCATGCCACCGCCATTCTATCATGAATTTCGAAATACTGCACTCACACCGAAAGTATATCACTCTCTCCTCGTTGCCTACCATAGCGACGCACTAACTCAGCACGCGACATCCAAACCTCACATGGTGCCCTCCCATAGGTCGTGCCCTGACTCAGTCGGCTGCGGCCGGCAGGACTATACAGCACTAACAACCCCATGAGAAAGAAGCCGTCTAATCGGCTGCGTGTACTACGTGGACGTCCTCGAAGGGTAAAACCCAGCCGCGGCGCGCCGCGGCTCAATACAGTGTAGCCGTAGATGGCATGGACATCTCCGGGGAATTCGGGTGTGGTGCTCCAGCGAGCCAGACTGCGCAGATCGCCCATAAGCATACTGAGCAGCCGCCAGCCACTAGTCTGTCCAGCGACTTGCGCAATCGCGCTGTTGTTGAAATGTATCTCGGCAATGGCATCGCCGGACCGTATGGCTAGTTCCATCGGGCAGAGTAATCGCGCGGCCGTGAAAGCGCGTAAATTCCACTTGCAACAGGTCAAACGGCGCATCGGGAATTTTCGTTTGCGGATGAACCGCGATAGTGATGGCTTCCCATAGGGGCCAGAAACGCAAGAACCCATATGCTTTGCCTGCGCCTGTCCGGAACGCGAGACGCCATCCCGCGCCCACCTGCTGCCGGCCCACTTAGGTATCTCCCGGCAGCGCCGGCTGGCGCGACCGCGCTGTGATTCCGGATGCCAGCTGGTCGCGTACTGCCAGTACGCAGACTGCCCCAAGAAGTAACGTGACTACCGCCAGAATAAAGACCACCCGATACCCAAGCGCGGTCTGTCCAGCAGACCCGAATAGATTGAGCACCACCGCTCCCAGGAAGGGGGCCAGTATAGCGGGCAGCGTTGTTGCAATGCTCCAGATCCCCATGTCTTTACCGACCGAGTCAGCCGAAGGCAGAACATCTACCGCCAGGGCCCAATCCACGCTGAAGTACGCTCCCAGCCCTACGCCGAAGAGGATGCCCATGGGCCAGAGCGGAGCGCCACCGGGAAGGACCACAAATGAGGATGCCGCCAGCGACATGCAGACGGTCGCTGCGCAGACCATCGGCACGCGTCCAATCCGGGACCGCAGCCGGTCGGATAGTATGCCCAGGATCAGCGCGCTGGTAGCCGCTCCTCCCAATGCCAGGACAGCGAGCGCGGCAGTCTGCTGAACAAAATTATTGACCTGGGCCACGTTGGCGAAATAATACTCAATGAATGTCATGAACAGGCTAATCCCCAGCATCACCGAGGTACGCGTCAGAAATACTAAGGTGAAATCTCGTTTGTGCCACGGTGCCAGCCACAGCGCAAACCAATCATACAGTAATCTCCCGACTGACTTGACCGGTAGTCGGACCACTTGCGCCGACAGCTGCCCATCATATGCATCGTATCGCTGGTAGCGCGACTCGTGTACCCAGAATAGCGTGATCACAGCGCCGGCCCCAAGCACCAGACCGCTCAGCACATAATAGAGCGCCGATCCTGAGCGAATTGTGTCGGGAGAGATCGCGCTGGCGCTTACCGCCCCAAGCAGCAATGCTGCCAGTCCGAAACTGGCGGCATTGCCCAGGATCGTCATAAGACCTACGTATCCCGAGGCCTCGCCGCGCTGGGATTCGGGGACCAGATCCGGAAGCATTCCCTGGTATCCGGCGGTACAAACATTATTGCCTACTTGGAAGATAACCAGTCCGGCCAGCAGCGAGACCAGATTGCTGGAGGTAGCCAGGACCCAGGCGCCTAGCAGCTCAAGAACCGTGCCAATCAGGATATATGGCCGGCGGCGCCCAAGGGCCATACTGGTGCGGTCGGAAAGCGCTCCCACCAGCGGCGGGAGTAGCAGTGAGAGCACGCCTCCGGCCACCGCGAGCCAACCGAGCAGTACCGCCTCTTGGGCGCTGCCTACCTGACCGTGAACGAAAAAGAGCAGTATCTGGACGGGGAGCACAATGGGAAACAGCGCCGCGGTCTGGATGTTGAGTCCAAACCAGAGCACACTGAGCGTATCTGCTTCCCTGCGGACAGCTGCGTAGCGGTTGCACAAGGCAGGTTACATGGTTCGGCGTCTCATACCTGTTCACTGGTCCCCTCACTGACCATTGCGCTCCCGTGCTGCGCTTGCCGCCGTACCGTCAGCATAATATGCGAGTCGCGCTGCTGTAGCTGCATACATGACAGTATATGCCATGCAGGCACTTTTACTTCTAGTGCTCCAGATCGACACAGTTCCACTTGACAGCATTATAGCAATTTGTTATATTTAGGTTGGATACAGGTCTATGCGCGAGCGCGCTCTGGCACACAGGTACGCAATCCATCAGAGGATCGAGGTGCGTTGATATGCAGCTCAGGGAAAAGCTAGTACAGTTGCGCGGCCTGGCTGGTGAGCAACGCGGCCTGGGACGTTCTATGACTCAGATGGAAGTAACCAGAGCACTGCGAGCGGAGCTTGGCTACCCACTCAGCCAGGCGTATCTGTCACAGCTTGAGCGAGGTAAGCGGGTACACCTGTCCAATACCAGCCGTGAGGCCCTGGCCCGCTTTTTTCAGGTTCATCCTGGGTATCTGGTAAACGACCCGGCCGAGATCACCGTAGCTGGCCTGACTACAGAGTCCCTTTGCAGCGCTCCTGGCTTCGGCCTGGCACCCGATCTCCTGGGCGCACGCTACAGTGCGGAGATGCGCGTGGCAGCCGCGCTTGCCCCGCACTCGTCGAGGCGTTCGGTGGTATCCGATCCGATTGATCGGTGGGGAGCCTTCGCTTTCCAGCCGCCCCATCGGCCGCAGCCGGATATGGACGGCCGGCTGCAAACTCTCCTCTACCAGCTGCGTGACCATCCACAGGCTGAACGCGTCTTGGTGCTCGTGGAGAAGATTCTTCGCCTTCGGCCGCATGCGTTGGCGGAATTTGAAAAACTCGAATACCAGCTGGCGGGAGAGGATCTGTATGGGTAGGTTGAATTCGTTTGTCTCAGGCGTGATAACCGGTCTGGTAGCCGCCGCAATTGGGCAAGAGCTAGCGAAGGATCCGTCAGCGCGTACCTGGAAAGGTAAAGTCGCCGGGATACCCTATAACTTCCGCCTGGTGGAGTGGAGTGATATCGCCAGAGAGTACTGGGATCCCGAGAGTAATCACATTATCACTCCTCACGTGATCGGGATGGGATGGGGTATCAACTTCGCCGCCTTGTCTTCGTGGCTTCAAAAGGTGAGCCAGTCGAATCCATCGCATTCATCAAAACCATCATCGGAAGGGCGGCCGACACCTCTGCCGCCGCCGATTACCGAGCCGGTCGACCGCTAGCTGCGTGGGGCGGGCGTTACGGCAGGAGGCACCGGGCATGATTGCCGGAGATCCGCTATCCTATATCTTTCTCGGGTGTTTCATCTTTGCGGCGCTCTTCCTCGTGGTCACCATCGCGCTCGGAGGGGGACATGGCCATGGCCTGGGGGTCGGGGGCCATGGCTTTCATCTGCCCCATCTCGGCGGGCACATTGGCGGCGGGCATGCGAGCATCAGTGGACACTCTGCGGGTGCCGCTGGCCACTCCGCCGGGGGCGCCCACCCTGCACCTAGTGCTGTCAACGGAACTGGTGATGGGACCGGCGGCGCTATTTCGCCTCTGGACAGCCTCAAATCGCTTCTCCTGGGTACGTTAAACTTGTACGGTCTGCTCATACTCCTGCTTATCTTCGGTCTGCTTGGCTACCTGCTGCATAACTATACCAATGTGGGAGTGGTACTTTCTCTGCTGGTTGCCCTTGCCACCAGCTTTGTTGCCGCTCTCTTGGTATCCTCACTGCTCAGCAGCCTGTTCTATAACCGGGAAGTCGGTATTTTGGACGCGCAGAGCTCCCAACTGGAAGGACGGCTGGGAAAGACCAGTATGGCAATCCGAGTGAACGGCATAGGAGAGGTAATCTACATAAACACCCTTGGCGGCCGCCAAAGCATTGGGGCCCGCAGCGCCGACGGAGCAGCCATTCCCGCCGATACCGATATCGTCATACTCGGCACCAAGAACGGTATCGCCTCGGTACAGCCCTGGGATCGTTTTATGGCCGATGTGCGTTCCGGCAACACTCCGCCGCTGGAACCGATGTGATTGCCAGGGCGTTTTACGATCGCGAAGAGCGGTAAAGTGCAGCGCAAACAGAAATAAGGTGTACCATGTTATCTGGGTTTGTCATCGTGATTATCGTCGCGGTCGTCGCGGTACTGGCCATTCTGGTGATTTTCGGAGCAGTGGGGCAGCGCTATGCCAAAGTCGGACCAAACCAGGCCCTGATCGTTTACGGCCGCACCCGGACCCCCGATGTCATTACTGGAGGCGGCAAGCTCATTCTGCCTCTTTTTGAGCGCGCCCAAACCTTCTCGCTCGAGCTGATGTCGTTCGATGTAGCGCCACAGCAAAACCTGTATACGAACCAGGGAGTCTCGGTACTGGTCGAGGCCGTCACCCAGCTCAAGGTTCGCAACGATCGAGACAGCATCCTTACCGCCGCCGAGCAGTTTCTCAGCAAGTCGTTTGACCAGCGGCAGGCGCTAATCCGACTCGTGATGGAAGGGCACCTTCGCGGCATCGTGGGCCAGCTCACCATTGAACAGATCGTGAAAGAGCCGGAGATGGTCAGCGAAAAGATGCGCTCCACCAGCTCCGCCGATCTTGCTAAGATGGGCCTTGAGGTTGTCTCCTTCACCATCAAGGAAGTGCGCGACGAGAACGAGTATATCGCCAGCATGGGGCGTCCAGAAATCGAGCGCATCCGCAAAGAGGCCAATATCGCCGCCGCCCTGGCTGCCAGAGATACACAGATTCAGCAGGCGAATGCCTCCCGTGAGGCGGCGGTGGCCAAAGCGGCCGCCGATCAGGAGCGTGTGGCCGCCGAGGCCGCCTCGCAGGCTAAGCAATCGGAATCGCAGCGCGATCTTGCTCTTAAGCGCGCCGAATACGATGCCGAGGTCAAGAAGCAACAGGTCGTCGCCGACAGGGCCGCCGATCTACAGACGCAGATCGTTCAGCAGCAGATCGTCGCCGAGGCGGCTCGGGCACAGGAGATCGATAAGACGGCACAAACGAAGGTGCAAGAGGCGGAGGGTCGTCGCCGCCAGATGGAACTCGAGGCAACTGTCGTACGGGCGGCAGAGGCTGAGCGTCAGCGCATTGAAACCCAGGCGGCGGCCGAAAAACAGCGCATTTCTCTAGAGGCAGAAGGACGAGCCTCAGCTTTGCGCGCCCAGGCGGAAGCCGAGGCCAATGCGGCGCGAATTCGGGGCGCGGCTGAGGCCGAGGCCACTAGACTCCGTGGCCTTGCCGAGGCCGAGGTCATTAAGGCTAAAGGCGAGGCCGAAGCCGAGGCTATGCGCAGTAAAGCCGCTGCGTATAAAGAATACAATCAAGCGGCGGTTCTCGACAAAGTTATCACAAATCTTCCCGAGGTTGCCCGGGCAATTGCCGAGCCGCTCTCGAAGGTGGATAAGATCAGCATCGTGTCAACTGGTGGCGCGGGCGGCGGCAATCTCGGAGCCAATCGCATCACTGGCGATATTGTGAATGTGCTGGCGCAGATTCCAGTGATCTTAGAAACGCTTACCGGCGCGAAGATGTCGGATCTCATGGCGCATGTACCGGGAATGACTACGGTAGATGGGACCACTTCCGGCTCGACTAGCACAGCTGGGAGCAGCCCCACCGATACAACCACTGACGATCCTGGCGGGAACAAACGAAATGGCGTGTCCAGCCCGATCCAGGACGAGAGCGGTACCTCACCTGCCGACTCCACCGGAGGACAGCCTGAACTCGCCGCGGGTACAGGACAGATGCCCCCGGCCGCGGTCGCCTCAAATTCCGCTCCCGGCAGCCCTCCGCTGCCAAATCAACGACATCAGTTGTGCCGTTAAGTATAGCGACTTGATTTTGCCGTGTTGACGCCAACGGCGGAGCGCGCTATCCCGAGAGAGGTAGCGCGCTCCGCCGTTGGCATCTACACGGCTGTACCGCACATGTTATAGTGAATAAAAGTTAGCCGGCGGTATGCCGACGCCAGACGCGTCTTGCGACGCTCGTAACGAAGAATGAATTGAGGGACATCTTCATGCCCAGCCGGAGGTCGCGCCGTGCCAAACGTATGAGGATACCCGCTACGCCAGTGGTCATGGTCCCCACCTCATCTTCGGGGCCAACCATTCCAGCGAGCCGGCGAATGGCGCCGAGGCCAGAAATCAGGAGCGTATCCCGTCCGGAGAGGCCAGATCACTACCTGCACTACTTGGGAATAGATCCTTCCATAGTCGCCGGCACAGTGCAAGCATCACTCACTCGCCTCGCCCGCAGCTGGTGGCTGGCAGTCGACCTGGCACTCCTACTGCTTCTCTTTCTGGTGTGCTTTCGCTACCCGTTCGGCGCCTCCTACTTCTTTGAGATCTCTACTTTCGGTCTGGGAGCGGTGGTTGTGCTCTTGAGCTACGCCCTGGTGCAGCGGATTCTGCGCCCAACTTACTACTTACGAGTCGGGCTTCGTAGCTCAGTACGAAGCGTATTCGCGGGACTGGTAGTAACACAGACTATCTTGAGCGTCTCATCGATACTCGTGCTACTCCTACTGGCACTCATTACCGGGCGCTTCGCGCAAGGATCTCCAGGTGCAGTGACCGCGGGAGCCATCAGCCTCTCGGCCAATGCTACCTTGGTGGGCGCACTGACCATAGCGCTCTGCACTCCAGCGACCAATCGACTCATGCGCGAAGCTTTCCTTCTCTGGCTGGTTCTCGCGCTGGCGTCATACAGCGCCAGTGGCTTTCTCGGTGCTGTGCTCGTGATCGCCCGATTGCCACTGTTACCTTTTGCCGCTTGTTATAGCATTGGTGCCACTGGGACCATTGATATGGCTGGACTGGTCGCGCTCATAGCTCAGCTCGTCTTGGTCAGTGGCATTGTTTGGTTCTGCGACATCAGCGTGAGCCGCCGTTCTCGCCTTCGCGGTTCCTTATCTACTCCGGCGGTTGAGGAAAGGGTAGCGGAAAGGACGTCCAGCCATCGCAAAAATGGCTCCAATAATGGCGGCGCCTACTGCCACCGCCACGCCGAGAACCAGCACGACAAAGAAGCCTAGTAGCGACCCGAACAGACCCACAATGCCGTTGCCGGAATTGAGGGTCGTACCGAAGGAGAACAGCGCTACCAGAAAGAGTACCAGCAAGACAGCGACAAGCACCACGTTCGTGACGAGCTGCCAAAGAACGCCTTGACGAGCATGCCGGGCAATAAATGGCGCGCGCCCACGCAGCATGACCCAGAGAACCACTGCGTAGACAAGGCCAGGCAGGCTCAGCAAGATTGCTAGATGAGCCGAAGCTGCGATAAGACGATCGAGTAGCGAGACCTCCCGGGGATCGTAGCCATATGGCATATCCCACCGTGATACGGCAACGGCTGTCCTGCGCTCCTTAGCCATTCTGGCTCTTGCCCTTTCTAAGGTAAAACCCGGGGCACGTATCGCTCCGCCGCTACGACTGGGAGCCGCAAGTTAAAGGCTGAGCTTCTGCCCGTACGCAATATAGAATGGCAGAGTGCACTGCCAGCGATTCAGGTCGGCGCGGGCCTGCGCCATGGCTGCGTCGTAGGTCTCTGCGTCGGCAATGCCTTGAGCCACTATAAGTGGCTTGAGGCTTCCTACCACGCCAAACACATCCACGTCAGCCATACTGCCGAGCCGGCCGCCATTTGGGCCCACCGGAATGCTGACTTGTCTGAGCTGCATTCCCGAGGCGCCCGCATTCGCGAAATATGTAGCGATATATGGGCCAATCAAGGGATCCACACCTCGGCGCTGGCTCGCCAGCGTAATCCACTGTACCAAAGCGTCCATGGCTGGGCCACCATTGCGTTGAGGGCCGGTTTCAACCGATTCCACCCACGCCCCGGGTTTTGCGACTCGGAGCACCTCGCGCGCTACGTCTGGCCACCTATCTGACGGAATCGCAAACAGTAACAGGCGCACATGCACGAAGTCAAACGTGCCATCGGCAAAAGGCAATCCTTCGAAGACATTGCCCTGCACGAACGCATAGTTGTCTGGACGCCTATCAAGCCCATAACCTAGACTCGCTGCCGACGCCTCGGTTTTCGGCTCAACCAAATCGGTCCCTACAACATTGGAATAGGGGAAGAGCTGAGCCATTTCCATGGCCCATCTTCCAGTACCACTACCCACGTCGAGTATACTTTGTGGCTGATTCAGGGGAGCCGCATAATTGCCGCGCAAAGCAAACCGCAGCATATAGTGCTGGAAATCCAGGCGGTTAATTTCTTGGTCATCGCTCGGTAGCACATATGGCGCGTTGGCTAGATGACGTCGCTCACCAACCCACTGAAACGGTGCTTCAGGTTGATTTTCCAAGTTGTTTGTCGCTGCTGGCGCGGATCCGGCTGCCTTCTTGTTTTTTCTTCTTCTAAAGAGCCAAGCCATAGCACACATGTCCTCTCAATTGCACACGCCCAGTAGAATGATTCTCGCATCTTTCAGCCTACATTCTCCTGTCAAGCCGGCGGTTGCCGGCCGGCGCCGCGGAGTCGCCCCGACCGCAGGGGTGAACCAGGCCCAACACTACTGGGCAGCAATACTCATGGGACGCTCGTTCGTTACAGCAATAGAGAATACGCACACATTTGCGCGGGTGCGAGCGGAGAGTAAGACTCGACCGGCTTGAGGTTTTGGTACTGGTATGGGCCGTTGCATTGACAGCCTGTTGATAGGCTGCTACACTCGGGTTATCTTCGCATGCACCTTGCTATGATCTTTCTCTCGCAGTCGCTGCGTCTAGCAATTCATCTATTGCGCGCTCGTATTTCGCCAGGAAGACGACAGCGACATATGTCATACCATACGTCCCCAGACGCCAGCGCGGTTGTGTGTCATGTGGATGAAGGAGGCGCTACGTTTCATGGCGGATAATTTAACTGCTCGAGATCCGAACAGAGGTAGAGGGATGCATGTAGCTAAGCGCATGCTCGCTTCTCTGCCAGTGGCGCTTCCGGTTTTAGCGCTGCTCTTTGCTCTGTGGGCCGCGCCAGATATCGCCCTAGCGCAGCCATACAGCGCGCTGGGAGGCTCAGGCTGCGGGAGCACCCCGGGACAGTGTGTCAACATCACCCCAGGCTATGGAGGCGCTGGTACACAGGTAACGGCAAGCGGCAGCGGGTATACCCCAGGACAGATCCTGAATATAAGCTATGCTCCCAGCAGCTGCGCGTCAGGCGCCACACCTATTAGCGGCGCCACCGGAACCGTCAAGTCCGACGGCAGCGTTAATTTTACCTTTAAGTGGCCCCAGGCCGCTCCCGGCACGTATGTCGTCTGCGTGACCGATACCAGCACCAATCAGACCTCAAAGACGCCGAATTCATTCCAGGTGCTATCACCCCAAATCACTGTGACAAAGCCGACCACCGACGGCGGTACGGTCACCGTCAATGGTACTGGATTTGCTTCTACCAGCCAGTCGGGTGACTCGGTACAGGTCTTGTATGGACCGCCGGGATCGAACGGTTGCGCAACCATCGCCGGCACGGCTACGGTTGGTAGCGACGGCACGTTTAGCGTGACCTTCAATTCGCCCTATGAGACGTCAACTGTCCAGATTCCGATCACCGCGGTAGAGCCAACAGGTACCTGCGGCGGCTCGCCCAATCTTCAGGCGGGATCTACCTTGACGTTGTCCGGGCCTGTATCCAATTCGGTTACGCCGACGGCGACAGCGACGGCGGTCTCCACTCCGACGGTAACCCCGTCCCCTCCGTTCCCGCCCTCCAATCTCTGGCCGCCCACTGGTGTACTCTCGGTCGTGTATTGTCTGATCGGCCTTCTCCTGCTGTTGTTGCTGTTGCTCCTCTTGCTGCTGCTCTTGCGCAGGCGTCGAAAGGACGAGCCAGTGACTATCGAAGAGCAGGATCGGGTGGTCGCGACCGGTGGAAGCGCTGGGGCCGGAGGAGCAGCTGGCAGTGCGCAGGTGCAGCGTGAGATCGTTGCCCGTGACGCGCAGGGCAATGTCACACCAATCGCTCAGGAAATCTATAACACCAACGAAGAGCTGGTGGACCCGAACGATCCAAACGTGGGAGGAAATCGCTAAACCCCAAGCGCTCTCCCACAATATCCAAGTGCAGTACAACTATAACGAGGTTGGGTAGCACCGAGGTGGCCCAACCTCGTTATAGTTGTATATGATCGCTGTTCTGTGCCGGCCATTTGCGATAGCGATTACAGCAGCCTTCACAACAGCGCGATACGGCTAAGATGGGCCTGGCAGGCCCTATTGGGAGTGGCAATGCGATACCCAGCACTGATCTCGTTTCTTGGCGGTGGACAATTGGCGCGAATGTGCGCAGAAGCGGCGGCTCGCCTGGGTATTGACGCGGCGGTCTTAGAGCGCGAGCCCGGCAGCCCAGCGGCACGGATTGCCGCACGGGCTCTCGTTGGCGAGTTTAACGACCCCGAGAAGCTGCGGGAGCTGGCGCAGGGGTCGCTGGCTGTGACGCTGGAGAATGAATTTGTGGAGGTGGCAGCACTCGAGTGGCTAGAGAGGCAAGGAGTGCCCGTCTTTCCCACTGCGAGGACCATGTCTCTGGTACAGGACAAGCTGGAGCAGAAGGAATTCATGCGGAATTTGGGAATTCCCCTGCCTGAATTTGCCAAAGTGGAATCGTCAGACGACGTTTTGCGAGCCGGCGATGCCTGGGGCTGGCCGCTAGTCCTGAAAATGCGACGCAACAGCTATGATGGACACGGTAATTTCACCGTAGAAGGCCCAGACGAGATCAACTCGGCATTGTCGCAGCTCGGTTGGCCTGAACATGCGCTGCTTGCCGAGGAGTGGGTACCCTTCATTCGGGAGCTCGCGGTGATGGTGGCACGCGGTCAGAAAGGCGAGAGCGTCGTCTATCCGGTAGTAGAGACTGTGCAACAGAACCACATCTGCCGGGTGGTACGTGCGCCGGCCACGCTCAGCATTTCGGCAGCCGAAAAAGCCGCCCGCATAGCGCAGCAGGCGGTAGAAGCGATCGATGGGGTTGGCGTCTTCGGCGTCGAGCTCTTCGAGACTCGGCAAGGTGACGCGCTGTATAACGAAATCGCGCCCCGCCCTCACAACTCAGGGCATTACAGTATCGAAGGCTGCGTGACATCACAGTTCGAGAATCACGTGCGTGCGGTGCTGGCCTTACCACTGGGCAGCGCCACGATGATCGCGCCGGCTGCCGTGATGGTAAACCTCCTGGGCGAAAACCGCGGTCCGGCACATCTGGTTGGCCTAGCGGAGGCGCTGGCGGTAAGCGGTGCCAGCGTCCACATCTATGGCAAGCTGGTCTCCCATCCAGGGCGTAAGATGGGCCATGTGACTGCTCTAGGAGCGACGCTGGACGAAGCTGAAGCGCGCGCGCGGGCAGCCGCCGAGGCAATCACTATTTGACGCGTCAGATGTCGGACAGAAGCAGCACGGCGGTTTCGGCGATCTCGGCCAGCGGGCGGGTGGCGATCCATTCTCGAGTGGTATGTTCATCCATCGCGCCAGTAGATACGGTAAACACGCGGCTATGCCGCCGCAACGCGCTGGCGTCGCTGCCGATAAAGCTGGTAACGGGGTGGAACGGGCTCCCACTCCGGCGGCAAGCCGCCGCCCAGTTACGAAGTAAGGGCTCGTCGGCGTCGACCTGGTAGCCGTCGCAATGCGGATCGAAGACAACGTCAACACTGCCGCCGGCGGCTTTAGCGGCTTCCTGAAAAGCCTCTTCAATCCGCCCCAAGAGTGCAGCACGTGCATGCTCCGGCAAGCAGCGTGCGCACTTCCCCTTGCGCGGCAACTTTGTCGGCAATGGCATTACGGGCAGTTCCGCCTTCGATGCGTCCGATAGAAATGCGTGATGCGCCATGATCCAGTTCACCGGAATAGTAGCGCGCGTTATGAAACATTTCGATGGCGCTGGCGGTACCGTCCAGGTCTTTTCCTGGATGGCCACCGTTGCCGTGTAGCTTCACGTCGAACGCGACGTATGTCGCCGCTTCCGTCACCACTTGGCCGGGGTCACCCACATTATCAAAAACAATCCCTTCACGCACCCCCCACGGAGTGGGGTCAAACGCCTTTGCGCCCACCAATCCTATTTCTTCACCTACGGTAAAGAGCAGGAGAAGCGGTGGATGATTAAGCCGGCGCGCGCGCAACTCCTCCACGATATGCAAAATGAGCGCAATACCGGCACTGTCGTCAGCGCCAAGATTGGTGGTACCGTCGCTGGATAGGATGCCATGCTCCCAGACCGGCGTATGGGCCAGTCCCGGTGGCACTCTGTCCATGTGCGCGCATAGTATGAGCGGTCGTCCGGTATCTTGCTCGGCACTGCCTGCCGGTATTCTCGCAAGCAGATTGCCAGCGTCATCAGGAGTGGCAATGATGCGCCACCTTTTGAGACGGCGGGCAATGTAAGTCCGTATATGCCTCTCATTACCCGAGACGCTCGGGACTCCGGCCAACGCAAAGAGAGTCTGGGTGATACGCTCTTCCAGCGTAGTTTCAGCTCGAGGTGCCATCGACGTCGCAGCCACGCTCACATCTCCTCATTCGTAGATGAGTCCGGTTTCAGCACGGGCGGTAGCTTGGGACTGCTGCCACTGCATGTGCTCGGCGATCTCCTTAACAAGTTGAGCCTGATCCTTAGTACATATGAGGAGCCGGTCACCGGCGTCAACGATGATCAACCCTTCCACGCCAGCAGTGGTGATTACTCGTCCGGCCGTGCTATAAATCAGCGTATTGTTGGTGCCCACTAAAAAATGCTGCTCCGGCGTTAATCCGATAGTGACGTTGCCGGACTCGTCTGCATCAAAAAGGCCGGCGACCGAGGTCCACGTTCCGATATCGTTCCAGCCAACTGAGATAGGGACGACGGCAATCCGGTCCGCACGCTCCATGACGCCCGTGTCGATGGTAACGTTCTCCAGAAGTCGTGGCCAGACAGAGGCCACGACGCGTTCCACCTCCGGGGTCATGCGCCCCTCACTCTCCTTCGCAGCGGCGCCGATCTCGTCAAGTACGTCGGCAACTGCCGGTACATACCTGCGCAGCTCCTGGAGTATACGATCGACACGCCAGATGAAAATGCCGGAGTTCCATACGTAGTTGCCCAGCCGAAGATATTCCTCGGCAACGTACCGCTTTGGTTTCTCCACAAAAGCCAGGGCACGATAGGCTGCCAGTCCATTGGAGCTCATCAATGGCTCGCCGAAGCGTATGTATCCGTAACCTGTCTCGGGGTAGGTCGGCTGAATGCCCAACGTCACCAAATAACCCTGATTGGCGATCTCCTCTGCAAAGGCGATAGCGGCACGGAAGCCCGCCACATCGGCTATCGCGTGATCCGAGTGCAGCGACACCATGACCGCCTGTGGGTCACGCGCGGCTATCAGCACCGCCGCCACTCCAATCGAGGCGGCGGTTCCCCGCCCGGTCGGCTCAGCAATAATATTAGCGTAGGGCATATCCGGGAGCTGCTGGGCTACCGGGTCACGATACTCGGCGTTGGTGACAACGTACACCTGATCAATGGGGATCTGTGGAGCGACACGCAAAGCGGTATCCTGTAGCATCGTATGAGGGCCGGGCAGCCGCAAGAATTGTTTGGGAGATGCTTTGGTGCTGAGCGGCCATAGACGCGTTCCACTGCCGCCGGCAAGAATCGAAGCATACATTGAAAAATCTCCTCTAGCGCAAGAAATCATCAGTTTTGGAGTGGCGCAGCTGGGCTCGCCCGGTAAGGAATTCAAATTTGAGCATGTGCATGCATTGTACCAAACGATATGTATATTTACTGTCCAGTTTCTTTGCAATATGGCATACCTTCTGCGCAACGGCTGATGCAGACATGATAGCGTGGGATAGCTAGTTCGCCGAAAGATTAGCATGCCAGAGGAGAGGAGGCGCGTAAGCGATGACTCGAGCCGAACCAGATCCAAACGAAGTGCGCAAGATACAGGACACGATTCCTCCACCCAATCGGCGGGGCGACGGTAACGCATCCGAACCGCCGGCGCCACCTGCCGATGCAGAGAGTGATGAGATCGCGACTGACACGGAACCCGCTTGGCGCGCCGCGCGCGCGCTGATGCAAGTTCGGTGTGAAACGCTCCTTACCGTAATGTTACAGCCTACGTTTGACCTCATTCAAGACACAACTTTGGTACCGATCTACCCCTGTCCCCATTGCTGCGACGGTGGTCTGCGAACCGCCGGCGTGCTCCGTCTGCGCAAAGGAATTGCCTTTGTACGCGCCTGCGACACCTGCTGCGCGGTCGAAGTCGGCGAGCGGCAAATCCACATGTAAAATCTCGATTAAGATTTCCCAGTGACGCTTGACATGAACCCATTTCCCGCTTATATATATAAGCGGATATTTATATAGCGCATGTTAATATAGCGTATATTGAAGTATCCATATACCGATGTGAGGGGCACATGGACGACGCGGACGCAATCGCTGGCGGGCACGAATATCTCGAGCTCAAGCGCATGTTGAAGGCGATGGGCGATGTCCATCGCTTGGATATCCTTCATGTGCTGGCTGGCGTCCGAGAAATAACCGTTACCGACCTGGCTGAGATACTCGTGGCCGGTGGCCGCTATATCAGCCAACCGTTGGTCTCGTGGCATTTAAATATTCTGCGCCGTGCCGGTCTGGTGCGTACCCGAAGAACAGGCAGACAAGTTTATTGCTCGCTTGATCTTGCGAGCTACCAGCGCTGTCTGCGCATGCTTGGCGACATTATCTCAACTCCGGCGGCGTTGCCGACAACGCTTCCGGGCATTGACACGAGCGCTGTCAGCGCGACACCGCAGAGCTAGGAGAGCAGGAGCCTCCCCTTCAGGGATCTTCCTGCCGGTACTCGACACAGCCGCTGCTGACGACATGTATGAAGTATGAAGAAGTGAGGTCAAAGAGAGTGGGCAACGACAAAGTCCGTGTGGCGATTATTGGTGTGGGAAACTGCGCGTCTTCACTGGTTCAGGGCGTCGAATTCTATAAGAACGCCGCTGAAACTGATTTTATTCCGGGTCTCATGCACGTAAATCTGGGCGGCTATCACATCAACGATATCGAATTCTCTGCCGCAATCGACATCGATTCTGCCAAGGTCGGCAAGGATCTCAGTGAGGCAATCTTCTCCGGCCAGAACAATACCTATAAGTTTGCCGACGTGCCGGATAAGAAGGTTCCCGTCGTACGTGGCATGACACACGACGGCCTGGGAAAATATCTCTCACAGGTCATTACCAAGGCGCCTGGCTCTACCGCGGACATTATCAAAGTACTCAAGGACACTGGTACGGATGTGGTAGTCAACTATCTTCCGGTAGGGAGCGAGACCGCCACCAAGTGGTACGTTGAGCAGGTATTACAGGCAGGATGCGGGTTCGTAAACTGCATACCAGTCTTCATCGGCCGCGAGCAATTCTGGCGTACGCGTTTCGAAGAGGCCGGGCTCCCCATTATCGGCGACGATATCAAGAGCCAGGTTGGTGCCACTATCGTACATCGTACTCTGGCTCGCCTGTTCCGTGAGCGCGGAGTTAAACTGGAGCGCACCTACCAGCTCAATGTCGGAGGCAATACCGACTTCATGAACATGTTGGAACGCGAGAGGCTCGAGTCGAAGAAGATTTCGAAGACCAACGCGGTTACCAGCCAGCTGGATTACGACTTAGGCGCGAGCAACGTACACGTAGGCCCAAGCGACTATGTACCCTGGTTGACCGACCGCAAGTTCGCGTTTATACGTCTGGAAGGCCGAACTTTTGGGGATGTGCCGCTCAACCTCGAACTCAAACTGGAGGTTTGGGATTCCCCCAATTCCGCCGGGGTAGTAATCGATGCCGTCCGATGCACGAAACTGGCCAAAGATGCCGGCCTCGGAGGTGCGCTCCTTGGCCCATCAGCGTATTTCATGAAATCTCCCGCGATTCAGTATACCGACGAACAGGCCCGCTTGATGACCGAAGAATTCATCCGCGAGTTTGCTCATGGCGGCCAGGGACGGAAAGAAGATCAGGCTGCCAAATCCAACGGACACGTCGAGTCGGTTGCCGTCAATGAATTGCCTAGTAACCAATAATATCGTGGACCAGGCCTTCACTCCTCCCAGCTACCTTTGGGAGGACAAGGGCCTGCGTCACATTGAGACAGCGCCGAAGCAGGCAACGGGGAGATAGGATGGTCTACTATCTTATACGCGTCGCAAGTTGGCTGGCAGGTAGAGTGCCCCGGGGGGCTCGTCTGGCCATTGCAGGCACTGTTACCGTCCTGGTGTACTATGGTTGGATTTCCAAACGGCGTGTCACCATTGAGAATATGGCCCAAATACTAGGCACTTCGACCAGTGACCCGCGGGCGCGCCACCTGGCCCGCATATCCTGGCGCAACTTCGGGCGTTATGTTTCGGACTTCATCTACCTGCCAAACACCACCAGTGAAGCTATCGTCGCGCGACTCAAAGACACGACTCCCCCACCGGGAGCATATGCGCTGGTAGATCAGGCGCGAGCGGCAGGCAAAGGCGTACTCTTGGTTTCTACGCACTTTGGCGCATACGATGTGGCTGGAATCGCAGTGGCAAGTCATTGCCCCCTCCATCTCATCGTGGAGACGATAAAAGACCCCCGCATGGATACTATGTGGCAGCAGCAGCGCCGCCAATTTGGAATGGAAGTCCTACCTATCGAGAAGACCCCGCGTCAGATTCTGCGCGTCTTGGCCGCCGGTGGAGTGGTAGCGGTGGCTGTCGACAGACCAGAACCGGTGGGCGAGGGTGTACCCATCCAATTCTTTGGACGCGAGTGCTGGGTTCCGGGCGGTATAGCCCAGATCGCACTAAGATCCGGCGCCGCCATTCTGCCCGGCTACTGTATCTATGACGAGGACTACTCCACGACATACTATCTGGGTGCTGGCCCGGTCATACGGCCTGAACCGACTGCTGATCGCAAAGGGGACGTCATACGTCTGACCCAGCGCATGTTCTCCGCCCTTGAAACTCAGATCCGCGAGCGTCCGGACCAGTGGGCTATGTTCCGGCGCTTCTGGCCGCAAGAGACGGCAGGCAAGACATCGGCGCATCAGACTAGAGAGGTGGATCTGGGTCAAGCTAACACTCCCAATACTCCGGTCGCTTCGGCGCGGCAGAATAGGCGGTGAGAGTGGTATGGTGAAGTACTGGCTGTTTCGCTCGGCTGCGGTGATTGTGCCGCTCATTCCCGTCCGGATTTCACGTCCTGTCGTAAGTTTAGCCAGCTTCTTCGTCTGGGCATTTGCACGCGACGGTCAGCGTCGCGTGCAACAAAACTTGCGCCATATTCCATCTCTCGCAAGCGACCCGGCCCGACTCTACTGGGCTACCCGCGGCGTCTTCCAGAATGCGGCGCTCAACTATCTCGACTTCTTCCGCGGGCCGAGTCTTTCTGATCGAGAAATGAAAGCCGGCTGGACGATTGTAAATCAGGCCGCGTACGACGCGGCGATAGATGAGGGACGGGGAGTAATACTCCTCTCGGGGCACTTCGGCAATTTTGAGTTTGCCGCCTCGCGTCTGGGTGCCCTGGGCTATAAGGTAACCGCTCCGGTAGAACGGATGCGGCCGGAATCACTATTTGAACTGTTCTGTAAAATTCGCCAACATCATAACCTTCGAGTTGTGGCTGCCGATAGCCGAGATTCCCTGCGGGAGATGTTTGACGCGCTGAAGCGTGGTGAAGTGGTGACATTCCTTGCCGATCGCCACGTGCTTGGCGCCAGCGCGCTGCTGCCGTTCTTTGGCGAGCCCGCCAAAATGCCGACGGGGCCAATGTCTCTGGCACTCAAGTGCGGCGCTCCCGTGCTGGTGGCATACTCTTGGCGCGACGGGCCAGGACATTACTTGGGTGGATTCATTCCACTGGACCTGACTCCGCAGTGGGCGGCAAGCACCCAGGAGCGAGACGGCGACGCATCCTATCGAGCAAGTGGCGGCGGGGGTGCGTCGTCCCGCTCTGGTGCTGCGACCGTCACCCGTGCGCGGTCAAGCGATCTGGCGGCACAGGCTCACATGCAGTATCTCCACGCGATGGAGCTGGTGATCGAGCAGCATCCGGAGCAGTGGGTAGCGACGCTCTCGTCCATTTGGGATGCAGAGTGAGGTTTGGCGACAGCCGGTCCATCGCCAATGTCGTACCGGTATCTTCCCATCGCGCCCTTGTAGACAGGGCAAGCCCATTGGCATACAATGCACATGACTCCGTGATCCGACAACGATTTGGCGGTGGCACGAGCATGGCACAGCGCAAACAACAAAGATGAGAGAGGCACATTTTGACCGACAGCGACAAAGGATATGAAAAGAACATTAGCCGAAACAAGCAGCTCGAAACTCATGCCACCCGCACGACAGAAGACTTTGCAGACGCTCCCATTAACTCACGGGGCCTGGCTGATCTCCATATGCATACGACGTATAGTGACGGCGCAGGCACGGTAGAGGAAGTACTCGCATTCGCTCAAAGCCATACGTCGTTGAATGTCATCGCCATTACCGACCATGACACCATCGAGGGGGCCTTACGGGCGCGAGACCTGGCGGAGAAGCGCGCCTTTCGCTTTGAAGTGATTGTCGGTGAAGAGATCAGTACGCGTGAAGGTCACTTGCTGGCGCTGTTTCTGCAAGAGCCGATAGCTCCTGGACAGAGTATCGAGCGTAGCATTGAGCAGGTGCATCGGCAGGGGGGCCTTGCTATTGTCGCCCATCCGTTCAACCGCGTTTTTCGACATAGTGTCCAGCGCTCGGTGATGAATCGACTGCTCGCACAGCCCGAGGTCCATCCCGACGGTCTTGAAACTCTCAACGGCAGTTTTGCTGGTGTTGGCTCCTCACAGTTGGCGATGTCCCTGGCTCGCCAGGTATACCATTGGGCTGAGACTGGTGGAAGCGACGCCCATACCGTAACCGCGGTCGGGTGTGCGCGCACCATCTTCACTGGAAGAACCACCAAAGAGCTGCGAACCTCCATTTTGCGAGGCGAGACAGCGCCCATAGGTACATACTGGCGAACGCGCGAATACATTGCGTTTGTCTCGCATCGTATCAAGTTTGGCGGGCTTGCTACCTACAAAAACGAAATCACTCCGGGGCCACGCCGACGGATCCGGATGGCTCGAACAGCTTAGTCACGTGAAATTTGACTAGCGTAAAGGCACAATTCGTGAAGATAGGTTTGGTTTCGCCCTACGACTGGAGTTATCCAGGCGGCGTAAAGGACCATATTACTCATCTCGCCGCCGAGCTTCGCACCCACGGTCATACGGTGCGCATTCTCACGCCCGCCACCGGACCGGAGGCGCGGCAAGTAGAATATGGCGTGTACCGGCTGGGATGGGCCGCACCCCTGCGGGTGAACGGCTCAATTGCCCGCATCGCCGTAACGCCGGATGTATATGGGCGTATCCGGGCGCTATTACTGCGAGAGCAGTTTGACATTCTGCATCTGCACGAGCCGTTTGCCTCGTCGCTTCCGCTTACAGTTCTCAATTCTGCCAATGCCTCCCGAGCGGTGCACGTCGGCACTTTCCACGCGTACGCTCGACGTGGCATTACCTCTACAAGCGAATGGGCGTATACGTCGGCGAAGCCGTTCTTAGGCCGATACTTCCGCCGGCTACAAGGACGCATCGCGGTCTCAGTCCCCGCACGCGACTTCGTGGCGCACTTTTTTCCGGGCGACTATCGCATCATTCCCAATGGCGTCGATGTGACTCGGTTCCATCCCGATACTGCTCCGCTGCCCGAATTCATGGATGGCAAGCTCAACATCTTATATCTCGGACGAATTGAGCGGCGCAAAGGCGCCAAGTATCTGTTGCGGGCCATTCCCCATATCCGGGAGCATTACCCTAACACTCGCTTCATCATCGCGGGGGAGGGGCAGCTCCGCTCGGGGTTTCAAAAACTCGTAGCGCAGGCAGGCTGGCGTGATGTCGTATTCACTGGGCGCGTCCCGGCAGAGAAGATGCCGGCCATGTATGCCGCCGCACACGTCTTTTGCGCGCCTAATACCGGCGGTGAGAGTCAGGGGGTAGTGCTCCTTGAGGCGCTGGCTTCGGGCCGACCAGTGGTCGCATCGGATATCCCCGGCTTCCGTACGGTGATCCGCAATCACGTAGATGGAATGCTGGTTCCACCACGCAAGCATGAAGAACTGGCATGGGCAATTTGCAATCTTCTGGGCGATGAAGAAGCACGCGATAATCTGGCTAGAGCGGGGCGCCAGCGGGTGGAGGAATACAGTTGGGAAGCGATTGGCAGTCGCATAGAGGCATACTACCTTGAACTTCTGGGGGAGCGGGCCGCCGCGCTGCAGCAACGTCTCTTAGCGCCCTTATAGATCGGCTACGAGGCTCTCTTCCGGAACCCTGGGCCTTCCATTGGGGTGAGAGGCGTGCCGCTAGGCCATTCTCGTACGATAGTATACAATAGAAGTGACTCGCAGATAGAGGAGCAGCATGTTCGGTCCACGAATTCAACAATATGCTCGGCGATTCGCGGAGGTAGTGGTAGCGCCTCTGGCAAAGATCGGCATGACTCCGAATATGGCGACGCTGCTTGGTCTGCTGTTGAATGCGATCGCAGCTGCGATTATTGCTCTCGGAGACCTGCGTATTGGTGGACTAATGCTGCTCTTTGCCGGACTCTTTGATATGGTAGACGGTGCGCTTGCCCGTATACGAAATCAGAAGACGACCTTTGGCGCATTCTTGGATTCCACGCTTGATCGCTATTCCGAAGGCATCGTGTTGCTCGGCGTGATCATTTTTGCGCTCTCTATTCACGCGTCGACGCTTCGTACATGGATAGTGGTCCTGGCCTACATTGCCGCGCTAAGCTCCCTTATGGTGAGCTACGCTCGCGCACGGGCCGAGGGCCTGGGCATGACATTGAAGAGCGGTTTGATGGCAAGGCCCGAACGGGTGCTGCTGCTGGCAGCCGGCCTGGTAATCGGTGCTGAATCATGGTTAGTGTGGACCCTTGCTTTCCTGGCACTGACAAGTACCTACACGGCGATTCAGCGAATTATCACGGTCTGGCTGAAATTGAATGCGTCTCCAGCGCAGGAGCAGGCGCAGGCGCCAACAAATCAAGCTGACCATGTAAGAGCTAATGCGGAGACGGGGGCACCGGACACTCGGCTCTCCCAGATGGCCCTGCCGGCCCTGGGGATGAGGTTGGTTCCTCGCCGCTTTCGCACACCCGATTCTGATAATGTTACACCGGAGCGATCACGGCGTAGGTAGATTGCGGCTTACGTTCCGGAACCGGGCAGACGTCAGATCGGCGCGAACCCAAGAGACTGCTAGAGTCAAACGAAATTACTTAATCAATGGAAGTTACTGTATCACGAGTGTTTCCGCTGGACGGGTGGAATACCCGGGAGACGACGGCAACCGGGTTGAGGATGTGGGCCAATTACCTTAGGACAATTGGGCAAAACGCGAGAATACATTGTTCTGGCATCTCCACATGAGTCACATGAGTCGTGACGGCCATCGTGCTCCAATCCTCCCCATGCCATTATCTCCACGCTCCCGATACGGTAGGAGAGTAGGAGACACATGAATCACTCTGCCTCGAAAACCAATCATGCATCTGCAAGTTCGGCCAATGGCGAAACGCCGGCCAAAGTCACGCCGCAGCGTCGGTATCGGAGATCTTCGCGCCCTAAGTCCGCTACGGCTCCATCTGACGTCGATTCGACGACAAACGAGATAGCTGAGGTGGTCGCGCAACACACTACCACTACAGCTACCAAGTCGAGGGGAGAAGCAGTGGGCAAACCCGCCGCGTCGCCCACCACGGCACCTGACACCGAGGCGCCTTCTCCAACGCCCATGGAGCCGCAGATACCCTCCGGTAGTCCAACACCGTCTCCATCCCGTCACGCCCGCGTACTAGGAGCCAGCGTGGCACTCGTCGCAGTAAAAGCGATGTACAACTGGTCGTCCCGGCTACAGTGGACACTGGCGAGCCGGGCATAGACAAGGTGGTCGATGGGGCGGCCACATCGCCGGCGGAGATCGGTGAAGTTCCCGCAATCAGCCCGGTTACTCCCGCAACCTTCGTGCTCCCGCCACCAGTACCGGTCCTAACCGAGGAGCCAACCGCAAGACTCCAGTGGGCAACAGTCTACGAGCGCCGGCCCGCTAGCGCCAGATACTCAAAGCGAAGGGACTGGCCCAAGCAGGCGCTATCGCTTCGACCGGCGCCGAGCTACAGAGAATTCTACCCTGACACCAGCCATACGTCCCGAGCGTCTCAGCGGCACACTAGCTCCCACGGCTCCAACCGCCGACGTATCAAGTCCTCCCGAAGATTCTAGCGTCAGCAACCTGCCAGCGGTAACCGAGACGCCTCTCACGCTATTCTCGCCGGGCGCCGACACTGCGTACTCCGAGGCCGTCCGTGACGATATACTCTCCGAGCTCGGCTTGCGCGACACTCGGAATGAAGCCGAAGCCCCTTCAATAGATGAAGCTGAGATAGTCGAACCGGCAACCAGCAGGCAGTATAGCAGCGGAGTCCAGGAGGACACGGCCGCTCTACCGATTGATCAGACCGAGGAGACGCTGGAATCGGTCCCAGTCGAGGGTGAAAGCGAGAGTGGGAGTGAGGGCACCGGCGCCGGCACACGGCGGCGCAGACTGCGCCGCCGCCGCCGAACCTCGCATGCAACTGGTGCGGAGACGGCCGAATCCACTGAAACCCACTGAATCTCTGGACTCCGCTGAAGCCGACGTTAGCATGCCCTGGCCTACGGCGCTATCGGGGCTGGAAACTTCCCCACAGCCAGGGGCAGCACATGGCCCGACCGCCGGCAGTCACCCATACGATGACCACGACGGCGCCACCACGGATCAGCCGCTATATCCTGGCTCATCTTACACGCCGCCGCGATCGTCCAATCAATCGCCCCTCTCTCAGCAGGCAGTCCAACCCACACCGCCCGCATCAGCTGGACAGCCTTCCTGGGATATATCGACCGCGCAACAATATATTCGGCAGGAAGATAGTCCTTTTGGGGCACCAGCACCAAGCTTCGCACGCGGTTTCGGCCCGCAGCCGCGAGGGGTGGCGAGCCAGGCTCGCGATCTTTACCCGCCACGCCCAACCCGAACCGAGCGGGGAACGGACACTCCGCCGATGTCGTCCAACCAGCTGGCCAACATCGTCTCTAGCACTATTGCAGCACAGACCGATCGCCTCTTGAACGAGTTGCGGCGCCAGCAGAATCCTCCCAGCATGACCGTCATGTTTCCGCCCGCTGTGTCCACTGAACGCGTGGGCATATTTGTAGACGTTGCCAACCTGCTCTACTCCTCACGAAGTATGCGTATAACGATCGACTTCGGCAAATTACTGGAGTTTTTGCGCGGCAACCGCCGGTTGATACGGGCGCACGCATATGCACCGACCAACCCCGATCCAGGAGCCGATCAGTCATTCTTATCGGCGGTAAAGGGAATGGGTTACCGGATTACCACGAAGAACTACAAAACTTTCTCGAGCGGGGCAAAGAAGGCCGACATGGACCTAGACCTTTGCATGGATGTAGTTCGCTTAGTGGATGCTGGCGCTCTCGATACGGTGGTGCTGGTTAGCGGCGACAGCGATTTCCTTCCATTGCTCGAGTACAGCTCAGACCATGGAGTGCGTGTAGAGGCCGCCGCATTTGATGATTCCGCCGCGATGATCCTACGCCAGAGTTGCGATCTCTTCATTAATCTGACGCTGGCACCTGACATTCGCGCGGATAGGTAGGCTAACTTTCCGGCAACGAGACTAAGGAGTACCCAATGGACGGAAAAAAGGATGGAGAATATACGCTGGATAGTGGCAGTACAACACTGCCCGTAGGAGACGATGATGACGCGCGAAGAAGGCAGCTGGATGCGGTAGCGGATGAGGTAGCGCGTTGCCGCCGATGTGATCTCTACGTAGGGGCCAGACAGGCGGTACCCGGAGCGGGGAATCCACTGGCCGAGGTTATGCTGGTCGGAGAAGCGCCTAGTATCCACGATGACCGGAGAGGCTACCCCTTCTCCGGTCCCTCGGGGATCTTTCTCGATGAGCTGCTGGAAATGGCTGGGCTCAGTCGTCGCGATGTGTATCTTACGAATTTGGTTCGGCATCGCGTGCCGGGCAGCCGGGAGCTGGCGGCGTCAGAGATTGTCGCTTGCGCCGATTATCTAACGCGCCAGATCGCCGCCGTAGACCCTCTGGTCATTGTTGCGCTGGGGCGCGGCGCTCTGGCGCGCTTCCTTCCGGGCACGAAGATCTCCAGCATTCATGGTCAAGCCAAGATCTCACAGGGACGCGTCATAGTGGCTATGTACAATCCAGCGGCGGCGCTTCATCGCGAAGAGCTGCGCCAAACAGTCATAGACGACTTCAGGCAGGCGCTGCCGGCGGCACTCTCCGAAGCGCATCGGCTCGCGACCGAAGGAAAAATAGGATCGCCATCGGACAACTCGCCCGACAACCCGCAGCAGTTGTCGCTTTTCTAGTACCCAGCCTGTGGCCGCTGCGCTTCGTCGAGATACGTCCAGTAGGCCTCGTCGCTCCGGCAGACAAGAATGATCTGAGCCGGCGTATCGTTGGCCCGAGTATACCGCCGTACCTCTGCTATCGCTATCCCGGCTGAGGCCTCTAACGGATACCCGTATACGCCTGTGCTGATAGCCGGAAACGCTACGCTAGCGATACGGTGTTTGCGAGCCAGCTCCAGGCTATTGCGATAGCAGGAGGCCAGCAGCTCCGCTTCCCGGTGAGCTCCCCCGCGCCAGATCGGCCCAACTGTATGAATCACATACCGAGCTGGTAATCGATATCCACGTGTGACACGGGCCTCGCCGGTGGGGCACCCACCTAGCAGCCGGCATTCCTCGAGCAGCGCAGGACCGGCAGCCCGATGGATGGCTCCATCGACGCCTCCTCCACCCAGTAGCGAGGTATTAGCCGCATTCACTATAGCCTCGGCCGCCACTGTGGTAATGTCCCCCTGTACAATGACAATGCGACTGTCCATGGGCGAATTGTTCCTTCCGTTCCGAGCAGCCAGGCTGTCATTATCAATCGGTTGCCGGAACTGGTGCGCCGAGGAATCGCTCGAGCAGGCGAAGCACCTGCCCCGGCGCTTCGCGATGCGGGCAATGACCGCAATCGTCCAGCACTACGAGGCTACCTTCAGCAAGCTGGCTATGTGCTGCTTCTCCGTGTGAGAGTGGGATAGTAGTATCCTTCCGTCCATGTATGAGGAGAACCGGCGCTCGGACCAGATGGAGCTGCGGAAGCGCAGTCACATGCTGCCCCCGGATATTGACGACACTGCGCAGCATCGCCAGGAACGCTTCACGGGCATGAGGATCCCGCAACCGCTCCAGAATGTTGTCCTCCTCCTCGGCGCGCCGTAGGGCCTCAAGCGACTCCGCTGGTGCTGCCAGCGTGACTCCAGAATCCGAGTGCTCTGTATTACCTCTACTCTGATCGGCAACCTCAGTTGCCGGCCAGAGTCGGCGTAATATCGCCCGGCCGGTACGAGCTACCGGGTGGTCGCTGTGGCGGGAAGCCAGCAGAGCGCCGATTACGTGTGAGGAACCGGACAGCGAGCAGAGGCGCAAGCTCAGCGGCAGATCGCGGCCCATACCGCCAGCGGCCAGGAGAGCCAGCCGCCGGACTCGCTCGGGGTATTGGAAAAAGAGATGGAGCGCGAGCCCAGCGCCGAGAGAATGCCCTACAATGTCGGCTCTCTCAATGCCGACCGCATCCAGAAAATGGCGCATGTACGTGGCAAGCGCCCATAGCGAATAGTTGATGTGGGGCTTCTCAGAGGCACCGCATCCTAACAGATCGGGGGCGAAGACCTGGAAGCGACAGGCCAGGCCGGGCATGATGCTCCTCCACGTGTCACTCGAGTCCGCCAGCCCATGTAACAGGAGCACGGGTTCGCCCCTGCCCGCCATCAAGTAGCGCATCCGATAGCCAAGAACGCTGACCTCATACTCACCGGCAGCCAGGGTGGGAAGCTCGATCAGATCAGCAGCAGGAAGTATGAGCTGGTTGTAAATTGACCATCTTGAGGCGACCTCAACTACACTGTGGAGGAGCACTACCCTTACCTTAATAGTCCGTACTTCGATGACTGCCATTGTACCACCTTCTCGGCAGACAATTTTCTGCGCGACCAGGATCAATGCGTCGTATCGGTTGCGTTGAGTCGCTGCTCGAACCAGTCCTCTACCTTGCCCCAATCGGCCTGCAAAATGTCGCTCAATTTGCCGACTTTCATGTCGGAATAGAGGGTATGGTAAATCGTACGGTATGAGGTGCCAGCCAGGTTATGCAGTTGTAGCACCCACTGCTTTACCAGGGCTTGATGTTCCGACGTCAGTGTAGCGGGCCCAAGACGTTGCAGAAGCTCGGGCAGCATGCGCGGCTCACTTTCCAATGCCTCCAACCGGGCCTGCAAGGAATCCAGCTGCTCAGTATGCGCAGCAGTGGTGCTCTCGACGAACCTGAGCCGGGATTCGACGTGTGCCTGGCGTCGGTAAAGTACTGCCATTCTCTCCAGGAAATCCGCCCATGCGACAAAGTCGTTGTCATCCGATGGCTTCGCTTTCCAGGCCTCCTGTATCGATGAGCCGAGCGGAACTGGAGATGTGGCTTCGAGCTTCTGCGTGCCAATTTTCGCAAGCCACTGCTTAACAGGTTCCGCCTTGGGAGAGGGTATGGACTGTGTGATACGAAGTATGGTCGTGGTATCGGCAGCGTCAGTCAGGCGTGCCTTGCCATCGGGGGCGATAAGTTTCAACTGTCCGATATTAGCGGACACTTCGGACCATCCCTCTCTGGAACTCATCGACGCCTTGAGGTCCGACCAGTATTTGCGGGGGCGTTGGCTATCGGTGAGAACGGCAATCACGTCAATCACGCTGAAATACCAGACACCGTCTACCCGGGTCCGCCGTATCGATCTGTCGGCCTCTTGCTCTATTACCGCAATCGTCATGTCGTCCGTCGGCACGCTGATGTCCCTTTCTTGTGGGCATGCCCTTCATTAGATTGTCTGAATTGTATTTACAGGCAGTAACGAAGCACAATAGCCACAGGGTCCCAGGCAACGGGAGCCAGCGGGTTGGTCCTCGGGTTCAGCTACCTGCGGGCGAGAGGCTCGAGCTCCGCAACTACCCCCTCCAACACCCGGATGGTGGAGCGCAGAATGGGAGCGTCAAAGGCAAACCGGGCTTCGGCGGTCGCAAAGAGCTCGGGCAGCCGCACCGTGTTGCCCAGTGCGAGTGCCTTGCGATACGCCTCGACCGCTGCTTCCTGGTCGCGACGAGCGTTGGCGAAGACTTGAATGGCGCCTACGTACGCCATACCGTACTCGATGTAGTAGAACGGGTCCTGGAAAACGTGTGATTGCCTATGCCAGAAGCCACGCATCTCCGACTCCAGGCCGCTCCAGTTTGTTACAGGCTCGTATCGCTCCACCAGACTTGCCCAGACGTTATCCACCGCCGACAGATCCCTTCGCCTCGTCTGGATGCTCGTAGATCCAATGCTGGAGCGAGTCGATCATGGCCATATACGGAAGAAAGGTGATGACGCCTTCGAGGTGCGCGATGCGTGCTCGCGCGGCCTCGGCCTCGCTGTAGAAGCCACCGCGGCTGGCTGCCAGGTAGGGTGAGCCCAAGAATTCCATTGCGATCGAGCCGACCTCGGCAAACTCCATAGGCACCATCCGTTCGCTATGCTGTTGCAGGTACGGCAGCCCCGCCATCTCGAAGGCGTGGAAGGCATGGCCACCCTCATGCAGAAGCGTCTCTACGTCCCCTTGCGTACCGACGGCGACGGTGAAAATGAAGGGTCTGCGTATGGCGGCGAGTTCGAGCTGGTAACCCGCGTCGGCCTTGTGCTCGCGGCTCTCCAGATCAAGCAGGTGCTCGCGACGCATGGTGGCAAAGTACGCGGCAAACTGCGGGGAGACTTGAGCGAAGATGCGCTCGACACCGTCCTGGAGTTCGTCAAGCGTCTGGTAGGGACAGAGCGGCGGGAGACCATCCGGGTCGCAGTCGAGGTCCCAGGGACGGAGCGATGGCACCCCAAGGCGTTCTCGGCGTCGCTCTCTGACACGATTGGCGGCGGGAACGACTACCTCGGCAATAGCTTCATCGAAGCCCTTGGCGTCCAGAGGGGTGTAATCGAAGCGATAGAGTTGCTGCCAGCGATACTCTCGAAAGCTAGTGAAGCCGGCATTCTCGGCGATGGTCTGGCGGGTGGTCAGAAGATCGCGCCATAGAGCCGTCCAGCTAGGAGTATCGGTGAGATAGCGGCTCTGGATTGTGCGCCACGCGCGCTCGCGACGGTCGCGGTCGGTCTCTTGGAGCACTGGATAGACCTGAACCAGTGGAACAACCTTTCCCTCCCAAACGACAGTCTGCGCGCCAGAAATCTTGTCATACTCAAGGGAAAGCCGGCGCTCCTCCGCCAGCTGCGTACTATTGGCCGCCCGAAAGAGGCTGGCGTCGGTGCGGAGCTTGCGGAGCGAAACCTCGAAGCCATCAGGTTCCAAGCCGCTTGCGAGCAGCTTTTCCTTGACACGCTGCTCGGCAGCCATCACCTCCGGCAAGACCTCTTGCAGGAATGCGGTATACTCGCGCTCGGCCTGCGTATCGGCGGTGTTAGTCGTAGTAGCGATCGTAAATCGGACACTCGCTTCATCGATCAGGGCGCCGATACGGGTCCAATCGTGAAGCCAATCACCTATTGTCTCGGCACTGAGAGGGCGGGCCATGAGGTCTTCGTAGTAGGGAGCAATACTTGACCAGGGCCACGTGCCAACGGACTCAGCCGTCGCTGGCAGCGTATCGAACAGAGCAGATGCCATGAGAACAATCCCCCTTCAGACCAGGAATACCAAATGGTGCTCGCGCGCTTGCCATCGCATACGTTCCGCGCTCAAGCAGTGTCTCCAACGCAAACACACACCACGTATAGCATAGTATACGGGTTCAGGAGGAGTAGATATCTGATGTATCCGAGAGTCTGGCCCTCAAACAGGATCAGTTTCCAGCCGTCCTGCCCCGATGGTCTTCGAGCGCCTTATCCGGCGTGGCGTAGCCGCAAATGACCGCCAACGCCTGCAGATCGGGGTCGAGCTGCCTGGTGACGCCATCAAGCAGCCCCAGTGCGCGTCCAACCAGTATGAGATCGACTGGAATGTGTCCTATTCCCTGACCGAATCGTTGCCCGACCTCCAGGACGCTATCCTTGCCCTGCTCATGCGGCTGATTCAGCAGCACTCCGACGATCTGCAAGAGGCTGGCGATGTCGACATCGGCATCGAGCGGCATTCCCGCCTTCCGCAGCGCTTCTGCCAGACGACCGAGATCACCGGCGGATAGCGCTCTCACCATCTCCTGGAGCGCCGCCATCAGTGCGGGCGAGAGCTCCACAGTGAGGCCATGATCAAGCAATACCAGTTGCGGTGTTCCAGCCGGGCCGCGTCTTACAAGCAAATTGCCGGGATGCGGGTCGGCATGCAGCCGCCCGAGGCGAAGCATCTGCTCCCCGTAGACATCATTGAGCAAGATTGCGACGTCATGGGGAGAGAGACCAGCAGCCTCCAGCGCAGGCAGATCGGTTATCTTGATTCCAGGGGTGTAGTCCATGGTGAGCAGGCGCGGAGTAGACAGTTCCCAGACTACTTTCGGGATGATGACATCGTCCCGATGTTCTAGCGCCGCACGTAGGCAAGCCATCGCCTCCGCCTCGCGGTTGAAATCAAGCTCAAGTGGGAGTGTCTCTGCGAGGTGGTCGAGTATGGGCTGCAGTTGTACGCCATGAGCGATCTGCCTGACTCCACTGACAATTGTTTGCAATATTGTGAGGTCACTGGCGATGACCTCTTTGATGCCAGGATATTGAATCTTGACGGCAACCTGGCGCCCAGCAGGCAGAATGGCGCGATGAACTTGAGCGATTGACGCCGACGCCAGCGGTCGGTGATCTATCCAGCGGAAGACTTCTTCGGGACGACGTCCGAGCTCCCGCTCGATGGCGCGTCTCATGACCGGCCACGGCTGCGCCGGCACATGATCCTGCAGCGAGGCCAGTGTGCGAACGTATTCAACTGGCAATATGTCGGGCCGGGTCGATGCGAACTGGCCGGCTTTGATCAGCGTGCCGCCGAGCTCGGCGGCGGTATCGCGAAAGTGGAGGGCACCCCGCTGGTGCTGCCAGATCCAGTCTTCCGGCCCGGAGAGTGACTTGGACAGCCTGCCACACTGCTCTAGCAGCGCATAGCCGCTGATGAGGTCGGCCGCGAGCGTCAGTAGTATCCAGGCGCGCGTTACTCGCCGTCCCACCGGAACCGCACGACTGTAATGCTCGAGCGCTCGAAGGTTGGTCTCCATCCAGAGGAACGTATTCGATCTGGCCAGCGCACCGAGCCGTCCGCTCACCACGACTGGAGCAGGTTTCATGCTCCGCCCAACGACCGCTCGAGTGTCATCCAGGGCCTCCTTAGCGGAGGCTGTTTGGCGGGTAATCCATTCCATCGCCGGTCTGCCTTTCGCCGTCCCAGTGGCCTGCGAATTGCCAGTCACTGGGACAGGACCTTATTTATGCCTTGGAGCCAGCTCCAGCGTCAGCGGCCTCGCGGACCGACTCCAATGTCTCCTGGTAGAGCTTTCTCGGCGTGGACATGACGCTCACCGAGGCGGCAAACGCCTCGCGGACCATATGGCGGAACGCCGCACGGCGCTTCGCCGATTGAGCGGCGAGTGTGTTGAAAGCCTCACGCAGCGTCTCCGTCTGGTTCTCAATCTGCTCGAAGCTCTGATCGACCAGGTGTTGGGCATACTCGACATTACGATCTTGCAGGGCTACTGCGCTGTCCGCAATCGTTTCCGCGGCTTCCCGGACTGTCTCGGTCCAGGTGGACGCGCTCTCACTCTTAGGCTTGGCTTCTGCCTGCTTTGACTTCTGTTCTGGCATGTTGGATCTTTCCTTCCGGCGGGCTCACACCGCCTATAGATGCTCTGTGCAACTGACTCTTGGCACTAACATAGAGCCGCTTACTCGCTCGGCTCTCCCCTGTCCAGCCAGCCGGTATACAGCCGAAATAGCTGGTCGGTCATGCTACGGTACTGCTCCAGTGAGCTACCCCAGAGTTTGAGATAGGCTTTACCGGCGTCGGTAATGGAATACAGGCGGCGTGCCGGCCCCTGCTGGGACGTGTCCCAGCTTGACTGGACCAACCCATCTTTCTCCATCTGTCGCAGCAATCGATACAGTGGACCCGGATTCAGCATGACAATCCCGTACGTGGCCAGCCCCTTCATGATCTGGTAGCCATACGAGTGCCATTGCTGAAGCAGCAGAAGCACCACCGGTATCATCCAATTCTTCGGCAGGCCCGCTTTCCCCGGTCCGGATCCGGGTTTGACGCCATCGTCGTGGTCATCGCCGCGTTTGTCATGATCGCTCATCGTGTCTGCTCCTTAGGTACAACTGTATCTATATACATTTTGCACCTATCCGAAGCGTTCTGTCAAGAGCGAGGTGGGGGGAATATACTCTGTGCGATTCCTCCGTACACTTTCATCGAAACTCGACCATGAGAGCCCAGCCATTTGCTCAGCAGACAATCTGCTGTCGGCCGAAGGGTTTCAGCATCCTATCCGTGGTCTGTCCCACGGCTCTCGATCTCATACTGGATGTGCTGCCTGCTTCCTCCCTGTGCGATTCCGCTTCCTTGCTCTGGGACGTTCCCTCTCGCAACTGGTACAGCTCGTTACTCATCCCTCTGATCGCCTGAAGGCCGTCCATTCCTCCCGAGGTGAGGCTGCCGTGCCGGAAGGGGCGATACCATTGCCAATGGTGCTGACCTGCACCAAAATTGGATTAACGCCGGGGCTATTGCTGCGATTGCGATCAGCAATCTGCTTTTTGACAGTCTTGGTGGCCACTTTGTCATTCTGCCACTCATCTGGGTGGCTGGATTCGTCACCCACGCGGCTACCGTCCATGTGTATTGGACCATTCGACGCAACACCTACTCGCCGGGCTTGGTCACGAACCTGCTCTATGTGATCGTCTTCTATCTCTTGGTCAGATATGGCGTCGGCCCTCATCTCATGACCGGCACCGACTTCGCCATCGGAACGGCGGTAGGCGTTGTGACGGTGGGAGCATTCCTGACCGTGGGACCAACGTACCTCTTTCCCAGACTCACTGGGCATCGTCACTAACGCGACCATTCAGGCGAACCTATAGTGGAATGGCTGCCCGATGAAGACGGTCTCCAGCACGGCGAAGCATTTTACCCCTTGCTTACTGACTTAGACCTTTGTGGCGAGGCCTTTGATGAGGTAGACCAACGTTGCCATATCTCCTACCAGAAATGTCTCTCGAACGGCGGAGGGACGCGCCTCTCCTTGGCGATTGATCCAGACCGTTGTGTAGCCCAGTTCGCTGGCTGGAATGATGTCGTATTTAAAGCCGAAGCCGGCATGCCAGATCTCCGAGACCAAGAGCCCTAGACGCTGGCGCGCCAAGTGGAAAGCCTGGTGCGCCGGCTTGTAGGCTCTGGCTTGCTCCGCGGTAACAATGTCATCTGGCGCGATCCCGAGGAGAGGCACAGTCTGGGCAATGATCTGGTCGTCTGTGTTGGTGATTAGCACTACCTTGATGCCTAAGTCTTGCAACGCCCGCAGTGAGGCCTGAGTATCGGGAAACGGCTGCCAGTGACCCATTGAGTCAGCAAATGCCTCCAACTCCGCCGGAGTGCTGGCAAGGCCAAAGTCGGCAAATGCCTGTGCCATGGTCTCGCTGAGGATCTGGCGATAGGGATGATAGTATCCAATGCTGGCAAATTGCACCTCTTCCCAGTGCCGTTGCAAAGCTCGTGGATCCACTCCAGTGGAGTGGTGGGCAGATAGTACCTGAGCAAAGTAACGCTGGATCTCTCCTTCCCAATCGATGAGAGTCCCATAGCAGTCAAACGTGATCGCTCCAGGCACTGTAAACATATTCACTCCGTTCTGTATCACCTTCACCGGGTTTTTCCGAGTCTGAAACTGTTTGAATGGGCTCCTCAGCAACATATCGTCGGGCAAGTTGGCTGTCAACCGGGAGATTGCTCAACGCCGATGTTAACGGCAGTTACAATATTATGAGGCGGGCGGTTCCCTCGATCGTGGCGCAAGGAACGTCCTCCTTCCTGCTGACGCCTACCTTTCTGTCCCTTCCAGACCGGAAACAGGATCGGTCAAGGAAGGCACACCCATGTCAACATCCCAAGAGCGTCAACCCACCCTTGATTCGGTTGCTCCTCGTTTTCTTGCCGGAGATATGGAGCAAGCGCTGGCCTTTTATGGACAACTCGGCTTTGCGACCCCCTACCACGACGAGGGGTTTGGCATTATCGAACGTGATGGGATCGCTTTGCAATTCAATGTCTCCGATCCAACAGAAGAGCCACCAGAGGGTCGCGTGGTGTGTTGGATCGGTGTGACCAATATCGAGGGGTTGTATCAGCAGTACTTGCCAATAGGCGCTATTCAGTCACCTCTCCCTCTCGAGGCCACACCCTGGGAGACGAAAGGATTTTGGCTCTGCGATCCTTTTCGCAATATCCTGACTTTTCAGGAAAGCATTCCTGAAGAGGAGAGGAGCCAGGAAACGGCCTGACGGCTGAACGCCTGGTATAGCATCTGCAAACCTTGGCTGTAGCGTCCGTTGAATCTCGAGGGAAAGAGTCATTCAGCTGGAGCCAAAATGCGGATCTTTCACAAGCGGATTGACTATGCGACCGTTTGCTTCTATACTTGTGTACACGGAATCCTTGGTACACAGCGCCGTGTGAGGTTAGGCACACGGCTCGCCTGGCCCGCTTCTTTGGATGGAAGTGCCGCACCGACTGGATAGTCGGTAGGGGACATGAAGGAGGTGAGTCAAGCTAGGGTACTTCCCCTCCCAGCACCAAACTACCAACGCTTCATTCACTGCAAGATGTTCACACAGCTCCGACTTGCGTTTGTATGGACTAGAATTGCCCACATCAAAGGAGATAGGCAGTGCTCGACGTGGCGACGACCTCACATACTCCGTTGAGTTCTCGTTTTGGACGAAGGCGTCTTTTCTGGAGTGCGGTCCTGACGGCAGCCCTTGTAGCAGTGTTGGTTCTTAGCCTGATGCCGGTGCAGCTTGCGCATGCATCTGGAGGCACCGCTCCAAATGGGCCGGGGGCCACGTCGTTTTGGACTCCTTCCGACAATACCGTGCTCGGCACCGCAGCTAACACGACCAGCGATGTCTGGTTTACCGGATACAACGGCATATTGGGCGAGATCTACTATCCTACCGACGATACCGCCAATACCACCGATTTACAATTCATGGTGGGAGATAGCGGGCACACCTGGGTTGACCTCGAGAAAACCAATACTACCTCGGTAGCGCAGCTCTACGACAATCACTCACTGGCATGGACCGTAACCAACACCGCCAACAACGGTAAGTACAAGATCGTGAAAACGTTCTACACTGATCCCAACCGTAACTCGGTTATCCAGCAGACCACCTTTACCGCGTTGACCGGAACGCTGTCCAATTACCTGCTTTATGTGCTGTACAACCCCACCATGCATAATGCCGGTAACAATAATACCAGCTCTACCCAGACCTATAACGGGACCACGATGCTGCTGACCACTGACTCCACCGGCAATTACGCCAGCGCGCTGGCGGCGACGACGCCGTATGTATCGGGCATGACCAGCTCGGGATTTGTCGGGGAAAACGACGGCTGGACTGATCTTTTGGGGACGTCCAACTGCGGTAGCAGCTCCTGTCCCGACTACACGATGAACTACAGCTACAGCGCCGCTGATAGCGGCAATACCGCCCAGACCGGCGAGCTCGATCTCTCCGATGGCGGCACCATCAATACCAGCACTGCCACCTCTATCAGCTTCGATCTGGTTCTGTCGTTTGGCCAGACCAATGGCAGCACATCGGCTACTACCAGCGCCGAAGAGGCTCTGGCCGGCACACTGGGAGACAATTTCTCTACCATGCTCAGCACCTATGTGTCCCAGTGGCACACCTTTGACAATAGCTTGAATACACCGCCGGCTGTGGGCGGTAACTCAGGCGTACAGCAGGCGCGCGAGCAAGAGTATTATCTGGCCGCCAACGTGCTCAAAGCCTCACAAGATAAGGAGACCGGCACGTTTGTCGCCGGCCTGGGCACACCCTGGGGCGACACCAACGGGGACGGTGACAGCGGGTATCACCTGGTGTGGGAACGCGACCTGTATGAATTTGCCAGCGCGCTCATCGTCGCCGGCGACACCACGGATGCCAAGAGTGCGGTGCTGTGGGCCTTCGACACGCAGCAGGAGTCCGACGGACACTTCCCGCAGAATAGCTATGTGAATGGAACGCCGTACTGGACCGGTATCCAGATGGACGAGCAGGCATTCCCGATCCTGCTGGCGTGGAAGCTAGGAATAACCGACAATACCAATTTCACCCAGCACATCAAACCAGCCGCCAACTATATCATTAGTCATGGGCCCTCTACCGGAGAGGAACGCTGGGAGGAGAATAGCGGCTACAGCCCGTCCACCATCTCCGCGGAGATTGCCGGACTGGTAGCGGCGGCCGATATCGCCAGGATCAACGGCGACACCTCCGACGAGGCGTTGTGGGACAATTACGCGGATTACTGGCAGGGTATGATGCCGAATTGGACGTTCACGACCAATGGATCGCTGGGTAACGGCTACTATTTCGAGCGGATCAGTGACGGAAAGCCCAATGATGGCAGTTATGTCAACATCGCGAACGGAGAAGGAAGCTATCCGGAGAGCGCGATTGTGGATATGGGCTTCCTGGAGCTGGTTCGTCAGGGTGTCATGCCGGCCAATTCGCCCTATATCACGCTGTCGCTGCCGGTTATTGACTCGACCATCGAGGAGACCGTCAACGGGAATGATTACTGGTTCCGATACGACCACGACGGGTATGGGGAGCTCCCCAACGGCTCAAACTATGACGGCACCGGAGGCGTGGGCGAACTGTGGCCGATACTCTCCGGAGAGCGCGGCATCTATGATATCGCCGACGGCACCTCGTCCGACTGGGCGCTCACCTCAATGATGGACGCGGCGAATGCATCGGGTTTCATTCCCGAACAGGTTTGGGGCAATAACCCACCATCCGGGAATACAGCTGGCACTCCCACCAAGTCGATGAATCCGCTCAACTGGGCAATGGGCGAATATATCACGTTGCTGTTCTCGGACAGCACCAATACGATAGCGGATGAGGCCTCGGTCGTTGCCAACCGGTACGTGACCAGTGCCTACCAGCCGCATACCGGGTATACGATCGACTACAACTCGGCCCAGGCCTATCCTGGGAAAGCGCTGACCATCTACTACCATGGCTCGCTGGATTCGCAGAGTAAGGTATTTCTGCATTGGGGTGAGAACAACTGGCAGAATATACCGCCTGACCAGGCGATGGTGAAGCGGCCCGACGGATTCTGGCAGACGACGATCAGTGTTCCCAACGATGCGACCCAGATCAACATGGCCTTCAACAATGGGAACGGCACCTGGGACAATAACAACGGCAGCAACTACAACATCTCTATTTCGGGAGGTACATGCGCGACGGGCTCCGCTGTGGCGGCAACTGCCTGTCCGGTGCATGGCCAGCAGACAACCATTACGTATTACGGTACGCTCGCATCCAGCGCGACCAGCATCACCATGCACTGGGGTTATAACAACTGGAACGGCGTTACCAACACGTCGATGGTCAGGCAGCCCAACGGCTCCTGGCAGGCGGTCGTCACCATGCCGTCCAACGCTACCCAGCTCAACATGGCGTTCTTCAACCAGAGCAACACCTGGGACAACAACAACGGCAACAATTACAACCTGACCGTTTCCTAGAGCTCGGCCGGAATTCGCGGGTGCCGGAAAGCGTTATTGGTGGAACCAGTGGAACTACCAGTGACGTTCTCCGGCGCTTGGCCAATGTGCCTGCATGGCCAGTACCGACCCTTCGGAATCCACTCCTTTGCCCTGCATTATTGTGAGTCCGCAGGTGAGCGACGCTGTCACCGTGATCGCGCCGGCGATGTCGAGATGCCTGGCGATATGTAGTTGCTGGTTTCCCGGAAGGAGCTTGAGACAGCAGAGAAAGACTGCAATACCGATCGGAAGGTTGATGAAGAAGATTAAATGCCAGTTGAGGATATTGACACTCCCCCGCATACATGCGGGAGATTCTTCTCAGTTCAACACGGCAGCTATTGTTACCGCTCCCTGAAGGGGCCTGCCCAGCCCATTGAATATTCCGCGCTGCGGTCAATCTGGTTATCGCTGGCGTCCAGATCCTGCTTGGCCTCGGCTTTATCTTTCTCTCCGAGCACCCCGCTGTGTTGGCGGCAAACAGAAGACACCTCAGCCTCGAGAACAACAGCGGCCCTTTCTTGGGAGCTGGGTCACTAGCAGCCCACGGTCGTATAGGTGATATTGGGGGATGGACCAGCACCGACTATTTCGGCATTGAACTCTATGGTACCTCGCTGCCCGTCGACCCCTTGCGGGCCATGGGCATGCGTCTGGTTTTGGATTTGGAGTGGCGTACTGGATCCAGCGTTGAGGGTACCTTGGTTTGGATTGATATTGACCCCAACCTGATCCGCAGGTTCTGAGAAGATCACCTGCCATTGCACCGGTTCCGTTCCCGTATTCTTTAACACAACGAACTGTGTCTGCTGGCCGCCATTGCAACTCAACTGCAGGTTCGTCGGTGTGACTTGGAGCCAGCCACCTGCAGGAGTTGCAGTTGGAGTAGCGATGCCGGCTCTCGGGCTGGCGGTGGATACTCTGGAAAGTGGTGAAGAGAAGCCGATAGGGCCATTGCCTGGCGAGAAGCCGCCATGATCAAGAATCATGACGCTTAATAGGACGATGAGTAGCACCACATTGACGCCCAGACTGGCGCCCAGCACCAGAGGGCTCCTATTGTGAGTAGACGAGTTGTGACTAGACGTGGGCTGGTTGAGCTTGCTCTGTACTGGCCACGTTGCCGACCTGCTGGGGTCTCCATGTTCTCCAGGTGCTCGAGTTGTGTAGCGGCGCAGGCGGCGCAGACTCGGCAACGTAGGCCCATCATCGTCCACAAGGCGCTCCCTTCGGGTGTAAGAAAGTGAACAGGCGGACGAGGTCTGGTGAGCATGACAGCCCTCAGTTCCTATCACATTATGTAACCATCATAGCGGAACAGGACTACGTTGGCAAGACGATGAGCGGCATTAAACATAACCACATTCTATGGCGCTATGTTGGCTGACAGATTCGGGACGTAGTAATGGGCTCCTGAGCGCATCATGTATCTCTCTCTCTCAAATCTGCGATACAAGTTGTGAGAAAAGTGAGGGCAATTGTACTTCTTTCGACCGACGGCGGCGCCACGTGGGCGCAAGTGGCACCCTATCCGGTAGTGGAGGGACCGGCGGGCCTGTCCTTTGCCAACACCACCACCGGTTTTGCGGGCGGTTGTCCCCAGGGTGGTTCCATCGGTAGTCCCCTCGATCTCTGCGTCACCCAGGATGCTAGTAGCAGCTGGTCGGCACTGTCCTCGCCGATTCCGCCTGGCTACGTCAAAGGTAACCAATTGGGAGCCGAGCTGCCGGTCTTCACCAGCACCACTCCTGGGGTTCTTGAGGTCGCATCGTTATCGGGGCCATCCTCATCGGTGGCCCCTCTACCTCTATCGCACGAAGGATGCCGGTACGAGCTGGCAACTGGTCCAGCCATCGGTGTTCCCTTGGTTGGTCTTCGCAGCAGTGTGCTCTCGACTGGTGAGGTGTTTGTCGCTCCCACAGTAAGCGGGCAGGTGGCGCTCATCAATTGCCCCTTGGGGCTACCAGCTGGACTAAAATCAACACCGGCAGGAGCTCTACGGCGCTGCTCAGTGGTCTCATGCGCCTTGACTTTGTAGAACCCAACGACGGGGTGGGCGGTGACATCATGGTGAGAGCCAGGTAAGAGGCCTATCGAGAGGAGAAGATAGGAGAACGAGCCTCGAGCTACCCAAGATGCTTGTACCGCGGAGGGTAAGGTAATCTCCAGAAGCGTCGCGCGTTGTATACAGTGCAGTTGTTCCCCGCGTGTAGGATATGGGCCGAGCTCCTTAAGTCTACGCCCCACCAAATATGGAGGACAGGTCATGTTGCACTCACTATACCGCGCCTACTTGTACGGTATTATCTGCATTCTGCTTTTCTTTACTGCCATCGCGACGACGGTGCTTCTCTCGGTCTTGCTGGAGGCCACGCCGCTTAACGGGGTGCCGGCCATCCTCAATGAGAGCGACGTCCTCCAACCAGCGGTCTTTGCCGCAATTTCGTGGGTGCTTACTATTTCAGTAGGCGGTTTCCACTACTGGCTGCTCCGGCGCAACCAGGGCAGCGACGGTGAAGCGGCTAACGGCGCGGTCAGATCTGCATTCCTGAATTTCAGCCAGGGCCTTTCGGCATTCGTCTCACTCGTGAGCGGCATAATCGGCATTAATGTAGCGATGCAGGGGTCAGGAGCGGCACAGAGCCTGGCAACGTGCGCCGTTTTCGGCCTGCTCTTTTTGCTCTTCGAGCTAGAGCGGCGGCGGTTGCCGGCCACGGACGAAGCCGCGCTGGTGTTCCAGCGATTGCACCTGTCCGGACTACCATTCATTTTCCTCGTTGCCTTTATCGTGCCGTCACTGTGGAACGCGGTAGCGGCGTCGCTATACGCGATTTTAACTAGCGCTGGGATGGTAACGCTGTGCCCGAATTTCGCGCCGGACGGTGTCGCGTGCTATTACGGTCCAGCCGGATCTCCGGTGCTAAGGGAGTGGCTCATCGCTGGTTTGGTGTCGGCAGCGTGGTTCGTGTACTGGCTGCTGGGTCGCGACGACCGTATGTCCTTGGTAGTCAAAGCCATTCACTTTCTCGGCTTCGCCACTGGAGTGATCGTCATATTGCTAGGACTGGAGCGAGCATTCGAGCTCCTATCCCGCATCATGCTGGGAATTGGGGCGACCGGCAGCGATCTTTTGCAGTCCTATGACTTCATTTCACCGCTTGTTACCGGCTTGCTGGTCCTTGCAGTCTACATCATCCTGTTGCGCGGCGACCGGGACACCGTGCCTGAACGGTCCGGAGCAACCCTTCTCGCAGCGCTGGCGGTGGCGGCTTTCCTGGCGGCACTGCCCTTCTGGGCAGGTTGGGTGATACTCGTATACGACGTTGTAGAACATCTCTCCCCTGGTGGATCCAACCCGTCACCCTCGATTGGTCTTGCTTTGGTCGGCACGGGCTTGGCCTATGTGCCGTTAGCGCTATGGCAGAGGGCAAGAACCGGTCAAGAAGGAGCCACAGCCGTGCCGCAGCGCGCCCTGGAGCTTGCCTTGTTGGCAATTGGTATGCTGGATACGGTCATCTCGCTGATTGTGTTGCTCTTCACCCTGCTTACCGCAATACTTGGGAATCCTCTCAATGCATGGCAAGAGATGGCCCGCGCATCGGCTAGTGGACTGGTGATCGGAGTCGTGCTTCTGTTCATGTATGGGCGGCTGGCACTGGCGCAGCGCGCTAAGCCGGAAGCATCTAAGCAGCCTGGAGTTCCCGCGGCTGCCCCAACCATCAGCATTGAAGGCGTTCTGGACGAGCTACTCGCCGGCCATATTACCCGGGATCAGGCGGCGGAACAGATACGAACGCTCTAATCATAACGTACCTGCTCCTAAGGGTTGGCAACCGCTCAGTCGGGCTTGGTCGGTCTGCGCGCATGCCGGGTGGCGACGATGGAGTAGGCTTCGGCCAGCAAGGGCTTGACTACCTCAAAGGTTTCCGGACTTGGGTTGAGCACACACACAAACGATTGCGGCGCATACACAGGATGCGGCATCAGCCGATCCAGGATGGCGAAGTCATAGTTGGCGCTCTGCGTAGTGTCCTCACCGGGCGCATAGCCAAAGAGCGCACGGAAGGTATCCCTGCTCACGCCGATGTTGAGCCGGAACACATCCGGACGATTCAGATTTGAGGTATTATCGAAGTCGCCGTAGTCTTTGGTGACAATCGTGGCGAATGGCATTCGGCGCTTCGGGTCGAGGTCATGCTGGGGGTCATAGAAGAAGAAGGTGTCGCCTGCGCCAGGGCCGTCGGTTGGCCTGAGGATATCGAGACCTGTGAACGTATCCGTAACGTATTGGATGATGTGCGTCTTGGTCCATATCCTAAGCCCCAAAAGGTTACTGCATGCCACCGCCGTGGGCTCCCAATTCGCTGGCTCGGTCCCGAGTATACCACGCCCGCTATCCGGGGGTAACGGCTCCCCAGCTCCGACGATCGGCGTAGTGGATCACAGGCGCCAACCAATCGAACGTGGTATAGTGGTTTCGACTGTGAAGAAGGTTAACCTAAGCGGAGTAGGCAATGCCATGGCTCAGGTTAACCCACAAATACTCCGATACATACATGGCATGAAGCTCTAAAGGTGTGAGAGGATGAGCTTCGCGATCTGCTGCTCTTGAGAGAGCGCAGTATTTTGATCCGTGTTGCCAGGTAAGCCGACGCCAAAGAAAAGAGTGCCGCGCAGTACGAAGACTCCATATGGAGAGTCAGTTGGCGTCTTAGCCGGCGAATATTCCCAGAATGCGGCGTCACCCAGGTTCCCAATTGCGGTGGGACTCGGCGCTTGTTGTTTGAGCTGGGCAAAATCGGATTGGGGATCACCCTGAACAACGGTGTAATAGAACAGATCGACCTTGGGGGGAGAGCTCGTGCCAGTGCCGTAGGCACACACCGACTTTTTCACGCCATTTTGGGCCTCACCGCCACCTACGGGAACCACCGTGCTAATCGATCCGCCAACAACAGCGGCTATGTCGGATGGACTAGCAAGCGCGCAGGGATCCGTAGGAACCTTAGCCTGGACGGGCGTGGCTGAAGCTGACGGCGGCGCCGGCTGTGAAGTGCCAGTTGAGCTGCCGCCCTGTGTGGTGCCAGTGCCGGTCGAACTGCTACAGGCCGCCAGTAGTAGGACGATACCACATATGATCGGAGCTACACGCCAGGAATGGCGGAGTGGAAGAGAGAGCGAGTGCATCAGCAAAGCTCCTTTGAAGACACCGCAATAGGTGATTGTTCCACAATACATGAGCGGCGAAAACCAGTTCAATAGCGCTACCGGCGTTCATATGATTGTACTGAAGAGTGTACGGGCCAATATTCCATCATCAAGAGAGGACAATCCACAGAATCATCCACAGAATTGGATAGTAGGAGGCAAACGAGCGATGCTCACTACCCCTGCTGATTTTCCCTTGCTACTGAAACGCTATCGTCAGGCGCGTAGCTGGACACAGGATGATCTGGCGAAACGGGCCGGCGTAAGCATGCGAACGGTCAGCGATATCGAACGTGGATTGAGCCGTTACCCCCACCGCGATACAGTGGAGCTGCTGGCCCAGGCGCTTAACCTACAGGGCGCTGATGCCGAGGAGTTCACCGCGGCGGCACGCGGGCAAGTCGAAGCCACGATTGACAAGCAGATAGCCACCCATCTCCCGCTGCCTACCACGTCGCTGATTGGTCGCGATGCGGACATTGTGGCGGCAATACATCTATTGGCAAACCCTATGGTACGGGTGCTGACTCTGGTAGGACCCGGCGGCGTGGGCAAGACACGTCTGGCGCTGGCCATAGCCGTTACTCTCATTCCTCAGTATCAGGCAAACAGCTATTTCGTCGATCTCGCTCAAACCACCCAGCTGGAACAGGTCACTGGTGCTATGGCTCGCACGCTTGACGTGCGGGAAGAACATGGCTGCTCGCTCGAAGAGGCGCTGCAGGCTAGACTGAATGGGCATGACCTGTTGCTTGTGTTGGATAACTTCGAGCAGGTCATCTCAGCAGCGCAGCGCATTGAGGCGTTACTGCAAGCACATCCACGGCTGCGGTGCATCGTGACGAGCCGAGCCGCACTCAAGATTGTAGGGGAGCGCATTCAAACGGTCGCGCCTTTGTCAGTTCCCGATGCTCGTCGCCAACTGCCAGAGGCCATCAAAACCTATCCCTCGGTGGTGCTCTTTGTCGAGCGGGCGCGAGCGACGGCGCCCGAATTCACCTTGACGGCAACCAACGCGGCGACGGTTGCTCGTATCTGTGCCCGACTAAGTGGAATTCCGCTGGCGATTGAATTGGTAGCCTCACAGGTGTATAGCCGCCCACTGCAAGAGATTCTTCGTCAACTCGGCATTCACACCGGTATAGCGGTTCTGAGCACATTAGCAAGTCGGGTTGAAGCGCGGCCCCGCAGGCAGCAATCCCTGGAAGATGTCTTCGACTGGAGCTATCGCCTATTAGATGCGCCGACGCAGATCCTGTTTCGACGGCTGTGCGTATTCAATGGCGAATTTGATCTGGACGCGGTGGCTAGCGTCTGCGATCCACATGGGGCATTGGAGATAGATTACGCTGAAAGTATCGCCACGTTGGTCGATCATAGTCTGGTGCAGGCATTGCCGACGACCAGCGCAACGTTAGCCCTGCGGTTTTCCATATTGGAAGTCATTCGCGCATTTGGCCTTCGCCTGCTGGAGCGCCGAAATGAGTTGCCCCAAATGCGGAGCCAGCACGCTGCCTATTATGTCACGCGCCTGAAATCTCTCGAAGAAGCATTTGCAGGTGCAGGTCAGAGCGAAGCACTGGAATGCTGCGCACACGACTACGAGAATATTCTGGCGACGTTGCGATGGGCACGCGAACGGCAGGATGTGACATTGGGGTTACACCTGGTCGCGCCACTGTGGTGGTATTGGGAGAAGCGACGTACGCTCAGCGAGGGGCGCGAGTGGATGGAAGGAATGATTGCCCTCTACCACAACGGACGCCGCGAGATTGATCTGCTCACCATGAGTCGTGTCCTCTATGGCGCTGCGATCCTCGCGACGACACAGGGCGACCTTGCCACAGCCAGTCAACTAGCGGCAGACTGCTTAAGTTGGTGTGATCGGCTGGGCGAACCCGAGAAGGTTGCGCAAGCGCAGGTGCTGCTGGGAACGATCCACAAAGCGCTCGGTGATAGCGATGCCGCGATGGCATATTTCACTGACGCGCGTGCCACCTTCGAACACATCGATGTTCCACATCTGTATGCGATAGTATTGAACAATCTGAGCACCATTGCCATCGAGCGGGACGATATCGCCCAGGCAGCAGCGCTGCTCACAGAAGCGCTCGACATAAAACGACGAACGGGTGATCAGCGAGGAATGGCTGTCAGCCTGGTGAACGTGAGCGAATTGCTCAAACAGCAAGGAAAGTACGAGCAAGCACTCCAGGCAATACGGGAGGCAGGCGACATTTTCAGGACATTGAACGACCAGATAGGATTAGCAATGGCTCTCAATAATCAGGGCGAGATAACGCTGGCACAAGGCGATGCAGAAGAGGCGCTCATACACTTGCGCGCAAGCCTGTCGCTCTTCCAAAAGTCCGACAATCGCACCGGCAGCGCGTTAGTGTGGAGCAGTATTGGCGACGCACACGCATACGCCGACCGTATTAGCGAAGCGGCGAGTGCCTGGCGAGCGTGTTTGGAGATTAGTGCGACTGGCCCTCAGGCCGCGCATTGTCTGCTTCAGTTAGCGATGGTGGCCGAGTTACGCCATGAATCCGATTTGGCAGCCTATCTACGTGATGCGGCAAACAAGCATAAAAGCGACGCCAGTGAAGCGGCGGACACTGTCACGTTCGTGGAAGGCAAGCATGCAACGCCAGCTGAGGTGGTGAGCCACGTGATAGCATCATTTGGTGATCGGCTGGGGCCAAGCATAGACTAGAGCTAGCTCGATCGCTTCAATGCTCGCTAATCCTCACTTCATTGTGTGTTGACGCCCCAGATCATGCAAGTAAAGTCTTTGGCCCAAGACTGAGCGTACTGCCTATCCTCCGGCTATTCGCCCAAAAACTCCACGATAGCCGAAGCAAATCCAGGGTTCAGTACGACACTCAGATGGTCGCCGGGAAGGACCAGCAGCCGGGCATTTTGGATGGCGGAGATCAGCAACTTAGGGCGAGCGGCGAGCGGATCACTATCTCCGGCTATGACCAGTGTCGGAGCAGTAATCTGCTGCACCGGTATGGAGCTGACCTGGCGGGCCGCAGCAACCGCCGCCAGCGCGTCGCGGTCGCCTCCGACTCTATCGGCGAGCGTTCGGAACGCCCGCGCGACCGGCTGCGTGATAGTGCTCGGATCCGCGGCCTGTAGAGCCGCGACAAGCGTATTGCCGGCAACCGCACGGGTGTCCAGTCCACCCGCCTCTACAACCCCGGCGCCAACCCCGCCCACTACCAGACGACGAATACGCGCATCCTGACTGGCCGTAGACAGGGAGACAATTGCTCCCATCGAATAGCCCACCAGGTCGACCTGCTCCGCCCCGATTAGATCGATAAGCTGCCGGAGATCCCGCACCATCTTCGCTTCGCCGTAGAAAGCGGGGTCATGGGGCTTGCCGGAGGCGCCGTGTCCGCGCGCATCAAGCGCGAAGACCTGGCGCCCAGCTTGCGTCAATGCCGTCACGATTCCCGGCCGCACCCAATTGATCTCGGCATTGGCAATAAATCCGTGATGGAGCAGCACCGGAGGCCGCTCGCCGGCGGTTCCCCAGGTCTCATACGCGATCTCGATCCCATCGAAAGAGAGAAATTGAGGCATCTAGTTGGTCCCTCCGCCCGTCTCCGCTATCTGCTGATGGTACGGCCAATTTCCCTTACTGTGCAGGTGCACAGTTGCTTCGCCTGCAGTCTACCACAGGTGAAGCCTCACTATGCCGGGCGGAGCACTCCTTTCCGCAGCACTGCTAGCTCGCCCCCACACCGGACAGGCGCCTCCGATTGTGCCTGGTAGATTTTGGCATGCAATCTGCTTAGTTTATGGCGGATTTACCTAGAGGATCCGCAGGAGGCGGTGTTGTATGGAAACAGAAGCGACCGAGATCCAGAACACGTTCCCAGCAGTGACGGTACTTGTGGTCGACAGGGACGAACATATTCGCTGTTCCCTGGGCGATCTCTTGGAAGAGGCTGGCTACGCAGTTTTTGAAGCAGAGACCCTCCGTGAGGCCGAAACCTTGATCGACGCCTCTCCTGAGCCACTGGTGCTCATAATTGGTGATGCCGAGGTAGTCGAGCACGCGGGGCTAAAATTCTTTATGGCAGTTGCGGCGAACCCCGTGACGCGGCAAGCCTATGTCTATCTGACCACCACACCCCAGCGGTGGAGCTTGCCGGCGCAGACACAGATGCAGATGCAGACAAAAATGGAGAACTCCCCAGCTTCCAAGCCGTTCGAACTGGCATCCTTTCTGGCCGTCGTGGCCGCCGCTGCCGCCCAAATACGCGCCTAAACAGCGCACCACCAAGGTCAATCCGCGTTAGGCGGTCGACCCCAGCGGGGATCATCGCGCAGAAGCCCGTATTGCAGTTCGTCGGCGATCGTGCCGTCTTTGGTGACCGCCTCACCGCGTAGCCGCGCCTCGCGCAGAAAACCCAGCCGTTCCGCCACGGCAGCGCTCCGAGTGTTGCGGGCATCGCAACGCAACGCGACCTTGCTGGCACCCAGAGCCAGAAACGCGTAGTCGGTTAGGAGCCGCACCGCCTCGCTCATGTAGCCATGCCCTTCGGCGCCGGAACGAAGCCAGTACCCAAGCGCGAAGTAGCGCTGGTCCCACGCGATCGAATGCAACTCGACACCGCCCAGGTACTCTCCGGTCTCGCCGTGCCGGATGGTAAAACCCAGCACCTCCCGCAGCAGCCACCCTGCCTCGCGTCGGATCAGCCAATCACGGGTCGCCTCCACGCTTTGGAGCGAATCGGGAAAGTGAAGCCAGGGTGCGAGCCGCTCGCGTGAGGCTTCCAACGCAGCGAACAGGTCGGCGGCATCTCCGGCGCGGAGGCGGCGCAACACGAGGCGTAGCCCGTGCAACTCTTCGGAGACAGCAATGAGCGTTGGATAGACTGCCTGAGGCGCATTGAGCATTGGTGCGCCATTCCCCTTTCCATTGAGGCACATCATGCGCGTCGTATAGCTTGAGCAACTCATTGAATCCAGTAACTATTTAGACGCTCCAAACGCCAGACAAACGGTCGGCTAGGCAGACTTTCATGTGCCTGCTTCATGTCGGAAGAATACCATCCATTCCGCGGCAAAGGCTAACAAGCCCAGTTCATTAGGATCATCTGACGAAGTACGGTGGAGAGACAACTCGGTCAAAAGAGACACGCCTTGGCATGCCCTGTGCAGGCCCTCTCCGCCGCGCGGGTTGCGCACAACACGCTGCGCTCCAGGGTGGAGAAGCGTTTGCAGCACCACGCTGTTCGAGCACGCTTGTCTAGGTAGGAGGACCCATGGAGCGCTCAAGTACACCGATGACTCCACTGGGAGCGATAGTTTGTGGGGTGGCGGCTGGCGTGGTGGGTTCCGCAGCCATGGACCTCGTCTTATACCGGAGGTATCGGCGAAGCGGGGGCAAAAGCCCTGTGCTGGATTGGGAATTCTCAGCCGGCCTGCAAAGTTGGGACGACGCTCCAGCACCAGCACAGGTCGGTAAGCACCTGTATGAAGGGTTCTTCCAGCGCGAATTACCTTCAGACCGTGCCTCCCTCACCAGTAACATCATGCACTGGGGATATGGCATGTCCTGGGGCGCTCTCTATGGCGTCATTGCTGGCTCGCTTCGGTGCCCACGTGCCATCTTCGGGCTGCCGCTGGGTGCCGGTGTCTGGGCCAGCAGCTATATCATCCTCCCGCTGGCAAAGGTGTATAAGCCCATCTGGGACTACGACGCCCGAACGCTGCTCCACGACTTCACGGCGCACCTGGCGTATGGATCCGGTGCCGCCGGAGCATTTGCCCTGCTGGCGCGCCTGGCTCGTATGTGAGATGCCAGGAATTTGCAGCAATCCGTGCCGACGCACAGGAGGCGCTGAGAAGATACCACGCGAATGGCCAGACTAGCACCGGTCTATTACAGCAACCATCTAGAATTGGTCGGCTTCTGCTGGCGTATTTCCCCATGACACGCTAGGCACAGACCTGCATAGTACGAGAGCCCCTGAAATGCTCGATCTACGGTCTTGACCAGCTGGACGGTTTCTTCCGTGTCAACGTGATCTGAGCAAAACCACTGCTCACAGCTGCGACACTTAACCATCGTGTACTGGTCACCGGCATGGTGGCAGTCTGGCGCATGACACTCAGGCGCGATGAGTACGGGTTTTGATCGACGCAGGAAATTCATGCCTGGTACCCCTTTCGGCGGTGTCGAAATGATTTGCAGCTTGCTGTGGCAAAAACCATACCAATTTCTGCATAGTGGTATTGCCTCATCATGATGAGCTTAGGATCTGGAGGATTCTGGATTCCTACTGTGATAGAGGTTCCGACTACGTGAATAAGATGGCAGTACTAAGGAGATACAGTAGGTACTTTTGCGTTCCTGATCACCACGGAAAGAACCAATTGGGTATCATAGACCGTTGGTTAGAGGGTAGGAGGAGGATTCTTATGAACTATACACCTAAGATGCCCCAAGATCTGGACCTAGCCACTGTCGTCAGTGCATTTTTGACCCATACGCGCAACGTCAAGGATACTAAAAGGCAGGTACTGCGAGCGGCTCTAACCGGTGTCTGTGTTGCCTCATATCTTGCAATACTCGGCCAGCCACATTTAGATAAGGCATTAACAATAGCTGTGGGATCTTTTGCTGTCGCGCTCCCAACACTTGTCTTTTGTTTCTTGACTGGGGCAAGAGAAGCAATCGATCCAAAAGAGGTTATCTATTCTAATGAGGTCAGTATCCATTTAGCTTTAGGTATTGAACAAATATTACAGTTTTTTGCGACCTGGTTTGATCTTCTGGGATTCATAGCGGTTATGGTAGGAATTGCCGCTATCATCTTCCACCTAAGCTCCGCCGCCGGCAGTATTTTCCTTATCACAATTGGGCTTTTGGCGATTTGTCTATTCATTATTGGTGGTATCTATATCATTCTGAAGGTATTTATCAAGAATTAGTAGCTGACGAGAGCGGAAGTCACCTCGTGGCAGACCGGTTGACTTCAGTTGGCGTTGCCTGTTAGTGGCGTGCTCGTCCAGTGGCAGAACCGTGGTGCAGGTCACGGCAAGTCTCAGTGTGTAAACTGTCTGTAACCAGTGGATAAAATAGGGAATCTGCCAGTTATGCCCGACGAGCGATCCAGAAGCACCGTGCGGCTGTCCACCTTGCGAGTGTATATTGCTGTGGACGCACCGGGGATGTGGTGGAGAACGCAGTTACAGACCCCATACCCATCCACATTCTGTAGTTACTTTTCCCGATCTGGCACGCTCGCTATCCACAGCAGATCGAGAGAAGTCCTCGCACCTTCTTCCATCGCCTTTGCGCAATGGATGCAGTCCCGCGGACTCCCGAGCGTTCGGCGCACGCAACTTATCCCTACTATCCACACCCCTATGACTATCTACTACTATTTCTCTTATATATATTCTTATATATATGTTCTTAATATACGAGAGACGAGAAGACCTATCCTGTTGACGGGATCGAGAGCCTCACTTGAGATACGTAAGGCGTCTGCACTCACTGAGATTTGGATAGTGAATTACAAAGACTGCCTTCTTATCGATCAAAGACAAAATGAGCCCCACATACCAAGCCATATCCCTATGGGTGTGTGTTCACAGCAACGATCCCAGTTAGAGTGCCAATCAGCACTGTACCCTGGAACAGGGTCGGCGTGGCGAAGCGAGACGTTGTGCCCACCGAGATAGTGGCACGTATTGAGCCGGTTGCCGAGTCGAGGGCATACAGCATACCGCCGCCCGGATCGAGGCTATAGACGGTGTGACCTCCAATAACTGGCGAGCCCGTTACCTGTCCGCGAGCCTGCCATCCTGTGAACACGGTCCCTCCCGAGTCAAGTTGGATCTCACGCAGCCCATTGGCGCAGGGAATGAAGGCCACTGAGCCCTGGACGGCTGCTCCACCATAGGCTCCAGCGGTACACGCCGAGATGGTCTGGATCTGGCCGCCGATACCTCCCAAGTGATTTGCACGCAGGAGATACCCCTTGTTTGACTTACCCTGAATAAACAGCAACCCATTAGGCAGGAAGACCGCGCCCAGAGAACCGAGATCTAAATCTTGCGCGTTGTCCGGTGCCCAGCTTTGCGGCGCAAAAGCATCTTCCAACTTTAGGTCTGGGGAGAGCTTTAAGACCGAATCGGTATGGTCCCAGGTCCCTCCGGTTGCCGCGCCGTTGCCCACTGACACATAGAGATTGCCTTCCGCGTCGATCGAGGGACCCGAGGGTCCCCAGATCCCGCCCTGGTTGGTCGCCGGCACGGTGTATGTGAGGAGCGAGCCTGTCCCATCGGTGCGCGATGCCACCACAGTGCCCAGGTAGTGGCCGCAGTCGCCGTCCAGGCCGCCAAAAGCAACATAGACCATGCTATCAGACAAGGCCAAGGCAGCACGCTGCTGATAGGCTTGCGGGTTGATGCCGGGGGGATCCACCAACCGGCGGACTTTGACCTGACCCGTCTTGACATCTAGGCCGAACAAGACATGCGCTGGTCCCTGAATCTCGGCCACGGCGAAGAGCAAGCCTGTCTGGGGATCATACACCGGTGTACCGGTAATGCCCAAGGGATCGATATCGCCACAGGGCAAATTCGAGAGCGGCATCGGGCGTCCCAGATTGGTGTGCCAAACGATCTGCCCAGTCTGGGCATTGACCGCATACACGGTATCGTTTTCGGTAGCCACAATCACCTGGCCGCCGACCAAGAGCGGCTCGGCATAGACCGCTCCGTCAAGCGGCCGTTGCCAGAGGCGTGTAAGAACTGACGGGTCGGGCGTAGCTGCCACGTAGCCGGTGCGAGCGTTGTTCTCGTGATAGGTTGTCCAGTCGCCGCTCGTTGGCTGAGTAGAAATTACCGTCGCGGCGCCGGGCGTCAGCGCCAGGGGGGTGATATGCACTGGGTGCGCGGGCGGTACCGTCAGATCTTTCATGAGCTGGTGAATCTGGTGGCGCTGGCTGTACAGCAGCGCGGATAGCAGGAGAGCAGCAACGAGACACACACTGACAACGATCCGCCAGTTTCGCGCCAGAAAGTGACGGACGTTTGAAACAATTCGCAGGTATTCAGGTTCTTGCATCCCAAAAATACCTCGCTAACAAGAGCAAATCACAGGCATTCTCAACTGAGTCGAGATAGGCAAGACGCGAAAACGTGTGATGCTGTTGTTGGGCCCCTTTACTGAGGCCTGATACCACAGCTCCCAGCATACTACAAGACTGGCGAGAGCGGCCACTGTTGATTCGTCCCGCCATTGCAGGGGCATTGAATGATTTGAGCCGAATTAGCGGTCAATCCGCCCAAGACGTCGACGAGCAGTCCGCTGTTGTGATTGACCAATTTCTACAAGCGTCAGCCGAGAGTTTGCCTTGTCAAGCCACGTCTCTCGCGCCTGCTTGGCCGACTCAAAGGTGTCTTCGACAGCCTGATCTCCAGCGACAATCTGCTGGCGGAGCTGTGCAAGCGTCTGTTGGTACGCATCCAACGCGTCTATCAGATAGTGGCGGTTGGATAGGCAGATATCTCGTGCCGCACGCTGGAACGGCGTGACTGTATCTCAGAGGAGTCGGCCATGCCAGAGCGCTGACGCGTCTTAGGAGGCACAGGATATCCTTCCCTCCGACCGCATCGGAGTGGTCAGCCTGCGACCAACCGCCCCGGCCACCGCCGCCAGACGGGGCATCATGGCCCCGTACTGCTCGAGTGTGAGCGACTGTGCACCATCTTTGAGTGCTGCCTCTGGTTCTGGATGAATCTCGATGATGAGCCCGTCAGCTCCGGCGGCCACCGCAGCCAGCGAGACTGACTCTACTAACGAGCGTGTCCCGGTGCCCTGGCTCGGGTCTACGACTACGGGCAGATGGGAGAGTTGTTTCACCAGCGGCACCGCGTTGATATCCACCGTATAGCGAGTGAGCGTCTCAAAGGTGCGGATGCCACGTTCACAGAGGATCACATGCGGGTTGCCTTGTGACAGTATGTATTCGGCGGCGAGCAGCCATTCCTCCACGGTTGCCGACAGGCCACGCTTCAGGAGAATGGGCTTGCGAGTGCGTCCCACTTCATCAAGCAGGCAGTAATTCTGCATGTTGCGTGCGCCGATCTGGAGTATATCCGCGTATTGGCTTACCAGATCTACGTCGGTAGGGGTCATTACCTCGGTGACAATGGCGAGTCCAGTCTCAGCTCTGGCCTGGGCCAGTAGTTCCAAGCCCGGGATGCCGAGGCCGCGGAAGCTGTAAGGCGAGGTCGAGGGCTTGTAGGCCCCGCCACGCAGCACTGTTGCTCCTCCGTCACGGGCGGCGCGGGCGGCGCGGAGCAACTGCTGCTCGCCTTCGACTGCGCAGGGTCCGGCCATGATGACCACATCGTCGCCGCCAATCTGAATTCTGCCGGAAGGCGAATCAATCTCCACGATGGACCGCTCCGAGTGAGACTCACGGCTGGCCAGTTTATACGGCTTGGTTACTCGCACCAGCTCCGAGACCCTAGCCAGCTCGGAAGACTTTGGCTGCGGCTTGGACCAGTCCGGCCGAAGAGTCGCCGCTTTGCGCAAGTACACATGGTGTAGCTGGGATGGCAACTTGGTGGTGTTGACATGCAGCAGCACCCGGACACAGTGCTCTAGGCTGCCTGGGACCGGGATCTCCCGTGCGCAGAGGAGCGCAACCTCATCCCAGCCGAGCTGGCGTGCAGCCTGCGCGGGATGCTCGGCATCCAGATCGTCAGTAACCGTGAAGAAGATGCTGGTGATGTCCTCTTGGTCGATCTGGTTCTGGACGACCATACTAGTCAGAAGCTCACGTGTGACCTCCAGGATCTCCGCACTGGCATTACCGGCGACGGTAGTGGCGCCCCGTATGCCACGGCAGCGGAGCGGCAGTGTATCTTGCATGTGACTAACCCCCAAGTTTCTCTGTCCAGTCTAGCTGGCACCATGGTCGCAGCTAGACCAACGCACAACAAAAAGGGCAGAGGCGTCTGCCTCTGCCCTTCACTTCAAGTAGCCAGTCGGTCGACCTATGTCGCCCCCACCCACAGAGCCGCTCTGTGCATGTCGACCAGCCCACCCTCATGAAGGGCAGGCTGATAATAATAGAAAGACATGTGTTGGTCTTTGATCTGGCTCATCATAATGCTAGCAGTGTAACTGACGCTTCCAGTTTCGTCAACTATCAGTTACCGTAACTCGTAGCGTTACAGTTGCCCATCTGTATCTTGATTAGGCACAGGTCACGAGACAATTTGTAGAGATGGTGCACTCAGGCCCGCTTTTTCGACGGTTTGGCTGTCTTGGTGCAGCGACCACTCGCGCCCACAGAAACTCGCTGTTCGCTTTTCAATGTAGGCAGCAACCATAGGATGGGAGAGCGCTTGGAGACGTCAGCCAAAGCTGGCGTAGAAAATGCTGATCGAGCGTGAAGTACGCAAAAATCTCTCTTCGGAAAGCATTGTCAGGGTTACTTATGGGTACGCTGTAGCGTGTAATACAACGACATAGTACCTAAGACGTACCGTTACTCTACTTCGTTTGCTTTGAGTTCTCTGGCATCACTGAGCGTGGGATCATTAGGTGTGACTTCTTGGCGCTCATCAATGTGGCATTGTCCTGAGGGTGGATTCCTCAGTCCAGGTGCTCGCCAAACACGTCATGATCCTCACTGCTCTTTCGTTGGTCGAGCCAGTGCTGCGTGCAGAGGGAAGCTGTCATGCTCGATTTCCAGCTCCTTGTGGGTCGCTTGATGACTGCGCTCGCCACTTCCCAGCGTCGCGCCCACACCTTTGTATCTGGGCACCCGTCCACTTGGCCCGCACAGCTTGTCCTCCTGCGCACACGGGAGGGTCGGCTCTCGCTGTGGCGTTCGACAATCCCACTCCTAGGGTTCGCCGCTGCCTACCTGGCCGCGTACGTCTACGGCAATGGACTGTCCAGTCCGGCTCCACTCTGGCCGCCAGATGCGATCCTGCTCTCGGCTCTCTTGCTGACGCCACCACGCCGGTGGTGGATCTATCTCCTCATCACCATTCCCATCCGGATGCTGCCCGCCCTCGCGCCGGGGGTTCCAACCTGGTTGCTCATAGTCAACTGGCTCAACGACATGCTGAAGGCTCTTCTGGCAGCCGTGCTGGTGCGCCGCTTTGCGCCGCGCCCTCTCAGCTTCACGACGCTGCGGACGATGGGCGTCTACCTGGCAAGTGCGGTGCTGGTGGCCCCCATCCTCTCCGCGTTTGTTGGCGCCGCGGGTCTCGCTACTCTCGGTACTCCCTACTGGCAGGCATGGAGGACCTGGTTCTTGGGAGATGCATTGGCCACCTTGGTCTTGACACCAACCATTGTTATGTGGGTTACCGCCGCGCTAGGTGGCTTGCGCCCAGCGTCGCGGCAGCGCGCTCTGGAGGCGCTTCTCCTGGGTGCCGTGCTGCTGGTCATAGGGGGGCTGCTTGTCTTCGTCAGAGTAACGCTGGTGATTGACGACGCGCTCTACTATCTTCCCCTTCCGCTGCTGGTGTGGGCGGCAGTGCGACTGGGTCCCCGCGGTATCGCGAGCGCGCTAACGGTAGTCACCTGCTTCGCCATCGAGTCCGTCACGGGCTTCTGGGGCCTTGTGACGTCCACCTCGTTGCCACGTGAAGTGCTCTCCCTACAGCTGTTCTTAATCTCCACTGCCGTGCCGCTGCTGCTCTTAGCAGCTGAGATCGAGGAGCGTAAGCAGGCAGTGGAACATGTGGAGCGCCAGGCTGAAGAGCTGAACCGGGTCTTCGAGGCTGTGGCCGATGGAATCGCCGTCTATGACCGGGATGGGCGCGAGATGCGGACCAACGCCGCGCTGCAGCGCCTTCTCAGGCTGGATATCGCGCCCCCTGCGTATGCGCAGATGTCCTTGCACGAGCGGATGGCCCTGTTCGCGGCGCGCGACGAGCAGGGACAGCCTCTCGCAACGAATGAGGGGCCGCTGCCGCGTGCTTTGGCTGGGGATGTGATGGCGGGAGCGGAGGCAATGGACTTGCGTTCGCGCACCTTTGATGGGCGTGAGTTGCAGCTGAACGTGAGCGCTGCCCCGTTGCGGGACAGCGCCGGGCAGCTGGTTGGCGTCGTGTGCGTCTTCCGCGACGAGACTGAGCGTAAGCGACTGGAACGCGAGGTGGCTGAGCAAGCGGAACAACTGGACCGCATCGTTGAGGGCATGTCAGAGGGGCTGTTCGTGTACGACTCGCGAGGCCAGGTCGTACGCACAAATGCCGCCGCTCGCCATCTCTTGGGTCTGGGCACCTCTAAGTCTGAATTCTCCCCGTTGTCGGCGGAGGGACGAATCGCACGGTATGCCCCACGCGAGCGCCAGTATGGCCAGCTGCTCACGCCCGAAGAGTGGCTGGCGGATAGTGCGCTGGTGGGGAGTGGGGAGGTGCTGAGCTCCACAGAGGCGCGTGACGTGCAACTGCGCACAATGGATGGGTGTGAGTTGGAAGTCAGTGCAAGCGTGGCACAGCTGCATAATCCAGCCGGCCAGGTGGTGGGGGCGGTGCTGCTCTTGAGCGATCGGACGGAACGGAACCAACTGGTGCGCGAGCGAGAGGAGGCACGGGCGAGCGAGCTGGCGCTACGCGAGACTAAGGCCCAGATGGATACCTTCCTGGGGATCGCCAGCCACGAGCTCAAGACCCCGCTCACCTCCCTCAAGCTAAGCCTCCAATTGTCTCAGCGGCGGCTGCACAAGCTCACCCGAGGTACGAATGGAGCAGCCGCCGAGGACGACATCGGACTGCAATCTGCCGTGGAGCAGCTGGGCCGCACAGCGCACCAGATGGAGCGGTTGGAGCGACTGGTGAATGATCTGGTGGATGTCTCACGTATCCAGGCTGGCAAACTCGACCTGAGGCTGGAGCAGGTGGATCTGGTGGCGATCGTCCGCGAGGTGATCGAGGCACAGCAGCAGGCAGAGCCAGAGCGCACTATCCGGCTCCAGTGCCCGGCTGATCTATTGGTGCCTGTGTACGCCGATGCGGGGCGGATCGAACAGGTGGTGACCAACTACTTGACCAATGCGCTCAAATATTCCCCAGCCGATCACCCGGTAGACTTGGGCGTAGAGGTAGAGCCGCAGCAAGCGCGGGTCTGGGTGCGAGATCAAGGACTGGGGTTGCCACTGGAGGAGCAGGAGCGCATCTGGGAACGCTTTCACCGGGCCAACGGGGTTGAAGTCCAGAGTGGCGCGGGAGTTGGACTGGGACTGGGGCTCTACATTTCGCGCATGATTGTAGAGCGCCACCAGGGCCAGGTTGGTGTCCAGAGCACTCCGGGCCAGGGAGCTACTTTCTGGTTTAGCCTCCCGTTGCCTCACCCCAATGAGGAGAAGCGATCTTGGTATATCCGGATGTAGCGGGGAAGAAGTGCTGCTCCGGCAAATGAGCTCGCGAGCCACCTGACAATGAGATGATTCACCCCCTGATGCCGGCTGCGGCTCACTCGTGCACGCGCATAGGAGTGTTAGAGCCGAAGAAAACGGGTGCGGCGAGAAAATGGCAGCGGACCGATGAGTTTCGCGACGAGCAGCTGTCATATGTTGCTGGAGAGGTGCCTCTCTCCTTTTCATCTACTTCTGTTGCTTGTTTGTATCCGCTACATCCGAGGAGTGTCGAATTCATGGAACCAATCGTGCTGTTTGGAATTCAATTTACGCTGAGCCATACCGCCGAGAACTCTTAGTCTATGGCTATCGTCTGCTCGGCTCGATTCAGGATGCGGAGGATCTGATTCAGGAGACGCTACTGCGTGCCTGGACGAACTTGGCGACATTTGCTGGTAGATCCTCCTTTCGCGCCTGGTTATACAAAATCGCTACCAATGCTGGTCTCAATATGCTGGCCAATGCCTCGCGGCGGTCAGTGCCAGTGCACATGCCATCCGCTTCTTCCGCCGATTCCTCGTCCTTACCACAGAGTGCCGACCTAAGCTGGCTAGAGCCACTCCCTGACGCATGTATTATTGATATGTCTCCTACTCCTGATGCGGTGTATAGCCTGCGCGAGAGCGTCTCGTTAGCCTTCACTGTGGCTCTGCATAGTCTGCCGCCTCATCAACGAGCCACTCTCATCCTGCGGGATGTGCTCGATTGGCATGCGACCGAAGTTGCCGCATTTCTCGACATGTCGGTTCAAGCAGCAAACAGTGCACTGCAGCGGGCGCGAGCCACGCTCGCAAAGCATTATCACCCAATTGATGTAGAGGCAATCGAGGCGCCTACGCTCACTCCCACACTGAAGACTCTGCTCGACCGGTATATGCATGCATGGGAAACGAACAATGTGGATGAGCTTGTCGCCGTGCTCAAAGAAGATGCTACATTCTCGATGCCCCCGGAGCCTGCCTGGTATCTTGGGCGGAACGCGATACGACAATTCTTCCAGTCCCACGTCTTCACAATCCAGGGCAGTCTTGAGTGGCAACTAGCGTCGACGTGGGCGAACGCGCAGCCGGCGTATGTCCTCTACCGCCGAAACCCCGCAACTGAGGCATTCGGTTATTTTGGCGTGCTCATCCTCACGCTCTCCGGGAACTCGATTGCCTCCGCCACTGCCTTCATTGATACCGCACTGGAAAACTACTTCGGCGTTCTGTAGTGAAGTGTTCGCAAGGGCCGAGGTGATACGAGAAACTAGGCTAGAGGGCTGGTGCTATGCTGGCCTGCTGGAGGTTGTTCGCAAGCTGCACTAGAACTGCACGCTGGCGAACAACCTCCAGCATACATGTACATAGATACGCCTGGGCGGTATTGACACGCTACTTTTGATGTACGTATACTGCCGGTTAATCCGGGTTAATCCTAATGTTTTCCAATGGCCCCACTCTCACGCGCCCGGCGGCTATCTCTCGTTAAGAGGCACATCTCAGACGAGCACATCGTACCTGTAGTGCATCTTCGCATCGGCGCTTCGACTTGCAGGGCAATTCCTTTCTGCTCCATCTCATGCATAGGTACGGCGAGTCGGGAAGCTTCGATGTCGCGATCGCCGGCTTAAGGCGCCAGTCACCGCCGGTCGTCTGACCGCAATAAGTCCGGTAATACATAGCACCGCCTCCCATGTAGCACTGTTCGCTAGGATACAGGAAAGGGGCATTCACAGGTGAGTGCTTCCACAAGGAACAAGGCTGATGCGGCAGCCTCTCCTCCCAACAACCGTAAAGCGCTTCCTCCAGTAAGTGGCGACTTTTATGATATCGCATCGACGCTCGGCGCCGAGGACGCCGCCATAGTACGCCGCGTTCGCGCCTTCATGGAAGCGGAAGTGGCGCCCATCATCACTCGGTACTGGATACGGGCCGAATTTCCGTTCGAGCTGATTCCCAAGTTGGCTGAGCTGCGTATAGCCGGCCTCTCCTATGCAGAGTATGGCTGCCCAGGAAAATCCACTACATTAGATGGCCTAGTGGCGCTGGAGATGGCGCGAGTCGACGCCTCGATGGCAACGTTCTTCGGTGTACATAGCGGCCTTGCCATGGGCTCCATTTATCTCTGCGGCGGAGAAGATCAGAAGCGGCAGTGGCTACCAGCTATGCAGCGCCTGGAGAAAATTGGCGCTTTTGGCTTGACCGAGCCGGAGGTCGGCTCCGGGACCGCCGGCGGCCTAACGACCACCGCGCGGCGGGATGGCGATAGCTGGATACTCAACGGCCAGAAGAAGTGGATCGGCAACGCCACGTTCGCCGATGTGACCGTGATCTGGGCACGAGACGAAGCCGACAACCAGGTAAAAGGTTTTCTTGTCGAGAAAGGCACGCCCGGCTTTGCGACTGAGAAGATGCAGGACAAGATGGCGCTACGCGTCGTCCAGAACGCACTGATTACCATGCACGATTGCCGAGTTCCCGAGGCAAACCGACTGCAGAACGCCAATACCTTCCGCGATACCGCCGCGGTTCTGCGTATGACTCGGGCTGGCGTAGCCTGGCAAGCGGTGGGCTGCGCGATGGGAGCCTACGAGCATGCACTCGCCTATGCCCAAAAGCGTGAGCAATTCGGCAAGCCGATCGGGAGTTTCCAGCTGGTGCAAGATTTACTCGTCAGTATGCTCGGCAATATCGTCGCCTCACACTGCATGGTCTTGCGGCTCTCGCAAATGCAGGATGCCGGTACTATGCGAGACGAGCACGCGTCTTTAGCCAAGGCGTTTTGTACCAGCAAATGCCGCGAGACCGTCGGGTATGCCCGCGAGCTGCTAGGCGGCAACGGCATTCTGTTAGAGAATCAGGTTGGTCGTTATGTCGCTGATGCCGAGGCCATCTATTCCTACGAAGGCACACGCGAGATGAATACTCTCATCGTGGGTCGTTCAATTACCGGATTTAGCGCGTTTGTCTAGGGTCTTTCTATCGACGTCACACACATAGCCCGTACCGGCACAGTGGCCGGACATCGTGGAAGAGGAGCAATCAAAGCAATGGCTGCTGAGCAATTCACCTTAGAGAATGCCAGTACACTCATCGGACGTGAACTCGGTGTCTCCGATTGGCTGACGGTGGATCAAGAGCGTATCTCTCAATTTGCTGATTGCACCGGCGATCACCAATGGATTCATCTGGATGTAGAGCGAGCCAAGCGTGAAAGCCCATTCGGCACGACCATCGCCCATGGGTATCTCACAATGTCGTTGCTGCCTCTACTTCAGCAATCCGCCGGGGTCACGCCAACCGGATTCAAAGCTGCCATAAACTACGGGCTGGATCGAGCTCGTTTCATTGCGCCGGTGCCGGCGGGTGCGCGGATTCGCGATCATATTGTGCTCAGCGCCGTAGAGGACAAGGGCGGGGGGCGCACTCTGGTTACCACCAGGCACACGGTAGAGATCGAAGGTCAGGATAAGCCAGCGATGATAGCCGATACGCTCACCATGTTCATGGCTTAAACTCACGATTCTCAGGCAGGCGGGCTGGGTGCGGATCGCCGGACGGTGTCCGGTTACGAAGGAGACGAGCAATGTCTGATGATGAGGTGCGAGAGACGCAGCCGGCGCGGGCGACTCGCCGCTCGACCGCAACCCGGAAAGGTGCCGGCAAGGCCAATGGCAAGGCTAACGGAGAGGCGGAGCTTCGAGAGCTCAAGGCGGCGCTCGAGGAAGAGCGCAAGCAGCGTCTAGCCATGGAGAAAGCACTGGCCGAAGCGCGCGAGCGGCTGGCCCAAGCCGAAGAGGCTGTCGAGCGTGAGCGCCAGCGCAGCTCCACACCCGCTCCGGATTCGGAAGCGAGACACTCGTCTGATTCAGCAAGACCAGAAGCTCGAGCAGAATCTGAGCGAGCCGCGCCGGCGGCTGACCAGATGTGGCGGGGTATGATGGGTGGTGTCCCCGGAAGTGATCTGTTTGCCGCCGGACAGCACATGGCGCTGGCGGCGATGAAACAGCCCTGGGCGGCAATGCAGCAGTCGGCTGCGGTGATGGACGAGATGATGCGTATCGCCACTGGGCGGTCCGAAATCGCGCCCGATGCCAAAGACAAGCGCTTTGCCGATCCGGCATGGACGTCAAATCCAATGTACAAAGCCTACATGCAAACCTATTTGCTGTGGCGGCAGAGTCTCAACAACCTTGTCGACCAGGCGGACCTGCCCAAGAAAGATGCTGAGCGTGCCCGCTTTGCGCTCTCGCTTTTCACTGAGGCGGCGGCCCCGACCAATACCATGCTCGGAAACCCCGCGGCGATGAAGCAACTCTACCAGACCGGCGGCCAGAGCGCGGTACGCGGCCTCACCCATATGATCGAGGATCTGGCTAAGAACGGGGGCCTGCCTTCCCAGGTAGACATGACCGCGTTTGAGGTCGGCAAGGACTTAGCGGTCTCTAAAGGCGCTGTGATCTTCAAGAATGAGATCATGGAAGTCATACAGTACTCATCCCGGACCGAGACGACCTACCGTCGCCCGCTCTTGGTGGTACCCCCGCAGATCAACAAGTACTACATCCTGGACCTCTCCCCAGGCAAGAGCGTTGCCGAGTACCTTACCGGCGCCGGCTTCACTGTCTTTACTATCAGCTGGCGCAATCCAACGGCCAAGCAGCGAGACTGGGGTCTGGAGACCTATGCCAAGGCTATTATGCAAGCTGTAGATGTCGCGCGTAACATAACCGGCGCGGACTCGGTCAATATCACCGGTGTCTGCGCCGGCGGCATGACGCTGGCGGTACTGCTTGGGCATCTGGCGGCCATAGGTGACACTGCCATCAACGCGGCGACATTCATGGTGACGGTGCTGGATTCGAGCGTGGAGTCACAGTTGGGATTGTTTGCCTCCCCCGAGACCATCGCCGCAGCCAAGCTTGCCTCCAAGAGTCGCGGCGTATTGGAAGGTCAGGAAATGGCCAGGGTTTTCGCTTGGCTGAGGCCCAACGATCTCATCTGGAACTATTGGGTAAACAACTACCTGATCGGCAGTGACCCGGCCGCGTTCGACATACTCTACTGGAACAACGACTCCACCCGGCTGCCCGCCAAGTTCCATAGCGACATCCTGGATTTCTGGCTCAAGAACCCGCTGGTGAAACAGGGCTCGCTCAATGCTCTTGGAACTCCGATCGATCTGGCAAAGGTAGAGCTGGATACGTTCATCACCGCGGGAATCACCGATCACATCACGCCCTGGCAAGGCTGTTACGCCACTACCCAGCTTCTAGGAGGCAAGCCGCTGTTCGTGTTAAGTAACGCCGGGCATATTCAGAGCATCCTTAACCCTCCTGGCAATCCAAAGGCCAAGTATTTCACCGGTACGGAGTATCCGTCGGACCCTGAGCAATGGCTGGCCCGTGCCGAGCAACGGTCCGGGTCGTGGTGGGAACTCTGGCAGATCTGGCTTAGCGAACGCTCTGCAGAGCGTATACCGGCTCCAGCGTCGCTGGGGAACGAGCAGTATCCAGCAGGTACTCCTGCTCCGGGGACCTATGTGTTTGAGCCGTAGCCACGCTGCAATCGGCACCGCCAATTCGGACTGGTGTCCGATTAGTCCAGGAAAGGACCAACAATGGCGTCAAAGACGAGCACGCGGTCGACGCGGACCGACGCAGCGATTGATTCGCGACTGATTCGCGTCATGGGACAACAGCTGAACGTCGCCATACGACCGGGATATGGCAGCCGTACTCCACTGCTGCTCATGAATGGCATTGGCGCAAATCTTGAGCTGTTGCAGCCGTATGTGGACGCTATGCCGCCATCCGTCGAAGTGATACGCTTCGATGTGCCAGGTACCGGAGGCTCTCCGACTCCTCCGGCGCTGTATCGATTTCCAACCTTGGCCTGGCTGGTCGGGCGAATGTTAGATAAGCTTCACTACGACTATGTTGATGTGCTGGGCATCTCCTGGGGAGGGGCGCTGGCTCAGCAGTTTGCCCTGCAGAATCGTTGGCGATGTCGCCGGCTGGTACTGGTCAGCACTGCGACCGGAGCTGTCATGATACCTGGTAAGCCGTCGGCGCTCATCAAGTTGGCAACGCCGCGCCGGTACTTAGATCCCGCTTACATGGAAAGCATTGCCCCGGACATCTATGGCGGCAAGGTGCCGCCCGACTTTGCGGCACGCTATGGCGACGCACTGGTTCCGGCCCATCCCCGAGGGTACGCGTATCAGCTCATGGCTGGCGCGGGCTGGACGAGCGTCCCCTGGCTGCACTGCTTGCGACAGCCCACATTGATCCTGTCTGGGGACGATGATCCACTGATACCTCCCGCCAATGCGAAGCTGATGCACCGCTTGATCCCCGACTCCCAGCTATATATCTTCCATGGCGGCCATCTAGGGCTAGTATTGCAAGCAGCGGAACTGGCAGGCGTCATCGATTCCTTCTTAGCCGCACCCTAATCCAATACGCTCTCTCCCCGAAGGAGGCAGAAGCAAGATGGCAATGTTGAACCTGGCCCAAGTTGTGGAGGACAACGCTCGTAAGTATCCTGATCGCGAAGCTATTGTGAGTGGAGACACGCGACTGACGTACGCACAGCTCAATGTCATGGCCAGTCAGATAGCCGGGGGGTTAGCGATGCTGGGCATCGGGCACGGCGACAATGTCGCCTTGACCTGCCCCAATGTGCCATACTTTCAGGTCGCCTACTACGGCATACTGAAAGCGGGTGCGACCGTTGTTCCCCTCAACATCTTGCTCGCTCCGCCTGAGATCGCGTACCATCTCAAAGACTGCAACGCCAAGGCGTACTTCTGCTTTGAGGGGAACGCGGCGTTGCCAGTCGGCGAGCACGGTTATTTGGGCTTTCTGGAGTCCGGAACGGGTGCACACTTCATTCTGATGACGGTAGACCCCTTGGCGGCGCCTCCCAGGGACGATACTAGCACTCTAAGCATGCTCATGAGCGGGCAGCCTCGCACATTCGAGACGGTAGCGACCGGTCCTGAAGACACCGCAGTCATACTGTATACCTCGGGCACAACTGGACGCCCCAAAGGAGCTGAGCTCACACACAGCAACCTCGTTCTCAACGCCATGGTGGCCCGGGACCTCTATCTTCCGGTGGTAGGAGAGAAAAATGTAGCGCTTATAGCGTTGCCGTTGTTCCATGTTTTTGGTATGACGGTTCAGATGAACGCCATGATGCTGCTGGGCGGCACGCAGGTATTGTTGCCGCGGTTCGATCCGGCAATGGCACTAGACGCGATAGTCCGTGAGCATGTGAGCTTCTTCAGCGGTGTGCCTACCATGTACTGGGGCCTGCTCAATCAGGCACTCTCAACCGGCATGGATACCGCTTCCATCGCCGAAAACTTGCGCCTGTGCATCTCCGGGGGGTCAGCGCTTCCGGTAGAGCTGCTGCGTGCCTTTGAGCAGACATTCAACGTGGCGATTCTGGAAGGGTTTGGGCTCTCGGAGACATCACCGGTGATCTGCTTCAACCAGCTTGGCTTCGAGCGTAAGCCGGGATCTATCGGACGCCCGCTTTTTGCTACCGACATGCGGGTAGTAGACGACAGCGACCGCGAGGTGCCCACCGGCGAGCATGGTGAGATCGTCGTGCGCGGTCATAGCGTCATGAAAGGGTATTACCATCGCCCTGAGGCCACCGCCGAAGCGATGCGTGGCGGATGGTTCCATACTGGCGATATTGCATACGTCGATCAAGACGGCTACTTCTACATTGTCGACAGGAAGAAAGACATGATACTGCGGGGCGGATACAATGTCTACCCGCGTGAGCTGGAAGAAGTGTTGATGACCCATCCGGCCGTCTCGCTCGCTGCGGTCATCGGCGTGCCTCACCCCGTACTTGGCGAGGAGGTCAAAGCCTTTATCATTCGCAAGCCGGGCGCGACCGTGACGGTCGAGGAGATGTCGGTTTGGTGTAAAGAGCAGATGGCGGCCTACAAATATCCGCGTCTCATCGAGTTCCGCGACGCTATGCCGATGACCGCCACCGGGAAAATCCTCAAGCGCGAGTTGCGCGAAGAGGAGAAAGAGCAAGTAGAGGCGCCAAAGGAGCAACGACATGTCTGAGAGCGTGTACAAGGTCATTGAGCTGGTAGGCACCAGCAACGAATCGTGGGAGAAGGCGGCGGCCGCTGCCATCGAGCTTGCGTCACAGACGCTGCGAGACCTCCGAGTGGGACGCATCGTCGAGCAGGACATACACATCGAGGCAGGCAAGCCGTTAACGTACCGTGTACGGCTCGAGCTGTCGTTTAAGTACGAGGGCGGCAACTAGAGTCGCGGGAGGATGATACCAGCGCGTTGCCAGGTGGTATGCTATGAAGAAAGAGACTTGGCTCCGGAAGTGAGGAGCTCTATGGGCAAGCCACCTGACGACGCAAATCGATTGGATCCACTCCTGGAATCATCTTTCGAGGCCTCGGCACGCGCGCTTGATTCCTATCTGACGCTGACGGCATCGACTCGCACGTTGTTCTCCCAGTATATAGGCCACATTCTCGGCCTGCTCAATCTGCCGAGCGAGAGCGAAATCATCAGCTTAGCTGAACGACTGACCAATATCGAGATGCGTCTGGACGACCTCGATGCTAAAGTGGAGCAGATAGCGGAGAACATCGAAGCCATCGCCAAGGCGGTTGCAGCTCGCCCCGTTGGTCCGGAGCTGAACGGCCGCAGGACTGGTCCGAAAGTTGGTATTCGCCGCAACCGATCCGTTCGTGCCACGCAAGACGGCGCTGCACCGCCAGAGGCTCATGTGGCACGGGAATAAGTGGAGTCGGAATAATGGCGACCAGTGACGTGAGTGCAAACGAACGACCAGGCCGCGTCTACGATCCTCTAGATGATCCGGAACGCGCACTGGCAGAGTTGCAGCGTGTGTTGACCACTCCGTACCCTATCGCCCAGTCCCCCAAGGAAGTCATCTGGACGCTCAATAAAGCCAAACTGTATCACTATATTCCAGCTTCGGCCCGTCTACGCCGCCACCCGGTTCCGTTGTTGCTGGTCTTTGCGCTGATGAATCGGCCCTCTATCCTTGACTTACGCCCGGGTAACAGCTTTGTCGAATACATGCTTCAAAAGCGTTACGACGTCTATCTCCTCGATTGGGGTTCTCCCGGCCTTGAAGACCAGCGCCTCTGCTTCGATGACTATGTGCTCGATTATTTACCACGGGCGTTACGTAAGCTGAAGTCCGTCTCCGGGACCCGTGAATTCAGTCTGCTCGGTTGGTGTATGGGCGCGCTCATGACCTCTATGTATGCTGCGCTGCGTCCCCATGACGGATTGCGTAACCTGATATTGCTCACTGCTCCCCTCGACTTTACCGATAAACAGTCGGGTGGGTTCATGCGGTGGGCCAATGATCAGCATCTGGATGTGGAAAAGCTGCTGTCGTCGTTTGGCAATATTCCCGGCGAATTCTTAGACTACGGCGCCAAAGCGCTTAAACCTTACGACAACTTTGTTGGTCAATATGTGCGTCTGTGGAACAACCTTGATGATCCTAGAGCGGTAGAGTCCTGGCATGCGATGAACACCTGGGTCAGAGACCTTATTCCGCTTGCCGGCGGCGTGTATAGGCAGCTCATCGAGGACCTATATCGGCGTAATCGTCTCATCACCGGTTCGATGACGCTGCGAGGCGAGCCGGTCAAGCTCAGCCATGTCCGGGCCAGTGTGCTGAGTGTCCTAGCCATGCAGGATCATATCGTGCCACCAGCACAGACTGAGCACACGTTGTCCGCCTTTGGCAGCCGGGACAAGCAGTTGCTTCGAATCCCCGGAGGTCATATTGGCATGATGGCAGGCAGCGCAGCGGTTGCACACACGTGGCCACAAATCGAAAGCTGGTTGAGAACAAGGTCGGGTTCAGGATCATCCAGATAACGTTCCACCTCCATTCCGCCGGCTAATGGCTGCTTACGCGGCTTGACCTCTCCGGCTCGCCGGTGCTATATTTATATCCGACTTGATTACTCGGAATAAGTAAGATGGCAGGCGAGAGGTCTGGTTATGCTACGTGTCTCCACCCGCGGTGAATACGGCGTGCGGCTCATGGTTGACTTGGCACGCCATTATGATGGTCAAGGTGGCAGTGCCCGTTCGCTGACCGAGATTGGCCAGGCTGAAGGGCTTGAACTCAAGGTACAGTACCTCGAACAGCTAGTAAAATGCCTTCGCGAAAATCACCTGGTGGAGTCTATGAGGGGAGCGCGCGGCGGCTACCGGTTGAGCCGATCACCGGAGCGCATTCGCATGGGTGAGGTTGTACGTGCGCTCGAGGGACCGGTGGCGCCGATGATCTGCGCCACTGAAGGTGAGATGGGAGTAATCTGCGACCGGCTGGATGGGTGTTCGACTCGCTACCTCTGGTCTCAGGTGCGGGATGCCATCATCAATACTCTCGACAGCATAACGCTCGCCGACCTGGTCAAACAGTCGGATAGTATGAGCGGCTCGGGCGCGCAGCTGGTGAAGTTCACTCCCCGCTTGGAACGTTTTGAACGGGGCGAGAGTCGAGAGCACACTTCCGCGCAGAATTAGCTAGCCAGATGGAGTATCAAGAGTGCTCCTTCGTTCCGGCCAGTTTCATACGAACAACCTGCCTAAACTGCTTGCCCGGTATCGAGAAGCCAGGCGCCGTGGCGCACTGCTACGGCACAAATAGTAAGCAAGCTGCCACTTTGAGTGGCCTTGCGAGAGGAAGATTATAACAGTCTATGGAGACACATGACGGCCATACTCCCCCGGCGCAGTTGGTGATCAGGGATTTGCATGCCAGTATAGAGGGTAATGAGATACTGCGCGGAGTAAACCTTACCGTTACCCAGGGAGAGACGCATGCGCTGATGGGCCCGAATGGATCGGGGAAGAGCACCCTTGCCAATGTGATCATGGGCCATCCCAAGTACCAGGTCACGCGTGGAGAGATTCTCTTTAACGGTACTAATATACTCAATCTCACTGCTGACAAGCGTGCGCGCATGGGAATATTCCTTGCTTTCCAGTACCCATCCGCGGTACCGGGTGTAACTGTGGGCAATTTCCTGCGTCGCGCGCTGGAGGCCAAGCGTGAAGGGTTTGACCCCGAAGCCTCTGGTGAGCCGAGCGGTAAGATGCCTAAGAGAAAGGGCATACCTCCTGCCGAGTTCCGTAAGCTGCTCAACGATAAAATGCGGCTACTCAAAGTCGACAATACTTTTGTCGGCCGCTACATCAACGAAGGGTTCTCAGGGGGCGAGAAAAAACGAGCTGAAATCCTCCAGATGGCCATGTTGGAGCCGCACATGGCGATTCTCGATGAGACTGATTCGGGCCTCGATGTAGATGCGCTCCGCACCGTTTCTGAAGGGGTAAATGCTCTGCGCGGGCCCGATGTGGGCGTGCTCATAATTACCCACTACCAACGCATACTCGACTACATCACTCCCGACATCGTACATGTGATGTACCGGGGACGCATTATCAAGACCGGTGGTCGGGACTTTGCCCTTGAGGTTGATAAGCAAGGCTATGAGACCTTGATTCAATCTCTCGAGGGGGAGAATGTATGAGGCGAATTCCCTCTTGGGGAGGTAGCAATGGATATATTGGACAAGCGGCTTGATGCGCAGGCTGCAACCGGGGATTTCGATCCCTCTGCACCGCTAGCCCCGAGAGGGGATTTCCCGATCCTCGCGCGCCAGATACACGGGAAGCCGCTGGTGTATCTGGACAGCGCCGCGTCCTCCCAAAAACCACGGCAGGTCCAAGAGGCTATGGATGTGTTCATGCGCACCTCCTACGCCAATGTCCACCGAGGTGCCTACACGCTGAGTGAAGAGGCCACCGCCGCCTATGAAGGGGCGCGCAAGAAAGTAGCACGATTCATACATGCGCGCAGTGTGCGCGAAATCATCTGGACGCGTAACACCACTGAATCCATCAATCTGGTGGCCAACAGCTGGGGTAGCGCAAATCTCCAGAGTGGCGACGTGGTATTGCTCAGCTTAATGGAGCACCACAGCAATATCGTTCCTTGGCAGATGGCCGCCGCTCGCACTGGAGCTCGCCTTGCCTACATCCCAGTCACCGACCGGGGAGATCTTGACATGGAAGCGTACCGCGTCTTGCTCGAGAAGGAACATCCCAAGCTGGTAGCGGTGACACAGATGTCCAATGTGCTGGGGACGCTGCCTCCAGTTCACGAGTTAATACAACTTGCTCACCAAGCCGGGGCATATGTCCTTTTGGATGGTGCGCAAAGTGTGCCGCACCTGCCTGTAGACGTTCGATCTCTGGACTGCGACTTCCTGGCATTCAGTTCCCACAAGATGTTGGGGCCGAGTGGAATCGGTGTGCTATGGGCACGTCGCGAACTCCTGGAAGCTATGCCACCCTTTCTAGGTGGTGGTGATATGATACGGGAGGTCAGTCTCGAAGGCTTTACCTGCAACGATCTGCCCTGGAAGTTTGAAGCCGGCACGCCAGCTATTACCGAAGCTGTGGGATTGGGCGCAGCGATAGATTACTTGAGTGCACTCGGTATGGACCGTGTCTTTGCGCACGATCGAGCTTTGGCGGGTTACGCGCTGCAGCGGCTTGCCGATGTACCTGGTCTGACCTTGTATGGACCACCGGTGGATCGGCGAGGCGGAGTCTGTTCGTTCACGGTGGGCGATATACACGCTCACGATCTGGCAACCATACTCGACAGCTATGGGGTCACCGTACGGGCGGGCCACCACTGTGCGCAGCCGTTGATGGAACGATACGCCATCCCGGCGACAGCTCGGGCAAGTTTCTATGTATATAGCACGCCCGCCGATATTGACGAGCTGGTGGAGGCCCTGATGCAGGCTCGAGATGTATTTCGATTGTAATGTGTGAGCGGCGGCAATAATGGACGACCTATATCGGCAATATATACTGGATCATTTTCGTGAGCCGCGTAATTATGGCTCATTAGAGCACGCGGACATCCATGCCGGAGATACCAACCCGCTTTGTGGCGATCGGATTGCTATTGACCTCTCCGTCAAGGACGGCCGAGTAGAGCAGGTGCGATTCAGCGGTCGCGGATGCGCCATCAGCCAGGCGTCCGCCTCTATGCTGACCGAGAGAATTGAAGGCGCATCTCTTTCGGAATTGCGCGCACTCACGCCACGGGACGTCTTTGACATGCTAGGCGTGGAAATCGGCCCTGCACGTCAGCGGTGCGCCTTGCTCTCCCTTCGGGTGCTCCACCAGGGAATTGGCGGACCCTACACCGGCCGTTTTGACGACCTCGACGAATCCGATTGAATGTGGTTAGCGCCGGCGCATCCCCATCAGCTCACTGCGCCGCCGCTCTAGGAACCGACGTTCTACCAGATTGTGGCAGAGCGAGAGCGCTCGCTCGTAGGCGATAATGGCGCTTTCATCCTTGCCGGCACGTCTGAGCAGATCGGCGCGTGTTCCATGATAGAGGTAATAGTGGTCGAGGGTCTCCGCCAGGCTCGCCTGCTCTAAGAGAGCGAGCCCATGTTCCGGACCTTTTAGCATCGCTATAGCCACCGCCTGGTTCAATTCTACCACTGGTGAGGCGGTCATCTGGGCCAGCCGAGAGTAGAGCAACGCGATCTGGTGCCAATCAGTTTCGTGCGGATGGTGTGCCTGCGCGTGCAGGGCGCTGATTGCCGCCTGAATCTGGTAAGGACCTGGACGTCGCAGTTGCAGCGCCTGATCGAGCAGCGAGATCCCTTCCTGGATAGCATCGTGATCCCAGAGCGATCTATCCTGGTCTTCCAGCAAAATGAGATCGCCCTTCGCATCTACCCGCGCATGCCTGCGCGCCTGCGTCAGAAGCATGAGTGAAAGCAAGCCTATGGCTTCCGGCTCTGCTTCCAGTTCTAGTTCGCGCCCGAGAAGCATCACTACCAATCGAGCCAGCCGGATTGCCTCAGCGCACAGATCCTGGCGAATCAACGAATCGCCGCTGCTCGCGGTATAGCCCTCATTGAAGATCAGGTAGAGCACAGCAAGCAACCCTTGGAGGCGCTCGGTAAGTAAATTGACCGGAGGCACTCGATAGGGAATATTGGCATCCTTTATTTTGCGTTGAGCTCGCACCAACCGTTGTGCCATAGTGGGCACAGGCACCAGGAATGCTCCAGCAATCTCATCAGTAGTTAGGCCGCCCAAGGTGCGCAGTGTCAGAGCGACTCGTGCATCCAAAGGAAGGGCGGGGTGGCAACAGGTAAACAATAACTTTAGTCGATCATCCGGGATAGCGTCGCCGCTCTGCAGATCCTTATCATCACTGGGAGACCAAGCCTCCAGCTCAGCCTGCTCCAACTCGAGCTTGGCCGCGGTGACCAGCGCCTCGCGTTTTCGGGCCAAGACGGCGTCTCGACGCAAACGATCGATCGCTTTGCGCCTCGCAACGGTAAGGAGCCATGCAGATGGATTAGCCGGTATTCCCTCGATCGGCCACTGTTGTAGCGCAGCGACGGCAGCATCCTGCAGCGCGTCCTCGGCCAGTGAGAAGTCTCTCATGGCAGCAATGAGTGTAGCCCGAATCCTTCCGGACTGCTCTTTGAATGTTTGCTCTACGATGGCGGATACACTGATTGCTATCCCCATAGCTAGCCCCTGATCAATTTCTCCATTGGCTACTACATGAGATCTACGAGAGACAGCCACAGCGCGACGCTTACCAGCTACCCCAGTTCCATGATTGGACGCACCTCGATCGAGCCTGTAACAGCCCCTGGAATATGGCTGGCTATCTGAATGGCCTCATCCAGATCCTTGCAGTCAACCACATAATACCCGCCGAGTTGCTCCTTGGTTTCGGCAAAAGGGCCGTCGGTTACTAAGGCCTTGCCGTCACGAACGCGTACGGTGGTAGCGGAAGTAGTTGGTAGCAGCGCATCGCCACCTTGAATCCGGTTTTGGTGTTCTTCTCCGAAGGCATAGTAGGCGGCCATGACCGCCTCCTGCTCCTGCGGAGCTGCCTGGCTGTCGGCCGCTTCATTACCGTAGATCAACAATACATAGCGCATCTCGAGCCTCCTCATTTTGGTTACGACATCCGAAACCGGCAGGCAGTCCGCCGGTGCTCCAGACGCAAGATACTGGAGCTAGAAAGACGTCGATTGAGAAGTCGATGATTCGACAGCGATACGTCGCCCGGGATGCCCGAGCGGCGCCCTAGCGGGTACTGCTGGTCCATCCGCTCTGTTCGATCGCCTGCAATAAGGCGGCATTGGAAGACGTGCGCTCCATGACGCTAAGGAGCTGCTGTGTAGCCTGCGCTGGAGGCAAATCGGCGAGACGGCGGCGTAATGCTGTGGACGCCCGTAGCTCTTCAGGTGTAAGCAACATTTCTTCGCGGCGTGTGCTGGACTTGACTGCGTCCACCGCAGGGAAGAGACGGCGCTGTGCCAATTCACGTGAAAGGTGCAGCTCCATGTTGCCGGTGCCTTTGAACTCCTCGTACACCACATCATCCTGACGGCTACCGGTGTCTACGAGGCAGGTAGCGAGGATAGTCAGGCTTCCACCCTCATCCAGATTACGAGCGGCGCCAAAAGCCCGACGGCCGGTATCCAAGGCTTGTGCATCTATGCCACCGGAGAGGGTACGTCCCTGGCCGCGGCTGGAAAGATTCTCAGCTCGTGCCAACCGAGTCAGCGAGTCAAGAACCATAAAAGCGTCCCGTCCGGATTCGGCCAATCGTTTGGCTCTCTCGACCGCCACCTGCACCAGCCATGCATGCCGCGCCGTATCTTCGTCAAAGCTTGCTGCATACACCAGGCCGCCACGTGGCTCCAGTCGAGCGCGAAGATCCGTGACCTCCTCGGGCCGTTCGCCGACGAGGACCGCCATAACTACCGCGCTGGGATAGCTAGCAAGCACGGCTTCGGCCGCCTCACGCATCAAGGTGGTCTTACCCGTCTTGGGGGGAGCTACCACCAGAGCTCTCGATCCAAAACCAAGCGGCGCGAAAAGATCGATAATACGCACTGATGTTGGCTGTGGGCCATGCTCCAGCCGAATCCGTCGATCGGGGAACGACGCGGTCAGCTTGTCAAACATGGGGCGTTCGAACGCCTCCTCCGGTCGCATCTCGTTGACAGTGTCAACTGCCACAACCACGCGGCGCCCACCGCGCTCCTCAGCGCGGGCCGTCACCAAGTCTCCCTGGCGTAACCCCATGCGGCGTATGTCCTCGGCACTCACTCGCGCGACCGGCTGCAACGTACGTCCATCCAGCAACTCCGCCGATCCAAAGGAGCCTCCGGTCTGCCAGAGAATACCGCCGACTTCGAGGGTGTGGGAGACGACCGTGGGTCCGGATGAACGGGTACCGGGTACAGCATCACCCAGATGAGAGGCGATACTCATAGATCGATCAGAGCGATCGCCGTGTTCACGGGGTGTCTGAGCGAGTGTTGGAGCGACCGGCGTATACAGGGAGCTGGAGTATCCGGTCTCGCGCGGCGCTCGGCCGCCGGTGCTGACTGGTCCCCGCGATGCGCTGCCACCATTTCGTCGATCGTGAATCCCATGGGAACCAGCTGCTCCGCGACCCGACGTTTGCCCGCGAGCATCACGCTGGCTGCTCAACCCCTGCTCTCGCCGGTAGTAGTCGGCAGGACTCGGTGGACGAACTGGTTGCCGGGGAGTGCGTTGCTCGCGCTGCTCGTAACCACCCGGCTGGTTGGTATAGGTGCGCCCACGCACTGAACGCCCCGACTGTGCGGGCCGGTCGTGTACAGGGCGCGATTCCCGAGGATCGAACGCGTATGGATCGTAGGAGTCATACCCCCCAGTCGGTCCAGTACCCTGGTTATTAGCTGGTACGTACGGCATATCGTGGGGAGTAGCCGGAGGCTGCTGTGTCGGCGTATGCCCACCACGACCTCCCGGGCTGTAAGGGGATGCGCCTCGGCCGGATTGTGGCGCAGTCGGGGCCGCGTGCGGCCCATGCTGGCCAGTGGTATGGCCGGAAGTACCGTCTGAAATACGAGTCGGCCCGGCTCCACCGGTTCGCGGGCCCGACTGGCGGGAACGGTAAGCATCCGTTCCACCCGGTACATGCGGCTGTACTCGCTCGCGGCTAGCTGGGCGCGCATCACGGGAGGAAGCTTCTGCCTCCTGCCCATTCTGGAGAACCCACGGCGTGCGGCGAAGTGGGCGATCGCGATGCTCTGCGACCGGGGATCCCTGTTCTTTCCGCTGTGAAGGAGTCTCAATTCCCTCGGTCGGTGATCCAGCGGCAGAGGCGTTGGTCTCCTGTCGTGGGCGCGCAAACCGATACGAGGGGCGAGCCGCGGGCTCATACGGGAAGCCGAATGAAGGCACCGCTGGACTCATCGCCGAACTTTCCTCGGTGCTCTCTGGCGCGATCGCCGAGCCGTCCGGGCGAGCGATGGACCGATGTGGGTCACCAGCAGTCTCGGTAAGGCCCGACCTGTTTGAAGTAGTAGCTGACGTAGACTTCGATCTTGCCCTGGCGGGGCGAGCGGATTTCTTCGCCGCACCACTAGCCGCTTCGCCGATATTCTCTCTCGTTTCGCCCATTATCGGGGAAATCTCTGGAGTCTCGACGCTTTCAGATCTATGGGACTCGCGGCGCACGTGTTTACGATCCGCGGCAGAAGGCTCTGTGGATGCATGAGCAAAGCTCATTGCTTCAACCTCCCCTGACGCCATAGACGTTTGTAGGGAGCTATCTGGAGCATCGATGATAGGCAGGACAGTCGTTGACTTCTTACGCCTGTTTGAGGCGGAGCTGCCGGTAGGACGGCGAGAGCGCATGGATGAGACAGATGGGCTGTCGCCGTTTTCTGATACCGGGGTGCCTGATGTTTCGGTGGGTGGTAGAGTGTCCATATTGGTAGTGGCGGCTCCTTCGTTTGCCTGGGATGTTGCTGCATTGGCTCGAATGGCCCTAGACGGCTTGGATGGTACGGCCGCAGCAACAGAAGGGGTAGCGTCGGAGACCGGTGCCACAGTGGCACCGCGGGTGTTTCGACGCTGACGTTGTATAGGTGGGGAACTAGCTTCCGAAACCGCGATATTGCTAAGTGGCTGCACTTCTGGCGCTGCTGCCTCCGGGACAGCCGGCTGATCGCCTACAGCGGCTTCCTGACGTCGCGAACGACGACGAGTGACAGCAGGTTCCTGATCTTTTGGCACACAGGCCTCCTAAAGTTACGAGTGGGCAAGAAAACAAACCAAGGAATGGAGCATGCGAGCCCCACATTCGGCGATTTACGTGCACGAACAACCAGATGCATACCCCTACCAGAACGCTGCAGAGGGGCGTACCGGCACGCAGCGACTCGGTCGATTTGAAATTAGGGTCCGAGCCATCTGAAGCGGGCGGATTCAAACCACGCACTGGCTGATTGATTCGGATAACATTGACTACAACAGGCGACGGCGGCAGGTCGCGACATACATTTTCTCAGACCAAACAGTTTCGATCACCATTTGTGAGAGAAGCGTCGGAGTAAAGACGACGGTCTCCTCATGGACCATTCATCCCCATCACTCTATGGACGGTGGGATGTTATTCAGTCATGGCTGTGGCCGTATGGAGCTTCCTGTTATATCCGGGAATACGCAATAACTTGTGCACCCGTCTCTCCATCGGCAAACGCCGCTTGCCCCGTGGCACCAGGTATATTGGCAGACATGTAGGTGAGTGTACCATATCCGGCGTATGATAACGCGCCATGCTCATGCCATTCTCGCGGCAGCGCCCACCAGGACACGCTCCTCTTGGGATTCCTGTTGGTAGTGAATGAAGACCCTCCACGTGCAGTATCACGTATGTTTGTGGTCTTACCGTTTCCGCACAGGTCCAACATCCCGCTTGCCCTGCGGTACTTACATTGCTATCATAACATGCGCCCAACTCGCTGTCAAACCTAGGTACCGTCTTTCGTGGGCGAGCAATTCGGCATCGGTCTCGTCGCGCGAACTGCAGGGAGATCAATGCCGGTAGCGTAATTTTGCGTGCGCGACTTCCGCGCCACCGGCACTGCATCAAAGTGTCCAGCTTATCCACGATAGAAGATGGTTTTCCACACACATACCCACGAGAACGAGCCCTTCTCCTTTGTTATCGCTTGGTTATCCTCCGGTTAAGGACTTGATAAGTCGAGAATAAAGCAGAGGTTCTTTCCACAACGGCGAGGGTTTATCCACAGTTTTGCGGCATTTATCCACTCAGCGAAGCGGATCCTGTGCGCGCTGATTATGAAAATCAGATTATCTGGAAGCCCTTCTTCTGCCCACTGCTCGGGCACTGGGAGTCGTTTATCCACATACAGTGTGGATAAAGTGGTTAAGTCTCAGCGGGCCTGACCTTCTTCGAGTTAGCCGAAACCATTATCATTATGTAAAGTATAGCCGGTACCCTTGTTTGCACATGCGATATGTGTTATAGTGTCTAGGCCGTGGTAACTTCCGGGCAAAGCTTGAGGGCCTGTGGCGCAGCTGGGAGCGCGTCTGCATGGCATGCAGAAGGTCAGGGGTTCGAGTCCCCTCAGGTCCACCGAGAACGACAGACGCCGTCCAAGCACACTGCTGTGTTTGGACGGCGTCTGTCGTTAGTAAGGACGCGGAGTTCTCCAGAGTATGGCAGCACAGGCATGGATGGATGGATGCAGGCTGCCTGGTTCATGCGGTATCATGCAAAGCATTATATCTGCGAGCACATGATCATTAGCCCTGTTTACAGTTGGAGGAACCTTTCCGTGATGACCCGTACGCGCTACATACCGGCGGACATAGAAGCGAAGTGGCAGGAGCGCTGGGCGGCCGCTGGGCTTTATGCTGCACGGGACGACGACCCCCGCCCGAAATTCTACAATCTCGTCATGCTTCCGTACCCGTCTGGTGATCTGCACATCGGCCACTGGTACAACTATACCGGAGCGGATATCTATGGCCGCTTCACTCGCATGCGTGGGTACAACGTCATGCAGCCCATCGGGTTCGACGCGTTTGGATTGCCGGCTGAGAACGCCGCCATCAAACGCAATATTCAACCTCGCAGCTGGACGTTAGACAACATCGCCAATATGCGTAAGCAGCTTGCCAAGATGGGCAGTGGGTGGGACTGGAATCGTGAAGTGGTCACGTGCTTGCCCGATTACTACCGGTGGACCGAATGGATCTTCCTCCAGTTTTACAAGCATAATCTGGTCTATCGAACCAAGGCTCCGGCCAACTGGTGCCCTACTTGTAACACCACGCTGGCCAATGAGCAGGTCATTGCCGGCGCCTGCGAGCGTTGCGGCACGCTGGTGGAGCGACGGGAGATAGATCAGTGGCTGTTCAGAATCACCAGCTACGCCGATGAGCTGTTGCGCTTCGATGGCCTGGATTGGCCGGAGAAGACCAAACTCATGCAGACCAACTGGATCGGGAGGAGCCAAGGCGCTGAAATTCGCTTCACCGCACAGGTGCACCGGATTGGCAGGCAGGGCCGCGAGCTCAAGTCCACCGAGACTGTGGAGATACCAGTCTTTACCACCCGACCGGATACGATTTACGGCGTTACTTTTTTTCTGCTTGCTCCCGAGCATCCACTAGTTGAGCGGCTGACGGCGCCGGACCAGCGTAAGGCGGTGGCGGCGTATCTTGAAGACGTGCGCCATGAGACCGAAATCGAGAGACTGAGCACCGAGAAAGATCGCAAAAAGACCGGAGTGCCACTCGGCACCACCGTCACCAATCCCGTGAGTGGCCGGCAAGTTCCGGTCTGGGTAGCCGATTATGTGCTCATGGGCTACGGAAGCGGCGCGGTCATGGGGGTACCGGCGCACGATCAGCGAGATTTCGAGTTCGCTCGTGCTTTTGATCTCCCGATTGTTGAGGTGATTCGGCCTCCCGACGAAGACATCTCGGATACCGCCACGTGGGCCGCGGCCAGAGTGGCAAAAGGCGTCATGGTCAATAGCGGAGAGTTCGACGGCACTCCCAGCGAAGAGGGCATCGACAGAGTCATCACCTGGTGCGAGCAACACGGCGTCGGCAAGAGAGCCGTCAATTATCGGCTACGAGATTGGCTCATCAGTCGCCAGCGCTACTGGGGAGCGCCCATCCCGATTATCTATTGTCCTACCCATGGAACGGTTCCGGTGCCCGAGGATCAGCTGCCCGTGCTGCTTCCAGATGTGGTTCAGTTCAAACCCACAGGTGAATCGCCGCTGCGCTATGTGCCCGAATTTCTGCATACCACGTGTCCAATCTGCGGCGAGCCGGCTACACGCGAAACGGACACCATGGATACCTTTGTCTGTTCATCCTGGTACTTTCTGCGGTATGCCGATCCGCACAATGCCGACGCCGCCTGGGATCTGGAGAAAGTCCGCACCTGGCTGCCGGTTGATATGTATATCGGAGGCGCCGAACATGCCACGATGCACTTGCTCTATGCGCGCTTCTTTGTCAAGGCGCTCCGAGATATGGGGTTGCTGCAGATCAATGAGCCATTCACACGGTTGTATCACCAGGGTATCGTGCTGGGGCCAGATGGCGTAAAGATGTCCAAGTCACGCGGCAATGTGATCGCACCCGATGATGTCATCAGCCGCTACGGGGCGGATACGGTTCGATGCTACCTCATGTTCATGGGGCCGTTCGATCAGGGCGGACCGTGGAATCACCAGGGCATTGAGGGTGTTTGGCGCTTTATGAATCGAGTCTGGACGTTAACCACTGATGTCCTGGATTTTATCCGCGCTCCCGATCCCTCCGACATGGTAGAGGCTGGCTTGCGCGTCCGGCGGCTGCAACACAAGATGATTGCCCGTGTGAGTGATGACTATGCCAATTTGCGCTTCAATACAGCGCTCGCCAGTCTAATGGAATATGTCAATGAGCTCAACAAGGTGCGTGAGGAAACGCCCCTGGTAGTGCGTGATTCTCGGTTTGCGGCGGCGATCGATACATTGCTGGTACTGCTCGCACCGATGGCCCCGCACATTACCGAGGAGCTATGGTCGGCTATTGGTCATGAAACCAGCATTCATACGCAGATGTGGCCAACGTATGACCCGCTGCTCATTGCCGACGATGTTCTGACCGTCGTCGTCCAGGTCAACGGCAAGGTGCGAGACAAGCTGGAAGTTGCCGCGAACATCAACGAGAGTGAGCTTCGCCGGTTGGCGCTCAGCAGTTCCAAGGTATTGGCGGCCACCGACGGACGTCCGCCGAGCAAGGTCGTCTACGTGCCTGGGCGTCTCATCAACTTAGTTGTGTAGCTTCGGCGGTTTCTTTGACTTCGACGGCCAGTTGGGCTTTGTTGCGGCTCTTGTCAAAGGCTCGGCGATAGATGCGGACGTGCACGAGAAGCAACAGTCCCCAAACAATCACCGCGGCGACATAGTCGAGTACTCCGGCGAGCTGGGGCAGGAGCGGGTTGAGTACCTGACCCAGCGTCACTGGGTACAATAAGAACGCAGCGAGTGCGAAGCTGAGACAACCAATTACCGCAGTGGTGTAGCAGACCAGGAAGGTGACGTTGCCAAATTTCTCGCCGGCTGGGATGGTTTCCAGCCTCCAGTGAAAAGCATTCTCTATCTTGGGAAGCTGAGCTTTGAACCGGTCGATATAGAAGGTCTTGATCTTGCCCATCGCGATCAGACTTTCGCGGTGCGCCTGGCGAAGTCGAATCAATTTCAAGAAGAACACGTAGCCGAGAGCGCCGGTGAGCAGCAGCAGCAAAACCGCTACCGGCAACAGGTACTGACGCACGCTACTTCCTAGCTGAAACACTGCTCCCAGTCCGGAGGCCAGTATTCCCACCAGCAGCAGGTAGAGGTTGAACATGCGTGCCCGATCTTCCATCGCCTGGTACGCAGTAACGCTGGCATAATTGAATTCCTCCAGCAGCATGTTCTCTAAAGAGAGTCCGGCATCCAGCGTACCCGGTTCATGGCTGTCCTCCGCTCGAAACGCCGCGTCGCGGGCAGACGGAATACCAAGGGCATCTCGTGGCATGGTCATTTCTCCTGCGAGATCACTGTTTCTAGGTCATACTTTCGGCGTTCGTCAAAACATCTACATCGGCTGTCTCTTACGCTACTGAGAATAGCATCCTTTTGGGCTCTCGTAAACCCGGCCGTGGCTTATTCGCCGACCGGTACCCAGATGTTCTTGACCTGGGTAGCCTGCCGCAGGTATTCCCGAACCTCGCTCCCGGCGGTATCTATCCACATGGTAGAGTGCTGGTCACGGCACCATGTTCGTTTCATATTCCCGGCAGAGTCCTGCTCAATGCTCGCTATGCCCGCAGCATGACCTACATACCAGACACCGTCGACGTCGTCGTGCTCGGCCAGTATCTTGGCCAGCGAATCGCGTGCTCCAGTTACGATATTGACTACGCCTCCCGGGAGATCAGAGGTCTCCAGAACTGAATAGAAGTCGGTCGCGCAGAGAGGATAGCTCTCAGAAGGTACCACGATGACACAATTGCCCATGGCGATTGCAGGAGTTAGAAGCGAGATGAAGCTGAGCAGGGGGCACTGGTCGGGGCAGACCACTCCCAGTACTCCCAGCGGCTCGGGCACTGCCAGCGTCATTCCACGCATCGGAGTGCCGTGAATAGCTCCATCATACTTGTCGGCCCAGGCGGCGTACGTAAAGAGCCGTTCAATAGATCGGCTCCACTTCGGTATCTGCTTCTGCCTGGTCGCAGGCACCGAGCTGCAGTAGTCGCTGAGCGAATTCTTGGGTTCGCGCCGCTAGGTTCTCCGCAATATAGTACAAAATCTGTGCCCGACTGTGCCCGGTACTCCCTGCCCAGCCAGCCGCTGCCACTCCCGCCGCTTCGACGGCATTTCGCACATCCTTGCGGTTGCCTTCGCCTACCTCACCTATAAGTGTGCCGCTGAAGCTCCTAATCGCGCGGCTGTAACCCGAGTCAGGGCGCACTTGCTTGCCCCCAATAAAAAGCTTGGGTGTCCGGTCAATTGGAGGCACACGTCTATCGTCCGGTTTGCCATCGCTCAGGCCCGATTCAATATTTCGAGCCGAAGCGTCCTGATGCGCTTCCGGCGCCGGAGCAAGGCCAACTACGCGATGGTTGGCATGGCCATTGGCCGACTCAGTCTCCCTGCTCACAGCACTCCGGTCGACTTCCCAGGCCGGTTGCAGATACTCAAAGAGACCCTCGCGGCCGCCTTCGCGCCCGTACCCGCTCTCGCGATATCCGCCAAAGCCCGCGGCAGCGTCGAACATGTTTGTGCCATTGATCCAGATAGTCCCTGCCTTGATTCCGCGAGCCACGTCTAGTGCCAGATTAATGCTCTCGCTCCAGATGCTGGCCGCGAGTCCATATGCCGTATTGTTAGCCAATGCGACTGCTTCAGAGGGTGTACGAAAGGTCATGGCCACTAGCACCGGTCCGAAGATTTCTACCTGAGCAATGGTGGAGGCAGGCGAAACGTCGGTAAAAAGGGTAGGCGGGTAGAAGTAGCCGTCCTCTGGGCAGACCCAGCTCGGCTGCCACATCTGTGCGCCCTCGTCAAGTCCCTGCTGGACTAGCGTCTGGATTCGCTCAAGCTGGACCGGAGCGATAATGGCGCCGATGTCGACAGCCTTGTCCAGGGGATCGCCGATGCGCAGATTCTCCATACGGCGCCGGAGCTTGTCCATGAGCAATCCCGCGATTCCTTCCTGGACCAGCAGGCGAGATCCTGCGCAACATACCTGCCCCTGGTTGAACCATATGGCGTCAACCACGCCCTCGACCACTGAGTCCAGGTCGGCATCGTCGAAAACTATGAACGGCGACTTTCCTCCCAATTCGAGTGACAGATGCTTGCCGCTTCCCGCTGTCGTTCGGCGAATAAGACGGCCAACTTCGGTTGAGCCGGTAAAGGCGATCTTGTTAACATCGGCTGATCTGACGAGAGCTTCGCCGGTGCGCCCGTCGCCAGTTACGATATTAACCACTCCAGGAGGTAGTCCGATCTCTTGAAGTAGCTCGGCAAATGCCACCGCGGTAATAGAAGTAAACTCCGCCGGTTTGAGGACGACGGTGTTCCCTGTGGCAAGAGCGGGTGCGATCTTCCAGGCCAACATGAGCAGGGGGAAGTTCCATGGTATGATCTGACCTACAACTCCTACCGGGCGTAGTTCCGGCCACTCACTCGAAGCCAGCTGCGCCCACCCGGCATGGTGGTAAAAGTGGCGCGCCACCAGAGGTATGTCGATGTCGCGCGTCTCGCGGATAGGCTTACCATTGTCCATAGTTTCGAGCACAGCTAGCAAACGTGAGTGTTTTTGAATGTGCCGGGCAATGGCATACAGATAGCGTGCGCGGACGTGTCCTGGGGTTGCGCTCCACTCCGGAAAGGCGGCACGTGCCGCCTTTACCGCTAGCTCAATGTCCTGTGGAGTGCCCTGCGCAATCTCTATCAATGTCTCACGCGTTGCCGGGTTAATGCTCGGGAAATACTCACCAGTGGATGGTGTATGCCACCGATTGCCAATAAACAGATCAAGATGTGGACTATGCGCCGCCAACCACTTGCGGGCCGGCTCTGCGGATTCCGGCGCTGGACCATACGCCATGGTCTCAAAAAGTTCGGTGACCGTACGCATATTCTTGCTCACTTTACTGGTCCTGCTCATTCGCTCACTCCTCGCCAACGGATCGGTTACGTGCCCATCCCCATTATAGCCGTATGTACGTGCATTGGCGCCTTGCATCCCTTGTGACTGCCGGATCATCCTCGCAGCACCAGTTGTTAGCCGGCGATGCGCTCATTACATGAGACAAGTATGCTTGCGCTACCTCAGCTCGGACACCGCCACTTTGACCCATCTGTGCCCGTGTGCTAGACTGGCTGGCGAGTGGACGTTCGTTGCTAGGCAGACGCTTTTGCACTCTGGCCGCCACGCATCTCTGGTGACACACCTTCGTCTGGTGACTGGAGTGCGTTGGGGAGTGGAGGTGACGCATGGACCTCAGTGGGATTGTATTTGCTGCCCTCATTATACTGGTGGTCCTTGGAACCGTTGCCGGCATACTGATTGTGGTCAATGCTGGCGATCGTGGGCAGAGATACCGGACATTCTCCAACCAGATGGTCGGCGGACCACGAGTCCGATGGCACGGATTCGCCCCGCCCCACGCCCCCAAATGCCTGGAAACCTGAGACCTGGTACTCGGAGATGGCTGATGGCACCTTGTTTCCCAATCAACCTTCCCCCAGCTTTCGTGTCTCGGCGGACTCCTCTTTTCTGAAAGCCATTGCACGGCGTGATCGAGAGGATCAGGCGTCCAATGAGCCGACTAGACCGCATCCCATTGTTTCTCGTCCATCTCTGCCCGCTCCATCGCGACCCGGTGAGACTAGTGCAGCAGATGATCTACAAGAGATTACCGAATCCCCTACCGCCTCTCTGCCTGCCGTACCGGTAAAAGACAATTTGCCAGTGACGCTCAAGACGCGGGCGGTACAATCCCATCACCCAGTAGTATCCTCACCAATGAAGACTCTCCAGCCCGCCACATCTTCATCACAGACCAATGATGAAGACGTGGCGCTTACTTTGGATTGGTCTACATCGGGCACGGGAGACGAATCCATCGAAGACCCCAACTCTTGAAGAGATCTCTGCTCTCGGCAGTAACCATTTGGCGACAGCGGAAGAGTGCTCAACAGGGCACGCAAGGAGATTCTAGATGACCAGGCCACTTCGGCTCCTCTTTATTGGAGATGTGATAGGCCCGACGGGCCGCGCAGTGGTGGCACGGTGCGTGCCCGCTCTGCGTCATGACCTTAACCTCGACGCGGTCATAGCTAATGGGGAGAACGCCGCCGACAGCGGCTTTGGCGTGACCGAGGAAATTGCCCGCACCTTGCTCGAAGCGGTAGATTTTATCACCCTGGGGGACCATGCCTTTGACCAACCAAGCATTGGATCACTTCCTCGACCAGGATTCACGGATCATTCGTCCCTTGAACTTTGAACAGCCACTTGCCGGCCGTGGTTTTGGCCTCCTCATAGTCAAAGGCGCCCGCGTAGGTATCCTCAACCTCCTGGGCCGGCTTTTTATGCGCCCGCAAGTGACCTCGCCATTCTCGGCAGCCGATCAGGGTGTGCGGGACCTGCGAGCGGCTGGAGCCGAGATCATCATTGTTGACTTGCAGGCTGAGGCTACCAGCGAGAAACAGGGCATGGGCTGGCACCTCGACGGGAGGGTCGCGGGAGTTCTGGGAACGCATACTCATGTCCCCACCGCTGATCTTCACCTGCTGCCCGGTGGGACCGCGTATGTTTCCGATGTCGGCATGACGGGGGGGCGAGACGGGATCATAGGATTCGATCGAGACGGATTCCTCGCTTTCATGATGAATGGCGAGCCGAGAGGCACCCACCCCGCAGCTGTCAGGCTCGGCAGGGCTTGACGCGGTACTGCTGGAAGTAGATGCGGATAGCGGACGGGCGACAGCCGCCGAGCGTATCTATCGAGACGGATAGATACGCTCGGGGTTTCACGTGAAACAGGCGCTTCCAGACGCTCTGGATAGCGCCTGTTTCACGCTGGTACGATGGCACTCTCCATCCCGTGAACAGGGCCCTGGATGAGAGCGCTAATGTATAATAAGGTAGTGGTAGCCAGCCTCCAACTCGACTATGTTAAAACGTACAGATGACGCAGCCGCCAGAAGAGGATTCACCTATGTCTAGTCCTGTCTCCAGCCCCAATCCAGCCCTCACGTATGTTGAGGAACACCGCGCGGCCTTCCTGGAAGGACTGAAAGATCTCCTGAGAATACCGAGCATCAGCACGCTTCCCGAGCATCAAGAGGACGTCAAACGTGCAGCCCGATTTGTTGCTGATGAACTGGGGCGGATCGGGCTAAAACATGTCGAGGTCATCGCGACCTCCGGACATCCGTTAGTGTACGGTGACTGGCTGGAGGCAGCGGAGAAGCCGACTGTGCTCATCTATGGGCACTATGATGTCCAGCCGGTAGATCCGATTGAGCTCTGGCAGAGTGATCCGTTCGAGCCGGTGGTCCGCAACGACAACCTCTACGCCCGGGGCGCGGTAGACGACAAAGGTCAGCTGTACGCACTGCTGAAAGCGATCGAATCGCTCATGGCTTCCAGCGACGGCACATTGCCAGTCAATGTGCGGGTGCTGGTTGAAGGTGAAGAAGAGGCTGGAGGCCAGTCTATCGAGGACTATGTGCGCGAGCATCACCAGCAGCTCGGCTGTGACGTGGTTCTGGTGGCCGACACTGGCATGCCCGCACCTGGAGTCCCCTCTCTGGTCTACGGGTTGCGAGGAATTATCTATACCGAGATCCACGCCCAGGGTGCGCGCCACGATCTTCATTCCGGTGAGTTCGGCGGCGTCGCTCCCAATCCGATTCACGCTCTTGCTTTAGTATTAGCTGGACTCAAAGGCTCAGACGGCAAAATCACTATTCCTGAGCTCTATACCCGTATGAATCCAGTCACTGACGAGGAGCGAGAGCTCTGGAAGCGCAATCCAGTGGATGTGCCCGCTGCCATGATGCAGGAGATGGGTATCGACGTCCTGCCTGGAGAGACTGATATTGATCCCGTCGAGCGCGCTACTGCCCGCCCCACTCTAGAAGTTCACGGCATTCGCGGCGGTTTTACAGCCGAAGGCGGCAAGACGGTCATTCCCGCCGAAGCGACCGCAAAAGTGAGCTTGCGTCTGCCTCCCGGTCTGCACCCCGCCGACGTGATGCCGCTCCTGCAAAAGCGGGTGGCGGAGCTTTGTCCAGTCGGTGTGCGAATCACAGTGAGCCTGCTCCACGGCGGAGACGCGGTGTTGGTGCCCATGGACAATGTGTTTATGCGGGCCGCATCTCAGGCCCTGGAACAGGAGTGGGGAAGGCCGCCGGTCTATGAACGATCAGGAGGATCAATTCCTGTAGGGGCACTTTTTGAGAGCGAGCTGCGGGTGCCGATTATCTTCATGGGTACTGGATTGCCTGATGACAACCTACATGCGCCAAATGAGAAGTATCATATTCCTAATTTTTATCACCTGATTCGCCAAGCGATCCGCTTTTTGGTGATTGTCGGCTCGGATCCGGCCGTCGTTTCACGTCCGCCGAGTAATCTATGAATATCTCCGGTATCTATCCGCCTGTGCCCACATTCTTCGATGCCGACGAAGACCTGGATCTGGCGACACTGGTTGAGCATGTGAGCCGACTGCGAGATCTCGGCATCGACAATTTCGTGGCACTCGGTTCTAACGGCGAGGCTGTACACCTGGATAGCAGTGAGCGGAGCCGCGTGGTCGCAACTATCCGGGAGACGGCGGGACCTGCGGCTCAGATACTGGCGGGCGCCGGAGCTCTTTCAACACGCGAGACTACCAACCTCTGCAGGTTGGTGGCGGATGCGGGCGCCGATATAGCACTGGTGATTCCGCCCGGGCATTTTCGCAGCCAGATGACCAGCGCAGCGCTTCGCGCCCACTACTTGGCTGTAGCGGACGCGAGTCCGATTCCGATCATGCTGTACAATATGCCCGCGAACACTGCCGGTATCGATCTAGATGCGGAGACGGTCATCACGCTTTCGATACATCCTAATATCGTCGGCGTGAAAGACAGCAGTGGTAATTTGGCCAAGCTGGCCGAGATAGTCGCGGGCGCCCGTGAAGGTTTCAGCGTTCTAGCAGGGAGTCTCGGCTTCTTACTCCCAGCTCTTGTGGTTGGCGCAAGTGGAGCGATAGCGGCTCTCGCCAATATTGCTCCAAGGGAGTGTTTGCAACTGATGCAGCTGTGGACCGAAGGGCGCCTCGATGAAGCCAGAACTCTGCAAGCGCGCCTTGTTCCTGTCAATTCCGCGGTGACATCCGACTATGGGGTGCCGGGACTCAAGGCTGCTCTCCATTTCGTCGCGCACTATGGCGGAGACCCTCGCCGGCCATTGGCGCCACTGGGCGATGAGGCGCGCCTGCGCCTGCGTGCCCTGCTGGTGGAAGCGAACTTGCTCCATAGCTTGCGTCGGCGTTGACTGCCTACAAGACGGTGTCAGATACCTGGCTCCCTCAGAGGGAGCGGGCGTGCTTCGGCAGGCCATCTGACCAGTCCCCGGCTCTGCAAGTCTGAGGTTAAACAACGTTGGGTGCCGCAGTGCTTCGGACACAGTACCGCTCGTCAACTCGGACAAGGATCACCTTACCTGGACGTCGCAAGACACCCAGCGTCGCCGTGTACGGCGTCCTCCTTGTGGGGAAGAACAACAGGAGTTGGTGTATGCAACACGTCTTTGTGGTGGATACCACCCGGCGTCCGTTGATGCCCTGCCGACCCGCGCGAGCATGCCAGCTGCTCAGTCAGCACCGCGCGGCAGTCCTGCGACGATATCCCTTCACCATCATACTGGCTACTGCCAAGCCCGAAGCAGTGGTCGTGCCGCTGAGCCTCAAGATCGATCCCGGAAGCCGAACCACTGGTCTGGCTCTGGTACGCGAGACGATGAAGGAATCGATCCCGACTGCTCTGCCTCCAGCGCGAACGGAGGCTGGGTCGCATCAGGCGGGAGGCGAGGTGGTGTGGGCTAGGGAACTCTCCCACCGAGGCGAGGAAATTCACCAGGCGCTTACGAAGCGCCGTGCAATCCGTCGAGCCCGGCGGCAGCAGCACACCCGCTATCGTCCCGCCCGCTTTGCCAACCGGACCTGACCTGCAGAGCGGCTGCCCCCGTCGCTAGAGAGTCGGGTGCAGCATATCATGACCTGGGTACAGCGCCTGAGGCAGTGGTGCCCTGTGGGTGCGCTCTCGCTCGAAGCGGTACGCTTCGATACGCAGCTGCTGCAAAACCCGGATATTGCTGGTGTGGCGTATCAGCAAGGGACCCTGGCTGGCACCGAGGTCCGGGAATATCCGCTCCTCAAGTGGAGCTATCGCTGTGCGTACTGCCATACGGAAGCTACCTCCACGAATCGCTGGGAGATTGACCATATCGTTCCCCGAAGTCGAGGTGGGAGCGATCGTCCAGCTAATCTGGCGCTCTCGTGTCATGCCTGCAATAGTGCCAAAGGAAACCAGAGCGCCGAGGAGTTTGGCCATCCGGAGGTGCAGACGCAGGCGAAGCAGCCCCTGCGAGATGCAGCCGCCGTCAACAGCACCCGTCGAGCGCTGCACCAGCGGCTGCTGACACTCGGGCTACCAGTGGAGACGGCGAGTGGAGGCTTGACCAAATGGAACCGCACGCAGCGAGGAGTTCAGAAGACCCACTGGCTGGATGCCGTGTGCGTCGGCTCGAGTACACCCGAGCGGATCCAGGGCTGGCGAGATGTGGTGCCGCTCGCGATCAGCGCTCAGCGGTGGCGGCGGCGCCAGATGTGTTTGATGAATGACCGGGGCTTTCCCCGCACCAAGGCCAAAGGAGCGAGTCGAGCCTATGGCTTCAAAACCGGCGACAGGGTGAAAGCCGTAGTGCCCACAGGGAAGCCCCGCGGCACCCATGTGGGCAACGTGGCGATCAAAGCCAGCGGCAAGTTTACCATTAGAACCAGACGTCGTGCCTATGCTAGCCCCCATGACCCTCTCCGCCATTTGGAAACAGGGCGCCTGGCGGTTCGACTGCGCCGATAGCGACTTGCAACGGTCGCCAACTCTGGTCAAGGTTCATGGCCCGCGCCTTGCCCGGTACTTTGGCGTCTACGTCTGGGCGGATGCCGTGGCGAGCTGGTTACAGTCCCTCGAACACCTCCTACAAGCCACCCGTTTTCCACCCGTCTATGCCAAATGCCTGCATCATTTCGTGGGAGTGCTTCAGCGCTTACAGCCCTATCTCATGAGCTGGACGAAAGACGCCCGCTTACCCCGGACCAACAATGATCTGAACGCTTTATTCGGGCGATCAAAACGCGCTATCGCCGCATCAGCGGACGCAAGAACTGGAATGCCTATCTGCTGCGCTATGGGCGGCGAACGGCTTTCTACGAGGACTCAGTGCAGCATCTGGATGTTGCACACGCGGTCGAGCACCGCATCTGCGCCCTCGCCTCAGACCGTTGGGTCTACGCCCGCAGTCAGCAGCGCTCGCTTGAGCACCGAGTTCAGACGAGGTTCCGCTTCCTCCATCAGCGAACTCGCACCTTGCAACTCCTGGAACAGCGCTGGTCTCAAACGAGCGCATGTACGTGACTATTGCCCTGACGGTTAAAAAAAGCTCCGACCCCTACTAAGGGAGGTCGCTACAGCGTTTCCTCACCTGCCGCCCTATTCCCCGAGCTGCAGCCAGCCGAACATCTGTGGCCGCTCACCAATACTGTGCTCATCAATCGGCATTTCCCCACCATTGAGGACGTGAAGGAGGTGCAGCTCGCTCGGTGTGCCGCCCTGCAGCGGCAGCCGGAGGTGATCCGCTCCACCACGTGTTTTCGCTGGTGGCCGCGGCAGGCACCTCTGCTCCCCACCACCTCGTCCATTAGGGGACTGCTTGTGTCATCTGCAGAAAGTCCAAGACGAGCTGATTGAACCGTTCTGGCTGCTCCATGGTGATATTGGACGAGTCTGCCTGCAGCACCGCGACCGTGACGTTCGCCAGAGCCTGAGCCAGCGCGGCGGTATGTTGCTGGGCACCTGGACCGAGCGGCCCATGCCGGATAATCAGGGTAGGTGCCCGGATCTCGGACAGACGCTGGAAGGCCGGGGGTGCCAACCAGGCCTGCTGACGCCAGCGGAGGTATCCCTCCTGCCACCCAGATACGCGTGCCGCGGCCAACAGACGCTCAGTCTGCTCAGTTACCATGGTGCGCAGCCGCTCACGCGCTTCAGGCCAGTCCGCCGTGGGTGCATACTCGGACCTCATCCCTGCCTCAATGAAGTTGTGCATGCGCTCGCCGGGGGTAGCCCCCCGAAACATGAGCGAGAACCCCTCGGCCACGCGCGCCTGATCTTCCTCGGATACAGTAGCCGGCACATAGCCCCGTATCATTGGCTCGACGAGGACCAACGCCCTGACGCGATCAGGATACTCCAGAGCGTATTCGACCGCAACGCCTGCTCCCTCCATAAAGCCGACCAGAGAGGGGCGATCTGGGTGATCCAGGGGCACGGCACGTAGCAGGGTCGCGAGATCGGTGACATAGCTAAACGGACCAGTGGCGTTCTCAGACCGCCCGCTGCCCCGCAGATCGTAGCGCAGCACTTGATAGTGTGCGGCGAATGCCGCCACCTGATCGTTCCAAACACGGCGGTCGGCAACCTCTCCAGGAACCAGCACGAGCGGATCGCCGCTCCCAAACAGCTCATACGAGAGGCTCACACCATCGATCGGGATCAGGCCGCTGTGAGAGGGCGTCGGTACCGGTAGCGGGTTATGTGTTTCAGGCTCGTGAGATAATCCTGCATCGTCCATAGGCTGCATATCCCGTCGTGCGATTCCCGCTTGTCTGCTGGCACCCGTCGCCTGCATCGACATCGTATCACGCCCCTCATGGTGAATCCAGCGGCGTCTACCTTCCATGGATCTCGTGCAGAGTTTGTGCCTGGCGCCATTCTACCATGACCCATCCAACGATGGTATCAGAGACCGTTTGGGAACTGGGGGAAGAAGGGGAGCGGCAGGGTGAGATAGGCTTGTGGTAATGAAGACACATACCTATCTCACCAACCTGACCGATGCCGAATGGGCCCGGCTCGAACCACTGTTTCCAGTGGCGCATACCGGACATCCCCGACACCACAGTCTACGCACAATCATGAATGCGTGCTCGATGTCTTGCGCACTGGCTGTGCCTGGAGACTGCTTCCCAGCGACTGGCCAGCCTGGCAGGCAGTATACTATTACCAGAGAAAATGGCGACGAGATGGCACCTTGGAACGGATCCATACCGTCCTGCGGGAACAGCTCCGGGTGGCGTTGGGGCGCGATCCCCAGCCCAGTGCCGGCGGTGTCGACAGTCAATCAGTGAAGACGACCAGCGTGGGAGGAGAGCGGGGCTACGATGGCGCCAAGAAGCTGGTCGGACGCAAACGCCATATTTTAGTCGATACCGAAGGGTTGCTGTTAGCCGTCAATGTCCATCCGGCCAATGTCATGGACCGCGATGGGATCAAGCGGGTGCTCGATGAACCCACGCGGGCTCGGTTGCCTCGGATGCGCCATCTGTGGTTGGATTCGGGCTACAATGGCCGGGGCAAGGGGAGCGATTGGGTGGAAAACAGCGTCGGTTGGACGGTCGACGTGCTGCGGGCGATCCATCGATTCAAGCGCTACTCCGGTGCCCAATGACATCCCGCCGGACCAGATTGATTGGTCCCAGTATCTGCCGCCCCCAGGTTTCCACGTGCTGGCTCGCCGGTGGGTGGTTGAGCGAACATTCGCCTGGTTGCTATTTAATCGGCGGTTGAGCCGAGACTACGAGCGGCTCTGTGCCACCAGCGAGACGTGGATCTACCTCGCCATGATCCGGCTGATGGTGCGAAGGCTGGTTCGTATGCAGTAGTCGCAAACATACTCTGATAGCTCGCCTGTCTAAACTATCCGCAGCAGTGTCTCAGGTCGGTATAACCCACAGGTCTTGCAGTCAGATGACGGAAGGCACACGGTGAACCACCGCCTTTGCCGATTCGTAGAATGTGTAGCTCATAGGACCGTGTCCACAGGTCGAGTGAGCAGATGTTCACAAGAGAGGGCCCTTCTCGTGGAGCAGCAACATAGAAACTCGGCGCCGCCTTCGACAGGATCTCTGCCACTACCGAGACTCCTCGTCAGCTCTGAGGAGGGCACGGCGGCACTCCTCAATACCCGAACCGGAGCCGTGATCTGGAAGGTTGCCTCTCATCGAGAGGTGAGCACGCTTGCCTCTGGTGAGCAGTTTTTCGTCGCGTTCGGCAGTCGTCTGAGCCTTATCTCTTCTCCAAGTCAACGCCGCGAGACCACCGAGGAGTTTCATCGGCGTCATGAACAGATCCAGGCGGAACCATCGTCGATGGAAGCGCGCCGTACTCAGGATGGATCGCTGCTGTGGCGCTTCGCGGATTGGAACCTTATTGGACGTCTGACAATGCAAGCCAGCACCGAGGTTGTGGTCGTCTCGTCGACATCCATGTACGGTGATCACGCGCTGCATGCCTTCGACCGCGCCACCGGTAGGCGAGTGTGGACCTACGCCGGCCCAGGCGGTCACTATCATGTGCAGTTCGGCCGGTGCCACGTGTATGGCACCGGCTCGGCAAGCAGCGTCGTGGACCTTGATATGGAGACTGGTGAGCCTACAGCGTCGCCTGATTCGGACCGCGCACTGCCTCCCTACCCAGATTGGAAATCGTCTCCCAGTGGTCAGGTCATACTGGAGGAACGCGGGACATGGCACGAGGACACGAACACCGGCACAATCTCAGTGCGGATTCTCGATCCCACCACCGGTGCGCTGCTCCAGGAGCTGCCGGTGCCCGGTTCGGTGCGGGCGGTCTCCGATACGGGCATCGCGTACTGCGCCAAAAACATTGAAGAACCCGGTATCACCGCCCTCCGTCTCGAAGACGGCGCTCTCCTGTGGCGTGCGGATGAGGTGCTGCCCTGGCAGTGTGCCGCCACCGATAGCGCACTCTTCTCGACCAGGCTCACTCCTCCCGGTATTGGGCACGTATATGCCCATGACGCTCAGACTGGTCAATTGTTGTGGCACTGGCACACGCCGGACTCCCTCCGGTCCTTGCTGGCACTGTGGGGAAGGAGAATGCCATGGTTGCTCGCTGATAGTGCTGGGCGCATGGGCTCGACCCTGGCTGTAGCTCTTGCCGAGCCCTCCCATGAACGAGCAAACACCTTGCGCCGTGAAATCAGCGAGGGCCAATGGCGCCGCCCTTATGGTCTGCATGGAGCCGTCAACGCCATGTGGCTAGTAGCAAGTATGGATGCTGTCTTTCTTGGTACCCGACTGGGGGTATTTGCCCTGCGAGCGTCAGATGGGAAGCACCTTTGGCATGCGCTACCAACGGTCGATGTCTCGTTCTTTCCTCCGACTCTGTCGTGGCCATGATGCCGATTGCCCTGGTTCCAGGAACAGTCAGGCTTCCAAGGAATGAAACTGCACAATGCCTACCCGAGGTGGCCGAGACACAGAGGTCTGGCAAGGGTGTCTGAGACTATGAGTGACTCTGTGCCATCAGTGAGACCTGGATGTTCCTACCAACAGACGCCTTATGCTTCGGAGGTTGGTTCGCAGGCAGTAGTTCCCAAACGGTCTCTCAGTACTACAGCGACACCTGTGAATGGAAGGAGCCTGGAATCAGGATGATCAGCAAGCGGGATCTGTAGAGCACCGATCGCCCCATTCCGCTTCAGGGGCGAACTCGCGTCGAGCGATTGCTCGTGAAGAGTCGCTGTACTACGGCGTCTGTTTGTGTTTACGCGTGTCCCTCTGCTGCCTTTTGTTTATTACGCGCATAGGACTCCTGCAGCGTCCATGAGTTACCGTCAGGGTCGCTAAAGTAGACATGCCGCCCCCAAGATTGCTCCTCAATGTCGCTTAATTGCAGACCTTTACGTGCAAACTCGGCCTTGGCTGCCTCAGCGTTGTCGACAACTAAAATGAGCCCCTTCAATGATCCTGGCTGCATGGGAGACATCCCTTCTCCGATATGAATGGAGCAGTTGGATCCTGGAGGAGTGAGCTGCACGAAGCGGAGCGTTGGACTGAGCTGGAGGTCCATGTCCACATGGAAGCCCAACGTATTGGCGTAAAAGTCTTTCGCTTTATTGGTATCGCTTACCGGTACTGGCACGACCTCTAAAGTCATGTTCATGGTTCTGCCTCCTTATGTCCTTGTGTCCCTACATATTCTATGCGCTCGCCACGCAGCGCACCAAGGCTTAGCCGCGGGACCACGAATTGGCTATATTTTGGGGCTCAAACATCGTTCGTGGTAGCCCTCCATTGAACTGTAATCAGGCACGCCAGCGGGCCACGGTCTCCTTGCCTGATGCCTCGCTCGACCTGCCCGATCCGCTCGCCATTGCGGGGCTGCCGTCGTTGACTCCGGCTCGCTGGGACCAGATCGCTCGTCTGTTGGCTGCTGAGCGGACCGCAGGTCGTCCCTTCCGCAAGCACCGCCAGATCCTGGAGGGATGCTGTGGGTTATGACAGCGGGAACATCCTGGCGCCAGCTGCCTTCGGCGTTCGGACCGTGGGAGACGGTGTATTCTCGGTTCCAACGCTGGAAACGTGAGGGTCTCTGGGAGCAAATTCGCCCCATTCTGCTTTCCTGACCAGTAGCTGCTGCAGCAACTACCCCTGGCATGAGCCTCGTTCGTAACGATTTCATGACGGTGAGAGGGTACACTACCAGTGTTACGAGTCTCTTCCAGGGCCATTCAGAAAGGATGAGGTGAATGTTACATGCCGTTTACCACGACGATTGTGCTCCGGTTGAAGCCTGGAACGCGCCAGGAGATGGAACGGATCTATCGAGACATTTTTCTGCCGGGACGGCGCGAGCTGATTGCAAAAGGCGATCTCCTCTCCACCGCGATGATTCACCTTGGAGTCGATCAGGAGAGCGAAAACTTCCTAGTAGTCAGTCAGTGGACAAGCAAAGAAGCACATGACCGAAACGAGGACAACCCACATGACGTCGAGAGTCAGCGAGCGGCCACACCCTATCTGGTTGCCCCACGTTCCTACCGGGAGGTCAGGAACCCGCGCCTGGAGGCTCTCGCTCGTCACATCCTGACCTATGGATCTCTGGTCGGTCTGCTACTCGCCTTCTTTGTCGGATGCGTCGTCGCGCTGCAGTGGCTTGTGCGTTCGGTCACTGGGCAAAGCTCCGACCTTGCCGTTGTTGCGGCAACCCTACTGGTTGCCGTACTATTCCAGCCCCTGCGTCGCCGCATCCAACGTGAGATCGATCAGCGCTTCTATCGCGAGCGCTATACGACTCCGCAGACCTCAGAGGAGTTTCAGCGAGTCATCCAGAATGAGGTCGATGTGAGCCACTTGTCCGAGAGGATTATCACCAGAGTGCACGAAACTGTCCATCCAGCATTTGCTTCGCTGTGGATTTTCCCGGTGCTTCACCACGTCGAAGATAGGTCACTGCTCCCCCCAGATGACGAACAGGTTCACGTCTTTGGCTCAGAGATTGTAGATCCACTGACCGCTGATCCAACAGTGATGATCTGAAGCCGCCCGTCAGCACTCTGGCGATAGTCGCTAGGAAATGGCCTAGGAAATTAGCACCTGCAGCAAGCGAGATGCGTTCCACAACGGGATCGCTTGTCTAGCCATTTGTGCACCGGTAGCGGCGCGTGAGTTCGTCTAGACTCAGGTGAGGTTCGAGGTGAATATGTCGTGCCATGCCTCGCTTTCAACAACACTATGGCACGACGAGGAATCCAGCACATGCCTGTCCTAATGCCGGGGAGATGTCGGAAAGTCTTGTCGGCGTAGAATCGGTCGAAGACCATATCTGCGAAGGAACGTTGGTGCAGATTTCTCTGGCAAAAGCGCACTGCAAGGTCAACCCCCTGGCTTCGCTGCTCCGCAACATCCAGCAACATCTGGCTTACGTCCGGGCCAATGATCGGGCTAGTTTAGGCCCAGGATGCACTCGCTCGTGCATCCTGGGCTGTCTGTCACGAAGAATTCTTCGTGGCAGACAGCGTCTCATTGGGGTCACGGGAACCATTGGAGTTGACCCACTATATCGCGGGACCTTCAATCACTATCCGCACCTGCCGTGTAGGCACCAAGCGTTTCGCACCTAAGAACACACGTATCAGGTTGGCCAGCACCAGGTTCTTCACAGCCAAGAGCGCTTAGTAGACATCACCGTCGATTACGGCGCAGGCTGAGTCACGTACGGTGCGAGCTGATCGAAGCAGGAGAAGCTGCCGTTGTTGTGCACGGCGTCCGTATGGATGTCCCAGACCATCACGCCGGCGAGGCCTTGTTGCGAGGCGTAGTTGGCGATGTTCCCACAGTCCCCTGGTGACGGGTAGCTGTCAATGTCATCGATTCCTAGGACCATCTTGGCCTTGGGGACTCCTTGGGAAGCCGTCCTCTGGATGTCAGATGCGAACGTGGAGCACTGGTTGGCGCACGTGTCGCCATAGGTCATCAGGTTGAACTGATCGACGTCCGCCTGGAATGGAGTGACCCATGACCCCATCCAGGGCGTGGTGACGTCTTCTGAAATCAACGGTCTGGCACCTGCAGCCGTGGTCGTCGCGTGTGCCGCGCTAGTTATAGCTTCAACGCAGGTGGTCATGGCTGCCGACGGTGGGCCTTGCGCCGACCAGGTGTCATCTTCAATGTCGAGGTCAATGCCATCGAACCCATTCGACTTCATATAGTTGATCAGGTTCGTGACGAAAGCACTTCGGTAGGTATCGTTACAGGCGATTTCCCAATGCTGGTCGGCGATTCCTCCGATCGTGATCAGGGCTAGTCGATGGTGGGTGTGGACGTTTGCCACCCATTGGGGCACGTTGACTGAGCTTAAGCCCTCGTCGGTCGTGTCTAAGCCGCTGCCTGCTGTCGTTTGTATTGCGAATAGGTCGTCTTCGGTAATATCGTTCCACGGGGTTGCAGTGGCAAGGTCAAAGGCTATGTCGAATGCGACGCTTACCCCTTTGCTGCTGCTCGAGGAGGGTGTACTGCCCTTCGAGGGAGGGGCAGTTGGGGTATTGGCGGGGGCTCCCGACGCCGACCCACCCGCGTTTGTACCGCTGTTAGAGGGGGTGACAGTTGGGGTATTGGTACTCTGCACTGGTACCAATGTCCCACTGGGAGTGGTGGTGATCTGTCCAGGAATCGATGTACCGGTTGGGAGTCCGGTACCCTGGGCAGGCGATGAATTGCCTACTAGGCTGGAAGGTGCAGTGACGCTGCAGCCGGATACACAAAGGACGACGGTGCAGCATCCTGCAATGGTTCCTAGAAATCGTAGACTCGGTCGCATATATCCACTCTTTCTCTTCGTATGGACTCATCTCTTGCGGTTACACGTCCTATATCCAAGACGCATCGGTTACCTCTGACTGATCGGAAGTCGTCTGCTTCTCGCCTTCCGCTGTAGGTTTTGGCGTTGCATGTGTGTATCCCACTTTCCACGCGTCCAACTACGCTGCCCAGCTGATCCAACCGTTCCATCACCTCCTGCGGTCCTGCCGCAGCCACACCGACCACTTCTGGCGCGTCTGTCCACGCCGCCCTCCTATTCTCCAAAATTATGTCAAGCGGCCGTAGGGAGCATGGGCCAAAGGTCATAGTGGTGGCGAATGTAAAGGCGAGCATGCGCCATCTCGACTGTGATAATTCGACCGGAGATCTGGTCCACATGCGGTAGTGCACGAGATACTGACTCACACAAACCTGTACAGGGGTGCGGCACCATGTTGTCACGTGCCCGCTTGGTAGTATCCTGCCTACACGGATGTTCCCACGACAGCTCAGCGTCCATTGGCTCTAGCTCGAGATCTCTGTTGCATCGAGCGGCGGAAGAAGCAATAGAGGCGGTGTCATGGACTGGTTGAATGAGGCCCTGCCTACACCGGTTTGGCTCCTCAGTTGCTGTGGATCAAGATACTGGAGATCTGTGCAGGTATCCTGTTTGCCATGGCCCCGCTGACGCTGCTCGTTGTCTGGCTACGGCACCTCTCCTGGCGCATACGCCTGTGTGCGTTGCTGCCGCTGGTTGCCAGCGTCGGTGCTGGGATGGGTCTTCGGGCTCGTGACCGGCCTGATGCTGGCACTGAGCCTCCTGGCATGGTGCCGCCGGTCCGGTACCAACCTGGGTGGAGTGTAGCGCTGCGGAGTTACGGCGAGGTAACACAGTGTGACGAATCTGGAACAATTCCCTACCTGAGAGGCAACCTCCTGGAGCGGATCTGGCTGCAGATTAGGTATATCATTGGTCCTCTCCATCTCGCTCACCCCGTGGGCTCATGGTAATCGGGCTAGGACTACCTGCCACCGCGTATTTCCGAGCGAGCCACAAGTGTCTGGTCTTGATCTTGCAGGACTTGAAAAGCATCGACGTTCCAGTTTGAGACTCCTACGCGTGCGTCATTGGCGTCATTCTAGTGATGACGCCCGTGGCCCAAATGAAGGAGGGGGCACATGCCTGTCTACGAACGGAAGAACATCCCTACATCAGTGTGCCGCGGCACACTCGACCCCGAACTCAAGGCTTGGCTACCGAAGGGTCCGACCCTCGGCGCCGATGTCTCGATTGCGCAGGGTCGTCGCGATCATACAGTGCTCGGCGAAGGGCCATGGCCCACGATCGGGGCCGTCGAGACCCTCGAGCTGCCTGGGCCGCATGGGTCCCTGGCAGCTCGGAAGCACACCCCTACCAATCCAACGAGTGTTCCGTCGGGGGCATTGGTCTATATCCATGGCGGCGGCTTCACCTACGGGACGCTCGACGAGTTCGAGGTACCCATGCGCCTCATCGCTGAGCGCGCCGGCTCGCGGATTCACGAGGCAACAAACTGCAACACTACGGTGCGACACAGTATCATCCAGTGGGCCGCCTTGCAACGCCGGCCAGATCTCATCCGCTCGACGACGCTGTGCCACTGGTAGCCCAAGCGCATAAGGAGACGATCGGGTCCGAGGAGAAATTGCTATCACTCTGGTTGCGAACTACTCCACACAGAACTACAGCTTGTCCATGGGAATTGGCAAGCTGGGTGCCGGTTACATGTAATGGACGTGCACTCACTTGAACACCCTTGGTCCATACCATGTAGGAGATATTGGCCGCATTATTCTGTGGTATCTTGGCTACACGACGATATTGTGCATGTCCGCTTTGAATAGCGGCTACCGCAACATTGGCCATGGGGTCAGAAAAGTTTAGCTCTATGACATCAAAGTAGCCAGCATCAATTGCTGCGGTGTAAGCGGCATCCTCAAAGAGAGCCTGTTTGCCCACGTGATACTCGAAGTAGTAAGGGCCTGTATACTGAGCCGCAGTCGTCGTAGCAGATAGCTCGTATTCCAGTACCTCGGCATCTTCGCAGAGACATCTCGCCTGCTTGCTAGAGAGAAGAGGGGCCATGGTGACGGCAAGCTGTGATGTGCTAGGCCAACTAGCATACTGTCCTTGCGCACTCCCTATAGAGAGCGGGAGAATGTGAGCTAGAAGAGCTACAAGCACAGCAACGCACCCAAGTGCGCCAGCAAGTGGTAGGAGGCGATAGGTGCTCCACCATGCAGAGATGCGTTTCATAACGACGCCAACCGCTGCACCTGCTACTGGCGCAGCGAAGAACAGCGCAAATGACATGTGCTTGTACAGGGATGTTGACTCACCACTCAGGAGGTGGTAGGCCGGCGCAGCCAGAGAGGCGATGAGTAGAAGCAATGAGACAAACCGCTGCCGCCGCGGTATCAGCCGTAACCCAAGCAGACACAACACCCAAATGAGAGATCCGGCCTGAAGGATGGTGGCCAGGAGCACGGCTGGAGGTTTTGGAATCAAGGCCGTACGATTGGTGGTTGTAGAGGTAATACCCTGTGATACGTCATTGGTTATCAGCGGTATAGCACACCATCGGAGAGCAGCAAGACCGGCAATTGTGACTATTGGATAGTACCAGCCACGTCGCCAACCGTGGTGTCCAATAGTCTGTACCGCAAGGATTGCGATTACAAATGGCACCCATAATAAGGCTGCATACTTTGCAGCGACAGCAAGGACCAACAGTACAGCAATGAACAGTGACATACCCATCGCCAGCTGATTATCACGTGCTGAGGCAACAGAGACTGCTAGCGTAGTTGCCATGGCAAGAAACATGAGTGCAAGGGCGTCAAAGGTCGCCAGATGACTCAGAAAGAGTGTTGGCCCGGTAAAGGCAAAGAGTGCTGCCGCGGCGTAGGCACTTATGCGATTATAGAGTCGCTCGGTAACGAGGAAAACACAGCTTGTCACGAAAAGCATACACGCTGTGCTAAATAGTCGAACGAGTTCAAGCCCTCCCAACAGATTTAGCAAGCCTGCTAGTGCTGGATAGAAATCTGGGTAGCCAGAAAAATAGGTGGCGTAGTGTCCAACAGTTGCCTCGCCTTGTAGCAGTTGCTCACCCGCATAGATATAGGATGCCTCGTCCAAGAATGCTGTGTTGCGAAGCGCAATAACCGATATGGCAGCCTGGGCCACTAAGATTAGTCGGAGTGGGACCGTTGACGCTAGGTGCTGTATGGCAGATCGCCGTCGCGTCATGAGGTGCATGTTATCGCCTGTATGAAAAGTCATTGCTTACGCTCGATATGGAATGCGACACGTGCGTTCACGCAGGTGACAAAGGCTCCTAGTAGAAGGAGCGGGAGACATACGTGTGAAAGACAACAACCCGCAAAGCTGCAAGTGTCGTCCAGGCTACGCCGAGAAGAAAGCCAAAGATAAACTGGAAAACCCGAAAAAGCCGAGAACGAACGTTGCTGCTGCGTGCTGTTGCTCCCGTCGGGTTCCATCCCATAGGCCGGCAACGAATTGCGTCCAGGATTGTGGATAGATGTGCCCAGCAATAGACAACACGCACAGACCACGCCTCTGGTGCATAATCCATGCGATGCCACAGGGGAATATCATAAACGAGCTTATCGCCACTGGAATGAACAGACGATAGCTCCAGACTGTGACTTCAGAAGGAAAGAGAGAGAACAACAGCAGCGGAACGATAGGAGCCGTGACGGCTGTTGCAGCCATGCTGATGTAGTAGAGAAAGCCAATCCAACAGCAAAGCCGTGCAACGAATAGGTATGAGATGCCCCAGTTTTGCCCCCAGCGCCAGCGATTTACGGCGACACCCAGCAACACAGCAGAGACAATCCTGCGGGAACCACTGCGCTTCTACAACACGTGATGGCATCCTGCGAATGGAGGCGTACTCTTCGGATTCGGTCTCCAAAACCACAGATTGCCTGCCCAGTTCTTAACAGATTTAGCAAGCAAATGAGCAAACAGGCTAGCTTTAACACTGGACCAGTTGTTGGGTACTGGACCAGACTTCCTCCGCGCCCGCCTCACGCGCCCACTACACCGTCTGGACCACACCATGTCCCAGAACGCCCGGCTGGCCTAAGACCAGGGTGAGCCAGTCCACCTAGCAATAGGCCGATAGTCCGACCCCCGGTGTTTCATGTGAAACAATTAGGGCCGAAGCCGCGGGTGAGGCCAAGCTAGGGCAGCGCTTCCGCGATACGATCCACCTGGTCAAGATCGGCTATACAGGGCCAGAGAATCAATTCGTCGGCCCCGATGGCTTCGAATTCGGCAATCACACTCTTCAGAGCCTCAGCAGTCGAGACCATGCCCTGTGCTACCTGTTCAGCACGAGGGCCTATGAACGCATAGTAGTTTTTCAGGTACGCTCCGCCCCGTTCCGCGGCGTCAGGACCTAGACCGATGTAGGTGGCGCACACAAACCGGGGCTTTCCATCTCTTCCCGCACCCTGCCAGGCCTGCTGTACCATCGTGTAGAGCTTGGCCGCTGATTCGGGGCCGCCACCTCCGGCAATGTAGCCGTCCCACTGCGCGGCGCGACGCACCGCCACCTCAGTGTAGCCGCCGATGAGGACCACCGGACCGCCGTTCCGTCCTGGTTTTGGACCCATAGGAGAAAGGCCGGGAATTGGAGCCTCACCTTGCCAGGTGCGTCGCATGAGTGTGAGTGCTGCGTCGAATCTAGTGCCGCGTTGGTTGAATGGTTCGTCCGCGACGATAAAATCATCCTCACGTCCGCCAGCGCCCAGACCAAGGGCCAGTCTACCCGCCTGAGAGCGCATCGAGGCTAGCAGCTTGTTTCGCCAGAATTCCAGGATTGCGTAGTGGGGCAATGAGCACAGACGTCATGAGTTGGGCGCGCTGTGTCACGCTCGCGACCGCTGCCAGGGTTGTGAGTGCCTCGTAGTTGGGATAGACGAGTCGGTCCAACGTTGCCAGACTGGAGAATGGGCCGGCGTCTGCTCTGCGGGCCCATTCCAATACGTTGCTCGCCAGAGTCCCTGGAATCGTGTTGGATAGACCAATGCCAATGTGCATGTTGTGTTCCTCAAGCTGAAAGGCGGCATCTCACACGTGAGAAATTATCGAGTGCGAGTCGAAAGGAGTATTGGGGAAACTCCGTGCGCCCGCTGGACAGCATTGTCGCATGAGGCCGCACTGGTTGCGACGGTGCGGCCCATTAGTAGGGGGAAGTCCTTGATTTCTTGACGGCGATGAACAGGGGCGGTGCCGTACGCTGGCGGATAGCGGCCAGTGGGGTGCGGCATCGCCACGACGCGGTTAAAGCCGTTGATCGGCGTCAGACTCCAGCTGATCGGGATCCATCGGTTGTTCCTGCTCATCGTACTCCTGTTGGCCTAGATCCCACCGCAGCTGATCGGGATCCATCGGTTGTTCCTCAGGATCAGGCTCCATCTGTTGCTGGCCGTATTGCTCTTCTTCGGGATCTAACGGGTGCTGGCTAGGCTCCGCCAAATACGGGCTCATGTCGGGGTTCTGATTGGTCATTCACTGCTCCTCGCGGCTACAAGTTATGCGACACCAAGAGTCATTGTTCTTGGCGGAGTGAGCCGGTTACTGGTGTAACTATGGCCTTCGCCAGGCAGGCGTATGGCAGTCGGGCTCATCGGCAATGCCTTGCACGACATGTGCCACGTCTGGGCAGGAGGCCATGGTTGCGGACTCTCCTCGGGCCGTGCTACGCTGTCGCATAGCATGGCTGGCTCACTCTCATTGCCGTGCCAGATGGTAGAAATGCCACGGAGGCTGCTGATCTATGAATGAACGTGCCCAAGACTCCAATGATGTACCGGGTAAAGAACCAGCGCAAGAGTCCAGCAGCCTAAAGCACTGGCTGGATTCGGTCTACCAGAAAGCAAAGGAGCGTGGAGGCGAGCGCGAACCGTCCTTTACCACCTATTCCGGTATCCCTATCGATCCGCTTTACACTGACGGAAGTCTACCTGAATGGGATCCCGTGCTACAGTTGGGCTACCCCGGCCAGTATCCGTATACGCGAGGCATACAGCCGACCATGTATCGCGGGCGTCTCTGGACGATGCGGCAGTATGCTGGCTACGCGACCGCGGAGGAATCAAATCGACGCTATCGGTATTTATTGGAACAAGGTACCATGGGGCTCTCAGTCGCCTTCGACCTGCCAACCCAAATGGGGTACGACGCTGACCATCCCCTTGCCGAGGGAGAGGTGGGCAAGGTGGGAGTCTCAATCAGCAGCCTGGATGACATGCGCAGTCTATTCGACGGTATTCCACTGGAGCGAATCACCACGTCGATGACCATTAATGCCACCGCCGGGATACTGCTCGCACTCTATATAGCCGTTGCTAAGGAGCAGGGAGCGGATATCGGGAAGCTCTCCGGCACTGTTCAGAACGATATTCTCAAAGAATACATCGCACGGGGCACCTATATCTATCCACCAAAGCCCTCGATGCGTATCATCACTGATCTGTTCAGTTATTGTGCGAGAGAGCTTCCCCGATGGAACACGATCAGCATTAGCGGTTACCACATCCGCGAGGCCGGAGCGACAGCCGCACAGGAAATCGGCTTTACATTAGCAAACGGCATCGCCTACGTACAGGCGGCGATCGACGCAGGGCTGGACGTCGATCGCTTTGCTGGCCAGCTCTCGTTTTTCTTCAACGGCCACAACACCTTCTTTGAGGAGGTTGCCAAATTTCGGGCGGCGCGGCGTATGTGGGCCAGGATTATGCGCGAACGCTTCGGCGCGAAGGATGAGCGATCCTGGATGCTCCGTTTTCACACTCAGACTGCTGGTTCAACGCTTACCGCTCAGCAGCCCGATAACAATATCGTTCGTACTGCCTATCAGGCTATGGCGGCGGTTCTTGGAGGAACGCAATCGTTGCACACCAATTCCCGAGACGAGGCGCTTTCACTACCTACCGAGGAATCAGTGCGCATTGCCCTGCGGACCCAACAGATACTCGCCTTTGAGACCGGCGTAGCCGATACAATTGATCCATTGGCCGGCTCCTACTACGTTGAAGCGCTCACCGATGAGCTCGAGCGACTGGCAGACGAGTATATCGATGCTATCGATCAGCTGGGAGGAAGCGTCCGAGCGATTGAGCAGGGTTACATACAGCGTGAGATTGAAGAAGCTGCCTATACGTTTCAAAGCGATCTGGATGCCGGACGCCGGATCGTCATAGGGGTAAACCGATTCCAGCTCGACGATGAGAAGCAGCCGCCCCTTCTTAAGGTGGATCCTCAGGCGGGGCGGCGACAGGCAGCAAGGGTCGCGGAGCTCCGCCTGCGCCGCGACAATGCGGCGGTCGGAGCTGCGCTCGCGCGCCTCGATTCGGCCGCGCAGGGTCGCGACAACCTCCTGCCCGGTATCCTAGCGGCGGTGGAGTCGTATGCCACGCTGGGCGAGATCTCCGATTCGCTTCGCCGTGTCTTTGGCGAGCAGCACGAGGACCGTGCGTGATCATGAAACGTCCGGCCAGCCGAGCGGTCGGGCAGTCCGATCGGTGCGCCCTCGACCGGGCCGTAGCGCACGAAGACTCAGATGGATCGAGTTGGCGCAGAAATCTGTACATCCACGTATCCGGAAAGCTGAGTACAATGCAGAGGGGGCTGGGGGAGATGGAACGGGGTAGTAGACCGCTGAAGGAGTATCTTCATGTTACGGGGAGAGCGCGTCGTCTTACGCACGCTGGAAAAGGACGACCTCAAGAGATTGCATGAACTCGGCAGCAACGTCGAGTTGAGTATGCTTGGCGGATCCTATTGGGAGCCGTGGCCGCTGGCTGCCTACGAGAAAGACTTTGAGAAGAGTCTGGAGAGCAAGGACAAGGCCGAGTTCGTCATCGAAGTGGACGGCAAGGTGATCGGTGACATGGGGCTGCATGACTGGCGAAACCGCCGTGCGGGCTCGGCGAGCTTTGGGATCGGCATTCTCGACCCTGAGTACCTGGGCCGGGGCTACGGTCGCGAAGCCATAAACATCTTCTTAGATTGGTGTTTTCGCATCATGAACTACCGCCGCATCCACCTGGACACACTCGCTTCCAACGAGCGCGCCATTCGATGCTACAAGGCCTGTGGCTTCGTCGAAGAGGGCCGGTTGCGCCAGCACGAATATTACAATGGCGCCTATGTCGATGTGGTGGTCATGGGCATCATGCGTGACGAATGGGAGGCGCGAGTAACTTCTAGATAGCGCGCTCTTCCAGTGAGGGGTGAAGTAGGCCGGCCAGAAGCTCTAGACTATCCACGAGTCGCGGACCTGGTCGGCTGAAGTAGTCTTTACCGTTGACGATGTGGACACGCCCCTCCCTCACACAGGGCAAGTCGCGCCAACCGGGCTGTGCTTCGAGAATCGGGAGATCCTCCTGCGAGCGCTCAGCAGAGAAGCCACAGCATGAAATCACCATGACCTCAGGTTGTATGGCGCGTACTTGTTCCCACTCAATCTGCACCGACGGCTTATGGAGCTGGCCGAGCGGATCTATCCCGCCGGCCAGAGTTATCAGCTCAGGGTTCCAGTGACCAGCAGAGAACAGTGGATCGATCCATTCAAGGAACGCGACCCTGGGGCGATAAACAGCAGCGTCAACTCTGCTACGGACACGTGCGATCCTCTCCTGGAGTTCCGAGACCAGCTGCTGCGCTTCGTCCGTATGCCCGCCGGCTTTGCCGACTCTTTCGATGTCGGCCAGCACATCGCCGAGGCTCAGGGGCTCTAGATTGAGTATGTCCGGCTTGTACGGCAATTCGCGTACGGCCGCGAGCACTTCATCATACGCAACCGCACATACCTCGCACAGTTGCTGGGTCACAATCAGGTCCGGCGCAAGCTCCGCCAGCATGTCGTGGTCTATGCTGTAGAGGCTGTGAGCGTCTGCGGACAGCTGACCTCGCACCGCCTGATCAATTTCACCGCTGGTTAGGCCATTCTGAAGTAGGCTCCTGGTAATGATGGGTTTCTGGGCGACATAGACCGGAAAATCACACTCGTGCGTAACTGCCACAAGGTGGTCGGCCAATCCCACTGCACAAACGATCTCGGTGGCGCTGGGTAGCAGCGAGACTATTCTCAACGATCTCCCCCTTTGAATGATGCGGGTGGCAATTTCGAGACATGCGGATTGTTCTTGACATAAAAACGAAGCGGTAGATCGATTGCTTTTGAAATGCCGACTCGGGTCGTTTCTCCTACGCTCCCCTCCTCGATAGGCGATATCCCCGCGAGCGCGTCCGCCGACCAGATCTGAAAGCTGCCACGAAATAGCGGGCACCCATTCAAGGAACGGGGGATCGCTAACGCCTGAGACAGTCGCGCCGGGCCGCTGCAGAGCATATCAAATCGCTTCGTCGCACGGCGGGCTTGCATGATGTCCAGCCCTTGCAACGGCTCCAGCGCCCGAAAGAGGACGGCTTCTCCAACCCCTTCCCGTCCTGTTACCACGTTGAGACAGGTGTGCAATCCATATATGAGATAGACGTAGGCATATCCTGCCGGACCGAACATGACTCCAGCCCGCCGGGTTTTCCCCCGAAATGCGTGAGAAGCGGGATCACCGGTAAGATACGCCTCGGTTTCCACGATGCGGCCGACGGTGGTCTGCTCGCCCTCGAGATGGACCAAATAGCAGCCCAGCAGTTTCCTGGCTACCACCGTCGTGTCCTGCGCGTAAAAATCTTGCGGTAGAATCACCGCCGGCTCAGTGAATGAACGCGTTGAAATTAAATGTCTCCCGTATGGGCGTCGAGCCATCTCCCGGCATAATGGTGACCACCGCCTGCCAGCCACCTTCCATGGATAGCACTCCCTTGGCGCTGTAGACTCCCGGTGTACCGTCGGCGCTCGTGCTCAGCGGGACGTGCAGTGGGGCCATAGTCATGGAGGTCATAGTCAGATCCATCGTTGCGGTGCCCTCGGCCGGTATCCCATCGGCCTCCCAGGCATTCACCTCGAAGGTGTAGGTTCCGTACTGCCCGGGTGACGCGATCAATGTAATCACCCCAGCAGAACTGGTCTTGCTCATGCTGATGTAGCCAGCGGCCGGACCCTGGCCCCCCGCCGTGCTTGCAGATACCTTCGCATTGGCAACCTGAGGGTTGGTAAGCAATAGGTGCAGATCACTGCTCAGCATACGAGGGTCGAATCCCTCGTCGAGAAAGATGCGCTCGCGGCCCGACTGATCAATCAGGTAGACGCCAGTGGTATGGATGACTATACCGTTAGACTGCAGGATAGATTGCATATGATAGGCGCTCCACAGCGGAGCCATCTGTGCCAGCGAGCCCAGCTCAAAGTGCAGCGGTATGGTGACATGCCGGGTGGAGAGAAAAGACTTTGCCGAGGTCTGCGTGTCGTTCCAGGGATTGAGGCTCAACGCAACCCAATCTACCTGGCTCGTTCCAGCCGCGCCCAGATCCTGCGCGGTGGCGTTGATGTAGGAAGCCATAAGCGTACAATCGGCGTGGGGACAGACCGAATCAAAAAAAGTCAGCACAACTGGGTGGCCTCGGAAGCCCGCAAGACTGGTAACTTTGCCGTTTTGATCAGGAAGCGCAAACGCAGGCGCAGGTGTGGCGCCGAGGTCGGTTCCCTGCAGCGTTGTTGGCCCTGCCGCCGATGCCGTGCCACTTCGTACGCGCACCGCTACTAGTCCGCCAACCAGTACTAGAAGTAGAGCGACGCAACTCATACCCCAGATCATTGAGGCCCGGCTCAGGCTACCAGATCTGGCATGTTGCAGCGTCTGCCGGAGGCGCGTTAGGAGTGAGTCGATGGACGGTAGCATTCTGCACTCCTCCATGAATTTGGTAAAGAAATTAGCACAGTACGGAACAGTATGCCATAAATAACAATAGCCACTCGCGTGAAGTTTGACAAGCGCCTTACACCCTGTCGACTCACTCGGCGGAATTGTCTTCGCATTCTATCCCGCCAGCGCTTGACAAGCGACATGAGTCATGGTATACCAACCACATTATGTGCATGCCCGATCATCATACCAATTGGCGACTGGATAGCCTACCCTACAATGCGGGGTAGATCGCGCTATGCAAGAAGCCAGATTCCCAAATGCCGTTCGGTGTGGTCCAAGCAGTATTATGAGCCATATCATTGACGATTGCGCAACGAAGACCAGTGGCATCGGTCTCGAAAAATGGTTTCTTCTTGCTGGTCACGTCGTCACGAGGCCACCGTGTTCGGTAGGGTCCCGGCACCTGCGCAGGAGCAAACTCCCCTGGACGCTCCAAGCAGGACATCAGAGAGGATGGATGCCAGGCACTATGAGTTCTATGAGCTACTCACAGAATTACATGCAGGCGAGGCTTGGCCACCAAGAACTCATGTTTGATGTCGGCCAGACCGCCGACGGCGCTTTTGCCGTCGACCAGCGGCAGACAATCGTCTCATGGAATGCCGCTGCCGAGGAATTGCTTGGATATGGTGAGGAAGAGGTGCTGGGACGCACCTGCTCTTCGATACTGGGGATCTGCGGAAAGCAAAAGGCGAGCTGCGATGGTGGACGGTGCCACGCTTTCGCCAATACGATTCGAGGATGCCTTACTCCAAACACGGAGGTTGTGGTCTCTACCAAGAGCGGCCATCAGCGTCGGCTGAGCCTGAGCGTTATCGCCGCCCACTCCACCAGTGGTGAAATGCACGTAGTCCATCTCTTCCACGATGTTACCCAGCACTCTCGGTCGGATCCCGAGGCTCAGACAGGCTCTGATCTTGCCCAGTCGCTTCCAATGAACGGCGATGAGGCTGGCCGCTCCGCCCCTAAAGGGCAGATATCTCTCCAGTTGACCCATCGGGAGCACGAGGTGCTGCGCTTACTGGCAGCCGGTTGCACCACTACAGACATCGCAACAGTGTTGAGCATAAGCCCGATAACCGTGCGCAACCATATTACCAAAGTGATCGAAAAGCTTGAGGTCAAAACACGGCTACAAGCGGTGGTCGTCGCCTCTCGCCTGGGACTCATTTAGTTGGCTGCCCGTGAGTGTCTCAAGTCGCGAGAATTATTCACCCCATACAGCTATCTATACCTACTCCTAAGCCGCGCCTGGCAGCAGATTTCCTCCACTTGCCGCAATTTCGGGCGAAACGCCGGCCCAATCGAGGGAAAACAGTGCGGGTCTCAAAATAAATGGTGCGTTTGCACCATGTGACGAATCCGTCTGTGTGTTACATCTCATCTTGTAATCAGCAGGGAGGGCAACCAGGTCCGCAATCTTTTATACCCTGCTCGCTATGACGGGCGCCAGTGGAGCGCCTGTCTGTATTATCCTGAGGAAGCGAGACAGACGCAATGGGCAAGTATGTTGGCGCTTTCATCACGCTGGTGGTGGTCGCCGGGGTGGGATTAGGCCTCATTTTCGGGCTGGGGAATGCGCAGAATCTGGTGGCCTCGACAAATTTCACGAGCTCGGGGCAGGCAGTCACGTCGAATGGCACCAGCCTTCAGCATGTGAGCATCACGCTGCAGACCTTTCCGATGGACCCGTACTCTGACCCCGACTTCGTCGCCAAGCACATCACTGGACAGGACGACAATGGCATACCCTGGCCAGGTGCCGGTGACAACATGAGCTGGGTCAAGTACGAGCCGACCACGAACCTGGTTGTGCCGACCAATGCGCTGGTCACCATCAACATCCAGAACTACGACGGTGCGACTACATTGCTCAACCCCTATTACGCTACTCCGCGCGGGCTGGATGGGAACTTAACGGTGGACGGCAAAACGGTAACAACAGTCGATCCAACCAATGTGTCGCATACCTTCACCATTCACTCTATTCCCCAGACCGGGCAGGACTGGCTCTTTGTCAGCGTCCCGGTGACCGCCAATAACAACACTGATACCGATACGGCCGGTATGCCCAACGCTCCAGTGACATCCACGTTCTCATTCGTGACCCCCAGTCGGCCCGGTAAATACATCTGGCAGTGCTTCGATCCATGTGGTTCTGGTTTCAACGGTTTCGGTGGTCCTATGTCTACCAAGGGCTATATGTCGGGCACCTTTACCGTGCAGTGATGCTGTTGCCGTCCCATTGCTGAAGAGGAAAATCTCTTCTGCTCTCTGCCAGGTTATAGCGAGTGTTTGACAGGGCTTCACGAGAGTTCGGTGAGTGAAGCCGCTAGAGTACAGATTAGGTGGAATCATCTATGGATGACACTTCTGTTTCGCCTCCAACGCCGCCCAACGCCTCCACGCCTCCGGCGCCGGACTCCACCAACCATATGTTACGTGCGGTGATTATCTGGATCGTCTGCAGCGTGATCGGGATTGGGGTCCTGGCTCTCTTGGGTCCAAACCTGTCTGGCTGGGGAATCATCCCACCGATCGCCTCCGATCGGTCCAAAGACGTCTACAACGTGATGTTCCTCTTCACTGTGCTGGCGATCCCGGTGTTCTTCATGGTGGTCGTGTTCGGCGGCTATGCCGCCTTTAACTTTACACGCAACCACAGACCGGCAGCTGGAGGGTTCAGACCTGCCCCTCTGCAGCTGCAGGTAGTCTGGATCGTCGTCTCTTTCATACTGGTTGGCTTCCTCTACATATATGGGGTCATCTTCCTCAGCAGCATAAACGCCCAGGCAAGTCCCAGCGCTCTGGTCATCAACGTTACTGGCGAGCAATGGCTCTGGAATTACTCCTATCCCAACGGCAAGCAATCGTCAGTGCTCGAGCTGCCGGTGAACCAGCCGGTAGTGTTTAAGATCCAGTCGATAGATGTTCAGCACTCTTTCTGGATACCGGCCTTCGGAATTAAAGAGGATGCGGTTCCGGGCCAGACGACCTCGGTAAGTGCGACTCCAAGTCAGATGGGCACGTACGTCGTTCGCTGCGCCGAGCTCTGCGGGCTCTATCACGCCTACATGGAGACGCCAGTCTACGTGGTCAGTTCCTCCGACTTCCAGGCCTGGCTCAATCAAGGGACGACGACGGCCTTTAGACAGCCCGCCTTGAGTTTCAGTTATCCAAACGCGTTGGTGGCCGAGACTGCGAGAAGAGTCAACGGGCCCAGCACTAGCACGGCAGAGGGGTAGCGAAGCCATGAGAAAACTTATTCCCAGCTATTTTAGCGGCGCCATTCTGGCTATTGTCGGGTGGCTGGTCGGCATCTTTTTCGTCTACCACTTCATCGGCAGTAGCAATGATCCGGGCACGCCGGACTTTACCGAGCAGGGCCTGATAGTTGCGTATGGCCTCTCCTTCGTCGGGTGGCTGATCGGCATCGGCGCGCTGAAGTATCCCTTTACCTGGCTGCTCGCCATGAAAGATCCCGACCATGAGGAAGAGGAGCGGCTGGCCGGTAAAGACGAGGGTGCCATACGCTACTTCAAATTTACCACCGACCACAAAGTCGTCGGCATCCAGTATCTGGTGCTGGTGCTCTTCATGCTCGGGTTCGGCGGTCTGGGAGCCTTGCTCATTCGCGCCGAGCTGCTGCGGCCGGGCGCGTTGCTCTTTGGCCCTGGTACCTACAATACCGTGGTCACCATGCATGGCTTGCTGATGATCCTGGCGACCATCACCTTCTTCATCGGCCCGTTTGGCAACTTCGTAGTTCCGATCATGATCGGCGCTCGCGATATGGCCTTCCCGCGCTTGAATGCGCTGAGCTTCGCCATCATCTTCCCGGCGGTGATCTTCTTCCTGACCATTCCCTTCTTTGGTTATGGCCAGACCAATGGCCAGGGCGGCGGTGTGCAGACCGGCTGGACCGTGTATGGTCCGATTTCGACGCAGACCGGTACCGGCATGACCGTTCTTTGCATCGCAGTGATTCTGGCGGGCTTCTCGTCGATCCTGGGCGCTATCAACGTCATCACCACCATCATCATGCTGCGCGCGCCCGGCATGCGCTTTACCCGGATGCCGATGACGGCCTGGGGTATCTTCGCGGCGGCGATCCTGGCGGCCATCGGAACTGGCTCCTTCGCGGTCGACCTCCTGGAGATCCTGCTCGATCGCGCCTACAACATGAGCTTCTTCGTGGCCTCTACCGGCGGTAACGCGGTTGGCGCTGGCGGTGGAAGTGCCTGGCTCTCCCAGAACCTGTTCTGGTTCTTTGGGCACCCCGAGGTGTATCTCATCGTGTTGCCGGCATTCGGCATCGTGGTTGATATCGTTGCCGTCTTCGCTCGTAAGCCGATCTTTGCCTACAAGTTGGGCATTCTCGGGATCATGGGAGTGTGTATCGTCAGCTTCCTGGTCTGGCAGCACCACGAATTTGTCTCCGGCTGGGCTCCGGAGCTCCGCTTCTGGTACATGGCCACCACTGAGCTGATCTCGGTGCCTACCGGCTTTGTCTTCCTGGTGATCCTTGGCACGGTGTGGCGCGGTCGTATCTGGATGAGTCTCCCCATGATGTTTGCTCTGTCCTTCCTCTGGAATTTCGTCATCGGGGGACTTACCGGCGTCTACCTCTCCGACGTCCCGCTTGACGTGCAGCTCCACGGAGGCATGTTCGTCACCGCCCACTTCCACTACACCATCGTGGGTGGCGCCCTGATGGGATTCTTTGCCGCCGTAGCCTACTGGTTCCCCAAGATGACGGGCCGTATGCTCGACAAGAAGCTTGGCTGGATTGCTTTCTGGGGCATACAGATCGGCTTCAATGTCGCATTCATGGCGATGTTCGTCGCTGGACTCGAGGGCATGCCTCGCCGCGTTGCCGACTACGACCCGATGTTTGCGGTGCCCAACTTCATCGCAAGTATCTTTGCCTTTCTGCTGATAGCCTCGGTGGCCCTCTACTTCTACAACATCGTGGTCTCGTGGGTAGCCGGTGAGAAAGCGTCGGCAAATCCGTGGGGCGCTCTGTCGCTAGAATGGATGACCGCTACCCCGGTGCCGCTGGAGAACTTCGAGAAGATTCCAGTCGTCACCAGCGCTCCGTTCCAGTATACCGAGGAATCCGTCAAGGCCGAAGAGGCTGAGCGAGTGGCTTCCAGTCAGGTTGCCAGCTAACCCATGCGCTGAAGATGCGTGAAATGACGCGGAGCTATTCCGGCGAAGAGAGGTTTGTGAATATATGGATGCAGCAATTCCCGCCGGCGGGCATGCCGAGCATGCAGCCGACGGTTATACCGAAGAAGAGCTGTTAAACGACCGTAAGGTGCGGCTGGGCATGTTGTTCATCGTGCTCGCCGATGTGCTGTTCGTCATCTTCATGATGGTGACCTATCCCTGGCTGCGTGCCTACAACACCGACCAGGGTTGGTTCCCCTATCCGAATATGAAGCTGCCCGATAATACCATGAGCCTGATACTGGTTCTGCTGATGGTGGTGAGCGCGGCCTTCTTCTTTATCGGCTTTATGGGCATCAGGGCGGGTAACCAGGCGCTACTTCGTGTCGGCATGCTGGTCTCGGTGGTGCTCGTCGTGGTCACACTGGTCCTGCAGATCAGATTCATGGGCCAGCAGCAGTTCGCAACGGTGGACGGCACATTCGCCGATACCTGGTTGCTGTTCGCTGCCGCCAATGTCTATCACCTGCTCTGGGCGGTCTTCCTGGGGATCGGCATTACCAACCGCGCGTTCCAGGGACGCTACACTCAGGCGCGCCATCTCGGCGTGATTACCATCGGTTATTTCTGGTACTGGGCAGCGCTGACGCCGGTGCTCTTCTACCTGCTTCAATTGCTCTTGCCACCCAAGTAAACCAAGTACACCCGGAGCGTAGAAAGTTACCTTTATGGATGTCTCAGCCGTCTTCGCCGGATTTGTTTCCTGGCAGTATCTTCTGATACTGCTGGGAATCATACTCGTAGGCGCGCTCTATGTCTCCGGTGTACGCCGGCTGCATACATATAGCGCCGCTGCGCGGCTCCACTGGTGGAACGTCGCCGCTTTCGTCGCCGGACTTGTGATAGTGGCGGCGGCGCTTCATCCAGAGATGGATCGTTTGGCGCACCAGTGGTTCTGGCTGCATATGGTGCAAAATGAAGCGCTGGCGTTGGTAGGGGCGTTCTTGCTGGTGCTGGGCATGCCAGCCTGGGCCTTTTGGCATGCCTTGCCGCTGTCCGCCCGCGCGGTGGCCCTCCGCTGGGTGCTGCGCAAAGGTGGGCCGCGCTCACTCCTCGGAGCAATCGGCCGGTGGGTGTTTCCGGCATGGTTAGCCGCACTCATTTACATGATCTCATTCTCAGTCTGGCATGTGCCGCCGATCTATGATGCCGCGGAGACTAGTCGTGCGCTGTACGCCCTTCTGCTAGTTATGTTCCTGGTAACAGGCATTCTGCTTTGGTCTCAGGTGATAGCCTGGCGGCCGGGAACGCACGGGCGTCTGGGCTTGGTAGCGTCGATGATTTACCTGATCCTGATTGGCATGTACTCCAATCTGCTTGGCTCGATATATATGTTTTCCACTGTTCCTTTCTACCCGTACTACATCCACCAGCACCCGGCCGGCGGTGCCGCTCTGGTAGATCAGCATCTGGCCGGCGCTGCGATGGATGTGCCCGGGGTTCTGCTATTGTGGGCCGCGCTCTCAGTCTTCCTGTGGATATGGCTCAGCGAAGACGAGAAGGCGGGCCAGGCCGAGGTGGCACAAGCGAATGCGGCGACCAAATCCTAAACTGTTCTCGTCTCTCATAATATCGTTCGGGAATTAAGGGAGTTCTCCCATGCAAGATGCCTCCGTCTCCGCAGTTGCAACTCGAAAGGCAACCATCGCCTCGTATATTAACCTCATGAAGCCCCACGTCACTGTGCTGCTGCTTGGGGTAACGCTGGCGGCCATGGCGGTTGCCTCCGATGGTATGCCTCGGCTGGGTGTCACGCTGGCCACATTGGTAGGCGGCGCGCTCGCGGCAGGATGTGCCAACGCCATTAATTGTTACTGGGACCGGGATATCGACCAGCTCATGACTCGCACACGCACGCGCACACTACCGTCTGGACGCATGCCAGAGGCACAGGCTCTGGTCTTCGGTATTGGGCTGGGCATCCTTTCCATCTCCATTTTTGCCGCGTTCGTCAACCTGCTGAGCGCAGCGTTGGCGCTCTCCGCGATTCTGTTTTACGTCGTGATCTATACGATGTGGCTCAAGCGTACCACTACGCAGAACATCGTGATTGGTGGTGCGGCGGGAGCGGTGCCGGTGCTTATTGGCTGGGCCGCGGCCACTGGGACGGTCGGCTGGCCGGCTGTCTGGATGTTTCTCATCATCTTCTTCTGGACGCCCCCGCATTTCTGGGCGCTCTCGCTGGTGTTGAAGAAAGATTATGCCAGGGCTGGGGTTCCTATGCTGCCGGTAATTCACGGCGAGGCTGAAACGCACAAGCAGATAGTTCTCTACTCCGTGGTTCTGCTACTGTCTTCGCTGGCACTCTTTGTCATCCATGCAATGGGACTCTTTTATCTCGTTGCGGCGTTGATATTGGGCGGCAGTTTACTCGCGCTAGCTATCTGGCTGGCGGCTACTCGGACTCTAAAGAATGCGCGCACCGTCTTCTGGTTCTCGAACTACTACCTGGCACTGATGTTCGCCGCCATGGTTTTAGACCGAGTCTTACGGTAGTTGAAGTCACTACTTGCCTCGGGGAAGACGGTACTGACATGCTGTCAACGCTTGCGACTCTACGCCAAACTCGTTTGACGCGATCCAGTATTCTTGGCGCTCTGCTCAGCATTGTCGTGCTACTGGTATTGCTGGTGGTTCTGTTGTTGCGCTTCTACAGCGCGACCAGCGCTGTCATAACGACTGTCCACCAGCAAAAAACGATCATTGGCCAGTTGGCTGGCCACCCCGCTCCCGACTTTACTATTCCACTCTGGAATGGTACATCACCGGCGAAAACAATCCACCTGGCGGCGCTGCGGGGCAGCGCCGTGGTGGTGAATTTTTGGGCCTCCTGGTGTGATCCTTGCCACGGTGAGGCACCGATTCTGGCGCAAGTAGCCAAGACCTATGCTGGCCGCCGTGTTGTCTTTGTGGGGATTGCGCTCGAGACCAACGAAGCTGACGGGCGTGAATTCTTGCAACAATATCAGGTTCCCTACGACTGTGGCCCTGCCCCGGATAGCCTCGCCATGGCCTATGGTCTGACCGGCATACCGGTCACGGTAGCAATCAACGCGAAAGGTGTCCTGGTACGAGAGCTCGAAGGACCAGTAACCGCTCATTCGCTCGGCTCTGCCATACAGGCGGCTCTTGGCTAGCTGGCCGAGCTAATACCGGCTTGCGCTCGTCAGTGGGGACTCGGCCTGCGCTTTCCGCTCATCGTCTACCAGCCAGACGCCAACCAGTATCATCATAGCGGTAAAGAAAATGAATGTTCCGGGAACATCCATAGCTACGCCCGCCAAATGCTGATCTATGACCACCGACGGCATGCCGGGTGTGCGCACCAGGGTAGCATAATACTCATAGATAGGACCGACCGAGAAGACAAATATGCCGCCGAGCACGTTCAGAACCAGTGCGGCGCAGCCCATGTAGAGCACTTGCATGGGATAGCTGAGCCGGTGTGTGGTAGCCTTGGAAGGGAGCGTGAGCCTGTTGGTGGGACGGCGCTGGGGACTAGTGGGAATGACTTGCGCCCAGAAGAGCACAGCGGTTCCGAGGAATAGTAGATGTTCCGCGATGTGAATGTTATGGTTATACAGGGTCAAATCATAGAAGACCGGGATGTGCCAGATCAGGAAATCGCCCAGAAACAGCGCCAGAACGAGGGGAGGATTGCTTGCCAGCCTTCCCAGGGCATGTCCAAATCGCCAGGGCCAGCGCAAGCGCATCCCCCCCATGAGCAGCTCTCGTCTCCACGAGGCAGGAAAAGCACGCCAGAGAATCCAGCTGGGATTGCCCAGAAGGATCAACGGAGGCGCCACCATTGTCAGCAGTTCGTGCTGGATCATGTGGATCCACAGCAACTGCCCGGAGCCGATATCCACCTCGGATTGCAGCGCGACGTATACCACCAGGAGTCCTATGAAGTAGCTGCTGATTTGCCACCACTGCAAGCGTGGGCCGAGTCCGATACTGGACGTGTAGGCAACTCCACGTACGTAGAGAAGGGCAGCCGCGGCGAGCGAAAAGAGCACCAGCGGATCAAACGACCAGGTTGTCAGCAGTGACTGTAGGGTCATATCAGACTCCTCGATTTCGAGATTGCCCAGGCTTGTCGTTACGAGGCGCGCGACGATTGGAAGAGTGATGTAACAATCCTACCATGAATAATAGAGCAAACAACAGGATAAAGAAAGTCGGGATCTTGCTGGCCGCAACGCTCGCCATCGCCCTCTTGGCATCTGCTACGGCTTTGCGCTTCTCGCCGCTAGCGCAAGCTGACGGAGGTGCCCCCAACCTGGCCTATGTGGCCGGGGGCGGTACCGGCAGCAATGATCTAGTAGTGCTCGATATAGCGGCGCGGAAGGTGACGGGATCGATTACCGTGGGAGGACATCCAGCGGGCGTGGCGCTCAGTACCGACGGACGCTTTGCGTATGTTACCGAATCGTCACGGAGTACGCTGGCAATCGTTGATGCCAGCGCGAAAAAGGTCACTGGCACGGTTCGTACTGGTAAAGGTCCAACTGCGCTGGCGCTCGATCTTGCGAGTACCCCAAATCTGCTCTACGTTGCCGACACCGGGGGCAACTCTGTCACTGTCGTCGATCCAAGCAACTTGACCGTACGTGCGACCATTCCTGTAGGACAATACCCTTCGGGTTTAGCCATCGCTCTTCCAGGCACTGGCATCAGCGAGACCGGCCCGCACGATGCCGAAATCTATGTAGCCAATACTATCAGCGATACCGTCTCGGTAATCAGCGCCGCAAAGATGCAAGTAATCGCTACCATTTCGGTGCCCGGCGGACCCGTTAGCGTGACCATTCCCCAGGCTGGTACAGTTGGGGTGGCGTATGTCAGTACGCGCGCCGGTACCGTGCTGGCACTGGGCCTGGCAACCCACCGAGTAGCCGGGGTGGTGCTTCAGGCTGACTTTGGTCCCTGCGGCACTATGGACTATGACGCGGTTACGGGAGAGATCTATGTGCCGAATGCCGGCGGCAACGTCGTAGATGTGTTGGCCCCGGTTGCACTTAACGCTCAGGGTGCGCTGACGAATCCGCCAAACGAGCCCGTGCATGTCCTTCACATCGGGGGAGAACCGGTCGCCGTCGCCATTACCTTTGAGGGCTCCTTTGGCTTTGTGGCTGAGCGATCGATGGGTAGAGTAACCATGCTGGATGCCGACACTCGGCAGGTGCTGGCGACGATAGTTGTAGGAGGAGCGCCGGTCGCTGTCGTTACCGGCGCTTATCCACCGGCGGTGGGTGTTCAGACGTCGTTTGTGGTGAGTCTGGCGGTTGTCGTGCTGCTGTTATTGGCGATGGCGGCTACCCTCGTAATCAACGCGCGACATCGCCGGGACGAGGCTCGCCGATGAAGTATTCCTACGCTCCAAGAAGAAAATATGTGCCGGCACTGCGATATTGGCTCGCGGCCGTCTGCCTCTTGCTCGCCTCCTGCAGCCTGCCAGGTGCGCCGCAGGGCTCATCTGGTACGAGCTACGGAGGACCGCTCAATCATATTCACGACTTGCTGGCGCTGCGCGGCGTGCCGGAGACCGTGCTGTTGGCGACTCACATTGGTCTGTATCGAAGCGATAATCGGGGAAGTAGCTGGAGTCAGGTTGCCGGTGGCTCCGGGCAGACTATGGATGGCTTGATGCTCTTCAAATTTGCCCAAAGTCCCGTGGATCCAGAACGAGTCTATGTGTTGGCGGTGCCGCGTCCTGATAATCCTCAGGCGGCCCGCTCTGCTCCCGGCCTGTACACGAGCGCTGATGCAGGGAGAACCTGGAATCTGGCGGCAGCGGCTTCTTCCTTTCCGGTCACATCGCTTCCGGTCACATCGCTTTTTAGCGTTGGCGCGGGAGCGGGTAGTCCCGGTGATGTTTTTGTGGTCATACCCTCACTGGGGAACCAGGGAGTCTATGAGAGCTCGGACGCAGGCAAGCTCTGGCAGGTACTCTCGCACCTGCCGACAAGCGATCCGGGCGGCATACTGGGCGTACCGGCGCAGAGCGGCGGCGGGACTCAGCGCCTCTTCCTGTGGAGCACCGCGTCGGGTCTTTTCGAGAGTGACGACGATGGCCTCCAGTGGACCAGCGCTCCAGGCATATCCGGTGGAGTATTTTCTTTTTCGGCGGCGGGCGATCTGCTCTATGCCAATGGGGATGCGGGTCTTTACGTCTCCGGTGATGGGGGCGCACATTTTGTGCTTGCTCCTAACCAGCTGGCATTCTCATCGGTGGTGGCTTGCGCCTCGGCACCGAGGTATGCGTATGGCTTAACCGGTACCTCGGTCTACGTCTCGTCCACAGCCGGCCAAAGCTGGAGAGCTGCCGCCGCTACCAGCCAGCACCCTGGAGTGGTCGCGGTAGATCCAGCTGATCCGAATATCGGGTATGTGGGGCTATCCTATCCGGTTGGCGTGCTGCTCACAACGAATGCCGGAGCATCCTGGCGCCAGGTGCTGCCGTAACTGGCGGCACGATGAAGACGTCTCCATACTCGCCGTAACCGGATGACCAGTCACCAGGAACAGACCAGCCGCGATCAGATCATGTCGGTCCTATCAGCGCATGCCGAATGAGCATGAGATTAGTAAGTGGGCCAAGGCCGCCGGGCACTGGGGTCAAAAAGCCGGCAACTGAGCGCACCGAAGCGAAGTCGACGTCACCAACCAGTTGACCGTCGAGCGAGTTCATCCCTGCGTCCAATACCACGGCACCTGGTTTGACCATGGCACCGGTAACAGAGTGGTGGTGCCCGACGCTGGTAAACAGGAGATCCGCTTGCCTGGTAATGTCTTGCAAGTTCGGAGTTCGAGAATGACAGAGGGTAACAGTAGCGTTTTCCCGTAAGAAGAGCAGAGCGGCCGGCTTGCCGCCTACCGCGCTTCGCCCCACGATAACCGCATTTTGACCTTCCAGTGGGATGCCGGAGTGGCGGAGCAATTCTAGTGCGGCATCTGCAGTGCTGGGGACGAAGCTGGGAAAGCCAACCATTAAACGTCCCGCATTTCCGGGACCAAGGCCGTCGATATCCTTCTTAGGCGGCAGAACTTCGGTAACCACGCGCTGGCGAATATGTCCGGGAAGTGGAAGCAAAAGGACGACACCGTCTGTCTCGCTATTGTGTCCGAGGGCCGCTACCTCGTTGCGCAGCGTGTCCTCGGTAGTCGCCTCGGGAAACGAACGTAACCAACAATCCAGGCCGATCTGCAGACAAGACCGGGCTACCTGGCCGGCGTAGACTGCCGCAGTTGGGTTGTCACCCACCGACACGAGGGTGATTCGGACCGCGCGTTTGCGCTCTCGTGACTGCTCTGCCGCTGTCCGTACCAGCTGCCCTCTCAGCTCGTTGGCAAGGCGGCGGCCATCCAGCAATGTCGCACTCTTGGGCATGATGTTACCTCTGCAGCTGACGTGCCTGGCGCAAAGCGCCCCCGTTCCCCACTATACACTACGTATCTCTTGCTACGTCTGTCGTGGCGTGTGCTGCTCATGCGGGAGATTGCCCATTCTCCCCGGACTCCGGCAGGTATTTATGCGCCAATGCGGCAATCTCGTCGAGCGAGAAGGGCTTGGTAATGTACGTGGCAGCGCCAACTTCCTTGGCGATGTCATACAGCGAGTCTTGGCCGGAACAGATTACAATAGGAGTGTCATGCCAGCCCGGTAAGCCGCGCAGACTGGGCGTCAGCTCATTATAATTCTGATCTGGCAGGGTTATGTCCAGCAGAATCAGGGCGGGTGGCTCGGACGGGGTATGGACGAGTAGGTCCTTCACACTGTGGGAGGCGTAGACGCTCAAGCCTTCGTCTTCTTGGAGGAACGAAACCAGCAAGTCAACGATCGCCGGATCGTCGTCGATGACCAGCACATAATCGCCCTTTGTTTGTGCCGACACCGCCGGCACGGAGGAACGCAAGTGGTTATCATCGAACTTGCCGGTGAATGCGTCCATCGATTCCTCCTAATCTCTAATCTAGAGACGACGTGCCCGGTTTGGTGGCATCCGGTGTGTCACCGGCACAGCAATTCGACGGCAAGTGGTGACCACGAGCCGCATTGCTGGTGCTTATTTACAGGGCATGTGAACGGAAATGTAGTTAGCGTATACTTTGTCGATATTAGTCACAGAAAGTGCAGTATGTCTCTCAGGACGCAATAATGTCAAATTTTTTAGACGACAATGGTGATATGCCGCCGGTGGTGAGACCGCCGCACACCGTGCATGTAGGGGGGGCAAGTGGCCGGGTGGATCTCGTCGCCGCCTGTCGCAGCTCCACCGCTACCGGGTTCAAAATACTATACGTTGCGTTATCTTTTGAATGCGTTCCTTTCGCCGGGGGAGAGTGTGGTGCGATTCCCAGCCCAGAGCGATGATACGGCTATACTCGTGCAGGCACTGCGTGCGCTGGGTGCGGCGATCACGTGGGAACCAGTGCCGATGGAAGTGGCTGATCCACTTGCTCTCCATGCGAGCTCTGGAGCCGTATCCTGGCAGGTACGCGTGCGTGGGATCAATGGTCAATTGGCATATCCTGCCGGGGGACGGTTGCAGATGGGCAACGCCGGTGCCGTACTCCGGCTGTTGCTGGGTCTAGGCGCGCTACTCCCCGAAGTCACCTATGTCACAGATCACCCCGAATCCTTGGGTCGCCGCCCCAACCGAGATCTGCTCGACGCGCTAGCTGACCTGGGTGTCGCCTCGCAAGCTCAGGATGAGGAGGGCCGCCTTCCAATCACCCTGCGAGGAGGGTCGCCACAAGGTGGCAGTATTACTGTCTCCGGCTCACGCAGCTCACAATACCTGAGTGCGCTGCTCTACCTTGCCCCTCTGCTTCAAGGTGGGCTGGATATCCAGGTGGTTGGCGACTTGCGCTCTCGTCCTATGGTACGAGCAACTATCAGGTCGCTTGCTTGCGCCGGTATTCAGGTTGAGGCCTCGGAAGATCTTATGTGGTTTCACGTGCCTGGCGCGCAAGTGTTTCAAGCCCGCACATATGAGGTGCCGGGAGATGGGCCAACCGCGGCGGCTCTTGTGGCTGCGGCAATCGCGCTCAACCGGCCTCTCCTGCTATCTCGATTGGCCTGCGATGAGCCCGATGTGATAGCGCTGGTGGATGCCTTGCGCAATTTGGGTGTACCGGTAACCTTTGGGGCAAGTGAGAGTGAAGGGAGTGGGTTGGGGCGACTGCTGGTAGCGGAAGTCTCCGGCGATTCCACGCACCCCCAACTTCATGGGGCAAGGATTGATGGAGATAGTTGTATAGATAGCGTGCCGGTACTGACGGCGCTAGCCTGTTTCGTGGATGGTGAAAGCACATTCGAGCGAGTCTCAACGCTCCGTTGGAAGGAGAGTGATCGGATCGGTGACCTTTCTGATGAACTGCGGCGGGCCGGCTGCCTGATGGTACCTGGCGACGATTCTTTTGTCGTGTGGGGCCAGTCGGAGGGAATTGTAGGCGGGGTAAGCGTAGATGGACATGACGATCATCGATTAGTACAGGCTCTAGCGATTGTCGCATTGCGTTCTCGCCGGGGATTGACCATTCACGGCGCCGATGCGGTGGCCAAGAGCTATCCCGAATTCTTCATTACTCTGCAACAGCTCGGCGGGCATGTGCATGCTTTTCCATAGAGTGTTGGTAGGGGCTTCCATATGCCGGAAGTCCCCTGCCATATGAGACCTGCCTGGCAACTAGCCGGCTCGTAGCCCTGCTAGCATCAATTCAATGTTCCGCCACCCTTGCTGGCGCCTCGCCTCAAAGCTTAGCGGGCGTATTGCCGTCTCCGATTCGCGGTTTGTTAGCCAGTCGCGTAGGGCCTCCGCCCAGACTTCTTCGGGCCTCCGCCCGGTTTGTTGCGCCGCCCGAGCCGTGGCCCAGATAAGCTCTGTCTCTAGCCCGCGCCGGGCACGCCGCTGTGCTTTGTGCAGCGGCCCTGATATGGCCGCTCGCTCTATCACGTCAAAATGAGGCAATATGGCCAGCGCCTCCGAATCGACGACGGCGCTGCCAAGGTTCATCGGCGCTATGCTTGCGGCTTGGCGGGCCGCCTCCACCGCTCGCGCGACACGCGGCCGCGAGTGTACCGCCTGGCGCGCCGAATAGTGTCCTGAATGTCGCGTTGACCACCAGAATGGCATACCTCTGTCCTCCTCTTTCACTGGAAACTCATCTCAAGTTATGGTTGCCCCTGCCCAGACTCCAATGATGTGCGGTGCCTGATGACGTAGAGTATAGCACAGATTAGAAAAAATGTTCTAAGTTCCGGCGCATCCTAGCCATGATGGGTACCATCTCTCTCGATTGCCGTCCGCTGATGCCCGCGGCCGCGCTGTGGTCCAGTTCATTGGAAGCTGGTGGCAAAACTGTTACAATGCAGAAGAGGCGAGTCGGGTACCAGAAGGGGTCGGAAGATGTATGTTCAATCAGGTAGTCAATACGGCCTCACCCGGCCACTTCGTCCGGTCTGTGGCGCTGTGCCGCCTGATACAAGCTCCCCGAGTGGCAGCTCCTCCTCTGAGGCAGAAGAGCAATCCGCTCCCATTACCCTACACCAGGGTGAAGCCGATACCCTCATTTTGATTGCCGAGAACGAGGTCAATAATCGTCGCCTTATCGAGCACATCCTGTCCGTAGCTGGGTATGGATACGTATCGGCTACTAACGGTTTAGAGGTATTACGTATACTTGATACACAGCCGGTAGACGCCATACTGCTCGATCTTTCCATGCCGCTGCTTGACGGTTACCAGACGATTGAACGTATCCGCCGCCGCCCCGACGGCGCCGGCTTGCCCATCGTGGCGGTTACCGCGTTTGCCATGACCGAGGATCGAGAGCGCGCACTGCAAAGCGGCTGCACCGATTATTTGGCCAAGCCATTCCGCGTAAGTGAATTGCTTGCCGTTGTCAGGCGCGTGCTCTCGTCGACATAAATAGAACCTCCCTAACACGGCAAGAACTGGTTGGTAAAAGCCGCGGCATAGTTGGGAGGGCTCGTGAGAAGCTGGTTGTTCGCGTTGACCAGCGCGTGGTGGTCGTACATAAATCGTGGGTAATCGGTCCACTTTTCCAGGGTTTGGCTTCCCCAGCAAGAGGTATCGGCGCTATAGCGAGGGCTCAGATAATTCTGGCTATCATAGACCAGCTGCTTGTCATCAAAGGTGCCGGCAGGCGCGCCTTGTATCAGAAGATTAGCCGAATCTTGAGGGTGCTGTATGGCATAGTTGTAGCCTTCTGCGGTAGCCGCGAGAAAGCGCTTGATGACATCGGGATGCTGGCTGATCAACTGTTGGTTGGTGATGATAACCGGTGAATAATAATCGGGCATACAATAGTCAAGCAATGGAAAGACGTTCAGTGCGATACCTTGCCGCTGCGCTTCAATGCCCTCCCATCCCATAAAGACCCAGGCAAAGTCAAACTGTCCGCTTCTGAGCGCGGCAATAGGATCGAGGCTGGTGGTGATGTTTTGGAAATTCGTGCTGCTGGCGCCGCCGCAGCTGAGCACTTGCGATATGACCGGCTGCTCGTACGGTGCACCGAAGCCGGCATAGCGTTTGCCGACGAGCTTGGCGACGGAGTCGAGGCCGGATGACTTGAGTGAGACGAGTGCTGAGGTATTGTGTTGGATAATTGCGGCGATCGAGACTATTGGCAATCCAGCGGCCCGCGAGCTGGTGACCCCTTCGGCGAAGCTAATGCCGAAATCGGACTGTCCGGTGCCTACCAACTCTTCGGGCGCGACCGAGCTCGAGTAGGGCACTAACGTGAGATCGATGCCTTCCTGCCGGTACCAGCCTTTCTCCATGGCTACGTAAATCCCGGTATGATTGGTATTGGGAGTCCAGTCTAGAGCCAACTTGACATGCGCAACCGCTCCATCGTATGACGACGTGGTCGTCCCGGCACCCACATCGCAGCCTCCCAGTAGAATCAACACCACAATGAGCGGTAAGCTAAACGACAATAATCGCCGCCTGCGCTCCGAAGCGATGGCGCTCGATGACTGGGTATGGAAGCAAGATAACCAGGTAAGCATACTTTTACACCTCTGTAACCGCCGTCTCGTACTGCTGCGGGACCAGTCCCGCGAGCCCTGGGTCGCATCGTGTCGATACCAATGATCGACTCTACAAGCTTCCCGAGCGCCCTTGCTGGTAATACCAAGGCAATGACAGCCGCTCGACCACCGCAACCGCCACAAATAGCCCTACACTAAGCGCCGCGGTCACTAGTATAGCGGCCATCATAGCCGCCGTATTAAAGGAATGCATCTTCTGCACGATGAAGAGGCCCAACCCCGCACTGGCGCCTACATACTCGCCGACGATCGCGCCGATAACGCTGTACGTAATGGCGATGCGGATTCCGGAGAAGAGAGCTGGTAGCGCACCAGGCAGACGCACCGACCAGAAGAGACGTATAGGACCAGCGCCAAACGCACGGTACAGCTTGAGCAGCTCTGGATCGGCGGAGCGTAGTCCGTCGGCCAGAGCTACGGTGATGGCGAAAAAACACATCAGCGCGACGACAATCAGCTTGGAGAGCAAAAAAGGACCAAACCAGAGTACTAACAGCGGAGCCAGCGCGATGATAGGCACTGTTTGGGATGTCACCAACAACGGGTAGAGCGCTCGGCGAAGCCAGGACGAGAAGTCGATCAGAACCGCAAAGCAAAATCCCGCTAGAAGCGCCACGGCAAAGCCAAGCAGCGTCTCGCTGAGCGTTACCAGCGTATTGCTCCACAGGAGGTCTCGTTCCGCCAACAGAGCGATCCATACCTCCACTGGGGTTGGCAACAGTATTGGATCGATCCCAGGCCGGCTGGCGTACCATTGCCAGAACAAGGTGATCGCAGCCACCAGAAGCAGGGCCGGAGCTACCTGGATTACTGCCCGCCTGCTCCAACGAAAGCGCAATGAGCTCTGCCAGTCGCTTCCAGGGACGACGCCAGCACCGTCATCCGTCCAGTAGACTGGCATGCCGGCCTCATCGATTGTCGCACTGGACAGGTCGTCCTCGGTCTTCATGGTGCCCTTCTCTCTGCAAGAGGGATTGTGTCCTGGCTCAACGCGTCCTCTACCTCAGCCCGCAGGTCCACCACCTCACTGCGTGAAAGCATCGCCGGATTACGGGGTCGCGCCAAAGGTATGATGCGCTCCAGGAGAACATGGCCTGGGCGAGACGAGAACACATAGACTCGGTCGGCCAACAAGATCGACTCGTTGATATCGTGGGTAACAAACAGGCAAGACCTTCCCAGGTGGTCCCAAACCTCAAGCAGCCAGCGCTGTAAACCCGCACGCGTCTGTGCGTCCAGCGCCCCGAATGGTTCATCGAGCAGCATGACATTGCCGCCGGCCAGCACCGTACGAGCGAAGGCAACTCTCTGGCGCATACCGCCACTGAGCTGGAATGGATAGGAACGCCCAAATCCTTCTAGCCCAAAATCGGCAAAGAGCATGCGCGCCCGCTTCATGGCCTCCTTCCTGGAAACGCCCTGCACCTCCAATCCTGCGGTAGCATTTTCCAGCGCGCGTCGCCAGGGCAAGAGCAGGTCTCGCTGCGGCATGTAGCCAACGCGCCCAAGTCGCCGGGACTCGCGCTCGCCCTCAAGCACAATTGTTCCTGAAGACGGTTCTTCCAGACCCGCGATGAGGGAGAGCAGTGTGCTCTTACCGCAACCGCTCGGGCCAAGTAGGGTCACGAACTCGCCCTTCGCTAGAGTTACGTTAACCTTGGACAGCACCGGCAGCATGCGACCGGCAGACCAGTAGCTTTTGCTCACATCGCGTACATCTAACAGCGCTGCTGTTCCCTGTTTCATAGTGCTTCCTGCCACCCGTGCGGCAATCTTGTCAACAAAAAAGACGCCGGCTTAATGCCAGCGTCTCTTGTATAGATTGGTAAGCCGGAGTGCCGATGTAACCGTGCCGGAATCGTTGTCCCAGCCGGCTACTCAGAGCGGCTTATCAAGCTACTGCTCCCTGCGCTGGCATTACCCAGATCAGGTTCCGTCGGTCGGTGGCGGTAGTCAATGCCACCCTCTCAGCCTGGTTTTCCCCAAAGCTCCCGTTGCGGTGAGAATTATTCAATTTGTCGTTCGTAAATAGAATAGTAAGCACGAGACTGGCGGTAAAGTCAAGGCCGGTTCCTCCCGTTGCCGAAAATTGACACCAGTAGAGTCACTTTGTATGATCACATGAGAATGCTAAGCCAGGAGAGAAGAACCATGGTTACGTATGAAGATGTCACCGAGATGTTTCTCGAGGCGGCAGAGGCTACTGGGCTCTCGGTACACCCAGAGTTCTGGCTGAATTCTCAGACGCTGGAGCGAGAGTTCGCTTGTACACTTCATCCAGGCTCTTGCGAAGAGGCTGAAGAGCATGCCAGTTGCACAGTGTCGTTTGCATGGGGACCTCTCGATACCGTGCTCTCGATCGAAGGTGCCGAAGGAATCTGTGATTTTTTCCATGAGCCCGACGAAAACTGTCCACACCTTCATACGGAGGATGTACCGCCACTCGCGCTGGATTTGGCTTTCAACCTCTCGCTTGAAGGCAGCCGATATACCACGAACCAACTCCAGTCGCTAGCCCGCTCCCTCAAGCTGCAGGCTTCCGAGTATAGTAGCCGGGCAGTCGAAACGCAGCCCAGCATATCACTTACTCTAGGTGAAAATGGTATGCAGCCGGATGCACTGGCATTGCAGCAACGCGTGGAGTTGCCGCTTTGGGATCCTGAAGGGATCAGCGGATTCCGTACCGCTATCGATCATCGTGCCGGGCACATGTCGCTTGGACGACTTCGTCGGCGAGACGAAGAAGCCGGAGGAAGCGATGACCCTCATCCGGAGGACTGGCTCCCTCATCTCTTTACCGAGGTACTGGCCGACATCATGCGGGTGCTTACCGCTTTCGAAGTGGTCACCCCGCCCAGCCAGAGCAACATTGTCCCCGAAAGCGATCAGGAGAATTGACCTCTCTTGCAGACTAGGTGCCAGAGAGGATAATCGGACGTGCCCAACGAAAGACTCGCCGGGCACGTTGTAGAAGCTCCTGTGCGCAATCCCCAATTTCCAGATCGGCTTCGTCGACCGTGCGATGACGCAAGAATTCGCTCGGATGGTACGGGGTGAGAACGTCAAGATCCGCAAGTACCTCGGATGGCGCTTCTACCAACTTGCCGAGCGCCGCTAGATCATGCTGATACGGCGCTCGCGCATCGTGACGCAAGACATACACCGACTGCAAGACCTTCTCCGCCACCTGATTACAGAGATCGGCGCAGTTGTAGAGATTGCCGGCGGCCTGGGCCAGACCTGCGCTTGACAAATCTTGCGCAGCTTCGGCGTACATACCGAGAGCTTCATCCAGACTCATTGATGCCCCACCTCACCCGCACGTAGGCGCTGATTATCAGCTGGTAGCTAGCTTGCAAGATCGGCCGCCAGCGTTGCCCGCAGTTCCTGAATAGCAACGCGACGCTGTGTGGTGGCATCTCGCTCGCGTATTGTTACCTGCTGATCGTCCAGACTGTCGAAATCGACGGTAACGCAGTAGGGTGTGCCAATCTCGTCCTGGCGGCGGTAGCGCTTCCCGATGCTGCCTCCAGTGTCGTCGTACTGCGTAAGACCAATCGTGCGCAACTCGTCATGCACCTTGTGGGCGAGAGCGACCAGCGGCTCTTTCTTGGAGAGAGGCATTATCGCCACTTTAACCGGTGCCAGCCGTTTATGTAGCCGGAGCACCACCCGTTTTTCACCGCCGATCTCGTCCTCATCGTAGGCATCGCAGAGGAACGCTAGTGCTGAGCGATCAGCGCCGACGGAGGTCTCGATGATAAATGGGATGTACGTCGTCTTGCTCATATCGTCAAAGTATGAGAGATCCTTGCCGCTATATTCGGCGTGTCGCTTGAGATCATAGTCGGTTCGGTCATGAATGCCCTCGATCTCTTTCCAACCAATAGGAAACTCATACTCGATATCCATGGCCGCCCGGGCATAGTGAGCTAACTCATCCGGACCATGTGGATGCCACCGTAGGTGCGCCTCGTTCATGCCCAGCTCTGCGTACCAGTTCCACCGTTGTCCACGCCAGTATTCGAACCAGTACTCCTCGCTGGCGGGATCGATGAAGTACTGCATCTCCATTTGCTCGAATTCCCGGGTTCGGAAGGTGAAATTGCCCGGGCTGATTTCATTGCGAAAGGCTTTGCCTATCTGCGCAATGCCAAATGGTACGCGCTTGTGCATGCTCTGCTGCACATTCTGGAAGTTCACATAGATGCCCTGAGCAGTCTCGGGTCTGAGATAAACGAGCGCCGCATCCTCTTCCACTGGACCCATGTAGGTTTTGAACATCAAGTTGAATTTACGCGGGTCGGTGAGCGTGCCTCGCTTGCCGCAATTGGGGCAGACAGTAGGATCGCCGCTCATTTCCTCCACCTGGTCGGCTCGGAACCGACTCTGGCAGTTGGTGCAATCGACCATCGGATCGGTGAAAACCTCCTCATGGCCGGATGCTTGCCAGACACGGCGTGCCATCAAAATGCCCGCATCGAGGCCGACGACGTCGTCACGCATTCGGGTCAAGCCGTCCCACCAAGCTCGCTTAATATTATTCTTGAACTCAACACCAAGAGGGCCGTAATCGAAGACGGCATTCAATCCGCCGTAAATCTCGCTGCTTTGGAAAATGAAGCCGCGGCGCTTGCAAAGCGAAATAATCTCTTGCATCCTGTCTGTTTCTTTGCCCACTGGCTTTTCCCTCTCTACGTGCTCCCCTTTGTCCTGCTCATTCCCGGACAATTCCGCCCAAGCATTGTGTGCCGCCGCCATGGGAACGGGCCAGACCAGAAGCCAGGGCCGCTCCCCCGTCGTGATGATAACATCGGCATGATATGCCGCCGTCCAGATGCCTGTCAATTTGAGAGCAATCTCTCGCGATCGGCGCTTTCCCCTACCTGCACTTTGCTAACATGCCGACTTGTGTGTTTCCCTCGTCCTCATGATACGGTATAATAAGTCGGCATAGCACCTGAGGAGGGTAGAGCTCTTCTATTATTCAGCCGATCAATACAATCCTTAATGAACCTAGACCCGCGGCCCGCCGCGAGCAGCAGGGGGGGGCAATGCCAGGACAAGAGAGCGAGCGTGAAGAGATACGTCCCGTGGTTCCTGCATCAGTGCATCCGCCCGCTGGCCCGGTGAACACTCTGGACGCGCCTGTATCAACGACAGAGCCGGCTACAGGAATACCAAGTGCTCGACCATCCCGCAATTCTCTCTTTTCCAGGCGCCCTTTACTGGTTCTCTCGACAGCTACTGTCGTCGTTTTGTTGATAGTGTTTACCGTTGTCGGAGCCGGGCGCGGCGATGGTCGCGGAACCGGCACGGCACGGATACAGACCCCAACCGCCACGATGCTTCCTACCGCCACTCCTACCGTCCTTCCGACTCCAACCATTCAGCCGGGATTCCAGCTCTTCGTTGACAACGCCGATGGCTTCTTCGTGCAGTATCCGGTTAGTTGGACACACCGGCTTACGAATCCAGGTGCTGAATTTGCCGATAATGCGAACACATTTGAGATGCAGGTGCTGCTTCCCAGCGATTCCGCTGCATCGGGACTGCAGGGAAATCCCAACGATCCGGAGTCCTGGGTGAATTTTGCCATGCAATCCTTTGCCAGCCTAGACGCCGGTAATTTTCAGCAAGATGCTGGTCCATTTCCTGCTGCTACTTTCGCCGGCACGACCTGGAAGACTGCGCGAGGCTTGATCACCGACCAGGTGAGTGTCCAGGTACAGGTATACGCGACTGTGTATCAGGGCAAGCCCTACATCATAGCTCTGTATGCGGCGGACGGCACTTTTAATGCCGCCGAGGTGGCATATTTCAAACCGATGCGCCAGAGTTTTGAGTTCCTACCATCTGCGGTATAAGTACATCGATTCAAACAAGAGTCTAGAGAGTCACCTCATGACCTTACGCTCCAGTAAAGACGATGTCCCATCTTCGGCTTTTGCGCGCGAATCCTCCGAGAGTGATACAGTGGAGCACCCAGACAACGCCGCGGCAGCTCCTTCCATGCCAAAAGAGGTGGGACGCTGGCAACTTCGCACTCTCGTCTTCATCGGCGGCATTTCATCTCTTTCCCTTGAGATGTGCGCTCCACGGCTTTTAGGTCCGTATTTCGGGACCTCCCTCTTCGTGTGGGCAAACATCATTGGATTTTTCTTGCTCTATCTAGCCGTGGGCTACTTCGTGGGTGGCCAGATTGCCGATCGTTATCCAGATTATCGTCTACTGACTGCAATCACAACTATCGCGGCGCTGTTTACCGCGTTGATACCCTTTATTAGCGCTCCAGTGCTCAACTGGTCCGTACAGGGGCTGCAGAATGTCGAGGCTGGTGTATTCTATAGCTCGATGATTGCGGTGATCTTGCTCTTTGCTATACCCGTGACCTTTCTGGGGATGGTTTCGCCGTTTGCGGTGCGGCTGAGTGTACGTCAGGTTGGAAGCTCCGGCAAGAGTGCGGGAAATCTCTATGCGCTCTCTACCGCCGGGAGTATACTGGGCGCGTTTATTCCGGTGCTGGTGCTGATTCCCAACCTGGGAGTACGGCGCACACTGCTGGCAACCAGCGCCTTCCTACTGGTTGCCTCACTCTGGGGTCTAAACAGATGGATCAAGCTGCCTCTCATCAAGGGATTACGCGCCAGCTGGCTGGCGTCACTGCTCAGCGTCTGCATTTTGGTCCCGGTCGTGCTGCCTCAGGAGGCCCCGCTGGGGCCATTGAAGACCATACCAGGCATGATCTATTCCAAAGAATCCCTCTATAACTATATCCAGGTCGTGCGCACACCGGATGGTACAGTTCAGCTGGTTTTGAATGAAGGTGACGCCATCCACTCGATCTACAATCCCCATCAAATATTGACGGGTTGGTATTGGGACTACTTTCTCGCGGCGCCCTATTTCAACACGGGTGCTTCTGCTCCCATAGTGCATCGGGTTGCCATTATCGGGCTAGCAGGGGGCACGATCGCCCGCCAGTTCACAGCTGTGTATGGTAAGGTCCCCATCGACGGAGTGGAGATCGACCCGGCCATTGTGGCTGCCGGACGGAAGTATTTTGATATGACTGAGCCGAATCTGTCGGTCTATGTTGCCGACGGGCGAACTTTTATGCGAGTGACCAATCATACCTACGATGTGGTGGCCATCGATGCCTACCAGCAGCCGTATATTCCTTTTGAACTCACCACAAAAGAGTTTTTTCAGGAAGTGCGCGCTCATCTCTCCTCGAATGGGGTTCTCTGTTTGAATACCGGGCACACGCGTACAGATGACCGCCTAGTACAGGCGTTTGTCAATACACTCGCTACGGTCTTCCCAAGTGTGTATACCTTCAATGTGCCTGGGACCTTCAATACCGAGATCATGGCGACAGTGCGCCCGACGACTCTGGCAACCTTCCAGAATAATTTGGAGCAGGTTCAACCAGGTTCGGTGATGGCAACGGTTGCCGGCGAGGTGCTTCCAGTCGTCTCGGTTGCCAGAGCGAAGCCCGGCGGCCTCATTTTTACCGACGATCAGGCTCCTATCGAAGAGCTTACCGACCAGTTAATTCTCGACTATATCCAACAGGGAAATTAAGGAGCAGGATGGCCATGAGTGTAATGGCAATTGTCGGCGCTCAATGGGGTGATGAAGGAAAGGGCAAGATCATAGATGAGCTGGCTGGCCGAACCGAGTACGTGGTGCGTTACCAGGGGGGTGGCAATGCTGGGCATCGCGTTGTCTTCGGAGACAACGAATTTGCCTTTCACCTCGTGCCAGCCGGCATTCTGCATCCGCATGTTACCTGCATAATAGGCAATGGAGTTGTCGTCGATCCCGGCGCTCTGATTACGGAGCTTGAGAATTTAGGCAAGCTTGGAGTAGATACCAGCCGGCTCTATATTAGTGAGCGTGCCCACGTTGTCATGCCCTATCACGTCGTGCTGGACCGGCTTGAGGAAGAGAGCCGGGGTCTTGAGAAGATCGGGACTGTGTTGCGAGGCATTGGTCCAGCATATGTAGATAAATACTCCCGGGTAGGTATCCGCATGGCAGACCTGTTGGACGTGGATCATTTTCGCGCCAAGCTGGCAGCGGTTCTCGCTCATAAGAACCGTATGATTGCCCAGATCTATGGCCAGCCCCCACTGTCACTGGAAGAGATTCACACCGAATATGTCGGCTATGCTCAACAGTTGCGCCATCGCATAACAGATGCGCAGGTCATCCTGCATAAAGCATATAAAGCAGGAAGCTCTATCCTCCTCGAGGGAGCACAGGGTGCTCTCCTTGATGTCGACTTCGGGACGTACCCTTTCGTGACCTCTTCATCTACCATTGCGGGTAATGCCGCCACTGGCACCGGACTACCGCCACGCAGCATCCAGCATATCCTGGGGGTGTATAAAGCCTACATTACTCGAGTCGGCAGCGGTCCGATGCCGACAGAGCTCTTTGATGAAGAAGGTGAGCGCCTTCGCCGCTACGGCCATGAATTCGGCACCACAACTGGACGTGCACGCCGTTGTGGCTGGTTCGATACAGTAGTCGGACGTTTCGTTGCTCGGCTCAACGGCTTCGACAGTATTGCCATTATGAAGCTGGATGTGTTGGACCAGCTCCCGACGGTAAAGATTTGCACCGCGTACAAGCTAGGCAATCGTGAAGTGACGTGTCCGCCAGCTGATACTGCCGAGTTCGCCTCTTGCGAGCCGATCTATGAGGAGTGGCCAGGGTGGCTCTCGTCTACTCAAGGCATCACCAGATGGAGCGATCTGCCCGAGAATGCTAGGCGTTACCTACAGAGACTCGAAGACCTAGTGGAGACGCCGCTGGCGATTGTCTCCGCTTCGGCCAAGCGCGACGAGACAATCTACCTGCGCGAGCCACACTTCTAGAATCTAGGTGACAAAAAAGCCCGGTCACGTCAGCTGTAATGTGGTATCGACAGCGTCTACCTTCCAGCTGCTGCCTTCCTGTACCATCGTCATATCGCCGCTCGACCCGATAGGTGGAGACTCTGTGGCTGATGGCGTCGCGAGCCAGACAGTGACCATGAGGCTCGTGGGCGATCCCGGGGAGACGGTTGCATCGGCGGGCAGCGCGGCGGAACATCCTACCAACATACCTGTCGACGTATCGCGCGCCTGGTTGTCAGTCTGGAACTGCTGCTGGGAGATTGTGCCCTGTAAAGATTTGGACAGTTGGTTATACGCATTGGCATAGTCTTTATCAATCTCATACGCACAGAAATCTTCCGCCGCGATAACCGGATCCTCGGTTGACGATGTTGTTTGGCTCGTATTGGTCGTGGCGGAAGACAAGCTGGCGAGACTCAGCGAGAAGAGGACCGAGCAGGCAACACAAGCCACTAATATGAGCGATGCGGCCACACCCAGGATGATCCATAACGGCGTGAGAGACCCACGTCTGGGCTGCGAGTACCCAGGAACCGGGAAAGGAGGCATAGGCGCGCTGGGCGCATACGGGTATCCGGATTGTGGATAGGGCGGCTGGTAGTACCCAGCAATCGGCGGATACGATGCCGGCGGATACGATGCCGGCGGTTGAAAGCCGGGAGCGCCCTGTATTTGGGGATATGGCGAAGGCGGCGCCTCGCTCTGTGCTGGAACCGCCGGCATCGGCGCTGGTTGACTATCGCTATTGCCGGTTGAGCTGTTGCTCATTCGAATCTCCCCTACAGCAAATGTATGTGATATGGATGCGTCACACCGCCACCTGAGTCATACGGTTGTAGATAACGTCAGGGTCGGTCAGTACATTGACGCAAGACGGCTTGCCCGAAGAAAAGGCACGCTCAAGGGCAGGACGGATCTGCTCCGGCCGCTCCACCAGTTCACCATAGCCTCCGAACGCCTCAACCATACGGTCGTAGCGGATACCTGGAGCAAGATCGGACCCGGTGCTATGACCGAGCATCGCCTTCTGAGGATGCTTGATTGTGGCCCACTGCCCGTCATTGCCGATCACTCCCACGATAGGCAGTCGATGCCGGACCATGGTCTCAAATTCCATTCCGTTGAGGCCGAAGCTGCCATCACCCAGAAGGAGCGCCACCTGTTTATCTGGATGAGCCAGCTTGGCTGCAATCGCATAGCCCGGACCGGCGCCGAGAGTTCCCATAGGCCCCGCATCCAGCCAATGACCCGGTTCCCAGGCGTGTAGCACTCGCCCACCGAAGCTGACGATATCCCCTCCGTCCCCAACCACGTAGGCATCATGGTCGAGCACATCCCGCAATTCCCGGCAAAGACGCATCGGGTGTATGGGGATCGCATCCGAGCTCATCAATATCTCTTCGGCTGCGCGCCCGGCCGCTTCTGCTTCAAACAGGGTTGCCAGCCAGCCGTCATGGCTACATGTCTTGAGGCCGCGCTCGATTTGGGTCATGATGGCCGCAACATCACCGCTGATTCCGACATCCGGCATGCGATTCACGCCGATATCTTCCGCCTGGGTATCCACCCAAATGATTTTAGTAGTCTCGGGAATCAGCGGCGGTTGGCCGAAGTTGAGACGAAAGTCGAGCTTGGTTCCCACCAGCAGGAGGACATCGGCGCCGCCCAAGGCAGCTCGGCGGGCCCGAGAAAAGAACAGCGCATGATCGGGCGGCAAGCTTCCGCGACCGGCACCATTCAGGAAGACTGGGGCCTGCAGTCGCTCGGCAAGAGCGCGGAGTGAGCTGGCCGCGGCATCCCACCAGAGAGTCGTGCCGGCGAAGATCACCGGACGCTCGGCTGCTTGGAGCAGGGTAACCGCCCGCTCGATACGTTTCGGGTCGCCCTGTGGCTTAGTGGCCGCTTGAAGTATACCGCCAGGCGGCAACACGGCTTCGTTGGTTGGGATCATTCGATTTAACACGTCCATGGGACACTCGAGAAAGACTGGCCCCGGTTTTCCGGCGGCGGCTTCTCGAAAAGCCATGGCGGTATACTCGGCGAGGCGATGCGTCAGGGAGACGGAGCGGGCCCACTTGGTGATTGGACGTACTAGCTCTAGATGGGGCAGCTCTTGCAGCGCGCCCTTTTCCCACTGCGCTATAGGTGCCGCTCCGCCAATCACGATCATCGGGCTCCCAGCCATATAGGCATTGGCGATTCCAGTAATGCCGTCGGTGACGCCCGGTCCGGCGGTCAACAGCGCCACTCCGGGCTGCCTGGTGACCTTTGCCCACCCTTCAGCGGCGTGTACGGCCGATTGCTCATGTCGGAAATCCATGACGCGAATATTGCGACGTACACAGCCGTCATATACCGATGCCAGGTGGCCGGCGCTGAGCGTAAAGACGATCTCGACGCCTTCACGGCTGAGCATTTCGGCGACAAGCAGCCCGCCGTGCGCCATCACCTCATCCATTACCAATCCTCGCTCTCACACTCTTTCAAGCTTGGCAAACTCTGGATCGAGCGTCTTCTTCCCCGCTGATTTAAAGAGCACGTCGACCGATACACCTCCCCGTTCTTCGGAGACCTTGAGGACTGTGCCTTCGCCGAAGAGCCGGTGCATGACGTGATCGCCCGCATGTAGCTCGCCGGTAGCCGGTGCCGAAGATTCGTGGGGAGTGGTCGCGTCCGGTTCGCTGGTATTTGGTCGCAAGATTGCCGGGGTGAACAGCGAATTGGCCCGTGACGCCGCATCCGGTACTCTGGGTGTTTCACGACGATACGGGGCCGCCGCTGGGGTTGGTGACCAAATGAGACTTGCACGCTCACGGCGTAAGGCGCCAGGTTCAGCATCTTCCCGGAAGCGCTTGGCGCTCTGATGCGGATCACGACTCCGGATTAAGAGCTCACTGGGAATCTCATCGAGAAAGCGCGACGCCTCCTGATATACTGCGCTGCCGCCAAAGAATGTGCGCCGAAGCGCTCGTGTCAAATAGAGACGATTCATCGCACGAGTAATGCCGACGTAGGCCAAGCGCCGCTCTTCTTCGAGTTCCGGTTGGCTCTCCAGCGAGCGGGAGTGCGGTAAGACACCTTCTTCGAATCCAACGAGAAAGACCACGGGGAATTCAAGCCCTTTAGCCGCATGCAAGGTGATCAAGGTAACCGCGTCACTCTCTTCGTTGACAAGCTGGCCATCCTCACCAGTCTGGGTCGTATCCGCTCCCGCAACTAACGCCACATTTTCAAGAAACAATGCCAGCGCGGTCTCCGGATCAATTTCCGAGAAGTCTTCAGCCACGCGCCGCAGTTCCATCACGTTGTTCCAACGCTCCTCACCCTCGTCACTTCCATCGCGCAGCTCAGCCGCATAACCGCTCCGCTCCAGCAGCCGGTCAATCAGGAACGGGAGTTTCTCGTCCTGGGCCAACTGCCGGAGATCGGCTATCAGATGATAGAAATTGGCGAGCGCACGCTTTCCAGCCGTAGCCAGTGTCGGGTGTTCTTCGATGAGCGCGAGAGCCTCCAGCGGAGCCAATTCTTTCTCCTGTGCCCAACTCATGAATTCTGCGATAGTTCTAGGTCCGATCTTGCGCACCGGTACATTGATGATACGTTGCAACGAAATAGTATCTAACGGGTTGGCGATCAGGCGTAGATATGCCAGCACGTCCTTGACTTCTTTGCGCTCGTAGAACTTCTTGCTGCCTACGACTACATAGGGTGTGCCGGTACGGACAAACTGCTCTTCCAGTGCACGTGACTGTGCGTTCGTACGATACATGACCGCGGCATCCGAGTAGCGAATCTCGTGGCGGGCTACCATCGTTCGCAGCTGATTTACCACGTACGAGGCTTCTTCCTCTTCATTGGTAGCCTCATGAAGCGTGATCTTCTCCCCGCCTTGCTTTTCCGTCCACAGACGCTTGTCCTTGCGAATGCGATTCTGCCGGACAACCCCCTGGGCCGCATCCAGGATGATCTGGGTCGAGCGATAGTTCTGCTCCAGTTTGACGATCTGCGTCTCAGGGAAATCTCGCTCGAAATCCAGCAGCACCCGCGGATTCGCTCCCCGCCAGCTATAAATAGAATTATGGGTGACGATCCCATTGGCGATAAAATTGTGCGTTCCCTCGATGTCGAGATCGTACACGGGGGCATCGAGCGGAATCTCTTCTACTCGCTCGACAACATCATAGCCACCGTTGTCATCGAACATCACCATCCCCGGGCGCACAGATGCCGCCGGAAGAAATGGCAATGACTTATTCTCGTTGATATCGGAGCCATTCTTCCCAAGGCGCGCGTTGAAGATAATATCGGCGTCAATAACGCGGCAGATTTGCTCTGCACGTTCGATGAGTACCGCCATATTTTTGTTCAGTGTGTCATAGGTCCAGCTATTGATCCCCGGTTTGTCCATCTTTGGCGACAGCCCTAACGCTTCTAACGCGAGCTTCGCCTGCGGATCATTCCCTACGATGGAGATACGATGCATCGGCGTTGTGCCTCGCCGGTCCGCGCACAGTGTTACCATGACATGATGCCGGTTCGAGTTACGCGAACGGGGGCGGAAGTGAGGATGCAGCAGGAGATAAACCACAATCGGCGAGCAATCGCTTCCCGTTGGACTCGGTATCGAACGCGCTAAATATGCGCTGGAGATACCTTGCGTCATGCACCAAACCATTGACTGAAGAACCAGTGCGGGGCACAAACGGCAATGTTGGGATGTCATATTGAAGCGAGAGGATGTACTCGTGGACACGCGCCTCGTTCTCATTTTCATGGGTTGAAATGATCCAGGCGGCATCGGCATGTTCCTGGCGGGTACGTTGCATAAAGCCTACTACCGGTTTGACCTGACCATTTGTGTAGACCTGTGAGGTTCCGAGCCGATTGCCTACGCCACGTTTGTGCATGAGATACGTGAAGTATCGCTGTGGCGTGATGCCCAGGCGATAGCCAGCGAAGTGCGTGTGTTCCGGAGTGCTAACCAGTACGCGGCCTGAGCGAGTAACGATGCGGATGCCTGTGCCTGTGCGCTCACGTCGTGCAGTCGCCTGCACGCGAGCCGTGCGGAAGTCTCCACTGCCATACGCCGACAATACCAGATCGCCGGTGACAACCTGCTCGATAGGTCGTTGCGAGCCATCCGCCATCGTAATCAGCGTTCCCTGGATCAAACATTGATCATCATCTGCAACAGCGCAGACTCGCATGTTGCCTGGAGTCTCCGCTGTGCCTGCCCCCAGTAGTCTCACCAGCTCGTACTGCGCCTTATTGGTATCTTGGAACTCATCTACATGAATGTATTGGTAGCGTTGCTGATACTGATGCAGGATAGTAGGATGTTGCCGCCACAGCTGCTGGGTAAATAGGATCAGATCGTCAAAGTCAGCAGCGTTGTTTACGCGAAGGAGTTCTTGGTAGCGCAGATACACACGCGCGGCGACCTCTTCAAAGTACTTGTTGACGCTCTTGCTGTACTCTTCGGGTGTAAGCAGCTCATTTTTCGCGCGCGATATCATCCCGTGAATGGCGCGTGGACGGTATTGCTTCTCGTCCAGGTTTAAGTCTTTGAGCGCCTGGCGCACCAGGCTTTGCTGATCGTCATCGTCGTAGATTGCGAAGTTGTCGGTGAGGGGTAATGCGGCGTACCTGGCCTCTCGCCGCAGAATCCGTGCGCAGATCGAGTGAAAGGTTCCCACGACAAGATCCTGCCCGGATTGACCTACCAGCCGTTCCAGTCGCTCTCTCATCTCTTTCGCCGCTTTGTTGGTGAAAGTGACGGCGAGCACGTTCCAGGGCGAAATACGGCGCTCATGGAGTATATACGCAATGCGGTGAGTAATGACCCGTGTTTTTCCGCTTCCCGGACCGGCCAGCACCAACAGTGAGCCCTCGGTTGTGGTCACGGCTTGGCGTTGGGGTGGATTGAGCCCGCGCAAAAAGTCATCCGAGCGACCTTGTGTCGTTGCCCCCATAAGTGATTGTTCCGTCCTTTAGAAAGCAGGTGCTTGCATCGAAAAGCGTAGGCGCCAATAACTTTGCTATTGTACTACATGCGGCCGGCCAGCTGATCTTACTCGGGATACAACGTGTAAGTAAGAAGAAGCCCGGAGGCGGCCCACGTAGGCTCAGCTTTGTAGGAGTGATGCTACGCGGACAACGAGGCCCCCGGCAAGCAGCCCGACGAACGTCCAGAGCGCGAAGTAGGCATAAGCCCGGAGCGTGTAGCGTACAGCAAGATGACGGGGACTGTGAGACAGGGCCCGGCTGACTCCCGTCCAGGCTACCAGAGCGGTAGGCAGCGACAAGATTGCCAGAATTACTCCGTGTGAGGCGCCCTTGGGCAGAGCTACCAGCGCAATCATAAGATAGGCGGCGATCAGGCAAGCAGTGTAGAGGATGCCGCCGGTGCGGTTGCCCAGCTGAACCAGCGTTCGGCGTGAGACTGCTCGATCCGCTTCTTGATCGCGAATGTGGGCGGCGAGTACGAGAGCCAGTGCGAATAAACCCAGAGCCAGACCCAGTTCTAGAACCGGTAGTGGTGGGGTGTGACCCTGGGCCAGTGTGGTGGCGGCTGCCATGCCGGGACCAAGGGCGAGCAGAATCACCACTTCGCCGGCTGGCATGGACTTGAGGGCGTAGTTGGTAGAAGAGTAGAGGATTGCAACCGCAAGTCCAAGAGCTCCAAGCACCAGGAGTGCAGGGCCTCCGTTTTTGACGAGCGGCAGCCCGACGAGAATACCGGCTGCCAGAAGGCCGATACTTGCCCGCAGAGCGGAAAGCGGCCGTATGCCGCTTCCTTCTAACGCATTGGCGTCATAATAGCTGCCGCCATTGTTCTGACTATGGCGACGATGTACCGTGCGCTCGAACTCAATGTATTCATCCAGCATGTTCGCCCCGGCCACGACCAGGGTCACGCTGATCAACATGCCGAGTGCGGCAAGCAGTGATAGTGATATATCCTCGGCCCAGAGAAAAGCCAAGGTGATAAGCGCTGGAGCTAGACCAAGCAGCAAGGTTGGAGGACGGGAGAGTCGAATCCACGCAGCTATTCCACTCTGTGAGTAATCAGGCTCGAATGATTCCACCAGCGAACTTTCACTGTGAAGCGGTTCATTGGTATAGGCGTCACCAGCCCCGACACCCTGATCCACCTGATCCATGTGCACCTCAACAGCGCTCCGCATGAAGCATAGAGAAGTATAGAAATGAGCCAGACGGTCATAAATCGGTAAGCCGCTCTATGTGTTGCTGCACCTGCTCCATGGCTGTAATCAATCGTGCCTGGCTTGCCCCGAGTGTCAAGTCACCGCGCGTCTTCTCCAGAATACCGCGAGCGGCATCGGTGACTCGGCGGAGATTGCCAGTAATGGCGTCAGGATAATCGAGTGTAATGAGCAGAGCGTAGATCTCATCCATATCGGAGAGGAGCTCCTCGCAGGTATCCAGCTTCCCCAGTCGCATGCGGTCGAGAGTGTAGCGCCGCAGTTCCCCGATTGTCTCGCCGAGTCCATTGAGATACGGCGCCCATTCAATGCCGAGGTCTTCGGGTAGCGGCAGAGGTTCGCGTTTAATGAGCGCGCAAGTGAGGGCAGCTTCGGCATATTCTTTCTGCGCATCAGCAACGAAGCCAGCGTGGAAGATATCGAGATGCTCGCGCAGATCCGTCCCCATCTCGCGTAAAAGCATGCCAGCATCTTTTAGGAGGTGGCTGGCGGTGTCGAATTCATCGCGATGTGCAGCGCGGATCGCGTTGGCGCACAGCCGGATAGCCGAACGTGACTTCGGTAGAGCCCGTTCCCGTGCGGCATGCTTTGCAGCCAAATAGTCCTGGGCCGCGCGGCCCATTGCCTGTAAATCTGACATCTTCGCAACCTTTGCTGTATTTCCTCCCAGGCATTGCTCTAGGCCACGGTCGACGTGACACGCCACCGGAATCTCTACTTTGCTTGGCATTAAGTGTACATCTCCGCAACTACTGTGTCAAACTGAGAAGCGCAGAACGCGTGACCTTAGAGCGCTTGAAATAGGGGTTTCCAGGAAGGAGAGAACTGGTGGCTGATACTGGTGGCGTCGTACTTCTAGCCAGTTTTGTGCTGGACATGGTTACCCATGTACCTCGTCGCCCGCGAGCCGGCGAGTCGCTGATAGGCTCGGATTTTGGGATGTTTGTCGGCGGAAAGGGGTGCAACCAGGCTATCGCGGCCGCGCGAGCCGGAGCGGAAGTCCGTGTTATCGGCCGGCTTGGGGCCGACATATTTGGCGAGCGATTCTATGAGGCGCTTGCTCGGGAAGGCATCGGTACCCGCTTCGTGATATCCGACGAGCACGAGGGAACCGGTGTGGCGTTTCCGTTGATCGAGCCGGGTGGGCAGAATAGTATAGTCGTCGTGCCGCGTGCAAATATGCGCCTTACTGGTGAAGATGTCCTGACTGCTGAGCCGGCCTTTGTGGGGGCAGCTGTGCTTTTAGTGCAGCTGGAAGTGAGTCTACCGGCGGTCTGGATGGCTATAGATCTCGCGCATCAGCTCGGACTCCAGGTGCTTCTTAATCCTGCTCCGGTGCCTGATCCACTCCCAGTATTTCCGGCCGAGATGTGGCATCATATTGATTTCTTGTTGCCGAACGAGCGAGAGCTCGAGGCGCTCACCGGCCTTAGCACTGCGGACATTCCCGAAACTGAGCGGGCCGCGAGAGTTCTCGTCGAGCGAGGCTGCCGCTCAGTTGTAGTCACGCTTGGTCATAGAGGCGCTCTCTGGATTCCTGGAGCAGACGAGCCGGCGATGCTATTGCCGCCATTTACCGTGCACCAGGTGGATTCTACTGCCGCTGGCGATGCGTTCTGCGGCGTATTGGCTGCCGGCCTAGCCGGTGGACAGCCCATGCTTTTGGCATTACGCCGTGCCTGCGCTGCTGGTGCTTTGGCGACGACTCGCGTGGGGGCGGAGCCGTCATTGCCTAGCGCAGCTGAGATCGATGGGTTGCTCGCCGACCAGTGAAGCGCGTGTCCCGGGTCAACCTCGCAGGTAACTCGCGTGGGCACGGTCCTCAGCAGCCATCTGCCGGTTTCCGAGCCGTTCGTAAACGGTAGAGCGCGCGGAAAAGACCTCAGCGGCCTCGGGTTCACGCTCGATCGCCCGGTTGAGTACGCTGAGCGCCTCGCGATACCTCCCCAGAGTGGTCAACGCTATGCCGATAGTGAGCGGCCCACGATAGTCATCTGGGACACGTAGCTCCATCAATTCGCCAAGGTCGATAGCGGCATTTACATCGCCCGCCGCTAGCGATAGTCGCGCTTTGAGGCTTAGTGCCGCGCACTCGTCGAGATCGGCTGCAAGAATGCGCTCGATGGTGTCCAGGGCGCCTGTGGTGTCTCCTATGCTCGCTTGCTTCTCGGCCTCCACCAGTGCGATTGCTTTGAGTAGTCGATTGGCGGTGGGCTTTTCTTGCTCTCCCGGCTGTGGAAGGTCTACCAATCGAAATCGGCCATATGGGGCCTGATGATCGGCGTCTACGGGTGCGGCGATCGCGATAACACTGCCCAGCTCGCCGAGATCGATTTCCCCCCCGGCGCGGAGGAGTCCGCCGGAGACCAGGCTCAGCGCGACGTCACGCAAGAAGGAGAGCGCTTCAGGTTCCAGGGAAAGCGGCACGCCTACCAATCCGAGCTCTGGCTCGCCGAATTTCTGCATGCCGTGTGTATGCAACCATGTACTATCCGCCGCCCACTGCGAACTCTGAAAAGTAATGTGCACGAGGGGGTCGTTACCAATAGACGAGATGATTTGATTCCGTGAGCAGCAGCGCTCGGCGGCGGGGTCAACTGCGGTGCCGCCGGTAAGATCCATCATCGACGCGAGGAGGCGCATACTCCAGTTAAGGGTGGCGAGTATATTCGGCCGCGCTGTGATTACTTGGACATTGTATGCCAGCCGGCCCTCCCGTAACGTACGTCCATCGTCGGTCCCGAGTCCTCGAGTCAGTGTTGCGAAAGCGGTCTCATCCATGCTGCTGGTGATGGCTTTCTCGTGTTGATAGACGTTGATCTTACATTCGGCGGGGACGTTGCCGGCGCGCAGTTCAAAGTGTCCAAGCTTCTGTCTGCCCGAGCTTGTGCTGAGCTCGCCGAGGGAGGGGTAGTGCCAGACTATGCTGCCGAGTCCTGCGGCCGCAATGGTCTTAGCCACAACGTCTGGTGGTGGTGGGTCATCGAAGCGGGACACCACCAGTAGGTCTATGGTGATTTCTCTCGTTTCCCCGGGCATGCTCTTCCCTTCTAACCCATTCGGGCTCAGCTTCCTGCTGAGTTTTTTCCCTTCTCTCATACCACCCTGATATACCCTTCAATTTAATCACACCTCGCACGCGGCAGAATTCTTTGGTACTAGGCGCGACGATTTCGTGCGGTCATCCGTACTAACAGTTTGGTATATACAACCTGGCGCCAGTTCACTGGGAATGGATGATACTCGCCTGCACCGGTGAGTACGCCTCATTAGGAGTGCTGAATTTGGTTGATGGGAAGTGGGGAGGAAATTCATCAGTGGCAAATCTGCCGGCGAATTTGCATATCACCTATCAGCTCCAATTCCGCAAATGCGGCAAAGCAAGCTGCGGAACCTGTAAGCGAGGACCCGGCCACGGCCCCTACTGGTACGCCTATTGGCGCGAGGGGGCCAAGTTACGCTCCGGCTATGTCGGTAAAATGCAGCCGGCTGGTATTCCCGAGAGTGTAGTCGCGCGCGCCGAGGCCAGATTGGCACTGGTTCGTGTAGGAGCTTAGGAAAGCCCGAGAGGATGTCCGTCCCGTAAGGCCTTACGGGACGGACATCCTCTGCGGTGAAACGTATCCTGCTCACGGCCTAAGCCGAGAACTCGCTCAGTTTACCCTGCTCGAAAAGCCAGCGGTTGAAGCGCAACCTGCGCATAATTGCTTCTGCCTCGCGCGTCTCGCGAGAGTTCGCGATACGATCTGAAACATACATGAGATGGTAGGCTTCGTCCTCGGTAAATCCTTGCGCTTCCAGCGCACCAAGAAGAGCCTCGCTCTCCGCCTCATCAGATGGTTCCGATTCGCCGTTATGCGCGCCCCGAAGTGGCAATTCAATAATCTCCGGCATCTCCGGCGTGTCATCACATTCGGGAAGTGAATCGGTCTTGCTTTCCGGTTTGCACCGCCTTATCACTGCTCCGGCATCGTCTCGGCGAGCACGGCTACTGCGCTTGCGAGGTGCGCCATTGCCCCTCTGTTTCGGTGGAGAGTTATTCTCTATGCCGAAACCAGCACCTGGCTCGTCTGTTTCATTGCCTGGCCCTGCGGAGATGTCTTTATCGTCCTGACTATACGTACCTTGGCTCATATGAGTACCTCCGGGCGGATTATCATCCGCGTCATAAATGACGCTGCGTTGCGCTGCGCTCTACGGCCTCTGCGCCGCCCTTCGACATATATACGAATATCGTATCACCCAGTTGGATCAGTGTATCACCACGTAATGAGCGTGCTGCCTCCTTCTTGACAAGGGCGTAAATCTGCGGCATGATATTGTAGTTGGGGAGTCTTCTGAAGAGGGGGCAGGATGCCGAGGACAGAGTGCGTCCCATGGCAGGTGGATGCCATCTCCCCCGATAAATGGTTTCATCTATCCGGTATATCGTTTACACATTGTTGAGACTTTTTGAAGCGCCCAACGCGGGGTACTGAGAGCATTGTATGTGGGCTTAATTAGGTCACTCGCCAGGTAGTAAATTGGTGGTGCAAGTATGTGCGAGTAGCCATTTGCCTGGCCTAGTCTAGAACACACAGTGCCGCGTTGGGCTGGCATCCTTTGAAGTAGGGATGTCAGCCCACACTATTTTTGTTAGAGGGTCCCCACAGGACCAAAGGAGGCCCAAGTGCCAGATACAACTTCCCGAACAACCGCCAACACATCGACTGGCACCGAGCGACCAGCATCTGCAGCGCCTGCGATGCGTTCGAGCACTACCGTATCCCGTCCTGCGGGAGGACCAAATGGTGGAGGTGGAACGCATGCCGGCGCCCCTCGCCCTCGACCGGCGAATCCCAGCACCGCTCGACCCGGGGCACCAGGCCGGCCTGCCACCGGGGGAGGACGGCCTGGCGCCGCTCCTGCGAACGGGCGTCCCGGTGGTGCAACCACTGGTAACGGCGGCGGCAACGGCAATGGCCGCCCCAGCCACGGCTCGGGCGGGCGCAACGGGCATGCAAGGAGCGGGACAGGTCCGCAGCCAAACAATGGAAAGACCGCTACTGCCACCAAGTCAACTGGCCCAATCTCTATCGGCGCGCAGATCATGGTCAAAGACTTGGCTGACTTACTCGATGTTTCAGTGAATGAGGTCATTCGCAATCTTATCGGTGCCGGTATCTTTGCCAGCATCAATCAGGTAGTAGGTTATGATGCCGCGGCCAAGGTGGCCACGGCGCTTGGCTTTGAACCGCATGAGGCACAGGTCGCGACGGCGCATAGCGCTGTGCGACCGGACGCCGCAGCCATTGGCGCCAAGCAGAATGATGCTGGAAGCTTGATTCGCCCACCGGTCGTAACGGTCATGGGCCATGTGGATCACGGCAAAACCTCTCTGCTGGATGCGATCCGCAACACAAAGGTCGCGGCCGGCGAAGCTGGTGGCATCACACAACATATCGGAGCCTATCAGGTTGAGGTTAATGGCCGGAAAGTCACATTCCTTGATACACCGGGGCATGAGGCGTTCACTGCTATGCGCGCCAGAGGGGCGCAGGTTACCGATATCGCGGTGATTGTGGTCGCGGCCGATGACGGTGTCATGCCGCAAACTATAGAGGCTATAGACCATGCTCGCGCGGCGCAGGTGCCGATCATCATCGCGCTTAATAAGATTGATAAGCCCGGTGCCAATGGTGACAAGGTCAAGCAGCAGTTGGCAGATCACGGCGTAGTTATCGAAGAATTCGGTGGCGACGTTATTCTCGTGCCGGTGTCGGCCAAGAAGAATATCGGCATCGAGGACTTGTTGGAAATGATTCTTCTGGTCGCCGACGTCGAGGACCTAAAAGCGAATCCCAATGGACCAGCACAGGGAGCTATTATCGAGGCGCGCCTGGACAGGAACAGCGGCGTTACCGCCAACGCACTTATCAAGGAAGGAACGCTAAAGCTTGGCGATATCATCGTCGTCGGCACCATCTCGGGCAGAGTGCGCGCCATGTTTGACGATACCGGCAAGCGTATAAAGAAGGCGTTGCCGAGCACGCCGGTGAGCATTCTCGGCCTCTCTGAAGTGCCGGATGCCGGCGATCACCTTGAGGTGCTGCTTGATGAGAAGGCCGCACGCGCTCTCGTAGAAGAGCGGCGTAGCGCGGCGCATGCTGCCACGCTCGCCAATATCACCCTGGATACTTTGTATATTCAGATGCAGGAGGGCAAGGTCAAAGAACTGAACCTTCTGGTTAAAGCCGATGTACAGGGGTCAGGTGAAGCCATCAAGCATGCACTCTCGCGCGCTGGTGATGAGAACCTCAAGGTACGCCTCATCCACGATGCGGTAGGGAATGTGAGCGAGACTGACGTTCACCTAGCGTCAGCTTCAAAGGCGATCATCATAGCGTTTAATGTCAAGGTAGACGGCGCAGCGCAGCGCGTGGCGGCGAACGACGGCGTCGATATACGCTCGTATAGCGTCATCTACAAACTCATGGATGACATCGATGCCGCGTTGAAGGGTCTCCTGGAGCCTGAGTACCGCGAACAGGTTGACGGCCATGCCGAGGTCATGCAAAAGTTCAAGTCTGGTCGCCGGATCATTGCCGGTTGCCGGGTGACTGATGGAAAACTTACTCGCGGCTCCCAAATACGGATTCTGCGAAATGGGAAGATTATCCACACCGGAACCATTGAATCACTTCGGCGCGGCAAAGATGATGCACGAGAAGTCTTGCAGGGCTTTGAGTGCGGTGTACTGGTCGAGGATTACAATGACTTCGAGGTGGCTGACGTCCTGGAGACATTCAGCTTGGTTCGTGTCTAGACCTGGTCGCCGGCACAAGGGGGAGGGTCCTCTAATCCACTGTGGTACTTTCCGCTCTTCATACCTAGGGAGGCGTGCTATGGCAAAGAACTACTGGCGTCAGGATCAACTCGGCGAGGTTATCGCCCATGAATTAAGCGATCTGATACGTACCCGTATGAAAGATCCCCGCATCGGTTTTGCGAGTATCACCGACGTAGAGGTCTCAGCCGACTTGCGCCATGCCAAGGTATTTGTCAGTGTCTTGGGAGACGCTATGGAGCAGAGCGCGACTCTGTCCACACTTAGCCACGCCTCGGGCTTCTTGCGGCATGAGTTGGCGCAACGATTGACGATTCGCTATACACCGGACATTACCTTTCGCCTGGACGAGTCCATCGCTCGTGGTGTCCATATGATCGATCTTATCAATCGGGTAAGCAAAGGTGACGCCGACTCGAGCAAGAGCCGCCCGGGAGAGACTGGGATAGGCGTGAGCGAAAAAGAGCCAATCTCTACGAGAAGCGCCGACGAATGAGCCAGGGAAACGCACTGCCACCATCTGTTGAAGCGGCTGAGCGCGCGCAGCAGGCACAGGTGGCTTCTATCCTAGCTGCGGCCATTGATGGAGAGCTATCAATGGCCGCCTGGCGCATGATCGAGCCGTCCCAGCGTATAGTCCTGCTGGCTCACGAGCGTCCCGATCCGGACGCACTGGGATCGGCGCTGGGGCTGGCCCACGTACTGACTCCCCTCGGGAAGGAGTGCGTCGTCGCTTGCGCGGATCCGGTGCCGGCCAACTACTCATTCCTGCCGGGATATGAATCGGTCGTCTCTACATTGCCTGACCAAGATTTCGATCTGGTGGTGGCGTTGGACGCCGGCGATCTAGGCCGGTACGGCGCGCTATACACGCGTTACCAGAGCTTTTTCGACAGCGCGAGTATTCTCAATATCGATCACCACATTACCTCGTCGGGTTGTGGGCAGGTCACGATCATCGACCCGTCTTCGGCCGCGACTGCTGAGTTACTGACTATTTTACTGCTCAACCGCGGGGTCGATATCAATGTGGATGCCGCCAAGTGCTTGCTGGCCGGCATCATAACCGACACCCGCTCCTTTGAATTCGATGCCACCACACCGCGGACACTCCTGGCGGGATCATATCTGCTCGGCTGTGGCGCGGTTCCGCATGAAATTATCAAGCCATATTATCGCATGAAGTCCCTGGCAAAAACTCGTCTCTGGGGCATCGTGCTGGATCGCTCGCTGCGAAGCTCAGCTGGCGGCGAAATTGTCTGGGCCTGCGTACGCCAGGACTATCTTCGAGAAGCCGGCGCCACCGCCGACATGGACGATGGCCTGGCCAGCTACCTGGTAGATATTGACGGTGTGGCTTTCGCGCTGATCTTCAAGGAAGACAGCGGATCTACGACCACCAGACTGAGCATTCGCACTGTGGCGCCCTACGATGCCGCGGCAGTAGCTGCTCATTTTGGAGGCGGCGGCCACGTGCGGGCCGCTGGTGTGACGCTTCCACTCGACGTTGACTCGGCCGTAGCGACGGTCATACCTTACATCGAATCTATGCTGGCCAAGGTGGTACCTCCTCCGGCATGAGCTGGCCGGGATCGAGCGCCTCGCCTTCGATGACGATCGCCGTCATGCCTCTGTCGCTGCCCGAGGCATGCGATTCACCGTTCTCCCAGAAAGCCGCCTGGCCTGTACGGATGGCTACTAGCTGATGGTCGGCGCCATAAACCCAACCTTCTCCCTGGACTATCAGGAACAGCTGTGGAGACTGAGCCGGGTGCTCGCCGATAACGCCCCCTGGACCCAAATGCATACAAACGATCTGGAGCTGACCATTCGTTAGCTGAATAGGGGAGAGCGTCAACTGAGAACTGCCGAAATGTGCTATGGAATGCCCTACGCCGGCATCGAAGCGGAAGAGACGCATGCTGCTACATCCTCACGATAGCTGATGAAGACTGGCTCGCACTCCATTGTACCGCTCTGCAATTGGTTGCAATGTCGCTATAGCTGTGGTATTGTATTCTTCGCTGGCGCTGTTGGCGCCAGTTGTAGGACTCCTTCCGGGATCGTCTAGTGGTAGGACAGCTGACTCTGGATCAGTCAACCGTGGTTCGAATCCACGTCCCGGAGCCGCTACCACATGTGGGGATCGAGCACTGCTCGATCCCCACATCTTGTGTCTGAGCCTGCCATTACCTCCAAAATGCGCCTGTCCATATTCGGAGAATCAGTTGGCCATCACTGGGTCTCTCCGATCGCACAGGTATAGCACACACGCCACACACTGATCGCACGGTCCCTCACACTTGCAGCACATCCTACGCACACTCGCGCTACACCGACCACACGCTTTTTTGGGGGTGGCGCCTGGCCTCGCGTAAGCTGAACCTAGGCCGCTCGTCGGCTGTTGCCGGCACAGCCCGAGCTTATTAGCTGACCTGCGCTACACCACTCTTGTGCTTGAGTGAAGGGGGACACTGTTGACAACCAAAACTTCTAACGTATCACGTAACCATACCTCGACTGGCCAAGTGGCTCAACCCAGAGCTACTCGCACGTCCAAAGCATCGGCACTTCCCGCCCTGCGCCTCGATCTGGTCATCGACGAGTATGAGCGCGACCTGCGCCGCGGACGGCTGAGCGAGAAGACCGTGCACAACTACGCCCAGATCCTACTGCTCGCCACTCGCTTCTGGGAAGAGCAGTTCGGCCGCCCGCCTACCCTCGACGACTTTACCCTGCGCCAGGTCGAGGCCTTCCAGGATCATCTCATCACCCGTGGCCAGCTGTCCACTTCCCGCCGGGCTGATCCGGGCTCAGAGCTGTCCACTGAGACCATCCGCACATACCTGCGAGGCCTCAAGGTCTTCTCCAGTTGGCTGGCTGCCCCAAGCAGCACTACACCAGGGAGCATCGCCTCGCTCTGCTGCCCCTGCCCAAAGCGGAGGACACCTTCAAGCTACCGCTGGAGCAGCACGAGGTGCAGGCGCTGCTCGATGTCTGCGACACCCAGACGGTGTGGGGCTCGCGGGATCTGGCGATCCTGCTCACCTACCTGGACGGCGGACTACGAGCGATGGATCTGGCACATTTGCAGGTCGGCGAGGTCAACCTGGAGACGGGCACGCTCTTCATCGCCGCGGGCAAGGGTCGCAAGTCACGCAATGTGACGATCGGCGAGCACACCAAGCGGATGCTGCGCCAGAGGCTTACAACGACTCCCTTGAGGCTCTGCTTAGATCTTTGAAGTAGTTTGAACGCCACTTCCGAACAATATGCAGGAGTTAGCCAGCATTCACCAGTATTGTTCGATATTGCTCCAGTACCCAGGAACTGGCTCAGATATCCACTTCGTTTGGGTCACTGCAGTTAGCATTTGGAGCAGGGAAGTCAGTTGTTGTCTGATGGTCCGCTCGTGCGCTCACGAACAAATCGATCCAGGTCCGCACGGGTAATGCGATAACCCGCTGGTCCTCCCAAGTTCAACGCTTTGAGTTCGCCATTGCGTATCCATCTGCGCACCGTTTCGGGATGCCACAGCGAGTTCCTTCGCGACGTCGTCAACGGTTAAGTAACGTGAGTTCGGGATAAGAGGTAGGCTGAGGCAGGCAAAGAATACCTCTTGCTTGCCATTTGACGAGCGAGGAACTGGAGCAGCACTACCGGGGCACAGGAGCCGCATGAGCGCAGTTGGTGGCAGGCAGAGAGTCAACCATCGAACACAGACGAGGTCGCCACCTGCCCGCCACCGCAGGCGCCGCTCTCTCGCCTGAAGGTTCGCGCATCCTCAGACGAAGTTCTGAGCGGATTATACCCGCGCTACAAATCCATAAAGTAGCGGGCAATGGGCAGGAGCGTATACCCGACCTTCTCGTAGCAACGTCGGGCCGGCGTATGGCCTGGGTCTCCTCCCGTCTCGACCATGGCGATCCGCATGCCTGCTGCCCGCATGTGTTCGATCACTACTCGGTTCAACTCGGTACCGATGCCCCGTTTTTGGTGTGCCGGATGCACCGCGAGCAAGTCAACTATGCCCCACTGTCGGTCTCGATCCAGGGCATAGGCGATGAACCCCGCTACTGTACCATCCTGTTCCGCGACCAGCACGCTGGTGTGATCTCGGTCTAAGCAGACGCGTCTGACCTCCTCGCGTTGCTGCTGCCGCCAGTCTGGGTAGAGGATGGCATCGATGCTCGGGCCGAGCACGCTCTTCATCGAAACGAACACGGGTTCCCATGCGAGGACCGCTAGCTCCTCCAGTGCCTCTCTGTCGTCATCCACTACGGGCCGAATAGATATAGTCATCGTTGTCCTCTCTCGTTTGCCAAATATAGCGACGGTCCGTCATGTCATGGTTTCTGGCGGTTTTGCGGCGTACTCTCATAACGACATAGCAGCAGCGGTTGCTTACCATGAGTCACCTCTCACTCAATCTGATGAATATCTGGAGCGCCTCAATACAGTTCCCAGCAGAGAGGCTCTCTCCGAACACCTCCAGGAGGATACCTGTAGCGGGTAAGCGCAGTCAACGATGCAGGCTCGTGGACGTAGTTCATGCATTTCACGTTATTCCGTAGGTTCTTGTTCAGTCCGACCTTCTACAATCTCCAGCTCGCAACTCGGCACCGCGCGAACGGTGCCCGGCGACTGAAGGCTGCGGCTATCGACAAAAAACTGCAAATTGCACTGACGCGGGCTGGTTGCACTGGCGATATGCCAACATCGTGAACGGAGATAGTATCATCCAGTCTTGCGCCACAATGGGGACAGTCTGAAGATGGTCTCCGGAGGCGCACGTGTGGTCTACCGAGAGCATCTTGCAACGCCCTAGCGGCACGACTGACGATGAATTCGGCTGTCGCGTCGATCCTTATCCCGAACTCGCGTTAAGTAAGGTGTGCTCGCCATCTCGGTTCCTCATCTCAGTAACACACACCAGCGGCCAGACCAGCACGTCCAGTCGTGCAGCGAAGTGGAGCAGCGGCTGCGCATCGGGTAATGAGAGACCAAAGCCCTGCGCCAGAGTATTGTGCCGTATCTCGGCGGTGGCCGGCTGTAATGGCCAGACGCGGTGGTGGATGTCGCCGCGATAGAGGCGCCCGCTCCAGTCGGTGGCATACAGGCAGTAGCGCTCGGTCAGCCAGCGTTCCAGTGAGCCGGGCGCTGCCTCGAAGATCGGGCCGGTAGGTCGGTAGACGGCAGCGAACTCACCAGGCGGCGCACCCTGATGCGTGCGTTGGCTGGCATACTCCACGGTAGTGCCGTCGTAGCGGATAGTAAACCGCGCATGGAAATAGGGCAAGTGGAAGAAGCGGCGTGCTAGGATGACGGCAAGTGGGCTACCGGCATCCAAACTGAAGAAGAAGACACCTGGCTTGCCTTCTGCCACCGCGTAGGTGCGCAAGTTGATCTCGTCGGTACGTGAGAGCAATGGCGTCTCAGGCAGGGCTCGTGGCCGGATGCCCGACATGCGGAAGGGGACGACACCCAGCCACGCCTGGTCGTTGAACGTGTCGATCGCCAGGCCAGCAGGCAGGTGCGGACGCACCACTTCGGGGGATACCGGCCAATGGGCGAAGAGCAGGTCGCTCCATGTCTGGCGCATGATCCATGGACCGGTTGGTAGGTGATAGGGTCGGTGCGCGGTATCGCGCAAGAGCTCCATCGATCTCATCGCATCGTCACCGCCAGATGCAGTGCTGCGAGGAGGCCAAAGTAGGCGAGCATGACCCAATCGCCCAGTCGGCGTCCGATCTTTAGTGATTTTTCTACCATTCGCGTATACGTTTGACGTCTCCATGGCTGTAGTGTTTTGATCGTTTGTCTACATTAAAAGATTGTCGGTGTGATATTGAGAGCCGCTGTAGGCCTACTGGGTAGGCAAGCTATGTGTACAAAGCCAAGCGAAACGTTCTCAGGGCAGAGATTCTCTTCACCGCTGCATTAGCCAGGTCAATATAGTCTAGCAGTTCCAACTAGGACCACTACCAGGTGGCATTTGGACACATTGTGTCTGGCTTCATACTCGTCACTGGCGAAGCCGATTCATCCAGCCGCGCACTACACGAGCACGTCGGTGGCCGATTGCCTCAAACAGAGCAAGGCTGGTCTGGCCCTCTGACACCGCGTTTGTGTGGTCGTTCTCAGCTGTGTATGCTTGTGCCAAGCCGAAATGGGCCGTAGCTACCAGCTCCCGATGTTCTTGCAATGCATCCAGTGCTGCACGGAATTCGTCAATTGCGGAGGCGATTTGTCCTTGTTTGAGAACCACCCTGCCTTTTGCACAGCGAGCACTGCTGATAATCTCAGGATGCCCAAGTTTGAGTCCGACGGTCAATGCAGCATCAAACTGGCTCGCGGCAAGGGTCAGTTCATCCTTGCGCATATTGCACTCTCCCAAATATCGCGAAAGCAGCGCCTGGAATTCTGGATAGTCCAATGCCTTCACGAGCGTTGCCGCTTGGTCCAGGTATACCTCCGCCTGAGAGACACGCCCACGCTCCAAGTCCAGAGCGGCGAAGTGGAGGAAGATATCAACGACTCTGTCTGGACGATCCAGCCCCTTTGCGAGTTCGAGCGCTCGCCGGAGCACGGTTTCAGCTCGATCGTCCTGTCCCGTTGCGATTGCCACTTCCGAAAGGTTGGCGAGTGCAAATGCAACGCGCAGATTGTGGTGGGTTTGTTCGCCAATTTCTATGGCCGCGTTGAGGTGCTCTTCAGCTTCCCGGTAGTTGCCTCGGTTGATGGCCACCGATCCTAAATTGGTACGCACATAGCCTATCCTGACCTTGTGACCGAGGTCTTCGGCAATTTCTAAGCTTTGCAGCAAGTAGACGCGGGACTCCTCATAGCGCCCGAGATTTGCCAGTGAGTTGCCAATTGAGCTCAGTTGTGCACTGATCTGTTCACGGTCATTGGACTTGCGTGCAAGTTCCAGCCCTTCGCGTGAATAATTCACAGCATGTTCATAATGTCCCTGCGCGAAGGCATTGTTACTTAGGTTCCTGACAACAGTGGCTAGAAGCTGAGGCTTGCCCAGAGAGTGGGCAAGGCCATGTGCCTGTAATAGGTAGTTTTCAGCGTCCCGATACCGGCCTATCTTATTGACAACTTCTCCAAGAGTTGTCAGGATGAGAGCTGCCTTGTAGTCATCTCCTTCGTCTCTTGCGTACGCAAGGGCATCCCTTAGGATGCTCTCGGCCCGCTGTGAGTATCCATCGCGGTCCGCGTTGCGCGCTCGGTAGTTCAAGATATCAACGAGTGAGTGAACATCACCAACAGCAATAGCAGCGTTTTCCGCGCGCAGCAGATGAAGTTCGGCAATATCATTCATTAAGTGTGATTGTAGGAAGCTGCTAAATGCGACAATGGCGCTGATAAGTTCGGCAGTCATTTGGTAGTCAAAGGCACGGTCAAGAGCTGCAAGGATGTTCTGTTGCTCCATCGAAAGAGCTGCAAAGTCTGAAGAATTCTGCTTCGCAAAGGTTGCGTAGTACTTCACCATGCGCTGTTCGGCAGTCGGCGGTAGGCCTTGCACGCGTGCATAATCATATATCGTCCGGTGAAGTGTGTACCGGTCGCTTTGGATGGCTTCTACCAAGCCCGATTCGATAATGGCTTCTAGCTCAAAATCGGACAAAGAACTGACCCATAGAGCTGCGCTACGACTGAAATCTGCGGGCTTAGGCGGAAGAGTCGCTAATGATCGAAATCCTTCACGCACACTGCTGGTGAGGTGCTGCTCGCTTATGGCGATCGCGGCATCGAGGGAGGCCCAGTGCCCAGTAGCAGGATTGATTTGTTTGAGGCTAATGCGCTCCCGCTCATCTTTGAGCAACTGCAATGCGTCCCGCAACTGATGTGCAAGGGCATTATGAGAGCTGGACTCGTCCAGGCGCAACGATTGCAAATACTTTCCGCTAAGTGTCAGTGCAAGCGGCAATCCGCCTACATAGCCAACAAGGTCACGTTCCAATCTGCGTACGTCTTCTCCTGTAGCATCTTTCAGAACAGGCGCGACCGCTCGCAAAAGATATATGCTCTCATCCTGCTCTAACTCGCGTAGGGCGAACATGTCTCGTACAGCCCACTCTTGAGCGATCACCGGAAATCGTGTTGTAACCAGGAAAGCGCAATTGAATCCTCCGACGCACAGAGCCTGCGCGTCCTCGAAAGACCAGGCATCATCTACGATAAACAGAAAGCATCGAGTGCCTACGGCGTCAGATAGAACCTGCTTCCATTGACTTGGTGACTTGATTTTGTCCATAGTACTCGACAGAACACCGAGGAGCGTGGCCCACCGCCTGTAATGACTGGTGACCTGGGGAGCATCTCCGAGCTGAGCCCAGAGCACGCCATCTGTAAAGTGCTCACGTATCGATTGATCCTGCGCTAGACGCATGGCTATCGTTGTCTTGCCAATACCAGGCAACCCTAGTAGCGCAACGTATCTGGGCCATGGTCCACTGATAAGGCGCAGCTTGATAGACTCAAACTCACTCTCATGCACCTTCGTGTCAGCTAGACCAATTAGCGAAGGCACAGCTGGATCAGTGACGGGGGGCGATGGCTGTCCTGGCATCGTTTCGGGTGCAGCCAGGTTCGCCGCAGCAGAATAGAGCACTACTCGGTCTTGCTCGGGCAATCCAAGTTTCACACACCAGTCTCTGAGCGATGATAGCTTTGGACTGCGCTCATCAGCCTCGAGTTGCCGGATGTACCGGGGAGATACACCTAGAGTCTCAGCCAGTTCTCCCCTCTTCTTGCCCAGCAGCAGTCGATAGTGCGTAAATAGCTCGGCAAAGGAACGGGCAGGGCTGGTGACATTATGGTGCGTTGCTGAAGCGGTTGACGGCACAGATCTAGAATAGGTCAGCGCCGTCAACAGGACTCTACGATCGTGATCGCCGAGGCTCAGCGCGGTAACGAGGTTGTCCAGCACCTCCTTGTTGACTCGCCGCTCTCCTGATATCAAGTATTCGATAAGGCGAACGCTCATGTTCGATTCGTGCGCCAAATCGGCCACAGTTAGGCCGGCGCAAATTCGATAGTGGGTTAGCAAGCTGCCGAACGGCGTCGTCCTCGAATCAGCGTCCGATCCTTCTTCATGACTCACACTGTCCCCCGATCTCTGCAGTGTGCGTTTGCGTCAGTGAATCTGTTCGCTAGTAGTTCCCACTGCTCCTTATACACAAACCGTACACTCAACTTACGAAATGAGTCCATTACCAGTTGTACTGCTCGCTGGGAGGGCCGAGGAGCGCGTATCGACATCAGCTGATCTCGCTGTACGGCGTTTTCAGCAATGAGCCGCGCCATGCCCTAACCAGGCTGCGCACATGCGGCGAGCTATTTGAATGTAGGACAGAAAGGTATAGGGTGGGTGATGTCTATCGACGACGAACTCAATCAGTCTGTATCGTACACACCGCTGCAGCGAATGCGTCATTCGGCAGCGCATGTAATGGCCGAGGCCGTACAAGATCTTTTCCCCGGCGTGCGCCTTGCCATCGGTCCGGCCATCGAAGGCGGCTTCTACTATGACATGGAGTTGTCTCACTCCTTTACACCCGATGATCTGCCCGCAATCGAACAGCGCATGCGGGCGAGCATTCAGGCAAACCATTCATTTGTCCACAGCGAGTGGCCGCGCGAGAAGGCAATTCACTACTTCCAGGAGCCCACCCAACCGAAAGGAGCTGTCGCTTATGCCGAAGTCTCTTGACCCCTGATCCCAAAGAAAAGAGCTACATGTTGCCCAAGCGCCAACCTGGCTACATCCAGCTCTTTTCTAGCAGCGTTTCACCCCGTCTTCTGCTTGTTAGCCAGTGAGACCTCATTTTACGAAGTCCCTAAAAGAGGACAGAGAGGAACCCCATGCTCAGTATAGCGTGCGAGCGTCGTGTTGTCCAGTCGGCTTATATTCTTCTGGCTGTGCTGGTCTTCGCTGCTCTGGTAGCCATAGCCGTCACCGCCTATGTCCCGGTTGTGAGCGGTTCTGTACAGCAGCTTTACGTACCGTTCCACCTGTTCCACCAGGTCCAGGCAGTGCACAGCTCACCTGAGCTCCTAGCCGACGGCAATCCAGCACCACAGTTCTCCTGTGGTGGTGGCGTTGGTACGCCCTGTTAGTGTAGCCTGGCGATTCTGACATTCTTGTATTGTACTGCGGCGTCCAAAAACCTCATGGACAGGTTTTTGGACGCCGTCTTGTTGAGTGGCGCTGCCGCCTCTTCCCGAATCTAGCGCTTGCTGTCTGTGCTGACTTGCGGTATCGTTGATTCTTAAACCGAGTCTGGCTTGGAAACGAGCTAATCACGGCTTTGAGCGAGTTTTCCGTTGGGGCCACCTCGCGTCAGGAGTTCGGTATGCAACTTTCACGACTAGATCTGCCCGATTTGCCCCTAGAACGCTGGGAGCACGCCCACTCTCCTACATTCGCCCACGTCCTGAAGGGAGCCTATGCTCATCTCGCCCTTGGTCAGTTCGACGATGCGGAGCGTCTGGTAGAACCGTACCAAACCTGGCCTATGTCAGTCGGACAGCGCCTACGCCAAATGTTTATACTAGGCGCTGCTGCCCACCGGCGCGAGGATTTCCAGCAATCTATCGCGTACCTTGAACAGGCGGTAGACCTTAGCTTAGTCCTGGACGGACGAGCTGAATATGCCCAGTTAGCCCTTCTGTCCGCCGAAGCGCACCATAATCTGCAAGCATTCGGTACTGCCGCTACGATCGCCCAAAATGGATTGAACGCCTGGCTTGACCTCAAGAAGAGCGACGATCCCGTCGACGTGAACGTTGAAATTGACCTACGCTCCCGCTGCAGCATCGAACTTTTCCTTGGCGGTCACTACCAAGATGCCCTCAAGCAATGTTATCTAGCTCAGACTCTCACCCGAGCTCAGCCAGCGAGCCGCGCGATGGCCCTGCGCTCCGCCAGTCTGGATTGGACAATCGCCCTACTTCATCGCTGGCGCGGACAGTACAAGCTCGCGCAGCAGCATGTGCTCCTGGCTTTGTCGATCTATGAGCGACTGGGCTCCCCTGCTGAGCTGGCACGTCTACAGATTGTCGCCGCCGACATCACCCTGGATATGATGGTCCCCTTGGGCTCAGGCATCATGTACCATTATCGCGAAGATCTCTTACAACAATCTCATGTATACGTGAGTCGCGCACTAAAAGCTCTATCATCTGACCCGGCTGCCCTTTGCATGGCTCGGTTGGCCCAAGCTCGTCTCCAGCGCGCACTCGGTGTCAATGCAGACGGTTTTGTGCAGCTCCAGTCTCTCAGCCACATCGCCAAGCAACTCCACGATCTTCCACTATTGGGGCAGATCTACACCGCCCTAGGCGACGAATTTGGCGCCGCTGGAAAGGCTGAACGGGAATCTCAGCTTAACTGCTATCGCCGTGCGGTCGGCGTAGTGGAGTCGAGCCAGGCTCCTGCCTACATGGTGTGGGGCCTCCGCGGGCTATTGCAGAAGGAAGAATTTGAGGAATCTCTCGCTTGATTCCGTAGAGCAGCACGCTCCGTCAAGTCCAGTATGGTCCTTAGAGCGTTTCGGATCAAAAACCCTTTGCGACGCCGAGTGAGATAGAGTGACCTGCACAGCACACTTGAAAGTCTTGCTCAGAATCTCTGGGCACACACCGGGGAGCACGTCATGGAGGCCGCATTTGTGTACATGTGGAATAAGGGATGCCTATTGCGCAACCAGTGGCTCCGCCTCCCCACCGCATTTGGGCCAGATCCGATAGCTTGACAGCATTCACACGAGTGTCGTGCTCGCCGCCTGGCGGGGAGATAAACTACAACAGAATCACGCGACATGGTATCTATCTGGGTAACAGCACAAGAGGCAACGATGACCACGTCCTCCAGGCAGTCCTGGACTGGCAAATTACCCACACCACACATCCGCTCATCGGCAGACAACTGCGTGCTCTGCTCCAGCAATCCGGCTTTACTGATATACGTGTGCTGCCAATCGCGTACTCAAGCACCAGTTTTCCTCTTATTAGCTATGTGCTGGAGCTCGCGGCCGCTGGCGAGGCTGCTGCCAAAGCTGATGGGGAGTTCTATGCGGTGGTTGTGTTCTATTTTGGCGTTGCCTGCAAAGGAGCAAACCCAAAATAGAACACAAGTTTATCATGTGCCTGCCAGTGCTTCCACTGCGGCTACGCACGAGCAAATAAACTGTATTCCCACATCACTCGGCTCTGGTGCGCCCCACGGCCACGCCAATACTTGGCAAAAGAACCACGATGAACGCAAAATACGGCTCGCAAGCCATCGGTTGCCCAAGCAGTGAGTAGCCAGGCGGGGTGCACCAGCCACAGAACGCCCCTAAGCAGCTAGTACACCTTTGCTGGACCTCTGCACCCTTGACCGTGCGAAACTCCAGGCTGAACCCTTAGGGGGTAGGCTTGATGTTTTGATTCACCCGAAAGAAATTGGTTGGATCGTACGTGTTCTTCACCGACACCAGGCGCTCGTAGTTGTCCCGATAGGAGGCTTTGACGCGGTCCTCGCCCTCTTCCATCATGAAATTCACATACGCGCCGCCCGCTGAATAGGGATGCACATCCTCCCAGTACTGCCGGGCCCAGTTGACGATGAGGTCCTTGTTCGCGGGATCGGATCGACGCCCACGATCACCTCGGCCCAGTTGGCGTCCCGGTAGCTCCATGCCGTGTCGTTCCCGCCTACCCGGCGCGCTGCTCCATTCACGGGATAGAGGTGCATCGTGGACTGCCAGGTCGGCAACCGGGAGCCGTGCTGCACATAGAGATCGATGGCTTCGTCACTCAGCTCGTTGACAAAGTCCGCTTTCCAGTACCACTGGAGTCCGGGCGTGTACAGCGGATCGAACATGCTCTGCAGCGCCGGGTGTGGCAAGGGTCCAACGAAGTCCAGGGCTGGAGGGAACTGTTCACGGATCGGCTTGAACGTCGCCTCAGCCAGTTCCATTGGCCCGGTGTAGCACCAGACCACCCCGCACATATTCTTGTTGTAGAGATGCTCGGGAAACGGCGGCGCCGGTGGCACGATCAGGAAGGCGAAGAAGCCGTTCTGGTCATCGGGTGCCTGGGTAATGTACTCCCGGTACCACTTCATCATCTCGGGCGCCTGGTCCAGGTTCCACAACATGGGACCGCCATAGACGGTATCGAGCGGGTTCGCCTTGAACACGAACTCGGTGACGACCCCGAAGTTGCCGCCACCACCGCGTAGCGCCCAGAACAGATCCGCGTTGTTCTGCTCGCTGGCGGTCACGAAGCGGCCATCAGCCAGCACCACGTCGGCAGCGATCAGGTTGTCGATGGCGAGGCCGTATTTGCGGGTCAGGTGCCCTATCCGCCTCCCAGCGTGAGCCCGCCCACGCCGGTCGTGGAAATGATGCCACTGGGGACGGCCAGGCTGAAGGCGTGGGTGGCGTGGTCAACGTCGCCCCAGGTGCTGCCTCCCCCGACTCGGACGGTTCTGGAGACGGGGTCGATGTGCACGTAGCGGATGAGTGAGAGATCGATGACCAGACCATCATCGCAGACTCCCAGCCCTCCTGCGTTATGTCCGCCACCCCGAATCGAAACCAGGAGGCCATTCTCGCGCCCGAAGTTGACCGCAGCAATGACATCGGCTATGTCGGCGCAGCATGCGATCACGGCGGGGTGCCGGTCGATCATGCCGTTGTAGACTTTGCGGGCAGCCTCATAGCCTGCATCGCCCGGTTGAATAAGTTCTCCGCGGAGACTCGCTTTCAGCGCACTGACGTCGAGGTCTTGCGTCACCTTTGTCGTTGCCATGGTGTTTCTCCCTGTGCCAACTACTGCGAAACCGTGTCGAGAAGTGAGCGACACCTCGCCACACATTGATTACCTATCGCAAAACTTTCTCTCCTGCCGTGTGCCCGAGCGACGGTGAAACCAGCCAGGTTCTTGGGCAGACACAAGAGTCGCCCACAGCATACCTATCTCTCGGGTTGGGAGTGAATATCTTTCTTATCTCTTGAAAGGATAAAAAAGAGATAACAAGAGCGTTTCTCATGCTATAGTTGTCCTAATATATGCTTGGGTTTGTTCAGGATCACTTTTGAGGAAGCACCTCTTCCTCTCGCCATGCGAGATCTGTGAGGGCACCGTGGCAAAGAAAGCAGCAGCAAAGGCAACCCGGGCTATTCCCAATGACCGTTTGCGAGCTACTCGCGAGCAGCATGGCTTGACCCAGCAAGAACTGGCAGATCGGTTGGCATCTCACAGTCCTTACCATTAGCCGCTGGGAAGGTGGAGTTGCCCTTCCCCGCCCGTACTACATTCGGCGCATGTGTGATCTCTTCGGAATAAGTGCCGCCAAACTGGTCTGTTGCTTCCAGCGCAAGACGAAACCAGCGTATCCGTTCCCATTCCCATATCGTCCCCAGCCGCTTCCGCTGCTCTCATTCCTGAGCCCCTCCTGCCCCTCTGGAACGTCCCGTACCGTCGCAATCCTTTCTTCACCGGCCGCGAAGGAGTACTCCTCCACCTGCATAATCAGTTGACAGCCACCAGTGCCGTGGCATTGAACCAGACGCAAGCCATCAATGGTCTGGGTGGCATCGGCAAAACCCAGATTGCCATTGAGTACGCTCATCGCTACCGGGACGATTACGACGCTGTTTTCTGGGTCACAGCGGCCACCCGCGAGACGTTGCACTCCGATTTCGTCGCCCTCGCGCGTCTGCTCCAGTTACCAGTCCAGGATCTGCCGGATCAGCAATTAATCGTCGATGCCGTCAAGCAGTGGTTAGCAAGACATGAGCAGTGGTTACTCATCCTGGATAATGCCGATGAACTCGACCTGCTGACCGACTTTCTCCCGAGTGGGGATGCCGGATACATTCTCGTAACCACGCGTGCGCAGGCGACAGGCAGTCTGGCTCCGAGCATCTCCATTGAGCAGATGAGCGGAGACGAAGGGGCGCTGCTCTTACTCCGGCGCGCCCAATTGCTGGCGCCCAAAGCGTCGCTTGAGCACGTCAGTGAAGCGGATCGAGCACAAGCGGAAACCCTTGTGGTGGCTATGGGTGGCCTTCCTCTGGCCCTTGACCAGGCCGGCGCCTATATCGAGGAAACAGGTTGTGGCCTCTCTGGCTACCTGGAGCTGTACCGTACCCACCAAATTGACCTCCTGCAACGTCGCAGCGCTGGCCCATCAGATCACCCCGAACCGGTAGCAGTCACCTGGCGCCTGGGCTTTCTCAAAGTGGAGCGGACTAACCCTGCCGCGGCCGATCTCTTACGCTTTTGCGCTTTTCTTGTTCCCGACGCCATTCCTGAGGCGAAATCACGGAAGGGAGCACAAAGTTTGGACCCACCCTTGGCCCTGTTGCTTCCGATGCCTTCGCCCTCAACACATCCCTCGAAGTCCTGCGCATGTACTCGCTGGTTCGACGCAACCCCGATACTAAGACACTGAACATCCATCGCCTGGTGCAAGCCGTGCTCAAAGAGAGTATGGACGAGCAGATACAACGACAATGGGCAGAGCGAGCAGTGTGCGCGGTGAATGCGGCCTTCCCGGAAGGGCAATTTGAGGGCTGGAATCGCCGTAGGATGCCTGCCCCACGTGCTGGCCTGGCAGCCATCGAACAGTATGACCTCCTGCTCGCTGACGCGGCACTCCTGCTGCAAAAGGCCGGAGCGCATGCGCAAGATGGGCAGAATATAAGAGCGCGGAGTTGCTCCTGCACCAGAACATCCCCATCTGCCAGCACGTGTTCGGATTTGACAGCCCCGAGACGGTCCAGAGCTTGAATTATCTGGGAGAAACCTACTTTGAGCAAGGCAAGTATGAGCAGGCAGAACCCCTCTTCCAGCAGACTCTGGTTATCCACGAACACCTTTTTGAAGAGGAGCATGCACGCACAGCTACGAGCATTAATAACCTGGCAGTACTCGCCTATTACCAGGGCAAGTTCGAGCAGGCAGCCCCCCTTAACCACGAGCTCTAGCGATCCGGGAGCGGGTCCTTGATTACAGCGCCTGGGACCGCAGAAAGCCTCAATAATGTGGCAAGCTCCTACCACCATCAGGCAAAAACGACCAGGCAGAACTGCTCTACCAGCGGGCTCTCCTGACTGCGGAACACGTGTTGGGGCCGGAACACCCTTTTACTGCACTGGTTCTCCATAATCTGGCTCGCCTCTATAGTGACAAACACAAAGGTGCGGAGGCAGAACTGCTCTACCAGCGAGCTCTGTCGATCCGGGAGCGGGTACTGGGACCGGAGCATCCTCGCATCGCCATAACTCAGTTTTTCCTGGCCCGTCTCTATCGTGATCAAGGCAGATATGCGGAGGCAGAACCTCTATTCCAACAGGCCTTGACTATCCAGGAGAAAATGCTAGGTCCTGAGCACCCTGATACGGCGGCAACCCGCGAGGATCTTCTCGACCTGCGAGAAAAAATGAAGCAAACAGAGGATGGATTTGGTTTCTGGCCGGTGCCCGGATAGTCCGGCAGGTGCCTTTCTATGCTGTCTGCGTAGACATTTGGGAGTGCTCTGCCGAAGGCACCACAGGGGGATCTATGGATGTCGAGTTGCGCGAGGTGACGCAAGCGAACTGGCAGGACGCACTCCACCTTGCGGTGTCCCCTGACCAGCAACGCTTTGTCGCCGAGTACACCCCCATCGTCGCCATAGCGCTGGCCAAGGCTTACCTCCACCTCGGCGGCGCAACGTGGATCCCCTACGCCATCTATGCCGGCCCCACGATGGTCGGGTTCGTCGCGCTCGCCTACGAGTCCGGCACTCCAGACCAGTACTGGATCTTCCATTTCTTCATTGACCAGCGGTACCAGGGTCGTGGCTATGGCGGGGCGGCACTGCGATGCTTCATCGAGCTGGTCAAGCGGGAGCATCCGACCTGCCAGCTGCTGCAACTGGTGGTTCACCCAGAGAATCGCCGGGCACAGCGCCTCTACCTTACCGCCGGTTTCTCCCTGAGTGGCACCGAGCGTTGGGGAGAACCAGTCTACCACCTTGCCGTGCGCCGCGCCCAGTAGCACGCATCGCCCTCTCAATCCAAACCACGTCTGCTGACGGTCTGTTAGCGGATTGCTTGTACACTGCCTCGCATTTTGCAACTGCCCCTAGAAAATGACATCTATTACATCGGCACGAAGATGCGCAGGTAGTAGTTGTTGGGATTTTGTACATACGCCACTATCGTATACATCTGTGGGCTGGTGCCGATAGTGGCAGTGAAGCCGCTGGCAGAGGTATTGGTGATGGCCCAGCCAACGTTTTGCATGGATTGTTGCAGGAAACTGACGATGGTGGACTGGCTTCCTGCGCTGCAATAATAAACATAGGTCGAGCCTGCCGTTCCACCACCCTGAAATGTGCTGACACGCGTCCCTGGCGGCATCAGAAAGTGATTATTGTTGCTATTGCTGCTTGCGCTATTGCCATCATAGTAGATGGTATACTTCGGCGTTCCAGAATAATAGTTTGGATCGTTGAGGCAGGTTGGCGCGATGATGGTTGCCACTTGCAGGCGGAACGTGGTGTAGCCACCGCTTTGTGATGCGTACTGGTCGAAGCCCACAAAAGTGAACGGATTTGGTGCCCCACTGCTGTTGAAGCATTCATGTGCGTTGCTGCAATAGTCTATGTACGAGAAGTTTGATGGGTCCGGGAAAAGATTGTTTTGCTTCCAGCCACTCTGCGCAAGATCAGAGAAGGTTGAGGAGCCACCGCCATCAATTGCCGACTCGCTGCCCTGGAAGCACGCGGTATAGGTCGTGATGCTATATTGACCTGTGCCACTGCCGCTTGTTGTGCCTGTGCTGATGTAACTTACCGCCGGAAGCTGTAAGCCGGGCACACCGGACACGCTGCTAAATGGCGTTGCACCTGGCACAAATTGCGTACATGGCGGAACAGGGGTCGCCGTCGCACCAGCAGTCGCGGTGCTAGAGCTGCCTGCCGTCGCCGAAGTTGAGGTGGTGCTGCCACAACCGGCAAGCAGGAGAAGGCTCATGAGAAGACCAGCGACGATGATTCCGTAAAAGTGTCGCACTACGGGTTGCATGATGATAACCTCCGATAAACGAAATACTTGCTCGTTAGTTGACAGATGAGATCGTTGTCTGCGCAAGTTTGTCGTGAGGATACCAGACTGCGGATATAATCTCTGTGAAGTCGGCACAGTTGGGAACATTCTATAGACCAGAATAGTCAAAAGAGCAGCCCAGAAGCATGCCTACGGCTTTTCAGATTCATATTACTGAAGAGCTAACCGGACAATTTGTTTCTAGCCTCTCGCTCTCTCCCCATTAGCGGTGTTCATTAGCTCCACGTCCGTCGATCTTGTCGAGCACCGGCGCGTCGTCATCGACACGCTGCTGCGCCTGGGACACTACCCCCTCGCCATGGAATACATGGGCACCCAGCCTGAAGGGGATGCGACCTCTGTCTCGTACGACTACCTCGCGGAGGCTGATCTCTACCTGGGTATCATCGCCTGGCGCTACGGCTATATTTCTGCAGGCGAGACCCTGATACCAATACCTAAGGTGAGCTCACAGGTGTTAGCTGCACCACCGGCCTGGACGCTATTGCCCCCGAGGAAGCATTGCTCGTCGAATGTGCCCGGAGCCACTGTCTCTGAATTGGTTTGATTGGTAAATGGGCTCGCCGTGAAGGTGGCCGCCAGTTGGGCGCTGGTGTAGATACGCTCGCTCCCAACACCAGTAGAGATCTGACGCTCGAACTTCGCATCAGACGGCAAAAACACCGCCATAATCTGCTGCTGAGTTGTACTGCTCCAGGTGACGCTACTGGAGTCGTTTCCACGATTACGTTCATCACATGTAACTCGCCGTCCTGGCTGTCTTGAGGTGGGGCTGTGCTCACCATGAGCGAGACGGGTTGACCAGCCAGAGTGATTTGCTGCCAGGATCCAGCCTCATTGTTGGCTGGATTCTCCGGCAGGCCGAATTGCTGGGTGAAGTTGCTGACCGTGCCGCCCAATACTGGGGCATAAATGGCCTGTTTGCCCGGCTGAGCTGTGCTAGATTCGGTGGTATGAATTGTCGCCGTCGGGAGGCTCGTGTGTGTTAGCTTGGAGTTGACACTTGCATGGCCTTGGGCGCCGGCATACGCGAGCACACTGACGCAGATGAGAGCGACCACTGCCAACCCAAGCGTCGCCGCGATTCCCAGTGCAGTCCGGTTTCGGAGTAGGGGTGGACGCTGCCGAGTCGGGAAATTCGGCTCCGGCCGGTGAAACGTATACGATGGGGAATTATGGTAGGGTGGAATAGTGATGAAGATCGGTACTGCGCCGCCTGGGTGAGAATCAGGAAACTGCGGCTGCGCTGGAAACTGCTGAATAGGCGGCTGTGTGGGGTGCCTCGCTGGGGGTGATAGTGAGTGCCCGAAGGATGGGCTCGGGGCAGCGGTAAAGTTGGCTGCTCATCACTCATATGATTGCCTCCTGCTTATTATACTGGGCTATATTCTACCGGATGCCTCGTGGCACAGTGCCATTTCTAGTGATGGGCTCTCATTTCACACCGAAGCACAGGACATCTCAGGATTATTGAAGGCCATCCAATGTGACCACTCCTCACCTATAATAGCAGATACTTGGTACTTCATTGTTTTTGTATTTTTGGCAGATCTCTTGCTAGACATAAAGTCGAGAAATTCAGCATCGCAGAAGCAGCTTATTCTCAGAAATTTCATATGATCCGGGCCATTGTTTCGGCTAGTCTTGTGTAATAGACTGTAGGATGATCATCTTTGGGACGGATGCCTGAGGACAGGAAGCGAGGAAACCATGCGTAATCGTATTATTATGGGAGTCGCTGCAATTGCGCTCCTCTTAGTCGGCACTCTTGCCGGAATGGTCATCAGTGGAGGAATTCCCGCGTTTGCTGCCAAAAGCGCCGGCAGTTCCAATCGGTTGCCAGGCGAGCCAATCGGTGGCCGCCAGTCCGAGCGGATACTGCCAGCTCTATGTGCAAACTCTTGCCAAAAACTGGTAAGAGCAGCCAGCTGGCAAGTGACAATAGCGTGCACTCCAGACGGTGATCACTCAAATGGCCAAAGACGGCACGATTACTTCGAAGCAGGAGAGCGCCCTGGAGAAAGCGCTGCAGCAGTACAGCAAAGAGCCGTGCTCGCAACTGGGTGAGCTGGCGCAACTGGCGAGAGGTGAATACGCCGGCTGGAAAATGGCCCTGAAGGAAGCTCGCCAGAGCATCGCTGTATCGGTGGCAGCTTCCTTAGAATTACGACGCAGACGCTGGCGGCAGACCTGAAAGCAGGGCAGACGATTCCTCAGATCGCTGCTGCACGGCATGTGACTCTCAGCACTGTAAATTCAGCCTATCTGGGCGCCGTCCAAAAGGAGCTGAATCAGGCGGTAAGCAATGGCGACCTTACCCAGACCCAAGCCAGTACGGCCTACAGCCGGGTGACTTCCGCGGTCGTGCCCGGCACTACCCGCTACTGGGCGGCTGGAAAGCTAATAGATCCCAGGCTACCTCCACCGCTGGCACCTAGCCAGAGTACGTACCCGACACTACACGGGGGCCTGCCCTGCGTGTAGTGTCGGGTACGAGACCATGCCAGCACTACAGCGCCTGGTTATGCTTCCCTGCCAAATCCCTTCCCCCCAACCTAGAAGCATCCACTGAACCAGGTCAAAGCCAACCGCAGACGTCCCTGATCTGACCAACATCAGCCGCAGCGCCTTTATATTCCTTGACGAGCATATGCTCGCCGAGGTATATTCGGAATATGCTGACGATGCTGAATGCTCTGGCTGAACCGAATCGACTGCATATTGTCGAGCTCTTGCGTGATGGGCCCTGCTCGGTGGGAGAAATCGCCAAGCGGCTGAGCTCCGCCAACCGCAAGTGTCCAAGCATCTCCGTGTGCTCAGCGCTGCCGGGTTCGTCGAGGTGCATCCAGTTGCCCAGCAGCGCATATACCAGCTATGTGCCCAGCCCTTCCACGAGCTTGACGCATGGCTCGAGTCGTACCGCCACATCTGGAACGTACGGTTTGATCGCTTGGAAATGTACCTGTATGACGTGCAACAGCAGAAGCAAGAACAGGAGCAGCAACATGGCGACAAACAATAATTCCGCTCCCCTGCCTGGAGAGCGGGAACTTGTCATCACACGCGTCTTCGACGCGCCACGCGAGCTCGTTTGGAAGGCGTTCACCGAGTCTGATCGCCTGGCCCACTGGTGGGGACCGGGGTTCGAGATGCTGGTTCGCACGTCTGTACTTCGTCCAGGCGGGGTCTTTCAGTACTCTATGCGCTCCCCCGATGGTCACATCATGTGGGGAAAGTTTGTGTACCGCGACATACAGGCTCCCGAGCGCATGGTCTTCGTCAATTCCTTTTCGGATGAGGAAGGCAACATCACCCGTGCCCCATTTAGCCCCACCTGGCCGCTGGAGGTGTTGAATACGATAACGCTTACCGAATCCGACGGCAAAACCATAGTTACCCTACGCGGCGGTCCGATCAATACGACGGAAGCTGAGCGCGAAACATTCTGGAACGCGCAATATTCGACGGCGCAAGGCTTTGCTGGAACGTTCAATCAGCTGGCCGCCTACCTTCGAGGAGGTAAAGGGGGTGTGAAGAACGTATCATTCCTCCACGGAATTGTTACCTTGGCATTGCCGGCGATGCCGACAATGACGGCATGAAAGCGAGAGTATGACTATGGGCAAAATCGTTGTCTCGGAATTTGTATCCTTAGATGGCGTCATGGATGATCCAGGCGGTGCTGAGGGCTCTAAACACGGCGGCTGGACCTTCCAGTTTGGCAGTCCAGACCAAGAGCAGTGGAAAGCTACCGAGCTATTCCAGGCCGATGCCTTGCTGTTGGGACGCAAAACCTATCAAGGATTTTCCGCTGCATGGCCAACGATGTCCGGAACAGGAGCGTATGGGGAGCGGATGAACCAGCTGCCCAAATTCGTCGTCTCAACCACCCTCTCGGAAATGACCTGGAATGCCACGCTGCTCCCGGGCGACTTGGCGGCGGAACTGCCCAGACTGAAGCAGGAGATCGATCAGGATATCCTAATTTCGGCAGCGGCCAGCTGGTGCAAGCGCTGCATAGGCAGGACCTCATCGACGAATATCGAATCATGGTCTTTCCGGTGGTCCTGAGCAGTGGGAAGCGTCTCTTCCCAGAAGAGAGTGAGAAGAAGACGCTCAGGCTGGTCGGAGCACACCGTTCCCTTCCGGCGTGGTGCTGCTCATACCAGCCCGCAGGGACTAACCCAGGTTAGCTCGCTACTACGGAACAATAGTAGCATCACCGTGTTCTGGTGATGGCGTGTTCGTTCACTTTTGAAGCGAGGCTCCCATGTACCGCCTGCCGCCACGCCTGACCGACTGGAGCCTGGCGTTGGCGGCAGGAGTGGCGCTGCTAGGGCCTGGTAGGCCTGATTAGCGGACGATCAGATCTGTGGCTCATCTTTGCGCTGCATGGAGGCGCCGGCCTCTGGCTCCTGCTGCTCCTGTACGGCAAGCTACGTCGTGTCTGGCCGCGCCTCATCCGGCCCAGGCTCTGGGATCGCCGGACTCCTCTTGGCCTTCTTGCCATCGTGATCGTTGCCGTAGCCATTGGATCGGGTGTCTGGTGGATGGCCGGGGGCGACCTATTCCTGGCCGGCTTTGGCCTGCTGAACTGGCATATCATCCTTGGGTTTGCGCTGGTGGGTATCATCGCGCTCCACATGCTGGCGCGCGCCCGACGACTACGGGTTCGCGATGTTCGCGGACGGCGTCAGGCTCTGGCTTTTAAACGCTGGTCGTAGGGGCCGCCACGCTCTGGCCGGCGAACAGCTTCTTGTTCGCCTGTTAGGACTGCCAGGCGCACAAGAACGGTTCACGAGCTCACGCGAGTCCGCAGCTTCTCCGGCAATGCCTTTCCTTCGTCCAGTTGGGTTGCCGATCAGCCCCGTCCTATCGCCACCGATACCTGGCGTCTCACGGTCGGTGGCGCAGTCACGACTTCTCTCACTCTCAGTTATCAGGACGTACTGGATTATGGCGATGAGCTCGATGCCACCCTGGATTGTACCGGCGGCTTCTACAGTACTCAGCACTGGCATGGCGCCCGGATCGGGCGCATTCTCGAGAAGGCTGTGGCTCTACCGGACGCGGGCTGGGTGAGCTCATCTCCGTCACCAGTTACCGCTGGAGTCTCCCATCGATGAGGCGAAAAACGCGCTGCTGGCTACCCACACCGACGATGAGCCACTGAGCTACGAGCACGGCGCACCCCTGCGGCTGGTCGCTCCTGGACGGCGTGGCTTCGAATGGGTCAAATGGATCACTCGCGTCGAAGTCCTTACCAAGCCCGATTTCGGTGAACTCCTGGCGATCCACACCAGTTGGCTGACTCCGGCCGGGCGCGGACAATGACAGTGACGTCCGAGAGCTCAAGCAGGCCAGCAATAACACCTTCTGAGTGAGTTTCCTCAACGGTGTAAGAGTGGAATGACTTCCCGGGCAAACAAATCTAGTCCAGTGAGCTCAGGAAAATCGATCATACGAATGATGAGACGCTCGACCCCTAGATCAACGAATGCCTGCAACTGCTTCGCGACCTGACTTGGCGTACCAACGATGACATCTTTCTTGTAGGGCGAAGCCTCGGCGATCTGATAGGCTGCTGCCTCCGTTTCCGCAAGGGCAATAGCTTCCGGCGACCATGTCTTGATAATGTCATCGTAGTCGCGTCCCACCGCCTGGCAATGCTGGCGTAACACATCGAGCTTGTGGGCGTAGGTCTCAACTGAGCCGCCGGGAAGATTCCACCAGTCCGCATAGCGCGCGACCACACGCAACGTCTTTTGCTCTCCACCGCCTCCAATCATGATGGGAGGAAGCGGGCTTGGATGTGGCATGCAGTAGGCATTGTCGATACGATAATAGCTCCCGTCGAAATTCGCAGGGGCCTCGGTCCACAGAAGCTTAACGATCTGAATCGCTTCTTCCATTTGCTCAACACGCACCGCAGCTGGAGGAAAGTCAAAGTTATATGCACGGTATTCTTCCTGCATCCATCCCGCTCCGATGCCAAAAAGAAAACGGCCGCCTGTGAGTAACTGAAGATTGGCAGTCATCTTTGCCAGCAGTGCCGGGTTGCGGTAGGACTGGCACAAAACGCTTGTGCCAAATTTGAGTGAAGGGTGCGCTGCGGCGAAATAGGCAATTGTCGTCAGACATTCCAGGTACGGTATGTCATTGGGAAGCCATGCAGAGCCAGGAATCACGTGGTCGTCAACCCAAACGGAATCGAAGTGTGATTGAATATGCTGCAATGCCTGGTGGACTTGAGCGACGAACACCGATTCAGTACTTCCATCCACAGGACAAGACGGCATATGCCACCCAAATTGGAGTTCGCTCATCAGCAGCACGCTCCTTTGCTATTCCAAGACTTCGGTTCTACGCTTAGGCAAGACCTTTACGGGTTTTATACTCCTCGAGAATTGACTGTGTTGCCGTAGCGCCAACACGGGTGACCCCATGTTGCATCATCTCCAGAAGAGCATCAAGCGTTCGTACCCCGTGAGCAGCCTTGATCTGGATCATCGGCGACACGGATGCGCGCATCAGATCGACGTCTTTCAACGTAGCTCCGGTAGGAGCGAAACCCGTCGAAGTCTTCACAAAGCGAGCACCCGCTTTTTCAACAAGCTTGCATGCACGTACTTTTTCATCATCAGTGAGATAGGAATTCTCAAGGATCACTTTCACGAGAGCACGACTCTCAGCCACCTCAACGACTGCGGCGATCTCTTTATAGACATAGTCATCCTCACTAGAACGCATGCGACCAATGTTTATCACCATATCGAGTTCCTCGGCCCCGTCTTCAATGGCCTGACGGCTTTCAAAGACTTTCGTGGCAGTCTTCGAACTTCCGTGAGGAAAACCGACCACCGTTCCAACTTTGACGTCTGTTCCAGCCAGGATGCTGCCGGCCAGGGTCACATCGCAGGGCTTCACACAAACAGAGGCCACATGATATGTCAAAGCAAGCTGGCAGCCAGTAACAACCTCATCAACCGTTAGTTCTGGCTTGAGCAACGAATGATCGATGGTTTTGGCGATCCGTTCGTAGGTTAACGTATCTAAGAATGCGCGGTCAGCCATGCAGTCATCACTCCTTACCAAATGCCTTCAAGATGAATTTTAGAGCTTAGAGCTGGAGCGCCTTGCGCAGGCCCGCCTCAAGCGGGGTCGTCGATGTGCCGATTAGGCGCGCAAGTTCGCCGCTGGTGTCAGCCAGCTCACCGCGGGCAATGCTGCTATCCAATGCCGCAACGAACTGCGCCGCCTCGCGGGGAAGGCCAGCCGATTCGAGCGCCGCGACATGCTCTTCGGCGCTTACGTTGCGCAGGTTTACGGATCGCCCGCCGATCCTGCCGATGACCTCCGCGAGCCCGGCAAAGCTCCAGGCGTAATCGCCTGCCAGCTCGTGGACCTGATAGCCTTGATCGTGCAGCAAGCTTGCGATATCTGCTGCCGCGTAATCGCCACGGGTTGCGCTGGCAACCTTTCCCTCACCCGCACTCGTCAACAGCGTGCCGGTGCGCCCACGCGGTACGCGCCGTCTCCGCGTAGTTCTCGGTATACCAGCCGTGTCGCAAGAAGCTGTAGGGAAGGCCAGATGCTACGATGTAATCTTCAGTGGCCGCATGCTCGGGTGCAAGCGGGTTGGTGGAGGTATCAGCATGCAAGATGCTGGTGTAGGCGAGATGTTTTACGCCTGCTTGCTTCGCTGCATCGATGACGTTCCGATGCTGCTGTATCCGCTGGCCGGCCTCACTGCCCGAGATGAGTAACAGCTTCTCCACGCCAGCCAGCGCCGCGGTTAAGGCAGCGGGATCATCATAGGTCGCGACACGAACGGCCACGCCTTTCGTGCGGAGATCGGCGGCCTTCGTGGGGTCACGTACGATGGCGACTACCTGCGCCGGGCCAACGTGCGCAAGCAATGCGTGGGTAGCGAGTCTCCCGAGGGCGCCCGAAGCTCCAGTGACACCGTAGACCGGTGTGGCACTCCCTTGTTCTTCCATATGCATCTCCCATCGAATATGGTGCTGTATGAAATGTAGGCTCGGAGTGCCTAGCGTCCGGTGAAACGCGGAGAACGCTTTTCGAGGAAGGCCTGGATGCCCTCGTGTGCGTCCTCAGTGCGGACTATGGCAGCGATTTCTTCAGCCTCACGGGCGAGCTGCTCATCGAGGGTGGAGTCCGAGCTTTCGCGCAGCAGACGCTTGGCGGCGCCAAGTGCGCGCGTGGGACCAGCGGCGAGCTGAAGGGCCAGCGTCTCCGCCTCCGAAGCGAGGTCGGCATCGGCCACGACACGATTGACGATGCCCCAGTCCAGCGCCTCTTGCGCGGTGAGGGTGCGGTTGGTCAGAGTTAATTCGAGCGCGCGGCTCAGGCCGATGCGGCGAGGGAGAAAATAGGTGGAGGAGCCATCGGGGGTCAGGCCCGCGCGGGTGTAGGCGACGGTGAAACGAGCGGATTCGCCCGCGACGACGAGATCGCAGGCGTTGACGAGACTCAGGCCCGCCCCCGCGGCTGCTCCATTGACGGCGGCGAGAACCGGTGCTTCCAGCTGGGTCAACCGGGTGATGGCCTGATGCAAACTTTCTAGGATAGAGCGCAGCTCCGCGGCGAGGCCCTCATCCGCTAGAGCGGCGGCGAAAGTCCGAAGATCGCCGCCAGCGCAGAAGGCCTTGCCCGCGCCTGTGAGTAATAGCGCGCGTATCGTAGTGTCGCGCTCACACTCGGTCACCGCCGCCAGGATGTCACGTGCAAGAGTGGCGTCGAGCGCGTTGAAGACGTCCGGCCGGTTGAGTGTGATATGGGCCACGCTCTCGCGCACCTCAAAGAGAAGAGCCTCGAATGCCATGCTTACTGACCTTTCACCGCTTTGAGTTCTCACCATCCGCGCGGGTGATTTCCCAGGAAGCGGCTCATCCGCCGCACCTGTCTCCAACATCGGATTGTTGTCGATCCATTGTAGCAGAACGACATGAAGTACGGTTGGACGCGGTAATTTTGACGTAGCAACTTGCCGAGTATACCGAAGGATTGAGCGAGCTACTCGCGCGCCGGCTGCGACCTGGACGTCCCGAAAATGCAAACGCGAGTTGAGTCAGAGATGTGTTCATTTCCTCTTCTACACTGTGATGTCCCTAACAGGCAACAGCACTGTTCCCCAGCTATACTTCGAGTACCCAAGGTGTCTAACACAAGAGTCTCGCCTTCCGGTGCCTAGTCTGGGCAGGTCTGGCGGGATTCCCCTCGCGCTGCACACCCCGCTCGCATCTAGTAGATTTGCCCGAGAGGAGCGTCCACATGAGCATCATGCCTGTACTGAGGTTCTCCAAGCGAACACAAGCATCCGCCTTTGCCGGCGTGGGCATCGTGGCGATACTGCTGCTGTCCGGTTGCAGTGGTACATCGAGTATAGTCAGCGTAACGGCGACATCAGGCGTGGCCAGTGCGACATCGACTGTGGCCACTAGTGCGACCGCGGCGCCCACCAGCGCAGGTAACACCAACCCGCAAAATTGCCAGCAAATTGCCGGATTCAGCGGTGCCGGATCGATCCCAGAAGGTGGCCGACTGAGCAATGTGCCTTTCCCCTCCAACGCCCAATCAACCGAGGCGGTCGACACGGTGAATCAGACGGGTCTGTACGAAGTGTTAGAGTTCAATGTCTGCGCGCCGGCCACTACGACATCGGCGCTGCATTCGTTTTATGCCTCCCAGTTCCCCAACATGGGATGGACACAGAGTACGATGTACCCTTATGATGGAGGTTATATGGCAGCTTGTGGTGATCCGTATTGCTGGGGGATTAGTGAGCCGCCGGAGTTTTCTTCGCTCGAAAGCGTAACAGCGGCGGGCAATGGATTTGTCACGTATCGCATGCGGCTGGCTTTCCCGCCGTCACCGCCCGATTGCAGTAACATTTTACTGCCGGGTAATTCGCCGACTCCTCTTTTCTTCTGGGATAACAGCAGACTAGTTCCCTTGCCCCCATTGACGATTGAGGGACTAGGTGACGGATCCAGCGTCGGCAGCCAAACGGTCTACTCGCAGGTAATGTGTAGCCCAGGTACAGCTTCATCTATCAGCTCATATATGTCCACTGAGCTGGGCAAGCACGGCTGGTCGGCTACGTCGCAAAGTCTCTGTGGGACAAGCGGCTGGGTGAAGAACAGCGCCGGGCTGGCGATCAAGTGGACCGTCAGCAATCCGCTTGACTGGTCGCTGAGCTATTGCCAGTAGTGCACGAGGCACTAATATAATTTTTTCCGGTTGCTAACTCTTGCCTTGCGTGGGTCGAAATCTCATAGCTGACCAGCGGGTATCGAGCGCAATGAGCGTCACGCTGGTCCAGTTCTGGGGTGCCATGGCCTCCCAGAGTCGGTCGCGATTCAGATCGGTGCCCGCTTTGCTTCCACCTTTGAGGTAAGCGATCCAGAAGAGGATCTTGCTGGTAAGTATGGGTTCCAATTGGGGCAACGAGGCATCCAGGACGGAGCGTTGCTCCGCGAACAGCAGCAGCAGGTTGACCGATGACTCGACTTGAGTGACGATCTCAATTCCCTCCGGCAATGGTGCGAGGGCTTGCGGATATCCAGCCGGTGGATGCAGAAGAAGGACACGGTGTCCTGCCTTCATCTGCAATTTGGCAGCGGTTGTCGTTGGCATACATATCCTTTCCGAGTTCACTCCAGTGACGCGTTCGCTCAGGTGCCGAGATCGGTTAGACGTCACCAGCGATGTGTACTGTATTATAACCAGTAGCATACGGGAGACGAGCCTGCCCAATGATAATCGGTACAGCAGTGAGAAGAGCTGGCATTGCCGGGTGAGGGATCTATGGGGGATGAAGTCGAGTTCAGTTTATTTCAAGCTGGGGTAGCTGGTGACTCGGAGGCTTTCAATCAATTGTTCGAGCCGTATCGCCATGAACTCTTACTTTATGGCTATCGCCTACTGGGCTCTTTGCAGGATGCCGAGGATCTCGTGCAGGAAGTCGGTGTGCGAGCCTGGAAAAAGCTGGCTACCTTTGAGCAACGCGCTACGTTTCGAACTTGGCTGTATCGTATAGCTACCCATTTGGGATGTGATCTCATCGAAACCCGCCAGCGTCGCTCGCTACCGCAATACGCGGTCTCATCCACCTCTCCGGGTGTACTTACCGCTATGCCTGGTGATGTTCCGGGATCCGGTCGTGAGTCCCTTTGGATCGATCCCTTGCCCGACACACTGCTGGATGACCACTTGGGAGAACCAGAAACGCGCTATCTTCGGCGCGAAAGTGTTACCCTGGCATTTCTAGTGATATTACAGACGCTTCCCGCGCGCCAACGCGCCATCCTGTTACTGCGCGACGTCCTGGAATTTCGCGCCAAAGAAGTGGCCGACCTGCTAGCACTCTCCACTGGAGCGGTGGAAAGCGCGCTGCAGCGTGCCCGAGCGGCGCTGGCACGCCAGCGTGTGGAGCAGGGCGAAGCGGCGATAGCGACGCCGGGGGACCCTGCCACCCGCGCACTGCTCGACCGATACCTTCTGGCCTGGGAATCACTCAACATCCCGGCACTGGTCGAGTGACTCCACGAAGAAGCCACATTGTCGAATGCCCCCTTATCCCTGGTGGCTCCAGGGTCGGGCCGCTATCTCGGCATTCCTGGCTTCACTGCTGGAGGACAGCACATCAAACACCTGGCGACTGTTTGCCGTCGCAACCAATGCTCAACCTGCCTACTTGAGTTATCGGCAGGCACCAGAGGGCAGCTACCACGTACAGTCCGTTTCACTGCTAACTATTCGTGGCCAACGGATTACCGAACTCACCTGTTTCCTCACTCCCGCACTCTGCCGGCGCTTTGACTATCCCGCCGAATTCGGCCGGGATCAGCGACCCGAGCAGATGCCGGAGTGAGCGAGAAGCGAGGTGTGTGCCGAGACCGCCGCTCGCCGTCTAGTAATGATGTTTGCTACATGGTTACCATTCGATCCAATCGCCCGCTGGCCGATGCCATACCCCGGAGCCTGGCTGGCTCGCAAATAGACCATACAGGGCTTGTCTAAAGGTTGGATCGGCATAGATAGTATCTGGTCCAGAGGGGCTGGACCAGGTATCGACTGCCAGAATTTCCTCTCCCTCCGGCGATCCCTCGATTGCTCCCGGCCGCACCAGACGTACGAATACTTCATGGCTATCCAGGCCTTGCCGGTGAGCGGTGTGAACGCGATCTTGCCATATTTCGTTTAAGGTTGCGCGCGCTGCATCGAGTGAGGTGACCCTACCTCGTAAAACGCCGACAAAGCGGTTCCGACCCGCGGCCAAAGGGGAAGCAATCTGATACGCCTGGAAACCATCGGCGGGACGCCAGTCGACCGGGTCGAAGGATGTGAAGAGTGCCGATGCACCTGCCTGTACTTGTGGATCGGCAAAGAACTGCTGAAGGCCTTCGGCGCTCGTCCACTGATCCATGAACATGATCTCGCCAGTCCATTCTCCAGTGGGCACGTAGACCAAGTGACTGAGATCGCCCAAGGCCTGGGCTGCGGCTACTCCCGCCTGGTTTCCGGCGGTGGCGTTGTGGATCTGTCGTGCCTCTTCCTCGCTGGTCGGTAACAACTTTCCATTGTTGGTGAACAATACCAAGTGCGGAGTGTCTGCCTGCAGATGCTGCATTGAGATGGCCTGCTTTCATACCTTAAGTTACTTGGACTTACCACCGTGTCCGAGAGTACTGACGGTATGTCACGGGAAAATTCATCGCTCGAGCGATCAGGACGATTGCTAACCGCGTCATGGCCGGAATAGCACTCCAGTATCATCGCAATGATTCCTCCGAGCGATGTTCTTTCCCTCATTCCAAGGCATTCTTGTGACAGCGATGACTTCGATACGACTCCAACACTTCACCAGCCACGCACAGAACAAGAAAGGGAATCATTGAGATGGAAATTCGTACATCACCGCAAGCCGCTGTAGCAACTACCGCACCTGCTGCTCTGCTAGCGGTCGACATCCGCAAATCGCTTCCTATGGGCCGCGAACGGGTAGATATCCTGAAAGGTATAAGTCTACGAATCGAACACGGAGAGTTTGCCGCTATCGTAGGCCCGTCCGGCTCTGGTAAATCCACCCTGCTCGGCATCGTAGCCGGACTGGACAACCCAACCAGCGGCCAGGTATTCGTGGACGGCGTCGACATCACTCGTATGAGTGAAGGTAAGCTGGCTGCGGTCCGTAACCAGAAGATCGGCATGGTCTTCCAGGCCTTCAATCTCATTCCCACGCTGACCGCTCAGGAAAATGTGGAAGTGCCGCTCTATGTGGGGAAGCATCCCGGCAAACCAGGTGAACGCGCCAAAGAGCTGTTGGAACTTGTCGGCCTAGGACACCGGTTGGGCAACAAACCTAACCAGCTGAGCGGCGGCGAGCAGCAGCGGGTGGCCGTCGCGCGGGCACTGGCCACCAATCCTGCCATTGTGATCATGGATGAGCCGACCGGTAATCTAGACAAGAAGAACGGCGAGAACGTGTTGCAGATGATCCGGGATCTGCGCACTGCTCTCGGCACCACGTTTGTGATCGCCACGCATGACCAGAGCGTCGCCGCTGCAGCCGAGCGCTCTATCCGAATTGTAGACGGCTTGATCGCTAACGGTGCCTAGAGGATGTCCCGTGAGTTCCGCCTCTCATAGAAGCGGTTTTGAGCCACCAAGGAGAGACATAAGATGAAAGCGCGCATGTATTGGGCCTATGCCACTCGCTCCCTCTCGCGGGGCGGACAACGAACGCTCCTGGCTATCTTCTGTATCGCTGTCGGCGTAATGGCTGTTGTCTCGCTGCAACTCGTCGGCTATATGGTCGATCACGCACTGACCGATAACCTGCGCGCGGCCAATGGCGGTGATCTGTCTGTCTTCAATGTAACCAGCCAGATTCCATCCTCCGACCTGACCGCCTTCAATCGGCTCGCCCAGCAGGGGGTGCTTACCGATTACACAGCCGTATCCCGAGTCAGCTCGGAAGCGAGCGACAGCCAGGGCGGCATCCACTCGTTTCAAGTCTGGGCAGTTGATCCAAGCAAGTTCCCGTTGGCCGGCGCACCGCAGTTCATCGGTCCAGGTGGCGGGGAGCTTTCCATATTGGTGCACGGCAATCAAGTGGTAGTCACCCAGAGCCTGCTAACAGCTCTGGGCACGCAGGTGGGGAACAGAGTCGTCGTGCATTCGCTTGGGCGCTCCTACACCGTCGTCATCTCGGGAGAAATCGAGAACACTGCATTCTTTCCCAATGCCACCATGCTTATGGATTACGGCAGCTTTACGGCGTTGCCAACGACCGACCCAGCGCCGCTCGGATACCAGGCGATTTACGCCGATGTTCCCGGACATACCGACGGCAACGCCGCCGTCGCCAAGGAGCGATTGCTGCAGGCGCTGCCGTTGGTGAGCGTCACCACCACCAAGGATACATTGCAACAGAGCGCGCAGAGCGTACAATCCATTCGCTACTTTCTGCAGGTGGCCGGGTTGCTAGCCCTCTTCATCGGGGGTATCGGCATCATTAATACCATGCAGGTGGTGCTTCAGCGCCGTCAGACCGAGATAGCTATGCTCAAAACCGCGGGGTATCGTCGTGGCGATCTCGTCCTACTCTTTGGGCTCGAAGCTGGTGTGTTAGGCCTGATCGGTGGCATCGTGGGCGCCGGCGCTGGCGCCGGCATGAGCTTTCTCGTCAAAGGATTTATGGAAAACGCCATCACCATCTCCCTACCGATGACCATTGATCCGCTTACGGTTCTCTCAGGGGTGGCCATCGGCTTCTTCACCGCGCTGATATTTGGCCTTCTGCCCATAGTCCAGGCAAGCCAAATTCGCCCAGTGTCCGTGCTGCGTGGATTTGGCGAACCGAACAAGACCGGCGCCGTCTTGGTGATAGCGCTGGGTGCCATGCTGGTCGCACTCTTCTTCCTGCTTACCCTGAGCATCTTGCAAAATGTGGCGCTGTCACTGGCAGTCGTGATAGGCGGTGGTGTCTTCCTGCTGCTGCTCACACTGGCCTTTACGCTGGTCGCGCTCATCATTGGCAGACTTTCGGTGCCCGATCATTTCACCAGGGTGTACACTCTTGGTCTGGCCCTGGCGCTGGCACTCTCAGTCCTGCTCACGCTGGCCATTCCGGCCTTTGGCACGCTCGTTCTTCTCGTGGCGCTCATCGGCATCCTGATAGTGCTGTTGCCTCGGGGCGCCAAATCAAACATGACCATGGCGCTACGCAACATTGGCCGAAAGAAGACGCAAAGCGCCACGACGCTGGTCGCACTCTTCGTCGGCGTCTTTGCCATCGGACTGATTCTCACGCTAGGCATGAACCTTGAGCACGGCATATCGAGCACAGCCACCAACTACACCGGCGGCGACAACACCTTTATCCAGGTGAGCAGCGCCGACAAAGCCGCGCTGGACAACGAATTGACCCACATTTCCGGTATTCAACGGGAGACTGTCACGTCGTTCGCGGCTACCGAGCCACAGTCGGTCAATGGCGTGGCCATCTCGCAGTTCCTGGGTAATCTCGGCTCAGCTGCGCGACAGACCGCGATCACCGATCTGTCTGGTGTGGATGGCTATGATCTAGCACAGGACCAGCGTCCCACCGATCCGCTGGTCAAAGGTGATCAGGATAGCCAGATTGGGCGCGTGCTCACCCAGCAGGACGCCGGGACTGACAACGTCATGGTGGCGCAAGCCTTCTCTCAGGCGCCATTCGATCTCAAGTTGGGCGACTCGATCACGCTCGTAGGCGCGGGCGGTAGCCGCGCGGATACGCTTACCATCGTGGGATTTTTCGAGCCCGCTACGACGTTTGGAGCGCTATCATATCCCATTCAGGGCGATCTGAGCCTGACAAATACCCTCAGCAACGGGTATCCAATCTATCTCTACAGTCTGGTTCTGGCTCCCAGCCAGGCCGGCAGCGCGTTGCCGGTGATTCAGCGGGCGGTGCCTTCAGCAAGCGTCATCAGCCTGGCGCAAGAATTAAACTTCTATCTGGGCCTACTCAACAATCTCGTGACGATGATTACAGCGGTTGCCTCACTTGCGCTCTTGGCCGGTCTCATCATCATCGCGAACGCGGTGGCGCTGGCGATGCTCGAGCGGCGGCGCGAGCTGGGCATCCTGAAATCGGTGGGCTATACCGGCAGGAGTATCCTGGGAGAGGTATTGATGGAGAATGGCGCGATCGGTTTTGTCGGGGCAGTTCTTGCGATGCTGCTGGCGGCTCTGGCGGCCACTATACTCGCCAGCTTTGCCTTCCATGTCACCCTAGGCACTAATTTGGCGCTGGTACTGGTTGTAGTCGTAGGCACCAGCGTGATCTGCATGATCGTCGCCGGTCTGGTCGCCTGGAATGCGACTCGTCTCCGGCCGCTTGAGGTGTTACGCTACGAGTAGTAATTCGGTCTGCCGCCGATGCCCTGGCCCTCTCGGCGGCCATCGCGCCGTGCACGGTTCGGGGCACCAACCGTAGTGCGGATTGGTAGCGGATTGGTATAAGTAGGGCAGAGACAAGAGTAGAGCGAATACTTCAATCGGGATGGGAGCGCATTATGGATCGCTGGAGCCGTTTGAGCCGCCGCTTTGGCACATTACGTTGGCAACTCACCTTCTCCTATTTCATGACGGCGCTTGTTGCCTTACTGCTTCTCGAAGGGGTATTTGTCGGCATTCCCAGCTTCAACGCGTTAATCAATCCGCCCGCTTTTCATCCCGTATTGCTTGCGCAGGGACTGGAAAAACTGGCGCCTCAGGTCGCTCCCTACGTCGCCAGAATACCACCCGACCGCGCTGGTCTCTCAGCCTGGCTACGTGCCTTTGAAGACCCGGTGGCCACATATGCCTCAGGTGTGGGGGTGGATAAAGAAAGCACATTCTCGGTGATACCCGGCCAGAATGCCATGCTGCAAGTAGTGAATGTAAACAGCCAGGTTATTATGACAGTGCTGCCCAGCGATTCGGGTAGCGGCAATCTCACTGGACTAGAGAGCATTCCAGAGACGCGCGCTTTAATCGCCAACGCGCTGGTGGTACAGACCGATCCAGAGAAGTTGGCCTACGGTCTGCCGGATGGGCGGGTGGTTGCCGTCGCGCCCATCAAAGATACCGGTGGGGTAGTGCACGGCGCACTGGTGCTTGGCGCCGATCTAGCTGCCATACAGCATACGGAGGCGATATCCGGCCTTAGAGGATTGGCCTATGGCATCATTCCATTCTCCCTTATCGCCAGCGTACTTGGCGCGCTGATCGGTATATTGATGGCGCGAGGTCTCACCCATCGCTTAGACCGCTTGACAACCGCCGCGGATGCCTGGAGCCAAGGAGATTTTGCCATAACAGTGCGGGACTCGTCGGCTGACGAAGTTGGGAAGTTGGCACGCGATCTCAATCACATGGCAGAGCATCTGCAGAATCTGCTACGAGACCAGCAACAACTGGCGGTAATAGAGGAGCGAAACCGCCTCGCACGTGACCTGCACGACTCCGTCAAGCAGCAGGTTTTCGCCGTAAAGATGCTGGTAGGAAGTGCGCAGCTGGAGGTCGGCGACAACTCTGAAGCGAGGCGCCTTCTTGTCGAGGCGGAGCGTATTTCCGGCAATGCTCAGCAGGAATTGACCGCGTTGATTCATGCGCTGCGCCCGGTTGCTCTCTCCGGCAAAGCTCTCACCCCAGCCTTACGCGAGCTCTGTAGTGATTGGTCGCACCGCACCAGCATCGCTGTCGAAGTGCAGATACTCGATGGGTTATCGCTGGAGCCAGTCGCCGAAGGAGAGATATTTCGCACGGTTCAGGAAGCGCTTGCCAACGTTGCGCAGCACAGCGGAGCAACACGGGCGGAAGTCTCCTCCAAACGCGAGGGAGATCAGTTTGAGCTCTGTATACAGGATAATGGGCATGGTTTCAATGTCGCGCTTGCTAATCAGCATGGGGTCGGACTGCGCAGCATACGCGAGCGTATCGAGGGCCTGGGCGGAACCGCCCTGATCTTTAGTGGGCCAGAAGGGACCCGCATAGAGGTGAGCCTGCCGCTGACGACATCGACCGCATCGTCGACCGTGCCGCGGCCCATGACCGATTTGAACAAGCCAGCTATGGGCACGGGCGCCCCAGGTCGTAGGGTATAGCTGCCAAAATAGCTCCCGAGCGCACAGCCGTAGATGGGAAAGGGGTAAGTACCAATGACACAGCCAATTACCGTCCTCATCATTGACGATCATCAGGTGGTGCGCCTGGGCATCCAGACGTTTCTTACCAGACAACCAGACATCTCAGTGATTGGTGAGGCTGGATCCGGCGAAGAAGCACTACGCCTGGCGGCTGATCAGGTCCCCGATGTGGTCCTGATGGACCTGATCATGCCGGGAATGGATGGTGTCGAAACCACGCGTCGTCTTAAACAAATCAGTCCCGAAAGCCAGGTTATCATCCTGACTTCCTATCATGAGGACGAGCATATCTTTCCAGCAATCCGCGCTGGGGCGCTCTCCTATCTCTTGAAAGATGTCGGCACGGCGGATCTGGCGGAGGCGGTCCGCAAAGCAGCCAGAGGCGAAGCAGTGATGCATCCCCATGTGGCCGCACGGGTGATGCAGGAATTGCGCTCTGCACCTCAGCCCGGAACGCTGGCACCCTCGGCACTCAGCGAGCGCGAGCTGGAAGTGTTGCGGAGCATCGCCGCTGGCAGCTCCAACAGCGAGATTGCCGAGCGTCTCGTCATTAGTGAGCACACGGTTAAGCGGCACGTCAGCAACATCCTGAGCAAGCTCCATCTGGCCGATCGAACTCAGGCCGCCGTCTACGCATGGCGCGAAGGCATGGCGGAAAAATGAGAAACCAGTCTTGCGGATTGCGCTCGCCCCTCGAATCCTGCTCACGAATTTGCGGAGCGTAATGAAGCAAGGATGGCTTGGTTATCCTCTGTTCTCCTCCGGCCCATGCTTCTCGACCTCGTCGTCTGGATTACCAATCAGCTGATGCAGAGCCAGAACCAGCGTGGGTCCCAACGTGCGAAGCTCCATACGATGCAGAAGTGAAAGCTTCCGAAGCACGTCCTCTCCAGTAGGGGTAAGGATTATCAGAACCCTGCGCTGATCGCCACTATCGCGCTGGCGCAGAATCAGTTTTCGCTCCACCATGCGGTCGATCAGCTCAACGGTGCTGTGGTGCTGCAGCTGTAAGCGCTCGGCCAGTTCACCAATGCTCGGCGGCTTTTCCAGCGGCAACCCCTTGATGGCCAGCAGCAGCTGGTGCTGTTGAGGCTCAAGCCCCGCTGACCTGACCGCCTGCTCACTGAAATGAAGGAAACGGCGGAGCTGGTAGCGGAATTCGCCGAGCGCGCGGTAGTCGGCCGGGGAAAGATCGGATTCTGCACTCATCGGATACATCTCACCTATATCGTTTAGCGATACAATAGCAGGAGGTTGCAAAGAGAGCGTTTCTGACACTCCGCGCGGGCCAAAGCCCAACGGGTTCTCGGTTCATCCCCGCAGCTATTGCCGCGAGTCCCCGAAGGCTCTGCCCGAGCCATTGGATATTCCTGGCCGCGTTCTCATCCCGGTCCAGGATCAGTCCACAGTTCGTGCAGACGTGGGTCCGGACGGAGAGACTCTTCTGCACCCGCTCGCCGCAGCTACTGCAGTCCTGGGACGTATACGCTGGAGGGACCGCTTCCACTCGCTTGCCGGCCCATTCTGCCTTGCAGGTGAGGATCTGGCGGAAGCTGGACCACCCCGCGTCTTGAATCGATGTATTGAGACCAGCCTTTGCGCTGGCTCCGTTGTGCACATACCCGCCAGTACCGTCGGGCACCGGTGCCGGACGACGACGCAAATTGCTGACTTGGAGATCTTCGAGGTAGATCGTGTCGTACTGGCGCACGAGGCCGAGTGCCGTCTTGTGGTGGAAGTCGTGGCGCTGTCGCCGCACCTTCTGATGCTTCTTGGCCAGCACTTGCACGGCCTTCCGCCGGCGCTTGCTGCCCTTTTTCCGCCGGCTGACCCGGCGCTGGGCCTTCTTCAGCTCCCGCTCAGCCCGGCGATAGTGGCGCGGATTCTCCACCACCTCCCCCGCGGCCGTGACGAGAAACACCTTCAGCCCCACATCAATACCCGTCTCCTGACCGGTGAGCGGCAATGGTCGCGCCGGCACGTCGACACAGGAAAAGCACACATACCACCCATCAGCCTCTTGGGTGATGGTAACCGTCTTGATCGTGCCCTCGACGGGACGGGACCAATGGACAGCGATCCGCCCAATCTTGGACAACACCAAGTAGCCATTATCGAGCCTCGCCCCGTTGCCGAACTCCTTGTAGGTGAAGGAGTGGTAGCGGTTCCGCCCCTGAAAACGCGGGTAGCCCGGCTTCTCTCCTGCTTGGACTCGACGGAAGAAGGCCTGGTACGTCTTGTCGAGCCGAGCCAGCACGTCTTGCAGGACATGCGAGTGGATGGCAGCGTACTCAGGATATCCGGCACGAATATCGGCCAGCTCGGCTTCCTGGGTGTAGCATTTCACCGAGACGTGGCAGCGTTCCCAGGCGGTCTTACGCTGCTCCAGGGCGACATTATACAGGATGCGACAGCGCCACAAGACCACGTCCAGTGCCCGCTCCTGGTCGGGCGTCGGCCGCAGCTTTTCCTTGAACGTCCTGCGCACCGTGTCCATGCTACTGTCCTTGCCTCCGCTTGGCGAGATACTCCCGCAACGCACGCACAATCTCCCCGTTCAGTGACCGGTCGTTCTCTTGCGCGGCTCGCTTCATGCCCTCAGCAACGTCGGGGGGTAGACGAACGGTGATCTTGACTTCTGCTGGTGGTCTATTCATGCCACCATTATACCACCAAAACAGTGGCATGACACGTGGAAGGTAGATTGGCTAAAGCCGGAGAGAAGTCCCGCCTCACCGCCTGGGCTAAAGCCCTGCGGCTTGCGGCGGGCTCTTTCTGTCAGGATTCACCATGCCGCGTTCTCAATGTGAGAGACAAAACAGCGAGGCAGCGAGATCCATTAGGAGCTCGACTTGGGCGGATTTGTGTCCGCCAGTGGGTTGAGCCATCCTAGAAGTCCTCCGCGTCTGCCGCCGAGCAGCTCCCAGGCGCGCAACAGTCCAATACCGTCGATGACAAGAATGGTCGTGCTCAGCGTGTAGATTGCGCCCACATACTTATTATTGTTAATGAGCTGAATGGCGGTAATGAACTGGTAGAGATAGACCAGCAGACTGCCTACCACCAGCACCTGGTCACGACCGATACGCGCCCAAAACTGTCTGACTTCGAACTGGTGGCGGTTTCGCCAGCGATTCTGTGTAAGATGGTTGCCAAGTGAAATGCTGTTCACGCCTCCGACAAGAGCCAGCGCCAACGCGGTATACCCCAGATTTGACTTGGGCACTAAAGCAGCGGCCGAGATGAAGAATGCGTTTACCAGGGCGGTAAATGCGCTGCCTGCCACCGCGGCCACTTCGGGAGGCGCACTGCGCGCGAATATCCGCTCGGGCGAGATAGACGTCGCTACGAAGAGCAAGCCGATTAGGGCTGCCCCACCGCTGGACGTGGCCACGAAAAAGCTGAAAAAGGAGGTTGGAACCATGAAGTCTATCCTCTCATCTAACCAGCCGACCTAGATGACGGACCAAACAGTTGTCGTTGCGGGGTTGCGGAGCAACCAGGCTAGATATCCTACTACCGCTCATAATACTCCGCACTACCATGGCGAGGGCTTAGATGATTCGTTGCCCGGGCTAGAAGAGGCTGTGGCCGAAAAACTGCAATAGCGACGGTATGATGTAGTTCGCGGGGCCGGAGACGGCGGAGGATGATACGTACCATGAGTCGTCTGATTGTACTGGGCGGTGGCCCTGCCGGCATAACCGCCGCGCTGCGGGCACGAGAACTTGGGGCTGAAGTAACGCTCATTGAAAGCAAGCGTATAGGGGGAACCAGTATCAACGAGGGGCCGGCTCCGGTGCGTACGCTGGCGCGGGCGGCGCGTCTGTTACGCGATACCAAGTCTTGGCCCACATTCGGCTTGGTAGGAGAGCCACCGCGAGTCGATCTGGCGGCGGTTCTGGCCAATGCCGATCGAGTAGCCAATTACGCGCATGAAAAGAAGCATCTGGCCGAGCATCTGCGTGTCTCTGGTATCGAGGTTATTGAAGGTGCCGGGCCGGCAACCTTTCAAGATCCTCATACGATCAGCACATCCGATGGCCGTACCTGGCGGAGCGATGCCTGTGTTATCGCCGTTGGAGGTCACGGGCAGGCGCTGTCGATTCCGGGAAGTCAACTGGGCTTGACCTACAACGACGTGCGCAATCTAACCGCGCTGCCAGAACACGTCGCGATTGTCGGAGGCGCATCGACCGGTTGCCAGCTGGCTTCCATATTTGCGGATTTCGGGTGTCGGGTTACCTTGATTGAATTTACGCCACGGCTGGTTCCTCGGGAAGATGAAGCGGTATCGGAGGGCCTGGTACAGGAATTTCGCAAGCGCGGCATGACTGTGGTCGTCGGCGGGCGAGTTGAGAGATTAGAGCAAGTGCCATCGGGGATCTGTCTGCATTACCGTATCGCTGGAGAGCAAGACACGATTGTAACGGCCGGCGCGGTATTCTTCGCTGTCGGCTGGCCGGGAAATATCGAGAGTCTGGGAACCGATGCGGCTGGCCTGCAGACTGAGAGAAGTTATATCACGGTGAACGATTACTTGCAAAGCAGTGTTTCTTCAATCTATGCCGCCGGAGACGTCAATGGCCTGAGCATGCTGGTGCAAAGCGCAGCATATGAGGGGCAGATTGCCGCCGAAAATGCGATTCTCGGACCTCACCTGCGATTCACTCATGACGTAGTGCCCAGTGGAAGTTTTACTGACCCCGAATACGCTAGCGTCGGACTTACCGAGCGGGAAGCTCGCGAAGACTACCATATTGCGGTCGCGACCATCCAGTATGATGATCTGCTTCGCCCGGTCGCCGATGCGCATCCGGAAGGCTTCTGCAAATTGATAGTCGATCGCCGTCTACGTCACATTATCGGCGCGCATGTGCTGGGCGGATACTCCGCTGAGGTTATCCAGACCGCAGCCGCGTGCATGGCGGCGGGCATGAGAATTGAGCAAGTAGCGGAGCTACAATTTGCTTATCCGACCTTTACCGAGGTGATCGGCCTAGCTGCTCGCCGCCTGGTTCGAGAAATGGGAATAGTGCCTATGGCGCAATCGTGGGCTGACTTCGCGCCACAGTTTCAAGGCGCTTTTACCTGATCCACACTCTCGCGGCACATGTGGCCAGTCATCAAGGCGGCGACTGCTCCGGAGAGCGATTGATCCAAAAAAGCCCATTTTGCGTCGCGTAATGGTTCTCATCTTGCACAGCTGACACATGGGAAGCTCGTTTTCCAAGAGCATAAAAGCTCAGTAAGGCCATACCCTGCTGAAGGGGATAGGAGCAAGCTATCTATGTCAACGATTGGTCCAGTGCAGCTGGTAGTGGTTGAGTTGCAAAACGACAAACTACAGGGTCAGATTCAGCAAGAATTGACCAGGCTCCGGAACTCGGGCACGATACGAGTTCTCGACCTCCTGTTTGCGATGAAACAGCAGGATGGCTCATTGGTAGCTATCACCACGACTGATTTTGATACGGAACAGAGAATGGCCTACGGAGCCGTCGTTGGTGCACTGTTGGGTATGGAAATGGGAGGTGATGAAGGCGCTGAAGAGGGTGCTGAGGCCGGAGCGCTTGCTTTTGCCGACCAGACCTTTGGCCTCTCCGATTCTGATATTCATGACATAGCATCAGAGATTCCCGCCGGGAAATCCGCGCTCTTTATGCTCTTTGAGCATCACTGGGCAGTCGGAATCAAAGAGGCGATTATGCAGGCCGGCGGCACCATGCTGGCTCAGGGGCTTGTACGCCCGGAGACTCTGGCAGTGGCAAGCGAGCTCATGACGGAGTTTCAGGCCATGGATCAGGGTACTGGACAGGCGCAAATTCACTGATGGGTTCGTAGGGAGCCGTTTGGCGGGATGCTAGCTGCTAGCATCCCGCCAAACGGGGCACAGACTCCTACCGCCTTTACCTCGCTGCTGGTCGTGCTCTGCTGGTCACCGGTCTGTATACTCGATCGGTTGCGTCATCATTTACTACGGTAATCCATGCAGGCCTTTGGCCAAAAGAATGGTTCCCAGGATGAGGGACAGCGCCGTCATAATGATGCGATTGTGTTGGTTAAGCCACTCCATGAGGGTGGAAAGTTGGATACTTGCCCGCCTAGGGTTGGCAGTGTAGAGCGCGACCGGAATGATCTGGCCAAGCAGCATGAGCGTAATGAGTACCAGCAGGGTGATAGCTCTCTGGCTCAAAGAAATATCGCTCTCGTAGATGAGAGTGACTCCACTCAGGAAAATCATCAGAAAGCGTATAGAGCAGGCAAGGATGAGCCCCAACAGGAAGGACTGGATGGTCGAGATGGTCTTGATGCGCTGCATCCATCCCGGCGGAGGCGCATCGGGGTCAGACGGTATAATCGCGCTTCTTACTCCAAAGGCGAGCAGAAAGCCTCCAAGCACGGCAAAGATTGTTGCGCCTATTAATGCGGTGTTGCCGCCGGAGTTCAGCTGGTTGCCAAAGAAGGCCAATACTATGACGCCTACCAGCAAATAGAGACCGGCTAGACCTGCTAGGTACGCCAGCGCGTTAGGCATCGGCCTAGCCGAGGTAAGCAGCAGGATGGCAATGATGATCCGAGTCGGTACCAGAGCCCCGAGCAGGCCTATGGGAATGATTTGCGCCAGTAGCAAGAGCATCGTGCCGTGCCTGCCAGTTCACTCGCTCGCCTGGAAAGAGTGCGTCGAAAGCATCGTCATCCGCGAGAGTCGATGCGGGACGATGAGCCGATATTGCAGAAACTGCGCCAGTGAGCCGACACTGTGGGATCGCCAGACGGGTAAGGCACCACCACGGTCCACCTATTATCCTGGGCGGTCGTCCAATGTGTAGGGAAGATCAATGAGCTGCAGCGTGGTGCCCCGACGCTGCAAGTAGTGACGCAGGCGTGTGGCGGCGCCGCGCTGCAGTGGCCATTCCCACCACGCCGGATGCTCTTCACGCGGGAGCAGTACCGCGACTCGCTTGCCGGCGAATTCATGCTGTTGCTGCCAGGTGAGGAAGTTCGCCAGCGGCAACACCACAGTTCTATAGGGCGAGATCAGGGCTTCAACTTTTATCTGTGCCGGAAGCGAGACACCCGGCGACTGGATGTAGGCTTGCCAGGCACTGCAAAAGTCGTCGGCTTCCTGCTGAGTCTCGGCAACACGAATAATGCGCAGTTCGGGCGCGATACGCGCCGCATACGCTAGTTCATCAGAAAGAATCTGCGGCCATTGCGTATCCCATTCCTGCGGCGTGTCCCGCAGCGAGGCCGGCGCCTGAGCCCGCCTGTCGTTCTCCGGGTTCGGATGGGAGCGCGGAATCGGTTTGTGCGAGAGAATCGGCACGTACACGATATCCGCTTTGGGCAGCGCCGTGTACGTGAGCCGCAGGTGTCTCGGGCGATGATAATAGGCACTTATACCGAGGAATACAAGCACTAGGAGCGGTACCAGCAGCACGACCACCCAGGCGCCGCGATCAAACTTGGCGACGGCGATGACAAGAGTGACGATGCCGGTAGCGATGGCGCCGACTCCGTTAGCTACCAGCCGCCGCTGCCATCCGGGTTCCTGTCGGCGACGGAGCCAATGGACGACCATACCTGACTGTGAGAGGGTAAACGCGGTAAAGACTCCCAGCGCATACAGATTGATGAGAGAGACTACATTTCCTCGAAAGACGAGCAGCACCGCCGTGCTCACGACACCCAGCACGATGATGCCGGTGCTGAAAGCGATTCGCTCACCACGGTACGCAAAAAGCGCCGGCAGGAAACTGTCCCGAGCGAGTATAGATGAGAGGCGCGGAAAGTCGGCGAAAGAAGTATTAGCGGCAAACACCAGGATCAGCAATGTCGCGGTCTGCACCACGTAGAAGAGCCAGCCGAAAGCGTTGGAGAAGGTGCCTGAGTACGCAAAACGCGCGATCTGCGAGGTCACGGTGGGGTCTCCTGACGGATAGGGCACCGCTCCCACTCTCCATGCCAGATACGTCGTTCCCAGGAAGAACGTGACCAGCAGCGCGATCATGATGGTAAGGGTCTTCGCGGCGTTTTGCGACTTGCGCTCTACCGTGTCTCCGGCAAATGCCGGCACGCCGTTGGAGATCGCCTCAACCCCGGTCATTGCTGAGCAGCCGGCGGAGAAAGCCGTCAGAATAAGTAATGGAGTTACAGTAGAGGTAGCGGCAAGTGGCACGCTCGGGCTGACGGCAGCGGTAAGCCCGCCATGGAGGAGTGCCTGAGCAATTCCAACGACGAGCGTGAGTCCAAAACTGGTCAGGAAAAAATACGTCGGGAAGGCAAAGATGGTGCCCGCGGCGCGCATGCCGCGCAGATTGATAAGCGTGATGAGCAGAACGGCTCCCAGGTCTATAGGGAGCTTGGCAGGCACGAGTATGGGTATGGCGGAAGCGATGGCGTCGATGCCTGAGGCCACACTGACTGAGACGGTCAGCACATAGTCGATGAGCAGAGCGGCGGCGGCAACCAGCCCCGCCACGACTCCTAGGTTGTCACGTGCCACGATGTAACTGCCGCCACCGCTTGGATACGCGTGAATCGTCTGGCGATACGAGTAGCCGACGATAAGCATAAGCGCGGCGGTGACCAGCCCAATACCGAGATTGGCGCTCAGTGCTGACGCTCCAGCGACGATCAGGACGGCCAGCGATGCCTCAGTCCCGTAGGCTACGGAGGAGAGAGCGTCCGACGAGAGAATCGCCAGCGCACGCGCTTTGTTGAGGCTTTCACGTGAGGCGAGACGGTCGGGAATCGGTTCTCCATGAAGCAGGCGTCGTGCCCGTTCGGCCAGAGTATCCGGCTCGGATACGGCCAGTGATGCCTCATAGATATCCTGGCCAACGGTCTGGAATGGTGCTTTATCCGGAGGAAGGGTAGCCGGCATATGGTTAATTCCTTTGTATATATCACTGCGCAGCGTAGCCTGTCCGTCGAGCTGATGAGGCTCGAGACATGAGATAGTATAACAGAAAGGATCTTTGTTGCACTGCAAAGATCTCTTCGGCGCTGAGGACAATTACTACACTGCTAAGATACTGCTATACTGCTTGAGTAGAGGCTGCGAGCTTCTCGAGAGTTTCCGGGATGGGTATGGACCGGAAACTCAGCGGTAGAAAGCAGGTGAGACATGCAAGCTCCGATGAATCGTCCAAGCGATGTAGAGAGTGCAGTGAAGACGCAGATTGCCGGGCAGGCCGCCCAGTGGTGGTGGATGTGGCTGATTCTGGGCATCTTCTGGATCCTGGTCTCGGTCGTGGTCCTGCAGTTCCGCGTTGTCTCGATTGCGACGGTTGGCGCCGTGATTGGTGTTGTGTTTGTACTTGCTGGGATCCAGGAATTCTTTGTGGCTTCCGTGTCTGGCGGATGGAAGTTGCTCTGGATCGTCATGGGCGTGCTGCTGGTGCTGGCCGGAGTCTTTGCCCTCATCGATCCGGTAGGGACGTTCCTTGCCCTAGCGGATACTCTTGGATTTCTGTTTGTGTTGGTCGGCATCTTCTGGATCGTTGAGGCGTTTTCTACCGAGCAGGTAAATCCAGTCTGGTGGCTCGGCGTTATTTCTGGAATCATCATGGTTTTTCTCGGATTCTGGGCCGGCGGCCAATTCTTTGCTACTAAAGTGTATACGTTGCTGGTTTTCGCCGGGATTTGGATGCTGCTCCACGGTATCAGCGATATAGTAAAGGCTTTCCAAATCCGGAAGGTTGGAACGATGATAGCCGGCTGAGCTCAGACCGACTACAAAGTACATATGGCTCGCGTTGTCTATTGTAGCTCGGCCTCCCGGCGCCGGGAGGCCGAGCGTGTCACAGCATGCAGGAGGACTCTCATGGATACTAACCGCTCGGCCGAGCAACGCTCCGATTTTCCAGAGGGCCTGCCGATCTACGACCGCAATGGAGAGCAGCTTGGTGTAGTCAGCACCGCCGGCGTTCAGGATCAGTATCTGGTCATGAAAGAAGGACACCTGTTGCACCATGATGTCTCAGTTCCGGTCAGCGCTATCGAGCGATCAGATACAAACGGCGTTTATTTGAATCGGACCAAGCAGGAAATACGAGACCTGACCCTGGGTGGATGGTCGAGTTTGGGCAATGTGGATTTGGACACTGGAGAGCCTGCCGGTGAATTGGTAAAGCCGTCGTTGGATGAATCGCCCGCTGAGAAGAGAAAAGATGAGGGAGAGCAGGGATCCTAAAAGCTCCTCTTAACCCGAGGTTTTCGCCTCCAGGGGGCGGAGCTCGGATGCCAGCACACTTTGATACCAGCGGATTCGTTCTACTCGTCCCAGTACGATCACCTCGCGCGTAGACCGCACCAGTCTATGCAGGTGCTCGGCCAGCCGCGGTGGGACCGCTACCGACACCCGCCCAGTCTCATCTTCCAGCACCAAGAAGCCCATGCCGTTAGCGGTTGGGGGACGCTGCGCTGAAATCACCCATCCGGCCACAAGGGTGGTACGACCTTCAGGTACTCCAGCCAGCTCGGCGATACTTCGTATTCCACGCCGGCCTAGCCGTCGACGATGCCGGCGCATTGGATGAGGGCGCGCGGACATGCCCAGGAGCTGATAATCTAAGGCAATCCGCTCCTCTGGATTGAGCTCCGGCAAGGAGGGAGGCACGCTCGGAAGTGGAAGTGCAGTCTCCCAGGCCAGGAGCAATTGCTGGATATGCTCTCCAGCGTTTTCCGCTCCTTTCCGCCCGGTGCGCCGCACCTTGCGCCCGGCGTGCGCTGCCGTTCCGCTGATCAGCGGCCAGAGTTCGTGAAGCTGCCAAAGACGCTGGCGGCGGGGGATATGAGGCCACAAGCTATCGCATGCTCCCGAGTAAACCAGTGCGCGAGCCGCTATCCAGGTCAGGCCCAATGGGCGCAAGCGCGCGCAGAGATCCTGGAGTGAGGTAAAGGGATGGCTACGCTCGAAAAGGATAGCGCGTGCCAGCTCCTCACCCACCTGGGCAATCTGGCGGAGGCCGATGCGTATCCCGAAGCGCCGGTGGTCCGGCGAGCAGGCAGGCTCTACTGAGAAGCGATCCTGGCTGTGGTTGATGTCTACGGGTAGGACGGGGATGCCCAGGTGCTTGGCCTCTTCAAGTACCACATGCGGTGGGAAGTAGCCGGCAGGTTGGCAGGAGAGGAAAGCGGCGAGGTAATGGGCCGGATAGTGGGCTTTAAGCCAGGCAGTCTGGTAGATAGTTCGGGAAAACTCGGCGGCATGTGACTTACAGAATCCATAGCCGACAAAGTGGGATATAGCCTCAAAGACCCGCTCGGAATCAGCAAGAGATTCGCCACGGTCCAATGCGCCGCTCAGGAAGCGATCACGCGTAGCCACCATCTCGCGCTGGCTGCGTGTATGGGACATTGCGCGACGGAAGGTGTCAGCCTCAACATAAGAGAGACCGGCAAAGGAGTGAGCGATCTCGAGGATCTGCTCCTGGAAGAGTAGGATGCCTTCACTGTCTCGCAGGATTGGGCCTAGGGTTGGATGCGCGGTCCAGAAATCGTCATGCGGGCCATGCCAGGGGGTCTGGACCGCTTCGTGCTGCGCCGAGTGCCGGTGGTTTCCATCATCGTACCGCTGTCGTTCCAGACGGCGCTCGACGTATGGATGGACCATATTGGCCTGGATAGGGCCGGGACGAAAGAGCGCCGTCTGGACAATGAGATCGTCAAAGCTACGCGGCTGAGTTTGGGCGAGCAGATGCCACTGGCCGGGACTTTCGATTTGGAAGACCGCAAGGGTCTGGCCCGAGCGAATGAGACGCATGGTCGCGGGGTCAGGTGGGGTCGTGGGAAGGTGATCAATATCAGGCCGTGTACCAGTCGTCTCTTCGATGAGCGCGAGCGCTTCTTCAATCGCACCTAGGGTGCGCAGGCCGAGCAGATCGAACTTGATGAGGCCGAGGCGCTCCACGTCATCTTTGTCCAGTTCCAGGGCGCGTACACCATTAGTCGATATTCGCACCGGCAACAGCTGAGAAAGCGGCTCGCGGGTCAGCACCATACCGCCATTATGCAGGCTGAGATGGCGTGGAAGACCACAAAGCCGCTTAGCTAGCGTGAGCGCCAGGGGAAGTCGATCCAGGCAGCGTTGCCGTGTGACGCCAGGCGGCATATCTGGCTCTCCGTCGGGCGGGGTAGGGAGGGTGAGACTGCCGACTACCTGAGCCAATTCCGCGGTATAGGATGGCAGCCTCTCCGGATCACAAGAATGGGGTAGTACTTTGGTGAGCTGGTTGACGAGCGCTAGCGGATAGCCCAGCGCTTTTGCGGTATCGCGGAGCGCCAGTCGGGGTCGATAGGTCACCACGTTGGCGACCATCGCACTATGTTGCTCGCTATAGGTGCGCTCGACATACCGAATCAGCTCATCACGCCGGTCGCTTTGCACATCCAGGTCGATATCCGGCATCCCCCGCCGGTCAGGATTGAGAAAGCGCTCAAAGAGCAGGCCGTATTGGATAGGATCGACTCCAGTTATACCAAGTAGATAGGCGACGAGACTATTGGCGGCGGAACCTCGCCCACTGATACGAATGCCCATGCCACGCGCGGCACCGACGATCTGATGGACACAGAGGAAAAACTCATCCAGCTCCAGGCCGTCAATCACATTCAGCTCGTGCATCAGCTGGCGACGCTCGGGACTATCTGGAGCGAGTGCTGCTGGCTTGCCGGCATACCGCTGCCCTAATCCATCTTCACAGAGCCGTCGCAACTGGCTCGTGGGGGTTTCTCCAACGGGAAGGGATACATGGGGTGCGCTGCAGACTCCCTTGAGTAGGGAGAGCCGGCAGCGACCGGCAATCTGAAGGGTAGCGGCGACAGCTGCTTTTCCCCAGGGCAGTGAGCCGATGAGCGTCATGACTTCGTCCGGCGACTTAAGATACGCTTCGTCGTTGCGCGGGCGGGCGCTATGGGGCGTATCTGCGGATATCCCAAGACGCACACAGGTAAGCAGGTCATAGATCTGATAGTCCGGACGGGTCGCATGGCAGACTCCGTTGGTGAGGACACAGGTGAGCCCAGCCTTCTCCGCCAGCCAGACAAGATCCTGTAGGAGCAGACGACTTTCTGGGAGCAGGTGATGCTGTAGCTCAACGAAGATCCTCTCCGGTCCAAAGACCTCGTGGTAACGCCTGGCAACGGTGAGCGCCTGCTCTCGTCGCCGAGCGGCGAGCAGCCGTGCCAGTGTGCCCTGCGATCCGCCGGTGAGAACGATCAGTCCATCGGATATGACGGCCGCTAGAGCGGCGAATGGGATGATCGGTTGACTGGGTGCCTGAAGGTTCGCTTCAGTAAGCAACTGGCAGAGCCGAGCGTATCCGGTCGCATTTTCTGCCAGCACTACCAGGTGTGCCGGCGCTGCCGTATCCCCAAAGATAGGATCGGCAATGGCCAGTTCGGCGCCTATAATACCCTCTATCCCATATTGAACGCAGGCCGCCTGAAAGCGTACGACCCCGGCCAGAGTCATGAAATCCGTGAGAGCCAGGGCCGGCAAGCCGACTTCGGCGGCACGTGCCGCTAGATTCTCGGGCGTGCTCCCGGCGCGCAAGAGACTGAAAGCGCTCCGCGCGTGCAATTCGACATAGGATAACAAGGAAGGTGAGGAGACTGGGAGCTTAGTCATAGACACGATCGAGGATCCAGCGAAATCTGTAGCTGATATGTGCGACCTCTTCTTGACGCTTGAGCTGGTACGTTGTTGCGATACTCGCGACGAATATCTCTTATGGCATAGGTACAGTCAGTTTTTCTGGGCAATTGGTAGCCTGGCGCCTCAATCGTAGACGCAGTCGAGCGTCCAGCGATTGGAAGCGGCGTCAAAATAGAGATCGCACAGCAGTTCCGGCACACATTCGAGTCGATAGTACTGCCGATCACTTTCTGCGCTCTCTGGCCTCCCATGCGAGCCAGCACGTCCAGCGGACGTGGTTTGCCACCAGCGGTCTCTGAGATGCCACCTTGCAAGGATGGCTTGCACGCGATAGGTGGTGCCACGCCAGATAAAGCACCGTCGGTTGGTCGTTGTGGTACTGGGCGACTATGATCGTATTGCCATATCTTCGGGTCATGCGGCCTCCCTGGTTTGGTGTCGCCGCCATCTGACGTTCGAGTCGCTCGCCATCTGAGTAGAATTGGTAATTCCAGATATCAGGTGTAGGAGAACTGAGGTCGTAGACATCGTACCCTTCTCTCTCGAGAGACACATCACAAGAACGTGCGTTCTATCTCGTAGAGATCATGATGACGCTCTGGGCGAGGGAAAAGCAAGATCAGTTGGGAAGTCATGGCGGCCTTGGTACCTGTTGGCGGGAATGTCGGGATATGTCCAATCTCGTGTAGAGCGCTATCCGGAAACGTGGCGCATGCACTAGTCGCCAACGCCGAAAAAGTGGCGCGGCGTACGTCGTCATACTCGATCAGAAAGGCCCTGGAACGTATAGCGTTCTTCGGAGAAGATCGCATCGGGTTGGGTACAGTGAGCCTTCAGGAGCAATGGAGAGGACGAGTAGGGATGACGGTTGGCCAGGGTCTCTGCCAAGGAATGAAGCTCATTTCGCCGCGCATCCCGCTGGGCCACGGGCCAGAAAGCGGATTGCTCAGGCAGAGCAGGCCGCAGGCGCTCTAGGAAAAGCACCAGTTCTTCCACACCATGCCGATGACTACCAGACGCATCTGGATCAGCCGGTTCGTCCTGATTTTTCTGGCAGTTTCGCTGGCGCTTCTCACCCGAGGCAAGCAAGGGTAGGAGATGCCGGCGAAGCTCCTGCAGGAGCAGGCGAGGGTGAGCGGTGGCCTGCCGGAGACTCCATTGGGTCTGCAGCACCGCTCCTGATTCCCGACGAATACGCAGACGCAGCCTGCCGGACAGCAACCGATCCTGATTCAGCCGACATGAAGCCTGGTTACACAAGTCTGGCAATACAGCAAGGATACGCTCTGGTGGGGCGGGCATATCAAAGCTGAGGCGCAGTCCCAGTCGCGCCGGCAGAGACTCAGGAGAGAAAGACCTGGCGTCATGGCCCCTGGTGACGGCAGCGAGGAAGCCGCCGACGCTGGTACCGAACTGCCGGTGCAAAACGCTGGGGTGACGCTGTTCGAGGCGAGCGAGCTGCCCAAGTGTCTGCAACCCATACTGGTGAAGCCGTTCGACGATCTCGCTAGTAACGAAGCCGCGTGGATAGAGACGCGGAAGTAGCGTAATAGCCAATTGCGGCAAGAATACGGCAACCTGTTCTCTAGAGACAAGGGTGACGCAGGATCCTCCCCTAGAAGGTGCGCCTAGCAAAGCCAGTTGGGCCAGGGTGCCGGTGGGCCCGATACCTACTCGACCGGTAACGCCGCGCCAGGTCATGTGCGCCAGCAACCCGTTCATAAGGACGGCGGCATCGTTTCCGGAGCAATGACCCAGATCAAGCAGTATCGCACCAGCATCTAACAACTCTACCCGTTCAGAGCTGCGGAGACAGATGCGTACCATCATCTCCTCCATCTCCTCCCTACCGATCTCGGAGGAGTTCGCTGCCCATAGGAGGAATGCTTTATGGTCTTCTTCCGCATCCTCACAGACGAGCGGAAGGATAGATTCCCGTCCGGCGGCGCCTATGTCGCGCATATGAGCCCCCATAAGTATCCAGAGTCGGATGTCGGCCTGATATCCGTCTATAGAATTTACGTTCTATGCGTTGGTATATCATGGCAAACTGGTAGATACCGTGTCAAGGCTATCTCGGTGATGGAACGAGGATAGGCGCCTAACTCATGGCGGACTTGTCCGATCTTGGCGCATTTGTCGAGGGGAGAAATCTGGATACCCTAAGGCGCGATCCGCAGGAGCCTTATGCCCTGCATGTCTATACAATACTGCCCTCCCCGTTCTGGGATGTGCACGATGCGCATCTGCACCTGTTCGCAGGTTGGGCAGCGCAGGACGGTGCCTATTTGGCGACCATACACCATCAATCTGCCCAGTGGTTCGGTGCGCCCGCAATGCGCGCAGGTACTCTCGGCACTGGTCATCTCAAAGGCAAAGATCTCCGCCAGCAAACCAGCCGCGGCGTTGCCGTCGAGCCGAAGGGCTTCGTCGCTCATGCTGCTCATGTCACTCATACTGCTCCTCCAGTTGGTCCGAAGCGCTCAGTCTTGACGCGCTCGGGGGTATAGCCCAGCTCCACGCATGCCGTCGCCGCCGCCTCCACGAACGGGGTAGGGCCACAGATGAATATCAGCGGGTGCTCCGCCGGAGCCCATCCCACTTCTGCGAGCATCGCACGGTCGATACGCCGAGCATATCCCTGCCACCCGACCGGTTGGGATCGGGTAAGGGTATAGGCTACGTCCAGATCCGCGTCCGTCGCTGCCCGCTGGTTGAGCTCCACATGGTAGATGATCTCATCCGAGCTGCGCGACGAGTACAACACGCACACAGGCACAAGGCTCTGGACGGCGGCACGTTGCCGGATCATGGCCATCAGGGGCACGATCCCTGAGCCACCTCCTACCAGCAGCAGCGGGCCGCCGTCCTCAGGCCGCCAGGTGAACCAGCCGCCGATGGGGCCGCGCAGCTCCAGCTCGTCGCCGGGGCGCAGCTCGCCGGTTAGATAGGGGGAGACCTCGCCGTCGTCGAGACGCTCAATGGTCAGCGTCACCTGTGGATCGGCCGGTGCTGAGGCAATGGAGTAGCTGCGCTCGGCTTGGTACCCATCCTCCGCCGTAAGCCGCAGGTCGAGATGCTGGCCAGCACGGTGTCCCTTCCAACCAGGCACGTCGAGCACCAGACTCATAACTCGTGGGGTTTCCTGGATCAGTTTCACTACAGTGCCGCGCTGCCATGCCAATCTAGGCCCTATATCTGTCATCGGATATACCCTCATGAGTCCCCAACGCCTTGACTTGCGCGTCCGGCTTGGTGTCGGCGGCTAGTCACCGGCGTAGCGCTCTTCTTTCCAGGGATCGCCATAGTTGTGATACCCTAATGACTCCCAGAATCCCGGCTCGTCTTTGGCCTGCAGGCGCAGCCCACGCACCCATTTGGCGCTCTTCCAAAAGTAGAGGTGGGGCACGAGCAGCCGCGCCGGCCCGCCATGTTCAGCCGCCAGGGGTGCATCTCCATACTCATATGCAATCCACGCCTTGCCGCCGGTCACGTCCTCCAGCGGGAGGTTGGTCGTGTAACCGCCATCACAGAACGCTACGATGTAGCGGGCATTGGTCGCGATGCCCTGCAGTAGTGTATCGAGGGATACGCCGGTCCAGGTCGTGTCGAGCTTGCTCCACTTTGTCACGCAATGAATGTCTTTGGTGATCGTTTCACGAGGCAGCTGCTGGAATTCATTCCAGGTCCAGCGCCGCGGCTGGTCCACCTCTCCGACAATGGCGAAGTCCCACTTCTCGAGCGGGGTATGTGGAGTGGGACCTGCGGAGAGGACGGGAAAGCCGCTCACGAGATACTGGCCTGGAGGCAGGCGCTGTGCCGTCTCCCCTCTCTGGCGGCGTCCGAAGAAGCCGCGGCTCACGAACGGTGTGCTCATGGAAGTGTCCCTCTCGGCGCGACGTTGCCAGAGCAACGTCGCGCCAACGACGCATGCAGGTTATGTTGCATGCAGGTTATGTTGCATGCAGGTTATGTTGCATGCACGAATTTTGGGGCGCAAGATCCGCGCCTGCGCTCCAGGGAATCAGAATTCCAGCTCATTCCCTGCCGAGCAATCCCGTCTGCTCATTGGGGCTGTCCGAGTCGGGTGCACCGAGTACACCACTATTTGCCCCCACATCGTCCTCGTCCGATTCGCCGAGTAGTCCACTCTCGTCGGCTGCGCTTCCTGGAGCGGCATTTCCTCGTAGTCCAGACTGCTCGCTGGGACTGTTCACATCCGGTTCACCTAGTAAACCCGTCTTCTCTTCTGGATTCGACGCATCCGACGCGCCAAGCAGGCCGCTTTGTTCGTTACGTTCAATGTCTTGTTCGCTATTGGCATGATTGGCATGGCTCATTTTTCGCCCTCCAAATTCCGACTGTTCTGTGTTCGGCCGCCTGGCCTGCGTAAAGGCGGTACCACGATCCTGCATCAGATCCCTGAGAACGCCGCAGCTGGTGAGGTTGATCCGGTTATACGCAAGCAGCACATTTCGAACCACTACGTGCATGCGCATGACAACCCGGAGTTGGTGCCTATGCGCCGAACAAGCGATGGGCGTACACCGTATGTATAAGAGTACGGTATGTCATAGTCCCTTACCAGCAGAGTCGTCATATTGGCGAAACCGAGGCAAACAAAATGCAGGAATTGATGGGACTATCACATAATTCACCTACTGTGGGCACCAGACGCTTCTTCTGGAAGAACGGATCGGACTATGCTTGGAAGATGGGTTGGAACTAGGATAGCGGTCAAAAACAAGGCAGGCGTCGCTATTGTAAGTTTGGCAGGGATAGTTCTGTTGCTGGTCGCTACGGCGCTGCCCACCTTCGCCTCGGGAGCCGCGCTACGAGGCGAAGGTAGCTTCAAAGCGGCAGACCACCCATACATCTCCCCCCAGACTCCAGCCGATTTCCCGGTCGTGGATCCCAACTATATCTATCAGGAGCTCTATACGCTGGCTACCCAATTTCAACATCGGGAAGCCGGCTATGATACCAATCTTCCCCCTCGCGTCAACGGTCACGATGAGTTCGCGGCCGCCTGGTCGACCGAGATGGTGCGAGATCTTGCCGGCTTTGGTCCCGAGGTACGTCGCGATCCTTTTCCCATCGCTGGCTGGAGCGACCGCCCAGCCCTAACTCAGGCTGTTAATGTAGAAGTAACGGTACCCGGCGTCTCCGATCCCGCGCAGATGGTAGTTATTGGCTGCCATTACGATGGCGAGGCGGTATCAACACAATCAGCCAATGACGATGCCAGTGGATGCGCCATCGAGCTGGGGGTGGCCAGAGCCCTGGCCACCTATTGGCGAGCCCATCACCTGTATCCGGCGCGCACGCTGCGCTTCGTTATCTTCGATGCTGAGGAACAAGGGGTGTATGGCTCATTTCATTACCTGGATACCACGATCAACGGTGACAGCGCCAACGTAATCGCCATGTTCAACGAAGAACAGAGCGGCATTGCCTATCCACTTCGCTACCTGGGTAAGGCCTCCAATCCTTTGTTGCCCTTCTATGCCTATCTCTCGCCGCTGTCAGACTCGCAGCTCTATCCAGCCCAGAGCCAGCTTTCTCCGGCGCAGCAGAACAGTATCCATCAGTTCCGCACATTGATGGGAAGGGCGGTAGCGCCAGTATTTGCTGCGTTCCAGGCGCTCGGCTATTCTCGTCTTGACTATCATAGCGCGAGTGGCACTTCGGTATCACAGCCGGTATTTGCGCCCGATCAGACCAGCAATGTGCAATTGCAGGACGACACATTGGGGAGCAGTGATCAGATAGCCTTTACACTAGCGGGGGTACCCGATGCCACCTTTGTAGGGTAACACGACCTATTACGATAACAGTCCACCGCCCTGGTCCTATCCGAATGATCAGCCACAGGACACTCTCCAGCTGATGAATGTGTATGCCAGCGGCAGCACCGAGCAGTCACAAGCGTTAACGCTGGCCCTGGCGCTGCCCGGCATGCTGACCACCTGGATGCTGAATCAGCCTAGTGTCCTTGGAAGTGTAGCGTGGGACCACTTGCCTGTGGCCGCGATTAGCGACGTGGGTTTGGTAGAGCCGGGCCAGCCTCTAGCGCTGGATGCGAGCGCTTCCTATGATCCACAGAGCAGCGGAGCGCTCAGATATCGCTGGAATTTTGGCGACGGCGGCGCCGCCACCGGTGTCTCGGTCTCGCATATCTACCGGGCACCAGGTACCTACACATTGAAGTTGACGGCGACCTCATCCGCCGGTGATACGCGTCAGATCGACAAGCTCATAGTGGTCAGTGACAAGCCGGCGATGTACGTGAATCCGTATGCCAACTATCCACAGAACGGCGTTCCGCCAAGCAATCCGGCGGTTCATCTTCCGGCACTCCGTTCTGCCCCGCAGGTCGGATCATCTGTCCATGCGAGCAATCTGCTCCCTTTGGCTCTAATTGCGGCTGGAATCGTGCTGCTGGTGCTGTTGATCACTGTTTTGCTCCTGGCCCAGCGGCAAAGACACCGCACGCTACCAGATCAGTAGTCTCGGTTTTCTCCGAACCAGCGATTATCGCTATTCGGTAGCTGGGCTTTTGGAGAGCTTGTCGGCGAGTCGAGTCGGCTCGGGCAGGCGATAGCCGCGCAGACACCGCAACACAATAAGAGTCGCGGTCGAGAGGTCCACCTGATGTCCGACGGAGACAAAGAGCGGCTTGGTGCCGACCTTTGAACGGACGACCATCCCGATGATCTCGCCATGATTGGTTAGAGGAGAAAGCGATCCCTGGCTGGGTCCAGGCTCCTCATATGAGCCGATCAAGCGCGACTTGGCGCACCCGATGCTGGGCATATTAAGGTACACTCCAAGGTGACTTGCCAGCCCGAAGCGGCGGGGATGGGCGTATCCTTGCCCGTCGCACATTAGCACGTCCGGGCGCGCAGAAAGCATGCCGAGAGCCTTCAACACCGCCGGAGCTTCCCGAAATGAGAGTAGTCCAGGTACATAGGGGAAGGAGATCGGGCAGGTAGCTACCACCTGGTCGACAACCGTGAGATCTGGAAACCTCAGCACGACGATCGCGGCTCGGGCTTCTCCGTTTTTATCCTGGTATGATGCGTCGACACCGGCTATAGTTTTTGGGGCCGAGACGGCGGCGCTATTGGTAAGGATAACCTGGCTACGAAGCTCTCGCTGAATTTCTATGGCTTCAGCTGGAGAGACATCCCAGGTATGCATTGTCGACATGTGATCCATACTATTATCCTATTATCCGTATGTCGTAGTATTCATCGTAGTATTCATCGCCAAGCCTTTGCTCACCATGGAATGTGCCGGCGGGTGATCTTCTCATCTTCCTTGTTCACTCTTCCATGGGTGAGCCACTACGGTTCTTGGCTGGAGCCAGGCAGCGGATGATTGACATGACTGAAGACATGACTGAAGAGAAGAAAGTCCGGTGCGCATGGGCTGAGTCCCATCCACTCTTGATACCGTACCACGATACCGAATGGGGCGTTCCAGTCCACGATAATCGTGCGCTCTTCGAGATGCTGAATCTCGAGGGCGCGCAAGCAGGGCTCAGCTGGCTAACTATACTGAAACGGCGCGAGCGGTATCGTACGGCTTTCGACGAGTTCCAGCCAGAAATCATCGTGAACTATGATGCCGCCAAAAAGGCTGCGCTGCTGCAGGATGATGGAATCATCCGTAATCGCTTGAAGATCGAAGCAGTCATCGGTAATGCAGCGTGTTTTTTAATGGTGAAGCAGCAGTACGGAAGCTTCGATGACTATATCTGGAAGTTTGTAGGTGGAAAGCCGCTGACGGGTACAGAGAATCAGTCTGCTCCGGCAAAGAGTGAGCTCATGAGCCGAGACCTAAAAAGGCGGGGTTTCCGATTTGTCGGCCCAACCATTTGTTACGCTTTTATGCAGGCTGTTGGTATGGTAAATGATCATGACGCTGGCTGTTTCCGTGCCGAGATTCTTTCCTAAGCTCCGCTGCCCAGCGGGCAGGGTAGTAGAGTGATAGCGATAACAGGAGAACGTGCTATGTTTGCTGTGGATGCCCATGAGGATATTGCCTCAAATGCCCTTCACCAGGGACGCGACGTTCGCCGGCCGGTCGACTATATCCGGCGCCGTGAAGATGAGATAGCCGCCGCGCGCGGCTGTTCACTCATCGATTGCCCGGATCTGGCCATGGTAGCGCTACCGGAGCTTCGGAGTGGAGGAATTGGTCTGGTATTCGCCACCATTTTTGCTCGGCCCGCCGCGCCTGCGGCTATGGCTAGTGATGCGAGGGAGCAATTAGATTACTATTCGTCACTTGCCAGTGAGGATCTGGGCGTTCGCATTATCTCCTATGGGGGGCAACTGGCTACGCTGCAGGAGGATTGGCGGCGGGCAGCGACACCAGACGTTCGTCCGCTGGGACTAGTGCTGCTCATGGAAGGAGCCGATCCGCTGGAGGACCCGGCTGAGCTGGAAAAGTGGTATAGACAGGGATTGCGTATCCTAGGGTTGAGCTGGCGCGGCACAAGGTACGCCGGGGGGACGGGGGCTCCAGGACCTCTGACCGACCTTGGACGAGCGCTCCTGGCAGAGATGGAGCGACTTGGTGTGGTGCTGGATGTAAGTCACCTCTCCGAAGAGAGCTTCTGGGAGGCAATGGATTGTTTTCATGGCAAGGTCATTGCGTCTCATTCCAACTGCCGGAGCCTGGTGCCGGGGGATCGTCAGCTCAGCGACGAGATGATCAAGGCAATTGCCGAGCGCGGCGGGGTCATAGGGACGGTTTTGGCGAACTCCTTCCTGGTAGCGGAGTGGGAAAAGCGGAATAGCGCCGGACTGCCGGTGACAGTCTCCGACGTGGTGCGCCACATCGATCATATTCGCATGCTTACAGGCACCGCCGATCACTGCGGCATCGGCAGCGACTTCGATGGCGGGTTCGGCGTCGAGAGTACTCCGGAAGAGTTTGATTCGGCTGCCGACATCGGCAAGCTGGCATCCGAGCTGGCGCGAGCCGGGTACAGTGAGTCCGATGTGAGTAGCATCATGGGCGGCAATTGGCTTGATTTCCTACAATCTGCGTTGCCGAGCTCATAATAAGGGTGCGTACAAACCCACGTGAGTCTTGGCCCGGCGCTGGCTCATTCTTCCTGATCGGGCGGCAGCGAGGCTCCCTTCACCGAGCTCCGTCCGGCGTTCTGCCAGACTACGTCATCCAGGGGAGCATTGATAATGCCGGCGCGAGCGTCACGAAATAGCTGTTCCAGCCTCATCGATCGTTGCAGGCCGGCGCCTCCGACAATACGCAGCGCTAGATCGGTAACCCGTATGGCATTATTGGTACTGATTGATTTGACCAAGGGTCCTTGAGCGCGGAGAGCGTCGCGCATATGGGGAGCGCTGACCCAATCCGCCGCTAGGCCATAGAGTAGGCGGTGAGAGATAAGCAGCAAGCTTTCAATCTCGCCGAGCTTGAGCTGCACAGTGGGAAGCTCGCCGATGGGTTTGCCAAGCCCGGTCGGCACGCGTGTGGCGGCGAAATGCGCAGCTTCGTACTGGGCAGCCACCGCAAGCCCAGTATAGATGGTCGAGAGTGTGAGAGAGCCCCACGGAAGACCCAGGGCGGCTCGCGGGTCCGGCGTGCCTGCCGGCCGCAGATCCAGCAGCGCATCGTTGCCAACCGTGGCATCGTCCATGACCAAATCGTCGCTGCCGCTGGCACGCAGAGCCAGCGCGTCCCAGGTTTTCTCGATATGGACTCCAGGCGCGTCATGGGGAAGAAGAAAGGTGCCCAGTTGGGTTGGCTGCCCATCCTGGGCGACGGTGGCCAGCACGAGAAAGTATCGCAGTCCAGGCGCGCCGGTGGTATAAATCTTCCGCCCCGTGATGCGCCAGTCTCCGTCACTGGTGGGCTCTGCAGTGGTTGCCGGTAGACCGCCATGGCTAGGGCTGCCCAGCTCTGGTTCGGCCTGAGCGGCGTTGATCATGGCGCCGTGATCGACGATCTCGCCAAAGAGCCGGGGTGCGTGTTCGGGCCACAGGTTACCTTCTACCAGTTGCCCGACATTGCTTAGATGCATTCCCAAGACCAGAGCGGTCGAGGCATCTCCCCAGGCGATACGCTCGACTACCTGCGCATAGTCCAACTCTTGCAGCCCAAGGCCGCCGTAGATCTCTGGGACGGTGAGAGCGAGAAATCCCGCTTCTCGGAGCTCGGTGAAATTCTCATAGGGGAACCGTGCCAGGCGGTCGTTGGCTTCCGACCGGTCGCGAAAACGCAGCGCCAGCGCTTCCGCTTGAGCCAGAAGCCCGCGCCGGCGTGGTAAATCTGGAATGTCGACATAGTGTGGTATCACGGCTACCGCTCGATCATCTTTCTAGAGAGGGATCGTCAACAGGTCACTGGTCTTCATTCTAGCGGGTGTCCTCCGCACAGGGCAAGCCAGACCAGCTTATGCACGCCCTTGAGGTCCAGCCCGTTTCCTTACAGCCCAAGTGGCATCTGAATCCGCCTGCTATGGCGGACGTGGTAAGCGTTTGTCGGATATGGTTCTCCAGGCTGTTGGTCAGGCTAGCGCCGGTAGTCTACCTGGAGATCATGCTTGCGGATAAACTGCTGGACAGGTCGACCGTCGGGTACAGTGATGAGTCGTATGGATTCTTCATGCTGTAAGACAAAGCTGTAAGCCAGACGTGAATTGTCGGGTGAAGACCAGAGTGGACGGGCATAGATCGGCTCCTGTATCAGAAATCCATCGGCGATGGCCGCATGCAGCTCGCCCAGTCTCTGACGAACGCCGAGCCGTGCCCGGATCTGCGGTTCCTGAACTGATGGCATTGATACTGGTAAGGCGACAGGCAGGGGCAAGGGAGGCTGTGTGGCAGCGATGGCTTTGGTTGCCGCCGCGCGTGTTGCTGCCTCCTTAGGTGGCATCTTGGACACAATTGTAGATGCGTCGGTACGGCTGCTGTCCATGCGCCGGATGTCGGCCTGCTGCATAGGGCGTGCCGCCTTTGCGTTTGCGCGCGCAGCAGGACGCAAAGAATTGCCGCAGCGTCTGGACGTAGCCGCCTCGACTGATACGAGCTCGCGCGTTACCTGCGAACTTTTGCGTATTCCCATTGTTGATCTCCCTTCACACTCCCCATGCAAAGCCGAGTCCGACCTACTCACGTATGTGCGGATGGACTGGTAGCATCCGGTGGAATTTGAAAGTACACGAGTAACTGCCGGGCCAGTGCTCGCCAGAGGGGCCCGGCAGCCGATCCTCCAAAGATTGTCGTACGTGGGTGATTCAGTTTTACCATGATGACGAAACGTGGATGTGTCGCCGGCGCATAGCCGATGACTGAGGCAAAGGTGTTGGCTGGATTGCTGGTATCCGGCGTAGAAGTGCCGGTCTTGGCGGCGATGGTATAGTCCGGTATCAGATTCATCTCAGCCTCACTTACTGCCGCCGATTGGACCAGCATCTGAGTAACCGTCGAAGCAGTTTGAGGGCTTACTACTTGCCTCACCTCCTGCGGACCATACCTGGTTATCTCGCCATCACCATTGGCGGGAGTAATGCTGGAAACAATGTATGGGCGCATCAGGACTCCGCCGTTGGCAATCGCTCCATATGCCATGGTCATCTGCAGCGGAGTCACGGCAATGCTCTCACCAAAAGCATTTTCAGCTGTCGTCAGGTCCAGAGAGCTTGACCGATCACGGGATCCCGCTGCCTCATCCGGCAGGCTGATCCCGGTTGGCTGTAGGAAACCAAAAGCGTTTAGGTAACTCGCAAAGCTGGCGGTTCCGATACGATTGACCGCCCAAATGGCTCCGGTATTGGCTGAGTACTGGAGCACCTGAGTCATGGTAATGTTGCCGTGACCAATCTCGTCCCAGTTATGTAGCGTAACTCCGTCAACGGTGGTTTGGCCGGTGTCGTCGTAGGTTGAATCCGGAGTAATGACTCCACTGTTGACTCCTATTGCCATAGTCATGGCTTTCATGACCGAACCGGGATCGAAGGTATCGCTTATTGCGGGATTGACGAAATTGGCTAGATTCGCCTCACCATACTGGTTAGGATCAAATGACGGCAAGCTCGCCATTGCCAGGATGGCACCGGTCTGTGGATCAGTCACCAAGACCGTTCCGCCGTCGGCATCCATCTCTTTGACCGCGCTGGCCAGTCCCTGCTCTGCCCAGTACTGGATGTTGGCGTCGATCGTGAGCGCAATATTGGAGCCCGGAACCGACGGCGTTTGACGCTGCGGCACAGTAGCCAGCGGATCGCCCGCTGCGTCTACAGCCGTGTAAAGCAGTCCCGGCTGGCCTGCGAGCTGCTGATTGTATTGCTGTTCTATGCCGTATTGCCCAGTTCCATCGTTGGCGCGGACAAAGCCAAGCGTCTGAGCGGCCAGTGTTCCGTCAGGATAGACGCGCTCCACCACCGGTATCAGCGCTATCCCGGGTAAATCGCCCTGGTCAATACGCTTTTCGATCTGGTTGCTTTGTGCCTCAGTTAGCAACACGACGTGTCGATTCATGTCGCTTACCACTACATACGCACCTGGCAGATCCAGCTCGTTCCGCACTAGCGACGCCGGCAGCTTGAGTGCCTGCCCCAGCGCGGCGGCTGTCGGTTCCACCGCGTTTACCGCGCGCAGGACATCTGGATCGGCGACCACCTCGTCTTCGGTGACGGATAGTGCCAGGACGTTGCCATTCGCGTCATAGATCAACCCACGCCCGGTGTGAATTTGGATAGCTCGTAGATCTTCCTGGTCGGCGCGCGCTGCCAGCAGAGTGTGTTGCCCGATCTGCCAGTACGCGATTCTGCCGAGCAGACTGACGAGCACAAGCAAGCCGATAATCAACAGCCCAACTTGACGCCGTCGAGTCTTCTCAAGCGTCGACCGAGCGATGGCTTCCTGCTCGCGCCAGTACGGGACATATTGCATTTCTGGTCGTGAGCGTGCGCTTCGGCGTTGCAGCGGTCCAGAGTCCCTAGGGTTCATGGCTGTGTACCTGGGGCTGGCGAGAGCCCCATCGCGCGTGCCGCGCGATCAATATGGGCCGGACTCGTTGCCTCTCCGAGCTGGAGATGGAGTCGCTGGTCTTGACGCTCTAATTGCAGCTGCTGGGTATGCTCCGTCTGAAGCTGGCTATTAGCCAGCGCAACGTCGCTGGTCATGTGAAGATACAAGAGCGCCAGGACGCCAATGATCACCATGCTGACCAGCAAGACATTGCGAGGCTGCAATACCGTCTCCAACCGTCCAGAACGGAGGCCCCCATCAATGGCTTCCCATGCGCTCCATTCTTGGGACGTGTTCGCGCCCTCATCGTTAGGAGTCCGCAGTGGTGGTGTTCGAGTCGACATATCTCTTGTCTCCAATCTCGTCGTGATCCCGCTCGAGTTCGGCCAGTACATCTCGGGTGGACGGCCGCGAGAAGCATCAAAACAGCTTTCGAGGCAAGAGATATGCCGTGTCGCAAACCTTGCCCAATTCTCTCCAGTGCTCATTGGTTGTTCATGTACCGACTTTAATAGATCTATCGCCGCTCTGCGACGCGCAGCTTTGCGCTACGCGCACGAGAATTGCGCTGTAATTCTTCTGCAGTGGCAATCACCGGGTGCCTGGTAAGAACTTTGAGACGCGGCGTATGGCCGCACACGCAGACTGGTAATTCGGGCGGGCAGATACAGCCACGCTCCTCTTCAAGAAAGGTTCGCTTCACTATGCGATCTTCCAGTGAGTGGAAGCTTATAATGGCCAGACGCCCACCCACGGCGAGCAGGTCGATAGCTTGCGGCAGTACCCGTTCGAGATTGCCTAGCTCATCATTTACGGCGATACGCAGCGCCTGGAACGTTCTCGTCGCCGGATCGATGCCTGGAGAACGCCCGGTGCGCGCGCGAACCGTCGCCCTAACAAGCCTGGCCAGCTGTTCGGTTCGAGTGATGGGAGCCTGTTTCCTTGTCAGGACAATGCGTCTGGCAATGGCGCGAGAGCGCCGCTCATCGGCGTAGCGGTAAAGCAGGTCGGCGATTTCCGACTCCTCAAGCTGGTTGACTAGATCGTAGGCCGGTTGGCCGTGACTAGGATCGAAGCGCATATCCAGTGGGGCATCAATGGAAAAGCTAAAGCCCCGCTCGCTGCTAGCGAGCTGATCTGAGGACAGTCCCAGGTCAAGCAGAATACCATCTACTGGCGCGAAATCGAGTGCTCGGGCCTGGGTTCCCATCTCATCGAAATTGGCGTGTCGCAGGAGCAGCCGCCCGGTGGCGACAGCCTCCTGTAACCGATCTTGAGCGCGTTCAAGCGCATCCTTGTCGGCATCGATGCCCAGAACCCGACCGTCCGGCGCCGAACGTGACAGGATCAACTCCGTATGTCCGGCTCCACCCAGTGTCGCGTCGACATAACGACCACTGGGACGTGGTGCCAACCATTCCAGCGTCTCATTCGCCAGCACAGCACGGTGTAGCGTTGGATCCAGCAGGCGGTCATTCTCGGGTCTCATAGCGGTCAACATCTATATCTTTTCCATTTTGGCGCTGCTTTGCCGGATAGACTAAAACGGCAATGACAATCCACTTAGATCCTCCGCTGCCACCTCGTCGGTGTAGCTCTGCCAGTTGACGGTACTCCAAATCTCGAAGCGATCCCGGGCGCCAATGACCATAGATTCGTTGCCCAGGCCAGCGTACTGGCGGAATCTAGCCGGAATGACGATTCGACCTTGGCTATCCAGCTCCACCTCAGTCGCCATTCCAAAGAATCGGCGCTCGATGAGGCGGCGCTGTCTGGGATTGAGGATCGCGGCATCCAGCTCGCTCGCCTTCTGTTCCCAGACCTCCATCGGGTAAACGTAAAGGCAGGCGTCTATTCCCCGCGTCAATACCGCTCCGCGCTCAATCTTGGAGCGAAATCGCGCCGGGATCGCAAGCCTGCCCTTGCTGTCTACACTATGAAGGTATTCGCCAAGGAACATTCACATCTCCCCACTTTGCCCCACTTTACCCCACTCCTCTAGTATAGGATGCCGCTTCGCACCACAACACCCCTTTATCCACGAGTTTTGTTGTGACTGGTGGATAAGCCGTGGACAAACAGGGGGTATCGTCCACAGAATTGGAGGTGGACTGTGGTTTTGCCGTCTGGACTTCTCCCATATCTTCCAATGGACGAAGACTATAGAGGAGCGTTGAGGGAACAGAAATCCGGATCAGCCGTCCGGCCATGCTCGGCTACGCCTGTTTTCGTAGAATACCTCGATGGCCTGATTCTTGCGCTTTTGCTCACGATGATATCGATTGCAATAATCTCTCCTCATGGGAGCGGAAAACTCGAGTCAAGGTAGTCCAGAGAAGGCGCACGCCGTATCATTAGTGAAGGGTAGCAGGGAGGATTCTGTGCAGGAAATTGTGCTTCCGGTAACTGGTCTCTGTCCCGACTGCGGCATCGATTTGAGCGGCGAGATTAGTCTCTGGGCACCAGTAAGCTGGCTCAATTGCTACGAGACTGATCTCAGACTGCGACGCGGCATCGATCGCTCTATCGTGCGCGTGGTTCTCGACCGGCACAAGCGGCAATGCGTGGGATACGGCGCGCGCTACAATGTCCAAAAGCTCGTGGCTCAATCGGCATGACGTGTCGCTCTAGAAGAGAGCGACTATCCCCCGGTAGTCACGGCTTTCCTCCACGCCGGCCCGCTATGGCTGGCATGCCCACTCCTGCCACGTGTACCCATCCCGCGAGAAAATCTGGTATGCCGCTCGGATGTTGGTGACGGCATCGTATGGTGAGCTGTTGGCAAAGGAAGTGGTATACCAGGTGCTAGGATAGAGGATCTGAAACACCCCCTCAGCGTGGCTGTTGCCTATCGCATAGGGATTATACGCGTTCGGATTATACCCGGACTCGCATCTGGCCACGTTGAGCGCACCCGTCGAATATCCGCCGAAGATAGCCACTATATCGTTGACCACGATTTGGGTTCCAGCACCTGATCCAGTAGGTGGATCATAGACCGGTATGGGAGTAGCGGTCGGCCGGGGAGTAGCCGTAGGCACCCATGGGACCGAATTGGCGTACGCTTCTACAAAGCCTAGCGATGCCAGACTTTTTCCTAAGGGAGAGACCGCGGTAAACACAGTAAAGAGTAGCATGACACTAAGCATGGAGACTATGAATTGGACCGCTATTGGTCGTGGACCACTACGACGTGGAACCACCCGGGCATAGTTGTACCTGGGCGGTTTGCGAGCGCCTCTGATGAAGATCGCCGGAGTTTCCACCTCCTGCTCGGGCACCGCCAGCGCTCTTGACTCTCCGAGCTTCGCCACGGTCGCCTTCTTTTCCAGTGGGATGGAATCGGCGATGACATCTGGCAACACCAGCTCGGATTTTGCCAGGGAACGGGTTGTTTCCGCCTCAATCATCGCTTGCTGAGATTGCGCCGGCGCATATGGGGCAGGCGGTGCGGGTGCCGTGCCCGGACCTCCCGCTGGTTGCCGGCTTGTTTCTAGTTCTTCCCAGTTTCCAGGTACTGTGGGAGAAGCGCCGACTTGGCTCGAGTCCCTTTGATTTGCTGGGCCGAAGGCCGGTAGCACCGGTACCGTATTCTGATGGGTTGCGCCAAGCGCGTCTGCCAAAGAGATCTTAGAGACCTTGCCGGTACCGTGCTTTTTCTCGCGTGCCTTCTGCTCCTGGCGTTGATTTCCCGCCATTGCTACCCTGCCCCCCTTCCCTACGCACCTAGCATGGCATGCGTGCCAAGTACCGTCAATGTTGCTCTGTCCGCCTTAGCCAGTAAGTACTTCCGGCTCTCGCCGGCTTCTTGCGTGTTGACAGGCCTTATTGGCGGATATAGACTCCCTGCCACCAACCGGTCGTTTCGCCCTCCCTCGGAAAAGGCGTCGGCCGTCTTGGTACAGTGAGCACATCCGCATGATCAGCTCGGCTCGTCCCGCGGCCACCATGGTTGAGGTGCACCGGCTGATCTCGCCAGATATGGTTGTAGAGATTGAAGCCGATGCCATCGTGACAACTACCCTGTAACTGGTTTGTCGTTGGTCCCTGCTTGCATAGTGTTCGCACAGTTATGGACTTCATGAGACTGATGCAGTGGCGGAAATAATGGGGACAGGTTATGGCATACTATAGACAAAAGGTGGACGTCGAGCCGCATTAATGCTACAATGCCAGTTTGAGTAAGAGTGAGGCTTTGCAGGTAGATCGCTAGTAGAGAAGTCGAATGCCGGCGGCGAGGGTAGGCTATGATGGGGAGGGAGCCGAGGGTGCAGCCTCCTGCACTCGAGCTGTACTCGGATATGCCTCTCTACAATACAAAATCGGTAGTGCATCACACGGGCGTGCCAGCGCCGACTCTACGAGCCTGGGAACGGCGCTACGGCGTTCTATCGCCTCGGCGCAGCGGCAACGATTATCGGCTCTATTCTGAGCGCGACATGATGGTGGTCACTTGGCTGCGAGAGCGTGTAGAGAGCGGTATGACCATCAGCCAGGCAATTGCGCTTTTGCGCTCGCTCGAACCAGTGCGCCGGCGGGGTCGCCGCTCGCGTTCTCAGACTCTCGGTCCGACGGAAGTGGCAACCGCACCAATGCCAGCAACGCCGACTACGTTTATTGATCGGTTTTCTTTGGACGATGTGGGCGCTATGCTGTTTGCCCAGTTCAGTAATTTGGATGAATACGGTGCGCACCGGACCATTATTCAGGCACTGGCAGTATATACTGTAGAAGATATTTGCTTGCATCTCTTTCGCCCGGTTCTGGCAGAGATAGGCAGTCGCTGGGCGGAGGGGGAGCTGGATGCAACGGTGGAACATTTTGCCGTTGGCCTGATACGCGGACTGCTGGACGGTCTGTTTCGCAGTACCTCCGCGAATGGTTCAGGGCCGCTGACACTGGTCGGTTGCGCCCCCGGCGAATTACATGAGCTTGGTGCGCTCATGCTGGCCCTCTTCCTGCGCCGAACTGGAGCACGAGTGGCCTACTTAGGACAGAACGTCGAGATAGACGGCCTGCTGTCCACTATTGCCAGCCAGAAGCCACAATGTATCTTGCTCTCAGCAACTCTTCCATCGCAGGCCGAGGCGATTACGGCGATAGTGGAACGGCTGGAAGCCGCCAACAGCCAAACTGGGCTGTACTGTGGGGGGCAGGCGTTCATGCGGGATCCAGCGGCGGTGGAGCGGATTCCTGGGCATTACCTTGGATCCGATATCTGTGTCGCAGTAGACGAGATTAGGAAGAGATTGTTTGCCTGATGCTTACTTCTACGCCGCGAACCGAAACGACTGGCCCTTCCGAGGCCTATGAGTCGGCGCGCGGAGGTCCGCTCTTCTCGTATCGCTTGCCGGCGTACGGCTGGTTTGGCCTGGCGCTCAATCTGCTGGCTTGGACTTCTTCATGGCTCCGTATCGGACCGTGGAGCTACTCATTCTTCCCGTTATGGTTCGGGTTCATCCTGTTCGCGGACGCTTTGAATTATTCGCGCAAGGGAAACTCTCCACTCCTGCGCAGCAAAGCGGGATTTGCCGCTATGTTTGCGGTCTCGGCTCCATTTTGGTGGGTATTTGAGTTACTAAACGTACCGGTGCAGAACTGGCACTATCTCATGGGCCAGTACTATTCTCCACTGGCATACTTCTTGACCGCTACTTTGGCTTTTAGCACAGTGTTGCCGGCGGTGATGGAAATTGCTGAATTGGTGACCAGCTTCGAACGACTTCGACCGAGGCTCGGGCGTGGTGAGATTGGTCCTATGCTACCAGTGAAGTGGGCAATTGCCATCTTGGGGTTGGGCATTATCTGTGTTGTGCTACCGTTCGCCTTCCCCCGATATGCTTTTCCGCTCGTCTGGCTCTGCCTCTTCTTATTACTCGATCCTATTAATAATCTTGCCAGGCAAAAATCATCCTTCGGGCATCTGCTTGCGCACGACTGGCGCTTTTTTGTCGCCATTCCTCTCTCGACTCTTATCTGCGGTTTCTTCTGGGAAATGTGGAACTCGCAGGCGCTGCCTAAGTGGATCTATACCATACCTTTTGTCAACTCGTCACCTGCCTTGCTCCCCGCCCACCTCTTTGAGATGCCGCTTATCGGCTACACTGGCTATCTCCCCTTTGCGCTTGAGCTCTTTGCCATGTACCAGTTCGTACTGTTGATCACGAGACGCCACCAAGATAACCTGTCATTTTAACGCTGGAGGGTTGCCTGCGACACGCGTTGCTTCGATGTGGTATAATGAACTTCGCCTTTTGTGATAGCAAGGTTTCGTGTGCCTGGGCGCGGATGAGCACTCCAGGCATTAAAGGATGACAGTGCAGAAGGATTGAAAGGAAACTCCTACTCAAGGAGCGCGCTTCCCACCGCGAAGATTCCCGGCGGAGATACTGTTCTAGGCTTCGGCTCCCTTATGCCGGGCAGAGGACCTTCGCGGGCTCATGACGAGTGAGTGCTGGTGGAGGGTGTGGATACAAACGAAAAACGAGTATGTTAACAAGACAGACTGATACCCCTGATTGGGAATCAATAGCAAGCGTGGCGTGGAGCTGGCCCGTCGCCGACCCCGCGCGCATTGTGGGAGTAGATTGCGACGGCGTTCTGGCGTCCGACCAGTTGCTCTGGCAGCGCTTGCGAAAACGGTTTCCTGAACACATTCCGGCTCATTACGAGGACTTGCTCACGTTTGAATGGCCTCGTGCAACAAAGGAGACTCAGGCGCTTTGCCAGGAGCTCAGCGCCGACCGTGCATTCGTCCTCCAGCTAGCCCCCATCCCTCATATGACTGAGGCGCTTCGTGGGTTTCACGGACGAGGTTATACGATTCATATGATTACCGCACGGCCAGAGAGCGTTCTAGGCGCGACTCGGCGCTGGCTGAGAATGCATGATGTCTCGGATTATATCGAGGAAATTCACTGTGTTGCCGGTGGCCCAGCCAAGCTTCCTTTGGCGCAAGAGTTGGGATGCACGATCTTCGTCGAGGACAACCATGCTACCGCTGAAAGCTTGGGTATGGCCGGAATTCGCAGCTACCTTCTCGATGCCCCGTATAACCGGCTACCCAGTCTCTACAGTCGCCGAGTGCAGGGATGGCCGGAACTTCTTCAGGAATTGGACAGCCTGACGCCCACTGCAAAGGGCGGAGTGGAACTGGGTACCATTCTCCGTCCCGTTGCAGCACACGTCACGAAAACGCGCTCTGGCCGGTAATCGCTTGCCCGATGATAAGCGTATGGATGTCGTCGGTTCCTTCGTAGGTATAGACGGATTCGAGATTATTCATATGGCGACTAATTGGATATTCGAGCGTAATGCCATTGGCTCCAAGGACGCTGCGCGCCTCACGAGCCGTACTCAGGGCTTGACGACAGTTATTGCGCTTGGCGAGCGAAACCTGTACTGGATGGACGAGCCCTTGATCTTTAAGACGCCCAAGCTGCAACGCTAAGAGTTGCGCTTTGACCAGCTCGGTGGCGATATCCGCGAGCTTACGCTGAGTCAACTGAAACCCCCCGATTGGCCGGTCGAACTGAATGCGAGTCTTCGCGTACTCCACCGCCGACAGATAACAGGCAAGAGCCGCACCGTTGACTCCCCAGGCAATGCCGTACCGCGCCTCGTCAAGACAAGAGAGCGGGCCTCGTAGGCCGCGTACGTTAGGAAGCAGATTCTCGGCGGGTATGCGGCAATCTTGGAAATGGAGCTCCGATGTAATTGAGGCTCGAAGCGATAGCTTATGGCGAATATCGCTGGTTGTAAACCCAGGTGTGCCGCGCTCGACAACGAAGCCGCGTATTCCGTCCTCGGCCTTGGCCCAGACTACCGCGAGGTCGGCAATGCCACCGTTGGTGATCCACATCTTAGTGCCATTGAGCACATACGAGGCACCGTCTTTACGTGCCGTCGTCTGCATGCCGCTCGGGTTGCTTCCAGAATCCGGCTCGGTAAGCCCAAAGCACCCAATCGCCTCGCCAGTAGCCATCTTGGGGAGCCAGCGCGCTTTTTGTTCGGGCGAACCAAAGGCGTAGATAGGGTACATCGCCAGAGAGCCCTGAACGGACACAAACGAGCGCAGACCGCTGTCGCCGAACTCAAGCTCCTGGCAAGCAAGACCATAACAAACGGCGCTGAGTCCGGCGCAGCCGTAGCCTTCCAGGTGCATTCCCAGGAGGCCCAGCTCAGCAATCGCTGGAATAAGCTCGCGGGGGAAGGTACCGGCTTCAAAGTGTTCCCCTATAATTGGGAGCACCTGGCTGGCGACAAATTTCTTGACGGTGTCGCGTACCAACCGCTCATCGTCAGTCAGTAACCCATCGATATTAAAGAGATCACTGACTGGAAGTGGTACTTCCGTTCCGGACGCTGTACACCCTCACGTTTCGGCATAGGATCGCCCATGTCTCTGGCTCCCTCTAGGCAGGTGCGTATACTTCCGGCTCAGGGATATGCCTGTCCGGTTGGACGAACGATCAGTTCCGACACTGCGAAGTGTGCCGGTTGCTGCAAGGCAAAAATCACGGCACGGGCGATATCGCTTGGTAAGAGCGGCACCGCACCTTTCAGCATATTTCGCACGATTTCCGGGGTGTACTCCGCTACCTGCTGGAATTCGGATATGACGACCCCAGGCTCGATGGTAGTGACACGCACACCCTGTGGCCCAACTTCCTGTCGCAGCGAATTGGCGATAGTGCTGGCCGCGGCTTTAGTGCCGCAATAAGCCGCTCCCCCCGGTGTTGGCACTCGGCCCGCCACCGACGACATCACGATAACGTGGCCCGAGCCCTGCTGCAACAGCGGAGCGACACCATATTTGAGCGTGAGAAGCAGACCGTAGACATTGGTGTCAATCATGTCTTTCCAGCGTTGTGGGTCACCATCCACCACCGGCAGCCGGTATCCAAAACCGGCGTTGGCGACCAGAAAATCTAGCCGGCCCCACCGATCAAGTGTGGAGCGGACAGCGCGCTGCACGTCGTCTGACTTCCGTACGTCGCCAGTGATAGCAAGGGTTTCGCCGCCAGACGCTTCACCTGCCAGCCGGCGACTAAGAGACTCCAGCCGCTCGGAGCGCCTGGCGAACATTGCGACATTTACTCCACATGCTACCAGCTGCTCGGTAATTGCCTGGCCGATTCCACTGCTGGCGCCGGTGACCAGAGCGACGCTCTGATGAAGGTCTGCCAGTGGCTTGGGCGTGGTGTCGTATTCCATACTCACCCGTCATGTCTCGCTTTCCCGTGATGGTGCAGTTGCTCTCTTTCGCGCTGCCGACGGACCCTGGGCCTGCGATTATCGTTTCGCAGCGCGACTTAGTGGGCCATGGTCGTCTTTCAACTGTAGCGTATGGTTTGGCGATGGTCAATCTTTGCTGCGATCGTAGGGCTCAATCCTCGCGGCGATCCGGGCCGATTGGAAGCTCCTGTCAGATGCTACAATAGGGAAGTCCAGCAGATGTTTCTAAAGAAGGCAAAGGATGTAATTGATGACGGCTCCAGACTCGTTCGACACCACTGCTGTGGCTGATCAAGCTATCTTCATCTTGGACTGTGACAATACCCTCCTTGACAACGACTCTTTAAAGAGTGATTTAGATACGCAGCTGGGATCACTGCTGGGCAAGCAGATGCTTGAGCAGTTCTGGAGCGTCTACGAAGAGGTTCGTGATTTCACCGGCACGGTGGATTTCCCGCTGACTCTGGAACGGTTTCGATCGTATCTGCATCATGAGCCGACGCTTGGGCAGCTACGTGATATCGTCATGGAATATCCGTTTGGCCGCCGGCTGTATCCGGAGTCGTTGGCTACACTTCACTCTATAAAGAGCTACGCCCTACCAGCCATTGTTTCGGACGGCGACAGCATCTACCAACCGTACAAGATTGCGAGCAGCGGGCTGGCCGCCGCGGTCGATTGGCGGGTATTGGTTTTCATGCATAAAGAGGATCATCTTGAGGACATTTTCGTACGCTGGCCGGGGCCGTTTTATGTTATGGTTGACGACAAACGGCACATACTGGACGCGACGAAGCAGCGGTATCCGGAGCGTTTTGTTACCGTGCATATACGCCAGGGCCATTACGGCAACGCTCCCGAGAGAACCAGCTTCATGCCTGATATAACCATCAACTCGATTGGTGAGCTACAATATTTTAGCCTTGGCGACTACACCCGGCATCTCGCCACTCGCTAAAGTCGCCCCCCACCTCACTGCCCTGACTATCCGATTGTGCCTGCAGTCGGAGTGGCTATTTGCGGCGTCGCGGTCGGGACGGTGCTTGGGGGAACCGGAACGAATTTCTGGTACCCTGTTTGGGGCGAATAATTGTAATCGCCTTCGCAACCAAAATCGCTGAGCCAATATTGCCAGATTACCGCTCCCTGCCCGGCAAAGGCCTCCTGTTGCACCGCGTCATTCCAGATCTGGTATACCGGTGTCAAGGTATCGCAGTCGGGCTGGCAGGGAGCGCACATGTCGCCGGCGTAGGCGCCGCCGGCGACCCAGTACACAAATGGCTCGGCCGGCAGATAGGTGTTGGGAAACCATGCGTCGCGGTCTGCCGCGCCAATATAGACCCCAGGTACAAATTGGGCGGCGACGACGCCGGTGAGAAATCCATCGAGAACTGCGGCCATATCTTTTTGGGTCGCGCCATCGCCCCAACCACCGAATCCTTCTTCGACGTCGGCAAATATTGTCAGTCCACCGACGCCAGGAGTATCCTTCCAGGCGGCAACAGCAGCCTCCGCTTGCTGCTGTCCAAAGGCGGTCGGTGTTGTCGCGGTGGAGAGGTTAGGGCCGGTCAGTCCCCAATAACCATGGGTAAAGTCTGCGCCGGTAGCGACCGATGTCTCTGGCAGAAAGCAGCCAACACTATTGTTAGTACCGCCGAGCTCGGCAATATAAAACTGCAGCGGCATATTTTGCGCGGTGGCTATACCGGGTGACGTACAGCTATCGACACCAAAGGTGCCGGTAATGGTCGCGGCTAGCGATCGGACAACCGCCGCATCGGCGGTTTTGAGACCCAGCAATGATGTGGAGGCGGCTATACCGGCTCCCGCGGCAAGCGCGACACCGGCGAAGCGCATAAATCCTCGCCGGCTGATCCCCAATCGCCGAATGTCGTCCGCACTCGCGCCATTAGCCCGCGCGAGCTCGAGGTAGGTGTGAGAACACGAAATGCATCCCTGCTCGTATTTCTTCACCGCAGCCTGGATCGCTCGTTCCCGAATTTCTTCCGCGCTATGATGGCGCATCATGCTGCACACCCCCCTGCTGGTAATTTCCAGTTCACCCAATACCTCACGAGCTACCTCGCCTAAATAACCGTTGTGGTTGACGCCATGTCGGCGAACTACATGCCATTGCTCAACCAGTCCCAGTTTAGCACATTTGATCTAAACCATTAAGTGAAGTGGATCACACCCCGACGCTCAGTGTACTCGGTACCTATGCTCGATCCGGTTCCACTCTACATAATCAGAAACGCGGCAAGGCGCTAACCTGAAAACTCTACGTATAAGAAGCCGTTTGAGTTGCTGGAGGAGAGTAGAAGGTGCGAGCAATCTCTCCAATCCGCTATTTTAGCAACTGGTTTGCCACAACGATCTTTTGTATCTGATTAGTTCCTTCATAGATCTGAGTGATTTTGGCGTCTCGAAACAGCTTTTCTACCGGATATTCACGTATGTATCCATAACCGCCGAAGATCTGCACAGCATCGGTGGTCACTTCCATGGCCACGTCTGATGCAAAATTCTTTGCCATGCTGCTCTCGTAGAGAAATGGACGTCCTGATTCGGTGGCGCGTGCCGACCACCAGGTCATGAGTCGCGCTGCCTGTACCTTGGTCGCCATGTCAGCAAGCATAAAGCGGATACCCTGGTTGGCGGCGATGGGTTGGCCGAACTGCACACGCTCCATGGCATAGTCACGCCCATATTCGTAAGCGGCACGAGCGATTCCTACTGCTATCGCCGCTATCATCGGTCGGGACCGGTCAAGCATCGTCATTGCCAGCTTGAAGCCGCTGCCCTCGTCACCAAGTCGATTTTCCACCGGAACGCGCACGTCATCGAGCAGCACCTCGCCGGTGTGTGAGCAGCGAATCCCAAGTTTCTTTTCCTTCTTGCCTCCGCTAATTCCGGGGGTATCCCCAGGGATAATGAAAGCGGTTACCCCTCGGTGGCCGAGCGAGCGATCGGTCGTGGCGAAAACCACATACAGATCGGCGATGCCTCCATTAGTAATAAATCGCTTGCTCCCCGAGAGCACATAGACATTGCCTTCGCGACGAGCAGTTGTGGTCATGGCGGCGACATCTGAGCCCGCGTCCGGCTCAGTCAGCGCCATAGCGCAGAGTCCGTTCCGCTCGACGATCGGCTTGAGTAGCCGCTGTTTCTGCTCATGCGTCCCTGCAAGCAGGATGGGAATACTCGCCAAATGGGTACCTCCCAGGACAGTAGCCACTCCAGCGCAGCCCCAGGCCAGTTCTTCAGTAATGATACAGTTTGTCAGCTCGTCGGTGATACCGAGTCCGCCAAGCTCCTCGGGAAAGGCAAATGTCGTTAGACCTAACTCCCCAGCCTTGTGCACCAGTGCCCCTGGAAATTCCTCGTTTTCGTCCAGTTCTCCCGCTACTGGACGTATCTCCTGCAGAGCGAAGCTGTGCGCCAGCTCTTGCATGGCTTTCTGCTCAGTCGTTAACTCGAAGTCAATCATTGATTCGCCGCTCCTTTTTCATTATCGCTCTGTTGCCTGTGCCTAACCGGAAGGCCAGTAACATCCTGGCGCATTGAGGGGTGCGCCGCTCTTGCCTGTCGTGAGATCGTTTTGCTGGCAGATCCACCTTGGCTGGTGGAGACACATCATTGGCTTCAATTTTATATCGTTTACGTCTACACCCTATCCTATGCATGCGCACAAAGGAAAACTACGGGAGAAAAAGGGCATGGCTTTGCACCGCTTTTACTGGCTGATCGACGAAGCCCTCGCTGGATGCTCGCGACCAGGGGGAATCCACCTATCGTCAAATCACCCATCAGCAGCCGATCTACAGACGTTGGTCGGAGATCTGGCCTGGCTACGTGAGCAGGGAGTCGACGCTCTACTGATGTTGACGGAGGCGCCTTTGGACGGCGAGGCGCTGGCTGCCAGCGGTATCGAGGCACTCCATCTGCCGATAGAAGACCTGGCACCTCCAACACCGGCAGATTTTCTCTCCGGACTGGATTTCATCGATCGCCATCGCGCTAAAGGACATGCGGTAGCCGTTCACTGCCGAATGGGACAGGGACGCACCGGTTCAATTCTTGCCGCCTATCTCATACGCGGCGGCGCCTCCCCGGCCGAGGCACTCAGCGAGCTGCGGGCGATCTGTCCTGGAGCCGTCGAAAATCCATCGCAGGAACATGCTCTGGCTACCTTTGCCGCTCGCCGCGATTGGATCATCTGACACATGTTCTTCTCTCTAGCCCGATTCTGCCAACATCGTGGTGTCGACCTCGGCAAACGATGCGCATCCCGAGAGCGCCAGCGTCAGATCGAGGTCGGCAAGGAAGTTCTGTACCACATCGCGCACTCCTTCCTCGCCGGAGAGACCCAATCCCCATATATAGGGGCGGCCCAGCAGCACCGCCCGCGCTCCCAGCGCTATCGCCTTGAAAGCATCTGCGCCCCCGCGAATGCCGCTGTCGAAGAGTACCGGGATCCGCTGGTCAACTGCCCGGACAATCCGGGGCAGGCAGTCAAGAGCGGCCACCGCGCCATCGACCTGCCGTCCTCCATGGTTGGAGACGATGATTCCATTAGCCCCGTAGTCAAGCGCCTTCTGCGCGTCGTCGCTTCGTAGGATGCCTTTGAGCAGAATAGGAAGCGACGTATGCTTTCGAATGAAAGCGAGATCGTCCCAGGTCAATGTGGGATTGGAGAAGATGCCCACGAACTTGAAGATCGCGCTTGCCGGGTCCATCTCAGGTGGCTGGGCGAGACCGGCGCGAAAGACGGGATCGCTGAAGTAGTTGGCCAGGCCTTCACCCAGGAGAAAAGGAAGATAGGCATTCTGTATGTCTCGCTCACGCCAGCTCAAGAGGGCGGTATCGAGCGTCACTACGACCGCACTATATCCAGCGCGGCCGGCTCGCTCGAGAAAACTTGCTGTGAGCTCGGGATCTCGTCCCCAATAGAGCTGAAACCAACGCGGTCCATCGCCTGCGGCACTCGCTACCTCTTCCATTGTCTTTGACGACGCGGTGCTGAGGATAAAGGGTATGTCCAATGATGCGGCGGCGCGGGCAGTAGCTACCTCCGCTTGAGAATGGACTATGGACTGTACGCCGATTGGTGCAAGCAGCACCGGGGCTGGTAGTCGCTGACCCAAGATTTCCACAGAGGCACTGCGTTCGGCCACGTTCCGCAGCATACGAGGCGCGATATGATAGCGTTGGAACGCTTCTCGGTTGGCTTGCATAGTCGCTTCTGCGCCTGCGCCTCCAGCCACATACCCGTAGGCTTCCTCGCTTAACTTTTCGCGAGCCTGTTTCTCCAGCTCGTCATAGGAAATAGGTGTCGCTGGTTTCTGACCCTGCATGCCAGCCAGGTAGATTTGTAACTGCCTCTCAGTTCCATACGCGCGTGGTGCCTGTGCCCCATTGCTCGTCATAGTGGCCTCTCCCCTTGTGTTAGGATAAGCCTGGCGGCTTCTCCGTTGACGCCTTGGCCTGGTTCGTGTATAGGTATAAGACGGTTGTACACGTGATGGTACGCGATTTCAGCGCCCTCTGGCTAGCGGTACCAACAGAGGTCCCGGGAGAGGAGCACACGTGCGTGAAGATCTGGTGATGCCGGCTACTGCTCGCCGCCTAGCAGCCGAAGGATTTACCTGGCGGCCGGAACTCGGTGATTGGTGTACCATCCTTGGAGCCGAGCACGCCGCTGAGACGCGAGTAGGGTTATGGTTGGTTGTCGGGCTGTATCCGCAGGCAGGATTGTTGCTCCTTGCGGATGCCACCGGAGCGTGGCCCGCCAGCCAAGTACCCGAAGTCGACTGCCTCTGGCTTCCTACTATTGGGAAGCTCAAGGTCTGGCTACGATCGAGAGGGTTTCGAGTAGCCACGGGTGAAACTTCGACCCTTTGGCTGGGGGCGACTTCACCAGCGCCCAGGCATGTTTGCCGCCTGACTCGCTCAGGCTCTAAAGAGCCGCTTGATGGAGAAGGTAGCTCCGAAGCTGAAGCGCTAGCTGACACCATCTTGCGGCTGCTGGGTGCCGAGACGGCGGATTCTCTACGTGTGGACTGGCCTTAGGGCACGATACCTCACGTAGGTTATCCGTGGCGAGCGAGAGCCGCCGGAGAGGGAGCGTCGTCCGCCAGTAGGCGGAACATATCGCTGTAAAAGTCCCGGACATACGGCGGCACCAGCCGTATGTCCGCCATCATGCCGCTGGCCATGCCCGCATACATTTCCCAGTCATTGCGCTCTACTAGCATGCCCTCCCAATGTTGCTCTGGTATCCCGTGTATGTATCCGTAAGCCAGGCTCGAGAGTCGCGCATAACGCGGGTCGGCCTCGTTGGAGAGCCGTATAGTTGCCTCTATTAAGGTATCTTCGCGGCCAGCTCGCCGGTAGTGCCACCAGGCGTGTGCCAGTTCGTGAATTGCCGCCTCGTACTGCGCCGTGAAGAGGAAGACCAGATTTTGATCCGGATACCAATAACCTCCACCACTTACGCTGGAGAGATCTCGGACCTCAAAACGTATGGCGTTGCTTAGCCACTGTATGGCCGGATCGGTGTAAGGGAAGAGTGAGAGCACCTCTTCTCGGAAGGCGACTGCTTCCTGGTCATCCTCCCTCGAGGTGTCCTGTCCTCTCCGGAGCGTTTTGAGCCAGTTCATGAACGGGTTGGAGGATGGCGCTTTTTCCACTCTGTCTATACTGCCTTCCTGCCCGATCTTTCGGGTTGGTGTGACGCTCTCAGCCTACTACGAGACTCCGCTTGTCTGGATGATGATGTCGGTGGTGTTGGATAATTGCCCATCGGGTTCAATAGTAATAGTAATGTACCCAGTTCCCTGGGCAGCTTGTATCTGCTCGGTCGTGAGAATCGTGTTGTTCTTGATCTGCTGCCAGCCTTTATCCGGAAGCTGAGCGAGATAGTATGTCAGTACTTGAGCAGACGAGTCGGCTGTGCAAAGACCAAATATTCCATTGCCTCCCGATGTCCTGCTGATTCGTATCTGTGCGTTCGGATACGCGGGAATGCTGGCCGGCAAAGAGGACTCGATATCGCTTGTCCCCGAGCAGAACTCGGCTATTCCCCCTTCTCCGGTTCCAGGAGAGGCGATGCTCGTCGTGGGAGTGGGTGTGGCGGCAATTACCGCAGGTGAGCCGGCCGCCGTCCCGCCGGATCCTCCCCCCCTCTGGTCCAAAGCGGTCGCAGTAGAGATCGCGCCGCCTGGGTTGCTTGCGCAGGCGACAAGAGCTGTTGCCAGGAGCAGTGTTAGACTGAGTGGAAGGATAAAGCAGAATATGCGAAAACCGCAACGTCGCATGGCATCCTCCGCTGGCCTATCCTGAAATCCGAATGTGGGCGAGAGCGCCGGCTATTTGAGTATACCGTGTATGTCTACCGCCGGGGCTATTTCTCGTCCTTCAGCTTACGCATATCAATTACGATACTTCCGGCAGGAAGGCTGTTTATGGCGCTCCCAGCAATGACCTGCACCTGTACGTGTTCATCAGCCGGATCGATTTGCGCTAACGCGAGGTATACCATAGGGGCTGCGTTCCACCACTTGATGGACGAGGGCAAGCCAAACTCATCGTACGCCACGATTGGCGCGGGCGAATCGGCACTCGTGGAGTTCACGAAATAGATCACACGGGGATGCGTCTGCCTTACCGGCTGGAGCTGGCTGTATAAGTATTGCAGCTCTGTGTATTGCGGCACGGCGAACTCCACAGTGAGATTTTGGGCCGCAAGGATGCCGGCGGAGAGAGCCAGCAGCGCAATTGGAACAGTGATCACAGCCGTTTTTACCTGGGGAAGTGAGACCTTGTCAAGCAAGCCGGCAAATCCAATAATGGCTAGCGCAAGGTAGAGCACCAGCAGCGATCCCATCGCTACCATATAGCGATAGGCCGCGAAATTCGTGACAGTGACGAGACTCGGCACATAGCTGATAGGAAGCAGAGACAACGCAATAACGAGCTTGACCAGCCGGGATGAGCCGGTGCCAGTGAAATAGAGTAGCAATCCTGCCAGGATGAATAGCCCGACGAGCACGGCGACTACCGGCTGCCGAGCTGAGAGAATAAAAATTCAGCGCATTTCGGAGCGGCTGTTTCAAGAACCACTCTATTTTTCCGGGAATATCGTGCACTAACTGGGTGCGCGAATCGCTACTCTGTCCAAGAATTAGTCCGGGCAGACTGTGCAGGCTCACATCGTCTACTCCGATAGCCAGAAACGTCACGCCCAGGTACACACCGAGGCGCTGGAGTGACGGTACCACGTCCAGCTGACCGACAAAGATAACAATAGCCGCAAAGAAGAGGTACATCATAGCGCCTGGTTGATAGATCATCATGGACGCAAGCTCCATGAGCACCGCCAGCGAGATCAGCGCCCAGAATCGTCTGGTGAACGGAGTGGACAGCGCGCGCTCAGTGACAAGAAGTGCCGCACCCGACAGAAGTACCCCATAAGAGTGAAATGCGCTGATTGACCAAGCGACGAATACCTGGTACCCGGGGAGGGCAAACACGGCAATGGGAATACAGAATGCCGGCCAGTATCTCATGCCGGCGCGTCGTAATAGGACAAACGTCAACCACGCGCATAAACCAATTCCGATGACGGCGATGAGGCGAACAAAGCGCAGCTGGTCAAGGTTATGCACGATTGCAAATGTCAATCTGTAGAGGTAGCCCTCAATCACCCGCCCGTTTCTTACCGGAGTCGCCATATCGACGGCGCTGCCGACGGTATCGGCCTGATAAAGATTGTCATAGTCGTCATAGAAGGCGTAAGGAATGACGTAGCAAGCTGAATACATCAGAAGAAATATCGCGACGTATCCGAACAACTCACGCACTCTCAGACAATGCTCTTGTAGCGTAAGAAAATAGTGATCGATCCGTGATTGAATGGTAGGGACAGTGGGCTGCGTTTGCAGGGTAGACCAGGGGGTGCGGAGCTTTAATGTATCGTCTTGGTCTGATGTCACCGACATTTTCTGTCTCTCCAACCCGTTTTATGGATGATGATGTGCGCCTGGAAGACGAGAGATGTGCAGCGGCTGGGGCCATAAAATCCTTGCCTGCTGAAGTTGTCCGTACACTGGATGTTGACCGGTAGCTCATGAATGTTGCTGCACATCGCGCCTACTGCATAGCCGGTGGTAGCGCTGGATGCCACTGTTTGATTTGCAGACGGAGGCGTAGGAGCTCTCGAAACGCATGGAGAATCACTTTAAGATTGGCTCCGGTGGCGCTGCCGTGCCGCCGAGGGTAATGGTGTACGGGTACCTGGACAAATGGCACGCCCAAGCGAGAAAGCTTGACCAGCATCTCGGTGTTGACCATCGCACCTTCCGAATGTACGTCACAAGCGCGAACCAGCGCGGTGTCATACAATTTAAAGGCACAGTCGACGTCTCGTACCCGGATGCCGAAGAACAGTGAAACCAGCAGGTTCCAGCCCCACGCATTCAGCTTGCGCATCCAGGCATCCTGCCGCTTCTCTCGATATCCCAGCACCACTCGGTGCCCCTCCTCGCGCTTGGCGAGCAGCAATGCCAGGTCCTGGATATCAAACTGCCCATCCGAATCCATAAAAAAGAGAAGCGATTTGGTTGCCGCATCAAAACCGGCAATAAGGGCGCCGCCGTAACCCCGATTCGGCTGGTTATGCACGACGCGAATGCGGGGATTAGCGGCAGCCAGCGCATCGGCGATTGCACCAGTGCGGTCGCGAGAGCCATCATCGACAACGACGATTTCGTAATCGGGAGCGATGACTGAGAGTACTTCGACACAGCGAGTTACGGTCTCAGCAATGACGGCCTCTTCATTGTACGCCGGAAGTACCACGCAGATGCCGCGCAAAGTAACCGCGCCCGCCAAGGATAGCATGCTTGGAGTTGCGGTGGAATGTGGCTGGCTGGCTGCCATCGGTGCTACTTCCTCTCTTGTGCTGGCTCGCTGGTCTGCTTCGAGTGCCCGGTGTGTTACAAATTCCTGTACCCTGCTCTAGTAGAGTGCCTCGAATATGGCCGCTATGCCTTGCCCGCCTCCAATGCACAAGGATGCGGCGCCATAACGAAGACCATGGCGCCGCAGCTCGTTGATGAGAGTGAGAGCCAACCGCGCCCCACTTGCAGCCAGCGGATGGCCAAGCGAGATAGCGCCACCATTGACATTGGTCTTATCACGGTCAAGCCCGAGCTCTTGCTCGACGGCTAGATACTGAGCGGCGAATGCCTCGTTGACTTCGATTCTATCCAGCTTGTCAAGCGAAAGATCAGCCCGCTTAAGCGCCTGTCTAATTGCAGGAGCGGGGCCAATACCCATGACGCGCGGGTCAACACCAACAATACCCCACGATACCAGACGCGCCAGCGGCGTAAGTCCACGCTGCGCCGCGACAGCGCCAGTCGCAAGTACCAGCGCCGCTCCAGCATCGTTGATACCGCTCGCGTTGCCCGCCGTTACCACCCCGTCCGCTCGGAATCGTGGAGGTAGCTTGGCCAGCGCCTCCATAGAGGTCTGGCGAATGCCTTCGTCTTGCTCTACCAGGGATTCTCTGCCCTTGCTGTCTTGCACGGTTACCGGAACGATCTCTTCCGCCAGCCGGCCGGCGACCTGCGCCTCCCTGGCCGCCTCTTGGCTTCGCAACGCGTAGGCATCTACCCTATCACGGTCAAGATGATATTGCTCGGCTAGGTTCTCTGCCGTCAAGGCCATACCAAGGTCACAGTAGCTATCTACCAGGGCTTCCCAGAGATAATCCTCGAATTTGTGCTCACCAAGACTAAGTCCGGTTCGAGCGCCGCGCACGACAAAAGGGGCCTGGGTCATGTTTTCAGCCCCGCCGGCCAGCGCAATGGTTCCTTCGCCCAGCAAAAGCGATTGAGCCGCGGAAATGACCGCCTGCAATCCGGAGCCACAGAGGCGGTTGACGGTCAGTGCGGGAGTCTCGATAGGAATTCCCGCTTTCAGCGCGATGTGCCGGGCCAGATAAATGGCGTCCTTACTGGTCTGCAGGACATTGCCGAACACCACCTGATCTACATCGTTGGCTGCTATATCACTGCGCAGAAGAGCCGCCCTAGCGGCGATCGCGCCGAGCTCTATCGCGGACACCTCTTTGAGCGATCCCATGAATGTGCCACATGGCGTGCGTGCGCCGCCCAGCACCACGATATCATGATCTTTGACCGGCATGTGATTATCCTCGTTTGTTTTAAAAGAAGCGACCCTTACTCGTTCTCGGTTCCGGCGTAGAAGCCTTTACCGTTTTTTCTACCATAACGACCGGCCTGTACCATTCGGCGCAGCAACGTTGGCGGTGCATACGCCGGATCCGGGTATTCCTGGTAAATCGCCTCGGCCGCATACAGTGTGGTATCCAGTCCGACATAGTCCAGCAACTCGAATGGTCCCATAGGATACCCACAGCCCAGCTTCATACCGGTATCAATATCTTGCATCGTCGCCACGCCGTTCTCACACATGCGTACAGCTGAAAGCATATATGGGATCAGCAGGAAATTGACCACAAAGCCTGCTGTGTCTTTGGCAACGATGGGAGTCTTGCCAAGTGATTCGGCGAATGCGCGAAGTCGCAGAACCGTCTCTTCACTGGTTGCTATCGTTCGAATAATCTCCACCAGTTTCATGACAGGGGCGGGATTGAAAAAGTGGATGCCGGCTACCCGCTCCTGCCGGTCTGTTGCAGCCGCCATCTCGATGATGGGAAGCGAGGAGGTGTTGCTTGCCAATATCGCTGCTGGCTTCACTATACCGTCAAGGGTACGGAACAAGGTCCGCTTGGCGTCCAGATTCTCGACAATTGCCTCAATGACGAGATCGCACTCGGAGAATTCCTGCAGCTCAAGCGTGCCGCGTATGTGCTTGCCGTAATCCTCTGCTTGCTCGGAGGTAATCTTGCCCTTTGACTCTAGCATCTGCCACGCGCCTTGTACACGATCCAGGCCTTTCTGCAGCAGCTCTAGATTGACTTCGGCAAGTAGCACATCGTATCCGGCTGCTGCGATGGTCTGGGCGATACCGCTACCCATCAGGCCTCCGCCGACTATGCCTACTCTCTTGATCGCCATTGATCCCATTGACCCTCACGCCTTCCAAATCTATCAGAGATTCTATACAGTTCTAGTTCTAGAAGATACATTGCCGTCATTGTACTCCGTTCTCACACTGTGCCATATATCGCTGCCATGTCTCGGCAAGTGCCTGTACCCTTTGGTCTCCCTGCAGACGGCGTATCGTCTGTGGCTTCCAGCCTCCCGGATCTCCAGTTTTACTGCGCAGTAGACCAAGGACTTCATGGTAGAGGTGGTCCCTGGCCGGAAAGACGATGGCTTGCGCCTGATTACCGCCAGCTTGTCGCTCCAGATAGAAGTAGTGGCCATGCTTCTGGTACCAGTCTCGAATGTCCGCCTGCGCCCTTACAGCGTTGCCGGTTGTGTCGGCAAGGGTGGCGATCGCTTCGGGGAATGAGCCGAGTGGTATGGCGTGCAGATGGGCATGAAACACCGTTTGGTGATAGACGCCGTGCTCGAAAAATACTGGGGCTCGGTAGCTTGCGCGAAAGAAGTCGGTCACCATAGCTTTCTGATGGAGGAGCTCGGCATCCAGGGAGCCGGGCACCGAACCGTAACAGGCAAAGTGTTTGCGAGGGAGGATCAGGAGGTGCCCTTCCACTACTGGCGCGTGGTCGGCCAGCAGCAAGAAATGCTCCGTCTCATGCAAGATATTCTTAAGCGTCTTGTGCTGGCAAAATACACAGGTCTTCGGATCGCTTACTGCTAGATCCCGCATGCAAGACGGATCCCTTCTTCATCGCCGGAGGCTGCCATGACGTATTGACCTCACTTCGAAATGCGCTTCCTCGACTACTGTCGCTACTACTCGGTAGGCAGATTCTTTGGTTTTATCGTTTCCTGCGGGGTACTGACCACCTGAAAAACATTGCGCAAGCTACCTGCCTGAGGCCGAGTCGGCGTCCACGCCGAGAGATCGCCACTCTGCGCGGGTTCGGGGATACCGCTCGCGCCGCTCATCTGCGGAGGCTGCATCCTGCCGCCGCTGGTCTGGCCGATTCCTTGGCGAGCCTCCCCGCGAAGCAGGCCAGGGATATGCAGAGAGGGTCGATTAGCCCCGGCCGAGCTCTGCTCGGCCGAATCGAATTCGCCGGCGGTCCAAGGATGCGAATAGCGCCCCGCCGCCAAGAAGAGGAGTATGGCTAGCAGAAGTCCTGCAAGCGCGGTCCATTGGGCCTGCTTGAGAAAGTCTAGGCCCAGGAAGGGGGTGGTTGGCTCGGTGCTGCGCGCAAAAAAGACAAGAAACTGACTCACACTGTATAGCGCAAGGTAGAGGGCGAAGAAATAACCGGCTTTGATGCGTGGCAGCCGGTAACGAAGTGGCCAGAGAATGGTCAGGACCGCGAGGTTCAATAGTATCTCATAAATGGGCGCGGGCTGGTAAGCGATTCCTGGTGTCGCAAAACTGTGGGCGTTGAGGTAGACCACCGACCACAGAGGCTGAATGTGCGAGTCGGCGATATAGGCGATGCAGGGAGCGTGTGCACAGGTCTGGCCGGGAATGTTCACTGGTACATTACTGGCGGCGGCTCCCAGGATATCTCCATTGATAATATTTCCAAACCGTCCAAATATCTGGCCGACCGCCGCGAAGAGCGCGCCACAGTCAATCGCTAGGAAGCGGTCTATCCCATAGCGTGGCGCGAGGAGAAATAGGGTGAGCGTTCCCACAAAAATGGCGCCGAAGAATGCCATGCCCCCATTCCATACCGCTAAGATGTTTTGCGGATGCAGCAGATAATTCTGTACCAGATTGGGCTGCTGTACAACAAAATACAGGCGCCCGCCAATCAGGCCCGCGATGACTGTCCAAATGAAGATCCCCCAGACCTGGTCCTCATGGATTCCTTGCCGTGCGGTATACTTGAGTAGAATCCAGAGCCCGACACTGATGGCTACCACGTACATGATTCCGTACCAATGGACGGCAATCGGACCAAGTGAAAAGGCTATCGGATCTATGTTGATGATAAAATAAGCCAAAGCCAAATGTGGAAATCCAGCTAGGCCAGCCATGGACATGTGCTATCAATCCTCCACAAGAGTTCGGCGCAACTCGCGCTTCTCTCTTGATAATCTACCAAAATTTCTGCTGGGTAGCCCGGCCAGAGCTGTCGGTACCAATTCTCCTTCTTCTGGATGGATGGACAATCCTAGAGAGAAATTGCCATCTACGCGCTGATTATGCGAGAGAAGACCAGTGGTGTCAACCGTCTAGCAAGAAGGCAGAAAGAACAGCATGAATATCCTCTCATCGCCCAGTAGCGGTAGCGACCTCACACCATCCATAACCTGTGTGCCGGTTGGATTTTTGGCCGCAAACTGCTATCTGGTAGCCTGTCCCCAAACTGGTGATGCGCTCGTGATCGATCCTGGAGCGGAGCCAGATCGTATTATCGAATCGATTCAGACCACCGGTTGCCACATTACCATGATTGTACACACCCATGGCCATTTTGATCATATTAGCGCAACCGAAGCTATACTGGCCTCCTTCTCGCAGACGGTGCCGTTGGCTGCCCATGCCGACGATGCCCCCTACTATCAGCGGGAAGCACGTGCGATGGGCCTGCGCTACGGCTACGCCGTCCCAGACCTACTTGCGATCCCAGATCAGCAGATGAGCGATGGTGATGAGATCCAGATAGGCAATTTGCGGATGAACGTAATCCATACTCCAGGACACACTCCCGGCAGCATTAGTCTTCTCTGCGGCTCCAGCTGCATCTTTACTGGAGACACCTTGTTCCGGCACGGCATTGGGCGTACCGATCTGGCTGGAGGCGACGAGGAAGCCATCTATGCGAGCATTCTGACACGGCTCTATCCGCTTGCCGAAGCGCTTACGGTCTTTGCCGGCCATGGTCCCCAGACTACCATTGGCGAGGAGAGACATGCGAATCCATTCGTGCAGGCGAGATAAGGACTATGTTACTGCGATTATTAGATATTGGTTGCATAGTATGATTAGCGGTGCATAGGAGCGGGACGAGTTTTGGTGTTTCTATGCATACCTGCCATCGCCGATAGACCGATAAAGCGGCGAGTTCTTGGTGACATGTGGCTCTATGCGATAGACTGCGATGTCTTGTTCTTTGGAGGAGTAAAAGACGCGATGAAGAGCATCTGCGTGGTAGGCACGGGGTACGTGGGACTGGTCACGGGAGCGTGCTTCGCTGATTTGGGCAATCAGGTGACGTGTCTGGATATCGTGGCCGAGAAGATCGAGCGACTGCGTGCCGGAGACTTACCAATCTATGAGCCAGGACTGGACCTTCTAGTCAGCCGCAATGTCAAGGCGGGACGTCTGCGCTTCACGACCAGCTATGCCGAGGCGGTTCCCGACGCGCAGTTTGTGTTCATAGCCGTCAATACTCCTACCAAAGCCGGAAGCGCTGGTGCTGACATGTCCTATGTGGAGGCGGCGGCTCGCTCTATCGCGAGCCATATTACTCAGGATGTCATCATCGTCAACAAGAGCACGATGCCGGTGGGCAGCGGCGACTTGGTCTCCACTATTGTCCACGAGCACCTTGCCGACGCCGGTCCGCGTGCGGCGGTGGTCTCCAATCCAGAGTTCTTAAGCGAAGGATTTGCCGTACGCGACTTTCAACATCCTGACCGGGTGGTGCTGGGATCTACCGACCGCTCGGCGGCGCAAAAGGTCGCGGAGCTTTATCTTCCGTTGCGCGCACCGATCGTCATTACCGACCTGTATACCGCGGAGATGATCAAGTACGCCTCAAATGCCTTCCTGGCCACCAAGATTTCCTTCATCAACGAGATTGCCCGTATCTGCGATCGGCTGGGAGCGGATGTCAAAGAGGTGGCCGCCGGTATGGGCTACGACCAGCGCATCGGCCACCGCTTTCTCAACGCCGGGCTCGGCTATGGAGGAAGTTGCTTTCGTAAAGACGTGAACGCGCTCGCCCATATGGCCGACGAGGCGGGTTTGCACCCCCAGTTGCTCGACGCGGTCATGAAAATTAATGAGGACCAGCGCCATGTCGCGGTGGAGAAGCTGGAAGCCGACCTGGGCGGGGTAGGGAGCTTGCAAGGCAAGACGATCGCGGTGCTGGGCCTGGCGTTCAAAGACAACACCGATGATATGCGTGACGCTCCTGCCATCGATATCATCGATTGGCTTCTCGAATCGGGCGCCGCGGTGCGCGCCTTTGATCCCGTAGCTATCCCGACGGCGCGCCAGCTTCGGCCGGACTGGCCGGTGACGTATGCGGCGGATGAATACAGCGCAGCGCATGGGTGCAACGGAGTGATTCTGATTACCGAGTGGAAGCAGTTCGCCGACCTCGACTTCGAGCGTCTCTACCGCGAGATGCATACCGATGCCGCTGCGCCAGTGTTTATTGATGGGCGCAATTTCTTCGATCCCGCCCGGGTTGAGCAGTTTGGTTTTCACTACCATGGTATCGGGCGGGGAAATGGCCTGCGTAAACACGCCGGCACGCATTCTCCGTCGTTTCAGCCCGCCTCGGCCGATGGCGCGCCGTCCATTGCCCGCAGAGAGCGCTCACTAAACTAGGTAGTTTGTTGTATGTCTTCTCAAGGCAACCCGGGCCTGTCGGACCAGGATGCTCGCTTACCCAGTGAGGCGACCGCCTCACTGGTAGCCGTCGGTGTAGATCTGGTCGAGCGAACCCGGCTCACTCGGTCCTATGAGCGGTTTGGCGACCGTCTTCTACAGCGGGTATTTACACCTGTTGAGCTCGCGCAGGCAGATAACCGGATTGAGAAGCTGGTCGGGCGCTTTGCAGCCAAAGAGGCCTGCTCCAAAGCACTCGGTACCGGTATGATATCGGTTGCCTGGCGTGAGATCGAAATTATTCGTGCAACTGGCGGCAAACCGGTGCTGCGTCTGCACGGCCGCGCGGCGGAACGAGCGAAGCTCCTTGGCCTGACTGCTTTCGACGTCAGCATCTCTGATACTCGCGAATACGGGATGGCGGTAGTGGTGGGGTTGCGGGTCTAGACGTCGGCAAAGAAACGGCGAACGTCGTCGATACTGCTGGTGCGACGTGCGGGCGGCAGAGCGGACAATACCTGCCTACCGTAGCTCTTGGTGTAGAGTCGCTTGTCGAGGATGGCCATCACTCCGCGATCGTCCTGGGTGCGCAGGAGACGCCCCAACCCTTGCTTGAGACGCAAGATCGCCTGGGGTAGAACGTAGTCTCCAAACCAGTTCAAACCGGAGTCTTTCATGCGCGCGATTCGGGCCTCCTGCACCGGATCATCCGGTGGATCAAACGGAAGTTTATCAATCGCCACCAGCGAGAGCGTCTCGCCGGTAATGTCCACACCCTCCCAGAAGCTCTTCAGCCCAAGCAGCACCGCTCGAGGCGTCTCCCGAAACCGGCGCAGCATCTCCAACCGGTTCAAATCTCTCCCCTGTACGATCACTCCGTACTCGTCCGCCAGCAGGTACTCGAGGTGGTGCAACACTGTATCCAGAGCCACACGGCTACTAAAGAGTAGGAATGCGCGACCATTGGAGGCTTCAACTAATCGCCCCATCTCGCCCGCCAATTCCTCCAAATAAGGGCCGCTTGCCGATCCGTAGGCCGGTTCCAGCCGCATGCGTGGCACATAGAGTAGTGCCTGCTCCTCATAGTTGAACGTCAGAGGCAGCACCTCTTCCCGTGCTTTGTCCAGACCAACATGGGTACGAAAGAAGGCAAAGTCGTTGTTGACTGCAAGGGTGGCCGAGGTGGCTATAGTGGTAATCTTGTCGAAGAGCTTCTCTTTCAGCAGCTTCGAGACATCAAGTGGCGCAGCCGACACGCTGAGCAAAGGCGTGGAATGGCGTCTATTGCCTGCTCCAAGCTCGACATAATAGATGCGTTCCTCCGGCTCTTTTCGCCCGAATACGCTGCGTGCGTCTGCCGCAAGGTTGCGGGCGCGTTTGACCAGCTTCTCATAGAGTTGGTCTTCCTTGCTGCCCTGGCTATCGGGCCGATTGCGCTGCAAACTGTTTGCTAGCGCGTCTAGCGCCCCGGCCAGATGTAAACCTTCCTCAAGCGGCTGTAGAAGTGGTTGACGCCCGTTGGTGCCGTGATGAACCAGGCGTTCAAGTTCGGGCCAGGTGTGGGCATCGGCATCGGCAACATCCTGCTGTGCCTGTTGGCCGGCATGTTCACGTAGCCGGCGTTGCGCAAGCAGACTGGCTACGCGACCGGGTGTGACAACGATCGTAAATGCGCGTGTGGCCTCTTCTTCCAGATGATGCGCCTCATCGATCACGACGATCTCTCGCTGGGGCAAGAGAAATCCATCCATCGCAATGTCGAGTAGCAAGAGGGTGTGATTGACAACGATAATCTCGGCATTTTCTGCCTGCTCGCGCATCTGGCGAACATAACAATCTCTGTAGCATGGGCACGCGCGCCAGGCGCACTGGTCGCTGTCTGCGGCAATGCGCGAGCGAATATCGCCTGGTAGCGACAGATCAAGCAGCTCGAAATCGCCGTTCCACATCTCGGGGCCGCCCAGGAGCTTTTCCATGCGTGTAAAGGCTGGATGGGGCGCCAGGCGTTGGAATGGCATCTCTGTGTCGAGACGGTCGAGACAGAGATAGTTGCCCATACCTTTGACCAGAGCAGCTTGGAAGGGCCTAACAACTTTCTGTACGAATGGGATGTCCTTGTAAAAGAGTTGTTCCTGCAAGGCCTTATTGGCGGTGCTGATAAGGCTGACTTTGCCTGACCGGACGATAGGAAGCAAGTAAGCAAGCGATTTTCCTGTACCGGTGGCAGCCTCGATGACGGCATGCTCACCGCTCTCCAGGGCATCTGCGACGCTTCGCGCCATTCGCACCTGTGCCGGACGTTCCTCGTAACCTGGAAGTTTTTGAGAGAGTACACCACCGGCTTGCAGATCGGCCTCAACGACACGCGGCAGGGTCGCCTCGTCCGGCTGTGACATGCTCACTCGTGACCTCCTTGGCATTCCGGTTCGTTGTTCCGGCCGTAAGACAGCTGTGGAAGATACGGAAAAGTACAATAGTGGCCGGCGTTGGTCCGGCAACCGAGAGTGTACCATAGCTTGTCGTATGCATGGTGTAGCCTGGAGGATGAGCGCGGCAGCTGTATCGACGCGTCCCATCCGTACGTTGTAGGTACTAGAAATAGGCTGGGTCACTCGCGTATACTCTTCTCCGGTATACGGCTGTAATCGGTTACCAGCTTCGTTACGCCGGCAGGTGTTTTACCAGGCGCAGGCTGCCGTGACCCAGCGGGTACGCGGGAAATTGGCAATGAGGGACACGATGCGATATCAACATAGCGCTGCGTCGACGCAGTGTACAACCCATGGCCGCGCGGCCGTGGGTTGGAGCGCGGCGGCGATCCTTGCGGTACTCATCCTTCTCGCGGGGTGCTCGACTACCGGCGCTGGCGCAAAAAGCACCACGTCTCGAGCGTTAGCTGCCAACCACCAGACTACACCGACCGCTGCCACCGCGCCATCGACTGCGACAAATGGCACTTCCTATGTCCAGATTACCGACCTGAATAGCTTCCGAGCGCAACTATCTGCGGCGTTTAGTCAAAGCAATTGGTCGAAGGTGGCTCAATTTCTCAGTCCCGATTTTTCCTTTCAGGGACTCGATTCTGGCGGAAATCGCATGATTATGCCTGATTCGGCCGCTGATTTCGACATGTTGTACAAGTCGCAGGGTCCCTGGTCGCAGGCATCTCTGTATGAGGTGCAAATTCACTTTTGTGACGCCGGGAACACGCCCATCAACCAGCAAGTGGGCTTCGACGGGAACGGTGGATCCTTTATTCTCATGGGCATTGATCGTTGGCAAGGTGTATGGTTGATTTCCTGGGGCTTCCAGGATCCCAATGGCGGCGGCGACGCCTGTGCCTCGTCGTGATTTCCCCCTCGAAGCCGCCTGCTGCCAATGCCCAAAGCTCCAGGGCTTCGGTGGGACATCTCTCCTAGCGCTTAAAGATCGAGATCGGCGCGTTGCTATGCATGAGAGGCGCTGACTCACGCGTGCGCGACTCCACAGCTGGCTCCGCATACTGACTCAGCCATTCGCTGGGTGCATCTTTGCTCTCTCCGCCATGAGGCGTAATACGTGGACGCACTCGGCAGATAATTGGCGTATTGACGGCGCTGCCGGCGACGATCGCCTGGCCCTTTGAGAGGGCTGGCAAATTGTCCAAGAGGTCTCTGCCTACGCCTTCGACGGCGGTGGCAACACTCTTCTGATCGACCTCATTGACGATGCGCATGATGCATTGAGTCAAGCATTGGCTGAGCACATCCGCATCTAGCTTACCCGGACGCTGGCTAATGAGCCCAATGCCTATGCCGAACTTACGCCCCTCGGCCAGAACCTGCTTTAGAATTCCTGTCGAAACCGCCTCGCCGTCGTGCGGGGCGAAATGGTGCGCTTCTTCTATGAGAATAAAGACCGGATACGGCAGATATTTCTCATCACCCGGTTGCGCCTTCTGTCGCTCCGTCTCCAAGCGGGCGTTGTACACACGGCGAAGCAGCGTCGCCACAATGACTTGCTGGTCGCGTTCATCCACCTCATTGAGCTGGAGGACGGTACATTGTCCCGGCTGGAAAATCTCTCGTAGTTCCAGATGAAAGTATGGGTCAAATACAAAGTTATTGCGCTCGAGCCGTTCATCTATTTTCCAGCTTAGCGCGGCAACCGTGCTGTTTCCACTCTCGTCACTGCTTTCCTCATTCTTATTTTGCCCGATCGCCACAACCGCGTCTTTCAACTCCTTGGCCGTCCAAGGCTGCCCTTTCTTCGCATTGCGGAGACGCTCGTACGCCTGGCCCAGAAAGTGATGCTGCTTATCGGTCATACCTGGCAGGAGGTAGCGTAAATCGGCAAGGCTCAACGTGCTCAGACGGACTTTGACCTGATCATGGAGATACACGCGGGCTCGAGCGTGGTAGCGTTCCCGGCGGTGTGGGCCGCGCTTCTCCGCATTCTCCACCTCCTTGGAAGTTCTTCCCGGTTCAGCCTCGCTGAATTCTTGGTGATTGGCTATCTCTTGGAGAGTTTGATACTCGCCGTGAGGGTCAATGATGAGTACGGCGGCGCGATTCCAGGGCGACATCAATTCTTCGATAACTACGCTGGCAAGGTAGCTTTTGCCGGCTCCAGTGCTGGCGATTATCGCCAGATGCGTGCTTACCAGCTCCTTGACGTCGAGTACCACTGGTACCAGTCCTTCGCTTCGAGTAAGGAGCGAGCCGATTGTAGCACTGCCGGTCGCGCCGGACCGCTTGCGGGACAGCACGCCAGCGAGTAACTCGTCATCCGCCAGGTATATTGGCGTCCCAGAGCTCGGCGGTATCCAAGGATTGACAAAGGTGCTGAGCTCGCCGTCGTAGTATCCCATGATGGCGACATGGAGCTCAAAGAGCTCACTGGCTCGCTGATCGTAACCCACGAGGGCGGCCACCTGGGCTGGCGATACCTCCGGCTCGGAAAGAAACGTATCTGGATACAATTGTATCGCCACTCGCTGTTGTATGCGTCCGAGTACATAGTGCCGCGCCTCGATTGGCTGTGTACCGCTATGTGGCGCAACGGTGGGAAGCTCGCCGGTGGGGCGTTCGAGCTCATAGTAGACGTACTCACCATTTTTGAGTAGTCTCTGTTCGTCGCGTGAAACGAATGTATACTCGTGTATGGTTTCTCCCGGGCCCTTGGTAATTCCCACCGGCCTATTCTCGGATCTCGTCATGTCTGAGCTAGCCATTCCAGGTACACTGCCTATCCTGCCGTCTCAACCTTCATTTTCCAGGCGAAATTGCGTTTGACTATAGAGAGCAGCGCCCGGTTAGCGGGGAAAAGCCGCTCCAAATGTTCAATGGTGTGGAGCATAGCGACCGGTAGCAACGAATGCTCAACGGTCAGCGCGTGCGAGAGATAGCCCATGTGAAGGTATGGGCGTGAACCGCCGGGATCCGCATGGTCGGCAAAATAGTGAAACGCGCTCATGCCGGTGTTGTCCAGAACGGATACTTCGGCGCCGAGATCAAGCGCCAACGCGGGAACTCCATGTGAAACGCGCGTTACGGCTCCATCCGTGCTTACCGTCATTGTGCCCAGAAGGAGAACTGAGACCAACACCGCACGTTCAGAGAGATAGTCGGGTGAAAAGAGTTCGACCTGTTCATTATTGGAGAGACGAGGTCCCAGGGTTCCAAAGGCAGGGTTAACCAGGAGGGTATCGTAGATCAAGCCAACGGCCCAATGGAAGGCAGCGCCTGCATCAGCTCCCGGCACTATCTCCGAGGAGGTGTGAAATGCAATGCGCACAAAATTACCAAATGCATAGTCTGTGGGCAGGGGAGGGGAGGCAACCTCACCTCGGGCGAACACCTGACACGTATAGCGCACATGTGATTCTGAGTGTACGATTTTGCCGATGCTGGTCGCGTCTGCCATGTCTCTCTATCGCTGCTCCTCAGTATGAATTATAGCATCTTGGCAATTGGACAAACGAACGGCATGGGACTTCTAATGGTGTGAAGGTGCCGTGCCGCTGGGCGATGCTACTTTCGGCGGCGTAGTAGTGGCGGCGATATGCGGTCGCAAGAGGCTGGCGCCACCCGAAACAAGCTTGAGAAGGCCAAAGCAGGAGAGACCCGAGAGGGCCAGCACGCAGAAGAGTGCCGCCACGCTCTGTTTGCGGGGCGTGGGACGGAAGCGCTTCGGGGGAGAAAGCGGGCGGCCAGGCAAGCGTACCGCTGCATGATGTCCGGTTATTGAAGTCAGTACCTTCTCTGCGTCAGATTCTTCTTGCCGAACCCATCTGTCTTTAGGCACCCCCGGAGAGTCCTCTAAAGTGTCGGGGAAGAGTGCACCTCCACCTGAGCTCTCCTCTGGTGACGTTGGAGCGACATCATCAGCCATCTTATACCCCCCTCAACCTATCAACTGAGCGGTCTATAGCCGGCACTTACCCTCTTCCTGCGAGCGCGCAAGCAATTCTGGCGGCAATGGAACTATTTTGCAGTAACAAAGCTTTGTTTGCGCTGACGCTCTCACCGCCGGTCAATTCAGCGACCCTGGCTAACAGAAACGGTGTGAGCGCGGCTCCATGCACCTCTCTCGCCGTTGCCTCCCGTAGCGCCGACGAGATTGCGTCCTCGGCCAGGTCAGCATCCAAAGCGTATTCCTCGGGGATAGGGCAGGTTACCAGTACCGCCCCCTGATGGCCCATGAGCCACTGTGTCCGGGCAATCGCCGCCACCTCCTCCGGGGTGTCGACCCGATAAGGAAGTGGCAATCCGCTGGTGCGTACATAGAACGCCGGCAGCTCGCTGGTGCCGTAGCCGATCACCGGTACGCTCGCCGTTTCTAGGTACTCGAGGGTAAGTCGAAGATCGAGTATGGCCTTGGCGCCAGCGCAAACAGTTACCAGCGGCGAGCGTGACAGCTCGGTGAGGTCGGCGGAAATATCAAATGTCTGCTCGGCGCCGCGGTGTACTCCACCGATACCTCCTGTGGCAAAGACCCGTATGCCCGCGAGAGCGGCGCAGGCCAGTGTACCGGCGACCGTTGTCGCGGCAATCTCATTGCGTACCAGCGCAGCCGCCAGGTCGCGCCGGCCGGCTTTTAGCACATGCTCGGCGGTCGCAAGGCGCTTGATTTCAGCGGTGTCCAGACCGACAACGACTTGCCCATCCAGCAGCGCAATGGTGGCCGGCACTGCCCCGACGTTCCGTATCGCCTCTTCCATTGCCTGTGCCACTGCGAAGTTGTCCGGCCAGGGCAGACCGTGCGCTATAACGGTGGACTCTAGCGCGACTACAGGCTGTCCGGCTGCCAATGCCGCTCGCACCGGCTCACTGATGCGGAGGAAATCAGGGTGGCTGGCTACTCCATCAGTCATTGCAGTCGTCCTCTCTAGCGCTCATGTATTCTCGCTACAGGCTGGGGATACGCTCCAATACCGGCAGTAGCAGTGACTGCGCCTCTGCTACTGCCGCATCCCGTACCGACTCACAGGCGACGATGCGGATACGTCTTTGGTGCTGCTCGTAGATACCAAGGTCACTGGGTCTCTGTCCAGTAGCCTCAGTCCAGCTCATCTGTGATGCCATACCGAAAGGTGGGCGACTGAAGCTCACCTGTACATCCATCTCCCATTTTTCCGGCTTGGGAATGTCAATAAGTACCTGGTGTGATGCCACGGGCAGGTCCAGCTCAGAATTCAACGCGGCCGCGAGTGCCAGCTCTGCCCGGCGGCGTTTGGCCTGATCCCAGAAGAGCGCGTCAAGAATGCTGAACAATTTACCTGCCCGTGCGCTGATCTCCAGCAGCACTTTGTACGGACGCCGCATTCGCAGCGCCGAGACCAGCTCGCGGGTTGCGGGAGGCATCTGTGCACTGCCGAGGAGATCCAGCAGTGAGGCATCGTCATGGCCCTTCAGCTGATCTGGATCCAGTTGCTGAGCTTCCATTGCCTCCTGTACTGCCCTGAGCAGCATCGCCATCATGGCGCGGTTGGTATGGTGCCAGTAGACGTTGTCAAACATTTCCTGACGCGCGTGTAGCAGGGAATTCAGCGGACTGATGCCCTTGTCGGTAACTCCCAGCTGCCCCTTGGTACCGTGCGACTGAATACAGAGCGAGCCTAGTAGTCTGGTGACGTCGACTCCTCCATAGGGAACATTGCAGGCGCGCGCGTCTCGGGGCAGATAGTCGAGTTTGTCGACGTCGAGTGGGCCGCTCAACAGGCGGATCAACACGGCGTCGCGCTCGGGCAGCCGGCTGAGATCATGCGGTGGGTCCACGAGGTCGGCGACTCGCCCGGGCTCAACATCGTGCCGCTCTAATGCACGGGCAAGATCGCCGGATTCGATCAGCTGTCGACCGGCCCGCTCATGGGCCGGTATCGGATGCCCAAGCTCCTCAATGGCATGCGAGAATGGATAGTGGCCGATGTCATGGAGCAGTGCCGCCGCCAGCACCGTACGCAGATCGGCCGGAGTAGTGCGCAGGTTGGAGTCGGGGGATAACAACTGCGCTTGTAGATTGATTAACGCGCGGCGCATAAGGAAGTAGACGCCCAAGCTATGTTCGAAGCGAGTATGAGTCGCACCTGGCCATACTCGATAACAAAATCCTAGCTGCTTCACTCCTTGTAAACGCACGAACTCCGCGGTGGCGATGAGATCGAGCTCGAGTGGGCCGAGTGGAATGACGTCGTACAGACTATCGCGAATGGAGCTCAGCGGTGGAATAGCGAAGAAGCCTAGGTTGCTTTCCGACCTCGAGACATTCCCCTCCCAGAGTGAGGCAGACGGCTTATCTTCGGGGCTAACACGCCGATCGCCTCGCTTACTGATTGCGTCGGAACCACCAGGCGACTGCTGTTTGGGCGCCGGTGACACAGGACTCGAAGCATCAGATGTATTCATAGCCTGGGCATTGTACCGCTGGGTGATGCAGTGTGTCCAGTTCGGGACTTTGTCTGGCCGAGGCACAGCTCATGCCAGAGAGTGGCTAGGGTCACACTAGGGAGCAGCGCCATGAACGACGATACGCCATTCTGTTCGCACGGACGAAAACCCGCTCACGTAAGGAGTTATGTAGGTGCGCTTGCTCTTTGCCTCGCGGTTCTCGTCGGCTTCGCAGCTTGCAGCCCAGCCTCAACCGCGGGCCAATCTTCGGGAACGGTCTCTGTACCACCCAGTGCGCAGGGCCTGCAGCAAAATGTTATCAATGTCATCAACGCGGTTCAACCGTCAGTTGTCCAGATCTCGGGGCAGAGCAGCTCGGGTGGGTCTATCGGCTCGGGTGAGATCCTGGATACTCACGGCGATATTGTAACCAACGACCATGTTGTGAGTGGCTTCTCCGGTTTGAGCGTACAGCTGTCTGACGGTAAGCAATATAGCGCGACTGTGGTCGGCGCATCTCCTCAGGATGACTTGGCGGTGGTGCGGATTCGGGCGAGTGGCCTGCGCCCCATTAATGTAGGGAATTCAAATCACATCGAAGTGGGCCAGTTTTCCATTGCGCTCGGCAGTCCGCTTGGGCTCGAACAATCGGCTACGATAGGTATTGTGAGCGCGCTGGACCGCACTGCCAGCGAGGGCTCCGGCGGTCCCGCTTCCCAGCTGGTAGGGCTCATTCAGACAAGCGCGCCTATCAACCCCGGCAACAGCGGCGGCGCCCTAGTCGATTTGCAAGGTAATCTCATCGGCGTGCCTACCCTGGCGGCGGCCAATCCAGAGAGCGGCGTCGCCGCTAACGGCATTGGCTTTGCCATACCCTCCAACCGTGTGACGTTTGTCGCTGACCAGCTGATAAAATACGGCAAGCTGGTCAATAGCGGCCAGGGTTTCCTTGGCGTACAGGGTGTGTCGGTGACCCACGACATCGCCTCGGCTTACAATTTACCGGTGCAGAGCGGCGTTCTCGTGGCGGGATTAGTCAAAGACGCCGCTGGAAAGAGCCCAGCGCAGCAGGCGGGCATCAAGGTTGGAGACATCATCGTGTCCGTCAATGGGCAGGCGGTGCCCGACAGTGGCACACTGGCGTCGATCCTGCTGCCGCTTCCTCCTGGTGAGAAGGTAAGCATTGCCGTGGTGCGTGGCTCTTCTCGACATTCGCTCACTGTTACGCTGGGGGCGCGGCCGGTAACCTAATCTCTAGCTTTCGGCCGCCGACCGTTCCTGCATTCCCACAGGTTACACGTGTTATACGTTAGCGGTCTCCCCGGCGCGTGCGGTGAGATTGGCCTGGATAAAGCGATCCATATCACCGTTGAGATAGCTGGTGGTATCCCCTTGCTCTGCTCCGTTCCTGTGGTCCTTGACCAGGCTATAGGGATGGATGGTGACGGTGCGAATCTGGTTCCCGAAATCCGCTTCCACGTGCACTCCCTTGAGACGAGCCTGCTCCCGCTCTCGCTCTTCCAGCTGCAGCTCATAAATGCGAGACTTTAGTACCCGAAGCGCAAGCTCACGGTTTTGAATCTGTGAGCGTTCATTCTGGCAGGTCACGACAATGCCGGTCGGTTTGTGACGCATGCGCACCGCCGAGTCGGTTTTGTTGAGATGCTGGCCGCCTTTGCCCGTGGATCGGAATGTGTCTACCTCGATATCCTCGGGTCGAATAACAATCTCGATGGGCTCGTCACCAATATCCGGCATGACCTCGACCTTGGCGAAAGAGGTTTGTCGGCGGTGTGCTGCGTCAAACGGCGAAAGCCTGATAAGACGGTGCGCTCCAGCTTCGCCGCGCATATATCCATAGGCGTATGGCCCGGATACGCTGAAGGTAGTACTTTTGATGCCTGCTTCCTCACCAGGCATCTCATCTAGTAATTCTACAGTATAGCCATGTGACTCCGCCCAACGCATGTAGGCGCGTTGAAGCATCTCAACCCAATCCTGGGCATCGGTGCCGCCGTTGCCGGCGTGAATGGAGACGATTGCGGAGGATGCGTCGTGCTCGCCGTTCAGCAGCAGCTTGAAGCGCTGCCGCTCGAGTTCCTGGTCGATCTCGGCCAACGCCGCAACGATTTCGGCCTCCAGGCCGGCATCCGCCGAGCCGTCGAGCATGCGAGCCAGCTCGTGCAACTCCTGGAGACGCTCTCGGAGAGATTCCCAGGTAGTCACCTCACCACGCAGGCGGCTCAGCTTTCGCATCTGCGACTGTGCGGTATTTCGATCGGAGTAGAAATCCGGTGAGAGGGATTCCTGCTCGATGTTGTCTATCTCGTGTTGTTTTTCGGCGAGGTCAAAGATGCACCGCGATTTCGTTTACGCGTGCCTGTGTGGCCTCGATCCGGTTAGTTAGGTCACTCATGCCCGCATGATATGCCGTAACCGGCCTCTACGTCAAGGTTGCCCAGATTGGCCGTCCGGATTGGCCGGGTTGACAGACCCCAGCCTGTTGCGGTATACTCGTTGATGCATCGCGGGGTAGAGCAGTGGTTAGCTCGTCGGGCTCAATTCCGTGAAATGAAGAGAATGGATACTGCAAAGTATTCATCGGCTACGGCAGTGAGATTCACCTGGTCGAAGCCGACAAGCGCCAACGAAGACCAAGATCTGCCGATTGTCATGACGCTTGGGACTTGATTTCACAATGGGCTGTGTGTGGGGAAACTCGCATACGAACACCTCACAAATTCGGGGAAGCCGTTGGCAGGGTAATCCCGAGCGAAGCTCTTGCGGATGAATAATCTTGCAGGAGAACGTGTAGAGACTTGATGTGAGGCACCCTAACGGATCATGCCGAGGGTGAAGGGAAAGTCCAGACTACAAACCGACTCGTCGGGCAGTGAAAGCTGTAGTAGTATGCATAACCCGGAGGTCGCCGGTTCGAATCCGGCCCCCGCTACCACTTCGCCCTCATACATATTCCAGTGTGTGAGGGCGATTTTTGCAGGGTCTATCGGTATTTTTGGGCGGGGTAGCTCAGAGGTTAGAGCAGTGGCTTCATAAGCCATGTGTCGTGGGTTCAAATCCCTCCCCCGCTACCAAGTAGCAGCGTTCTCTCTACAGAGCACCACAAGTCCTGAATTCATGGGACTTCTCTTCCTTCACCTCTTCCTTGCTCTCTTGGATGGCCACCTGTTTGACACCAACTCGTAGGAAACGGACTCATAAAAACCTGTGTGAAGGGTGGAGAATAGTTTTGTCACCTGACTGATTGATCAAATACCCACCATTGACACATCGGGCTTTGCATGGTATTACTGCGCTAGACGTACTAATTATGGCGATATACCGTGGCACGATAGTCCTTGCGGGTATGTGTGGAGCGAGCTGTATGCGGACGAAACTCTCGGATATGGGGCATTTCTCTGATCCCTCGCTGCTCATTCTCTCCAGCCTCATGAGCGGTCCCAAGCATGGCTACGCCATGATGCAGGATATCGAGGAGTTCAGTGGCGTCCACCTGGAGCCGGGTACCCTGTACGGGGCACTGGCCCGCCTGGAGACCCGCGGCTGGATCGAGCCCTTGGCCAGCGAAGATCGAAGGCGTCCTTACCGCGTCACCGCTGCTGGGGTCGGGGTCCTGCGCGAACAGCTGGCAACCCTCCAGCGGATCGTCTCGACCGGCCAACGGCGTCTGTTCCCCGCCTGATCATGGGAAGGAGCACGTAGTCTATGTCTCTGGCAACCTGGCTCGTCACACTCTACCCGCATGCGTGGCGCCGGCGTTACGAAGCGGAGATGCTGGCGCTGCTGGAGCAACATCACGTCACGCTCGTGACCGTGCTCGATCTCCTGTTTGGGATGATCCGTGCGCGGTTAGATCCTCAGTATCGTGACGATCCCGGGCCAGTGCTCTTTACCAGCCTGCCGAAAGCCACCTGGATCGCTGTGGCCGCCTGGGGGGCGTTCGTGCTGTGCGCAAATGTGGCGAGCGGTGTCATCTACCGGGGCATGCTATTCCTCTTGACCGGGCACCGCGACATACCATGGTTGGTTGGCAATGGCTCGATCCTGACGAGTCCTGGCAATTATGAACCAGTGGCAATGTTCCCGGTGGTCGACGGCAATCTGTGGTTCACTGAACCTGCGATTGTGCTGCTTCCGTTCTTTGCCATTACGGCGCTGGTCATCCTGGGGTGCCTTCGCTGGGCGGTGCGGACGCGCCGCATATGGGTCATCGTCCTCACCACCGTCTGGTTTGCCGTGCCGGTTGCGATCATCCTCTGGTTGGTCATCGCATCAAACGACATGCCGAGCTATTTGTCCCCACTCCAGACCCCCTTCACGGGTCTGCTCCCTGGGTCACCGGATACCCCCGTTGTTTTGGCCCTAACGCACTTCTTCTCCTCCCTACCGGTCAGTCTGCTCACGACATTGGGCGAGTTGGAGGCGCTCACGGGCGTCGTCTTTCTCAGTGTGCTCAAGGCACGGCAGGCTCTCCGCACGCAGCGGTACCGGCTCCTGGGTCTGGCGATCGGCGTGGACCTGGTCCTCATCCTGATCGCGGTCTACATTGTGAAAAGCTGGGACCTCTTCACACCCTTCGGCCCTCCTAACTTCGTTGGCGCTCCTCTCACCCATCAGGAAGTACAGAAATATTTCACCATAGAAGCGCTGGGGCTGTGTGCGCATCTGCTGCCCTTCGCAGCGGTAGCGCTGCCTCTGCTGGCGCTCGGTGGCAGCGCTCTCGGCAGGCAGCAGTGGCACGCAGTGGTCGTCGGCGTAAGCCTGTTATCAGTGCTGATGGCCGTCTGTGACGTGTGCCTCATCGTCGGCGGGCTCATTGCCTGGCAACTCGGTGAAGGGATAGGCGCACTACCCATTATCTGGGCTCAGGGCGCGAATAACTCGTGGTATGTTGCGCTCTTCATCCCTGGGGAAGTGCTTGTGGCCACCCTGGTGCTCTCTCTCCTGGTGGCACTCCGCGCGCTGCGCTCCATGGTAGCGGCTGGCACGACATCTGCCCCTGCTCTGCGTGCACCTGCCTAGACGCCTACCTCCCATCACCAATACCTGAGGAGAGCCACCAATGTGCGTCAACTCCAGGGCTTATGACGAGCGCTGGGCAGTATCGTACAAAGGCAAAGTGGCCGAAGCTATGTTCTGGAGCAGCAGACCACAGCGAAAGTATCCTGGCGACCGTGGGCTTGTAGACAAGCGGCATCTATGGCATACTAGCGCTGAAGGTTCCCGCCTCTCCTTCTCCATCTCCTTTCCCGTGGGGACTCCGGATCAAGCAGGAGCGCTATGCGGCAAGCAAGAGGAGCCCCACCGCCATTGAGCTGCACCGCGAGCTCAATGGGCTCAAGAAGGCCGAGATTCCCTGGATGTATAGCGTCTCGAAATGTGCTCCGCAGGAAGCCTTGTGGAACCTGGATGCCGCCTTCCAGCAGTTCTTTCGGCGGTGTGCGCTCAAGAAACAGGGGAAGTGGACCGGCACGCTCGGGTATCCCCGTTTCAAGACCAAGAAGACGGGACTGGGAAGCTTCCGGCTCACCGGCTCCATCGTCGTGTCGGATACGGCGATTGTGCTGCCGCGATTGGGCCGGCTGCGCCTCAAAGAGCGCGAGTACCTTCCGACCAGTGGGGTAAAGATCCTTTCGGCCACGGTGAGCGAGCAGGCGGGGCACTGGTACGTGTCCGTGCAAGTGGAAGAGGAGCTGGCGGTACCCGAGAATACCGGACCCGTGGTCGGCATCGATCTGGGTGTGAAGCAGCTGGCGACCCTCTCCGATGGGACGGTGATTGCCAATCCTCGGCACCTCAAACGACGCATCAAGAAGCTCAAGCGCCTACAGCGGGTGGTGAGCCGGAGGAAGAAAGGCAGCCACAACCGCAAGAAAGCCGCCCGCAGGCTGGCGACGCTGCATCGGCAGATCACGAACCAACGACGCAATACATTGCATCAGGTCACGACCAGACTGGCGAAAACCAAGTCCGTGCTGGTGATTGAAGATCTGAACGTCAGCGGGATGCTGAAGAACCACCATCTGGCTCAGGCCATCGGCGATGTGAGGTTCTCCGAATTCAAGCGGCAGCTGCTCTATAAAGCCAGCTGGTATGGGTCGAGAGTGATCCTGGCCGACCGGTGGGAGCCCTCCAGCAAGCGGTGTAGCGGCTGCGGGTGGGTCGATGCGGATCTGACCCTCTCGGATCGGATCTTTCACTGCGAGCAGTGCGGTCTACGGTTGGATCGGGATCTGAATGCCGCGATCAATCTGCTGCAACTGGCCGGGAGTGCCTCGGACAGTCTAAACGCCTGTGGAGCTGTCAGCGCTGGCGCGAGGTCTCGGCCGCGCGTGAAACTGACGGCGAAGAAGCAGGAACCTAACGCCAAACATGGCCTGTCCATAGTTGGGTAAGTTTGGGAGTACGGAATGCTGTACTACTGCTTCCTGTGCTGTCCACGAAGGAGAGAACTGCGATGCAGCACCGTCCTTCCTTACCCGCAAAATTGCGCCGCCTGGCTCCCGCTCTGGTGGCACTGGTAGAGGCTGGTGCCATGGCAACGCTCCTCATCGCGCTTGCCGGAAGTCACGCTACGACATCATCCTCTGGGAAAAATGCGCTTCACTCCACCACCCCAACGGCGACGCTTACCAAGATCCAGGAGGGGAATGCCATGATTGCGACGCAGCACTCTATGGCAGAGACTTATGGCCCACTCAAGAAGATCACGCCGGAGCCCATACAGCCCACGCCATCTTCCTGTCCCATAAGCTTGGTCCAACAAAACGGCCTAGCTCCGTATGAGGGCGGAGATGATAGCATACATGACGTCATCATCAATACGGCTACGATTGCCCCCACTCCGGCCCATCCTTTTGAGTATCTCATCCTGGCAGGAGCACGCCGGTCGAACAGCCCGCAGGTACAGGGAGTGATCTATGTCTTTGCCACTCCTGAGAACCCCTGTGCCGCAGGGAACTGGGGAAGTGAAAACGTTTATGAGACCCCTTACCAGAGAGGCGCACTCACCATTACCCAGATCAACGGCGACAGTATCACCTTTAGCATTGCTGATGGGGGTATGGGCCAATTTAACTATGTCACCGGTAAGTTTGCTTAGCTGGTGAACCTCGCGGTAGAACACGTGAGGGCGCGCACGACACCTCGCGAGTAATTGCGGATGAGGCGTCATACGCTTCATCCTCGATTCTTTATCTGATTGTACTTAGTACTCAGTCCAGACCAGACTTGTCGGGTGTGGATGGTGCTCGTCTCGAGGTGCCCTTGGCCCAAACGGCACGCAGTCCTGGTCAAGCCGTCCACCAAACAGGATCATCTGGTGAGAAGTAGCTGCGGCGTCGCGCCGTATGCTATCTGTCTCTTGGCATCTGGAAGACGCCTGGCGGTCAGGGGTCTGAATCAGTCTGGAGAGGAGCGAACCATGGCGTTGCCACATCCCTCACCCACCTTCCGCTCAATCGTGCCGCGCTACGTCGTCCCCGACCTGGAGCGGGCATTTGCCTTCTACGAGCGGCTAGGCTTTCGTACCGCCGATTACGGCAGCATCGCTATCATCGAGCGCGATGGGGTAGAGCTGCAGTTCAATCACGATCCCGACCTCGCGCCAGGGGGGCACTTCGTCTGCTATATCAACGTGACCGAGAGTGAGGCCCTCTACCAGCAATACCTCCAGGATCTCCCCATCGGATGCGTCCGAAGCCCGCTCACGGCCACCGACTACGGTACGCAGGAGTTCTGGGTCTGCGATCCTTTCAACAATATTCTCATCTTTTCAGAGCCGCTCGACGCGCAAGAGCAGGGGTGACGAGACGATCACGGCAGGCGTATGCTGGTGAGCACCGAGACGATGGCTGATGTGGCTGCCGGTGAGATTAAGTCCATTGGTTCTAGCGGCCACCAGGAAGTGATCAACTAGTATATTGCGCGGAATCAGATTCCAGACGCCCTCATCGATCCCCTGGTACACCGCCCGTGATGGAGAAATTACGACCCGTGATCGTACTCTTCGTTGAGAAATGGCCCCATGGACTGTGAAGGATCGAGCAATTGGCGGGCTATGAGCGTCTCTCGAATCTCGTGGTAGTCGTCCAGCCTTAAGTTACGAAGACTGAGAAGCTCATCCTTCCGTAGGAAGAAGAGCTGACGAACGGTGTTGATCCGGCCACCCTTCAAGCAGTTGTACGTGCGCACCGTGAGATGTAATGTCTCAATAGGGCCATCATTGTCTTTCATTCACGCAGTCCCGTCGTAGACTTGTCGTGGCTGTCTTCTGGCTATACTCCTTTAACCCAGCAGCCCCGAGCCGCCGTTTTACTTCCCGGTAGGGTAGCTCGCTCCAGTGGCACCGATCTCTACCTCCAGCGATTGTATGCGGGGATGCTCAGTAAGGGTTGGCGACTCAAAAAGCGCCTCACGAAGATTGCTCAACGCTTTGTCCTCTGTCTCCCCTTGGCTGGCAACATCTACGTCCAGGCATTGAGCAATGTACCAGTTGTCTTCATGCCAGATGCTCGCAGTAACGTGCTGTTTCATACGAGACTGCACTCTCATACTAGCATAGTTGGCGCCAACCCTTGTTTCCTGTATCAGTGTCTCCTTGCTATCGGTAAATGAGAAGGGCCGTGTTACACTGCTCGGCCCTTAGCTTTCTTCTCTCATCGTGCAACTGTTACGTCGCAGGATCCTGACAGTTGGGATACGGACACCATCGTGCACCAGAAAGTCAGGATACTTCACCAAACACGCTCCTTTCGCCCATGTTCAAGGAATCCGGCGCAACTTTTTGAAGGTATCAGGGGTTATACTGATGGTGGACAGCCATCCGGCGGCTTGGGGCTCGTATGGTAATCTGCAACTCCGTATCGGTACGAGTTCCCGCACTCCGCTGGAGCGTGGGGAGTTACCTGTATCATAGGTGGAGTAGACCAATGGCGAACGCACGACTCTTTCGCTTCGGCGTGGCCGACGAAGTCGGTGTCCCATCCAGGGAAGCGTGGGCGACGCTGGTGCGCCACGCCGAGGATCTGGGCTATGCAACCTTCCTGATAGCCGATCACTATGTCAATGAGTTTCCCCCCATCTCGGCTCTTATGGCTGCCGCTGATGTGTCTAGTACTATCCGCGTCGGCAGTTTTGTCTTCGACAACGACTTTCGGCATCCTGCGCAACTGGCCAAAGAAGTTGCCACGCTGGATCTACTCTCGGGTGGCCGCTTCGAGCTGGGCATTGGAGCAGGCTGGCATCGGCCCGAATACGAGCAGATTGGCCTGCCCTTTGAACCTGCCAGCGTGCGCATCGATCGCCTGGCGGAAGCAGTAACCATCTTGAAACAGTTCTTCACTCAGGAGACCGTTACCTTTGCCGGTAAGCACTATGCCGTCACGAACCTCCAGGCATTTCCCAAACCCCTGCAACGTCCCTATCCGCCTCTGTTCATTGGGGGAGGCGGACAACGTGTGCTCACCGTGGCGGGACGCGAGGCAGATATCGTTGGCTTCCTGCCCCGAGCGAAGGATGACGGCACGATCGATGCCCAAGAGCATACCGAGGCAGCCCTGGCGCAAAAAGTAAGTTGGGTACAGGAGGCCGCCGGAGAGCGCTTTGGCGCCGTTGAGTTAAGTCAGCTGATGAGTGCAGTCATCGTGACCAGCGATCGGCAACAGGCAGCGGAGCAGTACGCACGAGAACAAGGGCCCTCTGGGGTGACGGCGGAGCGCATCTTAGCCAATCCGTATCTGCTGATCGGCACGGTTGAGCATATCGGCGAACAACTCCACCGACTGCGTGAGCTCTATGGCATCTCCTACTTTGTCGTGTCGGTTGACCATATGGAAGCGTTGGCCCCGGTTGTCGCTCGGCTTGCTGGGACATAGCGCCGCGCTCTGCTGGTGCCAGGCAAGCTGAATCCACGGAGACCCCGGGAATGGCGGAGGGCCACCGGCGTCCTGTCGTTGGCCCTCCGCTCCGGCTCACGCTGACCCTAGCGCCCGCCGGCTCCCCGTCCAGGCCACGCCCTCCGCTTCGCTCCGGGTGCTACTGCGTAGCAGCCTTGACGTGGCCCCCCCGCCTGGTCGCTTTCTCGGGTCATGAGCCGAGCGGGGCTGACCACACCGACCCGGCGGCCTGAACTCGGCACCTCTGACATAGCACAGCAGTACGCGCTGCTCTCGACCTGTAGATACACGCACTTTGAGCAGCCGTCCATGATATGATCAACGCGTCCACAGATGCGTACGTTGCCATGAGGGGAGGAACCATCCATGGAACGCGACCCGCACACTGCCGACGAGCGCACCTCTGCGGCTGTGCTCGTCGTCGGCGTGACGATCCTGCTTTTGATTGCGCTCCTCTTCAGCGTGCTCGCCGCGCGACTTCACCTCGACACTGGCCCTGCCCATAGTGCCACTGGCTCAGTCACCCCGACAATGGGATCAACTGCGACGACTACGAGCGCAGCCACGCCAATGGCACTGGCTCTGCCAGCAGGCATGTCGGTTGCAACTATTGCGATGGTCTCTGCCAGCGATGGCTGGGCCATTGCGGCGCCTACTGCCACCAGCTCGGTGCTGGTGCACTACTCGGGCGGCCGCTGGGTTCTCACAGGCGATACCTACGAAGGCGTCGAGCTCACGGACATCTCCATGGACGCGCACGACGATGGGTGGGCTGTCGGCTTGTACGCCGACCAGAGTGGCGGCGTCGTACTGCACTACAGCGGCGGCCGCTGGCACCTGGTCCCGACACCACCGATCTCGTTCGCTGGATCGGGCGTCTGGGCTTTCTCCCCGTCCCAGGCACTGGTGCTGGCCACATTGCCTAGTCAGCAGAGCGCACTTTTGCACTACAACAACGGCGCGTGGACCGAGACTGCCAGTCCCCGCGGGATCACCGGTATGAGTGTCCTCTCTGCTGACGATGTCTGGGCAACGTGCTTTGACAGTCATATCCTCCATGAGCAAGGCGGCCACTGGACGACCTACACCATCGGTGGTCAGGGGGTGGGGCTAGGGACACAGCCACTGTCGATCACCATGCTGTCGAATAGCGACGGCTGGGTGGCTGGCCTCACCAATGTCGCGCCACAGGGCATGTTCCTGGTGCGCTTCGACGGTCAGACGTGGACACGGATCCAGGGACCAGCCGCCTCAGGTCCGACAGAAATCCACTCCATTGCGATGGTCTCGCCCACCGAAGGCTGGGCGGGTGGCGACCTCGGGAACGCCACGGGCACCGAGGCGGTGTTGCTCCACGATGTCAATGGCCAGTGGGAGACGACCCCGGCGCCCTCCGACGGAGGCATCGGGAAGATCGTCATGGTCTCAGCGACGGAGGGGTGGGCGGCCGTCGAGGGCGGCGCCGCTGCGGGGCTGCTGCACTACCAGAACGGGCGCTGGACGCCGTTCCAATCTGCCTGACGTGAAATCGAACGACAATGCTGACGACAACGCCGGCGATGTTTGCTGAACCGTGACGTATAACGCAGGTCAATGACAACCGAATTTTTCGGTAGTGGCGGCTTCAAGTGAACGAGCGCGAACAGGATGAGGCGGACTTAAAATCCGCTGTACAATGTTGCCAATCGTGATAACGCTTCGTCGTTCCGCGGATAGGCGCTGGGACACAGGCTGCCGTGTTGCGCCGGTCACGATCGGGTGCCTGGCGACAGCTGCCAGCTGTGCCTGGCGACGGCTGCCAGCTGTGCCTGGTGAAGCCGGCGGACCGGCCGAGAGTGATCATTTGCCTGCGGTCACAGCTTTGAGCTCATCGAGCGACTCTCGGATGAGTTGCGGCAAGTCTCGCTGGTTGGTTTCGTTGATCCAGCGTTCGAACGCGATCTTGAAGACAGCGATCCCTGCCTCGCCAGTCAGACTCGCAGCTAGGTCTTTGACGCCGCGCTGGCGCAATGCGTCTGCGAGCGCCAAGGCGAGTGATGCGAGCTTGATCAGCTCGCGCTCTCGAAGCTCTGCGTTCGAAGCAATGACGATCTGGCGCTGCCAGGAGTAGTCGCGGCGCTCCTGGAGGAGGGCACCAGCGGCCTCGAGGGCCGCGGCGATCGCGTCTATCGGCGCTGCGGAATTAGGAGTGTTGGCGACAGTGCTCACGAGGAGTTCCTGCAGTGCGCTCGCGCCCCCGAACAGTACCTCGCGCTTGTCGGCGTAGTGCCGGAAGAACGTTCGCTCCGTGAGCCCCGCCCGCTGGGCGATCTCCGCCACCGTAGTCTGATCGAAGCCGCGCTCGATGTAGAGCTCCAATGCCGACTGCTCGAGCCGGCCGCGCGCGTTTGGCTTCCATCGACCCATCGACTTATGCTCCAATTCCACTCATCTGATGACAGTGGTTGACATCGCGTGCTACAATTAATGACATCGACTGACATCGATCCATCTTCGGCATGTGCTGTGCCGAAGGTACTCTACCACTTGGAGGACTTCTCATGCGCGTATTTGTCACCGGCGCGTCCGGCTGGATCGGCTCCGCCGTCGTTCCCGAGCTCATCGGCGCGGGCCATCAGGTCGTTGGGCTCGCCCGCTCGGAGGCTTCGGCCGCTGCCCTCGCCGCTGCCGGGGCAGAGGTGCATCGCGGCTCCATTGATGATCTCGACAGCCTGCGGAGCACCGCCGAGACGGCGGATGGAGTGATCCACCTCGCATTCAAGCACGACATCGCCTTCTCAGGCGGCTTTCAGGGCGCTGCCGATGCAGATCGCCGCGCCGTCGAGACATTCGGCGTGGCGCTGGCGGGTTCTGATCGACCGTTCGTTATCGCCTCCGGGGTGCTCGGGCTCGCACCGGGGCGTGTGGGGACCGAACGAGACGGCGTTAGTCCTGACTCTGCGGCGCATCTGAGCGGGGGGCCGCAAACGCGGATGGGCACGTCGCAGGTGACGCTCTCCCTGGCTTCCCGCGGAGTCCGCTCGTCCGTTGTGCGCCTCGCCCCGACGGTGCACGGCGACGGAGACAACGGCTTCATGGCGGCCCTGGTCGGCATCGCCCGCAACAAGGGCGTCTCCGGCTACGTCGGCGACGGGTCCAATCGCTGGCCCGCCGTGCACCGGCTCGATGCTGCGCACCTCTTCCGCCTGGCGGTGGAGCAGGCCCCGGCGGGATCTGTACTGCACGCAGTCGGCGATGAGGGCGTGCCGATCCGTGCCATCGCCGAGGTGATCGGGCGGCATCTCGATCTGCCGGTCGTCGCCATCTCCCCGGAGGACGCAGCCGAGCACTTTGGCTTCCTCGGGGCATTCGTCTCGACCGACAGTCCGGCCTCGAGCGCGCTGACCCGCGAACTGCTGGGGTGGCAGCCGACCCATCCCGGGCTCATCGCCGATCTCGACCAGGGCCACTACTTCCATATCCCATCCGCATGATCAGCCGCATCAGCAGGGGATCGCCGACATGGGGACCGAAGCCGCAGAAGACAGAACACCCGGGCGAAAGCCAGCGTTTTGCGGGATGCATTGGCCTGCTGGTCCGCGGCTCATGACGGGTACAGTGAGATAAGCGATTTGATTGCAAACCAGAGCGAGGGGTTGGGGTCAGAACAAAGAGTAATGCACAAAAATTGGGCACTACCGCTCACCACTGAATTTATCAACTCAGATGCTCATGCGTTCTCATATGCACGCTTAAGCCAATCCAGTACCTCATCATCAAGTTGCGCTTGGTCGTTCACGCGTAAATGGTGCGTGACCATGCTGTTCCATCCTTCTGCCGATTCAAACCGATCAGTTGGTTCTACTCCCTTGAGCTTGACGCCTATATCCAGTCGCGCACCCGTCACCTGCACGATCCCGAACTTGCGTCCCTTGCGGAGGAGACTTATGTAGCTATCAGTGGGCGAGATTGCCAGCTGTGGGCCAAACGACTTGATCTTCATCACCAGCCCATCAAATGGCTCGCGCCACCGGGCCTTCTCACCCGCAAAACGCTGAGCGAGCCGATCCTCAGTGCTGACCTTCGGAAGGGTTGCATCGCGCAAAGTCTGGACAATAGCCATGGCATGTCCGCGTCCTAGCCCGAAATCTTCCTGGAGCCAAGCGACGATGGGGCCCGCTTTGACACCATCCTTCAGCAGCTCTTTCTTTTCGGCAAGCATCCTGAAGTCTTCTGGTGTTTTTCCAGTTTTCTCCTTGATGGTATCGAGATACGCCTGAAATGTCATGTATATCCTCCATTGTGTGCCACAGACTGCGATCTCATCCACAATTCTACCATCCCAGCGCCGAGTCTATGTCCCTCGCTGTTCGTCGCTGTACATTCGGTGTGACGTGTCTGTAAATCCCTAGTGTCACGGAGTGTACTAAAAGACTTCCTGTGTAGCAGCCAGATAGTCATGAGTGGGGTGTACACGAGCAGACAAGGTCGAGACAATTAAGTTTGTCGTACAACATTCGCACAACATCCACAGAGTATACCGGTGCACAGCCGCGGACACAGACGAAGGCAACCGACGAAACCGTCTCAGTGAGAAGTACTGGCGGACGTATGTGGACAGTCCCTAACGGTATTCAAACCTGTTGAGCTGTAATTGCCGTTTACGCCAACCCACACGATTGCGTGTGAACGATGCTGCAACTGAAAGCACCTCAATGCCCTATCTTGCCGGCTGTCCTGAATGGGAGTGGACTTCCCTGAACGGGCGGCAACTGATTCGTAAACAGCAGATCCTGGTCCGACTTCTTTGGCAGCTGGCGACGAAGTCAACTAACATTACTAGCGGACTAGTTGTCGGGTACTGGAGCACATCTGTGATCGCCAGGCCGCTTCGCGACCCGCGTCGGGGGCGGAACTGCGCTGGTACCGTAGCGCCGGATTACGCGCCACACTGCCCCTGGCTCAGGGCGGTCGGATCACAATAGTTAAAACTATTCCTGTTCACCATCGCTGCCAGTAAGTCGGCCCCATCATGCTTAAGGGAGATGGTGTTTCCAACCACGGGGTAACCAGGCGCGGGTTGATAACTCGCCGGAAGCGGCCCACTGCTCGATTCGTAGGAGACAGACTGGTAGGTGCCCGTGAGGCTACCGTCGGCATTCACCGTGAACGTGAGGTTGCCGATGCCGGTGCATAATCCTGAACCCCCCTGGCCAGTGCAGGGTCCGGCGTTCCAATTCTCAACACCTGTGCCGTTCGCGGCGATAGTGAGCTCGTCGTCGTGACTCACCCATTTACCAACAAAAGCGGCCAACACAGTATTCGCGGTAGAGGTTGGACTAACAGTGCTCAAGGTGGCGGCTGGCTTAACGTTACTCACGGTAGGAGTTTGCCCCGCGCAAGCGGCCAGTAGCAGTAAGCTCAGCAGACAGAGTAGGAATGTTGAAGCAAACCTGCTTTGACCGATTTTCATCCTCTGTTCCCTCAAGAGCTACCGACCTCCGCCGCGCCAACAGGACAAGTGTCTGCGGGGCCGTAGTTTCTACAACTACTCGCATTATACGACCCTTTCCGCTGCCAGCCACCCGGTCGTGTGTGGTATGAGTGATCGGCACCAGCTGGACTGTGTGCTCAGCATCTTGCGCAATGAAGACCATTTCCCCTGTGAGTGCGGCTTTGATAAGGTCATCTAGGTGCTCTTTGGCCTCATCAGGTGTCACCTGATACACACCCCTCACCCTCCTAGGTAGACTGCGTTGGCGTGGTGCGGACTGCACGATACGAAGTCACGATAGCACATTCTCAGCTCTACGACGTGACCGCCGTAGAGCGTGCTGCAAAGACCATGACACCAACCCACGCGACTTTTGGCGAACTAGGGCGAACGCACGGCGATGTCAAATACCCATGAATTCAGCATTGGCGGACCAGGACGAACTCTAGCGAACACCACCTACCAAAACCCTCCCCACTACCAAGCGCCCACCTACTATTCCTCGCGGCCGTCCGCAGGCTGAATTCCTGTGTTGTGGTCCTGGGATGACAACGGAGATGATACGGCCTATCGAGCGCTCACCAGCTCCCCGTCATGCGCGTGCTCCAGCCGCAGGTCTAACGCCCGAACCATTGGCAGCAGGAACGCCAGCGCGCTCAATGCCACAATGGCTCCGCCACCTATCCATAATCCTTGCCGCACCCCAAACGCCTGTCCTAACACGCCCGCCAGAAGCAGACCAAGCGGATTCATCCCAGTCGCAAGCGTCGCCATCACCCCCAGGACACGACCCCGCATCTCATTTGGAATGATTTGCTGCCACAGTGTCGAACTCGAAATTTCCGCCACAATGAATGTCGCCCCTGTCACCAGATATGCCACATACAGCGCCACAGCGTTCAGCGCCAGCCCCATCCCGACAATCGCCAGCCCGAAGAGGGCCAGGCTGCTGCAAATGGCGGCCGCCCGATGGCGTAGGTGCTGCCCGAAGAGTCCCATCACCAGCGCGCCGCCGAGTGCACCCACACCAAAGAATGAGGCGAGCAGCCCGAAGGCTACCGCGGAAAGATGCAACACCGAGCGTGCCAACACCGGTGTCAGCACCGCCTCGACATCGTTGATGCCGTTGATGAGGGAGAATACCAGGATCATGCTCAACATCCCTTTCTCGCCCCACAGGAAACGCACTCCCACGAGAAAATCCGCCGACCAGGACGATCGACTTCCAGTCAGTACTGTCTCATCCGCATCGGTCGACTGTGAAACCCTGGAACTCGCCATCTTGCCGGCAGCGCGCGCGATGCGCCGTTCATTCAGGAACAGCAGAGCCATCACCGATACCGCGAAGGTTGCAGCGTCGAATCCGAGCGCCGCACCAATACTAAACTGCGTGATGAGATAACCACCGAGCACTGGACCCAGCAGCGTCGCCACCTGCGAGGTGATCTGCCCCAACGTGTTTGCCGACACATACTGCGACGGCAACACCAGCGACGGTATCAATGCGCCAATCGCGGGGTTAAAAAACGCACTGACCAATCCGTAGAACAGTGCCAAGCCAAAAATTGCTCCGAGTGAGATATGCCCCAGCGTCACGAGTAATGCGAAGACAAACGTCACCATCGCGCGTAGCAGGTCGGACCACAGAGCAGTGCCCCGCCGGCTGGCGCGGTCTGCCCAAACGCCGCCGAAGGCCAGCAGCGCCACCGTCGGAATGTAGGTTACCGTCAACACTGAGCCGATCAGCACCGTCGAACCGGTCAATCCCAGAATCAGCCAGATCAGCGCGATGTCGAAGCAGTTATTTCCCAGCGTGGAGATCGATTGGCCTAGCCAGACCAACACGAAGTCTCGCGACCGCAGCGGCGCAAGCACTTCCCGTAAACGTCGCATCTCACTCTCCCTCAGCTTGAGTTGCCGTGTACTCTATCATAACCCATCGATACACAACTATGGATGTATGTACAATAATTGAATTATTGTGTCAACGTTGCTCGTGATAGTGTGATGCCGCGTCGTAAAATGAGGTGTGTTGATACTTATCGGCTGGCGGCTTCGCGAGCCAGGACGGTGGTGGGAAACAGGATTGGATGTGCCTAATGGAGAACATGGGAACTACAGAGGACACGGGAACGCTGGAAGAGTTATTGCGCAACTATATCAAAGCGCTCTCAGACGCGACACGCGGCGCGATTGTGCAGGAGCTGGGGCATGCCGATGAGCTGACGGCCACTCAGCTCGCGCGCCGACTTGGCCTCTCAGCAAACAACGTCTACCACCACATGCGCATCCTGCTCCAGCTCGGCGTGGTCGACCCGCCGCGTGCCGTGCCTGGCCCGACCTACGTCGAAAAGTATTACCGACTCAACTCGCAGTTGCGTCGTGCGACGGAGGATCCTAACTGGCTCGACCGCACTCAGGCTGCGATGACGCCGGAGGAGCGCAAGGCACTCGTCATCGGCATGTGTCTTATGATGGCGCACCGTCTCCAGCGCGCCGCGCGCCGCTATGAAGCGATGGACGCCGAAACCTTCGATCAGATGGCGCACACACAGCAGCTGCTGATGATCTCCGTCAACGACATGGGGCGTGAGCGCCTGGTCGCTCGCCTCGAGGCACTGCGCGCGATGCTCCAACGTGAGTACGAGGAGCATCCGTGGTCCAGCAAGCCCTCTCTAGAGAGCGACATGGTGCTCATGGCCGGCTTGCCGGATATCTGGGATGAAGAACATCGCAACGACAAGTGATTCTGCACTGTGCTGTGAGGAGCGTTTTGCGAATGGCTGGTGATCTGTCGGCCAAACTCAAAAGCAAGCATGTATAGAGATGTGCGGTGGGCGGCAGCTGCGCGAACTGCAACGACAACAATCCAGAACAAATGGTATCAGACAGTACCAGAATCTCTCTTACAGGCGAGCGGGTGGCAGTACTCCCGTTCTCTCTCCGTAAATGAGGAGGGCCGTGTTACACCACTTGGCCCTTTCGACCAGGTGGCCGGCGGACCTCCTGCCCACCGGCCACCTGGTAACTAAGCACATCGATCTCCCGAGATATCTCGGGAGATCGCTCATTTGAGCTGGACACTAAAGACGCACTTGCCGTGGCAACCACAGAATAGACGCCGCGTTATGCCCTCCTGTCGACCCCCTCGGCATGCGCGTGTAGCCAGGCATGGCCACTCCTGCTCTCTTGGCGAGTCCCTCCTGGCCCGCTTCGACCCTACCGCTAGGCGGCTCCCTATCAGGGCCACGCCTTCCGGCGCCGCTTCGCTCGTGCCTCGCTGCGCGTCGACCTTGACCACTCGCTCGACAGCAGCCAAGTCATCGTCTATGTTGTCTTCCTGGGTATCCGCCGAGAAGGCGATAAGAGCGGCGTGTACACACTCGCTCAAAAGCTGGTGAAGTTAGGGCTACTCGATTCTACCCCCTAAATAGCAATCGCTAGGAATTGGCACATGTTTTGCGAAAATCACTTGCGAGCATGATGCTTGATGATGGCGGCACGATGCTGGGCAGCCATATGATGTGGAGTTCAGAGTGAGCAGAGACGCTCACCATCGAGCGCAAGGATGCTGGTTGGCCGCAGGAAGCGGTGTTCATAGATTTTCCTGGCATTATCGTTTGTCTCGAGGAGGCCCACCAACTGCTATGGTGGGCCTCCTATTTGCGGGTCGAAGTGGTATCTTCTTTCGTATTAATGCTGCTTGCTTCAATTGTTCTCATCATTTCGGCACATGGAACGTCACAGACAATCCAGCTGATGATTAGCTCCTGCGGCACGTCATAATGTGCCAGAGTCTGCCGTCCGAATAACTATGTGAGGAGGAGTGCATGGCTGGTGATATTCGACTGCGCGACGTGGAGGACGGCGACCTAGACGCCCTCTATGAATACCAGCATGAGCCTGAGTCATCGGCGATGGCTGCCGTTCCCAGCCGAGAGCGCGAGGCATTCATGGCCCATGCAGCAAGGGTTCGCGCCGACGAGAGCAACGTCTATAAGGCTATCGTTTTGGATGGGCAGGTGGTTGGCGACCTCTCCTGCTTCGGCGAGCCGGAGATGCGCGAGGTTGGCTACCGGATCGGCTGGGCGTACTGGGGACAGGGAATCGCCACGCGGGCGCTCGCGCTCTTCCTGGCGGAGATGCCAGAGCGCCCGCTCCATGCTACAGTCGCCCAGCACAATCCCGCATCGCGGCGTGTCCTCGAAAAGTGCGGCTTCGTACCCGCGGGAGAGGCAGTCGAAGATGACGGGGTGGCAGTGTTCTATTTCACGCTGGGGTAGGCCCTAACGTTAGGGCCAGCACGCTACTTACCGTGCTGGCTAAAGAACTGCCAGATGACCTGTGTGGCATTGAGCGCTTGCGAGGGAGGGTCTGTGCCAAGAAGGCGCTGCACCAGCGGGTCGGAGACGCCGCCAGGCCATTGGTGACCAGCTCCCTCAATGGTGATTAGCTCAACCGTTCGGCCACCGGGGCAACTGGCAACCGATGTGGTAACCACTCCAGCTTTCGTAATCGATGACGCGCCACAGGCATCGATGGCGCGCCAGGTAGCGTTGAGTGCGGGAACCGCGGGGCCGTCGATGTGCGCGACGCCATCACCGTTGCCGCCGTTGTAGGGGATATTCTTGTCGGCGGTGCCGTGGATATGAATCACGGAGATCGGCTTTGGATTAGAGCAGGGGCCAAGCTGGGTAGCCGAGTCGGGACCAATGGCGGCGAAGACATCGGTCTGACAGGCCAGAGTGTACGCCATGATGCCGCCATTGCTGATTCCGGTCACAAAGACACGGTTGGGATCAATGGCCACTTCATGCTCAAGCGTGGTCACCATCTGTGTGAGGAAGCCAACATCGTCGATGTTTTGGCTTGCCGGCTGGCCGCAACATCCACCGCCGGTGTTCCAGGCGCGATCGATCCCGTCTGGGTAGACGACGAGGAAATGTCCGATGTCGGCTTCAGTATCCCAGTGATAGGACTTCTCCGCCTGCGCGCCGCTGCCAAATCCGCCGTGAAGCATGACAACCAGCGATGTCGGATTCATCAGTGAGGCCGGACGATAGAGATGGAACGTGCGGGTGAGGTTGTTCACCATAATGGTCTGGGTAGAATCGCCAATCGAGACCGATACGAACCCACGCGACGGAGAGCTGGACGTTCCGTGGGCGCAGCTTGCAAGAGCCAGGATGAGCATGAGCGTGGCGAGCAACAGCGACTGATGTCGCAGAGACCTGTTCAGCATGATGGTGCCCTTTCCTGCGCTGCCTTCAGCCGTGAGTTGTATGTGAATAAGCAGATCCCACCACGGCTGGTTCACACCAACCAGCTAGAGGGCACCGACATTCGTCGTCGTACCACGACTTTAACCTAACGTGGGTCGCCAGCACTACTGGCGCATGGCGTGCAGTAGTGCTGGGCTATCGTATCATGTTCCTGAGCAATCGGTGAGCTCAAAATAACTCGGCGCGAGGAGGCGCACGTATGCTTGCACTTTCTATCATGATCGAGGGGCAGAACGGTCTGACGTGGCCACGCTGGAAAGGGCTTGTCGCGGAGGTGGAGCGGCTAGGCTTCAGCGGGTTGTTTCGGTCGGATCACTTCACCAATATGCGGCCCCCGGATAAGGAATCGCTGGAGCTGGTGATCTCGCTGGCCTATTTGGCAGATCACACGCAGCACATCCACTTCGGCCCGCTGGTGGCGCCGTTCTCGTTCCGTGATCCGGCGCTGCTGGCTCGTCAGGCGGCGGGGCTGGATGATCTGAGCGGCGGGCGCATGATCCTCGGAGTTGGAGCCGGGTGGGAGGAGCGTGAGCATACGCTGTTCGGCTACTCACTGCTGGACTTGCCAGATCGCATGCGCCGCCTGGAGGAGGGGTTGGAGGTAGTCACGCGCCTGCTGCGCAGCGATGAGCCAGTCACCTACGAGGGACAGTTCTACCATCTGCGCGGCGCCACCCTGCTGCCACGGCCCGCGCGGCCGGGCGGGCCACCTATTCTCATCGGCGGCAACGGCATGACCCGCACATTGCCGCTAGCCGCACGCTACGCCGCCTGCTGGAACGCTGCCTTCATCACGCCTGAGGCATTCCATGAGCGTAGTGTGCGGTTGGATGAGCTGCTGCGTGCGTCCGGGAGGCAGCCTGGTGACGTGCAGCGCTCGCTGATGTTGACAATGATCTTTGCTCGCACCCGCGACGAGTTGGAGCAGCGCCTGGCGTCGAGGCGCCAGCGCCCTGAGTTCGCCGGAAAGTCGCTAGACGAGGTCATTGAGGCGCTCCATGCGGCAGGCAGCGCTATTGTTGGCACACCCGAGACAGTGGTCGCTCGCATCCGCGACTACGAAGCCGCTGGGGTTCAAGAGCTGATGCTGCAGTGGCTCGATCTCGACGATCTCGACGGGTTGAAGGCGCTGGCAGAGACGGTGCTGCCACAGGCGGCCGGGGGCTAAACGTGGTCAAGCGCCCTCCTGGGGTGCGCCACAGGACCCTCCAATAGCATGGGAAGAGCTGGAACACAAAGGAGATCGGGACCGATGCTACGTAGTACCCCGTTCTTGTTATTTGATGGTAACTGTGCCAAAGCGATGACCTTTTATCACCAATGTCTTGGTGGTGAGCTAACGCTTACCAAGCTCGGCGATACTCCAATGAAAGACCAGTTTCCGCCAGAGAAGTACAACAGGCTTATTAACGCCCATCTCAAGAGTGGCGATATTGAGATATCAGCCGCAGACTGGATGGCTTCTCCTGCTTATGAACCAGTGCACGGAGACACTTTTGCTATCTTTGTCCTCGGCGAAGGGTATGATGAACTGAAAGTAGTGTTTGACAAACTTGCCGAAGGTGCACAAAAAGATAGGTTCCAAGAACTCCATGATATGCCGTTTGGCACCTATGGACAGCTCTCTGATAAATATGGCATTCACTGGATTTTCAAGGGTGGTGGAGTCACGTCTGAATAACGTGTAATGAAGACAAGAAGGCGACGAGGGTGGTAAGGTGAATATGAATGAGAGAGCCAGTTCTTCACCGCACGACAAGTCTATTTCTCAGCAGATAGACGACATAATCAAGAAATCGGGCGACTGGCGGGGCGAGAAGCTCTCACAACTTCGCGCGTTAATCAAGGAAGCCGACCCTGCCGTGGTCGAAGAAGTGAAGTGGAAAAAACCTTCGAAACCAGAGGGAGTCCCCGTTTGGTCTCATGATGGAATCATATGCGTAGCTGATACGCTCAAGAATGCCGTGAGATTGACATTCCCCAAAGGCGCTCAGATGAAAGATCCAAAGAAGCTCTTTAATACGCGCCTAGATAGCAACACGGTTCGTGCCATTGACTTTCATGAAAGTGACACAGTAGATCAGGCCGCGTTAACGGCCCTTATTCTCGAGGCTGTGGGGCTGAGCACGTCGACAGGGCGCGAGCGATAATCTCTCGACAAGGCATCTTCGTTGAGAGGTGAGCGCCACCAAGGGGGCAGCCGTTGGACAGTGAGCTTGCTCCAGGTGGCTCATTTACCCGTACCGTCGTCTTCGACGTGCCGACAGACGCGTCCCATCTTGCCCTTGTGGTCACCCATGGTCTGTTTCCAGATGTGCTGGTCATCGGAAGTGACCAAAGTTTCCTCCACAAACCAACGATCATCCAGCTCCAATCCCCATGATCTGTGTCGTGCTGTCTGCTGGTTTGAGTCCAATTGCCATACGTTGGCCAGCCAGTCCAATCACACCACATTCTGCGCCCGCCGTCACCAGGTGTCCACGCCGACGCTGCGACGGCTATTCATCCAGCCGTCGCGCGCCGGCGCGGGGCGCGCGAGCAACACAGCGGCGAGCGCTGAACGAGTGGTGGCCGGGTCGATGACCTCGTCGATCTCTAGCGTCGCTGCAGTGTTGATCGGATTGCCCATTTCGTAGGCGCTCGCGACCATGTTGTCGAAGGTCTGCTGGCGCTCCACCGGATCCTCGATGGCCGCGAGAACGTCCTTCATGGAGAGGCGGACCGCGCCCTCCAGACCCATGCCGCCGAACTCGCCGGTGGGCCAGGCAAGGGTCGCCAACGTGTTGTGAAAGCTGCCGGCTGCCATTGCGAGCGCACCGAGCCCGTATGCCTTGCGCAGCACAACCGCAACAATAGGCACCGTCATGTGCCCGCCGAGCACGAACAGCCGCGGGAAGTGCCGTACCGCCGCATTCCTCTCCGAGTCCGGCCCGACCATGAATCCTGGCGTGTCACAGAGCGAGACTACCGGCAGAGCGTATGCATCGCACAGCTGCAGAAACCGGGCTGCCTTATCGGCGCCATCGGCGTCCATGGCGCCGCCGAGGTGGGCAGGGTTATTGGCGATGACGCCGACCGGTTGCCCCTGCAGCCTGGCCAACGCGGTTATCAGACTGGCTCCGAATTCGCGGCGCAACTCGAGGACAGAGTCGACGTCGAACAGCGTGGTGAGCACGCTGCGGACGTCGTAGACGCGCTTACGATTCTCCGGGATCACGTGCCGCAAGCGCCGCTGGTCAGCCGCCTCGTAGATCGGCAGCGCTCCCTGGAAGTAGCTCAGATACTTCTTGGCAACCGAGACAGCCTCGGCCTCGTCGCCTACGACGATGTCGACGACACCATTGCGGCGCTGGACGGAGATCGGCCCGATCTGCTCGGGAGTGAAGACGCCGAGCCCGCCGCCCTCGATCATCGCGGGACCACCCATGCCAATGTTCGAGGCTTCGGTCGCGATGACCAGGTCGCAGATACCAAGGAGGGCGGCGTTGCCGGCGAAGCAGCGTCCGTTGGCGATGCCGACGGTAGGCACCCTGCCGCTCAGCGTGCCCATCTTGACGAAGGTAGAGTAGTGCAAGCCGGCCACGACCGGTATGTCCGTGTCGCCGGGCCGGCCGCCACCGCCTTCGGCAAACAGGATGACCGGCAGCTGCCGCCGGTAGGCGACCTCGAGCAGCCGGTCGGTCTTCCTGTGGCTCCAGTAACCCTGGGTACCGGCCAGGACCGTGTAGTCGTAAGCGAACACCGCGCAGGTCGACTGTTCGGCCGGGAATAGGGTGCCGTTGACCAGGCCGATGCCGGCAATGATACCATCGGCGGGCGTGCGCGCCTCAAGGTCGGCCAGTCCGCGGCGGTTTCGCTGCGCGGCAACCGCGAAGCCACCATACTCGACGTTCAGACCGCCGTCGACTAGGTCGTTGACATTCTCCCGCGCGGTGCGCATACCGAGCTGGTGCCGCTTGGCGACGGCATCGGGCCGAGCCTCGTCGTGCAGCTTGGCACGCCGGTCGAAGATCTTTTGCAGGTCAGGCCGGATGTGGTCTGGGTCGGTCTCCTCCGTGCCACCCGGCGACGCTTCGGCGTCGCCGGCGACGGTCACCAGCGCGAGCACCTGACCGTCGTTGACGACCTCACCGACTCTGACCCGGACGGCCTCGACGCGGCCGGCCCGCGCAGCGAGTAGTGGATGCTGCATCTTCATGGCCTCGACGACGACGAGCACGGCGCCAGCCTGGATCAACTGGCCGGCCTCGACGTCGACGGAGGCAACGACGCCGGACATGCCGGAGCGGATCGTGCCCGCTTGCTCGACCTCGACGGCTTCGACGACCTCGACGACCTCGACCGATGCGGTCTCTTCCACCGGGGTGGCGCTCGACTCGTCCGCGGCAGCGTGGAGTCCGATCTTGCCCGCGCGCTCGACGAGAGTTGCCATGTGCCGCTCAACCCAACCAGTGTCGCATCGGCCGGCGGCAAAGTCCTCGCTCTCGAGGATTGCGCGCTGAAAGGCCAGGTTTGTCGCGACGCCGTCGATGGTGGTCTCGGCGAGGGCGCGCTGGGCCAGCCGGCGAGCGCCGCCGAACCCACTGCGGTCATGCACGACGACTTTAGCGAGAAGGGTGTCGAAGCGCGGATTGAGAGGAAGCCCGGAGTGGGCGGCAGTATCGACGCGTACGCCAGGGCCGGTCGCCGGCATGAACGCGCGCACGGTGCCGCTGCTAGGCACGACGGTGCCGTCTGTGCGGACCTGCTCCGCGTTCACCCGCACCTGGATCGCCGAGCCGGACGGTATCGGGATGGCGTCCTGAGTCAGGGCGAGCTCGGCCAGCGTGGCGCCGCCGGCGAGGCGCAGCTGGGTGGCGACGAGGTCGACGCCGAGGACCTCTTCGGTGACCGTGTGCTCGACCTGTAGGCGCGGATTAACCTCGAGGAAGAAGAACTCGCTGGCGGTCGTGGCGAGGAATTCGACGGTGGCCACGCCACGCAGCCGCACGGCCGACGTGAGCCGCACAGCGGCGGCCAGCAGGTCCGCCCGTGCAGGCTCGGGAAGGACTGAGCTCGGAGCGATCTCGATGAGCTTCTGATGGCTGCGTTGCACGCTACAGTCGCGATCCCACAGATGGGTGATGGCGCCGGTGCCGTCACCGACCACCTGGACCTCGACGTGGCGGGCACCGACCAGCATGAGCTCGATGTAGAGGTCGCCACCGCCGAAGGCGCCGATCGCTTCGGCACGGCACTCTTCGAACGCGCGCTTGAGTTGACCGGGGTCGCGGACCGCCCGCACCCCTCGGCCGCCACCGCCGGAGATTGCCTTCACCATGACAACGGGAGGTGTGCCGTCCGGACCCGCCTGGGCCTGCATGAACTCCACCATCTCGTTTAAAGTCGTCGCGCCCTGGGTGCCCGGCACAACCGGTACCTGCTCTCTCAGCGCGAGTGCCCGGGCCTGTCCCTTGTCGCCGAAGGTCTCCAACACATCGGCGTCCGGCCCCACGAGCGTGATCCCAGCATCCGTGCAGGCGCGGGCGAGGCTGGCGCTCTCGGACAGGAAGCCATAGCCCGGATGGATGGCGTCCGCACCGGTGCTGACGGCGGCAGCGACGACGCTCTTGACGTCGAGGTATGCCGCTGGCCCGACACCAGCTAGGACCGCGACCTCGTCGCACCGGCGAACGTGCAGTGCGCCGACATCGTCTTCCGAGCGAACCCCGACCGTCGCAATGCCGAGTGACAGCGCGGCCCGGAAGATCCGGATGGCGATCTCGCCGCGGTTCGCCACAAGAATCTTTTTCGGCAGCGCTATCACGACACGCTACCCACCAACTCGACCGCCTTGGCGGCACTGAAGTTGATCGCAACCTGGTCAGGGACCGTCTGCGCCCAGTGACGCAGGTGCTCGGGCACCGAGACGCCCTCGCCTAACGGGTCGGTCAGCTCGCGCGACTGCTCCGCTTCTTGCTGCAGGTTGCTTTCGATGTTCATCAGCGGTGCTCCTGCCGGTGTCCGGATGGGCTGGTTCGAGATGCGTGTACCCCAGTCAGCGGCGGCCAACAGCTCTGCGGGGAGCGATGGGTCTCGCATCAGCCCAAGATGATCACATTAGATCGGTCAACTTGTTGCGGATTGTAGCTGTATTCGACGGCGGTTGTAAAGGAAATGGCGGTTATTGGTGTTAGGAGCCGTCAAGGGCGCCTGTGTGAATCCTCGCCTATAGGTCCCTATCTGCAAGGCTGCTCAAGGGCAAGGTAAACCAGAAGGTGGATCCCTTGCCAGGGGTACTCTGGAGGCCGACCTGCCCATGGTGGCGTTCAATAATCATTCTGCAAATGTATAGCCCCAGTCCGAGTCCAACTCCGGTGCCGCTTTGCACCTCAATTCCTTTGGCCCGGTGGAAGCGCTCCCAGACCCGCTCCTGTTCCTCCATAGGCAGTCCCGGCCCTTGGTCACTTACCCAGACCCGTGCCTTCTCCTGCTCCATCTCCACTCCCACCTCAATCTGGCAATCGGGTGGAGAGTATTTCAGCGCGTTCGTCAAGTAATTGGTCACCACCTGCTCGACCCGTCCAGCGTCGGCATACACCGGCACTGGCAGATCAGCCGGGCACCGGAGGCGGATCCTGCGATCCGGTGCTGCCTGCCGCTGTTCCCCAACCGCCTCGTGGACAATCGCCACCAGTTCAGCATGATCCTGGCGCAGCTCCAGTTTGCCCGCCTGGATACGTGAGACATCCACCAGGTCATTGACTAGCAGCTCCAACCGCTTCATCTGATATTCAGTGTGGTTGAGCGGCCCCAATGCGGCGTTGAGTTCGGCACCCGTTCCATATTTGCCTCGGATGAGCTTGCTGAGGCGGCGCTCGGACAATTGGAGGCTCAGCTTGAGAGAGGTAAGGGGGGTCCTGAGTTCATGGCTGGCAATACCCAGAAAGGTGTCCATCCGGGCTTTGGTTTCACCGAGCGCTAACTCATTGGCCCGCGCCTCGGCCCAGCAATGTAGCAACCGGTCTCGTTCGAGCACCAGAGCACCAAGCCGGGCGAGTGTCCCAGTCAGCATGTTGTCTTGCTCGCTGGAATAGTCATGGTCTGGCTCACAATAATCCACCATGAGGACCCCCACCAGCTCCTCACCCAACTGCATCGGCACTAGACGGCCAGTCTGTGCCTGGAAGAGTGTGTACCAGAAGCGCTCCGGCAGATGTTTGGTGTCCAGAATCGCTGGTTTACCTGCGCGTAATGCGGCGGCTATCGTGGCGCCAACCCGCTCCTCAAGACATTGTGCCGAGGACCAGCTGGCCCACCATTGCTGCTCCAGTTCGGGATCCAGGCCAACTTCAGTCACGGGATCCAGTCGCCCAGTTGCGGAATCTAGCTGGACGATACTGACGCGCCGGCACCCCAGGACGCTGCGGGTCAACTGCGCTAACCGCCTTGCCACGAGTGGCAGGGCGGCATCGGTATCGATCCGCGACGGTGCTTGACCCGCCTCCCCCACGTTGGATGTAGCCAGACGGACCTGCGCCATCGCTTCTGCCATCGCCACCAGCGCGCCAAGCGTCTCGCGGGTACGTTGCTCCAGGTGTCGCCGAGCGGTCATGTCGCGAAACACACCAACACAGCCACTCACTTGGCCATACCGGTCACGGATAGGCGCGCCACCCAGATTGACGACTGCCTCGCGCCCGTCCAGGTTGTTCATGAGGACATCGACTCCTGTCAGGGTCTCACCGCGGAGCATCCGGGTGGCTGGCCACATCTCCACCCCCAGAGGCTTCCCCTGCTCATCACGCATAGCCAAGGCTCCCAAACGCTGATCCATGGGGAGTGACTGTGATTCTGGATGGCGATCCACTCCAGACATGGCGCGAAACGCCTGGTTGGTTCGCACGAGCCCCCCTTTGGCGTCGAGCACGGTAATGCCATCGGTGATTGCCTCGAAGATAGCTTCCAGCTCCTGAGTATGCGCAGCTGCCTCATGCTCCAGCCGGCGCAGACCCGAAACATCCACGGCGCTGGCGACCGCGCCGGCCATGGCTCCGCTCTCATCGTGAATGGGGGCTGCCGAGTTGAGAATGAATTTGCGCTGCCCATCCCGTGCCTCGATCTCGATCTCCTCGTCGAGCACCGCCTGGCCGCTTTTCAGAGTACGGAGCAGCGGCCACTCTTCGGGGAGCAGCGCCAGGTCAGTGCCGGCGCGCCAGGCACTGACCTGGTTATACCAGGAGCGCTGAGTCAGGTCAGTGCCTGGCGCGATGTCATCACCCCACAGCGTTTTGGTGGCCTGGTTCATGGCCAGCAGCTGGCCGGCTGGGTTGGTGATCACAACTGGCGAGGGCAGGACCTCTAATACCGTGCGCAGGCGGTGTGCGTCGAAGCGGCTGCTGGCCTCCGCCTGAGTCAGTAACCTGGCTGCCTCCTCGACCTTCCGGCGCGCCTGCTCGCTTCGTCCGGCAAGCAGACTAATACTTATCCCCACGAACAGATAGATAATGAAGGAAACGTAAGTGGCCAGGTCCGCGACCTTCCAAGAGAAATAGGGAGGTATCGCAACCACATAGAGCAGGAGTATGCTCACCAGCGTCGCAAGGAGGCTTGGCCCTGCCCCCCACCCCAGCGCCATAAGGACTACACCCAGCGCGGCGAGAATCCCACGAAACATCAGCGAGGGAAACGAGGAGATAACGAGCAAAGTCAGACTTGCTGCTGCCAGTTGGATGAGCGCGGCCACCAGATAGCCGATGAGTGGGTGCTGCAGCTGCTCTGGCAGCCAGTTAGGCGCGAAGGTATTCGCCTGGATCCAGCGCACCAGACTAAACCTGGGCTTCCGGGTGTGCCGGCCTGGCCATGGTGCATTACTCTCTGCCTCTTCCGGCCTGGTGACCCGGAGGGGCAGAGGCTCATGGCTGGAATGAGGGGGAAATGCTGTATTCATAAGAGCGCTCCGCGAGACCTAGAGTAAGGGCACGTCCACATTTGCTCGCTTACGATGTGGTGTCCCACATAATAACATCTTCGTGTGACAACATTAGCCTTCCCGAATTGTCGAGGACTTCCTTGGGCCACAATCACTGTGGATACGCAAGAGCTCCGGACTGGTTGCAGGCTGCTGGCGCCCCATGCCACACTCGATGGAGTGTGTGATCGCTTTGTGTCACATTCAAAGCCTGCTGTGACGTATCCGTGACCGCAGAGTGCTCCACTTCACCTAAAGCCAATGCGGCAATATTCCCAGCTATTCCGAGTAGTTGCATACCAGTGGAAATGGAGGAGTAAAATGTTGAGCGTCGTTATCGCTGTCGATGGATCACCGAGCATGGAACGGACCGTGACTTTTGCCCGTGAATTGCTTGCCGGTAGACCGGCGTCTATAACCTTGTTGCACGTCATACCGTTGCATATCCTGTACAGCAAAGGCGGGGCCGCTCCCGAAGAAGTGTACGATATGCCGGAGGAGCGGGCAGCCTGTACCCGTATGCTGGATTCTTGCGCTGAAGAGCTACGATCCGCAGACGTAGGTCCTACAATAACCACGCATCTGGTTGTTGGCGATCCCGCTGACCAGATCCTCGGTTTGGCCGAGATCCACCATGCCGATCTTATTGTGCTGGGAAGCCGGGGGCTGAACGCAATGCAGCGCTTCCTACTTGGATCGGTCTCAACCAAGGTGACTACTCATGCATCATGCGCTGTCCTAGTGGTACATCCGAAGGAAATCACCGGCGAGGCGGCGGTGGTCAGCCAGACCAGTCCGAATACGGCTGCCCAGGCCTGAACAATTGTAGTTTTTTTTCCGT